>NZ_PJBC01000003.1 GCF_002836515.1 Pseudomonas sp. Choline-02u-1
GTGATCGTTCCCACGCTCTGCGTGGGAATGCCTCAACAGACGCTCCGCCTTCGGCTTCGAAGGGGACGCGGAGCGTCCCGGGCTGCATTCCCGCGCGGAGCGTGGGAACGATCAACTCAGCTGTCGGAGACAAACATCTCCCGACTCAACCCATGTCGCTGCATCTTTTCATTGAATGTCCGGCGCGGCAGTTGCAGCTCCTCAAGCACCGCTTTCACATCCCCTTTGTTCCGGGTCAATGCCGCGCGCAGGCAGTGCGCTTCGAAGGCTTCCTGCTGCGCCGCCAGCGATTGCCCAGGGTCAATCCCGGTGACCGGTTCATCCAGCCCCAACACCTGACGCTCAGCGACGTTGGCCAGTTCGCGCACGTTGCCCGGCCAGTCGTGGCTGAGCAGATGGCTTAATTGCGCGCCTGTCAGCGGCGCAAACGTTCGGCCCAGGCGCTGAGCGGCGTTGTGGGCAAAGGTCTCGAACAGCAACGGAATGTCTTCGCGGCGATCACGCAGCGGCGGCAGGCGCAGTTCGGCAACGTTCAGACGATACGCCAGATCCTCGCGAAAACGCCCGGCGCGGGCTTCGTCGAGCAGGTCCGGTTTGGTCGCCGCGACGATACGCAAATCGACACGAATGCTTTGGTTCGATCCCAGCCGTTCGAGCTTTTGCTCCTGCAAGACCCGCAGCAATTTCACCTGCTGGGCCAGCGGCATGCTTTCGATCTCGTCGAGAAACAGCGTGCCGCCATCGGCGTATTCCAGTTTGCCGATGCGCTTGCCCGAGGCGCCGGTAAACGCGCCGCTCTCATGGCCGAACAGCTCGGCCTCGAACAGTTGCTCCGGAATCGCCGCGCAGTTCAGCGCCACGAACGGCTTGCCGGCGCGGGGGCCGAAATCGTGCAGGCAACGCGCGACCAGTTCCTTGCCGCTGCCGGTTTCGCCACGGATCAGCACGTTGACCGGCAACTTCGCCAGATCCAGCACCTGCCGACGCAATGTCTGCAAACCCCGGGATACGCCCAGCAGCGTCGCATCCAGCTTCGCGCGGTTGTCGGCCAGCTCGTGCAGGGCGCGGTTTTCCAGCACCAGACGGCGCTTGTCCAGCGCCCGGCGCAGGCTGCCCAGCAGCGTTTCCGGGCTGAATGGTTTTTCCAGAAAGTCGTAGGCGCCATCGCGCATCGCCTCGACCGCCATCGGCACGTCGCCATGGCCGGTGAGCAGAATCACTGGCAGATCGGCGTCGCGCTTTTGCACGGCGGCGAGCAATTGCAAACCGTCCATGCCGGGCATGCGCACGTCGCTCAGTATCACTCCGGCAAAATGTTCGGGGAGCGCCGCGAGGCATTCTTCGGCGCGGCTGAACAGTTGCACCTGGAACCCCGACAGGCTCAGCCACTGTTCGACGGCGTTGCGAATGCTGCTTTCATCGTCGATCACCATCACCGAGTCGAGCATCAGATGTGTGCCTCCAGATCGATTGGCAGGGTCAGGCTGAACACCGCGCCGTGTTCGCCATTCTCGACGCTCAGGCGCCCGCCGGATTCATGCACGATGGCGAATGAGACCGCCAGCCCCAGGCCGAGACCGTCCCCCACCGGTTTGGTGGTAAAGAAAGGATCGAACACCTGGCCCAGGTGTTCTTCGGCAATGCCGCCGCCGTTGTCGCTGACGCTGAGCCGCCACAATTGCTCATCCGCTTCGAGGCGGATTTCGACGCGCTTGCAGGCTTTACCCTGCATGGCATCCAGTGCATTGCGCAGCACATTGATCAGCACTTGTTCCAGGCGAATCGCATCACCGCGCACCCACGCCGGGCGTGCCAGATGCAGCACCAGGCTGACCTGCTCGTCACGCAGGCGCGCATCGAGCAGTTGCAGCGACTGATCGACCACCGTCGCCAGATCCAGGCGTTCGCGCAAACCGCTCGGACTTTTGCGGGCGAAGGTCTTGAGGTGGCCGGTGAGGGCGGCCATGCGCGTGAGCATGTCGTCCACCGGTTTCAGCGCCTTATAGGCGTCATCGACGCGGCCATGTTCGAGCAGCAGGCGCAGGGTGGCCAGTTGCATGCGCTGGGCGGTCAGCGGTTGATTGATTTCGTGGGCCAGCGCGGCGGACATCTGCCCCAGCGCGGCGAGTTTGGCCGATTGCACCAGACCTTCCTGCGCGGTGCGCAAGTCGCGGGTGCGTTCTTCGACCAGGCGCTCGAGTTCTTCGCGATTGCGCTGACGGACCTTGGCCAGCCGCCAGCGCTGACTGAGAAACAGCAACAAAAACACCAGCGCCAGCCACACTCCGGCGGCAGCCAGCGCGGCGTTGCGCAAATCCTCGAAAGCCACTTGCGGGCGGCGCAGCAGGTGCAGGGTCCAGCCCTCGGTCGTCAGTGGTAGCGATTCCCAAAGATAGTCGGCAGTGCCGTCCGGGCCCTCGACCCGGCGCAGATCGCTGTTGTCATCGAAGCGCCTTAGCGGCAAATGAGTCAGCGGTACCAGCGATTGTTTGTCGTACTGACGCGTGGATTTGATCTCGGCCAGATCGTCCGCGCTCAGCGGCCGCAAGGCGCGATAACGCCAACCGGGTTGATTGGCGATGAAGATGATCCCGCGCGCATCGCTGACCAGCAGCGTGTCGCTGCCCTGGCTCCATTCGCGCTCCAGCTCGGGAAATTCCAGCTTGACCACCATCGCACCGAGGAACTCGCCGTCGTCGCCGAGCACCGCGCTGGAAAGGAAATAACCGGGAATCCCACTGGTCACACCCACCGCGTAAAAACGTCCGGTGCCTTGGGTGCGAGTCTGGCTGAAGTAAGGGCGGAAGCCGTAATTGTGACCCACGTAGCTGCTGGGCAAGCGCCAGTTGCTGGCGGCGACGGCCCGGCCGGTGCGATCCAGCAATTCAAGGGTCGAGGATTGCGCTGCACCGTTGATTTTTTCCAGCTTCAGATTCAGTGCCGCTTGCTGCGCGGCGTCGACAGGGCCAGCCAGCGCCGAACGCAATTGCGGATCCAGCGCCAGCACGGCGGGCAGGGCGCGGTAGCGATCAATCAGCGTGTGCAGTGAATTGGCGTACAGCGCCAGTTGCTGGTTGGCGCGCGCGGCGTCTTCTTCCTGCGCCTGCCGCTCGGCGTGGCGCATGGCGAGCGTCGCGGCCACGACCGTGCCGGCAATGATCAGCAGGGAATACAACGACAGACGCAGGGTACGGGAAGTCGGCAGCATGCTGGGCGCAAACGGTCAGAAAAGTCGGGCCGAGACCATAGCATGGCCCCGGCCCGCGTGCTCGCTGTCGCGGTATGTCCTTGTTGGTGCGTCGGATGACCTCACTCAGCCTGGCAGATTCCAGCCGAGGCCAAACGAGCGGAAACCGTTTGGGCGGCTGCATGAGCATCTCGGTAGCGGATCAAGCCCATCACAGGGTGTTTAATGGCGCTCGGTCATCGTCAACGAAAAACGGCCGGGGCATCTTTGCGGATGCACCGGCCGTTTTCATGACGCCAGAAGCTTACTGCACTTCCACCGCCAGACTTTCGCTGATCTTCTGTTGCCAGATTGCGGGACCGGTGATGTGCACCGACTCACCTTTGCTGTCCACCGCCACGGTGACCGGCATGTCCTTGACCTCGAACTCGTAGATCGCTTCCATGCCCAGCTCGGCAAACGCCAGCACCTTGGACTTCTTGATCGCTTGCGCAACCAGGTAAGCGGCGCCGCCGACAGCCATCAGGTACACAGCCTTGTTGTCCTTGATCGCCTCGATCGCGGTCGGGCCACGCTCGGACTTGCCGATCATGCCCAACAGGCCGGTCTGCTCAAGGATCTGGCGGGTGAACTTGTCCATCCGCGTCGCGGTGGTCGGGCCGGCAGGGCCAACCACTTCGTCACCGACCGGATCAACCGGGCCGACGTAGTAGATGAAGCGACCCTTGAGGTCGACCGGCAGGGTTTCGCCCTTGTTGAGCATCTCGACCATGCGCTTGTGCGCCGCGTCGCGACCGGTGAGCATCTTGCCGTTGAGCAGCACGGTTTCGCCCGGCTTCCAGCTCTGCACGTCTTCCGGAGTCAGGGTGTCGAGGTTGACGCGACGGGCCGACGGGCCAGCTTCCCAGACGATTTCCGGGTAGGCGTCCAGCGGTGGCGCTTCCAGCGAGGCCGGGCCGGAACCGTCGAGCACGAAGTGTGCGTGACGGGTGGCAGCGCAGTTGGGGATCATGCACACCGGCAGCGAGGCCGCGTGTGTCGGGTAGTCCATGATTTTCACGTCGAGCACGGTGGTCAGGCCACCCAGGCCCTGGGCGCCGATGCCCAACTGGTTGACCTTCTCGAACAGCTCCAGACGCATTTCTTCGATGCGGTTCTGCGGGCCACGGGCCTTGAGCTCGTGAATGTCGATGGATTCCATCAACACTTCCTTGGCCATCACCGCGGCTTTCTCGGCGGTGCCGCCGATACCGATGCCGAGCATGCCCGGTGGGCACCAGCCGGCGCCCATGGTCGGGACGGTCTTCAATACCCAGTCAACGATCGAGTCGGACGGGTTGAGCATGGCCATTTTCGACTTGTTCTCGGAACCGCCGCCCTTGGCCGCCACGTCCACTTCCACGGTGTTGCCCGGGACGATGGAGTAATGGATCACGGCCGGGGTGTTGTCCTTGGTGTTCTTGCGAGCGCCCGCCGGGTCGGCGAGGATCGAGGCGCGGAGGACGTTTTCCGGCAGGTTGTAGGCGCGACGCACGCCTTCGTTGATCATGTCGTCCAAGCCCATGGTGGCGCCATCCCAGCGCACGTCCATGCCGACACGCACGAACACAGTAACGATACCGGTGTCCTGGCAGATCGGGCGGTGGCCGGTCGCGCACATGCGCGAGTTGATCAGGATCTGCGCCATCGAATCACGGGCCGCTGGCGATTCTTCGCGCAGGTAGGCTTCGTGCATCGCCTGGATGAAATCGACGGGGTGGTAATAGGAAATGAACTGCAGGGCGTCGGCAACGCTCTGAATCAGGTCGTCTTGCTTGATCACGGTCATGAGTCGCGCTCCTCTAAAAGACGGGAACATTCAATAAGGTGCCTGCGGCTTGGGTGCATCGGTCGGTCGCAAGCACCTTTCAAGGCACGCCGGGGCTGCTGGCGCGACGCTAAAAAGGCGCGGCAGTATACCGCGCATCAAAGGGGCATACACGCGCCGGCAGTCATTCGTTGGTCGCATGTCTTTCGCATATTCCTGTAGGAGCTGCCGCAGGCTGCGATCTTTTGATTTTGTTTTTAAGGTCAAGATCAGAAGATCGCAGCCTGCGGCAGCTCCTACACTGAATATGTGGGTTTTTGACGCCATTTTCCCGGCCCGAAAATCGGTGGTCATTTAGCGACCGGGCCTCTAAAGTGGCATCCGGTCTGTAGAGTAGGACACTCGGTCAGCCTCCTATCGCACGGTGAGTCAACGATTGACCCATAACGCCATTCAACGCCTTTTGCTTAAACGCTTCGCCCTCGC
The DNA here is from genome assembly GCF_002836515.1 of Pseudomonas sp. Choline-02u-1. GTDB lineage: Bacteria > Pseudomonadota > Gammaproteobacteria > Pseudomonadales > Pseudomonadaceae > Aquipseudomonas. Next base: position 5,481 of record NZ_PJBC01000003.1, read on the forward strand.
TGCGGCCACCTACGGATTGGCTTTGCTGCTGCTGTGGCTGGCGTTTTTCACCGGGCATTACCAGCAATCGCTTAGTGGCGTTGCCATCGGCAGTGCCCTGGTGGTCATCAGCCAGGCGACGCTGTTCGGGCTGTTCTGGAGCGGTCGCAACCAGCGCTTCGTCGACCCCAGCCTGACCGAAGCGCAAGTATTGATGGGACTGGGCTGGCAGACCTGGCTGATCGCCCATGTCGACGAGGCGCGCGGCGCGTTTCTGGTGTTCTATGTGCTGATCCTGCTGTTCGGCCTGTTTCATCTCACTCGACACGTGTTCATCCGGTGCGCGCTGCTGGTGTTTTTCAGTTTCTGCGCGATCACCCTGTGGGACGCCTACCACTTGCGCCTCGCCGAGCCTGCGCTTGCGGCATTGCAGGTGTGCATTCTGGCGATGGTGCTGGCGTGGCTGGTGCTCTACGCCCGGTTTGTGCAGGTTTCGCGGCAACGCCAGCGGCAGCGTCGGTTTGCCTTGCAGGCGCATCAGGACACCTTGCGCGGGATGATGCGTCAGCTCGAAGATCTGGTTGCCACCGACGAATTGACCGGGCTGTTCAATCGCCGACACTTCCTGCGCATCGCCTCGCGCGAGCTGAATGAGCTGGACAGCAACGTGATGCACGGGCTGGCGCTGATCGATCTGGATCACTTCAAACGCATCAATGACCTGCATGGCCACGCGGCCGGCGATCAGGTGCTGCAAGCGTTTGCCGGCGTGGCGCAAGCCTGCTTGCGCGACGGCGACGTGCTGGCTCGCTATGGTGGCGAGGAATTCGTGGTGCTGGTGCCCGACTGCGATGCCGAACGGCTGACGGCCTGTTGCGAACGCTTGCGCATTGCCTTCAGCGAGGTTGAATTGATGGGCCTGCAAGTGCGTAATCTGAGCCTGTCGGCGGGCATGACCCTGCTGTCCGTCGGCGATGATCTGGACGAAGCCTTGCAGCGTGCCGATCAGGCGCTGTACCGGGCCAAGCGTGACGGACGCAATCGTTGTGCCGCCGCGTGGGAGAACGTCGATGCCTGAATTGCGTGTCGGTGATCGGCAGTGGACGGTTGAAGCGGGCAGCAACCTGCTCGACAGTCTCAATCAAAACGGTGTCGCCGTGCCCTACAGCTGTCGCGCCGGCAGTTGCCACACCTGTCTGGTGCAATGCGTGCAAGGCCTGCCCAGCGACAACCGCCCGGACGCCTTGAGCGCCGAACAACGCCTGCAAGGCTGGCGGCTGGCCTGCCAATGCCAGGTAACAGAAGATCTGCAGGTGCACACGTTCGATCCGATCGCCGACGGTCGCCCGGCGCTGGTCGAGGCGCTGGACTGGCTCAGCGGCAACGTTCTGCGCCTGCGCCTGACCCCGCAACGGCCACTGCGCTACAGCGCTGGCCAGCATCTGGTGCTGTGGATCGGCCACGTCGCCCGTCCGTACTCGCTGGCGAGCCTGCCGCAAGAAGACCGATTCCTTGAATTTCACCTCGATTGCCGTCAGCCCGGCGAATTCATCGACGCTGCGCGCAAGCTGCAGATCGGCGACTCGATCCGCCTCGGCGAACTGCGCGGCGGCGCCTTGCACTACGACCCGGACTGGCACGCCCGGCCGCTGTGGCTGCTGGCCGCCGGCACCGGTTTAGGCCCATTGTTCGGCGTGTTGCGCGAAGCCTTGCGGCAGGATCACCAAGGCGCTATCCGCGTCATTCACCTGGCCCATGACGAACGCGAGCACTATTTGGCCAAACCCCTTGCCGCATTGGCCGCGCAGCGCGAAAACCTCAGCGTCGAGCTATGGACAGCGGCCGGGTCGGCCGACGCCCTGGCGCAACTGCGCCTTGTTTCCCGGCAGACCCTGGCCTTAGTCTGCGGCTCGACGGCCAGCGTCGACGCCTTCGCCAAGCGCTTGTACCTGGCCGGATTGCCGCGCAATCAACTGCTGGCCGACGTGTTCCTGTCCCGGGGTTGAGCGCTGATTTTTCAGACGCGAGACATGCCATGCCTGACACCATTTTGCTCGAACGCGAAGGCGGTTTGCTGACGCTTCGCCTCAACCGCCCGGACAAGAAAAACGCCCTGACCCGCGCCATGTACAGCCGTCTCGCCGAGGCGCTGGAGCTGGCCGGCAACGACCCGCAGATCAATGCTGTGCTGATCAGCGGCAGCGCCGAGTGCTTCACGGCCGGCAACGACATCGCCGATTTCCTCGAGCAACCGCCGAGCGACCTCGACAGCCCGGTGTTTCACTTCATGCTCAATCTGCTCGAATGCCGCAAACCGGTGATCGCCGCTGTCGCCGGTGCCGCGGTGGGTATCGGCACGACCCTGTTGCTGCACTGCGATCTGGTCTATGTCAGCCGTGACGCCCGGCTGCGCATGCCATTCGTCAATCTTGGTTTGTGCCCGGAATTCGGTTCCAGCCTGATCCTGCCGCGCTTGCTCGGCCAGGCGAAAGCGGCGCAGCTGTTGTTGCTCGGCGAAGGTTTCAGTGGTGAACAGGCTGCGCAGTGGGGGATTGCCACTCAAGCGCTGGACAGCGGTGAAGCGGCGTTGAGCAAGGCGCGGGAAATGGCGCTGCGTTTTGATGACTTGCCGACCGAAGCGGTACGCATCAGCAAGCAGTTGATGCGAGCGCCGGATCGCGAGTTGTTGCGCAAGGCGATCGAGCACGAGGGTGCGTTGTTCACTCAGCGCCTGCGTTCGCCGGAGGCATTGGCGGCGCTGACCGGATTTATCAAACGGCATTGAGATTTTCGCTGAACGTGCCGGCCTCTTCGCGAGCAAGCTCGCTCCCACATGGGAATGCGGTCCCTGTGGGAGCGAGCTTTCTCGCGAAGAGGGCAGATCAGTCGACAGCTCTTCCAGAGCAGTAAACAAAAAAACCCGGCACTCACATGCCGGGGCTTTTGTTTTCAGCGTGTCACTCAGACCTGAGGGTCACCCACGTGCAGGATCTTCATGCCATTGGTGCCACCGGTGGTGTGGTAGCTGTCGCCCTTGGTCAGGATGACCCAGTCGCCTTTTTCCACGACGCCGCGCTTGGTCAGTTCGTCGATGGCTTTCTGGCTGACTTCGTGCGGTTCCAGCGAGGCCGGGTCGAACGGAATGGTGTAGACGCCACGGAACATCGCCGCGCGGGCCTGGGCTTCGCGGTGCGGGGTGAACGCGTAGATCGGCACCGAAGAGCGGATACGCGACATGATCAGCGGGGTGAAGCCGCTTTCAGTCAGGGCGATGATCGCTTTGACGCCCGGGAAGTGGTTGGCGGTGTACATGGTCGCCAGCGCAATGCTTTCGTCGCAGCGGCTGAATTCCTTGCCGATACGGTGGCTGGAGGTCTTGCCGGTCGGGTGCTTCTCGGCGCCGACGCAGATCCGCGCCATGGCCTGCACGGCTTCCAGCGGGTAGAGGCCTGCGGCGGATTCGGCCGAGAGCATCACGGCGTCGGTGTAGTCGAGCACGGCGTTGGCCACGTCGGACACTTCGGCGCGGGTCGGCATCGGGTTCTGGATCATCGACTCCATCATCTGGGTCGCGACGATCACTGCCTTGTTGTGGCGACGTGCGTGCAGAATGATTTTCTTCTGAATGCCCACCAGCTCGGCATCGCCGATTTCCACACCGAGGTCACCACGGGCAACCATTACCGCGTCGGAAGCCTTGATCAGACCGTCGAGGGTTTCGTCGTCGGCCACGGCTTCGGCGCGTTCGATCTTCGCCACCAGCCAGGCAGTGCCGCCGGCTTCGTCGCGCAGTTGACGGGCATATTCCATGTCGGCAGCGTCACGCGGGAAGGACACCGCGAGGTAGTCGACTTCCATTTCCGCAGCGAGCTTGATGTCGGCCTTGTCTTTTTCAGTCAGGGCCGGGGCAGTCAGGCCGCCACCGCGACGGTTGATGCCTTTGTGGTCCGAGAGCGGGCCGCCGATGGTCACGGTGCAATGCAAGGCATCGTCAGTCTGGGTATCAACGCGCATCACCACACGGCCGTCGTCGAGCAGCAGCTCGTCGCCCACGCCGCAGTCCTTGACCAGATCCGGGTAATCGATGCCGACCACCTGCTGGTTGCCTTCGGTCAACGGATGGCTGGTGGAAAAGGTGAACTTGTCACCGATCTTCAGCTCGATCTTCTTGTTGGCGAATTTGGCGATACGGATTTTCGGGCCTTGCAGGTCGCCGAGCAGGGCGACAAAGCGGCCGTGCTTGGCAGCCAGGTCACGCACCAGCTTCGCGCGAGCCTTGTGCTCGTCGGGGGTGCCGTGGGAGAAGTTCAGACGGGCAACGTCCAGACCAGCCAGAATCAGCTGTTCGAGAACTTCCGGCGAGTTACTGGCCGGGCCAAGGGTAGCGACGATTTTGGTACGACGGACGGACATGCAAAGACTCCTGAGTTCAAGCGCCAGCGAAGGCTACTATGCTCAGAAGGTGTAGTCATTGTTCGTTTGCACTACTTATCGTTTTCTTTATTGAACCGACAACTGGCACAAACACTGCTGAAGATTTCACGGCAGGGGTCGATACAGAGCACAAGACAGGAGAACCACCATGCGATTGTTGCCCATTGCCGCCCTTGCCCTCAGCGTCCTCGCCATGACGGGCTGCACCCGTTGGTCGATGAACCATCATTTGAACAACGCCTACAGCGCCTATGATCGCGGCAATTGCGAGCAGGTCATGCTTGAGCTGTCCAAGGTCGAACGCGCCAGCCGCGCCCGCCCTTACGTGTGGCCGGAAGTGTCGATGATGCGCGGCCAGTGCCTGGAGCGGCAGAAGTTGTACATCGACGCGGTGCAGACCTACCAGTTCATCATCGCTTCGTACCCGAACAGCGAATACGCCTACCGCGCTCGCGCGCGTCTGGAAACCCTGCAGAGCCTGGGCCATTACCCGACGCGCAGTGCCGCGGCAGTGGTGCGGCCGACACGCTTCTAACGGCGCTTCTCATACAAATTCTGGCCGTCTGTACAAGCTCCGCTATAGTCAAGGAAACCGTTTGGAGCCTTGACTCGTTAACGGCGCAACACCTGCGACTGGCAGTGGTAGAGGTGACGGCGATTGGTGCGCCGTTCACACCGGAAGCGGGGAGAGCGGGCCTGCCGCACAGGTTCGTTCCGAAGCACAGATGCGGCTCCGTGACGGAGCCCTGCATGGCGAACCGCACATCATGTTTACCGACCGCCGGATCGAACGGCATCAGTTGCCGTATTACCTCAGAGTGTTCAACAGCGTCACCGACAAACCCGTCGGCTTTCTCGGCAATGTGTCTGCAGACGGGCTGATGCTGATCAGCCAGCTGCCAATGATGGTTGGCGCCGATTTCCAGTTACGCCTCAAGGTTCCCGCCCGCGATGGCAGCCAGCAGATCATCGATTTCAGCGCCTGTTGCGTGTGGTGCCATGAAGACGCCACGCCGCTGCACTACGACGCCGGTTTCATCCTGCGGCGCGCGCCGGCGGAGTTCGGGCAACTGATTCTGGCGTTGCAGCAGTACTTCAGTTTTCAGCCGCTGCCGGCGTCGGCCTGAGTCGATGGCGCCAAGCGCTTGGCAGGCACGCCTGCACCGACGACGGGGATCACAGCGACGCGGTACTTTTCCAGCTCAGATACTGCGTCACCAGCTCGGTGCCCAATTGCGCGGGCCGAATATCCATTACGGCAACGCCATGAGCATTCAACCGTTCATGGCGTTCGGCCCGCTCATTCAGGTAATTCACCGTCCCGCAGTAAGCCAGCGCCTCGGGCAGCGTATGCACGCTGGTCTGGCGCAACGTATCCAGTGCTTCCTCACGCAGACTTGCCACCAATATTCGATGCTGCGCGCTCAGGCGTCTGACCGCGGCCAGCAGTTGATCATCGTCATCGCGCACATTGGTCACCAGCACTACCAGCGCCCGGCGCTGTTGTCGGGCCAATAACTGGTTGGCCGCCGCCTGATAATCGGCAGGACGCCGCGTGGTCTCCAGATCATGCACAGCGTTGAGCAAGACGTTCAGTTGACCGCTGCGTTTGGCTGGCGCCACGTGGCACGGCTTGTCACTGGCAAAGGTACTAAGGCCCACCGCATCGCCCTGGCGCAACGCAACATAAGCGAGCAACAGGCAGGCATTGAGCGCGTGATCGAAATGCGATAGCTCATCGTCCTGACTGCGCATCTGACGGCCGCAATCAAGCAGAAAAATGATCTGTTGATCACGTTCATCTTCATATTCGCGGGCAATCGGCGTGCGCTGGCGGGCAGTGGCTTTCCAGTCGATCTGGCGCAGGCTGTCGCCTTCACGGAATTCGCGCAGCTGATGGAATTCCATGCCCTGACCGCGACGTTGTCGCTGGCGTACGCCGAGCTGGCTGAGCCAGTTGTCGACGGCGCGCAATTCACCGCCGTAGAGCCGAGCGAAGTCCGGGTAGACGCGGGTCTCGTCACTGATGCTGAGCAGGCGTTTGCCGGACCATAACCCCAAGGGGCTCGGCAGATTGACTTCGCACTGTGCGAAGCTGAAACGCCCACGTTTGGCCGGGCGCAGCCGGTAGCGGATCTGGCTGCAATAGCCAGGTTGAAGTTCAACCACCATCGGCAGGTCATCAAACTCTAGGCCGTCGGGTATGTGGTCGAAGAGTCTAATGTTCAATGGCTCGACGAATTCATGCGCAATGTCCACCTGCACGTCTGTCCAGCGCCCGAGCGCCAGGCTGCCGGGCATCTGCCGCGTGATGTGCGGCGACGGCAGGCGTGCAAGGCGCACCGCGTCAATAACTGCCAACGCCATCAGCGCCAGGAGCAAACCCCAGTTGATCGACATCAGGCTCGACGGTATCTCAGTGCCGAGTGCCTGAACGGCACCGAGCACACTGCTGACGACCAGCAGCAGGGCCAGCCAGATCAACAGCAGCCGAGACGGTTTCACAGGCGCGGCGCCGGCACTTGATCGAGCAATTGCGCGAGCACCTGATCGACCTGCAAACCTTCGATATCCAGCTCCGGCGCGATGCGCACGCGATGGCGCAGCACGGCCAGCGTGCAGCCTTTGATGTCATCCGGAATGACAAACTCGCCGCCGCGCAACAACGCCCGGGCACGGGCGCAGCGCACCAGAGCGATCGATGCGCGCGGCCCGGCGCCGAGGCTCAGGCCCGGCCAGGTGCGCGTGCTGCGCGCCAGGCGTACGGCATAGTCGAGGACCTGATCGTCGAGCGGCAAATCACTGGCGATACGTTGCAGTGCTTGGACATCTTTCGCCTGCAACACCGTGCGCAGCGGTTGCACGTCGAGCATGTCGGCGCGGGTCGAGCGACACACCTGGCGGACCATGTTCAGTTCTTGATCGGCGTCCGGGTAATCCATGCGCACCTTGAGCATGAAGCGGTCGAGCTCGGCTTCCGGCAGTGGATAAGTGCCTTCCTGTTCGATCGGGTTCTGCGTGGCGAGCACCATGAACGGTTGCGCGATGGGCAGGGCGCGGCCCTCGAGCGTGACCTGGCGCTCCTGCATGGCTTCGAGCAACGCCGCCTGGGTTTTCGCCGGGGCGCGGTTGATCTCGTCAGCCAGTAACAGATTGGTGAACAGCGGGCCTTTGCGCAGCTTGAACTGTTCGGTCTGCAAGTCATACACGGCGTGGCCGGTGACGTCGCTGGGCATCAGGTCCGGGGTGAACTGGATGCGTGCAAACTCACCGCCGAAACAACGTGCCAAGGCTCGCACCAGCAAGGTCTTGCCCAAGCCGGGCACGCCTTCGAGCAGCACGTGGCCGCCGGCAATCAGCGCGGTCAGCACGTCGTCGATCACCGCCTCCTGACCGAACAGCGCCTTGTTCAATTCGTTGCGCACGGCCTGCGCCAACTGGCTGGCACGCTGGCGTTGCTGGGCAGCGTGAGTCGCGCTGCCGGGCTCGATCTGTTCAGTCATAACGCGTTCCTCAAGGTTTGCAGATGAGCGACCTGACGACTGAATTCGGCGCTGGACAAGCGCTGTTTCGGACGTGGGCTCAGGGCCTGGCTGATGGCGCGGGTGGGTTGCCGGGTCAGGCGTGATAGCGCCAGCCATTGTTCGGCCACATTCAATTGATCGAAACCGGGATAGCGATGGCGGGCGCGGCGCAGGATGTCCTGTTGCAATGCTTGCAGCAGGACATCCTGGCCGTTGTGGCGCAGCAGGAAATCGGCGCTGGCGCGCAAATGCTCCAGCAGTTGGCGCCGACCCGCCCGCGCCGGCATTTGCACTGGCCCGTGGCGCACGCTTGCCTGCCACAGCCACAGGCCGACCAAGGCGAGCAGGGCGACGATCGCCTGCGGAAAATAGCGCCAGAGCAACGTCCAGAGTCCATCATGCGCGGTGTTGTAAATCACGGTGACGTCGGTGTCGGCGCTCAGATACCAGAGCAGCCAGGCATTGTCGTATTGGCCGATGGCCGGGGTTTTCCATAGCTCGGCATCGGTGACTACGGTGACTGTCCCGAGGCCGTACACCCGTTGCATCATGTGCGTGGCTCTGGCGCTGTTGGCCCAGGCTTGGGCAACGTTGTTCGGGTCATCGAGGTGGAAGTCGGTGTCGAAACTGGCGTAGGCCGGCGCGTCTTCATCTTCCAGGTACAACTTGGTCAGTTTCGCAAAGCGATCCTTTTCCACTTCTTGCGGAGGATCTTTCAAATCCTTGCTCAGCGATTGGTGCAATTGCACCCGGTCGAGCAAAAGATCGTTGCTTTGCCCGGTTTGCGCATCCCACAGCGACTCGGCGACAAACACCAGGCGTCCGCCGGCGCGAGTCCAGTTCAACACTTGATCGACTTCTCGCGGCGTCATCCGTGCGCGCTCGCCGAACAACAGCAAGGTGTGGCCGTGTGGATCGATCTGCGGCAGCACCGCGAGGGTCTCGGCGTGACTGACCGCGAGGCCGCGCTCGCGCAGGAACATTTCTGCCGCCAGATACGGGTTGGCTTGCGCCGTGGGCGAGGGGCCGTGATCGACGACTTCCTCATATGGCCGGGCTTGGAGGTAGAGGAACAGGCTCAAACCGCCCAGCAGCAAAAGCGCCAGCGCACCCAGTGACCAGCCGATGCGCCGGTTCAATGCCGCGACCCTTTGCTGAACAGCTCACGCCAGCCGTTGCACAGTTCTGCTTGCAGGTGCGCGGCTGGAAGTCGGTGCCCATAGGCCACGTTCTGCCAGTGAACTGTCAGGTTGCGGCTGTAAGCGAGCAGGTCGGGGCGTTGCAATTGCTCGATGCGTTGGAGGATCTGGTTTTCGGTATCGGCGGCAGTCAGCGTCAGCCCGAAATCGTGCAGCAGGTGGCTGAGCAGGCCGCGATAAAGCAGACCCAGCGCGGCACGAGGTTCGCTCAGCCACAATTGTTCGGCGCTGGCGGCGACGTCGTCCGGAAGGGTTTCACGGTTCAGATCGAGGCCGAAGACTTGTGGCGCCGCCGCTCGTTTGCGGCGCACTGGCAGGTTCGGACGACGACTGACGAAGGCCTGGAGAAATTCGCGATACCGCCAGAGCAGCCAGCCCAGGGCGGCGACCAACGCGCCCCAGAGCAGCACCTCAATCAGGCTGGCAAAGGTGTCGAGGTGCCGACCATCGAGCCAGCCGAGCAGGGTTTTCAGCCACTGCGGTGCCTCTCCCGTCTGCCCTTCCTTGGCCGGGCTCGCCGGGTCGTCGCCGAAGCGGTAGCGGGTGACGCTCTCCTTGTTCTTGAACGGCGGTTGTTCAAGCAATGACTGGATACTGTCGCGCGCGGCCTGGCTGGTCAGCGGCTGATTGAGCAGTCGTGGTGCGTGCGGCGCATCGCTGGCCCATACCGGTTGCAGGTTCGGCAGCAACAGGCACGCGGCGAGCAACACACCGAGCACGCCGTTGTTCAAGCGCTGGCGCAAACGGCGGAAGACCAGCTCTATATCCCAGGCTTCCAGTTGCGTGCGGCGATTAAGGTAGAGGCTGAAGCCGCAGGCAACATAAATCGGCTCCCAGACCACCAGGATCAGCGCGTAAAAAGCGTTGGTCAGGTGTTCCAGCCAACGCCAGTCCCGATCGGCTGCGAGCAGCAGCGACTGCCAGTCCCAGTCGGTTTCGATTTGCTGCGGCAACAACAGGTAGAACAGGACCATCAGGCCGATCCACAGCGCGGTTTCCAGATGCACGCCGATAATTGTCAGCCATTGCGCAGCGCCGCCGTTGCGTTGCAGCAGCACCTGCAAGCGTTGTTGTCGAACTTCGCCGTCGAGACCTTCGAGTTGTGTCACCGGCAGCGCAAAGCTGCGGCTCAGGCTCAGCCGTCGCCAGGTCAGGCTCGCCAGCAGTTGCGGCTTGAGAAGGCGCGGCCATTCACGCAGGGCTTGTTTGAGCGTCGGGGTTTCGCCGAACAGTGCTTTGGAGAGGATGTATAAAGGCAGGCGTTCGTAGGCCGGTTTCAGCCACCAGAAAATGAACACCGCCAGCGATGGCCAGTCCCACAACAGCAGGCTGAACAGGGCGAACAGCGGCAGGGTAACGATCGCCCAACTGGTCATCAACAACCGGCGATGCTGCTGGCTCATCAACACGCCCAGGTCCATGGCTTCCCAGGTCGTGCGCGGGCGGATCACGACGCTGGCGTCACTCAGGCGCATGGCGGGTCTTTCCGGCAAACAACAGATAAACCGCGACGGCCAGCCACAGCGCGGCGCCGACTGCATATTTGGTCTGTGGCGTGACACTGGCTTTCGACGACCAATACGCCTCGATGAACGCTGCAATCAGCAAGAACAGCATGACCCCGCAGACCAGCAACACGCTTTTGCGCGCAGCCAGGCGCAGTGCCTCGCCGCGTGTCAGGCGTCCCGGTGCGATCAGCGCCCAGCCCAGCTTGAGCCCCGCCGCGCCGGCGAGGGCAATGCCGGTCAGTTCGAATGCGCCGTGGCCGATCACGAACGACCAGAAGGTCTGGCCGAAGCCGATTTCGCTTAGGTGTCCGGCCACCGCGCCGATGATCATGCCGTTGTAGAGCAGAAAAAAACCGCTGCCAACGCCCATCAGCAAACCGCTGGCGAAGGTCTGAAAGGCGATGCCCGTGTTGTGCATCACGTAATAGCCGAACATCACCCAGTCTTCACTCGCCGCGCGTTCCGCCGTGCGTCCGAGGTGACCAGCGACTGGATCGTACATGCCTTGCATTTCGCGCACCTGTTCGGCCGGGATCAGGTTGTAGATCAGTTCGGGAAACAGATACACCAGCACGCCGAAACCGATCAGGCTGGCGAAGAACAGCAGACTGGCGACCGCGACAAAGCGCCACTCCTCGCGCACCAGTCGCGGGAAGTCGGCGAGGATAAAACTGATTATCTGCGCGCCGAGGCGACTGCGATGCCGGTACAGCTGTTGATGGCCGCGCAGCACCTGTTGCTGCAATGAATCGATCAGAAAACTGCTGTAGCCGCGCTCCTGTGCCAAGGCCAGGTGTTGGCAGAGGCGTCGATAGGATTTGGGGAAAGCGGCCACTTGCGGGGTGTCCTTACCGTGCTCGAGACGTTCGAGCGCCGAGGCGAAGCGCTCCCATTCGGCCTTGTGGCGGGTTTCGAACAGGCTTTGCTTCATGGGCTCGGCCCCAACAAACCGCGCGCGATGCCATTGAGTTCGACCACCGCTTCAGACGCGCAAATATGCAGCGGCTGGGCCAGCAATGTAGCCAGCTCATTGACCCGCGCGGGAGACAACTGGGCCTGACGCTCGGCGAAACCGAGCACCGCGCGTTGTTCGCTGAGTGTGAGAACAACGGGGGAGCGACGAGGTTCAGCGTCAGGCAATTGCGGGCGGTTCAGCGGACGTTCGCTGTAAACCACCAGCGTGCCGGCAGCGATATCGCCCAGGCGTTTGAAGGTCGGGTGTTGCAGGCAACTGAGTGCACCGAGGAAATAGCCGAATGGCAGCAGGTCGACAAAACGCAACAGGTTGCGCAATAGCGAGGCAGACCAGCCGATCGGCGTGCCGTCGTCGTGCACGACGCGCAACCCCAGCCATTGCTTACCCGGCGAGCGGCCCTGACGCAGCACCTCAAACAGCACCATGTACCACCAACTGATGGCAAACAGCAGCAGCGAGCCGAGGCCCATGCCAAGCCTGCCGAGAAACGCCAGTGCGATAAACAGCACGCCGAGGATGAAGCCGCGAATGCCCAGATCGATGGCAAACGCCACAGCGCGCACCATCAACCCGGCGGGACGCAACGGCAGGTCGATGCCTTCCGGCGTTTCGACCTGATGACGCGTATCCAGCGGCGGGGCCAGCGGTGCTTTCCTTGGCGGTGCTGTGGGTTCGAGCATGGGCTACCTGATGTTCGCCTGTTCGGGATGCAAGTGCGCCTGATGCTAGCAGCCTCTCGGGGGGGAACGACATCACTATGTGTTGCACAGCGTGTAACCGCCACGTAAAGGCTGACCATACTGGCCCTGTGGGAGCCAGCTTGCTCGCGAGCGCGTAGTGACAGGCAGCAGCGATGTTGAATGTGCTGGCCCCTTCGCGAGCAAGCACGCTCCCACAGTACGAGTACCCATAAGCTGTAGGAAATTGGAAAAAGTGCTTTTTGAGGGACAGGAGACTGGCTCCGGGGTCGGCTGAGCGCCTAGACTTCGCCGATCTTCTGTTCAGGATTCGCCCGTGACTTCAATCTTCTGGTACGACTACGAAACCACTGGCATCAATCCGCGCAACGACCGTGCGCTGCAAGTGGCCGGGATCCGTACCGACCATGCGCTCAACGAAATCGACGAGCCGGTCAATCTCTATTGCCAGCCCAGCGAAGACATCCTGCCGCATCCGGCGGCGTGCGCGATCACTGGAATCACCCCCGGCCAGCTCGCCGAAAAAGGCCTGAGCGAAGCCGATTTCATGACTCGCGTGCATGCGCAACTGGCTGCACCGGGTACGTGTGGCGCCGGTTACAACACCTTGCGTTTCGACGATGAGATGACCCGCTACAGTCTCTATCGCAATTTTTTCGACCCCTACGCCCGTGAATGGCAGGGTGGCAACAGTCGCTGGGATCTGATTGATGTGGTGCGCGCCGCTTACGCATTGCGCCCCGATGGTCTGGTCTGGCCGACCGGTGACGATGGCCGGGTAACCCTCAAACTCGAACGGCTGACGGCGGCCAATCACATCGATCACGGGCACGCTCACGAAGCGTTGTCGGATGTGCGCGCCACCATCGCGTTGGCGCGGTTGATTCGCGAGAAACAGCCCAAGCTCTACGAGTGGCTGTTCCAGCTGCGCAGTAAACAGAAAGTCATGGATCAGATTCGTCTGTTACAACCGCTGGTGCATGTGTCCGGGCGTTTCTCGGCGGCGCGCAGTTATGTCGGTGTGGTGCTGCCGCTGGCCTGGCACCCGAAGAATCGCAACGCCTTGATCGTCTGTGATCTGCATCTTGATCCGCAAGGGTTGCTGGACCTTGATGCACAAACCCTGCGCCAGCGTTTATACACCCGCCGCGATGAATTGGCTGAAGGTGAATTGCCCGTGCCGCTCAAGCTGATCCATATCAATCGTTGCCCGGTGGTGGCGCCGTTGGCGGTATTGCGTGCGCAAGATCAGCAACGCCTCGGCCTGGAGATGGCGGTTTATCAGGAGCGGGCACTGCGACTAACTGACGCACAGCAAGTCTGGAAAGATAAAATCGCGGCGATTTATGCCAGCGAAGATTTCACTCCCAGCGAAGATCCGGAGCAGCAGTTGTACGATGGATTTATCGGTGACCGAGATCGCCGTCTATGCGAGCAAGTTCGAACGGCCGATCCTGCGCAATTAGCACAAGAGCAGTGGCCTTTCGATGATGAACGTTTGCCCGAATTACTTTTTCGATATCGAGCACGCAACTTTCCAGAGACCCTGGATGTCGCCGAGCAAGAACGCTGGAAATTATTTTGTCGCCAGCGTCTGACGCAACCTGAGGCAGGTGCGCCGAATACCGTGCAGTCATTTATCGAAGCTGCCGAGCAATGGTCACTTAGTGCGACGCCATTGCAGCGAGAGGTGCTCAACGACTGGCAGAACTATGTCGAGGCATTACGCAAACGTTTGAAGCTTTGAAATCGAACATGCCTGGCAATAGTTTACGGGCATAAAAAAACGCCAGCGCATGCTGGCGTTTTTTGTTCGCGGATCGCTCTGCGAAGGCGTTGCGGCTTAGCCCAGCAGGGTAGCCCAGCCTTCAACCACGTCGCCGCCCCACTTGGCTTTCCACTCTTTCAGAGTCTTGTGGTTGCCACCTTTGGTTTCGATGACTTCACCGTTGTGCGGGTTTTTGTATTGCTTAACTTTGCGTGCACGCTTGGTGCCGGTAGTTTTCACTGCGCCGCCACGTGGAGCCTTGGATTTGGCTTCCGGGTCGAGCAGGGCGATGATGTCACGCAGCGATTTGGAGTATTCACCCATCAGCGTGCGCAATTTGCCTTCGAATTCCAGTTCGGCTTGCAGTTTGTCGTCTTCGGACAGGTTTTTCAGACGGGCTTGCAGTTCTTTGATGGCTTCTTCGGTGGCGCGATATTCGTTGATCAAGGACATGAGTACTACCTTTCGTAGAATGCTGAATGACAGGGGACAGTGCCGTAATAATAGTCAGGCTGTTTCATCAAGTAAACATTTAGATGGGCTTTTTATTTAAATGAGTTACAGGAGTTAGGCGCCAATTGAATGTTCAGTTAAATAATGTGATGCAGTCAGCACAGATATTTACAGTTGTCTGGCAAACCTCTCGCTAAAGCGCCACAGTCTTGACGAAAACCTGCGTCAGAAAGTCGTTTCGCCAGGCTTCGTTCCGCACGGCGCGCATGCGTACTGCAGTTTTCCTGCACAGTCGCTAGAATGGCGGCCTTTGTGAAGTTCTGGAGTTTCCCCCTCATGCGCACTTTTCGGCTGGTGATATCTTGCCCGGACCGCGTTGGCATCGTTGCCAAAGTCAGTAATTTTCTGGCCTCTCATAACGGCTGGATCACCGAAGCGAGCCACCACTCTGACAATCAAGTGGGCTGGTTCTTCATGCGTCACGAAATCCGTGCCGATTCGCTGCCGTTCGGTATCGAAGAGCTGCGCGAGAAGTTCGCGCCGATCGCCGAGGAGTTCTCGATGGACTGGCGCATCACCGACACCGAGCAGAAAAAACGCGTTGTACTGATGGCCAGCCGTGAATCCCACTGCCTGGCCGACCTGCTGCACCGCTGGCACAGCGACGAACTGGATTGCGAGATCTCCTGCGTGATTTCCAACCACGACGATCTGCGCAGCATGGTCGAGTGGCACGGCATTCCTTATTACCACGTCCCGGTCAATCCACAGGACAAGCAGCCTGCATTCGACGAAGTGTCGCGGCTGGTCAAACAGCACGACGCCGAAGTGGTGGTGCTGGCGCGTTACATGCAAATCCTGCCGCCGGACATGTGCCGCGAATATGCGCACAAGGTCATCAACATTCATCACAGCTTCCTGCCTTCGTTCGTCGGCGCCAAGCCTTACCATCAGGCGTCTCTTCGCGGCGTCAAGCTGATTGGCGCGACTTGCCACTACGTGACTGAAGAACTGGACGCCGGCCCTATCATCGAGCAGGACGTGGTGCGTGTCAGCCACAGCGACAGCATTGAAGACATGGTGCGTTTCGGTCGTGACGTCGAGAAAATGGTGCTGGCCCGCGGCCTGCGTTATCACCTCGAAGACCGCCTGCTCGTGCACGGCAACAAGACGGTCGTGTTCTGATCGCACAGACACGCTTGAAAAACGAAGGGCTTGGGCGTTGAATCGCTCAAGCCCTTCGTCGTTCAAGCTCTTTCGCCGTTTCTGCCCGAGGAAAAACCATGAGCGATCCACTGGACAAAGCCACCTCAAAAGCGCCCGCCACCCTTGGTGAAGGTTGCCTCAGTCGCTACGATCCGGATGACATGGGTCCTGAGGACGGCACCGAATTTCCCGGCGCCGCCGCGTTGTGGGAACAGCTGAAACCAGAGTCGGACGATGAAACGGGTGACGATCTTTAGGCTTGGCGCACTTTCATCAGCTTCTTCAGCAACGGCTTGCCCAGCATCAGCACGAACACCGGGCCGCCGACCAGCAGATAGAAGTAATACGTCACCACCCGCCAGATCAGAATCGCCGCCGCTGCGGTGGATTTGCCCACCATCGGCGCGAGCAGTGCAGCCGAAGTCAATTCCGCCGCGCCGGCGCCGCCGGGTAACAGGCTGAATTGGCCGGCGCCCAGCGAGAGCATCTGCACCAGAAAACTCCAGGCCCACTGCAAGTCGGCACCGAGCCCGCGCAGGGCCAGATATAAAACGCTGTAGCGCAGCAGCCAGTGCACGCAGGTCAGGGCGAACACCTGGGTCAGCGTCCGCCATGGCAGCTTCAAGGTATCGGTAAACGCCGCGAGAAAGTGCAGCAACTTGCGCGCCCAGCGTCGGCGAGTGCGCGCAGTCACGTTCATGCCTGCCAACACCCGACCGCTAAGGCGAATCAACGCCCGGTGGTATCGCGCAATCAGCACGCAACTGAATAATCCGCCGAACAGCGACACCGCGCTGACCGTCAGTAGCCATTCGAGCCGATCGCTCAGATGCTGGAACAGTGCATAAATCAGAATCCCGCTCAGCGCGCAGAGAAAAAACAGCAGATCGCTGAGCTGATCCATGGCAAACACCGCGCTGCCTCGCGCCGG
Organism: Pseudomonas sp. Choline-02u-1; assembly: GCF_002836515.1. Lineage (GTDB taxonomy): Bacteria > Pseudomonadota > Gammaproteobacteria > Pseudomonadales > Pseudomonadaceae > Aquipseudomonas. Next base: position 22,157 of record NZ_PJBC01000003.1, read on the forward strand.
ACGCACGCCGTAGCGGGCCAGCAAAGCCATGATGGTCAGCGGCCCGCCGCTGCCGCCGGGCGTGGCGCAGTATGCGAACTCGGCCGCCATCACTACGCCGAGGCTTTTCATCGGCGGGACCTTTTCACGCTGGTCGCCGAGCAACAAACGCAGGCGCAGGGTATTGATGCCCCAGCAGAGCAGGATCATGCCGAACATGATCAACAGCCAGTTCAACGGAAAGCCGCGCAGGCGTGCCCAGATTTCACCACCGCCCAACAGCAGCGGAATCAGCACCGCCGCGAGCAGGCCGATCAGCAACAACAGACTGCGCTTCATGCCGCCTGTTCCAGGTGTCCGCGCTGGCGGGCGAGCCAGTCGATCTTGGTCAAAGGCACGCGTCCGTCTGCGAGTAGGCGTTGCAGGGTGTGTAACCAGTAATCGCGCGAAAAGCGGTGGCGCATGTCGACCGGGTGCAGGCCCAGGCGAATCACCGGCGCCTCGCGCCAACGCTGTTCACGCTGGTCGCTGACGATTTTCGACAAGCCGCGACGCCAGGCACTGCGCGCACTCCACACCAGCCCGGGCGCATCAAGGGCGCTGAAGTCAGGCAAGCGATAAAGATGCTGCGGATCGCTGGTGTAACTGAGCGGTAATTCGCGCAAGGCCTGGCGGGTGCCGTCGCTCATCAGCCAGGCCGGAGCGACGAAGCCGTGCACTGGCCAGTCGTAGCGCTGAAATATTTCCAGACCCGCATGCAAACGGGCGAGGGCTGTGTCGTGGGACAAGCGATAAAATTCACCTTCATGGGTGTAGACCCGACGCATGAACCAGTCGCGCGGGGTGTTTGGCATAGCTTCCTGGTCGTCGTGGTAATAACCGTGCAGCGCCAGTTCATCGCCTCGGGCCACCCTGGCGTCGAGCACCCGGCGAAACGCCGGGTTGGCATCAAGCGCATCGTGGCGGTGAAAGTTCGGCACTACCAGCCACGTCATCGGCACATTGCCCAAGGCATCGACGGCCTCGACGAAGGGCTGGTAGTCCGCCCACGTCGAGGGCGCCACATCATGCAACACCAGGCATACGGCTTTCATGTGTTCAACCATTGGCCACCCGTGGCAGCGTATGGCCGAGCACAGCGTGGTAGTGACTGAGTAGGCTGTCGACCACAGTGTCCCAGGCGTAATGCCGTTCAACATGCTGGCGCGCCTGGCGGCCAAGCCGATCGCAGCCGCGACTGAACAGCTCGCGCACGGCGTTGGCCATCGCTTGCGGGTTGTTCGGGGCACAGAGCAGACCGCAGCAATCGTTGACGATTTCTTCAAACGCCCCGGCTGCGACGGCCACCACCGGAATGCCGCAGGCCATGGCTTCAAGAATGACCAGACCGAAGGTTTCCTGATCACCGGCGTGCACCAGCGCATCGGCACTGGCCATCAGGCGCGCGACTTTTGCTGCCGGGCAGAATTCATCGATGACGCTGACGTTATCCGGCACCGCAGTGGGCATTGACGAGCCGACCAACAGCAAGTGATAGCGCGGGCCGAGGCGTTGCATGCACTTGAGCAGCACCGGCAGGTTTTTCTCCTTGGAACCGCGCCCGGCAAAGACCAATAGCCGGGTGTCTTCGGCAATCCCCAATTCGGCACGCAGGCCGGGGTCGCGGGCGTCGGGATGGAACGTGTGCAGATCCACGCCCAGCGGTTGCACATGGACATTGCGTACGCCGAGCCCGGTGAGCTTGTCCGCCATGACCTGGCTCGGCGCGAGAACGCGGTCGAAATTGCCGTAGAGACGGGTGACGTAGGCTTCGACGTTCGGCGTGACCCAGTGGCCCATGCGATTGCCTACCAGCAGCGGCAGATCCGAGTGATAAAAGCCGATCACCGGCACATCCAGCTGCCGCCGGGCATCCAGCGCGGCCCACGCGGTGAGGTAGGGATCGCCGACTTCGATCAGATCCGGCTGCAAATCCTGCAGGACGTTTCGCCATGGCGCCAGCCGTAGCGGGAAGCGATAGCCTTTGCCGAAAGGCAGGGCAGGTGCTGGAACCGTGTAAATGCCGTCATGTTCACCCAGTCGCGCGCCGGGGATGAGCAGGCTGTGACGAATACCGCTGCGGTCGCCAAGGCGACGGTGCTTGGCATCCAGATAAGTACGCACGCCTCCGCTGGCCGGGGCGTAGAACATGGTGATGTCGGCGATATGCACGGTGAGCAACCCTCCGCTGTGTTGTTCTCCCTTGGTTGACCGTTATCCAGAATAGATGTTCGGTCGGGATTGCGCGGTGGGGTCTCAGGTCGGTTTTGTGTTGTTTGAGTGGGCGCCTTCGCGAGCAAGCCCGCTCCCACAATTGAAATGCATTCCAATGTGGGAGCGGGCTTGCTCGCGAAGGCGGAAGTGGCGGCGCCTCAGATGCGGAAACTACCCACCAACTGCTTCAACCGCGAAGCCTGCTGCTCCAGATCCGAGCACGCACGCAGCGTCGCGTGCAGGTTCTCCACGCCTTCCTGGTTGAGCGTATTGATCTCGGTAATGTCGACATTGATCGACTCGACCACCGCGGTCTGCTCTTCGGTCGCGGTCGCCACCGACTGGTTCATCCCGTCGATTTCACTGATGCGCAGGGTCACGCTGTTCAGGCGTTCGCCGGCAAGGTTGGCGATCTCCACGCTGTCGTGGCTGTGACGCTGACTGTCGCTCATGGTGCTCACCGATTCCCGGGCCCCGACTTGCAGCTCCTCGATCATGGTCTGCACCTGCTGCGCCGATTCCTGCGTGCGGTGCGCGAGGTTGCGTACTTCGTCGGCCACCACGGCAAAACCACGACCGGCCTCACCGGCGCGGGCCGCTTCGATCGCGGCGTTAAGGGCGAGCAGGTTGGTTTGCTGGGAAATGCTGGTGATCACTTCGAGGATCTGGCCGATGTTGACGGTCTTGCTGTTCAGCGACTCGATATTGGTGCTGGACGCGCTGAGCATGCTCGACAGCTGATTCATCGCCTTGATGCTGCGCTCGACCACCTGCTGGCCATCCTCGGCCAGACCCCGGGCGTCGCTGGCCTGGTTCGACGCTTGCGCGGCGTTGCGCGCAATTTCCTGGGCGGCGGCGCCGAGCTGATTGATCGCGGCGGCAACGCTGCTGGTGCGCGAAGCTTGCTGGTCAGAGTTGTACATTGAGGAGTTCGACGCAGCGACCACGCGCAGGGCGACTTCGTTGACCTGGCCGGTGGCCGAAGACACTTCGCGGATCGAGCCGTGAATGCGCTCGACGAAACGGTTGAACGCGGTGCCAAGTATGCCGAATTCATCGTTATTGACGATGTTCAGGCGTTTGGTCAGATCGCCTTCGCCGTCGGCGATGTCTTCCATGGCGCGGGTCATCACGTGCAGCGGCTGGATCAGCAGGCGGATCAGCATTCCGAGCAGGGCGATGATGATAGCCACGGCAATAATGGTCGCGATTACCGCGGAGGTACGGAATTCGCTGAGCATCGAGTAAGCCTGGTCTTTATCGATCGACAAACCGATGTACCAGTTCACCGACGGCAGGCCCTTGATCGGGGCGAAAGTGACGATGCGGGTTTTGCCGTCGACGCTCACTTCGCTGAAATCGCTGCTGATGCGCGGGGTGTCCTGCGGATAGGCTTCTTTCAGCGATTTCATCACCAGGGCCTTGTCGGGGTGGACGAGGATCTTGCCATCGGCGCTGACCAGGAACACATAGCCCATGCCATCGAAATCACGGGCGGCGAGGGTGTCGACCAGTGACTGCAGGCTGAGGTCACCGCCGACCACGCCGACGCTCTGTCCGGCCTTTTTCGACGCGGTAGCGATGGAAATGATCAACTGGCCCGTGGCCGCATCGATGTAAGGTTCGGTCAGGGTCGAAGTGCTGCTGCTTTCGGCACCTTTATACCAAGGGCGTACGCGCGGATCGAAACCGTCCGGCATCTTCACGTCCGGGCGGATGGTGAAGTGGCCAGTGGCATCGCCCAGATAGGTGGCCATGAACGTCGAGGTCAGGCTTTTCTGTTCCAGCAGGCTGGCGACCGTGTCAGGTTGCGGGTTGATGGCGATGTTCTGGGCGGCGTTCTCGATCAGCAGGATGCGCCCGCTGAGCCAGGTCTGGATGTTGCCGGCGGTGACCTCGCCCATTTCGTTGAGGTAGTTGTTCAGGTCATCGCGGATCGCATTGCGTTGCAGCCAGTCGTTGTACAACGTAAACGAGGCGAAAGCGGCAATGACGATGAGAGCGGCGGCAAGCAAAATCTTATGGCTGAAGCGCAGGTTTTTGTTCATGGCTTGGGGTTCCGCTAAGGTCTTAATGTCCTGGGCGTGCTTTGATAGAGACGCGCACTATGGGCAAGGTTGAAAAACTGATATTTCCGGCTCTCCTTAGGGAAATGTCCGACCCGATTTTCTGATGGGTCTATCCAATTTATGTATCGGCCATGTGTCATCAAAGATTAACCATTGGGTGAGAAAATGCCTGACTCTTCGCAACTCGTTATCGGCGCTGATCCGGCCGCGCAACCCATCGCTCAGGCCATGCGCCTGGCCAACCGCCACGGGCTGATCGCCGGCGCCACCGGAACCGGTAAAACCGTGACGTTGCAGCGTCTGGCCGAAGCGTTCAGCGATGCCGGTGTGGCGGTGTTCGCCGCCGACATCAAGGGCGACCTGTGCGGCCTCGGCGCTGCCGGCAACCCGCAGGGCAAAGTGGCCGAGCGCATCGCCGGCATGCCGTGGCTGGGTCATACGCCTCAGGCTTATCCCGTCACGCTGTGGGACATCCACGGTGAATCCGGTCATCCGCTGCGCACAACCCTGAGCGAAATGGGCCCGCTGCTGATCGGCAGCCTGCTCGAGCTGACCGACAGTCAGCAATCGGCGTTGTACGCAGCATTCAAAGTGGCGGATCGCGAAGGCTTGTTGCTGCTGGATCTCAAGGATCTGAAAGCGCTGCTCAATCATCTCAAGGACAATCCGCAACTGCTGGGCGAAGACGCGGCGTTGATGACCACCGGTTCCAGCCAGGCGCTGCTGCGCCGGTTGGCGACGCTGGAACAGCAGGGCGCGGAAGCCTTGTTCGGCGAGCCGGCGCTGCAACTTGAGGACATTCTGCAACCGGGCGCCGATGGCCGTGGACGCATCCATTTGCTCGACGCCAGCCGGCTGGTGCATGAGGCGCCGAAAGTCTACGCGACGTTCCTGCTGTGGCTGCTGGCAGAGTTGTTCGAGCAGTTGCCCGAGCGCGGCGACGCTGATAAACCGCTGCTGGCGCTGTTTTTCGATGAGGCGCACTTGCTGTTCGGCGACACGCCGAAGGCATTGCAGGAACGCCTGGAGCAAGTGGTGCGTTTGATCCGATCCAAAGGTGTGGGCGTCTACTTCGTTACCCAGTCGCCAGCGGATCTGCCGGACGATGTGTTGGCGCAGTTGGGCCTGCGCATTCAACACGGTCTGCGTGCGTTTACCGCCAAAGAGCAGAAATCCCTGCGCGCGGTGGCGGATGGCTTTCGGCCGAATCCGGCGTTCGACAGCTTGTCGGTGTTGACCGAACTGGGCATCGGCGAGGCGCTGGTGGGCACGCTGACCGAGAAGGGCACGCCGGAAATGGTCCAGCGCGTGCTGGTGGCGCCGCCGCAATCGCGGATCGGCCCGTTGACCGAGACCGAGCGCACCCTGCTGATCGCCGGCTCGCCGTTCAAGGGCCGTTACGACAAGCCGATCGATCGTGAATCGGCCTATGAAATTCTGATGGGACGCAAAGGGCTCGCGCCTGAGGCCGAAACCCCGACGGGCAAACCGCAGGCCGAAGAGCCGAGCCTCGCTGACCGCGCCGGGGAGTTCCTCGGCACGGCGGCAGGGCAGGCGTTGAAATCGGCGATGCGCCAGGCGGCCAATAACCTTGGCAAGCAATTGGTGCGCGGGTTGATGGGCTCTTTATTAGGCGGCAGCAAGCGCCGCTGAAAGCAAAGATCGCAGCCTTCGGCAGCTCCTACAGTTGAAATGCATTCATTCTGTAGGAGCTGCCGAAGGCTGCGATCTTTTGATTTTGCTTCAGGCTTTACCCTTGGCGTGCGCCGCCAACCGCTCCAGCGCCGCGCGAAGTCCCGGATCGTTGATCCCGTCGGCCGTCGACTGAATCGTCTCCGCCGCACTGCTCGACAAATCCATCGTGTGTCCTGCCGCCCGAGCCTGAATGATTGGCGGGCGCACGCTGAATTTGATCCGCGTCAGGTTGGCGAACTCACCGAACAACTGCAGCTGCCGTTGCAGGCGCTTTTGCTGGTAGCGCAAGCGCGTCGCCCAATGGCCGTCAGTGACCACCAGCGACAGTTCGCCTTCGCGCCACTTGGCCACACGGCAATGCTCGCGGGCGGCCGGCTGCAGCTGACTTTCGAGCAGGCGCTGCAAATGCTCCAGACGCTGGGCATGGCCGAGGATGGCTTTCAGCGGTTTGGCTTCGCGTAGCAGAACGGCGGGGGCTCTGGCCGAGAGAGGGCGCAATGCCATGATCGAACACCTGAGGTAACAGAGGCGCCATGTTAGCAGAAAGCAGTGGAACCTCTGGCCCATTGCTTTTGTCCCTGCTCTGCTCATTAAATCAACGCCTGACTTCTTTCCCCCAACGGCTTGAAGTTGAGCAAAACGCCCCTATTTTAAGTGAGCCCCGTCAAAGCGCAGTGCCAGCATCGTGGAATATCGCCACTTTCCTCACCACCGTTTCCGGGTAGAATGCTCGTTCGCATGCGGCCATGAGGGCTGCACGGGCGACTCACGGGGCCGCCCTCCATCCCTTTAGTGTGGAAGATCCTGCCGATATGTTTGCGCCTTTGTTAAAGAAACTTTTTGGAAGCAAGAACGAGCGTGAAGTCAAACGCATGCTCAAGACGGTGCAGCTCGTCAATGCCTTCGAAGAGCAAATGGTGGCCCTTTCGGACGATCAATTGCGCGCCAAGACCGCCGAGTTCAAGGCCCGTATCGCCAAAGGGGAAACCCTCGACAAGCTGTTGCCGGAAGCCTTTGCCGTAGCCCGCGAGGCCGGCAAGCGTGTGATGGGCATGCGCCACTTCGACGTACAACTCGTTGGCGGCATGACCTTGCACGAAGGCAAGATTGCCGAAATGCGCACCGGTGAGGGCAAGACCCTCGTGGCCACCCTGGGTGTTTACCTCAACGCACTGTCCGGCAAGGGCGTGCACGTTGTGACCGTGAACGACTACCTGGCCCGCCGTGACGCTAACTGGATGCGCCCGCTGTATGAATTCCTCGGCCTGACCGTCGGCGTTGTGACGCCGTTCCAGCCGCCGGAAGAGAAGCGTGCCGCCTACGCCGCCGATATCACCTACGGCACCAACAACGAATTCGGTTTCGACTACCTGCGCGACAACATGGCGTTCAGCATGGATGAAAAATTCCAGCGTGAACTCAATTTTGCCGTGATCGACGAAGTCGACTCCATCCTCATCGACGAAGCGCGGACTCCGCTGATCATTTCCGGTCAGGCCGAGGACAGCTCCAAGCTGTACATGGAGATCAACAAACTGATCCCGCAGCTGGAACTGCACGTCGAGGAAGTCGAAGGCCAGGTCACCAAGGCCGGTCATTACACCGTTGACGAAAAGACCCGTCAGGTCGAACTCAACGAAGCCGGTCACCAGTTCATCGAAGAGATGCTCACCCGCGTCGGCCTGCTGGCCGAAGGCGAGAGCCTGTACTCGGCGCATAACCTCGGTCTGCTGACCCACGTCTATGCCGGTCTGCGTGCGCACAAACTGTTCAACCGCAACATCGAATACATCGTCCAGGACGGTCAGGTCGTACTGGTCGACGAACACACCGGTCGTACCATGCCGGGCCGTCGTCTGTCCGAAGGCCTGCACCAGGCCATCGAAGCCAAGGAAGGTCTGAACATTCAGGCCGAGAGCCAGACCCTGGCCTCGACCACCTTCCAGAACTACTTCCGTCTGTACACCAAACTGTCCGGCATGACCGGTACCGCAGACACCGAAGCGTTCGAATTCCACCAGATCTACGGTCTGGAAGTCATGGTCATCCCGCCGAACAAACCGTTGGCACGTAAGGACTACAACGATCTGGTGTTCCTCACCGCCGAGGAGAAATACGCGGCGATCGTGGCGGACATCAAGGAGAGCATGGCGGCCGGTCGTCCGGTACTGGTGGGTACCGCGACCATCGAGACGTCCGAGCACATGTCCGCATTGCTCGTCAAAGAAGGCATCGAACACAAGGTTCTGAACGCCAAGTTCCACGAAAAAGAAGCTGAAATCATTGCTCAGGCCGGTCGTCCGGGGGCGTTGACCATCGCCACCAACATGGCCGGTCGTGGTACCGACATCCTCTTGGGCGGCAACTGGGAAGTGGAAGTCGCTTCGCTGGAAAAGCCGACCCCTGAGCAGATCGCCCAGATCAAGGCTGACTGGCAGAAGCGTCACCAGCAGGTGCTGGAATCCGGCGGTTTGCAGGTGATCGCCTCCGAGCGTCACGAATCGCGTCGTATCGACAACCAGCTGCGTGGCCGTGCCGGCCGTCAGGGCGATGCCGGTTCGAGCCGCTTCTACCTGTCGCTGGAAGACAGCCTGATGCGCATTTTCGCCTCCGACCGGGTGAAGAACTTCATGAAAGCCCTGGGCATGCAGCCGGGCGAAGCGATCGAGCACCGCATGGTGACCAACGCGATCGAGAAGGCGCAGCGCAAGGTTGAAGGCCGCAACTTCGACATCCGCAAGCAATTGCTCGAGTTCGACGACGTCAACAACGAACAGCGTAAAGTGATCTATCACATGCGTAACACGTTGCTGGCCGCTGACAACATCGGTGAAACCATCGCCGACTTCCGTCAGGACGTGCTCAACGCTACCGTCAGCGCCCACATTCCGCCGCAATCGCTGCCAGAGCAGTGGGACGTGGCCGGTCTGGAAGCGTCGATCGAAAGCGATTTCGGCGTCAAACTGCCAATCCAGCAATGGCTCGACGAAGACGATCACCTGTACGAAGAAACCCTGCGCGAGAAGCTGATGAACGAGCTGATCGCCGCGTACAACGAAAAAGAAGACCAGGCCGGTGCCGAGGCGCTGCGCTCGTTCGAGAAACAGATCGTTCTGCGCGTACTGGACGACCTGTGGAAAGACCACCTGTCTACCATGGATCACTTGCGTCACGGCATCCACCTGCGTGGCTATGCGCAGAAGAACCCGAAGCAGGAGTACAAGCGCGAATCCTTCACGCTGTTCTCCGAGCTGCTCGATTCGATCAAGCGCGATTCGATCCGCGTGCTCTCGCACGTTCAGGTTCGCCGCGAAGATCCGGAAGCCGAAGAACAACGTCTGCGTCAGGAGGCCGAAGCGCTGGCGGCTCGCATGCAATTCGAACACGCCGAAGCGCCGGGGCTGGATCAGCCGGAAGCGTTGGGTGAAGAGGTTGATGTGGCGCTGGCCGCCGCTGCTGCCCCGGTTCGCAACGAGCAGAAGCTGGGCCGCAACGAACTGTGCTACTGCGGTTCGGGCAAGAAATACAAGCATTGCCACGGGCAGATCCAATAAACCCCGTTTCAATCGCTGAACACCCGCGCCGCGACCGGCTCCTGCCGTCGCGGCGTTTTGCCATTTATTTCACCGTCCTTTTCCGTGGCGGTGCTGACATCATTGAGTAAGGAGCGCATTCATGGCTGTTGGTCTTGGTCCTTTGCCAACGTTGCACCCGGTTGCCGGTTTTGAACTCGGTATCGCCTCGGCCGGCATCAAGCGCCCGGGGCGCAAGGATGTGGTAGTGATGCGCTGCGCTGAAGGTTCGACCGTGGCTGGGGTGTTCACCCTGAACGCTTTTTGCGCCGCGCCGGTGATCCTGGCGAAAAAGCGCGTGCACAACGCCGTGCGGTACCTGCTGACCAACACCGGCAATGCCAACGCCGGCACCGGCGAGCCTGGCTTGGCCGCTGCCGAGCGCACCACCGCTAAGTTGGCCGAGCTGACCGGCGTCGATGCCAGCCAGATTCTGCCGTACTCCACCGGTGTGATCGGCGAGCCGCTGCCGGTCGAGAAAATCGAAGGCGCACTGCAAGCCGCGCTGGACGACCTTTCAGAGAACAACTGGGAAGCCGCTGCCACCGGCATCATGACCACCGACACCCTGCCCAAGGGCGCCAGCCGCCAGTTCGAGCATGACGGCGTGACCATCACCGTCACCGGCATCAGCAAAGGCGCCGGCATGATTCGCCCGAACATGGCGACCATGCTCGGTTACATTGCCACCGACGCCAAAGTCTCCCGCGACGTTTTGCACAACCTGATGCTCGACGGCGCGAACAAGTCGTTCAACCGTATCACCATCGATGGCGATACTTCGACCAATGACTGCTGCATGTTGATCGCCACCGGTCAAGCCGCGCTGCCGGAAATCACCCGCGCTGAAGGCGAGCTGTTCGCCAAGCTGAAACAAGCGGTGTTCGACGTGTGCATGGACGTGGCGCAGGCCATCGTGCGTGACGGTGAAGGTGCAACCAAGTTTGTCACTGTTGAAGTGAATGGCGGCGGCAACCACCAGGAATGCCTGGATGTCGGTTACACCGTGGCCCACTCGCCGCTGATCAAGACTGCGCTGTTCGCCTCCGATCCGAACTGGGGCCGCATCCTCGCCGCCGTGGGCCGTGCCGGTGTGCCGGACCTGGACGTGAGCAAGATCGACGTGTTCCTCGGCGACGTGTGCATCGCCAGCCGTGGCGCCCGCGCCGCGTCCTACACTGAAGCTCAGGGCTCGGCGGTAATGCAGCAGGAAGAAATCACCATCCGCATTGAACTGGGCCGCGGCGATTGCAGCGAAACCATCTGGACCACCGACCTGTCGCATGAATACGTGAAGATCAACGCTGAATACCGGACTTGACCTGAAAGGTGGGAGCGGGCTGCTGGCCTCTTCGCGAGCAAGCTCGCTCCCACAGTGGTTACGGCCGTTCACAAATGTTGTGTTCACCTCAAAACCTGTGGGAGCGAGCTTGCTCGCGAAAGCGGAGGTTCCGACACAATAAATCTTGAAGTTTCCTCTGACGAAAAGGCGCCACACCATGTCCCTGCACCTGATCATCGGCGACAAGCTGCTTTCCTCCTGGTCCCTGCGCGCAGCTCTGGCGCTGGAGATGACCGGCGCCCCCTACAGCGAAGAGCTGATCAAACTCGGCAAGCCCGACACCCGCGAGCGCCTGCTCAAGCATTCGCCGACCGGCAAGGTGCCGCTGTTGCAGACCACGCGCGGCACCATCGCCGATTCGCTGGCGATCGCGGAATACCTCGCCGAACAGTTCCCGTCCGAGCAACTCTGGCCGAGCGATACCTTCGCCCGGGCCCAGGCCCGCTCCGCCTGCGCGCAGATGCACAGCGGCTTCTTCGCCATGCGCAACCACATGCCGTTCAACCTCAGTCAAGACGCGCCGCTGAACCCGGTGCCGCCGGAAGTGAAGGTCGATATCGAACGCATGCTCGCGCTCTGGGCTGAATGCCGCGCGGCGGCCACGGAGGAAGGGCCGTACCTGTTCGGTCGCGTCAGCCTCGCTGATGCTTATTTCGCGCCGATCGCCGTGCGCCTGCGCACCTATCAGGTGAAGTTGCCGGCAGTCGACGAAGCTTATGTCGAAACCGTCTACCAGTGGCCCGCCTTCAAGGCATGGCAAAAGGCTGGATTGGAGGAATTGCACCCGTGAAACGCGTCCACGTCGCCGCTGCCGTCATTCGTGACGGCGCCGGCAAGATCCTGATCGCCCGCCGCGCCGACACTCAGCATCAGGGTGGCTTGTGGGAATTTCCCGGTGGCAAGGTCGAGGCGGACGAGTCAGTCGAATCGGCACTGGCTCGCGAGCTGCACGAAGAGCTGGGCATCGTCGTTGACGCTGCCCGGCCGTTGATCAAGGTTCGCCACGATTACCCGGACAAACAGGTCTTGCTGGATGTCTGGGAAGTGTCGGCGTTCAGCGGTGAACCCCATGGCGCTGAAGGTCAGCCATTGGCTTGGGTCACTGCCAGGGAACTGATCGACTACGAGTTCCCGGCGGCCAACCAGCCGATCGTCGCGGCGGCGCGCTTGCCTGCCGAATATCTGATCACGCCGGAAGATCTGGAAGGACCGGCCTTGTTGCGCGGCATTCAGAAGGCGATTGCCGGCGGTGCCAAACTGATCCAGCTGCGCGCCCCCAACGGCTACGACCCGAAATACCGCGACCTGGCGGTCGACGCGGTGGGCCTGTGCGCGGGCAAGGCGCAGTTGATGATCAAAGGGCCGTTCGAATGGCTCGGTGATTTCCCGTCTGCTGGCTGGCACATCACCGCTGCGCAACTGCGTAAATACGCTGCAGCGGGGCGTCCGTTGCCGGCCGAGCGCTGGCTCGCGGCGTCGTGCCATAACGCCGAAGAGCTGACGCTGGCCGAGCAGATGGGCGTCGACTTCGTCACCCTCTCGCCAGTGCAGCCGACGCTGACGCACCCGGACGCACAGCCGTTGGGTTGGGAGCAGGCTGCGGCATTGATTGAGGGTTTCAGCAAACCGGTGTTTCTGCTCGGTGGAGTCGGGCCGGCGGAGCGCGAAAAAGCCTGGGGTGTCGGGGCGCAGGGCGTGGCGGGGATTCGGGCGTTCTGGCCTGATTGAGTGTCAAGGCTGCTGGCCCCTTCGCGAGCAAGCCCGCTCCCACATTCGACTGCATTCCAATGAAGGAAAACGGACAACTGTGGGAGCGGGCTTGCTCCCCCATTCGACTGCATTCCAACTGAAGAAACACGGTCAACTGTGGGAGCGGGCTTGCTCGCGAAGGCGTCCTTCACATCACTGCAAATTTAAGGTTTTGCAGCCGGCTGCCACAAAATCTCCGCCACCCCCTGGCGCCGCGCAATCAACCGCGCCGCGACAAACAGCAAATCCGACAACCTGTTGATATACGCCAGGCCAACCCCGGCCAACGGCTCCGACGCATTCAAATGCTGGCAGCGTCGCTCGGCACTGCGTGCCAGACTGCGGCAGACATGCGCCTGTGCGATCAGCATCGAGCCACCCGGCAAGATGAAATTCTCCAACGGCCCCAGCTCTTCATTCCAGACATCGATTGCCGCTTCGAGGCGCTGGATTTCGGCCTCGTTCAATGCCTGATATGCCGGCATTGCCAGTTCACCGCCAAGGTCGAACAAGCGATGCTGACACGGCGCCAACACCTCAATGATTTCATTCAGCCCTGGGTGCATTCCACGCTCGGCGAGCAATCCGGCCAGCAGCACGCCGACCTGACTGTTCAGCGTATCGACCTCGCCGATCGCCTCGATGCGCGGGTGATCCTTCGGTACGCGGCGGCCGTCACCGAGGCCGGTTTCGCCTTTGTCGCCGGTGCGGGTGTAGATCTTCGACAAGCGAAAGCCCATGGGTTACCTCGGTAGTGAATTGGTTTCGGTGGTCAGCGGCGCAGGTTGCGCCAGCGGCAGACGCAGGGTGAAGCAAGTGCCCTGGCCGGGCGCCGACTGCACCTCCATCTGACCTTTGTGGTTGTTGGTGATGATGAAGTACGACACCGACAACCCCAGGCCAGTGCCCTGGCCGATTTCCTTGGTGGTGAAGAACGGCTCGAAGGTGCGCTTGCGCACGTTCTCGCTCATGCCGATGCCGTTGTCCTCGACCTGAATCTCGGCCCATGGCGGATTGAGCCTGGTGCGCAGAATGATCCGTCCCGGTTCGCTGTCATCTTCGCGCTGATGAATGGCCTGGGCGGCATTTTTCAGCAGGTTGAGCAGCACCTGTTCCAGCTCGTTGGCGGTGCCCGGCACCGGGCCGAGGGCCGGGTCGAACTGACGAATGATCGCCTGGCCCTTGAAGTCGAAGCCGATGGCCAGATCGAAGTCGTTGCCGGCGATTTCCACGGCTTGATCGATCAGCGCCGGCAGATCGCACGGCGCCATTTGCCGGGTGCTGCGGCGGCTGAAGCTGAGCATGTGCGTGACGATTTTCGCCGCGCGGGCGCCGGCCTGTTGAATGCCATCGAGCAACTGCGGGACTTCGCGGCCTTGCAGGTAGCGGTTCACCGTGTCCAGTTCGATACCCAGTTGTTCGGCGGTCTCGATGTTCTTCGGCAGATCCGCCGACAGACGCCGGCGAATGTTCTGCACGTTGTGCAGGATCGCGCCGAGCGGGTTGTTGATCTCGTGGGCCATGCCGGCCGCGAGGCCACCAACCGACAGCATCTTCTCCGACTGCACCATCATTTCTTCCAGCGACAAACGCTGAGTGATGTCGTCGATACGGATCACCACGCCACGGCCGGCACCGCCCATCAGCGGATAAAACGTCAGCGCGTAATGCTTGGGTTCATCGTCCTTGAACCAGGTCACCCGGTCGACTTTGGCCACGGTGTGCTGTTCGACGGTGGCCTTGAGCTGCGGCAGAAATGGCTTGAGCGGTTCGAAGGCGAGGAAGATCGGCTGATTCAACGCCTCGTCCAGGCGCGTGCCGGAAAGGGCGCTGGCTTCCTGGTTCCACTGGGTGACGTAGAGTTGCTCGTCGAGGGCGATCAGCGCCGAAGGCATCGAGTCGATGATGCTGTTGAGGTAGTTCTGGAAGCCGGTGAGCTTCTTCTCGATCTTGCTGCGCACCTGGACTTCAAGTTCGAGTTTTCGGTTGGTGTGGCGGGTTTCCTCGGCCAAGCCTTGCGCCTGGTCGTAAGCAGCTTGCGAGTCGTCGCGGGCGCGTTTCAGTTGCTGCTCGCGGGCTTCGATGCGCGAGAGCATAGTGTTGAATGCCTCGGCCAGACTGCCGATTTCGTCGTGGTTGCCGCGCGCGGCGCGCAGGGCGTAGTTCTCTTCGCGGGTAACCTGTCGCGACAGCTCCTCCAGCTGATGAATCGGCCGGGTGATCAGACGTTTGATCTGCCGGGCAATCACCAGCCACAGCAGCACGCTGAAAATCAGGATGCCGAGGCTGGCGGTCAGGGTGCCGGTGTAGAACGCCATCGGCAGTTCGCTGCTGGCCACCAGCAACAGATGTCCCGGCGCAGCACCGGGGCGGGGCAGGGTGATCAGTTGATTGCTGCGAAACTCGGTCAGTTGCCAGGCTTCGACATGGCGGTAGCGTTCGGGAAGACTGAGTTTTTCGCCGCGCTGCACTTGCGCCAGACGTTCGCCCTTGCCGTCGTACAGGGCGGCGGCGCGCAGCGGTGAATAACTGTCGAGTTCCTTGAGCAGGCGCTCGGCGCTGCGCGGCGACTCAAGCGCATCGCTGACCAGGCTCGGATTGGCAATCAGTCGGCCGATGGTCTGCAGCGCCTGTGGCGCCATGCTTTCCTGGGAAATGTAGTAGGCGGCGCTGATGAAGGTCAGGTTGGCGACCAGCAGAACCGTGGTCAACAACACCAGCAAGGCGGCCAGCAGTTTCTGGCCGACCGGCAGGTTTTCAAGGCGCTCGCGCAATGGCATCAGGTTTATCGCTGCAAGGGAACAAGTGGTCAGCCTAGCGGCTGCTCAGTCGCTGGGCAATCCGCGCTTGCGCAGATGCGCCACCAGACGTTGCTCTAATTGATGCAGATGCGGCAGATGCAACTGATGGCGCTCGGCAACCTTGCAGGCGTAACCCAACAGATAGCTGATCTCGGTGCGGCGCTGATTGGCGACGTCTTGATGCATCGACGAGTAATTGGCAGCGGTGGCGTGGATCACCCGTTCGACTTCCGCTTGCAGGTTTTGCGCCGCAGCCGGCTGGCCGCAGCGTTCGAGCAGTTCGGCCAGTTCGGCACAGAGCGTGGCGACTTCGCAGTGATGCTCTGCCAGCCCGCCGTTGCGGCAGTCGTGGAGCACGGTCAGCGGATTGATCGCGCAGTTCAGCGCCAGTTTGCGCCACAGCCGGGTGAGGATGTCAGCGTTCCACTCATGGGGAATGTTCGCCGCTTGCAGATCGTCCAGCCAGACCGGCGCCAGCGGATTTGCCGCATCGCCCAGCCAGTTGAAGCCGTGGCCGGCAAACACCACGCGCCAATCGCCATCGCGAAACGCGCCCTCGGTGCTGGAGGCGCTGATGCAACGCGTGTGCGGCACGCGCGCGGCGACGGCGTCCTGACTGCCGAGGCCGTTCTGCAAGAGAATCAGTTCGGCGTCCGGCGCGAGGCGTGAAGCGAGGCGGGCCACGCCTTCTTCGGCATCGTAGGCCTTGCACGCGACCAGCAAACGCCGAATCGGCTCGGGGCTGTCCGGGGTTTCGCCGGGAACTGCATAGGTATGAGCTTGTCCGTTTTCTACCAGGGTTAATCCGCCGCCCGCCGTATAGCTTTGCAAGCGCGCCGCATCGCGCAGGATCAACCGCACGGGCAGGCCGGCGCGGGCCAGACGTGTCGCCCAGAGTGTGCCGAGGCTGCCGGCGCCAAGTACGTGCCAGGTAGTCGACATCAGTTTTTTGCTCGATTGCTTGCAGGCATGTGCGGCTCGCCGTATCGGTAGGAAAAGACCCGTTATAATGAGCCCGATTTTAACCGCAAGCCAAGCGCGCTCCATCCGCATCGAGCGCGCCTTTTTATTGGAGAGATTAAATGCCGTCGTTCGACGTGGTATCCGAACTGGACAAACACGAACTCACCAACGCGGTCGAGAACGCCGTGAAGGAACTCGATCGTCGTTATGACCTGAAAGGCAAAGGCAGCTTCGAGTTCAAGGAAAAAGACCTGACCGTCAGCCTCACCGCCGAAGCCGCTTTCCAGCTCGAAGCGATGATCGAAATCCTCAAGCTGGCGCTAACCAAGCGCAAGATCGACGTGCAGTGCCTCGAGGTCAAGGACGCCTACGCTTCGGGCAAACTGATGAAGCAGGACGCCATCCTCAAGGAAGGCATCGACAAAGAGCTGGCAAAGAAAATCGTCGGCCACATCAAGGAAGCCAAGCTCAAGGTCCAGGCTGCCATTCAGGGCGAGCAGGTGCGTGTCACCGGCAAGAAGCGCGACGACCTGCAGGAAGCCATCGCGGCCCTGCGTGCCAAGGAATTCGGCATGCCGCTGCAGTTCAACAACTTCCGCGACTAAGCTTGGTCTGAAGGCTATGTGGGAGCGAGCCTGCTCGCGAATGCGGTGTTTCATTCAGCGAAAAGTTGACTGACTCGCCGCATTCGCGAGCAGGCTCGCTCCCACAGTTGTTTTGAATACACCCCGGGAAGCCGGAAATCAGGAGATAGAACATGGATTTGAATGCTGAAGTGGACCACCTGGTCAAAGCGTCCCAGGCGTGGATTCCGATGATCATGGAATACGGCAGCCGCGTGCTGCTGGCGGTGATTACCCTGGCGATCGGCTGGTGGCTGATCAACAAGGTCACGCAAAAACTCGGCGGTCTGCTGGCCCTGCGCAATGCCGATCTGGCACTGCAAGGCTTTATCAGCAGCCTGGCCAACATCATTCTCAAGGTGCTGCTGATTGTCAGCGTCGCGTCGATGATCGGCGTCGAAACCACTTCGTTCGTCGCGGCCATCGGTGCTGCCGGTCTGGCGATCGGCCTGGCCTTGCAGGGCAGCCTGGCGAACTTTGCCGGCGGCGTGCTGATTCTGCTGTTCCGTCCGTTCCGCATCGGTGACTGGATCGAAGCCCAAGGCGTGGCGGGTACCGTCGACAGCATCCAGATTTTCCACACCGTGCTGCGCACCGGCGACAACAAGACCATCATCCTGCCCAACGGCAACCTGTCGAACGGCATCATCACCAACACCAACCGCCAGCCAACGCGCAAAGTCGTGTTTGATGTCGGCGTGGATTACGAGGCGGATCTGCAGAAAGCCCGTCAGGTATTGCTGGATCTGGCCAAGGATCCCCGCGTCATGCAGGACCCGGAGCCACAGGCGGTGATTTCGACATTGGGTGATAGCTCGATCACGGTTTCCCTACGTGTCTGGGTCAAGACTGCGGACTATTGGGATGTGATGTTCATGTTCAATGAACAGGCGCGGGATCGTTTGAAGGCGGCGGGGATTGATATTCCATTTCCGCAGCGGGTTATACGTGTAGTGCAGGAATCTGCCACGCAGTAATCGTCTTTTAAGTTGGCCTGGGAGTCAGCAACTAATATCAAACCCGAGCAGTGTGCATACTCTCGGGTTTTTTATCGGCGCGATAAAACTATGCTGGCTAATAAGTAGCTGGCTAATGTTTGTCTGTTTGATCAGTTATTCATCCATAAAAAAAACCGCCCTCCTGATTCAGGAGGGCGGTTTTGTTAGAGCAGAGCTCTACAGTACGTCAGCTTCGCAACCTTATTAGAGGATGCTCAGTGGATATTCAACGATCAAACGCAGGTCGTTGTTATCACCACCGTTGTAAGAAGTGTTGGAGCGATACCAGGCGCTACGCAGGCGGAAAGACAAGTCTTTCGCTGGACCGTTTTGCATAACGTATTTGGATTCGAAGTCCAGTTCGTGCTCTTTGCCCTCTTCAGCGCCGGTGCTGATGTTGTCACCTTTGATGTAACGGGTCATGAAGCTCAGACCAGGTACGCCGAAGGTAGCCATGTTCAGGTCATAACGGCCCTGCCACGAACGCTCGTCTGCACCGTTGAAGTCAGAGTACTGCACGGAGTTGGCGAGGAAGATAGTGCCGCCGCCGTCCACGCCGTACACGTAACCGGTGTCACCGCTGGAGCGCTGGTGGGCGAGGGTGAATTTGTGCGCGCCGATGCTGTAAGCAGCGCTAAGGGACCAGATGCGGTTGTCGATGTCGCCGGACAGGTCTTGACCCTGGCTCTTGCTCTTGTACCCGTTGAAATCGAAGTTCAGAGACTGTTCGTCGTTGATCGGCAGGGTGTAGTTCAGGTTGACGTATTGCTTCTTGAAGTGGTCTTCCACGTCGGATGCTGCAACACCGGCTACAAAACTGTCGGTGAACTGATAGGTAGCACCGGCGATGTCAGCGGATTTCAGGCCACCTTCAACGATGGAGTCACGACCCATCTGGCTTTGCGCGCTCAGCGCGGTAAAGCGACCAGCGCTCAGTTCCAGGCCCGGGATCTCTTTGGATACGAGCATGGTGCCGGTAGCGGTCTCAGGCAGCAAGCGGCTGTCGTCGGTGGAAAAAACCGGGCTGGCGACAAACTGGTTACCGTATTTCAGGACGGTGTCGGAAAGACGGAACTTGACTGCTCCACCGCTTTTCGACTGAGTATCTTCAGCTCTGCCGTCGCTATCGGCAGCGAACAGACCGTTGCCAGTGCGGCCGCGTCCAGTGTCCAGCTTGATGGAGCCAAGACCGAAAGCGTCAACACCTACACCGATGGTACCTTGGGTGAAGCCGGACTCGTAAATGGCATGCATGCCGATACCGGTTTCTTCACGATAGCCCTGGCGCTCACCCGACGGGCTGCTTTTCAGGTTTTCGTTCTTGAAATCACGGTTCATATACAGCATGCGAGTCTTGACGCTGAAGCTGCTGTCTTCAACAAAACCTTTGGCTTCATCCTGAGAAGACGCCATTGCGAACTGCGAGGTGCCTGCTGCAACAGCCAGGGCGATCATGCTCCACTTCATCACGCGCATCGTGATTTGCTCCTTTGGTTTTTAGAAGAGTACTGCCGTCCCACCTGTTTTATTATCTGGGCGGCTCTTTCTTTTTGTGTCGGCGCAAACTTATATCACGCCGACATTGTTGGCGATACTTGCGAAATCAACCTTTCAGCTTCTTTACGGCGTTGTCGCAAAAGGAGCGCTGGATGTCGCAAATTCACAGTACCGATACAGCCGGACTGACAACTTTCTCGCTGTTTAGGGGCCTTTTTGCATCGGTAAAAAAGAGTCCCTGGCACAACACTTGAATCTCCATCGGGCAACCCTGCCACTGTTTTTATTGGATGCCGGCGACCGATTTCAATGGTGCGCTTATAGTCCATGCGATTACGAATGCAACAAGCGTGCACAAACCGCAAAATCGGTGCGGTTATTTTTGGTTGTGGCGCCTGCGTATGTGAAAACCTTGTGAAAACGGGCTCTCGCGCCCGCTTTGTCCCGGCCTTGACGAGAGTCTCTCTATGGTGTTGCAACGCACCAAAGGCGCGCATGACAACCAAAAACGTTACCGGTTCACCCCGTAGTGAGTATTTGGCGGATGCCTGACCCAATGAGCGTAGACGGTGTGTGCATTTTTGGTGCAAAAAATTCATGATCGGGTCTGCGGAAATCTGCCGGCGACTGAGTCCAGGCTCACCATATCAGGGGTTTTCATGCGCCTCTTCGCGTAAAGGCTCATGTCCGGGGCTGTGTTGGTGCGCAAATGAAACAAATGTCCCAAGTCGGAGCGTTGGGCAATTAACTGTCGGGGCTGGCGTGAAGGCCACTGCATTCGCAGGTATGCTGCGGTTCTGTCGCTTGGCGCGCTGCTCTCGGGAGCCGCCGCAAAGCTGAGATATAGGATCAGCCGGGAGTACGTACAGTGTTTGCTTTGGATACACGACTTCAACAGGACACCCTGGTTATCGGCGACTTTTCGCTGTGCCGGCTGCTGCTGACCAATGACAGCAACTACCCGTGGTTCATCCTGGTGCCTCGTCGTGAGGATATAAGCGAGTTGTTTCAGTTGGATGTCGCCGATCAGCAGCAGCTCTGGCGGGAAACCACCACGCTGGCCGAGTTGCTCAAGGATTCGTTCGACGCCGACAAGTTGAATGTGGCGACTCTGGGTAACGTGGTCAGTCAGTTACACATGCATGTCATCGTGCGCAAACGCGACGATGCAGCCTGGCCGGCGCCGGTCTGGGGCAAACACCCGGCCAAGCCTTACAGCGCCGAGCAGGTTGCGGCCATTCGCGAACGCTTGCGTCTGGTCCTGACTGAAGAATTCACCTTTGTGGAGGGCTGAGTCATGAGCCTTGAAGAGCGCGTAACCGATCTGGAAAGCCGTCTGGCCTTTCAGGATGACACCATTCAGGCATTGAACGATGTGCTGGTGGCGCAGCAGAAAGTCATCGAGCGCCTGCAATTGCAGATGGAAGCACTGATCAAGCGTCACGAAGAAATGGTCGGGCAGTTCGGTGCTTTTGAAGAAGATGCGCCACCGCCGCATTATTGAGTCATTCGACAGGCACAAAAAAACCGCGAACAGCCAGGCTGTTCGCGGTTTTTTTTGGCTTTGGATCAGCGACGCGGCAGAGCGGCGATCACGTCCTCGGCTTGCAGGCCTTTGTCTCGGTTCATCACCGAGAACTCAACGCGCTGGCCTTCGACCAGAACGCGGTGGCCTTCGCCACGAATGGCGCGAAAGTGCACGAAAATATCATCGCCGGAATCCCGCGAGATAAAGCCGAAACCCTTGGAAGTGTTGAACCACTTCACGGTGCCGGTATCGCGATTGCTCATGTCATAGCTGGTCGGCGCAGCGGCCGGTGACGACTTGTAGAAGCTGATGGCCAGGTGCAGCACCACGGCAACCAGGGCGATCACCAGGCTGAACAACACGGCCGGCTGGCCGGCGATGACCGGCATCGGCGCGATCAGGGTCAGAGTTTGCAGGACGACGGTCAGTACCAGCAGGGCGCTGACCAGATTTTGCAGATGCTGGCGCGGGCCTTTGTTCCAGTAGGGAATCACTGGAGCGATGACCAGGTTCAGCAGGCCGAAAAAGGCCAGGTAGAGTGCATCGGGCTGTTGCAGGTAAGGAACGGCTTCGGCTTTCAGGCTGGGTATGAACGACAGCAGCAAGGCTGCTGCGCCCATTAGCAGGTGGACGATTTTCAACATTTTGATTGGCTCACGTTATGACGGCTCACAAGGAAGAGCTGAAGGCGCACGGTTCGCTTCAGGACAAAATAAGAGGCGGTGGACACGTACACGGCATCAGCCTATGCGCAACACCCCGGAAAATGGGGCATGGCGACACGCTGCCTATTTAACAGCAAAGCCTGCGGCTACTCAAATCAGCCCGGCCAGCGGCAGAGAAACGGGCGATTTGTCGCAGCCCGATCACGGATTCATAGCTGCGGGCGTGAGCTCGCCTTGCTAAAGTGATGTCCAACCTGCTGGATGAACTCAACCACTGTTAGGGGGTAAGCATGGCTATTGATATCGGTATCAGTGAAGAAGACCGCAAATCCATCGTCGAAGGGCTGTCGCGACTGCTGTCGGACACCTACGTGCTGTATCTGAAAACCCATAACTTTCACTGGAACGTCACCGGTCCGATGTTCCGCACGCTGCATCTGATGTTCGAAGAGCAGTACAACGAATTGGCGCTGGCCGTCGATTCGATCGCCGAGCGCATCCGCGCACTCGGCTTCCCGGCACCGGGTGCCTACGCAACCTACGCACGCCTGTCTTCTATCAAGGAAGAGGAAGGCGTGCCGAGCGCTGAGGACATGATCAAACAACTGGTCGAGGGCCAGGAAGCGGTGACCCGCACCGCACGCGGCATCTTCCCGCTGCTGGACAAGGTCAGCGATGAGCCGACGGCTGATCTGCTGACCCAGCGCATGCAGGTGCACGAGAAAACCGCGTGGATGTTGCGCGCGCTACTGGAGCAATGATCCGGCCGCTGCGGACGGCTTGAGGCCGTCCGCACGCTGTCCAGACTCTTACTGTTGTCGTTGGCTTATCCTACGAGGCTGGTCAACAAGTCGTATGGCGATAACTTTGTCACTGGGTTTTTATGAGGGCGCAGGATGTTGCCTTATAAATCAGCAGTCATGGCAAAGGAGTGTCAACGCTATGGTAGAAGCAGACAGGCGAAGCGACAGGATGTCGGCTTCGCGGCACGTAATAAAAGTCGACCCGTTTGTCAGCGGGTTCGACATGAATCTGATCCGGCCGTTGTCGCGTTCCATTCGGCTCAACGGTTTTGCGACCTGCCTGCGACTCGAGCAGGTCTACTGGAACATCCTCGGCGGCATGGCCGAGGACAATCACTGTTCTATCAGCACACTGCTGTCGCACGTCGACCGTGAGGTGCATCTGCGTCACGGTGGGGTGAAGAACTTCAGTGCGCTGGTGCGGGTGGTATGCGTCATGAACGGAAATAAAGACCTCGCAACCGCAGTTTCGCGCTGAAACGGCTGTTGCAACGAGGTTGCGGCCTGTGCAGTGTTACGGCTGCACAGGGCGCATTTAATCGATATAATCCCGCGCTTTCGCCGCAAAGCCCTGCGCGCGGCAGCAATCTGATCGCCGAGACACCCCCATGCCAATGTACGATTACCAATGTGCTTCCTGTGGTCATCAGTTGGAAGCCATTCAGAAGATCAGCGACGCACCGTTGGTCGACTGCCCTGCCTGCCAGGCGCCCGAACTGAAGAAACAGCTGTCCATGCCGGGTTTTCGCCTCAGCGGCAACGGTTGGTACGAAACCGATTTCAAGACCGGAGCCAAGAAGAATCTGGCCGGTGGCGACAAAGCTGACTAGGGTTCAAACCCTGACCGAACGACACGCGTGAGTGGCCGCCTTGCTTTAAGGCGACGGTTACTCCACCGAATTTCGAATTACGAGAAGCGAACGACACCATGATGCGCAGCCACTATTGCGGCCAACTGAACGAAAGCCTGGAAGGCCAGGAAATTACCCTTTGCGGATGGGTTCACCGTCGCCGCGACCACGGCGGGGTGATTTTCCTCGATATCCGTGATCGTGATGGTCTGGCCCAGGTGGTATTCGATCCGGATCGCGCCGAGAGCTTCGCCGCCGCCGATCGCGTGCGCAGCGAATACGTGGTGAAGATCACCGGCAAGGTGCGTCTGCGTCCGGCCGGTGCGACCAATGTCAACATGGCGTCGGGCATGATTGAAGTGCTGGGTTACGAGCTCGAAGTGCTGAACGAGTCGGAAACCCCGCCGTTCCCGCTCAACGAGTTCTCCGACGTCGGCGAAGAAACCCGCCTGCGTTATCGCTTCCTCGACCTGCGTCGTCCGGAAATGGCCGAGAAGCTGCGTCTGCGTTCGCGCATGACCACCAGCATCCGTCGCTTCCTCGACGAGAACGGTTTCCTCGACGTCGAAACGCCGATCCTGACCCGTGCCACCCCTGAGGGTGCGCGTGACTATCTGGTGCCGAGCCGTACCCACGCCGGTTCGTTCTTCGCGCTGCCACAATCGCCGCAGCTGTTCAAGCAACTGCTGATGGTCGCCGGCTTCGACCGTTACTACCAGATCGCCAAGTGCTTCCGTGACGAAGACCTGCGTGCCGACCGTCAGCCGGAATTCACCCAGATCGACATCGAGACCAGTTTCCTCGATGAAAAAGAGATCATGGGCCTGACCGAGCAGATGATCCGTAACCTGTTCAAGGAAGTGCTGGATCTGGAATTCGGCGAATTCCCGCACATGACCTTCGAAGAGGCTATGCGCCGCTACGGTTCGGACAAGCCGGACCTGCGCATTCCGCTGGAGCTGGTCGACGTTGCCGACCAGTTGAAAGAAGTCGATTTCAAAGTGTTCAGCGGCCCGGCCAACGATCCGAAATGCCGTATCGCCGCACTGCGCGTACCTGGCGGGGCGAGCATGCCGCGCAAGCAGATCGACGATTACACCAAGTTTGTCGGCATCTACGGTGCCAAGGGCCTGGCGTATATCAAGGTCAACGAGCGCGCTGCCGGTGTTGAAGGCCTGCAATCGCCGATCGTGAAGAACATCCCGGAAGACAAGCTCAACGTGATCCTCGATCGCGTTGGCGCAGTCGATGGCGACATCGTGTTCTTCGGTGCCGACAAGGCCAAGATCGTCAGTGAAGCCCTGGGCGCGCTGCGCATCAAGCTCGGTCACGACCTCAAGCTGCTGACCTGCGAGTGGGCGCCAATGTGGGTCGTCGACTTCCCGATGTTCGAAGAAAACGACGACGGCAGCTTCTCCGCGCTGCACCACCCGTTCACCGCACCGAAGTGCACCCCGCAAGAGCTTGAAGCCAACCCGGCCGGCGCACTGTCTCGTGCGTACGACATGGTGTTGAACGGCACCGAGTTGGGCGGCGGTTCGATCCGTATTCACCGCAAGGAAATGCAGCAAGCGGTATTCCGCCTGCTGGGCATCAACGAAGCGGAACAGGAAGAGAAGTTCGGCTTCCTGCTCGACGCGCTGAAGTACGGCGCACCGCCGCACGGTGGTCTGGCTTTCGGTCTGGACCGTCTGGTGATGCTGATGACTGGCGCCCAGTCGATCCGTGAAGTGATCGCCTTCCCGAAAACCCAGAGTGCTGCCGACGTGATGACGCAGGCTCCGGGCGTAGTGGATGCCAAGGCATTGCGCGAGCTGCACATTCGCCTGCGCGAAACGCCAAAGGCTGAGTAAGACGGGCCTGAAGGCGCATCTTCGGATGCGCCTTTTTTCTTTCTCAGGTCGAATTTTTCAATTGCCGGTCGCTGCACCCGCAGGGCGGGCAAGGTTTCAAAGAGCATTCGGAGCAAGTTATGGCAGGTCATTCCAAGTGGGCAAACATCAAGCACCGCAAAGAACGTCAGGATGCCAAGAGGGGCAAGATCTTCACCAAGTGGATCCGTGAACTGACCGTTGCGGCGCGTCAGGGTGGCGGTGATCCGGGTTCCAACCCGCGTCTGCGTCTGGCCCTGGACAAGGCGTTGAGCGCCAACATGAGTCGCGACATCATTGATCGCGCCGTTGCGCGCGGCGCCGGTGCCACCGAAGCGGACAACGTTGAAGAACTGACCTACGAAGGCTACGGCCCGGGCGGCGTGGCGGTGATGGTTGAGTGCATGACCGACAATCGCAACCGCACCGCTGCGGCTGTGCGTCACGCGTTCAGCAAGTGCGGCGGCAACCTCGGCACCGACGGTTCGGTGGCCTACCTGTTCGAACGCAAGGGCCAGATCAGCTTCGCGCCGGGCGTCGATGAAGACGCGCTGACCGAAGCGGCGCTGGAAGCCGATGCCGATGACGTGGTCACCCATGAAGACGGTTCGATCGACGTGTTCACCTCGTTCACCAGTTTCTATGCAGTGCGCAACGCGCTGGAAGCGGCCGGGTTCAAGGGCGACGACGCGGAAATCGTCATGCAGCCGACCACCAGCGCCGAACTGGATCTGGAAGGTGCGGAGAAGGTGCTCAAGCTGATCGACATGCTTGAAGACCTGGATGACGTGCAGAACGTTTATTCCAACGCGGACATTCCGGAAGACGTCGCTGCTCAGCTGGGCTAGGAGCGACTAGGATTGAATGTGGGAGCGGGCTTGCTCGCGAAGGCGGCGTATCAGCAACAGCGTTGCTGGATGACACTCCGCTTTCGCGAGCAAGCCCGCTCCCACATTGGTAATTCGCTGTTCTGAATTTTTTTGCTCTTACTGCAGGCGTTATGACTCTAATTCTTGGTATCGACCCCGGTTCGCGCATTACCGGTTACGGGATCGTCCGCGATACCGGGCGTGGCGGCTGCATCTACGTGGCCTCGGGCTGCATCCGCACCGGCTCCGGCGAGCTGCATGAGCGCCTGCAAATCGTCTATCGCGGCGTGCGCGAGATCATCAAGACCTACGGCCCGGTGACCATGGGCATCGAAAAGGTGTTCATGGCAAAAAACGCCGACTCGGCGCTCAAACTCGGTCAGGCGCGCGGCGCTGCGATTGTTGCCGGCGCTGAAGAGTGTCTGGAAATCGCCGAGTACACCGCCACGCAAGTCAAACAAGCGGTGGTCGGCACCGGTGCGGCCAATAAGGAGCAGGTGCAGATGATGGTCATGCACATGCTGAAGCTGACCAGCAAACCGCAGATCGACGCCTCCGACGCCTTGGCTATCGCCATTTGCCATGCGCACACACGTTCGAGTCTGCTGCCGCACGGTCTGGGAACCGCACGCAGTCGTGGCGGGCGCCTGCGTCTCTGATAGCATCAGCATCAATTTTCCTGAAAGTGACGTTGCGGTGCCTGTGTTGCCGGCGCGCAAGCCACCTTCACTCGTCGCCAGCCCACGGCTGGCCAGCGCTCAAGGATTCAAAACGTGATTGGACGCTTGCGCGGCACCCTGGCTGAGAAACAGCCGCCGCACCTGATTCTCGATGTAAACGGCCTCGGCTATGAGGTGGAAGTGCCGATGACCACCCTTTATCGTCTGCCGTCGGTCGGTGAACCGCTGACCCTGCACACCCATTTGGTCGTACGCGAAGACGCGCAATTGCTCTATGGTTTTGCCGGCAAGCGTGAGCGAGACTTTTTTCGCGAGCTGATCCGTCTCAACGGTGTCGGGCCGAAACTGGCGCTGGCGCTGATGTCGAGCCTGGAAGTCGACGAATTGGTGCGTTGCGTGCAGTCGCAGGATACTTCGGCCTTGACCAAAGTGCCGGGGGTTGGCAAGAAGACCGCCGAGCGTTTGCTGGTCGAATTGAAAGATCGCTTCAAGGCCTGGGAAACTTCCCCGGCAATGTTCGCGCTGGTGCCGAATCAGCCCGACGGCCCGGCGCCGGTCAACAGCGCCGAGACCGATGCGGTCAGCGCATTGATCTCCCTGGGCTACAAGCCGCAGGAAGCGAGCAAGGCGATTTCCGCGATCAAAGACAAGAACCTGAGCAGCGAAGACCTGATCCGCCGCGCTCTGAAGGGAATGATTTAAGTGATTGAAGCTGATCGTCTGATCGCCGCCGCGCACAGCCCGCGTGAGCGCGAAGAAGTCCAGGACCGGGCGATTCGTCCGGTCAGTCTGGCCGACTACATTGGCCAGCCGACCGTGCGCGAGCAGATGGAACTGTTTATTCAGGCTGCCCGTGGCCGTAGTGAATCCCTCGATCACACCTTGATTTTCGGCCCTCCGGGGCTGGGCAAGACTACGTTGGCGAACATCATTGCCCAGGAAATGGGCGTGTCGATCAAGAGCACCTCGGGGCCTGTGCTGGAACGCCCGGGTGATCTGGCCGCGTTGCTGACCAATCTTGAGCCGCACGACGTGCTGTTCATCGACGAAATTCATCGTCTGTCGCCAATCGTTGAAGAAGTGCTGTACCCGGCAATGGAAGATTTCCAGCTCGACATCATGATCGGCGAAGGGCCGGCGGCGCGTTCCATCAAACTGGATCTGCCACCGTTCACTCTGGTCGGTGCGACCACCCGCGCCGGCATGCTGACCAATCCGCTGCGTGATCGCTTCGGTATCGTCCAGCGCCTGGAGTTTTACAGCACCGCGGATCTGGCGACGATTGTCAGTCGTTCGGCGGCCATTCTCGGTCTGCCGCTGGATCCGGAGGGTTCGTTCGAAATTGCCCGGCGCGCCCGTGGCACTCCGCGAATAGCCAACCGTTTGCTGCGTCGAGTCCGCGACTTCGCCGAAGTCCGCGCCAAGGGACATATCACCAAGTCGGTAGCGGATCTGGCGCTGAACCTGCTGGATGTCGACGAACACGGTTTCGATCACCAGGACCGACGTCTGCTGCTGACCATGATTGAGAAGTTCGACGGCGGTCCGGTAGGTATCGACAGTCTTGCAGCGGCGATCAGCGAAGAACGCCACACCATTGAAGACGTGCTCGAGCCCTATCTGATCCAGCAGGGCTACATCATGCGCACGCCACGGGGCAGGGTAGTGACCCGACATGCGTATCTGCATTTCGGTTTAAACATTCCGTCACGAATGGGCGAAATGCCCTTGGCAGACGATTTTCTTGATGCCGCAGACGATTGATACACATTTGTTGGTGATTTATTCAGGGTTTGTATTGTCAGACGACGGTACTTTTGCGGTAAAGCTCTGAAACCACGAAAAACAGTTGCCTGGCCGGATTGGCAACCTGAGGAGTAAGCACTAGAGTATGCGCGCGCAAAACGGGCTTGAGCCGTTCGCACATCGTTGTCGCGTTTATTACGAGGACACCGACGCGGGCGGCATCGTGTATTACGTTAATTACCTCAAGTTTATGGAACGGGCTCGAACCGAACGGCTACGGGAACTGGGCTTTGCCCAATCGCAGCTTGCTGGAGAGGACCTGTTGTTCGTCGTGCATTCCAGCGAAGCGCGCTACCACGCGCCGGCGCGACTGGACGACGAACTGCTGGTAAGCGCTGATGTAACCGAATTGAACCGTGCCAGCCTGCGCTTCAGACAGCAGGTCAGGCGGGCCACGGATAATGTGCTGCTCTGCGAAGGGCAGTTTTTGGTGGCCTGCGTGCGCACCGACAGTTTGAAACCCCGGGCCCTTCCCGAAGACCTGCGTGCGGCCTTCGCCGACGTGGTCGGCCCGGGTACACACTCAAAGCAGGAGATAAAGCGTGGAAGCTAACGTCGTCGACCATTCCTCCATGTGGAGCCTGGTCAGCAATGCCAGCATCGTGGTGCAGTTGGTAATGTTGACCCTGGTGGCCGCATCGGTGACCTCATGGATCATGATCTTTCAGCGCAGCAACTTGCTGCGTGCCGGTCGACGCGCCCTGGAGAGCTTCGAAGAGCGCTTCTGGTCGGGTATCGATCTTTCCAAACTGTACCGTCAGGCTGGCAGCAATCCTGATCCGGATTCGGGCGTGGAGCAGATCTTCCGCGCCGGTTTCAAGGAATTCTCCCGCCTGCGTCAGCAGCCAGGCGTCGATCCTGAAGCGGTAATGGAAGGTGTGGCCCGTGCCATGCGCGTGGCCATTTCGCGTGAAGAAGAAAAGCTCGAGCAGAGCCTGCCGTTCCTCGCCACTGTTGGTTCGGTCAGCCCGTACATCGGTCTGTTCGGTACCGTCTGGGGGATCATGAACTCCTTCCGCGGTCTGGCCAGCGCTCAGCAAGCGACCCTCGCCACCGTTGCTCCAGGTATCGCCGAAGCCCTGATTGCCACCGCGATCGGCCTGTTCGCCGCGATCCCGGCGGTCATCGCTTACAACCGTTTTGCTGCCCGCAGCGAAACCTTGCTGGGCCGCTACTACACCTTCGCCGATGAATTCCAGGCGATCCTGCACCGCAAAGTGCACACCAGCGAAGAATAAGCAGGTATTTCCCGATGGCTTTAATCGCTCGAGCTCGCAAAAAGCGCAAGCCGGTCGCCGAGATGAACGTAGTGCCCTACATCGACGTGATGTTGGTGCTGCTGGTCATCTTCATGGTGACCGCGCCGATGCTCAATCAGGGCGTGAAAGTTGATCTGCCCAAGGTTTCCAGCGAAGCCTTGCCGCAGGACAACAACACCCAGGTCCTGACCATTTCGATCAAGGCTGACAAGACCTACTACTGGAACCTTGGCAGCGAAGTCGACACCGAGAAGCAACAGGACAGGGCCATGACCCTGCCGCAAATGACTGACGCGGTGACCAAGATCATTCGCGCCGGCACCGAGGGCGGCAAACGCACCCAGGTGTTCATTCGTGGCGACAAGACTGTCGACTACGGCGCCGTCATGGGTGCCATGGGCGGGTTGCAGAAAGCCGGGGTCGGTAACGTTGGTCTGATAACCGAGGCCCCCTGATGCAGCAACAGCGAGAGCCGTCCGCCTCGGAAAGCTACTTCTGGCCCAGTGTTCTGGCGATTGTCCTGCACGTGCTCGTGTTCGGCATGCTGTTCGTCAGTTTTGCCTTTACGCCCGAACTGCCGCCGGCCAAGCCGATTGTCCAGGCGACTCTGTATCAGCTGAAATCGAAAAGTCAGGCAACCACCCAGACCAATCAGAAGATTGCGGGTGAGGCGAAGAAATCCGCCGCGCGCCAGACCGAAGTCGAACAGATGGAACAGAAAAAGATCGAGCAGGAAGCGGTGAAAGCGGCGGAACAAAAGAAAGAGGACGCGGCTCAAAAGGCCGAGGAGGCCAAGAAGGCTGACGAGGCGAAAAAAGCGGACGAAGCG
Source organism: Pseudomonas sp. Choline-02u-1 (assembly GCF_002836515.1). Lineage (GTDB taxonomy): Bacteria > Pseudomonadota > Gammaproteobacteria > Pseudomonadales > Pseudomonadaceae > Aquipseudomonas. The sequence continues at coordinate 52,859 of NZ_PJBC01000003.1, forward strand.
AAAAAGGCTGATGAAGCCAAAAAAGCCGACGACGCGAAGAAAGCCGAAGCGAAGAAGGCCGAAGAGAAACAATTGGCTGATATAGCCAAGAAGAAGGCTGAAGACGAAGCGAAAAAGGCTGCTGAGGAAGAGGCGAAGAAAGCCGCTGCCGAAGAAGCCAAGAAAAAGATCGTCGAAGACGCGAAAAAGAAAGCCGCCGAAGACGCCAAGAAGAAAGCTGAAGCTGAAGAGGCGAAGAAGAAAGTCGCCGAAGACGCGAAGAAGAAAGCTGCCGCCGATGCTGCGAAGAAGAAAGCGCAGGAAGCGGCACGTAAATCCGCTGAAGACAAAAAGGCTCAGGCCCTGGCAGATCTGCTTTCCGACACGCCGCAGCGCCAGCAGGCCTTGGCCGATGAGCAGGGTGACGAAGTCGCCGGCAGTTTCGATGACCTGATTCGCGCTCGCGCAGCAGAAGGCTGGGCTCGTCCTCCTTCGGCGCGCAAAGGCATGACGGTCGTGCTGCAAATCGGCATGTTGCCGGACGGTACGGTGACTTCGGTCACCGTGGCCAAGTCCAGTGGTGACGGTCCGTTCGATGCCTCGGCAGTTGCGGCAGTGAAGAATATTGGACGTTTGACAGAAATGCAGGGAATGAAGCCGAGCGATTTCGCTCCGTATCGTTCATTCAAGATGACATTCACACCTGAGGATCTAGCCTTGTGAGAAACCTTCTTCGAGGAATGCTGGTCGTGATCTGCTGCATGGCAGGGATCGCGGCGGCAGATGAAAAGAACATTCTGGTCACCAGCGGTAGCGATCGGGCTACTCCGATCGCGGTCGTACCGTTCGGCATGCAGGGCGGCGCGGTGCTGCCTGACGATATGGCGGAAATCATCGGTAACGATTTGCGCAACTCGGGCTATTACTCGCCGATTCCAAAAGCCAACATGATCAGCCAGCCAAGCCAGCCGAGCGAAATCATCTTCCGTGACTGGAAGGCGGTGGGGGCCCAGTACATGATGGTCGGCAGCATCGCTCCGGCAGGCGGTCGCCTGCAGGTGCAGTGGGCACTGTTCAACGTTGCCACCGAACAGAAAGTGGCCGACGGCAGTGTTTCCGGTACTACCGATCAGATTCGCGATATGGCGCACTTCATTTCCGATCAGTCGTTTCAGAAGCTGACCGGTATTGAAGGAGCTTTCTCGACTCGCCTGCTGTACGTAACGGCTGAGCGTTTCTCCGAGAAAAACACCCGATACACCCTGCAACGCTCCGACTATGACGGCGCGCGTGCAGTAACTCTGCTGCAATCGCGCGAGCCGATCCTGTCGCCGCGTTTCGCACCGGATGGCAAGCGAATTGCCTACGTGTCGTTCGAACAGAAGCGTCCGCGCATCTTCATGCAGAACATCGACACCGGTCGCCGCGAGCAGATCACCAACTTCGAAGGCCTCAATGGCGCGCCAGCCTGGTCGCCGGATGGTAACCGCCTGGCGTTCGTGCTGTCGAAAGACGGTAACCCGGACATCTACGTAATGAACCTCGGTTCGCGTCAGATCACCCGTGTGACCTCTGGCCCGGGCATCAACACCGAGCCGTTCTGGGGCAAGGATGGTTCGACCATCTACTTCACCTCGGACCGTGGCGGCAAGCCGCAGATCTATAAAACCAGCGCCAGTGGCGGTGGTGCCGAACGTGTGACGTTCGTTGGCAACTACAACGCCAACCCGAAACTGTCGGCTGATGAAAAGACTTTGGTGATGATTCATCGTCAGGATGGCTTCACCAATTTCAAGGTGGCAGCTCAGGATCTGCAGCGGGGTAGTGTAAAGATCCTCACTGATAGCACTCTGGACGAGTCGCCTACTGTTGCGCCCAACGGCACCATGGTAATCTACGCCACCCGCCAACAGGGCCGGGGAGTCTTGATGCTCGTGTCCATTAATGGACGCGTGAGGCTCCCGCTTCCTACCGCTCAAGGCGAAGTCAGAGAACCGTCCTGGTCCCCTTACCTGAAGTGAGCGGGCGCTACACGTTTTACTTAACACACTGGGGTTCATTAGGAGTTTCACGATGGAAATGCTGAAGTTTGGTAAATTTGCTGCGCTGGCTCTGGCCATGGCTGTAGCTGTAGGTTGCTCGTCCAAAGGCGGCGACAACGCCGGTGAAGGCGCTGTTGATCCAAACGCTGGTTACGGCGCAAACACTGGTGCCGTTGACGGTTCCCTGAGCGAAGAAGCTGCTCTGCGCGCAATCACCACCTTCTACTTCGAATACGACAGCTCGGACCTGAAGCCAGAAGCCATGCGCGCTCTGGACGTTCACGCCAAAGACCTGAAAGCAAACGGCGCTCGCGTTGTTCTGGAAGGCAACACCGACGAACGTGGTACTCGTGAGTACAACATGGCACTGGGCGAGCGTCGTGCGAAAGCCGTTCAGCGCTACCTGGTACTGCAAGGTGTTTCCCCAGCTCAGCTGGAACTGGTTTCCTACGGCGAAGAGCGTCCAGTTGCTACCGGCAACGACGAGCAGTCCTGGGCCCAGAACCGTCGCGTCGAACTGCGTAAGTAATTCGATATGCGAACGTGCCGTCGTGCTGTAACTGTTCTGGCTCTCAGCCTCGCGCCGCTTGCGGCGTGGGCTGCGGTTCCTGTGGTCGATGACAACTCCGGTTATAACAATAGCGGGAGCAGTTATCCGCCTGCGGGTTACGGTACGAACGGCGCCTATGCCGGGGGAGCGGCTTCGGCCCCTGCCTCGGCACAAGGCATGCTGTTCAACCAATTGCAACAGATGCAGGATCAGATCTCGCGCCAACAGGGCGTGATCGAAGAACTGCAGAATCAGGTTGCGCGCATGAAGCAGGAATCCCTGGAGCGATACCAGGATCTTGATCGGCGCATAGGATCCGGCGTTGCACCAGCCGCGACTCCCGAGAATTCTTCTGCCGGTGGCGATGCAAGTGTTGCTGCCGGTGCTGCCGCAGGTGCCGCTTCGGCGTCCCAAGCCCCTGCTGCGGGTAGCGAACCGGCTGATCCGGCCAAGGAAAAGCTGTATTACGATGCCGCTTTCGACCTGATCAAAGCCAAGGATTTCGACAAGGCCAGCCAGGCCTTCGCGGCTTTCCTGCGCAAATACCCGAACAGCCAATATGCGGGCAACGCCCAGTACTGGTTGGGCGAAGTGAACCTGGCCAAAGGCGATCTGCAGGGTGCAGGTCAGGCATTTGCCAAGGTTTCGCAGCTGTATCCCAAGCACAACAAGGTGCCGGATTCGCTGTACAAGCTGGCTGACGTAGAGCGCCGCCTCGGTCACACCGACAAGGTCAAAGGCATTCTGCAGCAGGTGGTGTCCCAATATCCGGGTACGTCCGCCGCACAGCTGGCTCAGCGTGATCTGCAGCGCATGTAAGCCTGTTTATCCGTGTTTTGAAGAAACCCGCGCTAGTCGCGGGTTTTTTCGTTAGAATTCACGCCCTTTTTCTGAAACACGCTTCTTGCGGTCTACGCGTTGGCGGGATTGCCTGAAGTGCCTGACGGAGGCGGACAGCCTGTTTAGCTGTTACGCCCGTGGCGACTATGCAAGACACATTGAGAATCACCGAAGTTTTCTACTCGTTGCAGGGGGAAACTCGGACTGCCGGGCTGCCCACAGTTTTCGTGCGCCTGACCGGTTGCCCGTTGCGTTGCCAATACTGCGACAGCGCTTATGCGTTCAGCGGCGGCACCGTGCGCACCCTCGACGATATTCTTGAGCAAGTGGCCGGATATCGTCCGCGCTACGTCTGTGTCACCGGCGGTGAGCCGCTGGCCCAGCCGAACGCCATCCCTTTGCTTGAACGGTTATGTAATGCCGGATACGAGGTCTCGCTGGAAACCAGCGGCGCCCTCGACGTTTCGGCCGTCGATCCGCGAGTCAGTCGCGTAGTCGATCTGAAAACGCCGGGCTCGAAAGAAGCTCATCGCAACCGTTACGAGAACATCGAACTGCTGACCCGCAACGATCAGGTGAAGTTTGTCATCTGCTCGCGCGAGGACTATGACTGGGCGGTTTCCAAGCTGATCCAGTACGGTCTTGATCAGCGCGCCGGCGAAGTGCTGTTTTCGCCAAGTCACCACGACCTGAATGCTCGGGAGCTGGCTGACTGGGTGGTGGCGGACAATCTGCCGGTACGCCTGCAATTGCAGCTGCATAAATATCTTTGGAACGACGAGCCAGGACGCTGAAATGAATCAACTACTGAACACTACCGAAAAACGCGCAGTCATCCTGCTGTCCGGCGGCCTCGACTCGGCGACTGTCGTGGCGATGGCTCGCGCTGAAGGCTACGCCTGCTACACCATGAGCTTCGATTACGGCCAGCGCTCGCATGCCGAATTGCACGCCGCCGCCCGCGTTGCGCGCGATCTGGGTGTGGTCGAGCACAAGGTTATCGGGCTGAATCTCAATGGCATGGGCGGCTCGGCGCTGACCGACACCAGCATCGATATTCCGGAAGAGCTGGGCGAAGGCATTCCGGTGACTTACGTGCCGGCGCGCAACACTGTGTTCCTGTCGTTGGCATTGGGTTGGGCGGAAGTGCTCGGCGCACGGGATATCTTTATTGGCGTGAATGCGGTGGATTATTCCGGTTACCCGGATTGCCGCCCGGAGTTCATCGAGTCGTTCGAGCGCATGGCCAATCTGGCAACCAAGGCGGGCGTTGAAGGCAACGGCTTCCGCATTCAGGCGCCACTGCAGAACCTGAGCAAGGCGCAGATCGTCCAGGCCGGCGTGAAGCTCGGCGTTGATTATGGCCTGACCGTTTCCTGCTATCAGGCAGACGATGACGGCCGCGCTTGCGGCAAATGCGACAGCTGCCGCCTGCGTGCTGAAGGCTTTGCGGCGGCGGGTGTGAGCGATCCAACTCCTTATTTTTGATCTTTTTCAAAAAAGGTGTTGAATAGTCCTTAAAAATCAGTATTATACGCGCCACCACACAGCGGGTCGTTAGCTCAGTTGGTAGAGCAGTTGGCTTTTAACCAATTGGTCGTAGGTTCGAATCCCACACGACCCACCATATTTGGCGGTTTAGAAAATCCGGAAGGCCCACGAAAGTGAGGATTTCCGGGTTTTTTTTTGCCTGCAATTCTGACCTCCGTTTTTCTCCGTCGCCCAACCTGACACAGGTCAGAATCATCTTTTGTATCAACGGGATATTCTGTAGCCTTGCGCAACTTCAACGCTGTCCGTGCCTGATGATACTCACTCTCCCGGCGGTACCCTCTAGCGGTCCGGAGCCGGGTGTATACTCGACTTTCGCGCGAATGCGCCTGCAGGTCTTGCGAACATGACGCAGATTTCCGAACGCCTTCTGGTTCAAGCCCACCTCGATGCCAAACAGCCCAAACCGCTGACGGCAGAGGAGGAGGCTTACTACCGTTCCGCCATCGCCGCCGAGCTCAAGGCTCAGGACGCGGTGCTTGTGGCCCACTTCTATTGCGATCCGGTGATTCAGGCCTTGGCCGAAGAAACCGGCGGCTGTGTTTCCGATTCCCTTGAAATGGCTCGCTTCGGCAATGCCCATCCGGCCAAGACCGTAGTGGTCGCCGGCGTGAAGTTCATGGGCGAGACGGCAAAAATTCTCAACCCGGAAAAACGCGTGCTGATGCCAACGCTGGAGGCAACCTGCTCTCTGGACCTTGGTTGCCCGGTCGACGAGTTCTCGGCGTTCTGCGATCAGCATCCGGAGCGTACCGTGGTGGTCTACGCCAACACCTCTGCAGCGGTAAAGGCGCGTGCCGACTGGGTGGTGACTTCGAGCTGCGCACTGGAAATCGTCGAAAGCCTGATGGACAACGGCGAGACGATCATCTGGGGCCCGGACAAGCACCTGGGCACTTACATTCAGCGCAAGACCGGTGCCGACATGCTGCTGTGGGACGGTGCCTGCATCGTTCACGAAGAGTTCAAATCCAAGCAGCTTGAAGACATGAAAGCGCTGTACCCGGACGCGGCGATTCTGGTGCACCCGGAGTCGCCGACTTCGGTGATCGAACTGGCCGATGCCGTCGGCTCGACCAGTCAGTTGATTGCCGCCGCGCAAAGCCTGCCGAACAAGACCCTGATCGTCGCTACCGACCGTGGCATCTTCTACAAGATGCAGCAGTTGTGCCCGGACAAGGTCTTCATCGAGGCGCCGACCGCCGGTAACGGCGCGGCATGCCGCAGTTGCGCACATTGCCCGTGGATGGCCATGAACACCCTTGAGCGCACGCTGAAGAGCTTGAAGGAAGGCACGAACGAGATCTTCGTTGACCCGGCGTTGATCCCGCAGGCGATTCGACCGTTGAAGCGAATGCTGGATTTCACCCAGGCAGCACGGATGAAACTGGCCGGTAACGCCTGATTTTCAGGCAACGCAAGTCAGATGTGGGAGCGGGCCTGCTGGCGAAAGCGGTGTATCAGTCACCATTGAAATGACTGATACGGCGCCTTCGCGAGCAAGCCCGCTCCCACATTGGTATTCGCTGTCTGGAAATTATTTACTCTTCTTCGGGATCCGCACCACGCGGGTATCTGAATAGATGTCATGCCAGGTGCGCTTCTGCTTGTCATACAGCGACCAGAAGAACCCCAGCCCCGCGCACAGCCACGACGCGATCGACACCATAAAGCGCAATAGCGCCTGCCACAGGCTGATCGCCGTGCCATTGGCGTTCTGCACGCGAATGCCCCACACCTGCATGCCGAGTGTCTGCCCGCCATGGGTCCAGAACTTGGCGAAGAAACCGAACAGCACCAACAGCAGCACCGTGGAGTAGAGCGGGTCGCCATCGAGCTGGCCGGCATCGGTCATCGCCCGCAGACGTTCTTCGCCAATGATCGCGGCCTGGATCAGTTTGTAAACGAAGCCAGTGACGATCAGCAGTGCGGTACACAATAGAAAATCATAGAACATCGCGGCCAGACGGCGGCCGAGGCCAACAGCAGGAAAGTCGCCCTGTGGGGTGAGCAGGTTTTTCGACATGGCAGCCTCTGAGCGCGAAAGGAAATGGCATTTTACGGACTCGCGCGCACAAAAAAGCCCCTGATATCAATATCAGGGGCTTTTTCGTAGCAGAAATCAGGCTTCAGCTTGTACTTCGTCAGCCTGCATGCCTTTCTGACCTTGCACAGCAACGAAAGTCACTTTCTGGCCTTCTTTCAGGCTTTTGAAGCCGTTGCCCTGAATGGCGCGGAAATGTACGAACAGATCCGGACCGCTTTCTGGAGTGATAAAACCAAAACCTTTCTCGTCGTTAAACCACTTGACGGTACCGCTCTGACGTGTGGACATTTCTTATTTCCTTTGACGCATAAATTGATGACAGCCCCTTTCACATGAAAGAGTACTGGAGCTGGTTGCAAGGAGTAAGAAGACGTCGAGCGGGATGTAGCTAACTTGTAGGCTACTGCCCAGGTCACGATTCCAAGCTGACCCATGCAAACACAGTGGACAAACTCTACGCCAACTACGGGAGAAAAAACAAGCCCTGCGAAGGGCCCGGTTTCACTGCGCTTCATGGCAGTTTGTCAGTTCACTAGTGCGTTCTTAGATGAATGTAGGGTTCTATTTTTTTCAAAAGTTATAAGCAACGTTCATATACGAAACAGATGTAAAAAAACGCACTGTTTTATGGCGATTGCGTTACACATTAGTGCATGCATGACGCAATCGCGTTACTTATAGAAACAGTCGATCAGCCGCGATAGTAGCGTTGTGGAACAAATGGCATTTTGCTTACAAGCATTTGCACCTTTTTCCCACGTACGATGGCCCATACCGGTGTTTCGAGCGCAACGTAAGCGCTGTCGAGATAACCCATCGCCAATGGCCCGCCCAAGGTCGGACCGAAGCCGCCACTGCAGACATTACCGATGATTTCGCCAGCCTCGTTGACGATCTCTGCACCTTCGCGCACTGGAGTACGTTCCTGTGGCAGCAGGCCGACGCGTTTGCGTGCGACGCCATTTTGTTGCTGCGCGAAAATGTGCTCTGCGCCCGGAAAGCCGCCGGGCCGGGCGCCGTCGGCGCGGCGTGGCCTGGAGATCGCCCAGAGCAGGCTGGCTTCGATCGGCGTGGTCTCGGTGTTCATGTCATGGCCATACAGGCACAGACCGGCTTCCAGACGCAGCGAGTCGCGGGCGCCGAGGCCGATGGCCTGAACTTCTGACTCGGCGAGCAAGGCTCGGGCGAGTTTTTCCGCTTCAGCGGCCGGTACCGAGATTTCGAAGCCGTCTTCACCGGTATAGCCCGAACGACTGACAAAGCAATCAACGCCGAGCAGCGTCACGCGTTGGAACTGCATAAAAGTCATCTTCGCCACGTCCGGCGCAAGACGCGCCAGCACCGTAACGGCTGCCGGACCTTGCAAGGCGAGCAGGGCGCGCTCTTCGAACAGCGCCGTAATGGTGCACTGATCGCCGATGTGTTGTTGCAGATGCGCGAGATCCTGATCCTTGCAGGCGGCATTGACCACCAGGAACAGTTCGTCGTTGCCAAGGTTGGCGACCATCAGGTCGTCGAGAACGCCGCCGGTTTCGTTGGTGAACATCGCATAACGCTGCATGCCTACCGGCAGGTCGATGATGTCCACCGGCACCAGAGTTTCCAGGGCTTTGGCAGAATCGGCGCCGGTCAGGCGGATCTGGCCCATGTGCGATACGTCGAACAACCCGGCCTGTTCGCGGGTGTGCTGGTGTTCTTTCATCACGCCGAGCGGGTATTGCACGGGCATGTCGTAGCCGGCGAACGGCACCATGCGTGCGCCGAGTTCGAGGTGAAGTGCGTGCAGCGGGGTTTTCGACAGGTGTTCGGTGGTCATGCGGGACTCCTTGATTCATCCCAATCCTCTCCTGCAGGGAGAGGGGGCTAATTAGCATTCGATAATGTTGACTGCCAAACCGCCACGGGCGGTTTCCTTGTATTTGCTTTTCATGTCGGCGCCGGTCTGGCGCATGGTGCGGATGACTTTGTCGAGGGAAACAAAATGCTGGCCGTCGCCGCGCATGGCCATGCGCACCGCATTAATGGCTTTCACCGAACCCATCGCGTTGCGCTCGATGCAAGGTACCTGCACCAGGCCACCGATCGGGTCGCAGGTCAGGCCGAGGTTGTGTTCCATGCCGATTTCCGCAGCGTTCTCGACTTGCTGAACGCTGCCGCCAAGCACTTCGCACAGGGCGCCGGCCGCCATGGAGCAGGCCACACCGACTTCACCCTGACAACCGACTTCGGCGCCGGAGATCGACGCGTTTTCCTTGTAAAGAATGCCGATGGCCGCAGCAGTCAGGAGAAAACGTACGACGCCGTCGTCATTCGCCCCGGGGATAAAACGCATGTAGTAATGCAGCACCGCCGGAATGATCCCCGCCGCGCCATTGGTGGGCGCAGTCACCACGCGGCCGCCGTTGGCGTTTTCCTCGTTGACCGCCAATGCATAAAGGTTGACCCAGTCGAGCACGGACAGCGGGTCACGCAATGCTGATTCCGGGTTTTTACACAGCTGCCGATGCAGCGCTGCGGCCCGACGTTTCACTTTCAGGCCACCGGGCAAAATACCTTCGTTGCGGCATCCTGCGGCGACGCAATCCTGCATGACCTGCCAGATCTTCAGCAGCCCGGCGCGAGTCTCTGCTTCCGGGCGCCAAGCGCTTTCGTTGGTCAGCATCACCTGGCTGATCGACAAACCGTAGGTGCTGCAATGGCCAAGCAAGTCCTTGGCACTTTTGAACGGGAAGGTCAGTGGCGTGGCATCTTCGACGATGCGGTCGGCACCGGCCGCATCCTCATCGACGACAAAACCACCGCCCACCGAGTAGTACTCACGGCTGCGAACCTGCAGCCCCGCCGCATCGAAGGCGCGAAAGATCATGCCGTTGGGGTGGTAGGCCAACGGTTTGCGAATCATGGCCAGATGCTCTTTCTCGTTGAAGGCGATGCTGTGCTCGCCCAGCAAATTCAGTCGGCCGTTGCCGCGAATCTCCTGCAGGCGCGCCGCGACAGTTTCAGTGTCGACGGTGTCCGGGTGCTCGCCTTCGAGGCCGAGCAACACGGCCTTGTCGCTGCCATGTCCCTTGCCGGTGGCGCCGAGCGAACCGTACAGCTCGACGCGCACGCTGGCAGTGGCGGTCAGCAGGTTTTCACGGCGCAAACCTTCGACGAACCGCGCCGCCGCCCGCATCGGGCCGACGGTGTGGGAGCTGGAGGGGCCGATGCCAATCTTGAACAGGTCGAACACGCTTAACGACATGAGTGTTTCTCCGGTTTCTTGTTATGGGAATTGGCGCAAGCATTAGGCTGGGTACAGATCTGCGGTGGGAGCGGGCTTGCTCGCGAATGCGGTGTATCAGTCGCCATCAATATTGCATGACACACCGTATTCGCGAGCAAGCCCGCTCCCACATTTGGATCTGCGGTGTTGCTGAAAATCGGGGCAGGCAAACCCGCCCCTCATTCCCTTAAGCGTAGCTTTCGATCGACGGGCAGGCGCAGACCAGGTTGCGATCACCAAAGACGTTGTCGACACGACCGACCGGTGGCCAGTATTTGCCTTCAACCAGCGACGCCACCGGGTACACCGCTTGCTCACGGCTGTATGGATGAGTCCATTCGCCCACCAGTTCCGCTGCGGTGTGCGGGGCGTTTTTCAGTGGGTTGTCGTCCTTGTCCAGCGTGCCGTTTTCCACTGCGCGGATTTCTTCGCGGATGCGGATCATCGCGTCGCAGAAGCGGTCCAGTTCTTCTTTGGATTCGCTTTCGGTCGGCTCGATCATCAGCGTGCCAGCGACCGGGAACGACATGGTCGGGGCGTGGAAACCGAAGTCGATCAGGCGCTTGGCGACGTCATCAACGCTGATGCCGCTGCTGTCTTTGAGTGGACGCAGATCGAGGATGCACTCGTGCGCCACCAGGCCGTTGCTGCCGGTGTACAGCACCGGATAGTGCTCTTCGAGGCGACGGGAAATGTAGTTGGCATTGAGAATCGCCAGTTGCGAAGCGCGCTTCAGACCGGCGCCGCCCATCATGCGGATGTACATCCAGGTGATCGGCAGAATGCTCGCGCTGCCGAACGGTGCCGCGCAAACTGCGCCTTCCTTGCGTTCCATCTGGCCGTGGCCCGGCAGGAAAGGGGTCAGGTGCGACTTGACGCCAATCGGGCCGACGCCCGGGCCGCCACCGCCGTGAGGAATGCAGAAGGTTTTGTGCAGGTTCAGGTGCGAGACGTCGCCGCCGAACTTGCCCGGTGCGCAGAGACCGACCATGGCGTTCATGTTGGCGCCGTCGATGTACACCTGGCCGCCGTTGTCGTGAATGATCGCGCAGATTTCGCGGATGCCTTCTTCGAACACGCCGTGGGTCGACGGGTAGGTGATCATCAGTGCGGCGAGGTGTTCGCGGTGCTCGAGGGCTTTGGCGCGCAGGTCCTCAATGTCGACATTGCCACGGGCATCGCAAGCGGTGACCACGACGCGCATACCAGCCATTTGCGCGGTGGCAGGGTTGGTGCCGTGGGCCGACGACGGGATCAGGCAGATGTCGCGGCGTTCATCACCACGGCTCTGGTGGTAGGCGCGGATCGCCAGGAGACCTGCGTATTCACCTTGCGAACCGGCGTTCGGCTGCAGCGAGATCGAGTCGTAACCGGTGGCGGCGCAGAGCATCGCTTCCAGTTCATCGGTCAGTTGCTGATAGCCAGCGCTTTGCGCGGCCGGGGCGAACGGGTGCAGCGCGCCGAACTCGGCCCAGGTCACCGGGATCATTTCGCTGGCGGCGTTAAGTTTCATGGTGCACGAGCCCAGCGGGATCATGGTGCGATCCAGCGCCAGGTCTTTGTCCGCCAGTTTGCGCAGGTAGCGCATCAGCTCGGTTTCCGAGTGATAACGGTTGAACACCGGGTGGCTGAGGATTGGCGACTGGCGAACCAGCGAGGCAGGAATGGTGCTCTGCACCGAAGCGGCCAGCGCGGTGAAATCCGGCAGGGTCTTGCCGTCAGCGAACAGGCTCCACAGGGCTTCGATATCGGCTTGCGTGGTGGTTTCGTCGACCGACAGGCCCAGACGTTCGGCATCAATGACGCGCAGGTTGATCTGCGCAGCGTGAGCCTTCTCGTGCAGCGCGGCGGTGTTCGCGCCGGTGGCTACGGTCAGGGTGTCGAAGAAGCTTTGCTGTTCAACGCTCAGGCCCAGCGCGGTCAGGCCCTTGGCCAGAATCGCGGTCAAGTGATGCACGCGGTTGGCGATCTGGGTCAGGCCTTTCGGGCCGTGATACACGGCGTACATGCTGGCGATGTTGGCCAGCAGCACCTGCGCGGTGCAGATGTTCGAAGTGGCCTTCTCGCGACGGATATGTTGCTCGCGAGTCTGCATTGCCAGACGCAGGGCTGGCTTGCCGAAACGGTCAACCGAGACACCGACCAGCCGGCCCGGCATGTCGCGTTTGAACGCATCTTTGGTGGAGAAATAAGCAGCGTGCGGGCCACCGAAGCCCAGCGGCACGCCGAAGCGTTGCGCCGAACCGATGGCGACGTCAGCGCCGAACTCGCCCGGCGCGGTCAGCAGCGTCAGGGCCAGCAGGTCTGCGGCGACGGCGACCAAGGCGTTGGCGGCGTGGAAGCGCTCGGTCAGCTCGCGGTAGTCGAACACATCACCGTTGCTCGCCGGGTATTGCAGCAGCGCGCCGAAGAATGGCGTCACGTCAGTCAGTTCGCGTTCATCGCCCACGACCACGTCGATGCCCAGGGGCTCGGCACGGGTGCGCAGCACGTCGAGGGTTTGCGGGTGGCTGTGGATGGAGGCGAAGAACTGGTGGCTGCCCTTGTTCTTGCTCAGGCGTTTGCAGAAAGTCATGGCTTCGGCAGCAGCGGTGGCTTCGTCGAGCAGGGATGCGTTGGCGATCGGCAGGCCGGTGAGGTCGCTGATCATTGTCTGGAAATTCAGCAGCGCTTCGAGACGGCCCTGGGAAATTTCCGGTTGGTACGGCGTGTAAGCGGTGTACCAGGCAGGGTTTTCCAGCAGGTTGCGCAGAATCGGCGACGGCGTGTGGCAGTTGTAATAGCCCTGGCCGATGTAGGTTTTGAACAGCTGATTCTTGCCGGCGATGGACTTGATCATCGCCAGGGCATCGGCTTCGCTGAGGCCGTCGTCCATGCCGAGCACGCTGGTGCCCTTGATGCTTTCCGGAATGACGCTGGCGCTCAGGGCTTCAAGTGAATCGAAGCCGAGGCTGTTGAGCATCGCTTGCTCGTCACCGGCGCGCGGGCCGATGTGACGGGCGATGAATTCGTTGGCGGTGCCGAGATTGATGGCGGTCATGGCGTATTTCCTCAGGCTTCGGCTTGGGCTTTGATCAGACGGTCGTAGGCATCCTGATCGAGCAGTTTGCCGACAGCGGCGGCGTCGCTTGGCTGGAAGCGGAAGAACCAGCCTTCGCCCAGCGGATCTTCGTTGACCAGCTCCGGAGCGTCTTGCAGCGCCGGGTTGACTTCCAGCACGTCGCCATCGAGCGGCATGTACACGCCGCTGGCGGCTTTCACCGATTCCACGGTGGCGGCTTCAGCGCCTTTTTCGTAAGCCTGCAGCTCAGGCAGTTGCACGAACACCACGTCGCCCAGGGCGTTCTGCGCGAAAGCGGTGATGCCAACAGTGACACTGCCGTCGGCTTCGGTGCGCAGCCATTCGTGATCTTCAGTAAAACGCAACTCGCTCATGGAAACTCCTCAGGGGGCCAGACTCGTCCGGTGGACGCGGTGGAAAGCTTTGGGGCGGGAAGCCCTTTATAGATGAAGAGTCAGGTAGCAAGAATGCGGCCAAGGTTGATTTATCTATATAAATCAATAACTTGATGGATTTTGTAATTTTCAGGCTTGTGTGCGGTGTAGCGAAATCGCTACAGCTTGGGGCGGGGAAAAAAGCTGAGCGGGATCAAAGCGTTGCACAGCGCTGGTCATAGGCGGGTGTAGCGATATCGTTCCGCTGTAGCGCTTTCGGTACAGTGGAGGTCGCTTTTGAACAAATTTCAAACCCCTGTGGGAGCGTTCGGCTTACGGTTTATTGGGAATGCCGTATTTGCGCAATCGATGGGCGATGGCGGTGTGTGAGGTTTGCAAGCGGCTCGCCAGTTGCCGGGTCGAGGGGTAGCTGACGTAGAGCTTTTCCAGCAGTTCTCTTTCGAACGATTCAACCGCCTGTTCGAGGCTTTCAACGTCGGAGTCGGCCTGCCGAGCCACCGAGGTGCCGGCGATGTCGAGGTCACCGATATCGACCAGGCTGCTCTCGCAAATCGCCGCGGCACGGAAAATCACGTTCTGCAATTGCCGCACATTGCCCGGCCAGCGATTGCCGAGCAGCGCCGGATACGTCCCCGGAGCCAGGCGACAGACCGGGCGCTGGATCTGTGCACAGGCCTGCTGCATGAAATACCGCGCCAGCAGCAGAATGTCCTGACCACGTTCACGCAGCGGTGGCACTTCGACGTTTAGCACGTTGAGGCGGTAGAACAGGTCTTCGCGGAACAGGCCTTCGCTGACCATTTTCTCCAGATCGCGATGGGTCGCGCTGAGGATGCGCACGTTGACCTTTACTTCGCGATCACCGCCCACACGGCGGAAGCTGCCGTCGTTGAGAAAACGCAGCAATTTAGCCTGCAAGTACGGTGACATCTCGCCGATCTCATCGAGAAAGACCGTGCCCTGGTTGGCCAGCTCCATCAGCCCCGGTTTACCGCCGCGCGCCGCGCCAGTGAAGGCACCAGGGGCGTAGCCAAACAGTTCGCTTTCGGCAAGGTTTTCCGGCAGTGCCGCGCAGTTGAGTGCGAGAAACGGAGCGCTGTGCCGCGCACTGATGGCGTGGCAGGCGCGAGCCACCAGTTCTTTGCCGGTGCCGGTCTCGCCTTGGATCAACAACGGCGCATCAAGGGCCGCGACCCGTTGCGCACGGGCCTTGAGTGTGCGAATCGCCGGGGACTCGCCGAGCAGGGCGTCGAAGCCTTCGGCGTGATCATGATGCAGTGCCGATAGCTGTTCGCCGATGCGGTTCGGTTGATAGAGAGTCAGCAGGGCGCCGGCGTCGGTGATCGGCGTGGCGTCGAGTAACAGGGTCTGGCCGTTGACGGTGATCTCGCGCAGCGGCAGGCGAAAGCCCTGTTCGAGCAGCGTGTCGAGCAGTGCCGGATCGTTGAACAATTGCGCGACACTTTCCCCGGCCGGTTCGCGACCGTACAAGGCAATCAGCGCCGGGTTGGCCAGCAGCACCTTGCCGGCGCTGTCGAGGGCCAGCACCGGGTCGGTCATCGCCGCGAGCAACGCATCGAGCTGCAAGTGCCGACGCTGGCCAGGCAGGATATCGACCACGGTCACCGCTTCCACGCCAAGTACGCGAAACAGCGCATCTTTGAGTTCTTCGAGCACTTGCGGGCTGAGGGTCGGCGCGTCGATGTAGACGTTCGGCGGGATCATCTCCACCGCATCCAGATTGAGATTGCGCCCACCGAGGATAGCCAGGACTTCCTGGGTGATGCCGACGCGGTCGATGAAGCTGACGTGGATACGCATGGGGCGGTTCAGTGATCTGCAGTGCGGAGGGGGGCAAGTATGCCTTGGGGCGGGCTAATGATGAAATCTGCGGCGACTTTCGTCACAACACAATGCTCTGTGGGAGCGGGCTTGCTCGCGAAGGCGGTGTGTCAGTCGATATTTTCGTTACTGATACACCGACTTCGCGAGCAAGCCCGCTCCCACAGGAGGTTGTGGTGGACTCGGGTTATTCGAAATGCTCGGGATTGACCGGATCCCCGGAGTGCATATTCAACTTCTGCCGAATGTCTTCAAACATCAGGTCGTAGTGCTTGTGCACCGAGCCGATCTGGCTGTGGGTCTTGGGAATTCCGTATTTCTCGGCAATGCGCGTGACATCGCGGGCGAAGTTGTAGGCCTCTTCCTTGGGCAGGAAAAACGTCTCCTTCATGTCCTTGCCCTGCATGCTGCCGTGCAGGATGAACTGAATCCCCTTGCCTTTCTGCGGGTCGGTGAACACTTCATAGTCGAGGCTGACGTTGTAATTGACGTCATCATCGGTCAACGCGTGCCGCTCGATGTGCAGATGACCGGGTTCGAACTGGGCCATTGAGCTACTCCTTTCAAGGCATGGGAGCGAAGCAGGCCTTGAGCCTGCTCCGGTGTTTATTGTTATCGGTAGCTGATCCCCGGCTTCGCCGTGCTGACCCGCGTACCGGCGGTGCCCTGAACGATGGCTTCGATATCGGCCAGCGAACCGATCACCGCAACCTTGCCAGTATGGCGCGCGAATTCGCAGGCTGCCTGCACCTTCGGCCCCATGGAGCCGGCGGCGAAACCGAGGCGTTCGAGTTCGTCCGGGTGCGCTTGGGCGATGGCTTTCTGGGTTGGTTTGCCATAGTCGATAAAAGCCGCGTTGACGTCTGTGGCGATCACCAGCAGGTCGGCTTCCAGTTGCTCGGCGAGCAGCGAGGAGCACAGATCCTTGTCGATCACCGCCTCAATCCCTTTGAGATTGCGGTTCTCGTCGTACATGGTCGGAATCCCGCCACCCCCGGCGCAGATCACGATGCTGCCCTTGTCGAGCAGCCACTTGATCGGGCGGATTTCGAAGATGCGTTTCGGCCGCGGACTGGCGACCACACGACGGTATTTGTCGCCGTCCGGGGCAATTGCCCAGCCTTTCTCGGCAGCGAGTTTTCCTGCTTCGGCCTTGTCGTAAACCGGGCCGATCGGCTTGGTCGGGTTCTTGAACGCCGGGTCGTTGGCGTCGACTTCGACCTGGGTCAGCAAGGTGGCGAACGGCACTTCGAAGTCGAGCAGGTTGCCCAGTTCCTGTTCGATGATGTAGCCGATCATGCCTTCGGTTTCGGCGCCGAGCACGTCCAGCGGGTACGGGGTGACGGACGTGTAGGCTGCCGCTTGCAATGACAGCAGGCCGACTTGCGGGCCATTGCCGTGGGCGATGACCAGTTGGTTGCCGGGATGGATCTTGGCGATTTGCTCGGTGGCGATGCGGATGTTGGCGCGCTGGTTGTCAGCGGTCATCGGCTCACCACGGCGGAGCAGGGCGTTACCGCCCAGGGCTACGACGATACGCATGGTGCATGTCCTTTTCGTATTGATCGTTCCCACGTTCTGCGTGGGAATGCCGCCACGGACGCTCTGCGTGCGCTGTGACGCAGAGCGTCACGGGATGCATTCCCACGCGGAGCGTGGGAACGATCATCTTCAGCCAGTTAGAGATCAGCCAGGGTCGAGACCAGAATCGCCTTGATCGTGTGCATGCGGTTTTCCGCTTGCTCGAAGGCGATGCAGGCCGGCGACTCGAACACGTCGTCGGTCACTTCGATGCCGTTTTTCAGGTGCGGATACTGCTCGGCAATCTGCTTGCCGACTTTGGTATCGCTGTTGTGGAAGGCCGGCAGGCAATGCATGAACTTGGTGCGCGGGTTGCCGGTGGCTTTCATCAGCTCGGCGTTGACCTGATACGGCAGCAGTTGCTGAATGCGCTCGGCCCAGGCCTCGACCGGTTCGCCCATCGATACCCAGACGTCGGTGTGAATGAAGTCAACGCCTTTGACCGCTTCTTTCGGATCTTCGGTGAGGGTGATGCGCGCACCGCTTTCCTCGCCGTACTGTTTGCAGCGCGCCACCAGATCGTCGAGCGGCCACAGCGCTTTCGGCGCGCAAATGCGCACGTCCATGCCCAGTTTGGCGCCGATCAGCAGCAGCGAGTTACCCATGTTGTTGCGCGCGTCGCCCAGGTAGGCGTAGCTGATTTCATGGATCGGCTTGTCGGCGTGTTCACGCATGGTCAGCACGTCGGCGATCATTTGGGTCGGGTGATATTCATCGGTCAGGCCGTTGAACACCGGCACGCCGGCAAACTTGGCCAGTTCCTCGACGATTTCCTGTTTGAAACCACGGTACTCGATCGCGTCGTACATGCGCCCGAGCACGCGGGCGGTGTCCTTCATGCTTTCCTTGTGGCCGATCTGCGAAGAGTTCGGGTCGATGTAGGTGACGTTGGCGCCTTGGTCATAGGCCGCGACTTCGAACGCGCAACGGGTGCGGGTCGAGGTTTTTTCGAAGATCAGGGCGATGTTGTTGCCCTTCAGATGTTGTTGCTCGGTGCCGGTGTATTTCGCGCGTTTCAGATCGCGGGACAGGTCGAGCAGGTAACGCAGCTCACGGGGGGTGTGGTGTTCCAGGCTGAGCAGATTACGGTTGTGAATGTTAAACGCCATGATGATTCTCCTTGGATTCGGTAATCGGCCCGGCCGCTACGGGATAAGTGCGGCCGGGGAGACGGTCGTTTAGTAATCGATCGGGTCGCGGATGATCGGGCAGGTCATGCAGTGGCCGCCGCCACGGCCGCGACCGAGTTCGCCGGCGCTGATGGTGATGACCTCCACGCCAGCCTTGCGCAGCAGGGTGTTGGTGTAAGTGTTGCGGTCGTAACCGATAACCACGCCGGGCTCCATCGCCACCACGTTGTTGCCGTCGTCCCATTGCTCGCGTTCGGCGGCGAAGCTGTTGCCGCCGGTTTCCACCACGCGCAGTTTCGGCAGGTTGAGCGCCGCTGCGACGGTGTCGAGGAAACTGCCTTCCTCGCGGCGGATGTCGATGCCGCCCTGTTTGCTTTCGTCAGGGCGCAGGGTGAAGGCGACGATCTGGTTGACCACTTCCGGGAAGATCGTCACCAGGTCGCGATCGCAGAAGCTGAACACCGTGTCCAGGTGCATCGCTGCGCGGGATTTCGGCAGGCCGGCGACGATGACTTTTTCCACCGCCTTGTTCTTGAACAGGTTCAGCGCCAGTTGGCCGATGGCCTGACGCGATGAGCGTTCGCCCATACCGATCAGCACTACGCCGTTGCCAATCGGCATGACGTCGCCGCCCTCGAGCGTGGAGTTGCCGTGATCCTTGTCCGGGTCGCCGTACCAGATCTCGAATTCGGCGTTGGTGAATTGCGGATGGAATTTATAGATGGCGGTGGTCAGCAGGGTTTCCTGACGGCGCGCCGGCCAGTACATCGGGTTCAACGTCACGCCACCGTAGATCCAGCAAGTGGTGTCGCGGGTGAACTGGGTGTTGGGCAGCGGCGGCAGGATGAAGCTGGAGTGGCCGAGGAAGTCGCGGAACATCTGGATGGTCTTGCCACCGAAGCTGTCCGGCAAATCATCGGCCGAGACGCCGCCAATCAGGAATTCGGCGATGTGTCGTGGCTCGAGGCTTTTCAGCCAGGATTTCACTTCACTGATCAGGCCCAGGCCCACTGAATCGGCCGTCACCTTGCGTTCAAGGATCCAGTCCAGCGCTTCGGGAATGGCGACGATGTCGGTCAGCAGGTTGTGCATTTCCACCACGTCGATGCCGCGCTCGCGCATCTTGGTGACGAAATCGAAGTGGTCGCGCTTGGCCTGCGCCACCCACAGCACGTCGTCGAACAGCAGTTCATCGCAGTTGTTCGGGGTCAGCCGCTGATGGGCCAGACCTGGGGAGCAAACCATGACTTTACGCAGTTTCCCGGCTTCGGAATGGACGCCGTACTTCACTTTTTCCGTGGTCATTTCTGTGTTCCTCCAGATGACAATCAATCAGGGGTTACAGCGTCAGGAAGCCATCGTAGAGACCGTAGGCCGCCACCACGGCGCCTATGACCACTGCGGCGAAAATCAGCTTCTCGACGTTGGTGAAAACCGGTTGTTTGAGTTCCAGCTTGGCCTTGGCGAACAGGATCGCGCCGGGCGCATAGAGCAGGGCCGACAGCAGCAGGTACTTGACCCCGCCGGCGTACAACAACCACACCGCATAGATCAGGGCGATACCGCCGATGATCAGATCCTTGCGTCGCTCGGCGGCAAACCCTTGGTAGCTCTCGCCGCGTACCGCCAGCAGCAGCGCATAGGCCGCCGACCACAGGTACGGCACCAGAATCATCGACGTGGCGAGGTAGATCAGCGACAGGTAAGTGCTGGCCGAAAACAGCGTGATGATCAGGAAGAGCTGCACCATTGCGTTGGTCAGCCACAGGGCGTTGACCGGCACGTGGTTGGCGTTTTCCTTGCGCAGAAACTCCGGCATGGTGTGGTCTTTGGCGGCGGCGAACATGATCTCCGCACACAGCAGCACCCATGACAGCAACGCCCCCAGCAGCGAGATGATCAGGCCGACGCTGATCAACACCGCGCCCCAGTGACCGACCACGTGTTCAAGCACGGCGGCCATCGACGGGTTCTGCAGTTTCGCCAGTTCCGGCTGGGTCATGATGCCCAGCGACAGCACGTTGACCAGCACCAGAAACAGCAGCACGGTGATAAAGCCGATCACGGTGGCCTTGCCGACGTCCGAGCGTTTCTCGGCGCGGGCGGAGAAGATGCTCGCGCCCTCGATGCCGATGAACACCCAGACGGTGACCAGCATCATGTTGCGCACCTGGTTCATGACGCTGCCCAGATCGGGGTTTTTCACGCCCCAGATGTCAGCAGTGAAGATGTCCAGTCTGAATGCGAAGATGGCGATCAGCACGAACAGCACCAGTGGCACGACCTTGGCGACGGTGGTCACCAGGTTGATGAACGCCGCTTCCTTGATCCCGCGCAGCACCAGGAAATGCACGCCCCACAGCAGCAGCGACGCGCCGATCACTGCCGCCGGCGTGTTGCCTTCGCCGAAGATCGGAAAGAAGTAGCCGAGGGTGCTGAACAGCAGAACGAAGTAGCCGACGTTGCCCAGCCAGGCGCTGATCCAGTAACCCCAGGCCGACGAGAAACCCATGTAGTCGCCGAATCCGGCCTTGGCGTAGGCGTAGACACCGCCGTCCAGATCAGGCTTGCGATTGGCGAGGGTCTGAAAGACGAAAGCGAGGGTGAGCATGCCGACGGCGGTGATGGCCCAGCCGATCAGCACGGCACCGACGTCGGCGCTGGCAGCCATGTTTTGTGGCAACGAAAATATCCCGCCGCCAATCATTGAACCGACTACCAGTGCAACCAGTGCACCGAGTCTTAGTTTTCCGGGCGCTTCAGACATTTGCATGACTCCATTGCAGGAAAGGAGAGCTCACAGCCTAATACTGTTGTCTGTTCGAATAGCTGACTTGGATCAGTGCATGGTCACATTCCATTGTTAATGAATGACTTATCCACCCGTTGCGGGCATAACGCTGTTGTCTGAAAGGCCCGAGACAGAGCCGTTTTGGTAACGTGATTGGGAATAGCTATTAATGCTTTCGAACTATGACGCTAGTTGCTTTTGCGCGTTTGGCAAATGTCCGTCATCTGTTTTCAGTACAGAATTGAATTATCAGGATCAGCGCACAAAACCGACTTAACGTGCTACGCGTTATCGTCATCAGCTATATATAAGTGTGCGCACCTCGGCATTACCTGATAAACGTCATCTACTCTTAGCTTTTTAGTCAGCTGTTGTTACAAATAAACAACAGCGGCTCTTCAAGGAGATCTGCATGTCGCAACCGACGCAAAAGCTGCGCCTTGGTGCGTTGATCGCGCTGGTGGTGGGATCGATGATCGGCGGGGGAATTTTTTCGCTGCCGCAGAACATGGCCGCGCGCGCCGACGCCGGGGCGATACTGATCGGTTGGGGCATCACCGCAATCGGCATGCTGACGCTGGCGTTCGTCTTTCAGACCCTGGCCAATCGCAAACCGGAACTGGACTCGGGCGTCTATGCCTACGCCAAGGCCGGATTCGGCGATTACATGGGTTTCTCGTCGGCGTGGGGTTACTGGATCAGCGCCTGGCTGGGCAACGTCGGCTATTTCGTCTTGCTGTTCAGCACCCTCGGCTATTTCTTTCCGGTGTTCGGCCAGGGCAACACGCCGATCGCCATCGGCTGCGCCTCGGTGCTGTTGTGGGCAGTGCATTTTCTGGTGATGCGCGGGATCAAGGAGGCGGCGCTGATCAACCAGGTGACGACCGTGGCCAAGGTCGTGCCGCTGATCATGTTCATCGTCATCGCGGCCGTGGCGTTCAAGGCTGACGTCTTCACCCGCGACATCTGGGGCCGCAGCAACCCGAACTTCGGCGGGGTAATGGACCAGGTGCGCAATATGATGCTGGTCACCGTGTTCGTGTTCATCGGCATCGAAGGCGCCAGCGTCTACTCGGCCCGCGCGGAGAAACGCAGCGACGTCGGCCGCGCCACGGTCATCGGTTTTATCGGCGTGCTGGCGCTGCTGGTGCTGGTCAATGTGCTGTCGCTGGGGATCATGAGCCAGCCGGAACTGGCCAACCTGCAGAACCCTTCACTGGCAGCGGTGCTTGAGCACATCGTCGGGCCGTGGGGCGCGTTGCTGATCAGCATCGGGTTGGCAATTTCCTTGTTGGGCGCGTTGTTGTCCTGGGCCTTGCTGTGCGCGGAAATTCTTTTCGCCACGGCCAAGGACAAGACCATGCCGGCGTTTCTCAAGAAGGAAAACAAGAACCATGTGCCGGTCAACGCGCTGTGGCTGACCAACGCGATGATCCAGATTTTCCTGCTGATCACGCTGTTCTCGGCGGGCACTTACACCAGCCTGATCTATCTGGCTTCGTCGATGATTCTGGTGCCGTACCTGTGGTCGGCGGCCTACGCGGTGCTGCTCAGCGGGCGCGGCGAAACTTACGAACACGCCTCGGCCGAGCGCACCAAGGATTTGCTGATAGGCGGTATCGCATTGGTTTACGCGGTGTGGTTGTTGTATGCCGGGGGAGTGAAATATCTGCTGCTGTCGGCGCTGCTGTATGCGCCGGGGGTGATTCTGTTTGCCAAGGCCAAACATGAACAGGGCCAGCCGGTTTTTACCACGGTGGAAAAAGGGATTTTTGCCTGCGTGGTGATTGGGGCGGGGCTGGCGGCTTATGGGTTGTATAGCGGGGTTTTGAGTCTGTGATCGGAGTGTTGCTTTGGCTGCTCCGGCCCCTTCGCGAGCAAGCCCGCTCCCACAGGACTACGCTAATCCATGTGGGAGCGGGCTTGCTCGCGAAGGCGGCCTCAAAATCACCACTGCGCTTGATGTGACCCCAATTCGGCGGCCGGCCAATTCCATTGCACCGCCGTCCCGCTGATCTGCACCGGCACGCGCAACCTCCGCGCCGGGCCCCACGCGGTCTGTTCAATCGCCGGATCCTGATCCAGCGCGTCTTCGGCCCGCAACGGATCAAGCATCCCCGGCCCATGCTCGATCAACAGTTTCGCCGTACGCGCCAGCGACAACCGCGCCGAACCCCCGCGACCGTTGGCCAATCGCGCCGTCAGCAATCTGAGCGCACTCGCCGCCATCAGATAACCGGTCGCATGGTCCAGCGCCTGCACCGGCAGTGGCGTCGGTTTATCGCTGTGCGTGCAACGCTGTCCGGCCTCGGCGATGCCGCTGCTCATTTGCACCAGACTGTCGAAGCCTCGGCGATTCCGCCAGGGGCCGCTCCAGCCGTAGGCATTGAGGCAGACGTCGATCAGCCCCGGTGCCAGTTGCCGACGGCGTTCAACACCAAACCCGAGATGTTCCAGCGCATCGGCGCGATAACCGTGCAGGAGAATGTCGGCATCTTTTAATAAGCCCTCAAACACTGCGCGATCCGCTGGCACTTGCAGATCCAGCCGCGCGCAGCGTTTGCCGACGGTCATTTCCGGGACCACACCGGGTTCATTCCAGCTCGGCGGATCGAGGCGCAGCACGTTGGCGCCGAGGCCAGCGAGAAAACGACTGGCGGTGGGGCCGGCGAGGACGCGGGTCAGGTCGAGCACCTTGATCCCGGCCAGGGGGCGAGCGATCGAGCCTTGCCATACGACGCGTTTTTCGTCCGTCTGCTCAATGAAATCCACCAACGGTTCGGCATTCACCGCCAGCCCCTGCGGATGCTGCTGCCACTGCGGCCAACTGCGCATCTCGGCGGCGCAGCCCTTGGCGTCGACCACCGCCTGCTCGAGATCTGCGCTCGCCCACTGGGCGACTTTCGCCGCCATTGCGGCGCGGTCGGCGCAGGCGCCGAGCACGCGTTCAGCGGCGGCGCGGTGATGCGGGGCGTTGGTGTGCAGACGGATCCAGCCATCCCGGCTCGCATAGTCGCCGGCGATCGCATCCCACAGCGGCGGAACCTGCCAGCCGATCGGGCGAAGCGAGGTGGAGAACCAGAACGAGGCCAGACGTCGGTCGACCGCAACGGCCGACAATTGCCCGGTTTGCTGATGAAGCAATTCGCCGACCGCTTGACCGGCAGCCGCAATGCTGGCGCAGGCCAGATCGGTGACGGCGAACGCCGAGGGCAGGGCGCCACGGCCATTGAAGGCGATTGGCGTGGTCGGCAAGCCGAGTGCGGCTTGCAGGGAGGTGAGCAAATCAGTCATCGAAAACCCTCCGGAGCGAGAGGGCGATGATAGTGCAAAAGACACCCGCAAGATCGTTCCCACGCTCTGCGTGGGAATGCCTCAAGGGACGCTCCGCGTTCCGGCTTTCGCTTGGGACGCAGAGCGTCCCGGGCTGCATTCCCACGCAGAGCGTGGGAACGATCAGAGGGGAACTACACGCGAAACTGATCCATCAATTTCATCTGCTGGCTCGCCAGGCTGTTGAGCTGGCTGCTGATCGCGGCCGATTCCGTCGCTTGTTCAGTCAGGGTCTCGGTCACGGTGCGAATCGCCGAGACGTTGCGGTTGACCTCTTCGGCCACCGCGCTCTGCTCTTCCGCGGCGCTGGCGATCTGCAGGTTCATGTCGCTGATCACCGTCACCGCGTCGCTGATCCTGCCCAGCGCATCGACGGCGTGACGAATCTGCCCGGCGTTGTTGTGCGCCTGGGTCTGGCTCGAGTGCATGGTCGCGACCACGCCGCGCGTGCCGGTCTGGATGCGTTCGATGACGATGCGGATTTCTTCCACTGAATCCTGCGTGCGCTTGGCGAGGTTGCGCACTTCGTCGGCGACCACGGCAAAGCCGCGACCGCTCTCGCCAGCGCGGGCGGCTTCGATGGCGGCGTTGAGGGCCAGCAGGTTGGTCTGTTCGGCGATGCTGCGAATCACTTCCAGCACCGAACCGATCTGCTCGCTGTTGACCGCCAGCGCTTCGACCTCGGTCACTGCTTTGCTGACTTCATCGGCCAGCTGATTGATGTCGCGAGTGCTGCGCTCGATGATCGCCATGCCGTCCTTCGCTGACTGATCAGCACCCTTGGCGGCGTTGGCCGCGTTCGAAGCACTGTTGGCGACGTCGTGGGCGGTGGCGCTCATTTCGTTGGAGGCCGTGGCGACCTGATCGATTTCGCGGAACTGCACCTGCATGCCTTCGCTGGTCTGGCGGGCGATTTCCGACGACTGATCGGCCGTGCCGCGCGCCTCGGTGATGCTCTGTTTGATCTGTGCGATGGTCGGCTGCAGCTTGTCGAGGAAGCGGTTGAACCAGTTCACCAGTTCGCCCAGTTCGTCTTTCTTGCTGTAGTTCAGGCGCTGGGTCAGATCGCCTTCGCCGCTGGCGATGTTTTTCAGCATGTCGGCGACGCTGTTGATCGGACGCGTGACGCCGGAGGCGGTGAGCCAGATCAGCAGCAGGCCGACCAGGCCAGCCACGCCAGCCACCAGCAGGGCGGTGATCACGCCGGTCTGTTGGGCATCGTCGAGCACCGCTTGCAGCTTCACCGAATCGGCCAGCAGCACGTGCTCGGGCAGGTCGATGACCACGCCCCAGGCGCGCGAATTGCCGATCGGATCGACCGGGTAAACCGCGCGAATCAAATCGCCCTGTTCAAGAATTTTCGCTGTGCCGCTGCCCACCAGTTGCAACACATCCTTGCCGTCGGCGCCGAGGGTGTCGCTGATTTTTTTGCCGACCCGCGTTGCGTCAGCACTGTCGGCCGCCAGCACCCCGCTGCCGGAAACGATCAGCATGTGCCCGGCGTTGTTGAACAGGCTGCGTTGCGAGTCGACCGCGGCGGCTTGCAGGGCGTCGAGGGCGATGTCGACACCGACCACGCCTATCGCCTTGCCGTCGACCATCACGGGCACGGAAATGGTCGTCATGAGCATTTCCTTGTCACCGACGGTATCGGCATACGGATCGAGCAGGCAGGTGCGCTTGTTGTCGCGAGGGCAGGTGTACCAACTGTTGTAGGGGGTGCCGCTGACGCTGAGGGTGGTCTTGGTCAGGTCGTCTTCGACCATGATCGTATTCAGCGCGGCGCCGCCGGCGCGGCTCCAGTAGGTGGCGAAGCGCCCTGCTTCGTTGGACTGGCGCGCGGTGTCATCGACGAATTCGTTGTCCTTGCCGTCAAGGCCGTCGGGTTCGAAGGCCAGCCAGATGCCCAGCACTTTATCGTTGCGTTCGAAGGCGGTTTTCAGGTGCTGGTTCAACTCTTCGCGGACCGCGCCGGCTTCGAGCGAACGCTTGGCCGCCATCGTCCGCAGGTCCTTGATCTGGTCGGCGAGGGCGGTGACCACCAACAGGCTTTCGCCAAAGGTTTTCTGCACCCGCACCGCTTGTTCGGCGGCTTTGGCCTGCAGCAGGTTTTGCACGCTGGCGGTGAGCAGCTGGTTGCTGGATTGACTGACCAGTACGTCGTTCTGGTTGGTCTGGTAAATGTTCATGCTGACAATAAGCGCGACCACACCGAGCAGGCACAGGCCGGAGAGCAGGACGATTTTCAGGCGAATGGAGAGAGAGTCGAACATCGGGCGTCTCGTAAATGGATAAGAAAAGTGACTGTCGGGCAAATGAACTACCCGGTTCGCCAAATCCATTCAGCGCCATGTCTGCTCATCGGCGCGCAACGAGACGGCATGAGGCCGCTGCCGACGAACGGTCAGTGCTAAACGTTTGCGCAGGGGATTGTGCTGAAAAGGCGATTAATTACAGGGATGTTTCAGTGTGCCGCGGGAAGGTTCTCCGGGCGTGACCAGATCCACAGATTGCCCAGCGCCATGCCGGCAATCGCCAGATAGATCGGCCAGCCGTGGTCGAGCAGCACCAGCATCAATGTTGCGCACAGCAGCATGCTGACGGTGGCGCTGACCTTGGCCTTGCGCGCGATGATTCTGCCGTTGCGCCAGTTGCCCAAGATCGGCCCGAACAGGCGATGGTTTTCCAGCCAGGCACTCAGGCGCGGCGAACTGCGAGTCGCCGCCCACGCGGCAAGAAGGATGAACTCGGTGGTCGGCAGACCGGGCACGACGATGGCGATCAGGCCAATGCCGAGGCTGACGTAGGCGAGCAGGCCGAACAGCAGGCGGGCAAGTTTTGAGGGGGCGGGTGCGGGCATGGCTCAGCGGCGGCTTCCGAAGCGGAACGGGGATCTTACAGACTTACGCAGACTCCTGTAGGAGCTGCCGAAGGCTGCGATCTTTTGATGTTGCTTGTGAAGATCAAAAGATCGCAGCCTTCGGCAGCTCCTACACGGTTATGCGTAGCTCTCAGGCAGGTTCGGCTTCGACGGCATAAGCCCGTTCCAGCAGCACGGTGAAGCGATTGAACGCGTCCAGTGCGCCTTGCTCCACTTCTGCCTCTTCCTCAGCGCTGAACGGCAACGCATCGAGGGTGCGCACAAAGCTTTTCCAGCCTTCGGCGCGGCCACCTTGCGGTTCAGCCAAATGCCGAGCGCCAAAGGTTTCGCTCAGCTCCAGCGCCACCGCGCGCTTGATCAGGAACGCCGCACCGAGCTTCGAACCCTCCGACACAAAGATCCAGCCCAGCGCGCGCGCCGTGCTCGGTTTTTTCAGCGCGCCGGCCATTGGGGCGGGGACTTCGGTTTCCAGGTCGGCAAGGTCAGCCTTGGCCGCTTCGGCGCGGCAACGGTCCGGCAGGTCAGGAATGATCGCGGTCAGTTCGGCATCGTTGTACAGCTCGACCAGTTCCGCCTGGAACAGGTACTGCGCAACGACAAAACGGGCGAAACTGGCGCGGGTTTCGAAGGGCGCGTGGGCTTTGACCAGCGTATCGAGTTTGCTGTGCGGCTCATGAGTGATCTGGTTCAGGCGTTGCGAACGCAGGGCTTTTTCCGAGGCAGTCATGGGGGTGTCCTTGATAAATGAGGCGCTTGATAACAAGACGTTCGGGCGAGTGCCAGACAGTAAAAAAACCTCACTGCGCGGCGATAAGCGCAGTGAGGTCGTACGGATCAGATGTCCCAGATCAGGTTGATCGCGAAGTTGCGTCCCGGTTGGGTCAGTCGATCAAGGTTGGCCGGTTGCGTCACCGAAGCTTCGCCGACGCTGTCGTAACCGCGCACGTCATCCCACAGCCAGTATTTCTTGTCGCTCAGGTTGTAGATGCCGCCGCTGACGGTGACGTCGTCGCTGACTTTGTAATAGCCGGCCAGGTCGAGAACGCCGAAGCCCGGGCTCTTGAACTGGCTGCTGACGCCGTCCGGGGACTTGAAGTTGCTGTCGTCGACGCGGTCCTTTTTCTTCACCACTGTCCAGCTCAGCAGGCCGCCGTAGTTGTCCTGGTCGTAACCGAGGCCGAACACGCCGGTCAGCGGGTTGACGCTGTTGATCGGCTCGCCGGTGTCATTGTTGCGCCCGTAGGCGTAGGCGATCGAGCCCTGGGTGTACAGGCCTTGCGGCGCGCCGAACGCATCCAGGTTCAAGCGTCCTTTGACTTCCGCGCCCTTGATGGTGGCGCGCTTGATGTTGTTGCTCTGGAACTTCAACTGATCGTCGCCCGGCTTGACCGCGTCCTCATTGATGAAGTCGCGGTACTTGTTATAGAACACCGCGACGTCGAAGGAACCCTGCTCGAAGTTGCCACGCAGGCCGGTTTCGAAGCCTTTGCTTTTCTCCGGCTCAAGGCCGGAATTTGGCGCAACGGTGTAGCCGGTGACGCTGTTTTCGAAACGCCCGTAAAGCGCTTTGGCCGTGGGCGTACGGAAACCCTCGGCGTACTGGCCGTACCAGGTGTAATTCTCCGTCAGGGCATAGGTCAGGCCGAATTTCGGCGAGACTTTGTGCCAGGTCTTGTTCTTGTCGCTGACCGTACCTTTGCCGTCGGCGTTCACGGTGTTGAGGAATTGCTGGGTGATGTGCGGCTTGAGCTGGGTGTAGTCGTAGCGCAGGCCCGGCAGGAAGGTCCAGTCGTTCCAACTGATCTGGTCCTGAGCGAACAGGCTGTAAGTGTTGATGGTCGGATCGGGGAAATCGCTGGCCTTGGCCAATACATCGGCCGCACTGGTCGCGCCAATCGCCCTGCAGCCAGCACCGACCGCCAGGCATTTACCATCGCCGCTGCGTGAACCGGTGACTTTCTGCTGCTTGATGGTGGTGCCGTAGGTCAGCAGGTGATCGGTGTCACCGATGGCGAAAGCCTTGTCGAGTTGCGCGTCGAACACCCACTGTTTTTCTTCGTAGAGTGTGTCGCGAGTACGCAATACCTGACGGATGATCGGGTAGTAATACTCTTCTGTGCTCTGGTCGGTTTTGGCGATCTGGTGGTTGAGGCTCCACTTCACGTTGTCGACGAGCAGACTGTCGAGAGCGAACGCATGTTCGATGCCGAAGCGTTCGCGGGTGACGGTGTCGTTTCCGGTGCGCCACTGATACATGCCGCCGGGCAGCATGCTGGTCGGAATAGTCGGGCCGCCGTCGGCATACGGTCCGCCGTACGCGCTTTTCTGATCGGTGTCACGATCGTCCTTGTACTTTTCGTAGGTCAGGCCAAGGCGCGAATCGTCGTTGTAGTTCCAGCCGAGCTTGGCCAGGACGTTGGTCGCGCGCACATCTTCCGGGTTGGCGGCGGTACGTTCCAGACCGGTACCGTTGTTGCCGCCGAAGGATTCGGTTTCGTGACCGTCGCGCTGGCTGTAATGCAGCAAACCGTCGAACTCACCGCTGCGCCCGGCGACGGTGGCGGATTTCAGCCAGCTGTCATCGGCAGAGCTGTAACCACTTTTCAGACGTGCGCCGACGTCCTTGCCCGGCTTGATGATGTCGTCGGCGTCCAGCGTGTAATAGCTGACTGCGCCGCCAATGGCGTTGCTGCCGTACAGCACCGAAGCCGGGCCACGGAGGATTTCCACGCGTTTGACGATTTCCGGGTCGACGTAATTGCGCTGGCTCTTGGCGTACGGGCCGCTGAAGAAACCATTGGGGATTTCCACGCCATCAACCTGGGTCAGGATGCGGTCGCCGTCGATACCGCGAATGTTGTAGCCGCTGATGCCGCCGCGCTGACCGGCGCCGCCAACGGAAACACCCGGTTCATAGCGCACCAGATCCTTGATGGTGTTGACGTTGTTGCGGTCGAGTTCTTGGCGATCATGCACGCTGACCGTCGAAGGCACGCTGTTGACCGACTGCTCCTGGCGGGTGGCGCTGATGGTCACCTGATCCAGATTCAGCGTGCCGCTGCCGTTGCGTTTTTCCAGCACGACATTGTTGTTGCTCAGCTTGCGAAAGCTCAGGTTGGTCCCCACCAACAGGCGCTCGAGGGCTTTTTCCGGCGGCAGCGAACCACGCACGCCCGGCGACGAAACGTTCCGGCCCAATTCTGCCGGCAAGCCGACCTGCCAACCGGTCACAGCGGTGAAGGCATTCAGCGCGGAAACCAGCGGTTGCTGATTGATGGCGAACGCGTAATCGCCCATGTGGCGCGCCGGTTGCTCGGTAGCCGCCAGCAGCGGTGCGGTGCCGGCCATGAAGATGGCCGCCGTCAGCAGCGAGAGGACGCGGGAAGGGGAAGCGGTCTGGCGGGTAAGGCGTGAGGACATCGATAGCGCTCCGTGTCGCACGAATCTTTATAGGTGCTGATCGGCATGATTAGATGCGAATCAATTGCATTGGCTATAACGAGACGAACTGCGGTTGGCTATCGAGTAAAAATAATTCTCATTTAGTTCAGGATCACCAGCGCGGGGAATTCCTGCAGGCGCGCCGAGGTGATGTGGGCAAGGGAACGGATCACGTCGAGCGGCTGGTCGAGACGGTAATTGCCAGTGACGGCAACGTCGGCCAGTTGCTCGTTGTTGTTGATGATCCAGCCCGGGTAGTAGCGGCGCAGCTCGGCCAGCACCTGATTCAGCGGACAGTTCTCGAAGACCAGGCGGCCCTCAACCCAGGCCAGATCGGCGTTGACGTCGAGCTTGGCCGGGCGATCAAAGCCGTTGGGGCCGATGCGGATACTTTCCCCGGCGCGCAGGCGCACGCGGGCATCGTCGTGGGTAGCGCGCAGATCGACATCGCCGCGCTGCACGTTGACCTGCGCGACGCCGTCCAGATAACGCACGGCGAATGCGGTGTCATGAACGCTGGCGGTTACCGGGCCGGCGTCGATCTCCAAAGGTTGATTGCGCCCGCTGGCTATTTCGAAAAACGCTTCGCCCTGAAACAACCGGGCCACGCGTTGCTGATCGTTGATGGTGCTGGAAAAAGCCGAATTGGTGTTGAGCAGAACCTTCGAGCCGTCTTCCAATTGCAGGCGCTGGCGTTCGCCGACCACGGTCAGATGATCGGCCTGCAGCCGCATCGGCAGGTTGCTGAAGCTGAACAGGCCGAGCACCAGCACCGCCGCCGTGGCCAGCGGTTTCCAGTGCGGGCGCAGGCGTTGGAGAAAGCTGACTCTCGCCGGTTTTGCCGCCAGGGCTTCGGCGCACAGCGCAACCTGCCGGCCGTCCCAGATGGCCTGAGCCTTGGCGAACGCTTCGGCATTCAACGGATCAGCCGCCAGCCAGGCATGAAATTGCCGAGTCTGTTCCTCGTCCGGGCTGCCGAGCACGATGAGCCAGTCCAGCGCCTGGTCCATTGCAGCTGCAGCGTCCCGCGCCGGATCAGGCGAAGGCGAGCGATGGGTGTCCGTCACGGTGTTTCCTCAGGGCTTCTGGCGAAGCAGTTTCCAGCTTCAGGCTGCCAGCTGCAAGCCGGATGCTTTGCTGCTTTTTGTTTTTACTTGCTTGCAGCTCAAAGCTTGCCGCTGCTGTTATGTCGTTCGGCAACGCCGATGCAGATCGACATGATCAGTTTCAATTCTTTCTGCACAGTGCTCAGTGAAACATGCAGTTCATCAGCGATTTCCTGATAGCTGTGCCCGTGCAGGCGGCTGAGGATGAAGATCTGCTGTTGGCGCGGGCTGAGTTGACTGAGGCTCACGTTCAGGCGCTCCAGCAGTTGTTCCGCGTGGGCGGCGTCTTCGGCGCTGCTGGCCGGCGCGGCGATGCTTTGCACCACCTCTTGCGGCACGTCATCGACCATGGTCCGCGCGTGAATCCTGCGCGCACGCAAATGGTCCAGCGCCAGATTGCGCGCGGTCTGGAAAACAAAGGGTTCAAGGTGATCAATGGTCCGCTCGCTCAACGCCCGGGTCACGCGCAGGTAGGTCTCCTGCAACAGGTCTTCAGCGGTGCTGTGATTGTTGACCATCCGTTCCAGCGTGCGCAGCAGGGAAGTGCGCTGGGCGAGGAAGACGTGGTTGAAGCGCAGTTGACTCACGGGAGAACCTGATCCATTTCGAGCGAATGATAATGCTTATCATCCAGCTGAATGGTCAAGTGCTGATTTGTCAGAGAACGGTAAGCTCAGGATCGAACCGGCCCCCTGTAGGAGCTGCCGCAGGCTGCGATCTTTTGCTCTTGTTTTTAGAAAGTCAAAAGCAAAGATCGCAGCCTTCGGCAGCTCCTACGGGGATGTGCCTCAAATCAAGGAGCGCCCGCTTATTCCGCGTTGCACAACGCCAGGCAGTTATCCAGCATGCGGTTGGAGAAGCCCCATTCGTTGTCGTACCAGGCCAGCACTTTGAGCAACTTGCCGCTGACTTTGGTGTGGTTGGCGTCGAAGATCGACGACAGCGGGTTGTGGTTGAAGTCGCTGGAAACCAGCGGCAACGTGTTGTAACCCAAAATTTTCGAATGCTGGCTCGCCGCTTTCAGCAGCGCGTTGACTTCGTCGGCGCTGGCTTCTTTCTTCAGTTGCACGGTGAGGTCGACCAGCGACACGTTGATCACCGGGACGCGCACAGCCATGCCGGTCAGTTTACCGGCCAGTTCCGGCAGTACCAGGCCTACCGCCTCGGCCGCGCCGGTCTTGCTCGGGATCATGTTCTGCGTGGCGGAACGGGCGCGATACGGGTCGCTGTGATAAACGTCGGTGAGATTCTGGTCGTTGGTGTAGGCGTGGATGGTGGTCATCAGACCGCTTTCGATGCCCAGCTCGCGATGCAGCACTTGCGCCACTGGCGCGAGGCAGTTGGTGGTGCACGACGCGTTGGAAATGATCTGGTGCGACTGGCGCAGGATGTCGTGGTTGACGCCGTAGACCACGGTGGCGTCGGCGCCTTTGGCCGGGGCCGAGATAATCACTTTGCGTGCGCCGGCGCTGATATGCGCGGCAGCCTTGGCACGGTCGGTGAACAGACCGGTGCATTCGAACACCACGTCGATTTTTTCTGCGGCCCATGGCAGGTCGGCCGGGTTGCGAATGGCGCTGACCGCGATGCGGTCGCCATTGACCGTCAGGCTTTCATTATCGTGCGCTACTTCGGCGTCGAAAGTGCCATGGACGGTGTCGTATTTGAGCAGGTGGGCATTGATCGAACTGTCACCCAGATCGTTGATCGCGACGATCTGCAGGTCTTGACGATAGCCTTGGGTATACAGTGCGCGCAGGACATTACGGCCGATGCGGCCAAAACCATTGATTGCGATTCGAAGAGTCATGGAACAGCGCCGCCGTCGTTTTGTTGTTGGAATTACAAGATTATTCGCATAAAAATAGAAAACAAGCCTTTTTAGTGGCAATATTTTGTTTTATCTACAACGAGTGACCTGAATCAACTGGTCCGAATGGTCAAAAAAACCGTCTGTCATTCCAACCACAACGGCGTTTGATCAGCATAGACAATCAGGTCGCCACATCCGTTAGCCTGGAGTTCTACACATGCATCCCCGCGTTCTTGAGGTCACCGAACGGCTTATCGCCCGCAGCCGCGCCACGCGTCAGGCTTACCTTGCACTGATTCGCGGCGCCGCCAGCGACGGGCCGATGCGCGGCAAGCTGCAATGCGCCAACTTCGCCCATGG
The DNA here is from genome assembly GCF_002836515.1 of Pseudomonas sp. Choline-02u-1. GTDB lineage: Bacteria > Pseudomonadota > Gammaproteobacteria > Pseudomonadales > Pseudomonadaceae > Aquipseudomonas. The sequence goes on from NZ_PJBC01000003.1 coordinate 86,867, forward strand.
CGTGGCCGGTTGCGGCAGCGAAGACAAGCACAGCCTGCGGATGATGAACTCGGCGAACATCGCCATTGTGTCTTCGTATAACGACATGCTTTCGGCGCACCAGCCGTACGAAGTGTTCCCCCAACAGATCAAGAACGCCCTGCGCGAGATCGGCTCGGTCGGCCAGTTCGCTGGTGGCACCCCGGCGATGTGCGACGGCGTGACCCAGGGCGAGCCGGGCATGGAACTGAGCCTGCCGAGCCGCGAAGTGATTGCCATGTCGACTGCGGTGGCGCTGTCGCACAATATGTTCGACGGTGCGCTGATGCTCGGCATCTGCGACAAGATCGTGCCGGGGCTGATGATGGGCTCGTTGCGCTTCGGTCATCTGCCGACCATTTTCGTCCCGGGCGGGCCGATGGTTTCGGGGATTTCCAACAAGGAAAAAGCCGACGTCCGCCAGAAATACGCCGAAGGCAAGGCAACCCGCGAAGAGTTGCTGGAATCGGAGATGAAGTCCTACCACAGCCCGGGCACCTGCACCTTCTACGGCACCGCCAACACCAACCAGTTGCTGATGGAAGTCATGGGCCTGCACTTGCCGGGCGCCTCTTTCGTCAACCCGAACACGCCGCTGCGCGACGCCCTGACCCGCGAAGCCGCGCATCAGGTCACGCGCCTGACCAAGCAGAATGGCAACTTCATGCCGATCGGCGAAATCGTCGACGAGAAGGCGCTGGTCAACTCCATCGTTGCCCTGCACGCCACCGGCGGCTCGACCAACCACACCCTGCACATGCCGGCCATCGCCATGGCGGCGGGCATTCAGCTGACCTGGCAGGACATGGCCGACCTCTCCGAAGTCGTGCCGACCCTGAGCCACGTCTACCCGAACGGCAAAGCCGACATCAACCACTTCCAGGCCGCAGGCGGCATGTCGTTCCTGATCCGCGAACTGCTCGGCGCCGGCCTGCTGCATGAAGACGTCAACACCGTGCTCGGCCACGGTTTGAGCAAATACACCAAAGAACCGTTCCTTGATAACGGTGAGCTGGTCTGGCGCGAAGGCCCGACCGACAGCCTCGACGAAAACATTCTGCGTCCGGTGTCCCGTGCGTTTTCGCAAGAGGGCGGCTTGCGGGTGATGGAAGGCAACCTCGGTCGCGGCGTAATGAAAGTTTCGGCGGTGGCACTGGAAAACCAGATCGTCGAAGCACCGGCGATGGTGTTCCAGGATCAGCAGGATCTGGCCGATGCGTTCAAGGCTGGTCTGCTGGAAAAGGATTTCGTCGCGGTGATGCGCTTCCAGGGCCCGCGTTCCAACGGCATGCCCGAGCTGCACAAGATGACGCCGTTCCTCGGCGTGCTGCAGGATCGCGGCTTCAAAGTGGCGCTGGTGACTGACGGGCGCATGTCCGGCGCGTCGGGGAAAATCCCGGCGGCGATTCACGTCAGTCCCGAAGCTTATGTCGGTGGTGCTTTGGCGCGAGTGCAAGAGGGCGATATCATCCGCGTCGATGGCGTCAAAGGCACCTTGGAACTGAAGGTCGACGCCGCCGAATTTGCAGCACGCGAACCTGCCAAGGGCCTGTTGGGCAACAACATCGGCAGCGGTCGCGAACTGTTCGGCTTCATGCGCATGGCCTTCAGCTCGGCGGAGCAGGGCGCCAGCGCCTTCACTTCTGCCCTGGAGACGCTTAATTGAAACTGGCTTTGGTCGGTGACATCGGAGGCACCAACGCGCGATTCGCGTTGTGGCAAAACCAGCAACTGCAATCGGTTCAGGTGCTGGCCACGGCCGACTTTGCCAGCCCGGAAGAGGCAATCGCCTTGTATCTGAGCGGGCTCGGTCTGGCGCCGGGTTCGATCGGTTCGGTGTGCCTGTCGGTGGCAGGCCCCGTGAGCGGCGATGAATTCAAATTCACCAACAATCACTGGCGGCTCAGTCGCAGCGCGTTCTGCAAGACCTTGCAGGTCGAGCAGTTGTTGCTGACCAATGATTTTTCGGCAATGGCGCTGGGCATGACCCGTTTGCAGCCGGGCGAATTCCGCGTGGTCTGCGAAGGCACGCCGGAGGCGTTGCGCCCGGCGGTGGTGATCGGCCCGGGCACCGGCCTGGGGGTTGGCACCCTGCTCGACCTCGGCGAAGGTCGCTTCGCGGCATTGCCGGGCGAGGGCGGCCACGTCGACCTGCCGCTGAGCAGCCCGCGCGAAACGCAGCTGTGGCAACACATCTACAACGAGATCGGCCATGTCAGCGCGGAAACTGCGTTGAGCGGCGGCGGCCTGCCTCGGCTGTACCGGGCGATCTGTGCGGTGGATGGCCATGAGCCGACGCTTGAAACGCCGGAAGCGATCACCGCAGCAGGCCTTGCCGGTGACCCGATTGCCCTGGAGGTGCTCGAGCAGTTCTGCTGCTGGCTCGGCCGCGTTGCCGGCAACAACGTGCTCACCACCGGCGCGCGCGGCGGGGTGTTTATTGTCGGCGGGGTGATTCCACGCTTCGCCGATTTTTTCCTCGAAAGCGGCTTTGCCCGCTGTTTCGCCGACAAGGGCTGCATGAGCGATTACTTCAAAGGCATCCCGGTGTGGCTGGTGACGGCGCCGTACTCCGGCCTAATGGGCGCGGGTGTGGCTCTGGATCAGGCAATCCGGGCCTGAAATACGGTCTGAATTGTGGGAGCGGGCTTGCTCGCGAAAGCGGTGCGTCAGAGACATTCAAGGTGCCTGACACACCGCGTTCGCGAGCAAGCCCGCTCCCACAGTGGTTTTGTGGTGTTTGTAAAATCAGCGCTTAAGGCATAATCCGCCCCAACTCCAACAACAAGGATGCCTTCGAAGTGAGCTCAGTCAACAAGTCGATATTGTTGGTCGATGACGACCAGGAAATACGCGAGTTGCTGGAAACCTACCTGACCCGCGCCGGGTTTCAGGTGCGGGCCACCGCCGATGGCGCCGGTTTTCGTCAGGCGCTCAACGAGGCGCCGAGCGATCTGGTGATTCTCGACGTCATGCTGCCCGACGAAGACGGCTTCAGCCTGTGCCGCTGGGTGCGCCAACATCCGCGTCAGGCGCAGGTGCCGATCATCATGCTGACCGCCAGCTCCGACGAGGCCGACCGGGTGATCGGTCTGGAGCTCGGTGCTGACGATTACCTTGGCAAACCGTTCAGCCCGCGTGAACTGCAAGCGCGGATCAAGGCCCTGCTGCGCCGCGCACAGTTCGCACACGAACGCAGCGGCAGCGAAGTGCTGGTCTTCGACGACTGGCGCCTGGACACGGTCAGTCATCGGCTGTTCCACACCGACGGCGAGGAAGTGATCCTCTCCGGTGCCGATTTCGCCCTGCTGAAATTGTTTCTCGACCACCCGCAGCAAATCCTCGACCGGGACACCATCGGCAACGCCACCCGTGGCCGCGATCTGATGCCGCTTGATCGCATCGTCGACATGGCCGTCAGCCGTTTGCGCCAGCGCCTGCGCGACACCGAAAAACCGCCACGGCTGATTCGTACCGTGCGTGGCAGCGGTTATCAGTTGGCAGCCAATGTGGTTGCCGGCAATGCTCACTGAGTCGCTGCGCAAGTTCGTCAGGCGCATTCCGGTACCGCGTTCCCTGCTCGGGCGGATGTTACTGCTGACCCTGTTGGCGGTGCTGTTCGCGCAGACGCTGTCGAGCGTGATCTGGGTCTCGCAACTGCGCGCGACGCAGCTGGAAGGTCTGGTCACCAGCGCCCGCAGCCTGGCGCATTCGATGACCGCCAGCGTCAGCTATTTTCGCTCCCTGCCGGTGGCCTACCGGCCGCTGGTACTTGATCAATTGCGCAGCATGGGCGGCACCCGATTTGTCGTGACACTGAATGACAAACCGCTGGGCATGGACGTGCTGCCGGTGACGCCGCGTAAAGCAGCGGTGATGCAAGCGGTGGATGAAGTGCTGCGCCAGACCCTCGGCCATGACACGGATATTTCGGTGACCTTCGTCAGCCCCGAAGACCTGCGGATTTTCAACGCCGGGCTGAAACTTGATGAATTGCCGCGCTCGTGGGCGCATTACGCGCTGACGCTCGAGCCGGTCAATCCGCCGGTACTGGTGACGCAGATTCAAATGGCACCGGGGGAATGGCTGTACATCGCCTCGCTGCTGCCGGAGCCCTACACCAGTCTGGAAGAGCAAGGCCTGCCAGCGCAGCAGGTGTGGTTTATCGTCCTGACCAGCGGCTTTCTGTTGTTGTTCATCGGTTTGCTGGTGCACTGGCAGAGCCGGCCGCTCAAGCGTCTGGCGCGAGCAGCGCGGGATCTGTCGCTGGGCGCCGACGTTGAACCCGTCGCCGAGGGTGGCGGTAGTGAAGTGGTCGAAGTGGGCCGTGCGTTCAACACCATGCGCGAACGCATCAGCCGTTACCTGACCGAGCGCAGCCAGTTGTTCAGCGCGATTTCCCATGACCTGCGCACGCCGATCACGCGCTTGCGCTTGCGCGTCGAACTGCTCGAAGACGAAACGCTGCAAGCCAAGTTCGGCCGTGATCTGGATGAGCTGGAGCTGCTGGTCAAAGGCGCGCTGCAATGCGTGAAAGACACCGACATCCACGAGAACATCGAGCCGGTGGATCTCAACCATGTGCTCGATTGTCTGGTCGAGCCGTACCTGGCGCCGAATGGCAATGGCCGCGTCACTCAGCATGGCCGCGCGCTGTCGGCCTATCCGGGCAAACCGCTGGCGCTCAAGCGCTGCATCGGAAACTTGATCGACAATGCCTTGAAATACGGACAGAACGCGCATCTGCACATCGATGACGATGACAGCGCGTTTGTTTTGCATGTCGACGATGAGGGGCCGGGCGTGCCGCAGCAACGGTTGGAGCAAGTGTTCGAACCGCACTTCCGCCTGGCGGGGCAGCAGCAGGGCTATGGGTTGGGCCTTGGCATTGCGCGCAATATTGCCCATAGCCATGGCGGCGAAGTGACGTTGCAGAACCTGCGTGAGGGTGGGTTGCGGGTGACCCTGCAGTTGCCGCGCAGCGCTGATTAGTTAGATCGCGGTATCGTTCTTCGCGAGCAAGCCCGCTCCCACATTCGCCCGCACTCCGCCTGATGGAATGCAATCGAGTGTGGGAGCGGGCTTGCTCGCGAAGGCGTCAGATGCATCAATACAAATGTCACGGGTCAGTGACAAACCCCGTCCCCTTCGTTACAAGCCCACCCCGGCCTGTTGTTTAGACTGCCCGCAGTCCTAACAACAAAAAAGGGTCATTGCATGGACACCTTTCACCCAGACTTCAGCAGTTGGCTGAATGCCCCTGCCCACCAGCAATGGCTCGCCGCCGAAGGCCTGCGTCTGCTGGACTTTGCCAAGGCTGCGAAACTGCCCGAAGGCTTTGGCAATCTCGACGAACGCGGCCATCTGCCGGCGCACGCGCAAACCGAAACCATGAACACCGCGCGAATGACCCACAGCTTCGCCATGGCCCATATCCAGGGCCTGCCAGGGTTTGCCGAACTGGTCGATCACGGCATCGCCGCCCTGCGCGGGCCGCTGCGTGATGCGCTGCACGGCGGCTGGTTCGCAGTTGCCGGGCATCGCGATGGCAACACTGGCAAGAACGCCTACCTGCATGCCTTTGTCGCACTCGCCGCCAGTTCCGCCGTGGTCGCACAACGGCCCGATGCCCAAGCCTTGCTCGATGACGCGATCGACATTATCGACACGTATTTCTGGAGCGAAGAAGAGGGCGCCATGCGCGAATTCTTCAACCAGGACTGGAGCGAAGAAGAAGCCTACCGCGGCGCCAACAGCAACATGCACGCCACTGAAGCTTTCCTTGCGCTGGCAGATGTCACCGAAGACCCACGCTGGCTGGTGCGCGCCCAGCGCATCGTCGAGCGAGTGATTCACGGCCACGCTGCGGCCAATGATTACAGGGTCATCGAACACTTCGATCGTGACTGGCAGCCGCTGCGCGAGTACAACCAGGATAATCCTGCCGACGGTTTTCGTCCGTACGGCACCACGCCGGGCCATGGTTTCGAATGGGCCCGATTGCTGCTGCATCTTGAAGCAGCGCGGGTGCAGGCCGGCATGCTCACACCGGGCTGGTTGGCCATTGATGCGCAGAAACTGTTCGACAACAATTGCCGCCACGGCTGGAACGTCGATGGCGCGCCAGGCATCGTCTACACCCTCGACTGGGATAACCAGGCCGTCGTCCGCCATCGCCTGCACTGGACGCATGCCGAAGCCAGCGCCGCCGCCAGCGCTTTGCTCAAACGCACCGGCGATGCGCAGTACGAAACCTGGTACCGACTGTTCTGGGAATTCTGTGAGACCCATTTCATCGATCGCTGCAACGGCAGCTGGCATCACGAACTCGATCCGCAAAACCAGCCAAGTGCCGATATCTGGCCGGGCAAGCCTGACCTGTATCACGCCTGGCAAGCGGTACTGATTCCACGATTGCCGCTTGCGCCAAGCATGGCCAAGGCTTTGGCGCAGTTATCCTGCGGCAGTCCTGTGTAACCATGTCGTGACATTTACGCGTCCCTTCGTTACCTGCGAACGGAAACGCTCTGTTTAAACTCCGTGCAGCGCAAGCACCAGACTTGCAATGCATAACAACAAGAAAGGTACATCTCGAATGAATGCGATTTCTCGCCTCGCTACTGTCATTTCTGTCGCCTCCCTGTTCCCGCTCGCAATCCTGCCGCTCAGTGTTTCCGCTGCCGAATCCAAAGGTTCGGTCGAAGTCGTGCACTGGTGGACTTCCGGTGGCGAAAAAGCCGCCGTCGATGTGCTCAAGGCCCAAGTCGAAAAAGACGGTTTCACCTGGAAGGATGGCGCTGTCGCCGGTGGTGGCGGTGCGACTGCCATGACCGTGCTGAAAAGCCGTGCCGTTGCCGGTAACCCGCCGGGCGTTGCGCAAATCAAAGGCCCGGATATCCAGGAATGGGCGTCGACCGGCCTGCTCGACACCGACGTGTTGAAAGACGTCGCCAAGTCGGAAAAGTGGGACCGCCTGCTCGACAAGAAAGTCTCCGACACCGTGAAGTACGACGGTGATTACGTGGCGGTTCCGGTGAACATTCACCGTGTGAACTGGCTGTGGATCAACCCGGAAGTCTTCAAGAAAGCCGGGATCACCAAGAATCCAACCACCCTCGAAGAGTTCTACGCGGCCGGCGACAAGCTGAAAGCTGCGGGCTTCATTCCGCTCGCCCACGGCGGTCAGCCTTGGCAGGACAGCACCGTGTTCGAAGCCGTGGTCCTGTCGGTCATGGGCGTGGATGGCTACAAGAAAGCCCTGGTCGACCTCGACAACAAAGCGCTGACCGGCCCGGAAATGGTCAAGGCGCTGACCGAGCTGAAGAAAGTCGCGACCTACATGGACGCTGATGGCAAAGGTCAGGACTGGAACCTCGAAGCGGCCAAGGTCATCAACGGCAAGGCCGGCATGCAGATCATGGGTGACTGGGCCAAGTCCGAATGGACCGCCGCCAAGAAAGTCGCCGGCAAGGACTACGAGTGCGTAGCGTTCCCGGGCACTGACAAAGCGTTCACCTACAACATCGACTCGCTGGCCGTGTTCAAGCAGAAGGACGCGGGCACCGCGGCCGGTCAGCAGGACATCGCCAAAGTCGTGCTGGGTGAGAACTTCCAGAAGGTCTTCAGCATCAACAAAGGCTCGATCCCGGTGCGCAACGACATGTTGAACAACATGGACAAGCTCGGCTTCGATTCCTGCGCACAGACCGCTGCCAAGGACTTCCTTGCGGACGCCAAGTCCGGTGGCCTGCAACCAAGCATGGCGCACAACATGGCGACCACGCTGGCGGTGCAGGGCGCGTTCTTTGATGTCGTGACCAACTACATCAACGACCCGAAAGCCGACCCGGCCGATGCAGCGAAGAAACTCGGCGCGGCGGTGCAGTCAGCTAAATAAGCATCAACACCGCAGCCCTTGTGGGAGCGAGCAAGCTCACTCCCACAAGGGGAGTGCGTGTGAATTTTCTATCTTCGTACTGGATTTCCCCATGAGTTCTGTTGCTGTGTTCAGCAAGGCCTCGCCGTTCGATGCATTGCAGCGCTGGCTACCGAAACTGGTGCTGGCGCCGAGCATGTTCATCGTGCTGGTGGGCTTCTATGGCTACATCCTTTGGACGTTCATTCTGTCGTTCACCACCTCGACCTTCCTGCCCAACTACAAATGGGCCGGTCTGGCGCAATACGCGCGGTTGTTCGACAACGATCGCTGGTGGGTGGCGAGCAAGAACCTCGCCATGTTCGGCGGCATGTTCATCGGCATCACGTTGGTAATCGGTGTGTTGCTGGCAGTGTTTCTCGACCAGCGCATCCGTCGCGAAGGCTTTATCCGCACCATTTACCTGTACCCGATGGCGCTCTCGATGATCGTTACCGGTACCGCATGGAAATGGCTGCTCAACCCGGGCATGGGCCTGGACAAATTGTTGCGTGACTGGGGCTGGGAAGGCTTCCGTCTCGACTGGCTGATCGACCCCGATCGCGTGGTCTACTGCCTGGTGATTGCCGCTGTGTGGCAAGCCTCGGGCTTCATCATGGCGATGTTCCTCGCCGGCCTGCGTGGCGTTGATCAGTCGATCATTCGTGCCGCGCAGATCGACGGCGCGAGCATGCCGCGCATCTACTGGAAAGTGGTGCTGCCAAGCCTGCGTCCGGTGTTCTTCAGTGCGGTAATGATTCTGGCGCACATTGCGATCAAGAGCTTCGACCTGGTTGCTGCGATGACCGCCGGTGGCCCGGGTTATTCCTCCGACCTGCCAGCGATGTTCATGTATTCGTTCACCTTCAGTCGCGGCCAGATGGGCATGGGCTCGGCCAGTGCGATTCTGATGCTCGGTGCGATCCTCGCGATCATCGTGCCTTACCTGTATTCCGAGCTGAGGACCAAGCGCAATGACTAGTCTCGCTGCCAAACCTGCGATCAGCTTCAGCCGCATCGCGATCTACGCGGTGCTGATTTTCGCGGTGATTCTGTATCTGGTACCGCTGGTGGTCATGTTGCTCACCAGCTTCAAGACCCCGGAAGACATCAGCACCGGCAACCTGCTGAGCTGGCCGACCGTGGTCAGCGGCATCGGCTGGGTCAAGGCCTGGGCTACGGTTGACGGCTACTTCTGGAACTCGATCAAGATCACCGTTCCGGCCGTGATCATCTCCACCGCCATCGGTGCGTTGAACGGTTATGTGCTGTCGATGTGGCGCTTCCGTGGTTCGCAGTTGTTCTTCGGTCTGCTGCTGTTCGGCTGCTTCCTGCCGTTCCAGACCGTGCTGCTGCCGGCCTCGTTCACCCTCGGCAAGATGGGCCTGGCGAGCACCACCACCGGCCTGGTGTTCGTGCACGTGGTTTACGGGCTGGCGTTCACCACGCTGTTCTTCCGCAACTACTACGTGAGCATTCCCGATGCGCTGGTCAAGGCTGCGCGTCTGGACGGTGCCGGTTTCTTCACGATCTTCCGCCGCATCATCCTGCCAATGTCGACGCCGATCATCATGGTCTGCCTGATCTGGCAGTTCACCCAGATCTGGAACGACTTCCTCTTCGGTGTGGTGTTCTCCAGCGGTGACTCGCAACCGATCACCGTGGCGCTGAACAACCTGGTCAACACCAGCACCGGCGCCAAGGAATACAACGTGGATATGGCAGCGGCGATGATCGCCGGCCTGCCGACCCTGCTGGTCTATGTGGTCGCAGGCAAGTATTTCGTGCGCGGGCTGACGGCCGGCGCGGTCAAGGGGTAATCATGGCTACGCTTGAACTTCGCAACGTAAACAAGACCTACGGGGCCGGCCTGCCGGACACCCTGAAGAACATCGAACTGTCGATCAAGGACGGCGAATTCCTGATCCTCGTCGGCCCGTCGGGTTGCGGCAAATCGACTTTGATGAACTGCATCGCCGGCCTGGAAACCATCACCGGCGGCGCGATCATGATCGGCGATCAGGACGTCAGCGGCATGAGCCCCAAGGATCGTGACATCGCCATGGTGTTCCAGTCCTACGCGCTGTACCCGACCATGAGCGTGCGCGAGAACATCGAGTTCGGTCTGAAGATCCGCAAGATGCCGCAGGCAGCGATCGACGAAGAAGTCGCCCGCGTGGCCAAGCTGCTGCAGATCGAACACCTGCTCAATCGCAAGCCGGGCCAGCTCTCCGGTGGTCAGCAACAGCGCGTGGCGATGGGCCGTGCTCTGGCGCGGCGGCCGAAGATCTACCTGTTCGACGAACCGCTGTCGAACCTCGACGCCAAGCTGCGCGTCGAGATGCGCACCGAAATGAAACTGATGCACCAGCGCCTGAAAACCACCACGGTCTACGTGACCCACGACCAGATCGAAGCGATGACTCTGGGCGACAAGGTCGCGGTGATGAAGGACGGCATCATTCAGCAATTCGGTACGCCGAAAGACATCTACAACAACCCGGCCAACCTGTTCGTCGCAAGCTTCATCGGCTCGCCGCCGATGAACTTCATTCCGCTGCGCTTGCAGCGCAAGGACGGTCGTTTGCTGGCGCTGCTCGACAGCGGCCAGGCGCGTTGCGAGTTGCCGATGAGCATGCAGGACGCCGGTCTTGAAGACCGCGAAGTGATCCTCGGCCTGCGCCCGGAGCAGATCTGTCTGGCGAACGGCGAGGGCAATGGCCTGCCGAGCATTCGTGCTGAAGTGCAGGTCACCGAACCGACCGGTCCGGACACGTTGGTGTTCGTCAATTTGAATGACACCAAGGTCTGCTGCCGACTGGCGCCAGACGTGGCGCCGCAGGTGGGCGAAAGCCTGACGCTGCAGTTCGATCCGTCGAAAGTGTTGTTGTTCGATGCCAATACCGGCGAGCGTCTGGGCGTTGCGGGCCAGGCGCAGGCTGAAATTCGGTCGGCGAATGTGGCGCAGTTCAAAGGCCGCTGAAGAACAAATGTGGGAGCGGGCTTGCTCGCGAATGCGGAGTGTCAGGCAACACATGTATTGACTGACACGACGCCTTCGCGAGCAAGCCCGCTCCCACAAGGGCAAACGCGGTGAATGGCCTGTCATTCGTCGCACTTTATGTAAACCGCGTTAGATAAAAACAGTTAATAACAATAAAGACGAGGATGTAGGGATGAAAAAGAAACACGTCAATGCCCGGTTGATCTGCCAGGTTTCAGCGGCGGCTGCACTGGTGCTGGCTGGTAATGCGATGGCGGCGGATGCCTTCAGCTCCGACTCCAAATGGATGACCGGCGACTGGGGCGGCGAGCGCACCAGGCTGATCGAGCAGGGTATCGACATCAAGGCCGACTACGTTGGCGAGATGGGCGCCAACTTGAACGGTGGCTACAACGACGACAAGACTGCGCGTTACGCTGACCAGTTCGGCCTCGGCGTGGCCCTCGATCTGCAGAAACTGTGGGGCTGGGACAACACCCAGGCGAAGATCCAGCTGACCAATCGTAACGGCTACAACATCTCCAACGACCGCGTTGGCGATCCGCGTGCCGGCACCCTCAGCTCCTCGCAGGAAGTCTACGGCCGTGGGCACATGGTGCGTCTGACCCAACTGTGGATTCAGCACCAGTTCTTCGACAACAAGCTCGACGTCAAGGCCGGTTATTTCGGCGAAGGCGAAGACTTCAACACCTTCCCGTGCGACTTCCAGAACCTGGCGTTCTGCGGTTCGCAAGTCGGTAACTGGGCAACCAACATCTGGTACAACTGGCCCGTCAGCCAGGCCGCGATCCGTGTGAAGTACAACATCAATGACGAGCTCTACGCGCAGATCGGTGCGTACAACCAGAACCCGTCGCAGCTGGAACACGGCAACGGCTTCAAACTCAGCGGCAGCGGCACCAAAGGTACCGTTTTGCCGGTTGAATTGGTCTGGTCGCCGAAGGTCAACAGCCTGCCCGGCGAGTACCGCGTCGGTTACTACAAGAGCACGGCCGATGCCGACGACGTTCGCGAAGACGTCAATGGTTTCGATGCCGCAACCACTGGTGACGACTACAAGTCGCACAACAGCAAACACGGTTACTGGTTCGTCGCCCAACAGCAACTCACCAGCCACAACGGTGATGCGACTCGCGGCCTGAATATCGCGGCCAACGCGACCTTCCACGACAAGGACACCAACTTCATCGACAACTACCAGTCGGTGATGTTTGTCTACAAAGGTCCGTTCGATGCCCGTCCGAAAGATGACATCGGTATCGGCGCGGCGCGTATCCACGTCAACAAGGACGTCAAGCGCAATGCCGAATTGCTGAACGCCTCCAACGGTGTATCCGACTACGACAACGCTGCGTTTTCGCCGATTCGTGAGACCGAATACAACTACGAACTCAACTACGGCTTCCACGTCACCAACTGGCTGACCGTACGTCCCAACCTGCAATACATCACCCATCCGGGCGGTGTGGATGAAGTCGATAACGCTTTGGTCGCTGGTCTGAAAATTCAGTCTACGTTCTGACGCGTCTGCGATAAGCTCCTCTCTATGTGCGCATATTTGCGGGCAGCCCAGGCTGTCCGCTTTTTTTTGCAGGGCTGGCGCAGCCCGTAATTTTTGGACCGTGGCCAATGCCTGAGCATCCGCTGCAACGCTTCTTCAAATCCCTGCGCGAGCGACCGGTGTTCGCCTGGGAGCGCTATCAGATGCGCGACGTGTTGGTGATCGATCATCCGCTGTGTCAGGCGGTGTTCAGTCGGCAGGGCGCGCAGTTGCTGCATTTCCAGCCCCGTGGGCAGAAGCCGTGGTTGTGGTGCGCGGCAAAGTGGCCGCATGTCGGAGCGATCCGTGGTGGTGTGCCGGTGTGCTGGCCGTGGTACGGCCGTCATCCGAGCGAAAACGCCTGGCCGTCGCACGGCTGGGCACGGTTGCTTGACTGGAAACTGCTCGACAGCAGCAGCGCCGAGGATGGCGTGCGTCTGCATTGGCGATTGCAGCTGTGCGACTGGCAGGTTGATCTGCACGCGCACTTGGGCGAGCGCATGGAATTACGCCTGAGCACCGAGCATCAGGACGACATGCCATGCCAGTTGAGCCAGGCTTTGCATGCTTATTGGCGTATTGGCGACGTCGGTGAGATAGCGCTGTCTGGGCTCGAAGGCGCGCAGGGTTATGATCAGTTGAATCGCCAGGCTTGCCAGCAGGAAGGTGAATTGCGCGTGGAGGGCGGTTGTCAGCGGGTGTTCCAGCATGACGGCGAATTGCAGCTCAAGGATCACGCCTGGCAGCGCGAGTTGTGCATCGATACCGGCGACAGTGGCGACACCGTCGTGTGGCATCCCGGCGCGCGGCCGTTGCTCGGGGTGAGCTGGGACGAGATTTCCGAGTTCGTCTGCGTAGAAGCAGCGGCGGGTGGCACCGACAGCTTGCACTTGGCGCCGGGGGAGAAGGCGCATTTGAGTTTGCAGGCGTGGGCGGCGGCCTAGTTGGGTGGTGAGTCGGCTGATGCCCTCGCGAGCAAGCCCGCTCCCACACTGGATCTTCAGTGAACATTGAATTTATGTTCAAAACAGATCTTCTGTGGGAGCGGGCTTGCTCGCGAAAAGGGCGGACCAGTCAGCCGAGATTCTTGATCAATTGAACTCGTCACCCACCGGATACCGGCTGGCATTCAAGCTCTCTTTGATCTTGCGCAGATGCGGCTGGAAATCCACGCCACGGCGCAGGGTCATCCCCGTCGCCAGCACATCCAGCACGGTCAACTGAATGATCCGCGACGTCATCGGCATGTAAATGTCGGTGTCTTCTGGCAGCGGAATGTTCAGGCTCAGGGTGCTGGCCTTGGCCAGCGGTGAGTTCTCCGCGGTCAGGCCCAGCACCGAAGCACCGTTCTCCCGGGCGATCCGCGCCACTTCCACCAGCTCACGGGTACGCCCGGTGTAGGAAATGATCACGAACAGCTCACCGGTGTGCGCCACCGAAGCAATCATCCGCTGCATCAGCACATCGGCATGCGCAGTCACCGCGAGGTTGAAGCGGAAGAACTTGTGCTGCGCATCCAGTGCCACCGGAGCTGAAGCGCCGAGGCCGAAGAAGTGGATCTGTCGGGCCTGGATCAACAGGTCGACGGCGCGGCTGATCAGGTTCGGGTCCAGCGCTTGGCAAGCGCTGTCCAGCGAGGCGATGGCGCTGCCGAAAATCTTCTGCGTGTACGCCTCGGGATTGTCATCGGCTTCGACCGCGCGGCTGACATACGCCGCGCCGCTGGCCAGGCTCTGGGCCAATTGCAGCTTGAGTTCGGGGTAACCGCTGACACCGAACGAACGGCAGAAACGGTTGACCGTCGGCTCGCTCACCGAGGCGGCCTGGGCGAGGGCGGCGATGCTGAAGCGGGTGGCCTGCTGCGGGTTGAGCAGGATCACCTCGGCGACCTTACGTTCGGCCTTGTTCAGCTCTGCAAGGCGACTCTGGATCTGTTCCAGTAAATTTCGCACGCGGTCCATATGGAATTCCTGATTCACCGACGCAGAGTTGCGTCGGGCTATGCAAATTGGGCCTTTGATATGGCCCGTGACGGTGGCCTATCCTACTGATGCGTCCGGGCGACCACCACTCGGATTGAGTATTCTGCGAAAATGTTGTGGTTATTACTACATTTTCCCTTGAGTGATGCCTTGAAAAAAGGTATTTGTAGCTTAACTTGATAAAAGAACAAACATCATGCCTTCCATAACGGTTGAACCGTGCACCTTTGCCTTGTTCGGCGCGCTTGGCGATCTGGCCCTGCGCAAGCTGTTTCCTGCCCTTTATCACCTCGATGGCGCTGACCTGTTGCACGAGGACACGCGGATCATCGCGCTGGCCCGTGAGCCCGGAAGCGAGCAGCAACACATGGCGTTCATCGCCGCCGAACTGCGCCGCTACGTCGGCAAAGAGCTGAACGAAACCGTGGCCGAGCGCTTTCTTGCGCGCCTGACCTATCTGCACGTCGACTTTCTCAAGGCCGAAGACTACGTTTCGCTGGCGGAGCTGGCCGGCAGCAGCCAGCGCATGATTGCCTACTTCGCCACCCCGGCGGCGGTGTACGGCGCGATCTGCGAGAATCTGGAAAAAGTCGGTCTGGCCGAGAATACCCGCGTGGTGCTGGAAAAACCGATCGGCTCTGACCTGGAATCGTCGCGCAAGGTCAACGACGCCGTGGCGCAGTTCTTTCCGGAAGACCGCACTTACCGCATCGACCACTACCTGGGCAAGGAAACCGTTCAGAATCTGATCGCCTTGCGGTTCGCCAACAGCCTGTTCGAAACCCAGTGGAACCAGAATTACATCTCCCACGTGGAAATCACCGTGGCCGAGAAGGTCGGCATCGAAGGGCGTTGGGGCTATTTCGATAAGGCCGGCCAACTGCGCGACATGATCCAGAATCACCTGTTGCAGCTGCTCTGCCTGATTGCCATGGACCCGCCGGCCGACCTGTCCGCCGACAGCATCCGTGACGAGAAAGTGAAAGTGCTCAAGGCGCTGGCGCCGATCAGCCCGGAAGGCCTGACCACACAAGTGGTGCGCGGCCAGTACATCGCCGGCCACAGCGAAGGCAAATCCGTCCCGGGTTACCTCGAAGAACCGAATTCCAATACCCAGAGCGACACCGAAACCTTCGTCGCCCTGCGTGCCGATATTCGCAACTGGCGCTGGGCCGGCGTGCCGTTTTATCTGCGTACCGGCAAGCGCATGCCGCAGAAGCTGTCGCAGATCGTTATTCACTTCAAGGAACCGTCGCACTACATCTTCGCCCCGGAGCAGCGCCTGCAGATCAGCAACAAACTGATCATCCGCCTGCAACCGGACGAAGGCATCTCCTTGCGGGTGATGACCAAAGAGCAGGGCCTGGATAAAGGCATGCAACTGCGCAGCGGGCCGCTGCAACTGAATTTCTCCGACACCTGGCGTAGCGCGCGGATCCCCGATGCCTACGAGCGGTTGTTGCTGGAAGTGATGAACGGCAATCAGAACCTGTTTGTCCGTAAAGATGAAATCGAAGCCGCGTGGAAGTGGTGTGACCAACTGATCGCCGGGTGGAAAAAATCCGGTGACGCGCCCAAGCCGTATGCGGCCGGGTCGTGGGGGCCGATGAGCTCCATCGCACTGATCACGCGGGACGGGAGGTCGTGGTATGGCGATATCTGATGTGCAACTGCCGGCGGGCGTGACTGCTCGCGAATTCAACAGCCCGGTTTTGCTCGCCGAAGGCTTGGCGCTAAACGTTGCCAAGCAACTGAGCGAAGCCATCGCGGCACGCGGTAACGCGGTGCTGGTGGTGTCCGGTGGACGCAGCCCGGTAGCGTTTTTTCAGCATCTGGCCAAGCAGGAACTGGACTGGTCAAAAGTCGTGATCACGCTGGCTGACGAACGTTGGGTGCCGGTGGAACACGCCGACAGCAATGCCGGCCTGCTCAAGCAGTATCTGCTCAAAGGCCCGGCGGCCAAGGCGCAGTTCCTCAGCCTCTACAGCGCGGCAGCCAGTGTTGAGCAGGCGGCCGAGCAAGCTGACCGTTTGCTCGCCGAGCTGCCGCCGATTGACGTGCTGGTGCTGGGCATGGGCGACGATGGCCACACCGCGTCGCTGTTCCCCGACAGCCCGAACCTCGCGGCGGCCCTGCAAGCCGATGGCACGCGCCGTTGCTGGCCGATGCTGGCGCCCAGCGTGCCACGTCAGCGCCTGACCATGAGCCGCGCGCTGCTGGCTTCGGCCAGACACAAGATCCTGTCGATTTCCGGTCAATCGAAACTGACCACTCTGAATGCCGCGCTGGCATCCAATGACGTCGCGGCCATGCCGGTGCGCGCATTCCTGCAACCTACGTTAGAGATTTACTGGTGCCCATGAGCCAAGGAACAGCCGCTATGACAACCCCATCCCCGACCGTTTCCATGGCGGACAAAGTTGCCCTGATCGACAGTCTCTGCGCCAAGGCGCGGATCCTGCCAGTGATCACCATCGCTCGCGAACAGGACGTGCTGCCATTGGCCGACGCCCTGGCCGCCGGTGGCCTGACCGCGCTGGAAGTGACCCTGCGTTCGCAGTTCGGCCTCAAGGCCATTCAGATCCTGCGCGAACAGCGCCCGGAACTGATGACTGGTGCCGGCACCGTACTTGACCGCAACATGCTCGCGGCGGCGGAAGCGGCTGGCTCGCAATTCATCGTCACGCCCGGCATCACCCGCGACCTGCTCGAAGCCAGCGTCGACAGCCCGATCCCGCTGTTGCCGGGCATCAGCAACGCCTCCGGCATCATGGAGGGCTACGGCCTGGGCTATCGCCGCTTCAAACTGTTCCCGGCGGAAGTCAGTGGTGGCGTGGCGGCAATCAAGGCCCTCGGCGGCCCGTTCGGCGAAGTGAAATTCTGCCCGACTGGCGGCGTCGGCCCGGCCAATATCAAGAGCTACATGGCGCTGAAAAACGTCATGTGCGTGGGCGGTAGCTGGATGCTTGATCCGGAGTGGATCAAGAACGGCGACTGGGCCCGCATTCAGGAATGCACCGCCGAAGCGCTGGCGCTGCTGGACTGATTGTTACCTGACACTTCGTTGTGTGCTGTACGGCTTTATGGTGCGCTTGGTCGGCGCACCTTTTTTTTGCGCTGAAAAAGTGCCGGTACATCTTGCGATACATAGTTACCGCACGCTGGCTTTTTCACGGGGTTAACCTGCGTTCACCTTATGGAAGAGAGAACGCCTCATGGACGACCTTCAGTCTCTGACCCCTACGCCACAATCTCCCTGTCAACCGAAGCCGCCATTCCCTGGTCGCACCGATCGGCCTGTTGCCCAGCCCGAGGTGCGCAATATCAGTCAAGGTGTCGAAGGTCTGCCGCTGATCCTGCGCCTGTCGCTGGTCGATGCGATGACCAGCGAGCCGGTCATCGGCGCGCTGGTGCGCATTCAGCAGCGTGTCGATGGCGACACGCGCCTGGGCGGCAGCCAATCGACCGATAGCCATGGCATCGTCCGTTTCACCAGTGTCTATCCGGATCGATCGGCGCCCGGCACTTCTTGCCTGACCCTGAACGTATTCATTCCCGGCGACGAGGCGGGTGCGCAGTCTCACCACGAGGCCTGGGCCGGCACCTTGCACCTGCCCGGCCGCTGCAGCTGTGGAGGCATCGCCGATGACGCTGCGCAACTGATATTGCTGCCGATCGCCGGCGAGAATCTCGAAGACGGAGCCTTCGCCTGCCAGACCCTTGGCATCGACACCTTTGCCGTGTCGTCGCAACTCGGGCTTGAAGGCTACGCAAAGAGCGCCGGTGTGGCACTCTAGCGCAGCTGGTTCAGGGCCCTCACGAGCAGCTCCATCTCGGCAGCCGTGGTCGTCAGCCCCGGCGTGATGCGAATGCACGGCCCGCATGCGGCGCCGGTGCGCACCACGGTGAACAGGTTGAACTCACTCAGCAGTCGCTCGGCCATGACTTGTTGATTGTCATGCCGGGTGAAACGCAGTGAGGTGATCGCGCAATATAGTTGCGGATCATCCGGCGTCAGCACCTCGATGTCCGGCAAGTGGCGAACGGCGCCGACCCACAGGTTGCGCAGGTAATTCAGGCGTGCGCCCTTGGCAGCGGCGCCGCCGAGCGCATCGTGCTCTTCGAACACCAGTGGCAAAGTCATCAGCGCCGGGATGTTCGGCGTGCTGTACGAGGTGCGCGAGCGAATATCGGCGACCGGATAATGCATCTCGCCCATGTCCGGATCGATGTCGGCCAGACGCAGCGGGTCGATATAAATGAAGCCAAGGGTCAGCGGCGCGCCGATCCATTTGTGCAGGTTGTAACCGGCGAAAGCGATGCCCAAGGCCTGCGGATCGAACTCGATCTGGCCGAGGGCGTGGGCGCCGTCAAGGATGATATCGACGCCGTGCTCTTTGGCCAGCGCGGCGATGGCCTGCACCGGCATGACCAGCCCGGTGCGGTGGGTGACGTGAGTCAGGGCCATCAGTTTGAGTTTCGGATGGCGGACAAAAGCCTCGCGGTAGGTTTCGAGCAGGCTGTCGAAACTGGCCGGATGGCGGTGGACAATTTTAATGACCTCCACGCCACGGTGTTTCGCCAGCCAGCGCATGGCGCCTTTGACCGTGTCGTACTCGAGATCGCAGATCAGCACCTGATCACCCGGCTGCAGGCGGTTGTAATTGCGGATCAGCGATTGCAAGCCTTCGGTGGCGTTGCGCGTCAGGGCTACGCTTTGCGCGCGCACGCCGATCAGTTCGGCCAGTTGCGCGCGAATCTCCAGGTTGTCGTGCTGTTCAAAGCGCTGGCGCACGTAAACCGAGTTGCTGGTGTTAATCAGCTCGATGTTGCGCTGGTATTCCTCGATCACCGTGCGCGACATGCGCCCGAAATAACCGTTCTCCAGATTGACCGGGCCGGGCTGGACATCGTATCGGTCGGCGAAGGTTTGCCAGAAGGCTTCGTCACGGGCGCGGCGGGTGTTGTCAGGCATGGTCGACATGGCTCAAGAGAGGAGGGCGCATCAGTGGCGCGGGGCGGGTCTGCCGTGTTTGGCACGTAGCGGTTGGAGCAAATCGGAGAGGCCGTTGTGGTCAATCTCCTGCATCAGCGCCAGCAGGCCACCGAGTTCGCCATGGGGAAAGCCTTCTCGGGCAAACCAGTTCAGATAGGGGCCAGGCAAGTCGGCAATGATTCGGCCCTTGTACTTGCCGAAAGGCATCTGGCGAGTGATCAACAGTTCGAGTTTTTCCGGATTCATCGGCACGCTTCAATTGGTTTCCAGATCAGCCTGAAAAATACAGGCATTCTGCATGCAGGCCAAATGACAGATCATGCAAAAAACCAGCATACAGATGGTTCAATCTTTTATAAGTTGCTGAAAATAAAGGTTTTATTTCTGTAAGCGAAGCTGGCACGCACGCTGCAATATCCCTTGCATCTTCAACCCATCGCAAGGAATTGAAAAATGACCGACATGAATAAAGAAGCCATCTCTGTACTCAACGACCTGATTGAAACCTGCAAGGACGGTCAGGAAGGGTTCAAGACTTGCGCCGAAGACATCAAGCATCCAGAACTCAAAACCCTGTTTATGACTCGCTCCGCCGACTGCGCTACCGCGGCCGCTGAGCTGCAGGCTCAGGTTCGTTCGCTGGGTGGCGATCCGGAAACTTCCACCAGCATGAGCGGTGACCTGCACCGTCGCTGGGTCGATGTGAAATCGATGTTCACCGGTAAAGATGAAGAGGCCGTACTGAACGAGGCCGAGCGCGGTGAAGACCATGCGCTGAAGGCATATCGCGAAGCCCTCGAGAAAATCAACAAGCACAATCTGGTAGGCATCAAGGATCTGGTGGAGCGTCAGTACCACGGCGTACAACGCAACCACGATCAGGTGAAAGCCCTGCGTAACCAGGCTCGTGCCAACTCTTAAGCTGCACTGAAACAACTGTGGGAGCGGGCTTGCTCGCGAAGAGGCAGTGTCAGCAACATCTTCGTTGCGGGACACACCGCATTCGCGAGCAAGCCCGCTCCCACATTCGTTATGTGTCCTCGTAATTAACCAATACTGATCGCCGGCAATGTCGGCAATGTCACCGTCTGCTGTTTACGTGGCGCGAGAATCTCCGCTTCGCCATCCACCACGAGCTCATCGCGCTGGTTGAACACGCGGGTCGCGATGCGCACGCGAAATTTCGGCAGTTTCTCCAGAATCTCCAGGCGTACCGTCAGCGTGTCGCCAATCTTCACCGGCTTCTGAAAGCTCATCTGCTGACCGATATAAATAGTGCCCGGCCCAGGCAGTTCGCAGGCCACGGCAGCGCTGATCAGCGCACCGCTGAACATGCCATGGGCGATGCGTTCCTTGAACATGCTTGCGGCGGCAAACTCGGCGTCCAGGTGCACCGGGTTATGGTCGCCCGACATTGCGGCGAACAGCTGAATGTCGCGCTCTTCGACAGTCTTGCTGTAGCTGGCGGTCTGGCCGACTTCAAGGGCTTCGTAAGGGATGTTGGTAACCTGAGTCATCGGTTTCGATTCCTGTGACGGATTTCAGTGAATCCACAAAAGATTATTCGCTGCGCTGCGGGCGCGGATGGCTCAGGGCCTGGTTGATCCAGGCGAGCACATCGGCGGTCACTTCGTCGCGATTGGTTTCGTTGAACAATTCGTGCCGGGCCTGCGGGTAGATCTTCAGTTGCAGATGCTGGCTGCCGGCCCTGCGCAAGGCATTGGCCAGATCTGTCAGACGCTTGCCCTCGCTCACCGGATCACATTCGCCGCCAATCACCAGCAGCGGCAGGCCCGGATCGATCTGCGCGAGATTGGACGCTTTGCTGATTTGCTGCAAGCCGCCGAGCAGGTCGATCCACAGTTGATTGGTGCAACGAAAGCCGCACAACGGGTCGGCGGCGTACTTGTCGACCTCGGCCGGATCGCGGCTCAGCCAGTCGAAGCGGGTGCGTACCGGTTTGAATCGGTTGTTGAAGGAGCCGAACGACAGCCATTCGATCAACGCGCTGCGGCCCTTGCCGCCCTGGCGCAGTTTTTCCAGCCGGGCAATCTGCCGCGCTGCGCGATACAGCGCCACTGGCTGGTAATTCGAACCGCTGAGAATCGCCCCGTGCAGACTGGCGCTGTGGTGCAGCAGATAGGCTTGGGCGATGTAGCTGCCCATGCTGTGGCCGAGCAGGATGATCGGCACGCCGGGGTGTTGCTGGCCGATGTGCTGGTTGAGGCTGGCCAGATCGCCGACGACCTTGCACCAGCCATCGTCGTCGGCGAAATGGCCGAGGGTGGCGTTGTCCGCAGTGCGACCATGGCCGCGCAGATCCGGCGCGTAGACGCCATAGTCTTTGTCGCAAAACGTGTCGGCGAGCCGCGCGTAGCGAGCGCTGTGTTCGGCCATTCCGTGAGCCAGCAGTATCACCGCTTTCAATGGCGTGGCCGGCAGCCAGCGGTTGACGGACAGGCGGCTGCGGTCACTCGCGTCCAGCCAGAAGGTGTCGTGGGTCATGGCGATTCCTTTGCTCAGCATCGCCAGAGTGTATAGCGCGTCTGATCAGCCCACGCCACGGCAGGAAGATTCACGCGATCAATGACGGCTTTGGCCATATTTGCCTGATTGGCCATAGCTGCTAGTGTCCGTGGAGCTCCGCTTTGTGCTTTTCGCCTTCCATGGATGAAGCAGAAACGACAGAAAGCGGCTCCCGGATCGGCTCAGGTAAAGAGGACAAGAACAATGCAACCTGATTTCTGGAATGACAAACGCCCGGCCGGCGTACCGCTGGACATCGACATGAGCGAGTTCAAGTCGGTGATCGAAGTGTTTGAGCGTTCCTGCAAGAAGTTCGCTGATCGCCCGGCGTTCAGCAGCATGGGCATCACCCTGACCTACGCTGAACTCGACCGTCAGAGTGCGGCATTCGCCGGTTACCTGCAGGCCCACACCGACCTGGTGCCGGGCGATCGCATTGCGGTGCAGATGCCCAACGTTCTGCATTATCCGATTGCGGTGTTCGGCGCTCTGCGCGCCGGGCTGATCGTGGTCAATACCAACCCGTTGTACACGCCACGGGAGATGCGCCACCAGTTCAAGGATTCCGGCGCGCGGGCGCTGGTCTACCTGAACCTGTTCGGGCAGAAAGTCCAGCAAGTGCTGCCCGACACCGACATTCAATACCTGATCGAAGCGAAGATGGGCGACCTGATGCCCGCCGCCAAGGGCTGGCTGGTCAACACAGTGGTCAGCAAAGTGAAGAAACTGGTCCCCGAGTATTCGTTACCTCAAGCGACCTCGTTCAAAAGCGCGCTGCGCATGGGCCGCGGCCTGGGTATCAAGCCGCTGAACGTCGGCCTCGATGACATCGCCGTGCTGCAATACACCGGCGGCACCACTGGCCTGGCGAAGGGCGCGATGCTCACCCACGGCAATCTGGTGGCGAATATGCAGCAGGTGCGCGCCTGCCTGGCTCAACTCGGCCCGGACGGTCAGCCGCTGTTGCGCGAAGGCCAGGAGGTGATGATTGCGCCGCTGCCGCTGTACCACATCTATGCCTTCACCGCGAATTGCATGTGCATGATGGTGTCGGGCAACCACAACGTGTTGATCTCCAATCCGCGCGACATTGCCGGCTTCATCAAGGAGTTGAAGAACTGGCGGTTCTCGGCGCTGCTGGGTTTGAACACTTTGTTCGTCGCGTTGATGGACCATCCTGATTTCAAGAGTCTGGATTTTTCCAGCCTGAAGCTGACCAACTCCGGCGGCACCGCGCTGGTCAAGGCCACCGCCGAGCGCTGGGAACAGATGACCGGGTGCCGCATCACCGAAGGCTACGGCCTGACCGAAACCTCGCCAGTGGCCTGCACCAATCCTTACGGCGACCAGTCGCGCCTGGGCACCGTCGGCCTGCCGGTACCAGGCACGCTGGTGAAAATCATCAATGATGACGGCGTCGAACAGCCGCTGGGCGAGCGCGGCGAGCTGTGCATCAAAGGCCCGCAGATCATGAAAGGCTATTGGAACAAACCCGAGGCCACCGCCGAAGTGCTCGACGCCGAGGGCTGGTTCAAGTCCGGTGATATCGCGGTGATCGACCCGGACGGTTTCGTGCGCATCGTCGATCGCAAGAAGGACATGATCATCGTCTCCGGCTTCAACGTGTATCCCAACGAAATCGAAGACGTGGTCATGGCTCACCCGAAAGTCGCCAACTGTGCGGTGATCGGCGTGCCGGACGAGCGTTCGGGGGAGGCGGTGAAGTTGTTTGTCGTGGCGCGGGAAACCGGCGTCAGCCTGGAAGAACTGAAGGCTTACTGCAAAGAGAATTTCACCGCCTACAAGGTGCCGAAACACATCGTGCTGCGTGAGT
This sequence comes from Pseudomonas sp. Choline-02u-1, assembly GCF_002836515.1. Classification (GTDB taxonomy): domain Bacteria; phylum Pseudomonadota; class Gammaproteobacteria; order Pseudomonadales; family Pseudomonadaceae; genus Aquipseudomonas. The sequence goes on from NZ_PJBC01000003.1 coordinate 110,682, forward strand.
CGTTGCCGATGACGCCTGTAGGGAAAATTCTGCGGCGCGAGTTGCGCGACATCGCATAAAGCTTAAAAGCGAAAAGATCGCAGCCTGCGGCAGCTCCTACAGGAAACGCATCCAGTGTAGGAGCTGCCGCAGGCTGCGATCTTTTGTTTTTTAAACCCCCATGATCACGTCCTTTCAAGGGTTAATAGGATTTTTGCTCTAAAATGACTGCTTGCAAGTCTTGAGTCATCAATGTGACTGTAGGGGCCGCTTTTGGCTCTGGTCGGCCCTTTGCAAAGCTGCTACTCTCGGCGCGCTTTGTGACTTCTCGGCCTGTAAAACGCCGGATTCACCAATACAAAACACACACCAATAATAATCGCATCAAATGCGGTGAAGAATTCGCGTTGCTGAGGAGTGGGCTTCCATGATCGAAGACTTTTGGAAGGATAAGTATCCGGCTGGAATCGCAGCCGAGATCAATCCAGACGAGTATCCGAACATTCAGGCAGTGTTGAAGCAATCCTGCCAACGCTTCGCCAACAAACCGGCTTTCAGCAACCTGGGCAAGACAATCACCTACGGTGAGCTGTACGAGCTGTCCGGTGCCTTTGCCGCGTATCTGCAACAGCATACCGACTTGCAGCCCGGTGATCGAATCGCCGTGCAACTGCCCAACGTCCTGCAATACCCGGTCGCGGTCTTCGGTGCCATTCGCGCCGGGTTGATCGTGGTCAACACCAACCCGCTGTACACCGCGCGGGAAATGGAACACCAATTCAACGACTCCGGCGCCAAAGCCCTCGTTTGCCTGGCGAACATGGCGCACCTGGCCGAAGCCGTGGTGCCGAAGACCGGGGTCAAACACGTCATCGTTACCGAAGTCGCCGATCTGCTGCCGCCGATCAAGCGCCTGCTGATCAACAGCGTCATCAAGTACGTGAAGAAAATGGTTCCGGCCTATCACTTGCCCAAGGCCATCAAGTTCAACGACGTTCTGAGCAAGGGCCACGGCCAGCCAGTGGCCGAAGCGAACCCGGACAGCGGCGATGTCGCCGTGCTGCAATACACCGGCGGCACCACCGGCGTGGCCAAGGGCGCGATGCTCACGCACCGCAATCTGGTGGCCAACATGTTGCAGTGCAAGGCGCTGATGGGCTCCAACCTCAACGAAGGCTGCGAGATCCTGATCACGCCGTTGCCGCTGTATCACATCTATGCATTCACCTTTCACTGCATGGCGATGATGCTGATCGGCAACCACAACATTCTGATCAGCAACCCGCGAGATTTGCCGGCGATGGTCAAGGAACTGTCGAAGTGGAAGTTCAGCGGCTTCGTCGGCCTCAACACGCTGTTTGTGGCGCTGTGTAACAACGAAGGTTTCCGCAAGCTGGATTTCTCCGCGTTGAAGGTCACCCTGTCCGGCGGCATGGCCCTGCAACTGGCTGCGGCCGAGCGCTGGAAAGCCGTCACTGGCTGTGCGATCTGCGAAGGTTACGGCATGACCGAAACCAGCCCGGTGGCCACGGTGAATCCGATTCAGCATATCCAGATCGGCACCATCGGCATTCCAGTGCCGTCGACCCTGTGCAAAGTCATCGACGATGCCGGTGTCGAGCAGCCGCTGGGCGAAATCGGCGAACTGTGCGTCAAGGGCCCGCAAGTGATGAAGGGTTACTGGCAGCGTCAGGAAGCCACCGATGAAATGCTCGACAGCGACGGCTGGCTGAAAACCGGTGACATCGCGCTGATCCAGCCGGATGGCTACATGCGCATCGTTGATCGCAAGAAGGACATGATTCTGGTGTCTGGCTTCAACGTCTATCCGAACGAACTGGAAGACGTGCTCGCGACTTTGCCGGGCGTGTTGCAGTGCGCGGCGATCGGCGTGCCGGACGAGAAATCGGGTGAGGCGATCAAGATTTTCATCGTCGCCAAACCGGGTGTGAACCTGACCAAAGAGCAGGTCATGGACCATATGCGCGCCAACGTCACCGGCTACAAGGTGCCGCGCTCGGTGGAATTCCGCGACGCCCTGCCGACCACCAATGTCGGCAAGATCCTGCGCCGCGAGTTGCGTGATGAAGAGCTGAAGAAGCTCAAGGCCAAGAGCGCCGCTTAAAACAAAAAGCCCCGCAGATGCGGGGCTTTTTGTTGATGCAGACTGTAGACGTGCGTTGCCTGTGATGCCGTCTTCGCGAGCAAGCCCGCTCCTACATTTGACTGTATTCCAACTGACGGAATGCAGTTGAATGTGGGAGCGGGCTTGCTCGCGAAGCTTTTTGGCTACTGACGGAACGGCGCAAAATTCACATTGGTGCCTGCCGGACGCATGTCCTGCAGATACGAATCCTTGTCCGCACTCAGTTCCAGGCTCAATGCCGCCTTGCGCTTGCCTTCGTTGCGAATCACCAGCCCTTCGAGCTTCTCGCGCAGAAACACGGTTGGCACTTTCAAATGCAGCAGCTCATCAGTGGCCGGGGTGTGCAGCAGCAAGTGAATCCACTCGTACTGACCGATGGCCAGACGCGATACCGGCAGGTCGAACCACCAGATGTTGCGGTTGCGGTTCAGTTCGGCGAAGTGGCAGTTGTTGGTGCCGAGTACGGCGCCGCCCAGTTGCTGGTTGCGACGGGCGATGGCCTGGGTTTTATTGAGCTTCATGACATTCCTGCGAATCGGTGTGCGGGGCGCAACGCCCATAGGCTGAGCATTCTCGGGGCAACGCTGGCAAACATAAAGCGCAACCTGCGCGTCGCGACGAAATGCCCGCAAAATAAATGAAACTCGGCGCAAAGCGCACCGGTCAATCGTTACGTAATGACTTTTCTTCCCTTTATGCTTCACGGAGAAACACCATGAGTAGCACAGGCGATAAAGTAAAAGGCATGGCCAACGAAGCCGTTGGTAACGTCAAGCAAGGCGTCGGCAAAGCTACTGACAACGACAAGCTGCGCGCGGAAGGCAAAGTTCAAGAGAAAAAAGGCGAAGCCCAGCAAGCGGTTGGCAACGCCAAGGACGCCGTGAAAAAAGGCGTCGACAAGGCGTAAGCGAGCCTTGAACGAATCACACGAGCGGCCATCCAAGGATGGCCGTTTTTGTATCAGAACCCTGCGGTCATCCGCCGAAGGATCGCCAAGTAGGCTACCTTGAGGTAAAAAACGGCCCCTGAGTCGCCACGACTTCAACCTTTTGCGGCGCAAGGAGACGCGAATGATATTTCCGGACATGAAAGGTCTGCCCCTGCACCGGGTGATGGTGCGCACGGTCACTGAGTTCGTCGATGACGAAATGTCGACCTACGCCTCGGCACTGGCCTACCAGATGCTGTTCTCGCTGTTTCCGTTCATTCTGTTCCTGATTGCCCTGATCGGTTTCCTGCACCTGCCGGACTTCTTTTCCTGGCTGCGTCTGCAAACCGAACTGGTCCTGCCGCCCCAGGCGCTGGAGCAGGTCAATCCGGTGATCGATCAGCTGCAGCAATCGAAGGGTGGCCTGCTTTCCATCGGTATCGTTATCGCCCTGTACACCGCTTCCGCCGGCGTGCGCCTGATGATGAGCGCGATGAATGCGGCTTATGACGTAGTCGAAGGCCGGCCGATCTGGAAGCGTTTCCCTTTGTCGATCGTGTACACCGTCGGCATTGCCGGCATGCTGCTGATCGCCGCTGCGCTGATGGTGCTCGGGCCGCAGGTGATGGGCTGGATTGCCGCACAAGTGGGCCTGGAAGACTTCATCGTCACGGTGTGGACGATTGCGCGCTGGCCGGTGATCGTCATTCTGATGATGGTCGCGGTGGCGCTGATCTACTACGTGATGCCCGACGTCAAACAGGATTTCCGCTTCATCACCCCAGGTTCGGTGCTGGCCGTGGTGGTGTGGATCCTCGCGTCGCTGGGTTTTGCCTTCTACGTGAAAACTTTTGCCAACTACAACGCGATGTACGGCAGCATCGGGGCGATCATCGTGCTCTTGCTGTATTTCTATATCTCCGCCGCGGTGCTGTTGCTCGGCGCGGAAATGAATGCGGTGATCGAGCACATGTCTGCCGAAGGCAAGGACAAGGGCGAAAAAGCCCCTGGCGAGCCCGACGAATCGACCAAACAACACGTTTCGGGTCTGGGGCGTGATCATTCGCTCAAGCCGGACACTGATGAAGCACGACCATGATTCGTGAAATTCTGAAAATGGGCGACGAGCGCCTGCTGCGCATCGCACCGCCGGTACCGCCGGAAATGTTCAACAGCGCCGAGCTCTGGCAATTGATCGATGACATGTTCCAGACCATGGAAAGCGTCGGCGGCGTTGGCCTGGCGGCGCCGCAGATCGGCGTCGATCTGCAACTGGTGATCTTCGGTTTCGAGCACAGCGAGCGTTACCCGGACGCTGAAGCGGTACCGCAGACGATTCTGATCAATCCGCTGATCACGCCGTTGAATCCGTTGATGGAAGAGGGCTTCGAAGGCTGTTTGTCAGTGCCGGGCTTGCGCGGCGCGGTTGATCGCTATCAGCAGATTCGCTACGAAGGCTTTGATCCGAAGGGCGAGCCGATTGTGCGCGTGGCCTCCGGGTTTCATGCGCGGGTGGTGCAGCATGAATGCGATCACCTGATCGGTCGGCTGTATCCGTCGCGGATTACCGATTTCAGCAAGTTCGGCTTTACCGAAGTGCTGTTTCCGGATCTCGATCCCAACGCTGACGATTAACCAGAATCAAAAGATCGCAGCCTTCGGCAGCTCCTACAGGGATCGGTGTAGGAGCTGCCGAACGCTGCAATCTGTTGATCTTCAAACTAGCCCCATCGCAATCATCGGCTTGCTGCGCGCGTACCGGCTCAGCCGCTCCGCCATTGCCTGCGGCAGCGCCGGGTCGAAGCTGAAGCCGCGCCGCTCATAAAACCCGCGCAGCTCCGGGTGGCAGAACAGCCATACCGGCTCGTCGACATCCTTGAGCGCCGCCGCCATCAACTGCCCCGCAATGCCCTGTTCACGAAGTCCCGGATCAACCAACAACCCGGTCAGCCAATGCCCGCCCGATACCGGTCGCAGGCACAGCGCCGCCACGATCTCGCCGCGCCTGGCGACCCACAGCTGCGCCTCGCGCACGGTTTTCATCGAAGACTGATGGCTGCGGTAGAACTTGTTCATCAGCGGCCACAACGATTCGTCGAGCTGGCTGTAGAGGATGTCAGGCATGGGGTCGGGCTGTCGCTGCGAAAAGCGCCGATTATAAAAGAACGCGCGCCTCGGGATAGGTGTATACCTGAACTCACACCCCTGTGAGTGGAGTACCGGTCATGTCAAAAGGTATGGATTCAAAGAAAGCTGCGAAGAAAAAGCCGGCCAAGACCGCCATGGAAAAACGCGCGGAAAAGAAAACCAGGAAAGTCGACATCTTCGGCCATTGATCAAACCCGTCGGAAGCCCGTCTCTCGGGCTTCCCGCCTCTGTGGCGAAAACGTCCGTTTTCACCACATCGCCCTGCCGCGCTGAACCGTTTCTTGTGCAAAAAATGCCAGATACTGGCCGACTAGTGGCCTTGCGCCCGGCGTCGGGATGGCTATGCTTTGCAGGTAACTAACCATGTCGACCGTCATGCCAACAGGGCGGCGGAACAGGGTTGGTCCGTGATTCATGCTGCCAGAGTGCGCCGTCCAAGGCACCGACACTGAACCAACAAGGAGCGTCACCTAAATGGAAGTTCTTCTACGCGTTAGGGCTGGCCCGCATGCGGGCTATCAAGAAAAGGATGTCTTGATCAGAGCGTCGCTGCACGAACCCTCCGATTGATCATCATTTATCACCTGACAACTTCCTCCTTTGGAGGAAGGCGTGTGCCTGTTCTGTAGAACGTAGTGGTGGATCGTGAAAGACCTGAACTTTCATCCAATCAAAAGAACGCGCGGAAGGTGATACAACCATGTTCAACCTACATCACAAGGCTGACCTGCGGGAAATCGAGCGCTTCAGCTGTGCGCTGACCGAAGCCAACGCGAAGATAGAAGCGCTCAGCCGCTCGATGGCGATGATCGAGTTCACCCCGGAAGGGATCGTCCTCGACGCCAACGAGAACTTCTGCAAGACCCTGGGCTACAGCGCCGATGAGGTTCGCGGCAAGCACCATCGGATCTTCTGCGAAGAGAGCTTTTATCGCAGCGAGGACTACGCGAAGTTGTGGCGCGATCTGGCCCGTGGTGAACCGCTCAGCGGCACTTTCCTGCGCCTGAACAAGAGCGGCCGCGAAATCTGGCTTGAAGCCAGTTACATGCCGGTGTTCGGTCCGGACAAACAGGTCAGAAGTGTCATCAAGGTGGCGGCGGACATCACCGCGCGCATCAACAAGGAGCATGAAGAAGAAGCCATGCTGGCGGCGATCAGCCGGTCCATGGCGGTGATCGAGTTTACCCCCGAAGGCCATGTCATCCGCGCCAACGACAACTTTTTGCAGACCATGCAGTACTCGCACAATGAAATCGTCGGCCAGCACCACAGCCTGTTCTGTCACCGCGCCGAAGCCGAATCCGCGCAATACAAGGCGTTCTGGGCTTCGCTCAATCGCGGCGAATATCACTCGCACCGATTCGAACGCAAGAACAAGTCCGGGCAGATGGTTTATCTGGAGGCGTCGTACAATCCGCTGTTCGATGCCAAGGGCCGCTTGTACAAAGTGGTCAAGTTTGCCAGCGACATCACTCGGCAGATGACCACCCTGCAAAGCGCTGCGGAATCGGCCCACAGCACCTCGGTGCAAAACGACGCTTGCGCGCAGAAAGGCTCACAGGTGGTGCAGCAGACCGTGCAGATCATTCAGGATATTTCCCGCGACCTGAATGAAGCGGCGGTAAGTATCGATGCGGTAAGCAAACAGTCGGACATCATCGGCACCATCGTCCAGACGATTCGCGGGATTGCCGATCAGACCAATTTGCTGGCGCTCAACGCGGCGATTGAAGCCGCGCGGGCCGGTGAGCATGGACGCGGTTTTGCGGTTGTCGCCGATGAAGTGCGCAGCCTCGCTGCGCGAACCAGCCAGGCAACGCTGGAAATCGTCGACGTGGTGCGCAAAAACCACGACCTGTCGCTCAGCGCAGTGTCGAGCATGCAGTCGAGTCTGAGCCGTACCGGGTTGGGCGTGGAACTGGCGAACGAGGCGGGCGAGGTGATCCTCGAGATTCAGCAGGGCTCGCGGCATGTGGTGGATGCGATCAGCCAGTTTAATGAAACCCTGCAATTGAACTGAAATCTTCAGACCATACAAAACCCGTGGGAGCGGGCTTGCTCGCGAAAGCGGTGTGCCAGACCAGCAAAATGCCAGCTGACACGACGCCTTCGCGAGCAAGCCCGCTCCCACAGTTGAGTCCTGTGCTGGCCATCAGCGATGCGCAATATTCTCCAAGGCCAGATTACGCGTACGCGGGCCGAACCAGCCGATGGTCAGCATCACGATCAGCATGCTGCTGACGATGAACGCCAACACTCCCGGCGTGCCGAAGTTGTCGAGGAACATGCCGATCAACAGACTGCTGAACACTGTCGACAACCGACTGAACGAATAGCAGAACCCGACCGCGCGAGCGCGGATGTTGGTCGGGAACAGTTCGCTCTGGTAGGAGTGATAACTGAAGCTCAGCCAGGCGTTGCAGAAGGTGATCATCACGCCGCAGAAGATCAGCCCGAACGCGCTGGTCTGCAGGGCGAACAGGGTGCCGAAAGTCATCGCGCCGAGGGCCGAGCCGACGATCTGCCATTTGTTTTCGAAGCGGTTGGCGAACTTCACAAACAGCAACGGCCCGAGCGGGTAAGCGAGGGTGATGATGAACGCGTACATCAGACTGTGCGTGACGCTCACGCCTTGGCCCGAAAGCAGCGCCGGCAACCAGTTGCCGAAACCGAAGAAACCGATCGCCTGAAAGATATGAAAGACGATCAGCATCAACGCGCGGCGGCGGTAGGGCGGTTGCCAGATGTCGGCGAAGCGGCCTTTGCCTTCGACATCGACTGCCACCGGTTCCGGCGCATCCAGCGCTTGGCCGTGATCCTTGGCGCAGCGCGCTTCGAGGTTGTCGAGAATGCGGTTGGCCTCGTCGAAGCGGCCATGCTGTGCCAGCCAGCGCGGGGATTCCGGCAAGCGCTTGCGCAGCCACCAGATGAACAGCGCGAACACCGCGCTGGCCAACACCACCCAACGCCAGCCGGAAACACCAAACGGCGCTTGCGGCACCAGCCACCACGACATCAAGGCCACCGCCGGCACTGACAGGAACTGCACGAAAAACGCAAAGGCAAACGCCGAGCTGCGCATGCGCTTGGGCACCAGCTCCGAGAGGTAGGCATCGATCGTCACCAATTCGATACCCAGACCGATGCCGACCAGAAAACGCATGCCGATGATGCCCAGCGCCGAGGTCTGAATTCCCATCAGCACCGTGGCCAGCGTGTACCAGATAAGCGCGAAGGTGAAGATCGCCCGGCGACCGAAACGATCGGCCAACGGACTGAGCAGGCTGGCGCCGAGAAACAGGCCCAGGAAGGTCGCCGAAGCAAACGCTGCCTGATCGGAAAAGCCGAACACACCTTGCTTGCCAGCGGCGAAGAGACCGTCGCGAATCAGCCCCGGGCTGATGTAAGCGGTCTGAAACAGGTCGTAGAGCTCGAAAAAACCACCGATCGACAGCAGCGCCACCAGACGCCAGATCGTGGCTACCGCGGGCAGTCGATCGATGCGGGCGGAAATCCCGGCGGCGCGTACCGGGTCGATGCCGTCACTGTGCGCGGCGGCGGATGCGTGAGCAGTCATAAGCTGATCCATTTTTTATTGATGGAAAAGCTTAGCCTGCTATCGGAGTTCGAGGATTGTGAATGTCGGCTGTTTACTCGGGTGAACCGCTGATTTTTTGCAATATCTACTTACGAATTAGCGATTTATGCCGCAGCGGCAGAATCTGGCAGCGCCGAGTTCGGCAGGCCGAAGATCCGGTCGAACAGCCAGTTGAAGACGAAGGTGTAGCACGGGATAAAAATGATCAGCGCCAGATCCAGCAGAAACGCCTGCACCAGACTGATGTTCATCCACCACGCAATCAGCGGAATCAGAAACACGATCAGCGTCAGTTGAAAGCCGACCGCATGGGCGATGCGCCGTTTCACCGTACGGGTACGCGAGACCTGGCGACTTTCCCAGCGCTCGAACAATGAGGTGTAAATAAAATTCCAGGTCACGGCGATGCTGGTGATGATTACCGCCAATGGCCCTGTGCTGCCTGGCGATGTGCCCGACAGCAACGCCAGACCGAGCGCCGAGAAGGTCATGCCGATCACTTCGTAGAGCGACACGTAGACCAGTTTGCGTTTCACGCCTTGCATGCAGATTTGCCTCTTTCTTGCCAATTGTGACCAGCAGGGCTGGCGAAGGCGGCGAAAGATAGCTTCAATAGTCCTGACAGAAAAAGTCGGTAGCTTTCAGTTTTATTGATAGGTGGGAAACTTGAATTTCAACAGCGACAGCATCGAGTTGTTTCTGGCGGTGATCGAACGCGGTTCGTTTTCCGCCGCCGCTCGGCAATTGGGCAAGGTGCCGTCGGCGGTGAGCATGGGCATTGCCAACCTTGAGGCCGAACTCGGTTACCCGTTGTTCGACCGCAGTCATCGTGAGCCGCAACCCACGGCGATGGCACAGTCGCTGGTGCCCCACGCGCGATTGATCGCCGAACAGCTCAAGCAGCTGCGAGTGCACGCGGTGGAGTTATCGCTGGGCCTGGAAAGCAGGTTGTCGATTGGTGTGGTCGCGGACATTGATCGGCGGCGTTTGCTGGCAGCGATCAAGGTAATTGCCGAGCGCCATCCGTTGCTCGACATCGAAGTGCTGACCGCGCCTCAGGATGATGTGCTGGCGATGTTGCACGGTGGCCGGGTCAGCGTGTGTCTGGCGTTTGCGGGGTTAAGCGTGAATGCGCTGGAGCGGTTTCAGTTCGTCGGCAGCGAACGGATGATCGCCACGCTGGCGGCAGACAGTCCGTTGTTGCAGGGGCGGGATGTGTTTCTTGAAGACCTGGTGCAAGTGCGGCAGATCATCGTCGCCAGCCGCGACTTGCCGATCAGCGAAACGCGGCCGTTGGTGGCTGAATCTTACTGGCGCACGGACAATCTTGAGACGGCAATGGAAATGGTCGAAGCAGGACTGGGGTGGGGTAATTTTCCGCTATCGGTGGTGCAGCCGTGGCTGGACACGGGACGTTTGAAAAGGCTGAATTTTCGTAACATCGAAAATGGCCTGGTGCTGCCGGTGCATGCGGTGTGGCTCAAGAGCCAGCCCCTGAAGAAGGGCGCGCAGGCACTGGTGGACCTGCTCAGCCATTGAGCCCAACACAAAACCCTGTGGGAGCTGCCGAAGGCTGCGATCTTTTGATCTGGCTTTTGAAGATCAAGATCAAAAGATCGCAGCCTTCGGCAGCTCCTACAGGGGATTGCGTGAGTTTCAGGTGCTCTCGCGGATCTTGAGCTCAAAGCCCATATCTTCCACCGGTCGCGCTACTTTGTTGCCCGCCATCAATGTCAGCATCTGCTCCGCTGCGCGCCGGCCGATTGCTTCACGCGGAGTATTGATGCTGCTCAGGCGGGGAACCATGTGCTCGGACATCGGCAAGTCGTTGAAACCCAGAATCGCCACTTGCTCGGGAATCCTGATGCCGTTACGCAACGCTTCAAGCAGCGCGCCTTGGGCCAGGTCATCGTTGCCGAAGAAAATCGCATCAACATCCGGATGCGCTGCCAGCAGTTGCATAAACAACTCACCCCCCAAGCCCACCGAAGAGGCACGCGGTGTCAGCACTTCCAGATCCGGGTCGTAGCGGCCAGCCTTCTGCAATGCCTTGCGAAAACCCTCGCCACGCAGCAACGTGCGTTGATCCAGCTGCGCGCCGATGTAGGCCAGGCGCTTGCGCCCACGCGAGAGCAAATGCTGCGCCGCTGTTTCACCGGCGCTGAGCTGCGAGAAGCCCACGCAATTGACCCCGGCGGCGCTGTCCAGCTCCATCATGTACACGCAGGGAATGTTGCTGACCTCAATCATCCGCCGCGAACTTTCCGTGCGATCAAAACCGGTCAGCAGAAGCCCGCGCGGCTGATAGGCCATGTAATTGCGCAGCAGGTTTTCTTCTTCATCGCGCGAGTAGTGGAAGTTGCCGATCAGCACTTCGAAGCCCTTGGGCGTCAGCACCCGATGAATGGCTTCCAGCGTATCAATGAACAGCAGGTTGGACAGTGACGGCACCAGCACCACCACCGAATGGCTCTGCGCCGACGCCAGCGCGCGGGCAGCGGGATTGACCACATAGTTGAGCTCGAGCGCGGCTTTCTGCACTTTTTCCACCAGTTCGGTGGCGACTGTGCTCACCCCGCGCAAGGCGCGCGAGGCGGTGATCGGGCTGACGCCGGCCAGGCGGGCTACTTCGTTGAGGGTCGGACGGCCGGTGGTGCGGGTATTTTTATCGTTCTTGGGGGAGGTCATCGGGCGGCTTGCCAAACAAAAATCAAGGCACTAAGGTAGCGCTGTCCTGATGCAGCTGCAAATGCGTGAGCGCGATCCTGCCTGATCTGCGCGCTTTGGCGTTAGGAACAAACCTGCTGCAACCCAAAAAAACGACAAGAAGGCGTCGGCAACTTCTGCCTGTGCACTAGAGTCATAGCTAGCAAAGGTAGCGCTGTCTGCGCGCTGAGGTGTTATATGAGTCATCCCATCACCGCCCTGGTCATCATGGGCGTTGCCGGTTGCGGCAAGACGTGCGTCAGCCAGGCCCTGTGCCATTTGAGCGGCGCCACTGCCATTGAAGGCGATACTTTCCATCCGGCCGCGAACATCGAAAAGATGAGCGCGGGGATCCCCCTGAACGACGACGACCGCGCCGGCTGGCTCGACAGCCTGTGCGATGAACTGCGTCGCGTCGATGCCGACGGCCAGCGCCCGGTGTTGACCTGCTCCGCGCTTAAACACAGTTATCGCGAACGTCTGCGCAGTGCCTTGCCGGGCCTGGGCTTCGTGTTTCTTGAATTGACCCCGGAAGTCGCCGCCGAGCGTGTATCGCACCGCCCGGGCCACTTCATGCCGGCGACGTTGATCGAAAGCCAGTTCGCCACCCTCGAATCGCCCAAGGGCGAGCCGCTGACCCTGGCGCTCAACGCCTCGGTACACAGCGTTGAAGAGCTGGCACTGCAGGCTCACGTCTGGTGGCAGGCCAACGGTCTGAAACAGGCGGTATGAGTATGTTGAAAAAGACAGCGCTGTCCTCCCGACTTCTGTTCAACCCGCTTTAATAACAACAACAATCCAGGAGACACCTCCCATGTTTGGCATGTCCCACGAGACGTTCCTGCTGCTCGATGCAGTGGTCACGGTAATCGGCCTGATTATCCTGATCACCAAATTCAAGCTTCACCCGTTCATTGCACTGACCATCGCCGCCGCGTTCCTCGGCCTGACTTCCGGCATGCCGATCAACACCATCATCAAGGCGTTCCAGGACGGCTTCGGTGGCGTGCTCGGTTTCGTCGGCATCATCCTCGCCCTGGGCACCATGCTCGGCAAGATGATGGCCGAATCCGGCGGTGCCGATCAGATCGCCCAGACCCTGATCCGCGCCTTCGGCAAGGACAAAGTCCAGTGGGCAATGATGTTCGCCGCGTTCCTGGTGGGCATTCCGCTGTTCTTCGAAATCGGCTTCGTGCTGCTGATTCCGCTGGTGTTCATCGTCGCGCGCCGCACCGGTGTGTCGATCATCAAGATCGGTATCCCACTGTTGGCCGGTCTGTCTGCGGTGCATGGTCTGGTGCCACCGCACCCGGGCCCGCTGCTGGCCATCGGGGTATTCGGCGCTGACATCGGCAAGACGATTCTCTACGGTCTGATCGTTGCGCTGCCGACCGCCATCATTGCCGGTCCGATCTTCGGTACTTTCATTGCCAAACATATTCCCGGCCACCCGAATCAGGAACTGGTCGATCAACTGGCCCGCGAAAACGACTCGGCCAACCTGCCGAGCTTCAGCATCACCCTGGTCACCGTGCTGCTACCGGTGTTTCTGATGTTGCTGAAAACCTTCGCTGACGTGGCGCTGCCGGACGGCAATTTCTTCCGTATCTGGATGGACATGATCGGCCATCCGATCTCCGCGCTGCTGCTGGCATTGCTGCTGTCGCTGTACACCTTCGGCTACAAGCAGGGCATCGGTTCCAACCAGATGCTCAAATGGCTCGACGCCAGTCTGGCGCCGACCGCTGCGATCATTCTGATCATCGGCGCCGGCGGTGGCTTCAAGCAGATGCTGGTGACCAGCGGCGTGGGCGATGTGATCGGTCACATGGCGGTCAGCGCACAGATCTCGCCGATCCTGCTGGCGTGGCTGGTGGCTGCGGTGATCCGTATCGCAACCGGTTCGGCCACCGTGGCGACCATCACCGGCGCCGGCATTGTCGTGCCCGTGGTCGGGATGATTCCGGGCGTCAACCGTGAGCTGCTGGTACTCGCGACCGGCGCCGGTTCGCTGATCCTGTCGCACGTTAACGACGCCGGTTTCTGGCTGGTCAAGCAGTACTTCAACATGACCGTGGCCGAAACCTTCAAGACCTGGACCGCGATGGAAACCATCCTCTCGGTGGTCGGCCTGGGCTTTATCCTGCTGCTGTCGCTGTTCGTTTAAGCGGCAGTTTGCAGGCGCAAAAAAACCGCAGCGATGCGGTTTTTTTGTGGGCGCGGACTTCCTGCTTGATCGTTCCCACGCTCCGCGTGGGAATGTAGCCCGGGACGCTCCGCGTCCCAAAGCGGACGCAGAGCGTCCATTGAGGCATTCCCACGCAGAGCGTGGGAACGATCAGAGGCGTGTCAGTTATTTGGTAACCAAGCCATCCGCGCGGAACATCCCGCGAATCCCACGCACAGCCTGACGAATACGGTCCTGGTTCTCGATCAGGGCAAAGCGCACATGGTCGTCGCCATATTCGCCAAAACCCACGCCCGGCGAGACGCAGACTTTGGCCTCGGCCAGCAGTTTCTTGGCAAACTCCAGCGAGCCCAGATGCGCATACGCCTCTGGAATCTTCGCCCAGACGTACATCGAAGCCTTCGGATTCTCGACCATCCAGCCTAATTCATGCAGGCCTTTGACCAGCACGTTGCGGCGTTGGCGGTATTGCTCGGCGATGTCGCGCACGCACTGTTGATCACCTTCCAGCGCAGCAATTGCCGCCACTTGCAGCGGAGTGAACGTGCCGTAGTCGTGGTAGCTCTTGATCCGCGCCAGGGCGTTGACCAGTTCCGGGTTGCCGACCATGAAACCGATACGCCAGCCGGCCATGTTGTAGCTCTTGGACAGGGTGAAAAACTCCACCGCAATGTCCTTGGCCCCCGGCACCTGCATGATCGACGGCGCTTTCCAGCCGTCGTAGACGATGTCGGCGTAAGCCAGGTCGTGGATGACCAACACGTCGTACTGCTTGGCGAGCGCAATCACCCGTTCGAAGAAATCCAGCTCCACGCATTGCGCGGTCGGGTTCGACGGGAAGCCGAGGATCATCATTTTCGGCTTGGGGATCGAGCCGCGAATCGCCCGTTCCAGTTCGTCGAAGAAATCCACGCCCGGCACCAGCGGCACCGAACGCACCTGCGCGCCGGCAATCACCGCGCCGTAAATGTGAATCGGGTAGCTCGGGTTCGGCACCAGCACGGTGTCGCCCTGATCCAGGGTCGCCAGCATCAGATGCGCCAGGCCTTCCTTGGAACCGATGGTGACAATGGCTTCGCTTTCCGGGTCGATATCGACTTCGTAACGCTGCTTGTACCAGTTGGAAATCGCCCGACGCAGGCGTGGAATGCCTTTGGAAGTCGAGTAACCGTGAGTGTCTTCACGCTGAGCAACTTGCACGAGTTTTTCGACAATGTGCGGCGGCGTGGCGCCGTCGGGGTTGCCCATGCTCAGGTCGATGATGTCTTCACCACGGCGGCGAGCGGCCATTTTCAGCTCGGCGGTGATGTTGAAAACGTAAGGGGGGAGTCGATCTATGCGCGCAAAGCGGCGCGGCGAACCTTGTTCGGCCATTGTTGCCTCGGATAACGTAAGCGCCCGGAACCGTCCGAGCGACGCTGGTCACTGCGGTGACCTGTGGCGGAAGATAAGTGCAGTGATGGCATACTGTCCAGCACGGTTGTAAACATTTTTTTCAAGGAAAATCGCCCAATGGAATTCACCAGCGGCTTCTTGCTGAGCCTTTCGCTGTGCCTGGATATCGGCGTGGCCAACATCGCGATGATCACCCTGGCCATGCAGCGCGGCTACTTTCAGGGCTTTGCACTGGGCCTCGGCACCTGCGTCGGCGACCTGGTTTATGCGGTGCTGGCGCTGGCCGGGATGACCGTCCTGCTGCAATACGAAACCGTGCGCTGGGTGCTGTGGATTGGCGGTTCGGCGCTGTTGATCTATTTCGCGGCGAAGATGATTTACTCGGCGATTCATCACGAAGCGCTGCTGGAGGAGACGGCGCAAGTAGGGCAGAACTCCCATCGCAAGGAATTTTTTCGCGGTATTTTTCTCGCCATGTCGTCGCCCAGTGCGATTCTCTGGTTCGCTGCCGTCGGCGGCACGTTGATCGCCCGGTCCGGTGGCGGCGGGCCGTTGAGTTCGGCGCTGTTTCTCGGCGGTTTCCTTTGCGCCGGGCTGCTGTGGTCGGCCGGTTTGTGCTTCGCCGCCAGCCACGGTGGCAAGCTGCTGGGCGACAAACTGTTGCGCTATTCCTACCTGGCATCGGCGGCGATCTTCTGCTATTTCGCGGTATACGTGATCGTTTCCGGTTACAACGAATTCGTCGGCCCGGGCGCCGTCGAGCAGTTGCATTCGCTGTAAACGTGCGAAACGGTTCGGGCTTTCTATACTCCCAGCCGAACCCACTTTCCCGTTCTGAGGAGTCGCGTCATGGATGAACAAACACGCGTCGAAATAGCTGAACCTCGCTTCGAACATGGGCAGTTCCTGCTGATTGCCGGCTTCGGTGGACGATTCACCCAGGCAACCACCGAAGACATTCCCGCGTTGTGGGAAAAACTGATCCCGCACTTGGGGAAAATCCCGGCGCAAGTCAACGAAGTGACCTATGGCGTTTGCTGCAACGCGGACGGCGAGGGCGGTTTCGAATACATCGCCGGCGTGCAGATCGACAAGCTCGACGACCTGCCGGAGAAGTACCGTTGGGTTGAAATCCAGCCGCAAAAATATGCCGTGTTCGAGCACGAGGGGCCACTGACGCAACTGCCCGACACCTTCCAGTACATCTGGAATACCTGGCTGCCGCAGTCGGGCTATGAAGCGGCAGATGCCCCGGAATTCGAGCGCTACAGCGCGGACTTCAACCCCAGGCTCAACACCGGCACGCTGGAAATCTGGCTGCCGCTCAAGGCCTGAACAGCGTTCGAATCGAGGCGCAGCATGTCCGCCCCGGTGGTTCTGCTTTATGCTTGCGGGCCTCGTTTCCACAGATTTCAGAGCTGCCATGAACACCGTGATCCGCAACGTCAGCGCCGCCGACCTGGACCGCTGCTACGCCATCGAAACCGTCGCCTACGAAGGCGACGAAGCCGCCACCCGCGAAAAGATCGCCACGCGCATTGCCACCTGGCCGGACGGCTTCATCGTTGCCGAGGTAGACGGCGTAGTCGTCGGTTTCATCAATTCCGGCGCGGCGTTCGACGTGCAGATGTCCGACGAGGCCTTCAAGGAATTGATCGGTCATGACCCGAAAGGCCCGAACGTGGTGATCATGTCGGTGGTGGTGCACCCGGATTACCAAGGGCTGGGACTGGCCAAGCGCCTGCTCGGCGAATTCATCGAGCGCATGCGCGGAATGGACAAAGCGACGATTCATCTGATGTGCAAGGAACAGCACATCGCGCTGTATGCAGGCTTCGGTTTTGCCTACATCAAACCGTCCGAGTCCGACCACGGCGGCATGGCGTGGCACGAGATGATCCTGACCCTCTGAAGCCAACACCTATCACAACTGTAGGAGCTGCCGAAGGCTGCGATCTTTTGATCTTGATCTTCAAAAGCCAGATCAAAAGATCGCAGCCTGCGGCAGCTCCTACAGGGATCGTGGTGTGTAACGGATTCGGCATTTCACACGACTCAGAAAAACAGCCCCATGCGCCGCTCGTAACCGATCCGGCCCTTGTACGCTTCGCCGCTGTCGACGTAGCCATGCCTGGCATACAGCGCAATCGCCGCCTCGTTATCAGCGTCCACCGACAATTCCAGTCCCTTGATTTCCGGCCATGCTTCCCGCGCGACGGCGGGCAGTGCTTGCAGGCAAGCCTTGCCGTAACCCTTGCCCTGCGCGCGGCGATCGACCTGCAAAGCATGCAATGTGGCGCTGTGCTCGTCGGCCCAGGCGGGCAATACCGGCGGGCGTTTAAGCAGCAAAAACGCCACGGGCACGTCGTCCGTCAGCAGGGCGAAACCCTTGACGCCTGGGCCGGGCTTCGACAGCAGCGTGTGCAAGGCTCCGTGGATGTCGCCGGAAAATTTGACTTGCTCCGGGTGGATTTCAATCGCCGCGACTTGCTCACGCTGCAAAGGGCTGAGGCTGTCGTAAGGCACGAGTTGGGCTGACACGGGAATTTCCTTTTTCCTACAAGGATTGAAGCTCGGATTCTAGCGACATTGTTGTCGGTGAAATTTTTTTGTTTGGCCTGTCGATCTGCGCAAAGGGCAAACGACTAAGGGTGTCTTCACAACAAAAACCACGGAGAACACCATGAGCGCACAAAGCGAAATCCAGATCCTGATCAACACCTACCGCGAAGCGGTGATGGCAAAGGACGTCGAGAAAGTCATGGCCCTGTATGCCGATGACATCGTCTCGTTCGATGCGATCAAGGCCCTGCAATTCAAAGGCAAAGCGGCGTATCGCGCGCACTGGATCGAGTGCATGGAAATGTGCCCCGGGCCACACGTTTTCGAGTTTCACGAAGTCGCCATCGAAAGCGCTGACACCATTGCCTTCGCGCACTGGGTGGCCAATTGCGGCGGCACCAACGAGAAAGGCGAAACCCAGAGCTGCTGGATGCGCGTCACCGCCTGTTATCGGCAGATCGGCGGGGCGTGGAAGATTGCTCATGAACACTGGTCGGCACCGTTCGATCCGATGAGCGGCGCGACGCTGTTCGATGTGACCCCCTGATCTTCAGCCATAGTTGATCCGTTCGAATCAGGAGATCGCCATGAAATATCTATGCCTGGTCTACAGCGATGAGCGCCTGCTGCACACCTCGCCGGACAGCCCGGAGGATGCCGAATGCTGGGCGTACGCCGAGTCGATTCAGGGCAGCGGGCGGATGATCGCCGCCCAAGCGCTGGAGTCGGTGCAGACCGCAACCACCGTACGGATGCGCAACGGCAAGTTGTCGATCACCGACGGGCCTTTCGCTGAAACCAAGGAGCAACTGGCCGGCTTCTACCTGATCGATGCGAAGGATCTCAATGAAGCGATTCAGGTTGCCGGCCACATACCGGCAGCGCGGGTCGGCAGCGTTGAAGTGCGCCCGGTGCGGCAGTTGAATGTCTGAGGTCAGGGCGCGGGTCGAGCAGGTCTACCGCGAGGATTCGCGGCGGATTCTGGCAACGCTGATCCGCTTGCTCGGTGATTTCGACCTCGCCGAAGAAGCCTTGCACGAGGCGTTCTTCGTCGCGGTTGAACGCTGGCAACGCGACGGTGTGCCGGACAACCCGCGCACCTGGCTGGTCTCAACCGGAAGATTCAAAGCCATCGATGTGTTGCGCCGGCGCGCACGGTTCAAGGCTTCGCAACCGCTGCTGCTGGCGCAACTCGACGAACTGGAACAGGCCGACTGGAGCGGCGAGGACGTGGAAGACGATCGCTTGCGGCTGATTTTCACCTGCTGCCACCCGGCCCTGGCGGCAGATGCGCAAGTGTCGCTGACCTTGCGCGAAGTCTGCGACCTCACCACCGAGGAAATCGCCCGCGCTTTTCTGTCTGCACCGGCGGCAATTGCCCAGCGTATCGTGCGTGCCAAAGCGAAGATCCGCGACGCGAAAATCCCTTATCAAGTGCCAACGTTGAATGAATTACCCGAGCGCCTGGACAGTGTGCTGCGGGTGATTTATCTGGTGTTCAACGAAGGCTATTCGGCCTCGGTCGGCGCTGAGCTGACCCGCGAGGATCTGACTCGCGAAGCGATCCGCCTGGGGCGCTTATTGATGGAGTTGTTGCCGGAACCGGAGGTCATGGGGTTGCTGGCGCTGATGTTGCTGCACGAATCACGGCGCCCGGCGCGCACCTCGCCGAGCGGCGAACTGGTGTTGCTCGACAATCAGGATCGCTCGTTGTGGGACGCCGGGTTGATGGCTGAGGGAGGTGCGCTGGTAGAGCGCGCGCTGAGTACGCGGCGCTTCGGGCCGTATTGCCTGCAAGCGGCGATTGCAGCGGTGCATGCCGAAGCGCCGTCGGCGCCGGATACCGACTGGCAACAGATTGTCGGTCTGTATGACGTATTGCTGCGCGCGGTGCCGTCGCCGGTGATCGAGTTGAACCGGGCGGTGGCGGTGGCCAAGCGTGATGGAGCGCTGGCCGGGTTGTTGTTGATCGAAGGGATTCTGACGCGAGGCGAGTTGCCGGATTACCACTTGGTACATTCGGCGCGGGCGGAGTTCTGCCGGCAGTTGGGGCGTGTCGAGGAAGCACGTAGCGCTTATCTTCGCGCGCTGGAGCTGACGCGGCAGGCGCCGGAGCGGCGGTTTATCGAGGGGCGACTGAAGGAACTGGATTGATCTGAATTCTTTAACTGCAGGGCCGGCCTCTTCGCGAGCAAGCCCGCTCCCACAGGTGTGCACATTTCAATGTTGGCAGCACCGCTTATTCGAGCATCTTGCTGAGCAACCAGCTCCCCGCCGGCCCCGGCGGGTACAACCGCGACCACAAGGCATCGACAAATACCGGTTTCGGCCAGCCGCGCACATTCAGCTCGATCAGCAAATCATTGGCATAACGCTGCACCAGCCACCTGGGCAGCGGTGCCCAGCCGAAACCCTTTTCGGCCATTTCCAGCAACATCAGATAACTCGGCGCCGACCACACCCGGCCTTTGCCACGGCTGTCATATGGATTGACGATGGTCGCCAGACGCAGCTCGCGATGTTGCTCGAGTATCTGCTGATCGACATGTTCAAGT
Organism: Pseudomonas sp. Choline-02u-1; assembly: GCF_002836515.1. GTDB lineage: Bacteria > Pseudomonadota > Gammaproteobacteria > Pseudomonadales > Pseudomonadaceae > Aquipseudomonas. The sequence continues at coordinate 130,887 of NZ_PJBC01000003.1, forward strand.
TTGGCCAACGGATGTTCGCGGCTGACGAACAGGGCGATCTCCGTGCGCTCGGCGACGGTCGAGGTCACCAGATCGGGCGGGTAGTTGTCCTGCATCTCCGCGAAGGCCAGATGCGCCCGGCCGCGCTGGACCAATTCGACCAGGTCGTCGCATTCGGCAATCAGACACTCCAGCTCTAGCTCCGGATAACGCTGCTCGAACCCCACCAGCGCTGCCTCGAAACGATAGGACTGATAGGTATCGGAAATCGCCACGGTCAGCTTTGGTTCCACGCCTTGCGCCAGTTGCCGTGCGCTCATCTCCAGGCGACTGGTGGCAGCCAGAATCGCCTCGGCTTTTTGCAGCATGACGTGGCCGGCGGGGGTGAGCGTGGGTTTGCGGCTGCTGCGATCGAACAGCTGCAAATCCAGATCGATTTCCAGGCTCGCCACCGCTGCGCTAATGGTCGACTGACTGCGTCCCAATTTGCGCGCCGCCGCTGAGAACGAGCCTTGCGTTGCCGCTTGAACAAACGCCAACAGCACTTCTTGCGAAGCCATGAACTATCGCCTTGATCGATGGTTATTGGTTATGAAGTATCGGGATTCACTTGGAAAATGGCAACCAACGTCAATAAGGAGTCAGGCAATGACTGCCCACAAGTCCATCACCGAACGCGTTTTCCAGGCTGTTGGTTTCGAATTTCTCGCGATCCTGATCTGCACGCCGTTGCTCGCGTGGATCATGCAAAAGCCGCTGCTCGATATGGGCGCGGTGACCGTATTGATCGCGATGCTGGCGCTGGGGTGGAACGTGGTGTTCAACCGTTTCTTCGACCGTGCATTGGCGCGGATGAATCTGGCGCACAACGCCTGGGTGCGAGTGGTGCATGCGTTGCTGTTCGAAGGTGGACTGATCGTGATGGGCGTACCGCTGATTGCCTGGTGGCTGTCAGTCAGCCTGTGGCAGGCGTTGTTGCTCGACATCGGCGTGCTGCTGTTTTTCCTGCCGTACACCTACATCTATCACTGGGGTTATGACGTACTGCGCGAGCGCTTCATGGCCCGCCGCACATGTGAAAGCTAACGCCGATCCGCCGTAGGAGTTGCCGAAGGCCGCGATCTTTTGATCTTGGTTTAAAAAATCAAAGTCAAAAGATCGCAGCCTTCGGCAGCTCCTACAGGTCCGGTATTTGCAATCAGAGAAACATGCCGCCGGACGCCTCGACCCGCTGGCCATTGATCCACTGCCCGCCCTCTGACAGCAGCAGCGCCAGTGCACCGCCAATATCATCCGGTTGCCCGACCCGACCCAGCGCGGTGTTGCTGGCGACCATCGCATTGACAGCACCGTTGTCGCGCACCGTGCCACCGCCAAAATCGGTTTCAATCGCACCCGGCGCCAGAATGTTCACGCCAATCTGCCGCGCGCCAAGCTCCTTCGCTTGATAGCGGGTCAGCACTTCCATTGCGCCTTTCATTGCCGCATAGGCGCCGTAGCCCGGCAGGCTGAAGCGGGTCAGGCCGCTGGAGATATTGACGATGCGCCCACCGTCATTGATCAGCGGCAGCAGTTGCTGAGTCAGGAAGAACGGCCCCTTCAATTGCACGTTCATCAGCAGATCGAACTGCTCCGCGGTGGTTTCGCTGAACAGCGCGTGCACGCCGATCCCGGCATTGTTGATGAGGAAATCAAAACGCTGCCGCTCGAAGGTGTGTTGCAGAGTCTGTGCAACCTGCGCGGCAAACGCGGCGAAGCTTTCGCTGTGGCCGACGTCCAGTTGCAGCATCGCCGCTTTCGCGCCGAGTGCCTGTAATTCGTTGGCCAGATTTTGCGCCTCGTCGGCGCGGCTGTTGTAGGTGCCGATGACGTCGATGCCTTGCGCGGCGAGGTGCAGGGCGGCGCTACGGCCCAGGCCACGACTGGCGCCAGTGATCAGTGCGATTTTGCGGTTCATGCTGACTTCCTCGATTGCATTGAGTGGGGATGGAAGAAGTTTATTTGTCCGCCCGGAGGTGATAAACACAGCAAAAGCGGAATCACTGATCGGCTCAGCCGAACAATCATCGGGGCTTGTCATGAACAAACTGGAACTGCTGCGAACGTTCGTCCGGGTCAGCGAACTGTCGAGTTTCACCCTCGCCGGGGAAAGCCTCGGCCTGCCGCGCTCCACCGTGTCCGAGCAGGTGCAAGCGCTCGAAGCCTTGCTTGGCACGCGCCTGTTGCAGCGCACCACGCGCAAGGTGCAGGCCACTCAGGACGGCCTGGTGCTGTATGAGCGCAGCAAGGATTTGCTCTCGCACATGGATGAAATCGAGGGGCTGTTTCGTCAGGACGAGGCGTCGCTGACCGGGCGCATCCGGGTCGACTTGCCGAATATTCTGGCGCGGCGGCTGATCATGCCGCGACTGCCGGAATTCATGGATCGCCACCCGCATCTGCAGATGGAAATCAGCAGCACCGACCGTCGTGTCGATCTGCTAAGCGAGGGTTTCGACTGTGTTTTACGCATCGGCGCGCAGCCGGATCAGTCGGTGGTTGCCCGCCATCTCGGCGACTTTCCGATGGTCAACTGCGCCAGCCCGGCTTACCTGGAGCGTTACGGCGTGCCGCAGTCGCTCGAGGATCTGGCGCAGCATCGGCTGGTGCATTACGTCGGCGTGCTGGGCTCGCGTTCGGAGGGGTTTGTCTACGAGGCGGGCGGCGAGGTGCGGCGCGTGGCGATGGCCGGCAGTGTCACGGTCAACAGCACCGATGCCTATGAAGCGGCGTGCCTGGGCGGTTTCGGCCTGACGCAGGTGCCGCGTACCGGCATGCAACCGCATCTGGAAAATGGCGAACTGCTGACTGTACTGGCGCAATACACCGCACCGCCGATGGCGATTTCGTTGTTGTATGCGCGACAACGGCATTTGCCGCTGCGGGTGCGAGTGTTTATGGATTGGCTCGGCGATGTGGTTCGCTCAACGCTCTGACTGACCCACACAAATCCAGATGTGAGAGCGGGCTTGCTCGCGAAGGCGATGTGTCAGGTGATACAGATGAGTCTGACAAACCGCCTTCGCGAGCAAGCCCGCTCCCACATTGGTTGCGCGTGTGTTTTCAGAAGATTTGGGTGAACAACCAATAGAGGCTGCCCGACAGCAGGATGGCCGCCGGCAGCGTCAACACCCAGGCCATCAGCAGATTACGGATGGTGCGCATCTGCAACCCGGCGCCGTTGGCCACCATGGTCCCGGCCACGCCCGGCAGGTCAGTGTTTGGCCTATTAGTCTGACCGTTGATCTGCAGAACAAGCTGACTGTGGGAGCGGGCTTGCTCGCGAAAGCGGTGTGTCAGTCAACGGTGTCTCACCTGACACAACGCCTTCGCGAGCAAGCCCGCTCCCGCAGGGATCCCGGTGCAGGTGAAATCAATAATCCCCACGTTTGCGAAACGCCCAGCGCCCGGCGATCACCGTGAACGTCGCCACCAGCGCGACCAGTACCCAAAAACCGTGCGGATCCTGCGACAGCGGCACACCGCCGACATTCATCCCGAAAAAACCGGCGATGATGTTGATCGGCAAGGCCAGCACCGTCACCACCGTCAGGGTGAACAGCGTGCGGTTGCTCTGTTCGTTGAGGTTGGCGGCGATTTCTTCCTGCAGCAGTTTGATCCGTTCGCCGAGGGCGGTGAGGTCGTTGATGATCAGCGCGAATTCCTCGGTGGATTTGCGCAGCTCTTTGACGTCCTCCTTCTGCAACCACGGCGGCGGGCGATTGAGCAGGCGCAGCAACGAACCCGGCTCCAGCGCCAGCAATCGTTGCAAACGCACCAGCACGCGACGGTTGCCGCCAAGCTCGGCGCGGTTGGTCGACAGGCGCGAGGAGAGCAATTGGTCCTCGACCTGATCGACGCTCAGGCTGGTCTTGCGCACGATCTGCGTCAGCACTTCACCCTGGTCGCGCAGCAGATGCACAAGCAGTTCCGAGGGCGAACGAAAGCACTCGCCGGCCTTCACCGACGAGCGCAACTTGTCCACCGAATGCAGCGGTTGCAGGCGTGCGCTGACGATCAATTTGCTGCGCACGCAAACCCACAATGTCGACACATCGGAAGAAACCATGCTGCTGAGGTTGAACACCACATCGTTGACCACCGCCAGCAGCGCCGAGTCGACATGCTCGATACGTGTCGAACGCGAGCCCTCATGCAACGCCTCGAAAAATTCGTCGGGCAATTGCAGATGACTTTTCATCCAGCGCTCGCACGCGGCATGGGCAAGGTTGAGATGCAGCCAGAGGAATTCGCCGCTGTCGCTGTCGTCCTGCAGACAACGCAAAGCCGTCGCCGAATCGATTTCCCGACCGGGCTCACCGGGCAGAAAGCGAAATCCGTAGAGCAAGCCAAACAGGTCCGGATCGCGATGGCTGATATCGAGGCTGTGGTTCATGACGGCTCGCTGGAGGAGGGTGTCTGTTGCGGGATTTTCAGGTTCACCCGAGCGGCATCATCGCAAGCTCACATGACCGTTTTATGACAACAAAATGACGTCAAATCAACGTGTTACCGGCTGTCGGAAGATTCTCAAGAACGGCTCTGGCGCGCCGATCTCAGGTGAGTTAGGTTGCGCGCCATTGGCCTCTGGCCATGGTGCGTCGACAGGGAAGTCCGGCCATTTTTCACGTCCGCTTTTGGGCGTGCCTCATCCCTGCTTCGAGTACCTTGCAATGCTGCAAAAATCCCTGAGAGCGCAAATTCTCGCCCTGCTGAGCGGCAGTCTGCTGGCGATGCTGTTGATCGCGCTGGCCTGCTTTCATTTCCTCTCCAACGGTGTGCAAAGCTACAGTCAACTGATCGCCGGCCCGTTGCACACTTCGCAACTGATCGATGAAGCCAACCTGCAGTTCAAAGTGCAGGTGCAGGAATGGAAAAACGTCCTGCTGCGTGGCAAGCAACCGGCGGATCTGGCGAAATACTGGAGCCAGTTCGAAGAGCGCCAGCGCGACGTGCAGACCATTCTCGGCGAACTGGCCGGCCAGAAAGGTATTGAGGCCAATCTCAAATCACGTATCGAACGCTTGCGCGAAGAGCATCGCCAGTTGGGCGTGGCCTACCAGAAGGGCCGTGACGCCTACGTCGCTACCGGAGGCGATCCGGGCGCCGGTGACGCCGCTGTCAAAGGCCTCGACCGCGCCACCAGCGAGCAGATGAGCGAACTGGTCGCCGAGTTGCGCAAGCAAGGCGATCAGCAGTCGAAGCTCATCAGTGCCAGCGCTGATCGCACCGTGTGGCTGGGGCTGCTGGTGATGCTTGCGTCAGGCTTGCTGATCGGTCTGCTGAGCCTGTGGCTGGTCAGCCGCAACCTGATCGAGCCGATCCGCAACCTCATTGATTACGTCACCCGCTTGAGCCGTGGCCAGTTGGCCGAGCGTGTAGTCAGCGAGCGTCGCGATGAGCTGGGCAACCTCGCTGCCGCAGCAAACACCCTGCGCGATTTTCTGGCGGACACCTTCGCGCGGTTGCAGCGCAGCGCCAGCAATCTGGACAGCGCCAGTGGCGAGCTCAATGCGATCGCCACGACCATGGCCGGCGGCACCAGCGAGCAATTCAATCGCACCGATCAGGTGGCTACGGCGATGAACGAAATGTCCGCCACGGCCCAGGAAGTCGCCCGGCACGCCGCTGATGCCGCGCGTGCTGCTGACGATGCCGATCAGTCGGCGCAGCAGGGCGAAAAGGTCATGCAAACCACCATTCATTCGATCACGCAGATGCGCGGTGAAATCGCCAACACCGCCACGGTGATCCGTCGACTGGAAACCGACAGCGGTCGTATCGGCAAGGTGCTGGAAGTCATTCGCGGCATCGCTGAACAGACCAACCTGCTGGCGCTCAACGCAGCCATTGAGGCGGCGCGGGCGGGTGAGGCAGGACGTGGTTTTGCCGTCGTCGCCGATGAGGTGCGCAACCTCGCTCAGCGCACGGCCGAGTCGATCATCGAGATCAACCAGATCATTCAGAACGTGCAGACCGGCGCCGTCGACGCCGCGCACGCGATCGAGAGCGGCCAGGCGCGCAGTGATGAAAGTGTCGAGCAGGTGACCCAGGCTGGCGCGATGCTGGAGCGCATCACTTTGGCCGTGGAGGCGATTCGCGACATGAACCGTCAGATCGCCACGGCGGCAGAAGAGCAGACTTCAGTGGCCGAGGATATCTCACGCAACCTGACTGAAATCACCGCGATTGCCAGCACCAACCTGGACAACGTGCAGCGCACCGAAAGTGCCAGTCAGAACCTGCATGGTTTGTCGGGGCAGTTGAATGAAGTGACGGCGCGGTTGAGTGCTTGATAGGGGAGGGCGTAACCGAGTCAAAGCGTCACACCTGCAATGATTTTTATCAGGCATAAAAAAGCCGCACGATCGTCAATCGTGCGGCACTTTAACAGCGGTCTATCAAGTGTCTTGCTTGTTGCTCAGCACTTTGCCGGTGGTGGCATCAAAGTCCACGTCGAACTCTTTGCCGTCAGCGGTTTTAAGTTCAACTTCGTACTCGTAACCGTTGAAGTGATTATCCAGGTCGGTGTCGGTGATCGTTGCGCCCGGGTGCAGTTTCAGTGCTTCGGCGTTCATCGATTCCAGCGACTTGATCTTGCCGTCCTTGACCAATTGCGGCACTTGGTCGATGCGAACATCAGCCTGAGCCAGGCCAGCGGTGAGGGTCAGGGCAGCGGCGGTAAACAGGGCAGTCAAAGTTTTCATCGGTTCATTCCTTGGCAGTGCGTTGAAGTGGTTGATCTGTGTAAGTGGGTTCAGATTAACCAGCGCAACTTAATTCACCCTTAAATCTCCACATCGCGAGAAAGTCCGTCTTCGTGGGAGCGAGCCTGCTCGCGAAGTGAGCAACTTATTAGCTGTTCAGAAACCGTTCTTCTTCAAAATCTCATCAACACTGCCAACAGCCGGACGCTTGTAGAATTTCAGCAGTTCACTGGCACGGTTGGTAAAGATGCCATCAACCCCCGCCGCCATGACCTTCTCGTAATCCACGGCCTCGTCGACCGTATACACGTGCACCAGCAAGCCCTGGTCGTGGGTGTACTGGTTCATCCACGGTTGCACGAGGTCGGAATAACTCTGGTCACCCCCGTGAGTCAGCTTCGCCGATGGACCAGTGCCGATCGCGCCCTGGGCCTTGGCGTAATCGACCCATTGCTTGAATTCCGCTTCCGACTTCGGCTCCTGCTTGCCGTAAAACACGTTTTTGTCTTTTTCGCCGGACGCTGCAAACGTCACGGTGGATTTAGGCTCGATGCTGCCTTCGCCGACCCACAACAGCAGGATCTTCGGCACTTGCGGCATTTCCTTTTCCAGCAATTGCAGGCTGTTTTTATCGAAGGTTTGCAGGATCACCTTGCCTTTGCCTTGACCGACGCCCAGCGCACTTTTCGCCAGTTTCGAACCGGCCGGGCTCAGCCAGCCGCGATCCTGCAGTTTTTCCTTGAGGTCATGTTCGATGCCGGGAAACAGCTGCGGCTCTTTGGTCTCGATGTACAGGCCCGGCTTGTGCTGCGGGTTGGCGCGGGCGATGTCGATGATTTCATCAAGGGTGAGAATTTTCAGCCCTGCGTAGGAGGGACGTGCGCGATCCGGGTATTGGGTGTTGAACCAGCTGCCGGCATCGAGGGTTTTCAGTTCGGCCATGGTGAACGCGGTGGCCGGGCTGTCCTTGCGCTCGGGGAATTTGCTGGCGACATCGGTGGTGCGTTGCAGGTTGTCGTCGTGCAGGACGAAGAGCACGCCGTCCTTGCTGCGCTGCAAATCCATTTCCAGGTAATCGGCGCCCAGGTCACGGGCCAGTTTGTAGGCCGCTGCGGTGGATTCGGGGGCATCGAACGATGCGCCACGGTGAGCAATTACCGCCGGATGCGGAATGCCATGGGCGGCGGCAATTGCCTTGGGCACCGGGTGGCTGTCGGCGTGCGCTTGACCGAGGCCGAACAGCAGACTCAGCAGCAGGGCGCTTCGGGTAAAAGTAGCAGGCATGGTCGAGTTCCTTTCGCAGGTCTTTTTCGAGACGTACCTTTTAACAACTGAAGCGCCGCAGGGCTATCGCCAGACCGACATAAACTGAGCAAAAAGGAAATTTCCTGCGCTTTTGTGGCGCTGTTTGCAGTACGCTTGCCCTCGGCAGACGCCCCGGCAGAGGGCGCACCGCTGCGTTGCCTTGCGTGTAGACCATCGATCATCTTTCGTGAGGTTTACCATGCGCATCACCTCCCAACTCATCTGCCAGGCCGCCGACAATCTGAAAGGTTTCGTCGGCCTGAATCGCAAGACCGGCCAATATATCGTGCGCTTCAGCGAGGATTCGTTCGGTATGGATGTGGCCGATGACGGCATCATTGCGGCCAGTGAATTCGTCTGGGCGACGGCGTCGGACACCACCATGACGCTCAGGCGCGAGTTGATTCAGTTGTTGCTCGATCAACACATCGACGACCGCATCAACATCACCGAACCGTTGCGGGTTTACATGAGCAAGGTTGAAGTGCCGGAGATTGTGGCGGTGCGGAGTCTGGTGCGCGGTTGATGTTTTGCAGTGGGGTTGCGGGCCTCTTCGCGAGCAGGCTCGCTCCCACAGGGATTTCGTGAACGCCACAGATCCAATGTGGGAGCGAGCCTGCTCGCGAAGGCGGCGTTGTGGGCGCCGCCAACCTCACTGGCCGAATACATACTCGCGCTCAACACGGCATACTCGGGTGTGAAACGCCGAATACCATTCAGAGCGCCCGCTTGCCTGAATCAACCGGTGCTCGGGATTATCTCTCCATGCGAGAATCGCCGCCTCGCTCTGCCAATACGACACGGTAATCCCGACACCGTCCGCGCCCCGAACTGATTCCACGTCAAGAAAGCCAGGCTGCTGACTTGCCAGCTCGGCCATGCGCTGCGCCGCTGCGGCGTAACCGTTGTCACCCTCGGTGCGGGTCGATGTGAAAATCACTGCGTAGCAAGTTGTCATCAGCTTGGCTCCCCGCAGGCTTCGATAAACGCGCGAACCAGCGGTGGCATTTTTCCTTTTAGTGCGGCGCGTTCCGGCTGGAACAGCGTGGCGACGAAAAACGGATGATTTTTCAGTTCGATAGCGCGCAGATCCCCCGCTGAATCATGGCCTACCGCTTGTAGCTGATCGCTCATCAAATGCTGTTCGAACTGCGGATTCACGCCGTAGCGGCAGCGATAGCCTTCTTCAATTTCAGACTTTTCGTACGCCTTGGCGATCAACGAGCCGGGCTGGAGGTGAATGACGTCGATGGCTTCAACCAGCGAGCAGCTCAGCGGCGTGAGTACAGTGCGTTCGGATTCTGGCGAGGTTTCCCCGTGCTCGGCGTCGGCCCATCCTAGAACATTGCGCGAATATTCCAGAACCGCATGCTGAAAACCGCCACAGGTGCCGAGGAAAGGTCGCCCTTGCTCGCGGGCAAAGCGGATTGCTCTTAGCGCACCGTCTTCACTTTTATAAGGGCTGGCGGGTACACACCAGAACCCATCGAATTGATTCAACGCAGTGTCGGTGCCGATCTCTTCAGTGGCCAGCCATTCGAACTGCACAGGACGTTGCAGATGGGGGGCGACAAGGCCGAGTGCAACCGGAATCGCTTGGTGGGCGGTGACTTGGGGGTCGTAATCGCCAACCAAGGCGATGCGAATGGCGCGATTTTCCATGGGATTTCCCTGCGCTTGCTGATGGATGGCAGTCACTATAGATTGGCGCTCACGCATTCAATATTGGCGTTTCCCCAAGTGATCAATGCAGCGGCGCACTATCGACTCGACTATCCCGATCTGGCGCTGATCCTGGCCTTGGTGCGCAGCGGCTCGCTGGCACGGGCGGCGCAGTTGCTTCAGGTCGATGTGTCGACGGTTTTCCGCGCCGTTCGCCGACTGGAGTCGGCGCTCGGTCAGCAACTGTTCGAAAAAAGCCGCACCGGTTACCTGCCAACCACACTGGCGCAGACCTTGACCGAGCAAGCCGAACGCGCGGAACAGGCGCTGGAAGCCGCGCGGATCGGCGTGGAGCGGGAGGGAGAAGTCGTGACCGGCACGGTGCGCCTGACCTGCACCGATTCGGTATTGCAGGGCTTGCTGTTGCCTGCGCTGGCGCAGTTCATGCCCAACTACCCGGCGCTGACGATCGAGCTGAGTACCTCCAACGATTTCGCCAACCTCAGTCGTCGCGACGCCGACATTGCCTTGCGCCTGACACGTGCACCGCCAGAGCACTTGGTGGGACGGCAGCTGGCGAAGGTTTCCTACCGTGTTTGCGTCAATGCGCGATATCTGCAGAATGTCGATGCTTCTGATCTAAGTGCGCTGACCTGGATTGCTCCGGACGAATTCCTGCCGGATCACCCCACCGTGGCCTGGCGCCGCCAACAGTTGCCCGGTGTAATCCCGGCTTATCGCTGCAACAGCATGCTTTCTGTGAAAGAACTGGTGCGGGCCGGCCTGGGTGTGGCAGCGTTGCCCGACTTTCTGATCAACGACGGTTTGCAGACCTTGGGCGAAGCATTGCCGGGGTGCGACACGGCGCTGTGGCTGCTGACCCGGCCCGATTGCCGGGCCTTGCGCTCGGTGGTGACGCTGTTCGATGAACTGGGCCGCGCATTGCGTTTGCCCCCGCACTGAATCTGCGCCGCCAGCCGCAGTGGTAATCCCACCGGGTAAAGCCAACCAATCCCCATCACCCCGGCACCCGCTCATTGGCAAACATGCTCACCGCATCCACGGCCTCACTGGCGCCATCGCGAATCTGCAAAATCACCGTGCCGGCCTGATTGGCCAGTTCCACGCCTTCGGCTGCGCGGTCGCGGGTGCCTTGCATGCTCTTGATCGCCTGCCGCGTCTCGCTCTGGATCAGACTGATCATGTTGGAAATCTCGGCGGTGGAGCCGCTGGTGCGCGCGGCCAGTTGCCGCACTTCATCGGCCACTACGGCAAAACCGCGACCCTGTTCACCGGCGCGTGCGGCTTCGATGGCGGCGTTGAGCGCGAGCAGATTGGTCTGATCGGCGATCGCGCGGATGGTGTTGACGATGGCCGTAATCTGCTCCGAGCGGTCGCCCAGTTGCGCGATCAGCGTGGAGGACTGGCTGATGTCCTCGGCAATTTCGCGCATTTCGCTGGCAGCCTGTTGAATCACTTGCGTACCTTGCTCGGCGACTTTTCGTGTCGCCACCGAGATGTGATAAGCGGTGCTGGCACTGCGCGCATCCTGATCGTGTTGTTCGACGCGAGCAGTGACGTCCGACGCGAACTTGACCACTTTATATAAACGCCCCGAGGCATCGTAGACCGGGTTGTAGTTGGCCTCCAGCCACACGGTCTGACCGCGTTTATCCACGCGCTCGAACTGACCGTGGAAAAACTCGCCCTGATTCAAGCGCCGCCAGAAATCCTGATAGGCACCGCTGTTGACCAGCGTCGGGGTGCAGAACAAACGGTGATGTTGGCCCTTGAGTTCCGCGAGGTTATAGCCCATGCGCGTGAGAAAATTCTGGTTGGCGGTAAGAATGTTGCCGTCGAGATCGAATTCGATCACCGCCATCGCCCGATCGATCGCCTGCAGCTTGGCGTTGGCTTCGTTCTCCTGTTGAACCTTGGTGGTGACATCCATCGCGTACTTGACCACTTTGATCACCCGCCCCGACGCATCCTTGATCGGGTTGTAGCTGGCTTCCAGCCATATCGGCTGGCCTTTGCTGTTGACCCGTTCAAAGGTGCCGGACTGGAACTGACCGTTTTTCAAGCGCGACCACAACTCAGTGTATTGGGCACTGCGACCGAATTCAGGTGTGCAGAAATGCCGGTGCGGCTGGCCAATCGCCTGGGCAGCCGTGTAACCCATGGTCTGGAGAAAATTGTCATTGGCTCGCAACACCACGCCATCAAGATCAAACTCGATCACCGCCATCGAACGGTTGATCGCTTCGAGCATTGCAGCTTGGTCAAAAACGGTGTGTTGCAGTCCTTCGAGGGCGGCTTTGTGGCGTTTAAAAAACATGCTTGCGATACTCGGGAGTGGGAAAAATCAAAAGGATTCAGTCCCTAATTCCTGCGCCGGCAGACCGAAATGCACTGGCGGCATTCGGCGGTGACTGCTCAATGCCAGCGTTCCGTTACTGGCAGATGGCTACTTATACAAAACTTCATAAAGTTGTACAAGAAAGGAATTTTTCGCGAGTTTGTATAACTTTTTGCGAAATTAGTTGTACACGTTTGAGCGCCTGCTCGGCTGAACAGGGAATCAGCCTTGATAGCGCGCCAAAAACATCTCCAGTGCCGACTCGGCAACCGCGTTCTGCGCGTCTGGATCAAGGGCCGCGCGGCCGAGCGAGATCTGCGGCCAGAACGCGAACGCCTTGAGCAAGCCTTGCACTTGATGCGCGGCAAACTCTGGATCCACCGGTTTGAGCCGTCCATCGGCTTGCGCCGCGCGTATCCAGACGGTCAATCCTTCCTCGCGCTCGCCCATGCGCTCGATCATGTTCTGCGCACGTTCGGGGGAATGAATAGTGGCGGCAATCGCTACCCGGGCGAGGGTAAGAAAATTCTCGTCGGCCATCATCTGCACCTTCTCTCGCAACATTTGCCGCAACTGCTCGCTCAGCGGTTGCTCGCGGTTATAGCTAACTGATGGCTCGGCAATGATCCGCGCCCATAACTGGTTGAGGATATCGGCGAACAGTTCTTCTTTGCTGGGGAAGTGGTTGTACACCGTACGCTTCGACACGCCGGCGGTGGCAGCGATCTTGTCCATGCTGGTGATTTCAAACCCATGGGCACGGAATTCGGCGATCGCTGCCTGGATGATGGCTTCGCGTTTGCGGTCGGTCAGGCGTCGGGGAGCGGTCATGGCAGGCTTCGGCAGAGAAGAGAGGAATTACACTTGGCAGTTTACTTGGCGTCGGCTTTGATGCAACCTAGAAACTACACCGCTCAGTGTAATGTTGCGTTAATCCTCGCACCTTACAAACCAGAGCGTTTGGCCCTTGCGTGCAGCTTGGCCATTTTCATTTCCCGTGGAATACCGTGCAGCACACGGTTTTTCGGAGTCGTTCAGTCATGGCCAATCCAGTCTCTCTCCCGGATAAAACTCCCAAGCCTGAAGCCTCTCGACAGGATCAAGGGCTGTTTCGCAATCATGCGCCGGTACAGCGCGAAGGCCTGCGCAAAATGCTGCGGATCATGTGGAACATGATTTTCCACAAACCGCGCGACACCCGTCCAACCGCTGCCATCCCTGTGCAGCCGCTTACTCGCGAAGATCTGGTCGCAGCGCCGAATCACAGCGTTTACCGCTTGGGGCACTCGACGCTGTTGCTGAAGATGCGCGACAAATTCTGGATTACTGACCCGGTCTTCGCCGAGCGCGCCTCGCCAGTACAGTGGGCGGGTCCGAAACGTTTCCATCAGCCACCGATCAGCATCGACGAACTGCCGCCGATCGAAGCGGTGATCCTCTCGCACAACCATTACGACCATCTCGACTACGAAGCGGTACTCAAACTCGCCGCCAAAACCACGTACTTCCTGACCCCGCTGGGCGTGGGCGACACCCTGATCAAGTGGGGCATCGACGCCAGCAAAGTGCGCCAGTATGACTGGTGGCAGGGCACCGAAATCGCCGGTATCCGCTTCGTTGCCACACCTTCGCAGCACTTTTCCGGTCGTGGCCTCTTCGACGGCAACAGCACCTTGTGGGCGTCATGGGTAATGATCGACGCCGGCACACGAATTTTCTTCAGCGGCGACAGCGGTTACTTCGACGGCTTCAAACGCATCGGCGAACAGTACGGCCCGTTCGACCTGACCCTGATGGAAACCGGCGCCTACAACGTCGAATGGCCCCATGTGCACATGCAACCGGAAGAAACCCTGCAAGCCCACATCGACCTCAAGGGCCGCTGGCTCTTCCCGATCCACAACGGCACCTTCGACCTGGCCATGCACGCCTGGCACGAACCTTTTGACCGCATCCTTGCGCTTGCATGGGAACGCAGTATTGCGATTACCACACCGCGGATGGGGGAGGCGTTCAACCTTGCGCATCCACAACGGGGGAGTGCGTGGTGGATGGCGGTTGAAGAGGAGGGGGAGGCGCTAGTGCAGAACGCCTGACGATTTCATCCGGTTCGCCTCGGTGCGAACCGGATGAATCAGATTCCTATTTCCTTCATTCGCCGGTGGTAATCCTCCATCGTAGCGACTGACAAATCCCTGAATTTTCCACGAAGTATCTGACTTAGTGTTTCCAAGGTGATGCCAGTAATTTGCGCCGCTTCGGATTCGTTCAGGTTGGCAGTCTTGATCAACGCGGCCATTTTCGTCGCATATCCCGATTTGATCAGCATTTCATCTGCACCCTGCAGTCCCAAATCTGCGTAGACGTTGCCCGTGCTTCTTTCGATGTTCATCCTTAGCGCTCCTTATTCGGCCATCGCAAAATCCCCACGCCCCACCGATTCCCCCGCCATACCCTGCGCCCTGACACTCCGCCCCGGTGCAAACCCCGGGAAGAACACCAACCCCTGCGCTTCAAACCGATAAGCCAGTGCCAACCTCGCGGCGTCCGCCACGTCCTGCTGCGCTTCGAACCGCTGGATATCTGCGACAGCCACCTCGGCCTCGCGCGACAGTTGTTCAACGCTCCAGCCCAGCATGGCGCGGGCCTGGACGCAGTGGGTCGGGGTGAACTGGAAGAGGGCAATGCGTTCGAGGACGTGATTCATCGCAAGAGAGGCCATGGTGTGCTCCGGGCTCAAAAGTGCTGATTGAAAATGTACTGTGTTTTTGTACAGTTGTTTTCGGCCGGGATCAAACGCATTTTTCGAATTTGCCTAATTCGCCGACTCCAACCAGACGGACGGTGCCTGTCCCAGTACTCGCCGAAACATCGTCGAAAACGCCGCCGGACTCTCATAGCCGAAGTCCAGAGCAATCCGCGTCACCGCTTCACCCGCCGCCAGCCGTGCCAGTGCCTGCACCACGCAGGCTTGCTGTCGCCACTGGCGAAAGCTGAGGCCGGTCTGCTGCCGAAACAATCTGTTAAAGGTGCGCAAGCTTATGTGTAACTGATCGGCCCAATCCTGCGGCGATTGGTGGGTATTGGGCATGTTCAGAAAGGTCTGACACAGACTGAGGAGCTTTCCTTCGGCGGGCATGGGAATGTGTAGGGGAAGGGGAGCGCTACGTGTCAGTTCGTGCAACAACAGGTTGATCAGCACACCGTCGCGTCCGGCCTGGTTGTACATCAGTGGCACATCCACCGCTTCCATCAGCAAATGCCGCAGCAGCGGCGACACGTTGAGCACTTGGCATTCCGGCCCCAATTCCACGTTGCCCGGTTCGATGTAGAGGCTGCGTGTGCTCACCCCGAGCATCAATACCTCGTGGGCCACACCCGGCGCAATCCACACCGCGCGCTGCGGCGGCACCACCCAATTACCATTCTGAGTGCTGACTTGCATCACGCCCGTGGCGCCGTAGAGCAATTGCCCACGTCGATGCGTATGAAACGGGAGTAGGTGGCCGTGGGAATAATCGGTACCGATGGCCACGACCGGGCGAGGCGTGTCATCGAGCTGATTGATCGAAATATTGCGCATCAGGTGCGTTCCAGCGGTTGGCGTAAACGCAAACATTATTGGCTGAACTGCTGAAGCCGGCCAGTGCATGCCGCTCTAATGTCGGGGGCTTTCCCCATCCCGGACGCCCGCCATGTTCTACCTCCTGCTTACACTGTTCGGCTGCCTCACCGGCATCAGCGCCGTGCTCTTCGGTTTCGGCGGCGGCTTCGTCATCGTGCCGCTGCTCTATCGCATGCTCACCGCCAGCCACGCAGCCGACGACCCCATCGCGCAATCGGCCATGCACATCGCCGTGGCCACCTCGACCTGCGTGATGATCGTCAACGCCCTGATCGCCACACGCAAACACGAACGCGCCGGCAATCTGCTCCGGGAATACCTTTGGCCATTGGGCGGGTTTATCGGTGCGGGCGCGGTCGTCGGCGCCATCGGCGCGATGTGGGTCAGCGGCGAAGTGATCCGCTACGCCTTCATCGTCTACCTGGGCGTGACCATCGTTGATTGCCTGCTGCGCCGCGGATTTCTGACACAGTCCCGAACCACAATCCCACGACGACTGACCTCGACAGAAACATCCGCTGGCGGTGGAGGAATCGGCGCCATCGCGACGTTCCTCGGCGTAGGAGGAAGCGTCATGACCGTGCCGCTGCTGCGCCGTTGCGGGCTGAGCATGTCGCAAGCGACGTCCATGGCCAATCCGTTGAGTGTGCCGGTGGCAGTGGCCGGGACGCTGACGTACATGGCGCTTGCCGGGTTTAGTCAGGCTGACTTGGGGGCGTGGTTTGTCGGGTATGTGGATCTGCTGGCGTTTGCGGTGCTGACGGTGGGGTCGCTCATCGGGATTCGATTGGCCGCGCCATGGATTGGGCGGATACCGGATCGGGTGCATGCGCGCGTGTACATCGGTTTACTTATGGTGGTGATGATCAGCATGTGCTTGAGCTGAGCGTGACGGCGCTCGATTCCAGCGCGCAAGCTCGCCATAATCCGCAGCTACTCTCGCGGGCAGTTGCTCGCTTGTTCAGGGATGAAGTGATGTGCCGAGGACTGTTACGTCTTTTTACCGTTTTTTGTCTAACGGGTTCTTTTGTCTCGACGGCAACTTGGGCCGAGACCGGCGCGCAGTTGTTCACCGGCACTTTGGGTAAATCGTCTATCGTCCTCGAAATAAATCCTCGTACCGGAGAGGGACGTTACTTTTACAAGAAGTACCGCAAGGATCTACCACTCGACGGTGCTCTGGACGGGGAAACGCTTGTGCTGGAAGAAGGCTCGCGGATGGACGACTCACGCCCGACCTTGCGTCTGCAGCCGACAACTGATGGTTGGTATGGCGAGTGGACGAGCACCACTGGGAAAAGCCTGAAGATCAAGTTACAGCCAGCCGTCATCCCCGATGTACCGGATGATGCCTTGCCCTTTTTCACCACACTTCACGACAAGTACCCTTATGAGTACCTGCGGCTGCAGGGCGTTACACTCAAAAAAGGCAACATCGACACCTTCATGGGCTACACGCTGCAGTGGTGGAGCGAGCCGAAGACAGGCACTTCTCTGTTCGAAGTGGTCTCGGGTTATTCCCCTGAAGAGCGTCGACGCATCAACCAACAATTGATGGCGCGTTTGTGGAGCGAGGTATTGTCGTCTTATGGATGTTCAGGCAGTTACGCGCAGTCGAGCCAACCACTGTGGATGTCGTCATCAGTGATGAGTGTTCTGATTTCATCAGATTACTTCTGCGGCGGTGCCTATCCGGATCAAAGCCAGGATGCGCTCAACTTCGACACCAAAACAGGCAGACTCCTGACCCTTGATGATGTTTTGTGGGTGGGGCAGGGCAAGCCATTGCATTTCCAACGAGAGGGCGACTTCGGCGGGGAGGCGTCCGGCTCGTCTGATTCCTGGTCTAACTACCGCAGTGAGGAACTGGCACCCTGGCTGGTCGCGCAGTTGCTGAAACTCTACCCCAGTGAAATGACCGTCACCCCCGAAGGCGAAAACGACTGCAACTACGACGAGAGTTATCCCTGGCAATTTCCCGGTTGGCACTTCACGGAACTGGGCATCAAGCTCGAGCCATCATTTCCCCACGTCGCGGCGGTCTGCGGATTCGTCGACTGGAGCGTTCTGCCGTACACAATCGTCAAACAACATCCGGGCGGGGTTGCACTGCAACTGCCTTGATGTCGCGTTTACTTTCATGCGCAGCCCCTCGATTCCCGACCACAACCCCGCCATAATCGCCGCGAATTTATCCGCGCCGGCCCTCAAATGCCGGCGCGACCTCTGACTCTTTCAAGGAACGATCAATGCTCAAGGGACTGATGCGCCTGGCGCCATGCGCTGCTGTGCTGTTCTCGCTGATTCCAAGTGTCCACGCCGATGATGGCCGACGCGTGTTCACCGGCACGTTGGGCAAAATGCCGATCGTCGTAGAGCTCAACATCACGCAGCAGGACGAAGTAACCGGTCGGTACTTCTACGAAAAATACCATCGTGATTTGCCGCTCAGTGGCGCGTTGCAGAACAGCACGCTGACGTTGACCGAGGGCAATAATCGCTATGGTGACGACAAGCCGCTGTCAACGTTGGAACTGGAAGAAACCGGCAGCGGCTGGCAGGGCGAATGGAAAAGTCCGCAGGGCAAGAAGCTGCCAGTGAAACTCATCGAGGCCAGACTTACCGCCCCCACCTCATCAACTTTGCCGTTCATTGCCGCTTTGCCCTACAGCGAGCCTTACGAGTATTTGCGCCTGCAGGGACTTAAACTGAAACCGGCGAAGAAAGAAAACTTCATGGGCTACGACCTGCAATGGTGGACAGAGCCTGAGACAAAGATTTCCCTGTTCAGCGTGGAGTCCGGATTGTCGAAAGATGATCAGCAACGGGTTAACCAGCAGTTGCTTGGACGCCTCTGGAATGAAGTCATCAGTTACCACGGCTGCCAGCTGCAGGGCGGCGAAAACGTCGACTTCATGCAACAGGCGCAACCGAAAATGATCTCGCCAGCCGTGGTCAGCCTGAACATCTCGACCAGCTATTACTGCGGCGGCGCGCATCCAGACTTCGGCGATTCACCGCTCAACATTGACGTCAAAACCGGCCACCCGCTGTCCCTCGAAGATGTGCTGTGGGTCGGTGAGGGCAAACCACTTTTACATGCCGAACGCGACAGCTTGGGCGACGAACCTCTGAGCAAGGACGAAAGTAACGCGCGCTATCAGTACGTAAGCAAAGAGTTGGTGCCGTGGGTGATCAAACAATTCACGGCACTGTACCCCACAGAAATGAAGACACCGACGGGAGATGACGACTGCAACTTCCAGGACGAAAGCATCTGGGGGACTTCGCCTTGGTACTTCACCGAGAAGGGCCTGTACCTCGGCGCGTACTTCGCTCGCGTGCAACGCTCTTGCGATAGACCTGACTGGTCGATCCTGCCGTACTCCCTGGTCAAACAACACCCTGGCGCCGTAAAACTGCAACTGCCCCAAGGCTAGCCATCACTCCAACCCCGGCGCTTCACGAATAATGAAGTGATCCAGGTTCTCGATATTGGCATTGAAGACCTCGAAAGGTTTTTCGGGGTTCTTCTTGCCGGGCACCTGCTTCAACTCCGGCGTCACCCCATAGAAGAAACAGAACAACGCCTTGTCGCTATCCACGGCGTGCTTGATCTCTTCCAGAAAGGCCTTGCGCTTGCGGTAGTTGTCGATCAGCTTTCTGTTCAGATAAACACTGACCGGGTACGGCTTTTTCTTGCTGTCTCCGGGCTTCTTGAACCAGACCTTGTCCTCGAAATCGATACGAAAACTGGCGCTGTGGAAGTCCTCGATCTTCTTGATCCGCCCCCAGTAAATCAGCCCCTTGTTGTCCGTCAGATACTCGATCTTCTTGAAGAACGAACTGTACGGCGCCGTATGCTCGCCAATCTTCAACGGCATGCGCTTGAGCAACTCCTTGTCGGCGAAGTTGGAAACAAAACACTCCACCGGATGCGCAAACACACTGGTCTTGTCCGGCGCCGACTCACGACTCGCTGACTCCTTACCACTGTCTGCCACCATCCGAACCGGATCATCGCGCAACACATCCGCCGCCCCCGCTGGCGTGACAGGCTTGCGTACATACTCACGCCGGGTCAGCAATAACTCCGATGGGAAATGCTCCTCACGCCCGTCATCCACCTCGCCATCCGCCGTCTCAACAACAGACGCCGACGCCTTCAAACTCACATACGGACAACCCGCCACATGCTGCGTCGTGGGCAGATTCTTGAAGTGCGGCGTGCGCACGTAATTCACATTCTTGGCATTGAATGTACCCAACTCATTGGAAGCCTCGAACGCCGCACGACAGGCATCGTTGGGGCACTGGAAGTGTTCCTTCGCCGAGTCAAACGCCACCGTTTCATCGAAATTGAGATCGCGAACATCATAGATCGACAACTTGTCGTCGAGGCTGAGGCAGTAGGCGAGATCGAATTTCATGGTGGGGCTCGGATCCTTGAGTTGGGGAGGGGTATTAATAGCGGGAGGCGGCGCGGGTTGCACTGATTGTTTTCAGGATGATGCAAATCCTGTGGGAGCCAGCCTGCTGGCGATTCTTGGCATCAACCAGAGTTCAATGCTCACACCGTCATTGCAGGCCACGCATCACCCTGTGGCGAGGGAGCTTGCTCCCGTTGGGCTGCGAAGCAGCCCCAAGAACAACAGATACGGTTAGTAAGACAAACCGCGATTACTCCTTTTCGAGTCTTCCAACGTTGTCATACAGCCAAGCAGTGAAAGCCTCTCTGTCGTCAGAATGGTGGCAGCGTCGATGACAGTTTGGGCATAGCGCTACGGTGTTGGTCTTGAAGTCCGTCCCGTTGTCCGACAAATGCTTAACGTGGTGAACCTCAAGGTAAGGTTCTCCATTCATTTCAAACGGACCTGATTGTCCACATCCCTCACAGACACCCTTGGCGTTGAACAGAATCCAATCTTTGACTTTGGATATGCGGGCGTAGGTTTTGGTTGTCCTGACGATTTGCTGAGGTATCTGCACACCCTCTGGCTCACTCACAAAATCACGTTGTTTCGCTTGTTGTACATTTCGAAGTGATGATTCTTCTTGCGTTGAAGGTGTACCGGAATCCAGCGTAATGAGGCCTTTAGATTCTAGGATTTTGATCAGACGCGCGGTAATCCCCGAACCGAGATTCACCTTTGGTTTGTAGCTAGAGATCGTTTTCAGCCCAAGATCTTCGAACAGAGCGGTAATGTTCTGCAGTCGATAGTCAATCGACTTGGTGTTTCGCCCGGCGAGTACGCCGTTCTGCAGACGCTTATGCTCCAAGGACTTATTAAATTTTTGTTCATTTGGGTAGCGAGTCTGAATATCGAGATAGCCATCAACCGAAGCTTCAAGCTCCTCATCCGTCCAGCCACTATTTTCTTTTTCCGTATCCATAAAATCGCCGAGGGTTGAAAACCCTCGGACGATACTGAGTGGCCATCACAGATGTCTACGAAAATTCCTACAAAAAATAGCGACGGATCTCGCGTGCATTCCTACAAGAGCATCGCTCAACCCATCGAATGCTTCGACGCCTGAAACGCCTGAGCGACCCTTCGCCACCAAGGCTTCGTCGCCATCGCTTTTCGTGGTGTCTGATCGCTCAACAGATAAGGCATGTCCCGCAGCCGAATCCAATTTTCGTTCTGCCAATGCAGCAGACTCAAAGACATCTCCGGCCAATCCAACAAACTCAACATCGGCCGATCTGAATGCCCCGAGTGTTCTGCATCGCGTAAGGCCGGCACTACCTGATGAGTCAGCCACTCACGCAGCAACCGATTGCCCGGAACGTAGTGATAAACCAGCAGCGCATAGACGCCGGATTCACTGAGCATCAATAGCTTTTCGGGTTGCCGGAAATACTCAATCGACAGGACGCGACGTTGATCCTTGTCTAGCTTGTTGACCATGCGTTCGCTGAGATGCACACCCATCAAACGACCGATGTCGCGGGCGCAAAACCATGGCTGGTTTTCAACCAAAAGGCCGTGCAGATAGAGGCCGTGGCGTTTAAAAGTCGCGGGAATGATTGGTTCAGCAAGGTCGTCCTCCGAGGTAGCGGGAGGCAGCAGCCATTTTTTTGCAAACATATCCTTACCTCTACGTTTAAGTTAAAAGAGCCGTAACCCAACGTAGAGGAATTAAGAATATCCCAACAAGCATTATTGTTTACGCATTAAAACATATATATTCTTGATGGAATATAGATCGTAATGTGTAAATAAGTCAGCTTCTACGTTGGGTGTTTCTTAGGCACCTATGTGTACCTTAGGTGCGATAGGTTTTCGCGTCAATAAGGTTGTGTGCTTTTTTATGTGGGAATTGTCTGTAAATCTAGGCGATGTATTGATATCGCCTAGATTATTTTCGGTTTGGTTTATTTTTTTAGAGACAAAAGAAGTGCGCCTGCGGTGCCCTGGGGAATAAGGCCTTGCGCTATTTTTTTCTGTAAATATGCAGGGAATTTTTGAGGTAAATATATCTTTTCTAGCCAGATTCTGAAATCGCCCAGAGCGCTCAGTGGATATATATTTGCTTCGGTTTTTGCTGCTGATTGAGGGAAGTAGTCTGGGTATTCATGAGGGAATTTTTTTCTCTCACCATGGACTGCTTCGAGATTTTCTGAAGCCCAGTGTCTGGCCCACATCTGCCCAACACTGATGTCTGGAACAGTATGTGTGTCAATGATCAGTCCTGACTCAATTGCAGATACAACGATGTCTGCAATTTCTCTGAAAACACTAAAGAAACCTGCAGGCAGTTTGTTTAGTAAGATTCTGTCGTGGTAGTGGCGCCATGAGTCTAGTTTAAGTGACTCGGGCGAGAATCCAACTCCTTCGTAGATAAAGGCCCGCAGGGTTCTGCGGGCTAGCAGCCTAAAGTTTCTTTGCGCTATCTGGTTGTCGGTATTATCTGAGTCAAATGCGTAATATTCTAGGATTGCCATGCAGACTGTGTCTGGGTAGGCGCTGATTTTTTGGCCGTTTTGCTCTGTTTTAATAACTATTCGTTCAGTTGTGAAATTTTGCTGAATCAATAGCTGTTTAATTCTTTTTCCTCTGGGCTTGAATACTTCATCGTGCCAATTGTTAGCTAAATCACTGATCGTTTTAGGGTTTACTCCGCAGAGCCTAGCTAAGCCTCTTTCGGTGAGATAAGGGGTAGTGTCGTTCAAAACGCCCATTTGTATCCCGTCGATCTCCGCGAAAGAAGCCGAGGGCAATTCTAGCGGTAGTTCTGACTGCATTAGCTCGCTCATCATCAGCTCCGAATAAGTTTTATGGCTTCATTTATTAGTAATGGAGGGTACAGATAATCCATGTGAGATTCTGGGTTTTTCTTCTTGTTATAAGTTATGCCCTGTTCCAAGCACAGTTTTGCGCACATGGCTCTCAGATGTTGCAGGTCAATAATTATAGAGCTGTCCGAGCAGTAGTTTTGCACATCTATAAGGTCGGAGTTATCACTTGGAAGCGTAATTGTCTCGATTTTCTGATTTATTTCTTCGAGTTGTCGCTCGGTTTCTTCAAAGCGTAAACGGGTTTCGTTGGCGAGTTTTTCTCGCTCTTCGATTTCTTTTATAAGTAGATTGGTATGCTGTGCGAGGGTTTGGGCTAGAGACATTATCTCTGAGCCGCCCTGTTTAACTGGTACGGGGTATGTTCCGTACTTTCTTACTGCCGGTATTACTTCGTGAAATATCCATCTTTGGAATGATTTACTGGCTGGAGTGCTGTCGCGAGAGATTATTCGGTATAAACCGGGTTCTGTAATAAAAACCTCTGTTCTCGGTTGCGCAGATAAATCGTCGATAACTGGGGAGTGTTTGTATTCGTCGCTGTCCAGTACATCGCGTTGAGCTTTTACTAACTGTCCTAGACCAGTTTTACCTTGTTCGTTTATAGCTGTATTTGTTTTTGCTAGAGTCAAAACAACATCTTCTAACGAGATGTATAAGTTTTCATCGATGTAGAAGCTTCTGATTTTCGAGGTGCCATGAATAGCGTGATAATCCAGCAGTATTGGCGTATGCATTTTAATTTCCTATAAAAAAGCCCCGCACTTGCGGGGCTTTAATTTATTCAGCTAAGCATCCTTTAGGCTTTTTCTGTTATAGCATGGCTCAACGCCATCATCAATCCCAGCTCAACGCACCACCAGTCTGATACTCAATAACCCGCGTCTCAAAGAAATTCTTCTCTTTCTTCAAGTCCATAATCTCGCTCATCCAAGGGAACGGGTTAGTCGTCCCTGGGTATTCCTCTTTCAAACCGATCTGCGACAACCGACGGTTAGCGATGAACTTGAGGTAGTCCTCCATCATCGCCGCATTCATCCCCAACACCCCGCGAGGCATGGTATCCCGCGCGTATTCGATCTCCAGCTGCGTGCCCTGCAGGATCATCTGGGTCGCTTCTTCTTTCATCTCAGCATCCCACAAGTGTGGGTTTTCGATTTTGATCTGGTTGATCACGTCGATGCCGAAGTTCAGGTGCATGGATTCGTCGCGCAGGATGTACTGGAACTGCTCGGCGACGCCGGTCATTTTGTTGCGGCGGCCCATGGAGAGGATTTGGGTGAAGCCGCAGTAGAAGAAGATGCCTTCCAGAACGCAGTAGTAGGCGATCAGGTTGCGCAGCAACTCTTTGTCGGTGTCCGGGGTGCCGGTTTCGAACTTTGGATCGGAGATCGAGCGGGTGTACTTCAGGCCCCAGGCTGCTTTTTTCGCGACCGATGGGATCTCGTGGTACATGTTGAAGATTTCGCCTTCATCCATGGCCAGCGATTCGATGCAGTACTGGTAGGCGTGGGTGTGGATCGCTTCTTCGAAAGCCTGGCGCAGGATGTACTGGCGGCATTCCGGGTTGGTGATCAGGCGGTACACGGCCAGGACCAGGTTGTTGGCAACCAGGGAGTCGGCGGTGGAGAAGAAGCCGAGGTTGCGCATGACGATGCGGCGCTCGTCGTCGGTCAGGCCTTCCGGGTTTTTCCAGAGGGC
The DNA here is from genome assembly GCF_002836515.1 of Pseudomonas sp. Choline-02u-1. Lineage (GTDB taxonomy): Bacteria > Pseudomonadota > Gammaproteobacteria > Pseudomonadales > Pseudomonadaceae > Aquipseudomonas. The sequence goes on from NZ_PJBC01000003.1 coordinate 155,564, forward strand.
GATGTCGGCGGTCATGTTGACTTCTTGCGGCATCCAGTGGTTTGCGCAACCGTCCAGATACTTCTGCCAGGCCCAGTCGTACTTGAATGGCACGAGTTGGTTGAGGTCGGCGCGGCAGTTGATCATGCGCTTTTCGTCAACGGCGACACGGGCGGAGGCGCCTTCGAGTTCGGCGAGGCCTTCGGCGACGTCGAGGGAGTTCAGTGCAGCCTTGGCGCGGGCCACGGCGGCCGAGTCGTCGGCGGTGACGGCGCGGGCTTCCAGCGCCGCGGCGCCGCCGGCGTTGTCGAGGCGGTCCATGTTGGCTTCGCTTGCGTGGCCGGCGTTGGCGCCTTTCACGGTTGCGACTTCACTGTCTTCTTTATCGAATTCGTCCCAGCTCAGCATGACGTGTCGTCTCCTGCGTGAGGGCTTGTGCCCGTGTGAAACCTGATGGTTTGGTTTTTCACACGGCCAAAGCCGCGTTGGATGTCGTTTTTTGCAGCGCTGCACGCAGGCAAATAAACAGAAATTTTGACGGGTTCCGAGAGCCTCTGATGGGCGCAATCAGCGTCGGGCACTGTTGCGGGGCTTCAGAATGGCTTTTGCTCCCTGTAAGGGAATATTGCTGACCCGTATGGGGCGGCATTATAGGGAAATTTTTACCGGCGTGGTGCGGCGAATCGGCTCATGGCGAGGCCGAGGAAGGGGTGGATTTCGATCCGACCGAGGGATTACAGGGCTTTGCGCGGAGTCGACCCCTGCAGATTTTTTTTCGTTAAATTTTTGGCAGATGATTTTCTGTTTAAAAAATAGCCAGAAAAGCGCGTTTTTCACTATATCTAGTGTTTTGCAAGCGTTTTTCGCGGCTCCAGACACAACTGAGCCCGACCGAAGCCGGGCTGGAATCGACCCTCGATGTAGCACTGAGCGATCCGATTCGGTGCAGTCTGATTCAGTTGGTGCAGCCGTTGCCCATGATGCTGTAGCGCAGGATGTGGCGTTGGCCCTTGGAGTCGTCGTATTCCATTTTCGCCGGTACGACTTCGCAGACATTCGGAACTTCGCTCATCGATACAACTTTGGCGATGTCCAGGTGTGTGGAGTAAGTGTATTCCTCGATGACCGGTTGTTGCTGTGCGACATCAGTCGGGCCCTCGTTTGCCATGGCGGTTGCGCACAGACTGCTGAGGGCCAGAACCAATAAAGCTTTCATTTCTAATTCACCTTTTTGAGGTCGAGTGGGGTCACGCAACCTTTTTAGGGTTGCGTGTGGAGCTTGAGTATTTGATGCGTTACTTGGAGAGCTGGATTAACGGCCTTCGTGGGGGCTGTCACGTTGTTAATCGCGGTTGCCTTGTTGGCGAGGTGAATTTTAGGGCGGTGGAACCGGGGTAAACAGAGCGGGTTTTGATAAACACTTTTGGCATATTTGGTAACAATCCCCCAAACACCCCATTCCCTGTAGGAGCTGCCGAAGGCTGCGATCTTTTGACTTTGATCTTGAAAACAGATCAAAAGATCGCAGCCTTCGGCAGCTCCTACAGGGGCGCGCGTGCAGGGGGGAGGGTTGTTACTACCATCGTCGAATGGTTCTATGGGCCCCACCCGGCTACAACGGGGTCATACAAAAACAACTATTACACCGAGGTAGGAAAGATGAGTGCGGCTTCTCTGTATCCCGTTCGTCCCGAGGTTCTGGCAAACACGCTGACTGACGAGGCGACCTACAAAGCCATGTATCAGCAGTCGGTGGTCAACCCTGACGGCTTCTGGCGCGAGCAAGCCCAGCGTCTCGACTGGATCAAGCCTTTCACCACGGTGAAACAGACCTCGTTCGACGATCACCATGTCGACATCAAGTGGTTTGCCGACGGCACCCTGAACGTTTCCTACAACTGCCTCGACCGTCATCTGGCCGAGCGCGGTGATCAAGTCGCAATCATCTGGGAAGGCGACGATCCTTCCGAAAGCCGCAACATCACCTACCGCGAACTGCACGAGCAAGTGTGCAAACTGGCCAACGCATTGCGCGGCCAGGACGTGCACCGTGGCGACGTGGTGACCATTTACATGCCGATGATTCCCGAAGCCGTGGTCGCCATGCTGGCTTGCACCCGGATCGGCGCGATTCACTCGGTGGTGTTCGGTGGTTTCTCGCCGGAAGCGCTGGCCGGTCGCATCATCGACTGCAAATCGAAAGTGGTGATCACCGCTGACGAAGGCATCCGTGCCGGCAAGAAGATTTCCCTCAAGGCCAACGTCGACGACGCCCTGACCAATCCGGAAACCAGCAGCATCCAGAAAGTCATCGTCTGCAAGCGCACCGGTGGCGATATCAAGTGGAACCAGCATCGCGACATCTGGTACGAAGACCTGATGAAGGTCGCCGGCACCGTTTGCGCGCCGAAAGAGATGGGTGCCGAAGAAGCGCTGTTCATCCTTTATACCTCCGGCTCGACCGGCAAGCCGAAGGGCGTGCAGCACACCACCGGCGGTTATCTGCTGTATGCGGCGATGACCCACGAGCGTGTGTTCGATTACCGTCCGGGCGAAATCTACTGGTGCACCGCCGACGTCGGCTGGGTCACTGGCCACAGTTACATCGTCTACGGCCCGCTGGCCAACGGCGCGACCACCGTGCTGTTCGAAGGTGTGCCGAACTACCCGGACATTACCCGGGTGGCGAAGATCATCGACAAGCACAAGGTCAACATCCTCTACACCGCGCCGACCGCGATCCGCGCGATGATGGCTTCGGGTCAGGCCGCCGTTGAGGGCGCCGATGGCAGCAGTCTGCGCCTGCTCGGTTCGGTCGGTGAGCCGATCAACCCGGAAGCCTGGGACTGGTACTACAAGAACGTCGGCAAGTCGCGTTGCCCGATCGTCGATACCTGGTGGCAGACCGAAACCGGCGGCAACATGATGAGCCCGCTGCCAGGCGCCCACGCGCTGAAGCCAGGCTCGGCGGCGCGTCCGTTCTTTGGCGTGGTGCCGGCGTTGGTCGACAACCTTGGCAACATCATCGAGGGCGAGGCCGAGGGCAATCTGGTGATTCTCGATTCGTGGCCAGGCCAGGCCCGCACGCTGTACGGCGATCACGATCGTTTCGTCGATACCTACTTCAAGACTTTCCGTGGCATGTACTTCACCGGTGACGGCGCGCGTCGCGATGCCGACGGTTACTACTGGATCACCGGGCGCGTGGACGACGTGCTCAACGTTTCCGGCCACCGCATGGGCACGGCCGAGATCGAAAGCGCGATGGTCGCGCATCCAAAGGTGGCCGAAGCTGCAGTGGTCGGTGTGCCGCATGACATCAAGGGGCAGGGCATTTATGTCTATGTCACGTTGAAAAATGGCGAGGAGCCGACCGAGCAGTTGCGTCTGGAGCTGAAGAACTGGGTGCGCAAGGAGATCGGCCCGATTGCTTCGCCGGACGTGATCCAGTGGGCGCCGGGGCTGCCGAAGACTCGTTCGGGCAAGATCATGCGCCGCATTCTGCGCAAGATTGCCACGGCGGAATACGACGGGCTGGGGGATATCTCGACTCTGGCGGATCCAGGTGTGGTGCAGCATTTGATTGATACGCACAAGACGATGAATGTGGCTTAAGTCGCAGGTCTGAAAAGAACAAAGCCCCGTTCGGTGTATGCCGGGCGGGGCTTTTTTTGTCTGTGGGTTTTTTGGTGGTTTTTGCCGACCCCTTCGCGAGCAAGCCCGCTCCCAAAGGGAATGCATGATCGTTCCCACGCTCCGCGTGGGAATGCCTCCACCGACGCTCTGCGTCGGCTCTTTGGACGCAGAGCGTCCCTTGCTGCATTCCCACGCAGAGCGTGGGAATGATCAGCTGGCCAACCAATAATTATCGACCTGCGCCGCAGGACTCTTCCTTCTGTTACCCGCCACAACCCAATGTGTAACCGCCCGCGCCAATCCGGGGCGAAGGGAAACGCTACGCCCCGTATTAGAGCCTTAAAAGCTCCGCTGAAAAATAAGACGCAACGCTGCGCTTGCCGGATTAGAAGGGTTTGCGAATAATGGGCCCGCAACTTGCAATGTGTATCGGTTCTCTGCCTTTCGCTCTTGCATGAATTTGCAGGGCTGTCAATGAGCTCGAACCGCTTTCTCGGTGCATCTGTAATTAGTTGTCGCATTGAGGAAATATCGGCTTCGGGCCTCTCGTTAGAATGCCGATCACTCGCTCATCGTGGCTTACGTTGAAATCGCCTGCGGTTTCAACGGGAAATTTCCCGCCGATGCGCAACCGATTTCCGATTCACCCATTCGCATATTGGGCTGTCGCTCACTCTGCCGTTTTTGCCCTTTACCGATGGAGTCCCAAGATGAAGAAACTTGTGCTGCTTGGCGCCATGGCACTGTCCGTGCTGTCGCTGAATGCCGTCGCTGACGAAAAACCTGTGAAGATCGGCATCGAAGCGGCTTATCCTCCATTCGCCTCGAAAGCTCCGGACGGCAGCATCGTCGGTTTCGACTACGACATTGGCAACGCGCTGTGCGAAGAAATGAAGGTCAAGTGCGTGTGGGTCGAGCAAGAGTTCGACGGCCTGATCCCGGCACTGAAAGTGCGCAAGATCGACGCCATCCTGTCGTCGATGTCGATCACCGAAGATCGCAAGAAGTCGGTCGACTTCACCAACAAGTACTACAACACCCCGGCGCGTCTGGTCATGAAGGCCGGCACTCAGGTCAGCGAAGGTCTGGCTGAGCTCAAGGGCAAGAACATCGGCGTACAGCGTGGCTCGATCCACGAGCGTTTCGCCCGCGAAGTTCTGGCTCCACTGGGCGCCGAGATCAAGCCGTACGGTTCGCAGAACGAAATCTACCTCGACGTGGCTGCCGGTCGCCTCGACGGTACCGTGGCTGATGCCACCCTGCTCGATGACGGTTTCCTGAAAACCGACGCTGGCAAAGGCTTCGCATTCGTTGGCCCGGCCTTCACCGACGTCAAATACTTCGGCGACGGCGTCGGTATCGCGGTGCGCAAGGGCGATGCCCTGAAAGACAAGATCAACACTGCCATCGCGGCCATCCGCGAAAACGGCAAATACAAAGCAATCCAGGACAAGTACTTCGCCTTCGACATCTACGGCAAGTAAGACGTCTCTGCGACAAGTCCGAAATGGCGCAAGCAACAGAATCTCTGCGGTTTGCGCCATTTTTTCATCCCAACTTTCGAGGACCTGAATCATGTTGAAAGGCTACGGGGCTGTCATCCTCGATGGCGCATGGCTGACGCTTCAGCTCGCCTTGTCGTCCATGGCTCTGGCCATCGTTCTCGGGCTGATCGGTGTCGCGTTGCGCCTGTCGCCGGTGCGCTGGCTGGCGTGGCTGGGCGACCTGTATTCAACAGTGATCCGCGGCATTCCCGACCTGGTGCTGATCCTGCTGATCTTCTACGGCGGCCAGGATCTGCTCAACCGCGTGGCGCCGATGCTCGGCTATGACGACTACATCGACCTGAACCCGCTGGCCGCCGGTATCGGCACCCTCGGTTTCATCTTCGGTGCGTACCTTTCGGAGACTTTTCGGGGTGCGTTCATGGCGATCCCCAAAGGCCAGGCCGAAGCGGGTATGGCGTACGGCATGAGCAGTTTTCAGGTGTTTTTCCGGGTGATGGTGCCGCAGATGATTCGTCTGGCGATTCCCGGCTTCACCAACAACTGGCTGGTGCTGACCAAGGCCACCGCGCTGATTTCCGTGGTCGGTCTGCAAGACATGATGTTCAAGGCCAAGCAGGCGGCGGATGCCACGCGCGAGCCTTTTACCTTCTTCCTCGCAGTGGCGGCGATGTATCTGGTGATCACCAGTGTTTCGTTGCTGGCATTGCGTCACCTTGAGAAGCGCTACTCGGTAGGCGTAAGGGCGGCTGATCTATGATCTTCGACTACAACGTCATTTGGGAGGCGCTGCCGCTGTACTTCGGCGGCCTGCTGACCACCCTCAAACTGCTCGCGCTGTCGCTGTTCTTCGGCTTGCTCGCGGCGTTGCCGCTGGGGCTGATGCGCGTCTCGAAAAACCCGATCGTCAACGGCGCGGCGTGGCTGTACACCTACGTGATTCGTGGCACGCCGATGCTGGTTCAACTGTTCCTGATCTACTACGGTCTGGCCCAGTTCGAGGCGGTGCGCGAAAGCTTCCTGTGGCCGTGGCTGTCGAGCGCAACGTTCTGTGCGTGCCTGGCGTTTGCGGTCAACACCAGTGCCTACACCGCAGAAATCATCGCCGGCAGCCTCAAGGCCACGCCGAACGGGGAGATCGAAGCGGCCAAGGCCATGGGCATGTCGCGCTTCAAACTGTACAAGCGCATTCTGCTGCCGTCGGCCCTGCGCCGCGCGCTGCCGCAGTACAGCAACGAAGTGATCATGATGCTGCAGACCACCAGTCTGGCGTCGATCGTGACCCTGATCGACATCACCGGCGCAGCGCGTACGGTCAACGCGCAGTTCTACCTGCCGTTCGAGGCGTACATCACCGCTGGCGTGTTCTACCTGTGCCTGACCTTCATTCTGGTCAAGCTGTTCAAACTGGCTGAGCGTCGCTGGTTGAGCTACCTCGCGCCACGGAAGCACTGATATGCAACGCATCGATCACGTATTGCCCTGGAGCCACCTGGGCAGCGAGCGCAAGGTTTCGGTTTTCCGTTTTGGCGAAGGCGAGCGCAAGGCCTACATTCAGGCCAGCCTGCACGCCGATGAATTGCCGGGCATGCGCACCGCCTGGGAGCTGAAAAAGCGCCTCGGCGCACTTGAAGCCCGTGGCTTGCTCAACGGTGTGATCGAACTGGTGCCGGTGGCCAATCCGCTGGGGCTGGGGCAATTGCTGCAAGGCAATTTCCAGGGCCGTTTCGAGGCCGGCAGCGGCAAGAATTTCAACCGTGACTTCGTCGAGCTCAGCGCGCCGGTCGCGGCGGCGCTGGGTGACAAGCTCGGTGATGATCCGCATGCCAATGTGCGGCTGATCCGTCAGGCGATGGCCGATCACCTGGCCGCTTTGCCTGAGGCGAGCAGCCAGCTGCAAGGCATGCAGCGCGTATTACTCAGCCATGCCTGCACTGCCGACGTGGTGCTCGATTTGCATTGCGACGCCGAAGCCGCGCTGCACATGTACGCGCTGCCGCAGCACTGGCCGCAGTGGCGTTCGCTGTCGGCGCACCTGAACGTCAAGGTTGGTTTGCTCGCCGAAGATTCCGGTGGCAGCTCGTTCGACGAGGCGTGCTCGTTGCCGTGGCTGCGTCTGTCGAGGCAGTTCCCTGATGCGCAGATTCCGTTGGCTTGTCTGGCGACCACCATCGAACTGGGCGGGCAGGCTGATACCGGTCGCGCGCAAGCAGAGGCTTACGCTGAAGGTATTCTGGCGTTCCTCGCCGAGCAGGGCCTGATCACTGGCGAGTGGCCGAACCCGGCGTTCGAACCGTGCGAAGGCATGCCCTTCGAAGGCACCGAATTGTTGTTCGCACCGCATCCCGGTGTGGTGAGTTTTTCCCGCAAGCCCGGCGAGTGGGTCGAGGCGGGCGACGAGATTTTTCAAGTGATTGATCCTCTGTCCGATCGGGTCAGCACGGTATGTGCTGGTACCTCCGGGGTGCTGTTTGCCATTGAACGGCTGCGTTATGCCCAACCCGGTTTCTGGCTGGCCAAGGTGGCGGGGCGCGAAGCGCTGCGTCACGGGCGCTTGCTCAACGACTGACTGACTGTTTTTGTGAGAACCGACCGCATGTACAAACTTGAAGTCCAAGACCTGCATAAACGCTATGGCAGTCACGAAGTGCTCAAGGGCGTGTCCCTGAAAGCCGCCGCCGGCGATGTGATCAGCATCATCGGCTCCAGTGGCTCCGGCAAAAGTACTTTCCTGCGCTGCATCAACCTGCTCGAGCAGCCGCATGCCGGCAAGATCCTGCTCAACAACGAAGAGCTGAAACTGGTCGCCAACAAGGACGGCGCGCTGAAAGCCGCTGATCCGAAGCAGCTGCAGCGCATGCGTTCGCGCCTGTCGATGGTGTTCCAGCATTTCAACCTGTGGTCGCACATGACCGCGCTGGAAAACATCATGGAAGCGCCGGTGCATGTGCTTGGTGTGCCCAAGGCCGAAGCCCGCGAGAAAGCCGAGCACTACCTGAACAAGGTTGGCGTGGCCCATCGCAAAGACGCGTTCCCGGGGCACATGTCCGGTGGCGAGCAGCAGCGTGTGGCGATTGCCCGTGCGCTGGCGATGGAACCGGAAGTGATGCTGTTCGACGAGCCAACCTCGGCCCTTGACCCGGAGCTGGTCGGCGACGTGCTGAAAGTCATGCAGGCGCTGGCGCAGGAAGGCCGCACCATGGTTGTGGTGACTCACGAAATGGGTTTCGCCCGTGAAGTGTCGAATCAGTTGGTGTTCCTGCATAAAGGCGTCGTCGAAGAAAGCGGCAACCCGCGCGAAGTGCTGGTCAACCCGCAGTCCGAGCGCTTGCAGCAGTTCCTGTCCGGCAGCCTGAAATAAATCAGGGCTGCCGTTGTGCACCAGATTAGGTCATGCTTTGCGACCTGAGAATTGGCCCGAATCTCCTGTGGGAGCGGGCTTGCTCGCGAAGGCGGTGTGTCAGTCAACATTATTGCTGTCTGAACCACCGCGTTCGCGAGCAAGCCCGCTCCCACAATGGATCTGCGACATTTTCGATTAGGGGCTAGCATTGGCCCATGCCTTCATCACCGTTGTTCGTTTCGGATTGCCCGCCCATGACTGCCCATCGAATTGGTTTCCTGATTTGGCCCAGCACTAAAGCGTTGACGCTGGCGCTGGCGGAGGAGGCCTTGCGTGTTGCGCAGCGCGTGCACCCGGACGTGGTTTACGAACTGACGTTCTTGCAGGCCGAGCCGCCAGTCGAAGGTGCCTGGCAATTGCCCGGCGAGCCCTGGGCCGGCAAGCTTGAAAACTTCCAGAAACTGTTCCTGCTCGCTGACGAGCCGCCAATCACCCTGGCCCCTGCACTGAGCAGTGCGCTCAAGCAAGTGGTGCGTGCCGGTTGCGTAATCGGTGGTCTCTCGGCCGGTGTTTATCCATTGGCCCAGCTCGGTTTGCTCGACGGTTATCGCGCCGCCGTGCACTGGCGCTGGCAGGACGATTTCGCCGAGCGCTTCCCGAAAGTCATTGCCACCAGCCATCTGTTCGACTGGGATCGCGATCGCCTGACGGCGTGCGGTGGCATGTCGGTCCTCGATCTGCTGCTGGCAGTACTGGCCCGGGATCACGGCGCCGAATTGGCCGGTGCGGTTTCCGAAGAGCTGGTGGTCGAGCGTATCCGCGAGGGCGGTGAGCGTCAGCGTATTCCCTTGCAGAATCGCCTCGGCTCCAGTCACCCGAAGCTCACCCAGGCGGTGCTGCTGATGGAAGCCAACATCGAAGAACCACTGACCACCGACGAAATCGCCCAACACGTGTGCGTATCCCGCCGGCAGCTGGAGCGAATCTTCAAGCAATACCTCAACCGCGTGCCGAGCCAGTACTATCTGGAATTGCGCCTGAACAAGGCCCGGCAGATGTTGATGCAGACCAGCAAGTCGATCATTCAGATCGGCCTGTCCTGTGGCTTCTCCTCGGGGCCACATTTCTCCAGTGCCTATCGCAACTTCTTCGGTGCCACGCCGCGGGAAGATCGCAACCAGCGGCGCAGCAGCAGCCCGTTCGAATTATCGTCGGTGCCGCCCGAGAGGGGCTGAAGGCGGCTCAGCGATTGCCGGTTGGTGGTAGCTCCTCTCCATCGGAAAAGTCCGAATCCACAAAGTCGTCAAGTTCGTGCATGAAGGGGGTGCCCGGTAGTCGCGCCCTGATATTGTGCTCGCCCAGCGCCGTGTTGTAGCTGTCCAGGCGCTGCTGACTTTCCGGGGTCAACGGATTTGCGCTGAAATCGTACTCGGTCATCATGAGGTCGGGACGGGAAGGAAATCCTGCAGGCAATCGCTTGATTCTGTTGTTCGACAGGTCTGCCTTTCTCAACCGGGTGAGCCTGAACAAGCCCGCAGGCGATCTGGTCAGGCCGGTGCTGCGCAGGTTCAGCACCTGAAGTTCGGGAAAATGCATCATATCCGGGACTGACCAGAGTCGGTTGTTATGACTCAGATCCAAAGCGCCGAGGTTTTTCAGGGCTGCGAACGCTTCTGCGGTTTGCGGCGTAATGATGAGTTCGCAGCCTGACAGATTCAGGCTCGAGAGTGATTCAAGGCGAAAGATTGCCGGCGGAACTCGGCGTAACGGGTAATCCCGCATATCCAGCACCCTTAGCCGGGGAAACAACCCCAACACAGCGTCCACTGGCCGGGGCGTGTCTGCCGTGCTGGTCAGCCGCAGCTGGTCGATATAGTCGAAGCGCCCGTTCATTGGCGGCAGTTCGCCGGTGAAGGACAAGTCGCAAACGAAGTTGCCGTCCAGGGCATTGACCGGGTAGTGGCGCAAGCGTTGTTCCAGATTGTCCTTGAAGCGCCGGCGCTGCGTGACTTGCCCGCGTTGTGGCTCATTGTCCGGCACACCGTGGGTAAGCGGATCTTCGGGCGCCGTATTCACCCAGGTTTCAAGCGTGTTAAGCAGCGTGCTGAGCTCGGTTTGCCGACGCAGCAACTCGGTGCGACCGTCAGTCAAGGTCCCGGGCAGGCGGTAAATCAGGTTATTGGCATCGAAACCGCTCAATCGGGGATACAGTGTTTGGGCCAGATCAATGTCGGTCTGTTCGACCCAGACGCCAAAATTGTCGCCTTTCACCAGATAGCATGCCTTGATCTGTTCGCGCGAAGTCGCCGACAGCGGATTCGAGCCCACATCCACCCCACGGTTGGCATACGCCGCCAGTGGCTCGGGCAATGCGATGATGTTGTTGTCGCTCAGCAGCGCCGTTTGCAGGTGCGGGAGTTGGTCCAGCCCGGCGGGTACACGATCTATCCCTGTGCGGATGAGGTCGATGAATGTCAGATTCACCAGCCTTGAGGTATCGGGCGTCTGGCCCAGCGGATTATTGAAAAGATCCAGCGACGTCAGGCGGCTCAGTGTCGACAAGGTGGCTTGTCCAGCCGCATCGAGGGTGATGTTGCACCGGCTCATCATCAGCGTTTCGAGCGACGGCATGCGTGCCAGGGCTTGCGGGATTCGGCCCAGTGCAAAACCAGGCAATTCCAGGCCTTCCAGCCCGGTGAAGCATTCGAGAAAGCCATCGGGAACAGTCAAGTGTGGATTGCCTTGAATTTCCAGGTGGGTTATCTGGCTGAAGTCCGCGGTCAGCTTCGGCAGCTCACCGGCAAACGCGGCGTTGGCTTTGAAAATCTCCACGCGCAGATCCGGCACATCGATGCGACTGCCGCGCCAGAGTCCTTCGAGTTTTTCCTTGAACTGTGACCGTGCATCAAGCTGTGCGGCTCGCTGCTCGGCATTCCACAGTTGACCTGACGTCGGATCGTGACTCGGTACGCGCTCTTGCCACGCCGCGAGGTCGCTGAGCAGTCGAGTCATTTCGGCTTCCCAGCTCATCAGTTGCGCCGTACCTGCCTGCAACGTACCGGGAAGGCGATAGATCATGTCGCTGGCCATGTAGTCGGTCAGGTGCGGGAACACTCTGCGTGCCATCGCTACATCGTTCGCGGCGGGCATGATTCCGAAGTTGCGATTATGTTGGGCATAGTAGGTCTTGATGCGCTCACGAGCCGCCACAGACAGCGGATTGCTGACCAGACGCACGCCTTCTGCACGATTGGGATCAAGGCTGAAGAACGCATCCGGCAACTGGGTGATGCGGTTGTCGTTGAGGTGCACCGTCTGCAGAACCGGGTGTTCTACCATGCCGTCGGGCACGGCCGTCAGACCGCTATTGAGCAGAAAGACATCCTGCAATGCTGGCAAGGTCTGTAGATCGGGAGCCACGGTCAACGGGTTATGACTCAGATCCAGACGCGTAAGCGAGCGCAGAGACTTGAGCACATCGACTCCCGCTGACGTGCCGGTTATGCCGCAGCTGTTCAGGCGTAGCTTCTTGAGGTTGCGCAGGCTGCCGACGAAGGCGGGTATTTCATTGAGCGCGAAATCCTTCATTTGCAACGTCTGGAGTTCGGGAAACAACGTCACGAACGTCCCGATGCCATCGATCGCTGCGTTGCCGGTCAGCTTCAGGCTGGAGACATGACTGAAGTCGACGGTCAGGCGAGGCAACTGACCAACGAACTGCAGGTCTGCGGTAAAGGACAGGCTGCGCTGGCCGGTCTCGCTGGAGGTCTGCCGCCAGAATGTTTCCAGGTCTTGCTTGAACGCCGATCGTGCCGAGCGCTGTCGCGCGCGCTCGTTGTCGGTAAACACACGGCCTGTGGCCGGGTTTGTGGCCGGAGTTTGCGATACCCAGCGGTCGAGATCGAGCTGCATCTGCGCCAGCTCCGCTTGCCAGCGCAGCAGTTGCGCGCGGCCGGCGGCCAGGTTCCCCGGCAGATCGTAGAGCAGGTCGCTGGCCTCCTGCTGGTCCAGCTCCGGGAACAATTGCCTGGCCAGGTCGACGTCCTGATCCGCAGCCCTTACGTCAAAATCCTGCTGATGAGTGCGGAAGTAGGTTTTGATTTTTTCCCGTGTCGCGGTCGAGAGCGGGTTGTCGGAAAAATACAGGCCGTCACTGCGTTCTGCTGGCAGATCGAATATCGCGTCGGGCAGGTGCGTCAGGCGATTGCCTGTCAATACCGCGGTTCGCAGCTCGGGATGGCTGGCCAGTCCTTGCGGAGCAACGGAGAGGTCGCTGTACGACAGGTCGAGGAATGTGAGCGCAGGAAACAGGTTCAGATCGGGGAAAGTCCCCAGTGGATTGCCACTCAGATTCAGCGTCTGCAGCGTATTGAGTGAAACCAGTTCTGCCTGGTATTCGGGCGTCATGACCAAGCCGCAATTTTTCAGCTTCAGGTCGGTCAACTGGAGCAAATTCCTCCCGGGAAGGGAGCCGGTAGTCAGATCAAAGCCATTGAGGCTGAGCGAGACCAGGTTCGGGAAGGAATCCACAAAGGGCAAGCTTGCCGAAATATTGGCATTGCCGGTCAGCTTGAGTCGCAAGACATGCTCGAAGTTGGCGCTGAGAACCGGCATGTCACCGCTGAACTCAGCCGTCGCTTCAAATTCGCCACTACGGGTGAATTGATCCCGGCTGCGCCAGAAGCGCTCCAGTTGCTGCGCGAAGGCGCGCCGGGCATTGAGTTCACGCGTCTGTTCAGCGTGAGGCAGACGTTCACCCGTCTCGGGGTGAGACTTGGCCGCCTGATTGATCCATTGGCTGAGTTCCAGGTTCAACTGTTTGACTTCGGTTTCCCAGAGGGTCAATTGCGCGCGGCCCTCAGCCAGGGTTCCGGGCAAGCGGTACAGCATGGCGGTGGCCTGCTCCTCGTCCAGAGCCGGGAACAATCTGATGGTGCGCTGCAGGTCTGCACGCTCCGGGCGGATGCCGAAATGCCTGCCGGTAGAGCCATGGAAGCGTTTCACGCGTTCGCGTGCGGCGGGCGTCAGCGGATTGTCGGCGAAGGTGAAACCATCACTCAGCGAGGGCGGCAAGCCGAAGAACGGCTCGGGCACGGCGGTCATGCGATTGCCGTCGAACTGGCCGGAAATAAGTCGCGGATGATTGAGCAGGTCGTCCGGCAGGCTGTGGATGCCGGTGTTGGACAAGTTGACGTAGCGCAGCGAAGGCATCGTGTGCAGATCGGGCGGTAAACCCAAGGCGTTGCCCTGCAGGTCGAGAATCGTCAGCTGTGGCATGGATGCCAACACCGATTGCGTGGTGGTCGTCAGGCTGAGTCCGCATTTGCGCATTCGCAGCTCGCGCAGCGATGACAGTGAGGTCAGTACCTGTGGCAGCGCCGGCAATTTCAGGTTGCGTGCATCAAGCATCTGCAATTGTGGAAAGTGCTGAAGAAAACCTTCCAGAGAGCCCGGCGTGGCGGTGCCATCCAGAGCCAGCGCGGTGATATGGCTGAGGTCGGCCGACAGCGTCGGCAAGTCGCCGATGATCGGATGTACAAGCCGCAGGGCGTGCCCGGTGGCCATGCCGTATTGATTGATCGCGGTCGGGTATTCGCGGCGCCAGCCCTTGAGGATTTCTTCTCTGAGCAAACGGCGGTTCTGGATTTCGGCGCGCTTTTGCAGCGCAGTCAGCGCCGCGCCGGTATCGGGATGTCTGGCGGGCGGGTCGTTGGCCCAGATGTGCAGATCGTTTTGCAATTGCAGGTAATCGTTTTGCAGTCGCTGAATCTCCACGTGCGGGCCGGATGGACTGGCACGCAGGTTTTCCGCCAGAACGCGGACTTGCTGTTCGGTCATCCTCGGATAAAGCGCGCGGATATCCTGCTCGTGAGAGCGCGCAGGGTTGTTCAGGCTTTCAACGCGATCGATCCGAGGATAACCGTCGACGCCCAACAGCCTTAACGTGTCCAGAACGGGTGGCTGAATGGGCGTTTCGTGCAATACCGCTCGCAACGCTTCGCGCTCCAGCGTGCGTTCGCGGACGGCGGCCTTCAGCGTCTGGCCCTGGCCAATGCCGATGTTGAGGCTGGCGCGCTCACTGTCGGGCAAGGCGTACAGCAAGCTGGAGTAGAAATCGCTGAGCGAGTGCAGCGCCTGGCCGCGATCATCGAAGGCTTGATAGCGATGATCATCGCTCCTTACCAGGACCTTTTTTTCGGCGGCATCTTCGCGGCCAATGCTATCGAGGACCGGCCCTTCGTAGCGCCCGTCGCGGATTTCGATCTGTACATCGCCGCGCCAGCCCGGCAGCCGTTCGAGGCTGTGCAGCGCCAGCGAGTCGGAGTCGGGATTATTCACTGAGCCAAGTTCAAGCCCTTCATAGGCACGGGACACGCGCACTTCCTGGCTGGCCAGTTGCATCAAGTCCTGCTGGCGCGGTGGCAGTTGCCCCTCGTTAATTTGCACAAGTTCGTTGCCAGTGGCGGTTTCGAGCAGTTCGCGGGTGACGCTCGCGGGCAGGTCGGGATTGTGAACCTTGAGTTGTTGCGCCAGCGGATCGTCGATGTGCTGCAACGCTTGATAGCGAGATTCGAACAGCGCATTTCGGTGGGTCTTCGCGAGGCCGACCAATTGCTTGCGCAGGGTCTGGGTGCGGATCTCAAGTGGTGGCCTGGCGGTGAAGGGTTCGGCGAGCAGCGCCTTGATTTGCGTGTCGTCGAGAATGGAAAGCAGCGTCTTGAGCAGGTCGCCGCCGATCAACTGGTCCTGGCGCAGCTCGGTCAAGGGCAGGCTTGCGTCTGCGCTCGACTGCCAGAGCAGCTCACCGTTGCGATCGATCAGGCGCAGGCGCTGGTTGCTCGGCCAGCGGCCCCGCTCGCTGAGCAATTGCAATTGCGTAACCTGATCGGCGCGCAAAAAATCTTCATCGACATCGCTGTCTAGCTGATCGATAAAGCGCTGCAACTGCTGATCAATCTTGAAACGCTGGATGCTGTCGGCCAGTAGCGGTGGGATTTTCTCCTGATTGACGTGCATCTTGCGCACCGCGTCTTCGCTGCTGCCGCTCACCTGAAGAAGGGTTTCGCGCTCGGCCGGGGTAAAGGTTTCTACCGCAGGGCCGATGCGCCGCAGTGCGGTTTCGCCGTCCCACTCCATCGGTTGTTCGAGCTCGGTGTGCCAGGCGCCGTTGCCGTTGTGCCGCACCACCGGCCGGTACGCATCGGGACGGGTCGGGTGTTCGATACGGTACTGGCCGGGCACCTCATGTTCCTTGACCGAGAAGTGCGCTTCTTCGAGGGGTAACAGCTGCTTGTCCTGATGCAGATGCAGGCCCCGTTCATTGGGTTGTGAATCCGCGGGTGGCCTGGCGGGATGTTGATAGCGCTCCAAATCGGGCTCCCAGTAGCGGGTTGCGCCGTTGGCCAGTTTCACCGGTTTGAAGCGGTCGATAAACGCCACCACGTCCCTGGGCAAGACATTGCGAAACTCGGCCGATGCGATCGCCCCGCCCACGGCAAACATGCCCAGCTGAATCATCGATTCAACGGTGCCCATCAAATGCCCGAACGCTTCGGTGTTACGGCCCTGGCCCCATTCGACGATGCCCTCGAACACTTCGTCGAGCATCTGATAAGCCATGTACGCCATCATCGCTTCGCCCAGCACTGGCACAAACGGCGCGACGATCAGCGCGGCGGTCTGGGCAATGGTGGAAATGATCTCGACCACTGAATCCCAGAATGCCCAGCGCGCCTTTTGATCGACGACGGCCGTGGGCACGGCAATGCTTCGCGCGTCGTTGAACACCTTGTTCAGTTTTGCCTGATGCAGGTGCTGCCAGATGTCGTCATGGAAGGGCACCAGCGCCGTCTGCAGATCGGGCCGCTCCACCGGCGCTTCGCGCCACGCCGGCAGGGAACTGCCGGGTTCGTGCGGGTGCCACTTGATTTCGCTGAGGCGGCTGTTGAGGGTGCTGAAGAAGAACCCGCGTTGCTCGTGACTGACGAAACGGCTGAAGAAACGCTGATAGTCCTTTGAGCGCAGCTGGCGCGTCAGTTCAACGATCATCTCCAGTGGCGAGGTGTATTCCTTGAACGGATGTTCGGGGTCATCCGGGACATACGCAACGACCCGCGCATTGTTTTGTGAGAGGTACAGGTCCGGGGCGAACACGACGATGCCGGTCAGCGGCGCGCAAAGCATGCTCACGTCATGACAGAGCAAGGGCGCGCCGTTTACATAGAGGCCTTTCATGCCATCGAGCAAGGCCTCGACCAGGCGCACAGCACTCTCCGAGACATCGCGGTTCATTCGCGCCCACTGCAGGGCCGCTTTCATAGCGGTTTTCTCGCTGGCGTCGAGTTTGTTGCGCAACACCGTGGCGACCATCGGATCCGAATAACCGAGGTTGTCTTCCAGGCTGGCTTTGTATTTCGCGCCGATGTCCAGCCGCCGGCACAGCTGGGTGAAGGCGGGGATGCTCAATCGGGCTTTGATCGCGGGCAGGGTTTCGAATTGCCCGGTCAGCGTCGGCGCCGTGGTGAATGTCGATTCAGCTTCGAACGCGTTGTCTTGGGTTTCCCGATCTTCGAAGTTATGCAGCGCCGCCTCCAGCAGTGAAACGCTCCAGACCCGTGCGCCGGTCTTGATCGGGAACAGCGGGGTGGTCGCCGGGATGTACAGGCGCACGAAGGTGTTTCTGACATCCAGGTCCAGATCGAAAGAGCTTTTCAGCTCGGCCTTGAGCAAGGGCTCGGCGAAGGCGGCGGCGTCCTGCAGATGTTCCAGACTTTTATCGACCTGGCTCTGTGCATCGATATGCGCGCCAGCGAGGGTTTTCATCAGCGCGTGCTGTTCGGCGGGTGCCGACTTGAGCGCTCGGGGCAACAGCGGGACGCTGTTCTTCAGCGCTTCACGTCGGGTGACTGAGGTGTTGCCCAACCACTGAGGGATCGCCACTTTGAGCGGTTGATAATGTTCAGCCGCATGTTGCGCGTTGTTTGTGTCAGCAGCGGTGACGGATGGGTGTGCTTGCGACAAATGCATGGCCATTCCTTGGCGTCGGTAAGAACCCCCAGCAAACCAGCAGGACGCGCCCTTCGTGCGGTACATATTTATGCCTCTGGCGCGAGGCTGACTTGCTATCCTGCGCGGCCTGCCGCAAATCGGCCGCGCCCGGTAAACTGCGCCTTTGCGACGCTATATGTCGCATTGCCGTAAACCCGGGAAAATCCGGGGTTTGCGCTATAAGAAGTTGTCGCTTGGCGACAAGGCCGGGCACCAAACTGTCCTTACAATCCCCCCAATCGCTCGCCAGTTTCCGGCGAGTGTTCCTTTTCAGGAGACTCCGATGTCCGTTGAGCACGCTGCGGTACAACGCGCCGATTTCGACCAGGTAATGGTTCCCAACTACGCGCCTGCCGCTTTCATTCCGGTGCGTGGCGCCGGTTCCCGGGTCTGGGATCAGGCCGGCCGTGAGCTGATCGACTTCGCCGGCGGGATTGCCGTCAACGTATTGGGCCACGCGCATCCGGCGCTGGTCGGTGCGTTGACCGAACAGGCGAACAAGCTGTGGCACGTGTCCAACGTGTTCACCAACGAACCGGCGCTGCGCCTGGCGCACAAGCTGATCGACGCCACGTTTGCCGAGCGCGTGTTCTTCTGCAACTCCGGCGCCGAAGCCAACGAGGCCGCGTTCAAGCTGGCCCGTCGCGTCGCGTTCGACCGCTTCGGCAGCGAGAAATACGAAATCATCGCCGCGCTGAACAGCTTCCATGGCCGTACCCTGTTCACCGTCAACGTCGGTGGCCAGTCGAAGTACTCCGACGGTTTCGGCCCGAAAATCACCGGCATCACCCACGTTCCATATAACGATCTGGCGGCGCTGAAAGCGGCGGTGTCCGACAAGACCTGCGCGGTCGTGCTCGAGCCGATCCAGGGCGAGGGCGGCGTGCTGCCGGCCGAACTGGCTTACCTGCAAGGCGCCCGTGAATTGTGCGACGCGCACAACGCGCTGCTGGTGTTCGACGAAGTGCAGACCGGCATGGGCCGTAGCGGCAAGCTGTTCGCCTACCAGCATTACGGTGTGACCCCGGACATCCTCACCAGCGCCAAGAGCCTGGGCGGCGGTTTCCCGATCGCGGCGATGATGACCACCGAAGCGCTGGCCAAACATCTGGTCGTCGGCACCCACGGCACCACCTACGGCGGTAACCCGCTGGCCTGCGCCGTCGCCGAAGCGGTGATCGACGTGGTCAACACCCCTGAGGTGTTGAACGGCGTGAACGCCAAGCACGACAAGTTCAAGACCCGCCTGCAACAGATCGGCGAGAAATACGGCCTGTTCACTCAGGTACGCGGTCTCGGTCTACTGATCGGTTGCGTGCTGAGCGATGCCTGGAAAGGCAAGGCCAAGGACATCTTCAACGCCGCCGAACAGGAAGGCCTGATGATTCTCCAGGCTGGCCCGGACGTGATCCGTTTCGCCCCGAGCCTGGTGGTTGAAGACGCCGATATCGATGCCGGTCTGGACCGCTTCGAACGTGCCGCGGCGAAGTTGACGCAAGCCTGATGAACCTTTCGGCGCCTGGAGATTTCAGGCGTCGATCAAATTTGCAAAGCCGGGCTGGATCAAATGTGAGAGCGGGCTTGCTCGCGAAAGCGGTGGGTCAGACAGCGAAAATGTCGACTGATACAACGCTTTCGCGAGCAAGCCCGCTCCCACACTGAGCGCTGTTCAAACAGTCAGAGCCCGGTTTTTTTCTGTGATTTTTATGAGAGAAAGGAGTGACACCATGCTGGTGATGCGCCCCGCGCAAATGGCTGATCTGGGCGAGGTACAGCGTCTGGCTGCGGACAGCCCGATTGGTGTCACTTCCTTGCCGGATGACGTGGAACGTCTGAGCGACAAGATCGCCGCGAGCGAAGCGTCGTTCGCCGCCGAAGTGAGCTTCAACGGTGAAGAAAGCTATTTCTTCGTCCTCGAAGATTCCGCCACCGGCAAACTGGTCGGCTGCTCGGCCATCGTCGCTTCCGCCGGTTACTCTGAGCCGTTCTACAGCTTCCGTAACGAGACCTTCGTTCACGCTTCCCGCGAGCTGAAGATCCACAACAAGATCCACGTGCTTTCGCAGTGCCACGACCTGACCGGCAACAGCCTGCTGACCAGCTTCTACGTGCAGCGCGAGCTGGTCGGATCGCCCTGGGCCGAGCTCAATTCCCGTGGTCGCCTGCTGTTCGTGGCCAGCCACCCGGAGCGTTTCGCCGATTCGGTGGTGACCGAGATCGTCGGTTACAGCGATGAAAACGGTGACTCGCCGTTCTGGGATGCGATCGGGCGCAACTTCTTCGACCTCAACTACGCCGAAGCCGAGCGCCTGTGCGGGCTGAAAAGCCGCACCTTTCTCGCCGAGCTGATGCCGCATTACCCGATCTATGTGCCGCTGCTGCCCGACTCCGCGCAAGAAGCGATGGGCCAGGTGCACCCACGGGCGCAGATCACCTTCGACATCCTGATGCGCGAAGGCTTCGAGACCGATCACTACATCGACATCTTCGACGGCGGCCCGACCCTGCATGCACGCGTGTCGGGGATCCGTTCGATCGCCCAGAGCCGCGTGGTGCCGGTGAAGATCGGTGAGCCGGTCAAAGGCGCCGGGCGTCAGTATCTGGTGGCCAACGCGCAGTTGCAGGATTACCGCGCGGTGTTGCTCGAGCTGGATTACGCGCCGGGCAAACCGGTGACGCTGGATCTGGAAGCGGCCGAAGCCTTGGGCGTCGGTGAAGGTGCCAGCGTGCGCCTGGTGGCGGTTTAACGCCTTAGCGAGTTTCACGGGTGGCGCGAGCGACCCGTTTGAGGAGATAGCATGATTGTTCGTCCCGTACGCAGCAGCGATTTATCCGCGCTGATCGACCTGGCCCGCAGCACCGGCACCGGCCTCACCACCTTGCCGGCCAACGAAGAACGTCTGGCCCATCGGGTCGGCTGGGCCGAGAAGACTTTTCGCGGCGAAGCCGGGCGTGGCGATGCGGACTACCTGTTCGTGCTCGAAGACGACGACGGCCGTGTGGTGGGGATTTCCGCCATCGCTGGCGCGGTCGGTCTGCGTGAGCCGTGGTACAACTTCCGCGTCGGCCTGACCGTTAGCGCCTCGCAAGAGCTGAATATCTACCGCGAAATTCCCACGCTGTTTCTGGCCAACGACCTGACCGGCAACTCGGAGCTGTGCTCGCTGTTCCTGCACGCCGATTACCGCAACGGTCTCAACGGCCGGATGCTGTCCAAGGCGCGCATGCTGTTCATCGCCGAGTTTCCGGAGCTGTTCGGTAACAAGATCATCGCCGAGATGCGTGGCGTGTCCGATGACGCCGGGCGCTCGCCGTTCTGGGAAAGCCTCGGCCGGCATTTCTTCAAGATGGAATTCAGCCAGGCCGATTACCTGACCGGCGTCGGCAACAAGGCGTTCATCGCCGAACTGATGCCGAAATTCCCGCTGTACACCTGCTTCCTTTCGCCGGATGCGCGCAATGTCATCGGCCAGGTTCACCCGGACACCGAGCCGGCACTGGCGATGCTCAAGAGCGAAGGTTTCAGTTATCAGGGTTACGTCGATATCTTCGACGCCGGCCCGGCCATCGAATGCGAAACCGGCAAGATCCGCGCGGTGCGTGACAGCGAAGCCCTCGTGCTGGCGGTCGGCACGCCGGGCGATGACGCCACGCCGTTCATCATCCACAACCGCAAGCGCGAAGATTGCCGCATCACCGCGGCGCCTGCGCGTCTGGCCGCCGGCACGCTGGTGGTCGATCCGCAGACCGCCAAACGTCTTCAACTCAGCGCCGGCGATCAGGTTCGCGCCGTGGCGCTGTCCGCTGCACGGGAGTCGAAATAATGAATTCGCTATACATCGCAGGTGAGTGGCTGGCCGGTCAGGGCGAAGCCTTCCAATCGCTGAACCCGGTGACCCAGCAAGTGCTGTGGGCGGGGGAGGGCGCTACTGCTGCGCAGGTCGAATCGGCGGTGCAGGCTGCTCGCCAGGCATTTCCTGAATGGGCACGTCGTACCCTCGATGAGCGTATCAGCGTGCTCGAAGCCTTTGCGGCGGCGCTGAAAAATCATGCTGACGAACTGGCCCGCACCATCGGCGAGGAAACCGGCAAGCCGCTGTGGGAAGCCTCGACCGAAGTCACCAGCATGGTCAACAAGATTGCCATCTCGGTACAAAGCTATCGCGAGCGGACCGGCGAGAAGAGCGGCCCGCTGGGCGACGCCACCGCCGTATTGCGCCACAAGCCGCACGGCGTGGTCGCGGTGTTTGGCCCTTACAACTTCCCCGGTCACCTGCCCAACGGTCATATCGTTCCGGCGTTGCTGGCCGGTAACACCGTGCTGTTCAAACCCAGCGAGCTGACGCCGAAAGTCGCCGAGCTGACGGTCAAGTGCTGGATCGAAGCCGGCCTGCCGGCGGGCGTGCTGAACCTGCTGCAAGGCGCACGGGAAACCGGCATCGCCCTGGCATCGAACCCGGGGATCGACGGTCTGTTCTTCACCGGTTCGAGCCGCACCGGCAACCATCTGCACCAGCAATTCGCCGGTCGTCCGGACAAGATTCTTGCGCTGGAGATGGGCGGCAACAACCCGCTGGTGGTCGATCAGGTCGCTGATCTGGACGCGGCGGTGTACACGATCATTCAGTCGGCGTTCATTTCCGCCGGCCAGCGCTGCACCTGCGCCCGCCGTCTGCTGGTGCCGCAAGGCGCGTGGGGCGACAGCCTGCTCAAGCGTCTGGTGGAAGTCAGCGCGACCATCGAAGTCGGCGCGTTCGATCAACAACCTGCCCCGTTCATGGGCTCGGTGGTTTCCCTTGGCGCGGCAAAAGCGCTGATGGATGCACAGGAACATCTGCTGACCAACGGCGCAGTGTCGCTGCTGGAAATGACTCAGCCACAGGCCCAGTCGGCGCTGCTGACTCCGGGCATTGTCGATGTGACGGCGGTGGCCGAGCGTCCGGACGAAGAACTGTTCGGGCCGCTGCTGCAAGTGATCCGCTACACCGATTTCGCTGCGGCGATCACTGAGGCCAACAACACCGCTTATGGGCTGGCCGCCGGTTTGCTCTCGGATTCCGAAGCGCGTTATCAGCAGTTCTGGCTGGAAAGCCGCGCCGGCATCGTCAACTGGAACAAGCAGCTGACCGGCGCCGCGAGCAGCGCGCCGTTCGGCGGCGTCGGCGCCTCGGGCAACCACCGCGCCAGCGCCTACTACGCAGCGGATTATTGCGCGTACCCGGTGGCGTCGCTGGAAACTCCGAGCCTGGTGTTGCCTGCCGCCCTGACACCCGGCGTGAAAATGGCGTGATGCCCATTCGCGAGCAGGTCGAATCGTCGCACCTCGGTCGCAAAGAATAGTTACTGAAGCCTATAACAACAGATTCTCGTGGAGCCTCGCTGATGAAATCCTATGAAGTCAATTTTGACGGTCTAGTGGGGCCGACCCATAACTACGGCGGTCTGTCCTACGGCAACGTCGCCTCGCAGAGCAACAGTCAGCAATCCTCCAACCCGAAGGAAGCGGCGCTGCAAGGTCTGGCAAAGATGAAAGCGCTGATGGACATGGGCTTTCAGCAAGGCGTGCTGGCTCCGCAGGAACGTCCCGACGTGGCCGCGCTGCGCCGTCTGGGCTTCAGCGGCACGGACGCGCAAGTGATCGAGCGCGCCGCCAAAGAGGCGATGCCGCTGCTGGTCGCCAGTTGCTCGGCGTCGAGCATGTGGGTAGCCAACGCCGCCACGGTCAGCCCGAGTGCCGACACCGCTGACGGCCGCGTGCATTTCACTGCTGCCAACCTCAACTGCAAATACCACCGCAGCATCGAACACCCGACCACCAGCCGCGTGCTCGGCGCGATGTTCGCCAATCAACAGCACTTCGCCCATCACGCGGCATTGCCGGCAGTGGCGCAGTTCGGCGACGAAGGCGCGGCCAACCACACACGTTTCTGCCGTGAGTATGGCGAGGCGGGCGTCGAGTTTTTCGTGTTCGGCCGCAGCGCATTCGACAATCGTTTCCCGGCGCCGCAGAAATACCCGGCGCGCCAGACCCTCGAAGCCTCGCAAGCCGTGGCCCGCCTGCACGGTCTGCGTGAAGACGGCGTTGTCTATGCCCAGCAGAATCCCAATGTGATCGATCAGGGCGTGTTTCATAACGACGTGATCGCCGTGGGCAACGGTGAAGTGCTGTTCTATCACGAGGACGCGTTCCTTGAGACCGACAAGATGCTCGCCGAACTGCAAGGCAAACTGGCCAAGGTCGGCGGCCACTTCCAGTCCGTTTGCGTGCCGCGTTCGGCGGTCAGCGTCGACGACGCGGTGCGTTCCTACCTGTTCAACAGCCAGTTGCTGTCGCGTGCCGATGGCTCGATGCTGCTGATCGTGCCGCAGGAATGCCAGGCCAACGAGCGTGTCTGGGCTTATCTGCAAAGCCTGACCAGTTCCGGCGCAATGATCCGCGAAGTGAAGGTCTTCGACCTCAAGCAAAGCATGCAGAATGGCGGCGGTCCGGCGTGCCTGCGTCTGCGCGTGGCGCTGAATGAAACCGAACTGGCGGCCGTCAATCCAGGGGTTATCATGACGGCTCCGTTGTACGGTTCGTTGACCGCATGGGTTGAAAAGCACTACCGCGACCGTCTGAGCGAAACCGATCTGGCGGATCCGCAGTTGCTGCTTGAATGCCGGACGGCACTGGATGAACTGACGCAAATCCTTAAACTGGGCGCGGTTTATCCCTTCCAGATCAATTGATCGCCGGCGCGCTGCCTGAATGTGGCGCGCGGCGTGTCACCCCAAGAGAGTAAAAACATGAGCGATTCCCTGCAGCTGATCCTTGAAGACACCGACGGCACGCAATTGCAAACCTCGTGCACCCGCGTTGCGGTCATTTGGCAAGGCAAGGAGCTGTGGATCCAGCAGGACGGCCGTGGCCAGTTGCTGATCGGCGTGGACGTCGAGGAAGGTGACGAAGAGTACGCCAACCTGCTGCTGCGCCCATTGGCGACTAATCTGGTAAGTCTGCAACTGGAAATGGAACCGGCTGACCTCGGCGCTGACGAGGATCACGTACACGGCCCGGATTGCAACCACGACCATTAAGGAAACCGCTCTATGCTCGCCCTCGGCAAACTGCTTGAACTGACCCTCGCCGGCCGCGAACCGGCGGAGAAGACTCAACTGACTGTCGAAGGCGTGCGCATGCGCTGGTTGAGCGAAGGGGCGCTGGAAGTCCGGCCCCCGCAAGCGCGCGACAATGGCCTGGACCTGCTGCTGTCGGCGGGCATCCATGGCAACGAAACCGCACCGATCGAGTTGCTCGATCGGCTGCTGCACGACATCGCTCGCGGCGACTTGAAGCCGCGCGCACGCATTCTGTTCCTGTTCGGTAATCCCGAGGCGATGCGCAAAGGCGAGCGCTTCATCGAGCAGGACGTCAACCGGCTGTTCAACGGCCGGCATGAACAAAGCAGTGGCAGCGAAGCGTTGCGCGCCTGTGAGCTGGAGCGTCTGGCGGCGACTTTCTTCAGCAAACCCGAGCGCCAGCGTTTGCACTACGACCTGCACACGGCGATTCGCGGTTCGAAGATCGAACAGTTCGCCTTGTACCCGTGGAAGGAGGGGCGCCAGCATTCCCGTCGTGAACTGGCGCGCCTGCGCGCCGCCGGCATGGAAGCGGTGCTGTTGCAGAACAAACCGTCGATCGTGTTCAGCGCGTACACCTACGACAAGCTCGATGCCGAGGCTTTCACCCTGGAACTGGGGAAGGCGCGACCGTTCGGGCAGAACGACGGCGTTAA
The DNA here is from genome assembly GCF_002836515.1 of Pseudomonas sp. Choline-02u-1. Lineage (GTDB taxonomy): Bacteria > Pseudomonadota > Gammaproteobacteria > Pseudomonadales > Pseudomonadaceae > Aquipseudomonas. The sequence goes on from NZ_PJBC01000003.1 coordinate 180,850, forward strand.
CGTTTCACTGCTGGAAACCCGTCTGAAGCAGATCATCGAAGGCACTGAGCCGGAGACGGAAGAGGGACTGGACGGCTTGCAGCTGTTCAGCGTGGCGCGGGAAATCATCAAGCACAGCGATGCGTTCCACCTGAACCTGCCGGCGGACATCGAAAACTTTTCCGAGCTCGAACCGGGTTATGTGCTGGCCGAAGACTTGGCCAATACCCGTTGGGTGATCGAAGAGCAGGGCGCACGAATCATCTTCCCCAACCCAAAAGTGAAGAACGGCCTGCGCGCCGGCATCCTGATCGTCCCGGCTACTGACGAAAACCTCGCCTGAGTTCATTACATCCCATGTGATCGTTCCCACGCTCCGCGTGGGAATGCAGCCCGGGACGCTCCGCGTCCCAACAGCGGACGCAGAGCGCCCATTGAGGCATTCCCACGCAGAGCGTGGGAACGATCATGTAAGAATCAGACCGCTACAGCCTGCGGCTCGGTGCGGCGCAATGCCCGAATCTTCTGCAACGTATCGGCGCAAGTCCGCGCCGCTTCCTGACCCTTGTGCACAAAGTGTTCGAAGAAAAATTTCTGATGCTCTTCACCCGAATGGAAGTGATGCGGGGTCAGCGACACCGAGAACACCGGCACTTCGGTTTCCAGTTGCACCTGCATCAGGCCACTGACCACCGATTGCGCAACGAACTCGTGACGGTAGATGCCGCCGTCGACCACCAGGGCGGCGGCAACGATGCCGGCGTAGCGGCCGGACTTGGCCAGCAGCTTGGCGTGCAGCGGCATTTCAAAGGCGCCGCCGACTTCAAAGAAATCGATGTCCGATTCCTGATAACCCTGCACCAGCATTTCGGCGATGAAGCCTTTACGGCTCTGGTCGACGATTTCCTTGTGCCAGCAGGCCTGGATGAACGCGACGCGCCCGCCCTGTGGGTGTTTGCTTTTGCTGTCGATAGCGGTGGGTTGCATGTTCTGACTCCTGTTTGTGTGAAAAACAGGGCGTTATGAATCGAAAGGGATGCAAGGGTACGAGCGCACGCACGAATGCACGCGGACGGCCCTTTGGCTTCAATCCCGTTCTCTCTTCATCCGGACTATGACCGTCGGCCCCGGAATCACACCGGGTCTGCTGACCTTGCCGACGCACCCGACTCAAGTCGTGTGCAGCGCCAAGCGCTCGCGGGCTATGCGCATTGCGCGCAATTACCGCCGGTGGGGAATTGCACCCCGCCCTGAGAACGTTTTCGCCGCCCATTCTCGGGCGGCGCAGCGTTTTTAACACAGATTTTGAGCGCTTGCATACTCAATGCCGGCCGACCGAAATACAGGATCTGTGGGAGCGGGCTTGCTCGCGAAAGCGATTTAACCGTCAACGCACATGTTGGCTGGCAGTCCGCCTTCGCGAGCAAGCCCGCTCCCACATGCATTGCACTTTCCTGAAGAGTAACGGGGCCTTTTCTCATTAAAGGCTTGAATAATCCGGCTCATGACCGCAGTAATTGACCTTCGTAAAGGGATTTCCCCCTGCTGACCAGAGGCCAGGTTCATGAGCGTTATCGATCTTCGCAGCGACACCGTCACCCAACCGACTCCCGCCATGCTCGATGCGATGACCGCAGCGGACACCGGGGACGATGTGTACGGCGAGGATCCGACGGTCAATCACCTTGAGGCCGAACTGGCCAAACGCCTGGGTTTTGCCGCCGCGCTGTTCGTGCCTACCGGAACCATGAGCAACCTGCTCGGCTTGATGGCGCATTGCGAGCGTGGCGACGAGTACATCGTCGGTCAGCAGGCGCACACCTATAAGTACGAAGGCGGTGGTGCGGCGGTGCTCGGTTCGATTCAGCCGCAGCCGCTGGAAGTGCAGGCTGACGGTTCGCTCGATCTGGAGCAGGTCGCGGCGGCGATCAAGCCTGACGACTTTCACTTCGCCCGCACGCGCCTGCTGGCGCTGGAAAACACCATGCAAGGCAAGGTGCTGCCGCTGGAGTATCTGGCCCGGGCGCGACGCTTCACTCAGCAGCACGGCCTGCAATTGCACCTGGACGGCGCGCGCCTATATAACGCGGCGGTCAGACTCGGCGTTGATGCGCGGGAAATTACTCAGCATTTCGATTCGGTGTCGGTGTGCCTGTCCAAAGGTCTTGGCGCGCCGGTGGGCTCGGTGCTGTGCGGTTCCGAGCAACTGATCGGCAAAGCGCGGCGTTTGCGCAAAATGGTTGGCGGCGGCATGCGTCAGGCCGGGTTGCTGGCCGCGGCTGGCCTGTACGCGCTGGATCATCATGTTGAACGGCTGGCGGATGACCATGCCAACGCCCATTTGCTCGCCGAGGGTTTGCGTGAGGCCGGTTTCGTCGTGGAACCGGTGCAAACCAACATGGTTTATGTGCAAATGGGCGACAAGGCAGAAGCGCTCAAGGCCTTTGCCGGCGAACGGGGGATCAAGCTCAGCGCCGCTGCGCGCTTGCGCATGGTCACGCACATGGACGTCAGCCGCGCGCAAATCGAGCAAGTGATCGCGACATTCGTCGAGTTTTCACGCCAGTGACCGCGTTAGCCGTCCAATTGACCGTTTCTATCGTATAAACACGCTGTACCCCGCGCGCAGGGCCGATATAATGCGGCCCTTTGCCGTCGCTTCGTCTCACGACGTTTCGAACAGGCCTTTGGCCGCAGCCTCCGTGGAAGAACCTAATGAAAAGCGCAGAAATCCGTGAAGCCTTCCTTCGCTTCTTCGAAGAGCAAGGCCACACCCGTGTAGCCTCCAGCTCTTTGATTCCGGGCAACGACCCAACCCTGCTGTTCACCAACGCGGGGATGAACCAGTTCAAGGACTGCTTCCTGGGCCAGGAAAAACGTGCGTACACCCGTGCCACCAGCAGCCAGAAATGCGTGCGCGCCGGCGGCAAGAACAGTGACCTGGAAAACGTCGGTTATACCGCCCGTCACCACACGTTCTTCGAAATGCTCGGTAACTTCAGCTTCGGCGATTATTTCAAGCACGACGCGATCACCTTCGCCTGGACCTTCCTCACCGGCGTGCTCAAGCTGCCAAAGGAAAAGCTCTGGGTCACCGTCTACGCCACCGACGACGAAGCGTATGACATCTGGACACAGAAAATCGGTGTGCCGGCCGAGCGCATGATTCGCATCGGCGACAACAAAGGCGCGCCGTACGCATCCGACAACTTCTGGACCATGGGCGACACCGGCCCGTGCGGCCCGTGCACCGAGATTTTCTACGATCACGGCGAGCACATCTGGGGCGGCCCGCCGGGTTCGCCGGAAGAAGATGGTGACCGTTACATCGAGATCTGGAATAACGTCTTCATGCAGTTCAACCGCACCGCCGATGGCGTGTTGCATCCGTTGCCAGCGCCGTCGGTGGACACCGGCATGGGCCTGGAGCGGATCAGTGCGGTGATGCAGCACGTCAATTCCAACTACGACATCGACCTGTTCAAGAACCTGCTGAAGGCTTCGGCCGAAGCGATCGGCTGCGAAAACGGCGATCAGTCGTCGCTCAAAGTCGTGTCCGACCACATTCGTTCCTGCGGTTTCCTGATCGCTGACGGCGTGCTGCCGTCCAACGAAGGTCGCGGTTACGTGCTGCGCCGGATCATCCGTCGCGCCTGCCGTCACGGCAACAAGCTCGGCGCCACCGGCAGTTTCTTCTACAAGATCGTCGCGGCGCTGGTTGCCGAGATGGGCGAAGCGTTCCCGGAACTGAAGAAGCAGCAGAGCAACATTGAGCGCGTGCTCAAGGCCGAAGAAGAGCAGTTCTCCAAGACTCTGGAGCACGGCCTGAAGATTCTCGAGCAGGATCTGGCCGAGCTCAAAGGCACAGTGGTGCCGGGCGACGTAGTGTTCAAACTCTACGACACCTACGGTTTCCCGATGGACCTGACCGCCGACATCGCCCGCGAACGCGGCCTGACCGTCGACGAAGCCGGCTTCGAACGCGAGATGGAAGCGCAGCGTGTCCGCGCGCGTTCGGCCAGCTCGTTCGGTCTGGACTACAACACCTTGGTCAAGGTTGACGTGGCCACCGAGTTCACCGGTTACGCCGCCACCAGCGGCTCGGCAAAAATCGTCGCGATCTATAAGGACGGTCAGTCGGTCGACGTATTGAGCGAAGGTCAGGAAGGCGTGATCGTGCTCAACCAGACGCCGTTCTACGCTGAGTCCGGTGGCCAGATCGGTGACTGCGGTTTCATTCAGGCCGGCAACAGCCGCTTCGACGTGCGTGACACCACCAAGACCGGCGGCGCATTCCTGCACCACGGTGTGCTGGCCTCGGGCAGCCTGACCATTGGCGCGCCAGTGGATACCCACGTCGACGCCGAAGTGCGTCACGCCACCGCGCTGAACCACTCGGCCACTCACTTGCTCCACGCTGCGTTGCGTCAGGTACTGGGCGAACACGTGCAGCAGAAGGGCTCGTTGGTCGACAGTCAGCGCCTGCGTTTCGACTTCAGCCACTTCGAAGCGATCAAGCCAGAACAGATCAAGCAGCTGGAAGACATTGTCAACGCCGAGATTCGCAAGAACTCCGCCGTTGAAACCGAAGAAACCGACATCGAAACCGCGAAGAACAAAGGCGCCATGGCGCTGTTCGGCGAGAAGTATGGCGACAGCGTGCGCGTGCTGAGCATGGGCGACTTCTCGGTCGAACTGTGCGGCGGTATCCACGCCAACCGTACCGGCGACATCGGCCTGCTGAAAATCATCAGCGAAGGTGGTGTGGCATCGGGCGTGCGTCGTATCGAGGCAGTCACCGGTGCTGCGGCGCTGGCCTACTTGAACGCGGCGGAAGAACAACTCAAGGAAGCGGCCAGCCTGGTCAAGGGCAGCCGCGACAACCTGATCGACAAGCTCTCGGCGGTACTGGAGCGCAACCGTCTGCTGGAGAAACAACTCGAGCAGTTACAAGCCAAGGCTGCCAGCGCTGCGGGCGACGATCTGTCGGCCTCGGCGGTGGACGTCAAGGATGTGAAGGTGTTGGCCGCCCGTCTGGATGGTCAGGACGGCAAGGCGCTGCTGGCGCTGGTCGATCAGCTGAAAAACAAACTCGGCCGCGCAGTGATCCTGCTCGGCGGTGTCCATGAGGAAAAGGTCGTACTGGTTGCAGGCGTGACCAAGGACCTGACTGGCCAACTCAAAGCCGGTGATTTGATGAAACAGGCCGCTGCGGCAGTGGGCGGGAAGGGCGGTGGTCGTCCAGACATGGCGCAGGGCGGCGGTGTCGACGCCGCTGCGCTGGATGGCGCACTGGCGCTGACCGTTCCATTCGTCGAGCAGGCTTTATAAGACGGCTCGCCGGGCACGCAGTCTAGTGGCGGGCCCGGCGACTGTTCGAAAGATTATTGGGCGCCCTTCATGGGCAGAGGCGGCTTTGAAATGGCTTTGATCGTACAGAAATTTGGAGGCACCTCGGTCGGCACTGTCGAGAGAATCGAGCAGGTCGCCGACAAGGTTAAGAAATTCCGCGATGCCGGCGATGACCTGGTGGTTGTGCTGTCTGCAATGAGCGGCGAAACCAACCGTCTGATCGATCTGGCCAAGCAAATCAGTGGCGAGGCGCAACCGGTTCCGCGCGAGCTGGACGTGATCGTTTCCACCGGTGAGCAGGTAACGATTGCCCTGTTGGCCATGGCGCTGATCAAGCGCGGTGTGCCGGCGGTGTCGTACACCGGTAATCAGGTGCGGATCCTGACCGACAGTGCGCACAACAAAGCGCGTATCTTGCAGATTGATGACCAGAAGATTCGCGGTGATCTGAAGGCAGGTCGCGTGGTGGTTGTCGCCGGTTTCCAGGGCGTCGACGAGCACGGCAATATCACCACCCTCGGGCGTGGCGGTTCCGACACTACCGGCGTGGCACTGGCAGCAGCCTTGAAGGCGGATGAGTGCCAGATCTACACCGACGTCGACGGTGTCTACACCACCGACCCGCGTGTGGTGCCGGTCGCTCAGCGCCTGGACAAGATCACCTTCGAAGAGATGCTGGAAATGGCCAGCCTCGGTTCCAAGGTGCTGCAGATCCGTGCGGTGGAATTCGCCGGCAAGTACAACGTTCCGCTGCGCGTACTGCACAGCTTCAAGGAGGGTCCGGGCACCCTCATTACTATTGATGAAGAGGAAACCATGGAACAGCCGATCATTTCCGGCATCGCTTTCAATCGCGATGAAGCCAAGCTGACCATCCGTGGCGTGCCAGACACCCCGGGTGTGGCGTTCAAGATTCTCGGCCCGATCAGCGCCGCGAACATCGAAGTCGACATGATCGTGCAGAACGTCGCGCACGATAACACCACCGACTTCACCTTCACCGTGCACCGCAACGACTACCAGGCCGCACAGACCGTGCTGGAAAACACTGCTCGCGAGATCGGTGCCCGCGAAGTCGTTGGCGACACCAAGATTGCCAAGGTCTCGATCGTCGGCGTCGGCATGCGTTCCCACGCAGGCGTGGCGAGCCGCATGTTCGAATCCCTGGCCAAGGAAAGCATCAACATCCAGATGATCTCGACCTCGGAAATCAAGGTTTCCGTAGTGATCGAAGAGAAGTACCTGGAACTGGCCGTGCGCGCGCTGCACACGGCTTTCGAACTGGATGCTCCGGCCCGTCAGGGCGAGTAATCCGATTCTGTAAAGGGCGCGGTCTTACCGCGCCCTTTATTTTTGAATGGCGTGAGCCCCGGAACTGTTCTTTTGCTCGCGCTGGTCAATACTCAGGCATGTAGGACTACGATCGCTGCGGTCGTAGGTCGGGTGCCTTTTTTTTGCAGACTGTTGTCCCTGAAATGAATGGCGTAAGGAGAAAGGTATGCTGATTTTGACTCGTCGGTGCGCGGAAAGCCTGATTATCGGTGACGGCGAAATCACCGTGACCGTGCTCGGCGTCAAAGGAAACCAGGTGCGTATCGGCGTCAACGCTCCGAAAGAGGTTGCGGTGCACCGTGAGGAAATTTACCTGCGTATAAAGAAAGAGAAGGACGAAGAACCAAGCCATTAATTTTTATCGATTTTTATGTTTGCAAACGGGGAAGAAGCTGGTTAATATACGCCCCGTGTTGCGGAGAGCTGGCCGAGTGGCCGAAGGCGCTCCCCTGCTAAGGGAGTACACCTCAAAAGGGTGTCGGGGGTTCGAATCCCCCGTTCTCCGCCATTATTTGCTTAGTACGTTGTAATCTGGCTTCTTCTGTAAGTTGTTGAAATTACTAGAAAAAGTGTTTGACATAGAGATTAGACGGCCTATAATGCGCGGCAACAAATGCACTCGTAGCTCAGCTGGATAGAGTACTCGGCTACGAACCGAGCGGTCACAGGTTCGAATCCTGTCGAGTGCACCATTTAAGAGTTATTTGCTGTAAGGTGAGTAACTCGGTTTCAGCCAGTTGTGGTCTGGTTTAAAAACACAAAATGCACTCGTAGCTCAGCTGGATAGAGTACTCGGCTACGAACCGAGCGGTCACAGGTTCGAATCCTGTCGAGTGCACCATATACCAAGAAGCCCGCGTTTAACGCGGGCTTTTTGCTGTCCGGGATTTGTCTTTTCCCTTCACGCAGCCTCTTTCATCAAAATCAATTTGAGCACTGCGGCCTCGCTTGAGGTCGTAACGATAGCTCGTGGTCGACGTGCGCGTGTTGATCTTGTCTGGCTTGCCCAGTGCGCTTTCGACGTCCCGCTGGCTCATGCCGGCAACGACGCGCCGGTTGATGATTGCCTCACGCCGCTGCCTGCTGTCGATCAGGTTTCCACATTTGTGTTCGGCACCGCCCACGATGCCCGGTTCGCGTCCACGGTCTTTCATGCCGGTCACAGTTTCGTGATCGAATTCCGGCATGATCGCGACCCAGCCTGGGGAGTAGGGGTGAACCTCCTGAATCGAGAGTTGCTCGCCAGTTGCGCAGCTCATCGACGTGAAGGTGATGCGGCCGTCAGAGGCTTGGCAACGATGAAGTGTAGCGGCGTTGGACGGCGTGGCGTGGAGCAGGGCGGTCAGTAGAAAAAACGCTGGTTTTACGGGCATTCGATGTCCTCCGTGACGATCTACGTCCAAGAGTAGTCGCTGCTTTTTGCATCGCTGGTGTGTTTTCTTTTCAAGATGAGTCGTCGCATTTGCACGGATCAGGAAGGCGCTCAGGTTTGTTTCGCAAGCGCTTGTTTCAGCCGTGATTTTTTCAACGTTTTAAACCGTCAGGCGTGTATCATTGCGCCCGTCAGCCCCGCCGGGGCTTATGGAAAACCTCCATGGACTTACCCAGTAGTTGTTCAGTAGCCCGTTTCACCAATCATGAATTGACTGATTGATACTTCCGGCGTGCCCCGCTGCTGGGAGTGGAGTTCGCCTATGTCCGAAATCGAAGTAAAGAAAACCCAGGAAAGCCTGCAGGATCGCCTGGCTCAGGTCGTTGAGCTGCTGCAGCGCCAGCGTGTCGTTGAAGACCTGACTCATCGCCAGGAAGGTCCGCACCACGACCGTGTGGAAAACCTGGTTCACCGGCAAAACCTCGTCGAGCTGCAACGCAAGCTCGATGATCTGCACTCCGCCGACGTAGCCTATATTCTTGAAGCCTTGCCGCTGGACGATCGTCTGACGCTCTGGCAACTGGTCAAGGCCGATCGCGACGGCGATATTCTTCTCGAAGTATCCGATTCTGTCCGTGAAACGCTGATCGCCGACATGGACGATCACGAGCTCCTGGCTGCGGCCAAGGACATGGATGCTGACGAGCTCGCTGACCTTGCCTCCGAACTGCCGCGAGACGTCGTCCATGAACTCATGGAGAGTCTGGATAACCAGCAACGCGAACGCGTGCGTTCGGCTCTGTCCTACGACGAGGATCAGGTCGGTGCGCTGATGGACTTCGAGATGGTGACCATCCGTGAGGATGTCAGCCTGGAAGTGGTTCTGCGTTATCTGCGTCGCCTCAAAGAACTTCCCGGTCATACCGACAAATTGTTCGTTGTCGATTACGACGGCGTACTCAAAGGCGTACTGCCGATCAAGCGTCTGCTGGTCAACGATCCGGAGAAGCAGGTCGCCGAGGTGATGGCCAGCGATCCGGTCAGTTTCCACCCGGACGAAGACGCCTACGACGCCGCTCAGGCATTCGAGCGTTACGACTTGATCTCCGCGCCGGTGGTCGACAAGAACGGCAAGCTGATCGGCCGTCTGACCATCGACGAAATGGTCGACCTGATCCGTGAGGAAAGCGAAAGCGAAGTCCTCAACATGGCCGGTTTGCGTGAAGAAGAAGATATTTTCGCTTCAGTGTGGAAATCCCTGCGCAACCGTTGGGCCTGGCTGGCGGTGAACCTGATCACTGCATTTGTTGCTTCGCGGGTGATCGGTCTGTTCGAAGGCTCGATCGAGAAATTGGTGGCATTGGCAGCATTGATGCCGATCGTCGCGGGTATCGGTGGCAACTCCGGTAACCAGACTATCACCATGATCGTCCGTGCCATGGCGCTGGATCAGGTCAGCACCGGCAATACGTCACGATTGATGCGCAAAGAGCTGGCGGTGGGATTGATCAACGGTCTGGTTTGGGGCGGGGTGATCGGTGTGGTCGCGTACATGCTCTACGGCAGTTGGTCGCTCGGCGTGGTGATGACGGCGGCGATGACGCTCAATCTGTTGCTGGCGGCGTTGATGGGCGTGTTGATCCCGATGACGCTGGCGAAGATGGGTCGCGATCCGGCGATGGGTGCCAGCGTGATGATCACAGCGATGACAGACAGCGGTGGCTTCTTCATCTTCCTCGGGTTGGCGACAATTTTCCTGCTTTAACCTCATGCAATCCAAAGGCCCGTCAAAGGACGGGCTTTTTTTGCGCCTGCGATATGTTGAAAACGAGGCAAAAAAAAGCCAGCAATCATGCTGGCTTCAATGTGTTCGGTATGACTCAGGACGCGTCTGCGGCCATCTCTGCGTCGTGAGCGATCAGCGACACCAGGGCGTTCTGCTGACGATGCGACAGCTGACGGAAGCGTTGCAACAGCTCGCGCTCGTGCAGCGACAGCTCCGGGCTGTCCAGGCGCATGCTCAGCTCTTCGCCCAGTGCGCCTTCCTGAATGAGACTCTGCTCAAGGCGCGCAATGATCTCGGAGTTCATGCTGCGATGATGATTGCGAGCCACCTCGGCAATGCGTTCACGCATTCCGTCTGGCAGACGTACGACAAACTTGTCAGCCGTACGGCTGGAATAAATTGCCTGTTTCAATGGGCGCATATATTTAACCGGTTAGTTCAGGGGAGCGGTTCTCGGGATTGGCCGCAGGATGTGTGGTAGGACAAGCATCCGGACCAATTGGTTCAACCTGAATTGTTAAGAGGCCGGCATCATGCCTCAAATTTGCCAGATCATTGGCGTCAATTCTGTGACAAATATTGAGCTGGATAAAGGCTTAATGCCAGCACCAGTTGTCAGAAATGCGGACTGGTTGGAAATCTTTCCCAGCCGTATCGCTGCCCGCTGTCGAATGCATATCCGTTAATGTCCGAAGACCTCGGAACGTGCATGCTATGCGGCTCGCTATTTTTGATCCCTATGCGTACAGAATAGTGGCAATTTGCCGATTTACTAGAGGCAGGACCCGTCGGAGGGCGTTTACAGGATGGATGGCAAACTTTTTTACCTGATGGGGCCGTCCGGTTCGGGCAAGGACAGCCTGATCGAAGCGTCGCGTGAGCCATTGCGCGCGTTGAACTGTGAAGTGATGCGTCGGGTGATTACTCGATCAGCAGAGTCCGTCGGTGAAGACGCTATCGGCGTCACGCCTGAAGAGTTCGCGCGGCAGCAACAGGCCGGCGCTTTTTCCCTGGCTTGGCAAGCCAACGACCTTTCTTACGGCATTCCAGGGGAAATGGATGAATGGCTGCAAGCCGGTAGGCATGTGCTGGTAAACGGCTCCCGAGCTAACCTGCGCCAGGCGATGGAGCGATATCCGGATCTGGTACCAGTGCTGCTGACCGTCAATGACGAGGTGCTGCGTCAGCGCTTGCTCGGACGCGGTCGGGAAACCCCTGATCAGATCGATGCAAGGCTGGCGCGCAATGCATTGTTCAAAGATCGAAGATCCAGCGACAGCCCCGTCCATCAGATCGACAATTCCGGCGACCTGGCTGCCGCTGTCTGCGCATTACTGAAGCTTATTCAGCTCAGCGTAGAACCGGATCGAATTTGATCTTGCGCCCGGCAATCAGCGCGAGCACAAACAGCACCGCAAACACGCCACAGCCAACCAGAGGCAAGGTGACTTGCGTCTCCTCGAACAACGCCAGATGGGTAATGCCACTGAGTAAAGCCAGGATCAGAAATCCTGCCGCCGATTTGGACATGTTGTACTCCTGAAAATATTTCAAAAAACCAGACGTTCGGTGGTTGGCGCCGCAGCTTGCCCAGGCTCGCTCACCATGTGCGTAGAGGCGTCGCTGCGATCACTCAACACTGCCCACTGCGGCGCTTTCTGCACCTGCAGGTAATGCGGCATGCGCTGCGCTACTGGCTGCTCAACGTCAGCCTTGGGAAAAAAATGTGATCCGAGCAAGAAAGCCAGAGCCGCTGCGTTTGCAAGCAAGAGGGTGCTGTTCATGGCACGACGCTCCAAATTGTTCTTTTTGATAGAACAGGCGTAGCAGCCGCCGTGCCAACAGTGTAGCGGGTGATAAGTCCTTTAAAAACAAGGGTTTGGTAAGGTTTTTCGAACGACGCTGATTGCAATCTGCAATGACTGCATTTTCGCGCAGTGCAAATTGCCCGGTAAAAGTTCCCGCAATCTTCCAAGACGCTTGCCTACACTTAAAAAGCCCTACGGACGACATGACAAACCAGGGGCTGGCCGTTAACATGCACGCCGTCTGTCGCACCGCGTGCAGGCTGCGTCAATCAGTGTCTCAGTAGCTCAATTGGATAGAGCATCCCCCTCCTAAGGGGAAGGTTGGCAGTTCGAACCTGCCCTGGGACACCACTATAATCAAAGGGTTGGCGCATTTTTTTTCTGGCTCCCTGATTTTTGTTTCTGATTGGTCCCCACTTTAGTCCCCACTTCTCGATGTGTTCAGAGTTGAGCTATCAGCTTTCCAGTAAAATTGAGCTCATCAACCAATTTCCGAAGCTGATGTCTTGCTCTTCCTCCCTAGCTGTGAAATCGCATCCCCATTGACAAGCCATTTGCACCGCAACTGATCCCCGATTGCATTGGATTTGACCCACATGCTTCGTAAGTATGATCAATGCCGTCTGTGTATGGGGGTAGCCTGAAATCGGCCAGACGCGGGCAGTTGCAGTAGGTTGAAAGCAGCCGCTTCGCCAATTTTCGGGCTATCCACCTTCCGAACTCCAGCATTAAGGGTTTATAGAGCGGCCCATTTCAGGGGCACCGGCGGACTTCGCAATAGAGAGCCCACGTAGCAAAGCAGCTAAGGTTGCTGGCGTTGGTACCTCAGCATTCTTGGGCTCATTCAATCCTTAAGCCTGACTTTCGTTAAGCTGGACAACTATGCATCATCGCGCTTCTAATCGATGATGGCATTTTAATTGTAGAACACTGACCAAGCCAGGAAGGATAGGAAGATGCCGACGAAAACCGCCGAAGATTTTCTCGCCGCGTTAGCGGACGAGCTTGCAATCAGTGAATCACGATACGAGCAGGCGCGCCGTAGTTATGCGTCACTCGGTGACTGGCTCCACCGTTCGGAGTCCACCGTCGTCAAGTACGATCCGCAGGTTTACGTGCAGGGGTCCTTTCGACTGGGTACGGCGATTCGTCCTTTGAATGATGAGGAGGAGTACGACGTCGATTCTGTCTGTTTGCTTCGCACCCTCGGAACGAAGGATCTTACTCAGAGCGAACTGAAAGCGTTGGTTGGCGACGAGATAAAAGCTTACCGTAATGCTCAGAGCATGATTAAGCCCGTTCGCGAAGGGCGCCGCTGCTGGGTACTGGATTATGCGGATGGTGCTCAGTTCCATATGGACATCGTTCCGTCTGTCCCCAACGCAGCCCGCCAGCGTCTGTTGCTTGAAGCTCGTGGATTAGACTTGAAATGGTCTGAGACAGCGATGGTTATCACCGACATCGAGTCGTCTGTATATGAGGTGCTCTCGGATGATTGGCAGCGCTCGAATCCGAAAGGATATGCCGAGTGGTTCAGGCAGCGGATGGGCGAACAATTCGAACGTCGTAGGCGGGCGCTGGCGGAGTCGATCAAAGCTAGCGTAGAGGATATTCCGGACTACAGAATTAGGACGCCTCTCCAGTCTGCCATCATGATCTTGAAGCGCCACCGTGACGGTATGTTTGAAGGGCGGTATGACGAGCGCCCCATTTCGATCATCATCACCACGCTTGCCGCTCATGCTTACAACGGTGAAGAAAAGATCGCCGATGCTCTCTACTCGATCCTTTCGCGAATGGACCAGTTCGTTGAGCATGATGGACACCATTGCATCATTCGTAACCCTTCCGACCCTCTCGAAAACTTTGCAGATAAGTGGCCTCAGCATCCTGAGCGGGAAGCAGCGTTCTTTGAGTGGCTGCGGCAGGCCCGCCAAGACTTCGAAACACTTGCGGGCCAGGTCGAAAGGCGTCGCTTGATCGAAAGCATCCAGCCCCGGATGGGAGCCGTGGCTGAAAGAGCTGCCATGCGTCTCGAACCACCTCCCGGAACCATGCTACATCCCGCCACAGCCGCGGCCGTAGTGGGTGCTGCAGCAGCTAGCGCTCCGGTATTTCCGAACACTCGACGGGAGCCAACTTCGCCTAGGGGGTTTGCTTGATTTGGTGGGCGGAGGAGCCCGGCCGTGCGCAGTCCGAGCGTGCCGCAGTGTCGGACTTGGCAGATCAGAACCCTTGGCTCATGACTGTAACATGGCGTCTTGCGGCTGACTTGCAGATCGCTGCTGACTTCGATCTGCAAGTGGGGGAGCGGATCATTCCGCTGACACTCACCTACCCTGAATTTTTTCCAGATACACCCCCTTCGGTTGTTCCGCGGGATGGAGTTCGATTGTCGGGACATCAATACGGTGCCGCCGGTGAGCTCTGTTTGCAGTACCGTCCCGACAATTGGATGCCAGAAGTCACGGGCGCCATGATGATTGAAAGTGCTTATCGCTTGCTGTCATCCGAACAGTTAACCGGTGAACCTGCACTATCAGAGCACCGAACCCTTCCGGCTCAGCGAGCAAGAAACGCAGTGTTTCGCTTCCTCTACTCGCGGAACGCATGGGCCGGCTTGTTGATGGTCGAAGAGGGGCATGTGGTAGAGGCTGAAGTTCAGGAGCACTCTTACGCCGGCGTTTATGCGGCCCAGCTTGCACGTATCGGTTCTGCGGACGCTTCTCTCTGGAGCGAACCGAAGAGGCGCGGTTACGGGGCAAGCTCGTTAGCGGGTAAGGTGGTCCGTTTGCCTGATGGCGGGTCAGTCGGATGTCGGACGCTTGATGATCTGGTGGTGCTCCTTAAACGCCATGGCTTTGAATCTTTGGTCGCCGAGCTAATGCAAGCGCCTGGGTTCATGATGGTAATTATCTTTGATGGCGCTAGCATATTGGTCTCAATGGTCTTCGGCGACGTTGGATCCCGGAAGCTCATCAACTACGACCAAGTCTTTGCTGAGCTGGATGGCGTTCGCCTCGATCCTGAGTACGTTCGGCTCAAAGCCGCGAAAGTCGCAGTTGTCGGCTGTGGTTCCGTCGGATCTAAAGTCGCTGTGCACCTTGCCCGATCAGGAGTCGGACGGTTTGTACTCGTAGATGCAGATGTGCTTGCTTCGGGCAACTTGGTTCGAAACGAACTCGACTGGCGGGCGGTTGGTATGCATAAGTCAAAAGCCTTGGCAGCCCGGCTTCAGGAAGTCAGCACTGATTGCGAAGTTCTCAGTCGCACTACAGTCTTGGGGGGGCAGGAAAGTGGTGAGGCAACTTCTGCGACGATGGAGTACATCGCAGACTGTGATTTGATTATTGATGCCAGCGCCGATCCGGGGGTCTTCAATCTATGCGCGTCCATTGCACGTAGGGCGAAGAAACAGATGTGCTGGGCGCAAGTATTCGGTGGCGGCGCTGGTGGCATTATTGTTCGCCTACGACCAGGGATAGATCCGACTCCTCTCGCAGCCCGGCAACGGCTCGAAGCCTGGTATTCGAATCAGGGGGTCGAGTGGCCTGAGGACGGCGCCTCACAGCCTTACTCGGAGGTTGGCGGTGCAGGGGTGCCTTTGATAGCTGATGACGCAGATGTTTCTGTTGTTGCAGCACATTTGTCTCGTTTCGCCATTGATCTTCTTGCCCGCCCCGACTCGACGATTTTCCCTTATTCCGCCTACCTCATCGGAATGGCTGAGAGATGGATATTCTCCGCGCCCTTCGACGTACGACCAATCGACCTCGGTGCAAGCGATGGGTGGGACACAGAACAGCAGGCAGGTGATCCCGAGGCTCTCAAGCAATTGCTAGCCGACCTGCTGCCCGGAGCAGGCGATGCGGGTTGAGATCTCGGAACCCGTCAAGGACAAGTTGCGTAGGGCGCTCAGAGCCGCTGGTAGCCGGGAAATCGGTGGGGTACTCATGGGCGAGCAGATCGCGCCAGGTCATTTTCGGGTCGTCGATTTGTCGATTGATAGCGAGACTGGCGGACGGGCTCATTTTGTACGTAGCTCAGAGGCCCATGCCGACGCTCTAAGCGCTTTCTTTCGCGAGACGGGACATCAATATGATCGATTTAACTACTTGGGAGAGTGGCACTCCCATCCTCGGTTTTCGGTGACGCCGAGCACTCAGGACATTACCTCAATGATCGATCTGGTTGAGGGGGAACGGGAATCGAGTTCGCTGTGTTGCTGATCGTCAGGTTGCACTGGTGGCGCAGGATTTCCTGCTCCTGCTCTCTGTTTTGCCGGAGCACTAACCCTTCGTCAGTCGATATATTGGAGTAATAAAGTTGATGAGCTATTTCATGCGGTCATTAATTGATTGGATCTTTCGGCGACGGTCAGTGGGTGTAACACTAGTAAGAGTTGGGGTGCCTGTCTTAGCTGTTGTTCTTGTAGGACTGACAGTCGGTGTAACGATACCCACATCACAGGGGGCCTTTATATTCAGCTGGGACTCGGCTGGCAGTACTGGCGCGTTAAGTTGGGGGGTGTTCGTTATCGCGAGCCTTATCGTCCTATTGGGAGCAGTGCTGATCATTCGCGACATCCGTCAGGAGAGTCGCAAGAAAACCATCGTCGTTGAGGCGAGAGGGTTGCGAGATTGGCAGGGGCAGCCATTGGCATCGGCAGTTCCTTCCTCAATACCGGGACGGCGCGAACAGGTGATAGTTGATCTAAGGCAAGGGATAGTAGATGGTCAAATCGCCAGCCCCGATGCGGCACTACGCCGCCTTGCTAGTCTGCCCGATGATATCGCTCGACGTTGTGATGGGTTGGACAGGTCGGATATCTCCTTCGTGCTCGGAGGGCTCGCTCCGGTACCATTTCTTTTTCTACTCGGCGTGATTGTCGACGATGAATCCCGAACGTTCATCATGGATTGGGATCGGACCCAGCATGCGTGGCGCGCGCTTGCTGATGAAGATGATGGCAATCGTTTCATTGTTACAGGGCTGGATGCTGCCAACTCGGCTGTGAAGCGAGTGGCGCTTTGCGTGTCTGCTTCATACGATGTCTTTGAGGCTGATGTACGTATTGTTGAAACTGGCGTTCCGATCATCAGATTGGAGCTGGAAGGGCGTAACACCAGTTCGCACTGGTCCGAGACGAAGCAGCAGCAGCTCGCGCAGCAGTTCATAAATACTGTGATGTCTCTGGCTCAACAAGGTGTCACCGAAATCTCCCTATTTCTGGCGGCACCCGCGAGTCTCACGCTGCGATTGGGTACGCTCTACGACAAACGTAATCTTCCTCTTATCGAAGTTAACCAATATGAGCAGAGCGATCCCAAACGATTTCCTTGGGCGGTTCGGATGCCGGTGGCAGGATTGCCCTATGCTGAGTTGACGCGACGATAGTTTCAAGGGGCGAATACCGGTAGTGATGGCGTAAGCGGCTCTTCGTGGATGGACTCTGCGCAATTCAAATGACTTAAAACAGGAGTGGTATCGTTGACAGGAAAGAAATGCGGAATGCCCCATGATTAATGAATTGGCAGAAGTGCTCCGCCGCGCTAGGTCCTTGGCTGGCAATGATTTTACGGGCGTGGGTGTGATTGTCTGCGATCCGGACACTGAGCTCCCCACTTTTCCGCTTAGACTAGAAGTCTCCATACCGAAGAGAAAGGATGTAGCCATAACTTTGGCCGAACTCTCTAGAGCTGGAAGTGATCTCCACGATGGCTTCCATGTACTCACGCCAGAACTAGATCTAGTGGCGCTCTCACAGTACTTCTCCCCGCCAATAGTAGAGGCAGCTGTCGTCAACAGAAAACGGAATTTTGGTGGGCGTTACATTGCTGCTTTATTCGGTTCCACACTACCAGGCGTTCATTTGTGCGGGATTTCGACTGAATCGGTAGGAGTCGTGATTTTTAGGCATGGGTATGAAGTTTTTTTTGAGAGTGATTAAATGTTTCTAATGATATATCCGTTAAGAGTGATCGGATTTGTTGCCATATTTTACTGCCTTTGTGTTTCGGGGGTCTACTGGCTGCTAAGCACATTCTGCCCGGATTATGCGGCCAATATGTTAACTATAGCTTTGCGCGGAGGGAGTCTTCTGAATCTGATGTTGCTGGGGTTCTTTTACTGGGGTTGGAGAAAAATATGGGCACGCTTTCCTATTCTGAATACTTGGCTTTTCCCTGATCTCAATGGCGTGTGGGAAATGAAGATTCACTACCGCAATAACGGTAAAAGTGGATTGGTTTGCGCTAGCGCTGTGATCAAGCAGACTTGGCTGAGTATGAGCATGGAAGTACTATCAGAAGAATCAGAATCACAGACTCTAGCTATCGTGCCCAAGAAGGATCCTGAATCAGGGCGCGCTCAGTTCTTCTATTTCTATCGTGTGGTACCAAAGAAAACCGATGTTGAGGCGCGAGAACCCTATGAAGGTTCCGCCAATCTGAAACTCTCCGCTTTAGGAGTTACTCAATTGGCTGGAAACTATTACACCAGTGCTGCAACTGATGGGCATTTTGAGTTGGAAAGACCTATTTGAAATCAGGAATCTCAGTACCTGGCTAAGCGTAGCTAAAAATATGGTTTGGCCGCTTCTGGTCGACAGCTACCCGCCACGATAGACAGCAGATGGCCAGACGCAGACGCTCGCCGATATCTGGTGGCCTCCTCTTCCAGGTCTGACTTAGGGGCACAAAGAGGCCGGCCATGCTGATAGAATCGGTCAAGTTATACATAACGCCCTGATGAGAATGGTATGAATACAGAATTGACGGAAGAAGAGATGCGCCGGGCGCTATTCGGTGGTTCTGAGTCCCCTGCGCCGGCTATTAACTCGCACGTACAAAACACGGTCTCGGATGTCGTGATCGTGCAACCGGTGAAGGCTGCGAAGATAAAGAAAGTCCCAATAGGCTTTACGCCCAGGCTGAGAGTCACGCTGCGGGTTGGAAATGAATTTGAAGGTAAGATGCACGAGATGGTACATGAGGCCGATACTCTAAGTTCCCTAATGGCAGAGCAAGAAGCTACTAAAGCGGCAAGAAAAAAGTTCAGATTTGTGGAAGTGGTGTCGGTCAAGTCGATGTAAGTGGGCACTCCCGAGTGGTTCGTGTCGATTGAGGCTCAAACATCAGGGGACGGTAGTCGTATCGCGGGCGGCTTAACCCCATCACCTTTTCCAAAATCTCAATGCTTAACTGGTCGTCAGTCCCAAGCCCCATATCTGACGGTGGCGACAGGCAGAAATCGATTCCTCGTGGCCGTTCAGGAGGACCTTCATGATGTCACTTAAAGCTACGAGCTTTTGGTAGCCTGCAGTGAGATAACGGAATGGCTCCCATTGTGGCTTTGGGAAGGTAAGGGGCTCGCTCCATTTTAAGGATTAGCTGATGTTTCCATACGTTTAAAATGTATTCGCATAGAGTCATAAATGTGCCAAGCATTGATGAAATAGTAACTGAGGCAAAAAAGATTAGACGAGCATTGGAGCTGTGCGATAGAAAAACAACTCCATTGATAACCATCGACTTTCCGATCATGAGTTGCAAGTTGGCTTCCTTGGTGTTTTCTTATCATGTCTTAAAGAAGTGGCCGTCGATCACAGTGCATGGCGTGTATGGAGTGGCGAGCGATCACAGCGGTAATAATACGATATCTCACTATTGGATTGAGGTTCAGGGTGTGTCAGTAGATATAACAGCAGATCAATATAATTTTATTGAAGATGATTATCTAAATTCTGAGATAATTTACTGCAGACCTTTTAGTTCTGTTTCTATTGGGTGTATTGGTGGTTTGCCTAACTATAATATATTCAAGATTTGTGGAAGAGATACTTATGTCGATGGCTTTCCTGAGTTGGGAGAAGATTTTTTGGAAGAGCTTCATTACTGCTATGAAGCATTAGGGGGGGCGGCTCTGTACACATGAAGTAAGCTCGAATTTATTCAATGTTTTCTGATGACGACCATCAGCGGCCAGTGAGCCAATTCAGGTATCTGCCTGTTGCATCAGGCAGAAGGGCTTGATCGGACAACCTTGCTTGTTCAATTCAATCAGCGCGGTACCTGCTGCAACGTCTTGATATCAGGCTCCCATGCTGCGACCGGCAGCAGGCTTTCTTGAGGGAGAGCGCCGCCACAACCTTGTTGGATTACGTCTCGGGCAAGTCGAGTAGGCCGAGGATCAGGTACAACTCGCGCCTCATCGCCTGTCGGCAATGGCCAATACGCGTGATACTCAAATTAACTTCCCATCTGTATTATTTAGATCGATTGAGTATATTAGATTTACTTTTAATTCTATTTATTAATTTTGTGTTCGGATAACTAGCTGTAGCTCTGCATAAATGTATGCAAATGCAATTCCGATAGCAAAATAACCAGAAAATCAGTGAGTTAGAGTTAATTTTAGACGGATTGACGTGTCAGCTCGTGTCGCGAATGATCAGCGTCACAGGCTTCGACAACGAGACATATGCGATGCAAATTCAAACTACTGAGCAGGTTTGCGAAATCTTTAAGATTTCACGTTCAACGCTTTATCGGTTATCGAAGAACGATCCCACCTTTCCACAGCCGTTGCATTTCGGTCGCGCAATTCGCTGGAACCTCGCAGACATTTGTGAGTTTTAGGCGCAGCAACGACACGCCTCGCAAAAACGGGCATAAAAAAAGCCCGCGCGAGGCGGGCCTTTCCTTAATTACGTTCAGCAGCTGATTTCTTGGCGGAAACCTGCGGAACGCAATCGGTGAACACAGTATGTATATGCCTTTGCAGATCTGCAAGCATCAATTCTGCGTGCGTGTTCACCGCCGATCAGGCGGTGGTCGATGGCGGCAATAGCTTATTGTTTTGGCATATCTTCACTTAGCGATACACCTCCATCCCGATTCTTTGAGCCAGGCGGTGTGTTCAATCGAGTGTTGACAGAGGCCCCGTATCTGGCTCGCTGTAGCGATAACAAAACCGCCGCGCGAGTTCGCCCCCGCGAGCACGCCATTCGCTATCCATACATGCAGATCAATCGTCCAGGGATGGTGTCTTGGCTGATCTTCGACCTCGATCACATTAATTCACTTGCCTGGGACGACGAAGGTCTGCCGCCGCCGAACCTGATCGTGCGGAACAGGAATAATGGACATTCACACCTTTTCTACGCCATTCCCCCGGTCTGCACGACTGAGAACGCCCGAGACAAGCCGATTCAGTACATGAAGGCGGTCTACACCGCCTTTGCCCTGCGCTTAAAGGCCGATACCGATTACAACAGCGGCCCAGTCGCCAAGACTCCAGGGCATCCGTGGTGGTCGACCTTAGAGTTGCATAACCACGTCTACGAGCTAGGCGAACTGGCCGATTATGTGGAGCTGGAGGTTTCGCCCTGGAAGACGGGGCCACAGCTGGAAGACCTCCCGCACTCCAGACACTGCATCCTGTTTGAACAGCTTCGCTATTTCGCTTACAGCATCGTGAACCAGGAGCGCGAGCGCGGGACGCTTGCCACGTTGACACGGCGACTGGAAGCCTTCGCTCACAACCATAACAAGTTCGCTAGGAATGGCTTTACCCAGGACTTAATGCTGTCCTCAGTAAGAGCGACGGTCAGATCCGTCGCACGTTGGACGTGGACGCACTACGAGGGCAGCGCCAGATGTTGCCGGGGGGCGATGGAACTCGACAAGTCGTTACCACTAAACGAGCGTCAGAGCCTCGCAGCCAGGCGCACCCACGAATTGCGGCATAAGGCTACCGAATCGAAGATCCGAGCGGCGTGCAGAGGACTCCAGGAGCGCGGTGAAAAGCTGACTCAAGCCTCGATAGCCAGCTTTGCAGGTCTCTCTCGGCAGACGGTGGCCAACTATGGCCACGTCCTGGATGAAGTCTCGCGGCCGCAGATCATAGCCGTCCTGGGCGCGGCTAAATCCCCTTGCATGCAATCACAAATCGTCGCTGGCACCAGCGATCGAGGAAGCGAATGCAATCATTCCGCGGCCCCTACCAGCGCGACCTTGGATGTTAATTATGGTGCACATCAGGTAACCGCCCCTTTGACGTGGGCTTTGAAAAGCAACTCGCGGGAAGTGGGGGTAGACAAGGAGGCCGGGGGCTCTGCCCCTCTCGACCCCGGCAGAGCTGCGCCCTGCACCACAGGTCAGAAACAATCCAGACGACACCAAACAGTGGATTATAGATTGTGCAAACACTCAAGCGCCGAGACAACAGCTATGAACCCGAAATGCCCCCTAGAAGGGAAAGAAGTGAGTTCGAGTATCGGCGTGCAGCCTGGAGACTATGAAGGGAAGCCAACAGAATTTGGATAAAATCGTACGCTAAGCGTGCGGCCTGTCAGGTCGAGACGCTGTGTGAGCCGACTAGGCCAGCGACTCTGGCCTATGAGTTGAAGTTCGTGGCTGCGAGCTTTGAACAAGGCAAGGGCCATTATTCAGCGTGAAGCATGATGAACAAAAATGATCAATGGGCCTTTTGGACGCTTGTAGATCCTTGCATAATTAACTTGCGACTTAGTCGTGTACCATAGGGTGGTTACAGGGATCCGAAAGGATCGCACCCCGTTACTGCGAAAGCAGTTCGCCTAGCGCGACGCAAGAACGACCTGCCCCGTCGAACGTACGCAATCGATGGCTGAGAATCCCTCCTAGAGAGGGATTCGCCGTTTCTGGCCCCCGATTTTCCTCTCATAACGTTTTGGGCCGATTCCGGACTTCTTTCGGACACTGACCCTTTGGCTTTTTCTGGGAATCGGCCGCGACCTTGAAAATGCTGACCCCTTCTTTTTGATTGGCATTCCCTCAAGGCTTCAAGCTCTATGGACTCAACCTGACAGGCCGCACGCTTAGCGTACGATTTTTTCGTATTCGCTATCGGCCCATAGGAGTGCTTATCGTCGGGGTATCTGCGTGCCTGGCGAGGCGGCATGCCCAATCTTTGATCAAGCGCCTGAGGCGCTTGAGAGGCCCCGGAAGGGAAGGAAGTGAGTTCAAGCATCGACACGCATCCTGGAGGCTGTGAAGTGTCAGGCGAAGGGCGAAGAGATACCGCGCGATCTAGTGAAGCCTCAACGTCCAAGCGCTTGCTAGGTGGCATCAGAACGATATTGATAGGGAGCTGAGAAGTAGTAAATGGATCGGATAAACTGGGTAGAGCCATCCTTTAACGGAGCGTAACGGTGGCACCTGGACCTGCAGCAGAGTCAGTCCGAGCACTGGTGCCAATGCGGCTGCGATGATAACCGCATGATCCATCGTGGGCAGATCAGGCAACAGCAAAATCGAGCTGCCGACATTTGCGATAGCGGCGAGGAGAGCGGATAGGGACCAACTTACGATTTTAATCTCTAGCTTCCGTGCCTGAAGCGCGATTACTAGTGCAGTAGGTAACAACACTCCAGTTAGGCCGTAGCTCAGTATAGGACGGAGCGCGACTGTGGTCATCAGGGCTAGGACCCCGCATAAGATCAGTCCGGGAGTTCGATGATGCATCGCCTGAGCGATAACTAGCCCAAGTGCTATGACGAACAGAATGTTTAAATGCCCATTATCGAAATATCTCGAATACGGCCATTGGCTCAGGATGGCGAATAGTAATATCCCACTCAGATATTTCAATCCGATTGGACGACTGATTGGCTGCCGGACAACATTTGCCGCAATTGCGAGACAGAATAAGGGGTATGCAAGTCGACCGATAATCCGCATCGAGGACAGATTTTCCTGGATTTGGGGTTTGGGGAGCAATGGAACCAAAAACCAACATAAGCCCTACCACCTCCGCTCAGAGCCCTCTTCCCAGGCATCTGCCTCGATAAAGCAATTACGCATCTCGGCCTCTTGGCTGATCTCGGTCAGCAGATCATGTACCGTCTTATCCAGTGCCTCATCGTTGCGATAGGGAATGCTCAGCGCGTAGTTGCCCGACTCAAGCAGCTTCATGCCGTAAGGTTCCAGGCAGTAACGCTCGATATTCTCCAGTGCCCGTTTTTTACCACGCACGAACTTGCTGTTGTTCTCGACGGCCAGGCGCAATATGACCGTCGCGATCCGTTCGGCATTGTCCACTGCCGGTGGGACCGTGATGTTGAGATGCTGGGTGATTTTTGCGGGTACGCCGATCGTTATGCCGCGATGCCGGAGGTAGCGGTAAAGCGTGCTTTTGGAAATGTGCAGTTTCTTGCCAATGGCGCTCACACTTAACCGACCCTCTCGGTACAGCGTTTCTGCGGCCATAGCGGTCGCTTCCGCCTGAGCGGGCAGCCCCTTCGGGCGGCCACCGACTCGACCACGTGACCGTGCAGCGGACAAGCCTGCCTGTGTGCGCTCACGAATCAACTCACGTTCGAACTCTGCCAATGAAGCGAACAGGTTGAACACAAAGCGGCCTTGCGCGTGGGTGGTATCGATGGGGTCATTCAGACTTTGCAGGCCAACGTTACGAGCGGCCAATTCACCGACCAGTTCGACCAGGTGCTTGAGCGAGCGCCCTAGACGATCCAGCTTCCAAATCACCACAGCATCACCGGCCCGTACATGGGGTTGTACGCCGGAATCCCAGAAATTTCCGTCAGCCCAGCTCCAGTCCCGCCACGAGCGCATCCAGGTCGATGAACTTGCCGTCAGTCTGGAAGGTGTAATGCCCGTTCAGCAGG
Source organism: Pseudomonas sp. Choline-02u-1 (assembly GCF_002836515.1). Lineage (GTDB taxonomy): Bacteria > Pseudomonadota > Gammaproteobacteria > Pseudomonadales > Pseudomonadaceae > Aquipseudomonas. The sequence goes on from NZ_PJBC01000003.1 coordinate 205,149, forward strand.
ATGTGCCGCCAGGCCGCTGGCGACATCTGCGTGATCAACGCCAGCGCCTTGGCATTGCCAGCTGCCTCGTACTTCGTCAGCAGCAGGGACAGGATCGCCGAGTTGTAGAAGATGATCGCGTTGCCGATCAGCCTGGCGCACTGGTTGCTGATCTCGATTTCGATGTCGGTGCGGCCGGTCAATTCCTTCTTCCCACCGACTTGGGCGATGGTCGAGCGTAGCTGGTGATAGGACTCAATGCGGTTCTGCGAGCGGTGAACATTACGCTCCAGTTGCGGGTCGCGCAGGTAGCGCAGTGTGTAGATACTGCGGATGAGCTTGTCGAACTCGAAGATTGCGCGCCGCGTCGGGTTCGGCGCCGTATAGGTGCACAGCTTGCGGATCAGCGTGCCCTGCGTCATTTCCTTCAGGCCCAGTGTGGCGACGATTCGGTCGATGTTCGCCTTCTCACCGACGATGAGTTGCCGGTCGATCTGGCCAGCCGGCCGGATCAGGCATTTCTCGTACAATGCCAGATCATCGGCGCAATACAGCTCCTGCAACTGGTCGTCGAGGTCGGTGAAGCGCGGCTCGAAACGAAGTCCGAACCAGTGCAGGATGGCGAAGTTGGCCTTGTTGATGCTGTGCATGTCGCCGGTGATCGCGCTCGGCACGATGTCCGACGTGTTGCGGTACCAGATGTCGAACACGTGGTGAGCCTCGTACTCGTGTGCGCCTATCAGGTAGCCGTTCAACGGCACGTGATTGCACAGCAGCGTGTAGGCGACGACGCCCTTGCCGCGGCCGAAATATTTGCGCGAGTAGCGCGCCTTCACAGTTGGTCGCTCGACGCCGAATTTCTGCCCATCAACGGCACCGTACAACGAATCGAGGTCGAACGAGTAATGCGGGAAGATCGGCAGTGCGGCGATGGCGTTGCTGATGCAATCGTTGGCCACATGTAGCGTCGCCTGGCGCAGGTACTGCTGGTAGGTACTCTCCAGGACGTGGTACGGGATGTCGCTGGTACGTGCCATAACCTGGTTGCCGTGGTTCATGGCTTGGGCAATGATCACCGCCATCAGACTGTCGGCGTCGGCTACCTTCTTCGCATAGCGTGGCTGCAATGGTGTCAGCGCCGACAGGAACTGGCACTGGCCGTTGACGAAGCGAAACACGTCGGCGACATCGCAGTATGGCAGTTGCTCGTAGAGAGCTTGCTCGCGCGCCTTCTGGTTCTCCCCCTTGGGCTTGCGCCAGGTCAGTCTCTGCGTGTCCTTGTCGTATTCCAGGTGCGTCAGCTTGCCCTGTTTCAGCTCGCGATTGAACGCCACCCATTGCGCACGCAACTCGGCCGCCAGTGCATCGAGCTGGGCACTGACCGGCTGCCGCAGGAAGGGGATGTCCATCTGCGCGAGCACGGCGGCTTTCTCGTCCATCGAAACCAACTCGTCGGACAAATGCCGGTGCTGCAAGCTGTCGTCAATGTAGAGCTCGCCCGCCTGGAAGCGTTTCCTGACCTGACGGTAAAGCCAGAATTCGTAACGATCGGCATGCAGGCCTGTCGGCGTGCCTTCGGCATCGAACATCAGCAGGTACGGACGCAAGCGTTTCGGCAGCGTTGCCGCCGGACATTCGTCGAGTGGCCGTTGTGATAGGCGCTGCTGCTTGGCGAACACGCTCTTGGCCCAAGTCAGCGCCGCGAGCCATGGGTTATCGGGGGCCGTGCCGGCGAAGTCGAGCGCGACGTACAGCGGCCGTAGATGGCGTCGAATGCGTTCGGCCAGGCCGTCCACCGCCTGCCAGTGCAGCGCCAGTTTGTTCAGTGGCTTGACGCTCATGCGCTGCGCCGTGTTTTGCAGCAATTCCCTGGACATGATTTTGTAGGCGCGTTGGCGCACCTCGCCGAACGGCGTCGGATCGGCCACGCTGTCGTCCACGTACAGCGACAGCAGGCGGCCAACCTGCGGCGTTTCCTGATGGCGTCGCAGCTGTTCGGCGACAAAGGACTGTTTCGCACCCGTGCGGCTCTCGTCCTCAAGTTTTTTCATGTGGAAGGCCATCGCGTCGACCAGGTTGTCGGTGAGCTGCCGGTAACGTACCCAGGCATAGCACAGCAGGTAGAGCCGGGTCTGCTCCGCCTTCAGGTGGCGCAGGTCATGGACGGTATAGAAGTTCGCCAGGCTCGCGTAGTACAGCAGGTTCTGCTGCGAGATGCCGAGCTTGGGCAGCAGCGCCTTGGCGATCCCGTGCAAGGACTTCAGCGTGGCGCGCTTCTCGCGCTCCCCTGCCATCTGACGCCAGCCGAAATCTTTAGCGTCCTGCTTGAGCGCTGCCAGTTGAGACAGGGTGTCGTCACGCACCAGGAGCTGGCCCAGCGCAGCTTTGGCCGATTCGTCCAACACTTCTGCCAGCAAGCCGCCCAAGCGCCTGCGTTCGGTGGACAGGGCTTCACTGACCAGCTCTTGTAAGGTGGTGTGGCCGGGCCGGATGATTTTGTGCTCGCTGAGCCAAACGATCAGTTCGGCGGCCACGAATCCTGGCATTACGTCGCGCCGCACGATCTGTTCAGCCTGCTGTGCCAGTTGCGGCAGGAAGCTAGCCGCCCACGACCGGTAGCCGAACAGTTCGGCGATCTGACCCCTCTGGCTGTAGTGCTCATGCTTGGTGATCGCCTTGCGTTCGAACGCTTCGCCGTGGAAATAGCGACTCAGCACGAAGGCGCAATCGTCCTCGACCTCATGCCAATCGAAGCGGAAGAAAGCATGCTTGGCCTTGAAGTAGCCGATCTGCAAGACGCAATAGACTTGGGCCTGCAGGCTAGGCCGGCTGCTGGCGAACGCCAGTTCAGATTCGGCCAACGCCAGGTATTCCAGCCGCTGAGCATCGTCGAAGTCCGGTAGGCGGTACAAGGCTTCCTGCTCTGCGTCAGAAAAGACGGTGAGTAGCTTATTCTTGTTGCTCATCGACCGTCCTTCCCGCACCACGCCAACCTGCTCGCGTCAATGTTTCGATCAACGTAGTGCGCTTGACATTGAAGTTGCGGCACACCGCCGCCTTAGACATGCCGCCATCGAGCGCGGCGACGATGGCGTCCAGCTTCTCACCAGTGATCGCCTGCGGCCGGCCGCCGATCCGGCCGCGTTTGCGTGCGGCGGCCAAGCCCGCGACGACGCGCTCCTGAATCAAGGCGCGCTCGTACTGCGCGAGCGCACCGAACACCTGGAACAGGAATTCGCCCGAGGGCGTCGTAGTGTCCAGGTTCTCTGTCAGCGAGCGGAACGCCACCCGCTTGTCCTTGAGCGAAGTCACAATGGCGAGCAGGTGCGACAGCGAGCGACCGAGCCGGTCGAGTTTCCACACCACCAGCACATCGCCGGCTCGAACGAACTCAAGCGCCCGCGCCAAGCCGGCACGGTCATCCTTCGCGCCAGAGGCACGATCCTCAAACAGGTGACGCGGATCGACGCCGGCGGCGAGCAGCGCGTCGCGCTGCAAGTCCGTGCTCTGGCGGTCGGAGTCCGACGACACGCGCATGTAGCCAACCAACATAGGCGGATAACCATCAAAAACAGGTTTCCGCATAATAGTGAATAGCGATAGAGTTTTCCGTACATTTTTGAGGGGGTGTTGCACAGGTAGCACAGCGGCGGCTGACAGCCTGTCGCAAAACAAATGTTTTACGACACCTCCTTGAGGTTGCCGCGTTTACATCATTACCTGAACAGGTATAAAATTCCGTCATGACAAACAAAGAAAAACCGCTCGAATGGATCGCGAGCAGCCACAAGGATTTGATGGCGTTGCCGTCCGACGTGCGTCGCCGTTTCGGTTACGCGCTCTCGTTGGCGCAGATAGGCGATCAGGATGACGCAGCAAAGGTGCTCAAGGGGTTCGGTGGTGCCGGCGTGCTGGAGGTCGTCGAAGACGATGCCGGCGGCACCTATCGAGCGGTATACACGGTCAAGTTTGCGGAAGCGGTGTTCGTCCTGCACTGCTTCCAGAAGAAGAGCAAGAGCGGAATCGCCACGCCAAAGGCCGACATGGACATCATCCGCGCTCGGCTGAAGGTGGCCGAGGTATTGGCACAGGAGCTACGAAATGCAAAAACGAATCATTGAAGGCGTCGAGGTTCAGCGCAGCTCGGGCAACGTCTTTGCCGACCTTGGACTGCCTGACGCTGAAAAGCTCAAGATCAAGACCGGCCTGGTGGTCGAGATCAGGAGGGCCATGCGCGCCCTTGGGCTGACTCAACAAGCGGCGGCCAAACGCATGGGCATCCCGCAACCGAAGGTGTCGGGCATGATGCGCGGCGACTTCACCAATCTATCCGAACGCAAGCTGATGGATTGTCTGAATCGCCTCGGCTACGACATCGAAATCAAGGTACGGCCAGCAGCCGAGCCGATCGGGCATCTAACGCTCGCAACCGCTTAATCGGAGCTCTCCTGATGGCAGCCCGCATCACCGACGACGAATGGGACGAACTGACTCCCGAGAATTTCGATACCACGGCACTGCTGCGTGCAGTCGATGCCGTGGACGTGCTGCGCGGCGATTTGAATGACAGCGCAGACGGCGCACCTCCGCAACTGCGCACCGACCTGTTGAAGCTGCATCAACTGGCAATGGCCGCGTTCAACGAGGGATCACGCAGCCGAGTGGCTGAGCTATTTGATCTCGCCGTGGATCTTCAGGATCAGGTTGATCATCTGATGACCTCGCTGGAACAAGTGCAAGAAACCCTGTCCCGGTTGACGGCGCTCTACCCAGAAAGCCTGTCCTGAATGTTCTTGGAGACAACCACATCATGAGCCGCAGCCGCCGCAAAACGCCCATCGTTGGGCACACGACCTGCCGTAGCGAGCGCGAGGACAAGAAACTCTGGCATCAGCGCTGGCGAACCCACGAGCGCACCGCGCTGGCCAGCGCGTCGCCGGAAGCTCTATGCGCCCATCTGCCTCTACTGGAAAACCAGGTCAGCAACGTCTGGTCGATGGGTAAGGATGGCCGCTCCTACTGGCCCATCAAGCGCCAGGCCGCCACGGCGGATCGCATTGCCAACCACAAGGGACGCAATCCGCAAGAGCGCGCCTCCCTGAAAAAGCGTCTGCTGCGCAAGTGGATGAGCAAATGAACCTGTCCACCATCGAGGCGCTGGCTATCGCTTGGGCGCGAATCGCTGAAGAAGCAGAACTCCCAGCCGGCTACGAGGGCACGGCGACGCCAGAGGCGCATCGGGCCTGCGAGGTGATCCAGGAGCGGATTCGAGAGCACGTCGTCGCCACCAATGACATGCGGCTGTTCGGCCTGCTGCACCTGCTTGGGCAGGCGTCGCTGCGCATGGAGCAAGCGCTGTGGCCGGAAGAATATGCGCGGATGACCCGCGAGGTCGAGGAAGCTCTCCGAGAGGCCGACGACCCCAACGCCAAGTCGTACACCCACGAAGAAGTCATGCGGGCGATGCAGGAACTCATCGACCAAGCGCGAGACAAGCCATGTTGATCGGCTGACGGAAATTTCTGGGTTTCCGGCTTACAACCCCATGAGAAAACACCGCACCGCAGAACAGTGGCAAGTCCTAATCGGTCAGCAGCGTGACAGCGGCCTGTCGGCCACGCAGTTCTGCAAGGAGCACAAACTCGGTTATGCCAGCTTCTGTAGTTGGCGCAAGCGCCTGTTGAGTCAGCCGGTCGGTGAGGCTGCGGATTCTGGTTATGCCAGCTTCCTGGATCTGTCATCGCTGATGGATGACTCGGCCTCTCCCGGAAGCGGCTGGAATATCGTGCTGAGCCTGGGTAATGGTGTTGAGCTAAGGCTGAGCCAGATCAGATGATCGGTCTGGATAGCCAGGCCCGGATCTGGCTGTGCACCGAGCCCACGGATATGCGCAAATCCTTCCGGGGGCTGAGCGCTCTGGTCCGCAATCAACTCAAGCAAGATCCGCTCAGCGGGCAGTATTTTGTCTTCGTTAACCGTCGCAAGACCCAAATGAAGATGTTGTATTTCACGCCCACGGGCTACTGCCTGTGGGCCAAGCGACTGGAGCAGGGGCAGTTCCGGGTACGGCCGTCTTCTTCGGGACAGCGCCCCTTAAACCTGACTGATCTCCAGTTGCTGATTGACGGTATCGAGGTGCAAAAGTACCGTCAGTTCAAGCGTTTTCGGGGCACGTAGCGGGTTGTGTTCCGGTATAATATCGGCCATGAATTCAATGGCTTCCGCGTCCTATTCCAACGCCCCTTCCTACTCGGTACTGGCCGAGGAGAATGCCCTGTTGCGTGAGCAGCTACAGGTCATGCAGCGGCAGTTGGACTGGTTCAAGAAGCAGCTGTTCGGCCCCAAGTCCGAGAAGCAGGTGTATGACCTCCCGGAGCAGGGCGGCCTGTTCCAATCGAATGATGCGGCTAGCCCGGAGAAGCCTCTCGATGCGGAGAAACGCCCGGTTCGGGCTTATCAGCGAGGCACCGGAAAGAAACAGCGGGACGACGACTGCCTGAACGATACGGGTCTGCGTTTTACAGCGGACGTGCCAGTGGAAGTTGTTGAACACCTGCCGCCGGAGCTAAGCGGCCCCGACGCCGACCAGTACGACATCCTTGGCACCAAAACGACCTATCGGCTGGCCCAGCGGACGTCCAGTTACGTGGTGTTGCAAGTGGAACGCCCCGTATTTCGGCGCAAGGGCAGCGACAAGCCCGTGACCACGCCGGCCCCGTCCAACGTACTGGACAACAGCCTGGCCGACGTCAGCTTGTTGGCGGGTCTGATGGTCGACAAGTTCCAGTTTCACCTACCGCTGTATCGCCAACACCAACGCATCCAGCAAGCGGGTATTACCCTCAGCCGCAGCACCCTCACCAATCTGATCAAGCGATCTATTGATCTGCTGCGGCCGATCGTGGATGCCCAGACCGACAATGTTCTGCGCAGCCGGGTGTTGGCGATGGATGAGACGCCGATTAAAGCTGGCCACCAGGGTCGGGCAGGCCCACAAAAAGGCAAGATGAAATCCGGCTGGTTCTGGCCGTTATACGGCGATGCCGATGAAGTGGTGTTCACTTACTCGAACAGTCGAGGCCGAGCCCATATCGAGCAGGTACTGAACGAACAGTTCAGCGGAACTCTGATCAGTGACGGCTATGCTGCTTATGCCCGCTATGCCGCCGCACAGCAGAACATCATCCACGCGCAGTGCTGGGTGCACAGTCGTCGTTACTTCATTGAGGCGCAGAAGGACCACCCGATAACTGCCACCGAAGCCCTTCAGCAGATTGCCAAGCTATACACCAACGAAGAAGAGATCCGCGTCCAGCAACTGACCGGCGAAAAGAAACGCCAGTACCGGCTGCTCCACTCAAAGCCGGTGGTCAGCGACTTCTTCCAATGGTGCCGGGATCAACTGGCACAGGGCGGTCTGCTGCCCAGTGATTTATTGACCAAAGCACTGAACTACGTGCTCAGCCGTGAAGCCAGCCTGACCGTCTTCCTGGAAGACCCAGACGTCCAGCCAGACACCAACCACCTGGAACGGGCCCTGCGCCCCATTCCCATGGGACGCAAGAACTGGCTGTTCTGCTGGACTGAACTCGGCGCGGAACACGTGGGCATCATCCAGAGCCTGATCACTACGTGCAAACTGCACGACATCAACCCGTACACCTATCTGGTGGACGTGCTGCAGCGCATCAGTCAGCACCCGGCCAGCAAGGTCGCTGACCTGACGCCTCGGCTCTGGAAGACCCGGTTCGCCGATAATCCGTTACGCTCGCTGATCGATCCGCGCCATTCTGATCGACAGACCGCACAGCCAAAGGGCACCCTCCATGCGCATTGAAGACATGAGCATCGATCAGCTATTGGAGCTGAACCGAATGATCTGCCGGCGCATTGATGAACTGCAAGATCAAGAAAACCTGCAGGCGCTGAGTCGGCTGCACGTGGGGCTGAAGGTGACCTTCGAAAGCCGAACTGGCTTGACTATGGGGATCGTCACCAAGATCAACCGCAAGAGCGTGATCGTCCTGGCCGAGAACGGCACGAAACAGTACAAGGTCTCACCGGAATTGCTAAGGCCCCTTCGGGACGTAAAGTAAGTCCAGTACGTCGTGGAATGAACGCTTACGGTTTGGGTGAGCTCGGCCAGCGGATATCTAGGCCTTTTCTGCTAGCAAGTCAGCTGGCTTAGCTTCAACTGCACATGCTGGGATATAAGGTCATTCCGGCGAAGCTGCTCTGGCAACGAGATGACGAGCTTTGCCAGAGCAGCAAGTCGCGAATGTTACGCAGCCATGCGCTCGCATTCTTCAGCGCACTTCATGCACGCTTTGGCACACTCTTGGCAGTGATCCACTTGATGTTTCGCGCATTCCTCTCCGCATGCACGGCAGATCTTGGCGCAAAGGGCACAAAATTCTTTAGCGTAATCACTTTCGCGACTCATCAGTATGGCGGCCAACCTACAAATGTCCGCGCAGTCGCGGTCAAGCTCGATGCAGCGTGCCATCATTTTTACGTCATCCTCACGCAGGCAAGCAGAGGCGCACGTTTCGCACACAAGGGCGCAGTTCGAACAAGCTTGGATACAGGAAGCGAACATTGAGTTTGTCATTGCGTTCTCCAGGGTTCGATAGTTGTATGTCGTCGGTGCCTACTGACCGATACGGCTCATCAGCCTGTTAGCAGACACTGAATTATGACACGCTCCTACCGAGCCCGTTTCGAAAAACTTCATTACAATGTTGTAAGGTAAATCCAACCGCACCGGGGCTCTGCGGGCGCAGTTGGTGGCGATGTGGCAGTCAGTAGCTTGGCGGCCCAGGCCAAGATCAAATCACGGGAGCGAAAGCGTAAGGGCAGCCAGGAACCGGAGGACGATGAGCCGTTCTGATTTCATGGCGACGACGGCCTGCTACATGGCTGCGTGTGGCAGGTCTTAAACAACTGAACTGGGCTAGCGAAGGAGTGGGGGCAACAGCAGCTGCGCTGGTAGACTTATCCACAGTTGCTGGTAACAAAATCAGCAATCCGCCCTGGGTCAAATTTCAATCGGCAGGGTCAATTTTCCATCAGCGCCAACATACACCCACGAAGAAGTCATGCGGGCGATGCAGGAACTCATCGACCAAGCGCGAGACAAGCCATGTTGATCGGCTGACGGAAATTTCTGGGTTTCCGGCTTACAACCCCTACATGAACCAATAATTTGTCCAGTTCCGGACGTGCGCTTTTTGAGCCGCTGGCAACGTCTTGATAGATCCGCTCGCACCCTGCCTTTGTCAGAGCATCGATCTGGAGGTCGGCGTTCTGATCCCGAGTACTCACCCGCGCATAGCCAATTTTCATCAAAAGTACCGTTTACTCAACAGAGAAATTGAAAATAGAACCTTGATTAACGATACCAGTATTTAAAACCATAATATGGGCTAACTCGGAGCTGGGCAGGTCTTCCGTTAAAGTTCTATAAAACGAGGGTTTTATCGAACCGTTGCGGCGCAGTGAGGATCGAGTGTATAAACACATAAACACCTAACATTGGAAAAAGTCATGAATACCACTCGCTGGAACGTCGCCGTCTCCACCGACACCGACCAATCGCTTCGCATGTTTCTGGCCAGCCAAGGCGGTGGCCGTAAGGGCGACCTGTCGCGCTTCATCGAAGAAGCGGTGCGGGCACACATCCTGGAGCTGAGCGCCGAACAGGCCAAGGTTTCCAATGCCCATCTGAGTGAGGCCGAACTGACCGAAGCGGTTGAAGAAGCGCTCGACTGGGCGCGTAAGCGCTGATGCGGGTTGTATTGGATACCAACATTCTGTTCAGTGCGCTGATCTCACCGCATGGGTCTCCTGATGCGATCTATCGGGCCTGGCGTTCAGCTCGCTTCGAGGTGGTGACTTCACGGGCACAGCTCGACGAAATTCGTCGCGCCAGTCGTTACCCCAAGCTTCAGGCCATCCTTCAGCCTGCCAAAGTGGGGGCCATGATCAATAACCTGCAACGCGCCGTGGTATTGGAGCGGTTGACCATTGAGGTTGAAGCCGATGATCCGGATGACTCTTTTCTGCTGGCCATGGCTTTGGCGGGCAATGCGGACTACCTAGTAACCGGTGATCGACGCGCAGGCCTCTTGCAGCGCGGACATATCGAACGCACGCGGATTGTCACCCCCGCCGTGTTCTGCGCCGAGGTACTGTGATCGATGCCGGTTGGTTTTCTGACTCAGGAGCAACGCGACGGCTTTGGTCGCTACATCGATGCGCCCAGCCGTGATGAACTGGAGCGCTACTTCCACCTGAGCGATGAAGACCGTGAAGCCGTCCAGGTACTACGGGGCAACCATAACCGCTTGGGCTATGCCGTTCTGCTGACTACCGTTCGCTTCGTCGGTGTTTTGCCGGACAAACCCACGGCTGTGCCGGTGGAAGTCCTGCTTGTGCTTTGTCGGCAATTGGCAATCGCCGACCCTGACTGTCTTGTACGTTATAGCGATCATCGTCGCTGGATACATGCGGCCGATATTCAAGAGCGCTATGGCTATCGCCACTTTACTGACCCAGGCATCGGCTTTCGTTTGAGCCGATGGCTGTATGCCCTTTGCTGGACTGGTACTGATCGTCCTGGCGTGCTGTTCGAACGAGCTACCTCATGGCTGCTCACACAGAAAGTCCTATTGCCCGGAATTTCCCAGTTAGAGCGCTTCATTGCCCAACTGCGTAGCCGGGTTGAAGAACGCCTCTGGTACACCTTGGGCCGCAGCGTGACCGAGGAGCAAAGACAGCACCTACAAGACTTGCTTCTGGTGGCCGAAGGCAACCGTAGTTCCCGACTGGATCAACTACGCTCCGGCCCGGTGATGGTCAGTGGCCCTGCACTGGTTCGGGCGCTGCGTCGGCTGGATGATGTACGCGGGTTGGGTATCGCCTTACCGGCAGCTGCGCATATCCCTCCCAGCCGCATTGCCGCCCTGGCTCGCTTTGCCAACACCGCGAAGGTCACGGCCATCAATCGACTGCCGGCGTCGCGCCGGTTGGCGACGTTGGTGGCATTCGCGGTTTCCTTGGAAGCCAGTGCGCACGACGATGCTCTGGAAGTTCTGGAAGCGCTACTGCGTGATATCTTCAACAACGCAGAGAAGGCTGACAAGAAGGCTCGGTTGCGTAGTCTAAAAGACCTGGATCGCTCGGCGGCAATGCTCGCCGCTGCGTGCAAGGTCGTGCTGGATAGCTCGATCAGCGATGACAATGTCCGTGCCCGGCTGTTCAACGACCTGCCACGTGTCACGCTGGAGAAAGCCCTGGAAGAGGTCAATGCGTTGATCCGTCCGGCCAACGATGTGTTTTACCTCGCTCTGGAGGAGCGCTACCGCAGCGTGCGCCGTTTCCTTCCTGACTTATTGAAACATATTCGCTTCGGCTTCAGCCCGGCGGGTAAGGGTGTGGCGGCTAGTTTGGACTGGTTGCAACTGAACTTGCCTCGCAGGAAGCCGGAGGATGACGTGCCGCAGGAGATCGTGGCCAAGGCTTGGCAGAACCACATCACTCGCGAAGATGGCTCCCTCGACATGGGCGCCTATGTCTTCTGCACGCTTGATGCACTACGCACGGCCCTACGCCGCCGCGATGTCTTTGTTGCACCCAGTTGGCGCTATGCCGACCCGCGTATCGGTCTGCTCGATGGTGCAGAATGGCTGTCGGCGCGACCGATCATCTGTCGCTCACTGGGCCTGACTGTGGACGCCAAAACCACCTTGGACGCCTTGTCTGCCGAGCTGGATGCGACTTGGTACGCAGTCGCCGCTCGCCTGCCCGACAATCCTGCGATCCAGTTGAGTGAGAATACAGAGGGCAAAACCGAGCTGTCCCTCGGAGCGCTGGAGAAGCTGGAAGAGCCCAACTCGTTGCTGCAACTGCGTGCAGCCGTGGCCGACTTGATGCCGCGTGTCGATTTGCCGGAAATCCTGTTAGAAATCGCCGCTCGTACCGGCTTCACTGAAGCCTTCACCCATGTGTCCGAACGCAATGCGCGGGCCGACAACTTGGTGACGAGTTTGTGCGCAGTGCTCTTGGGAGGAGCCTGTAACACCGGCCTGGAGCCCTTGACTCGCAACGACAACCAAGCGCTGCGCCGTGACCGGCTGTCCTGGGTGAGCCAGAACTATCTCCGTGACGATACCCTGTCGGCAGCCAATGCCATTTTGGTGGCTGCGCAGAGTCAACTGGAGCTGGCTCAGGTCTGGGGCGGCGGCGAGGTGGCCTCCGCCGATGGCATGCGTTTTGTCGTACCTGTGCGTACCGTACATGCCGGCCCTAACCCGAAGTATTTCGGTACCGGCCGGGGCGTCACCTGGTACAACCTGATCTCCGACCAGTTTTCCGGTCTTAACGCCATTACGGTGCCCGGCACCCTGCGCGACAGCCTAGTATTGCTCGCGGTTGTGCTGGAACAACAGACCGAATTGCAGCCCACACAAATCATGACCGATACCGGTGCTTACAGCGATGTGGTGTTCGGGTTATTCCGTCTGCTCGGTTATCACTTCTGCCCGCGCCTGGCTGATGTCGGCGGTACCCGCTTCTGGCGCACCCGCCCGGACGCGGATTACGGCAAGCTCAACGGACTTGCTCGCCAGTCAGTCAAGCTCGACCTGATCGCCGAGCACTGGGATGACCTGTTGCGTTTGGCTGGCTCACTCAAACTTGGCCGAGTGCCGGCGACAGGCATCATGCGCACCCTACAAACGGGAGATCGTCCGACCCGTCTGGCCCAGGCGTTGGCAGAGTTCGGACGGATCGAGAAAACCCTGCATACGTTGACCTACATTGATGATGAGTCCAAGCGCCGCGCCACCCTGACCCAACTGAATCGCGGCGAAGGCCGACACAGCCTGGCTCGCGCCGTGTTCCATGGCAAACGAGGCGAGCTTCGCCAGCGCTACCGAGAAGGCCAGGAGGATCAACTCGGTGCCCTGGGCCTGGTGGTAAATATCATTGTGCTATGGAATACCCTCTACATGACGGCTGCCGTGGAGCGGTTAAAGCAGCACGGCTACCCGGTACAGGACGAAGACCTGGCTCGTTTGTCGCCGCTGATCTTCGAGCACATCAATATGTTGGGACGGTACTCCTTCGCGGTACCAGAAGAGGTCGCCCGAGGTGAGCTACGGCCACTGCGTAATCCAGACGACGATATTTAGGTGCGCAGGTCGAACTCAGTGGGCTATGTTGTCAGATAGCTTAGATGGGATTGACCACAGCATTTCTCAATAAGTAGAAACACTGTGGCTTAGAGAGTTATCTCAGCGCAGCAGCAATACAGGCATGGTGGCTGTTCGAAGCATCGTCGTAGTCGTGCTTCCTACCAAAAACTGCCTGATGCGTGAATGCCCATAGGCACCCATGACCAGCAGATCAATGCCGTGCTCTGTCTGATAATCGTGCAGAGCCGACTCCACCTCACCTTGTCTGATTTCAGCTTGGACTAGGAAGCCAGCCGAGAGAAGCATGCTTTGTGCTTTTCCCAGTGCCTCGTGATTGCTCACCGAATCTGCACCGACCGTAACAAGATGAATGGGCAAGTCTTTGCAAAGCGAACTGGCGGCAAACATTTGGATGGTTTTGTAGGCTGTGGAGCTGCCGTCAAATGCGAGCATCACCTTTTCGGGCTTTTTATAGCTGTTGGCTGTGATCAGGATAGGCCGGTGAATTGTTCGCACTACAGCTTCTATCTGGCTGCCAAGGCTGTGCGCGTTGCGTGAGTTGTCTTCACCCACTCTTCCTATCACCAACAGTCGAATATCCTCCTGAAGGTCGCTCAGACTTTCTACCAAGTGTCCGTGGCGCTGCTTCAGCTCAGGAAACGCAGCGCCGGAAATGACCGTTCGCTCCCTGGCCTTTTCCAGCATGTGTTGGCCCTGTTCCAGAGCGAGTCTGGCGCGTTGGGCATCCAATGTAGCCAGCTCCTCCAGCAGATGCTCTCGACTGCCGAGACCAATATTTCCACTTAGGTCAGCTGCTGCTGGGTATTTCTCTTCATCCAATACGTGAAGCAAGGTAAGAGGCGCGTTGAGTCGCTGCGACGCCCATGCTGCGTAGTCGCAGACCGCCAATGAGGATTGTGAGTTATCAATACATGCCATTACGTGGGTCATTGTCGATCTCCTTAGTGGCTCATGAGCTTGTCGATGGCGCCAGGTTTGTCATGCACGCCAAAGCGGTCAACGATTGTGGCGCTGGCCTCATTTAGACCCAGCACTTCAACCTCGGCGCCCTCGCGACGGAACTTGATTACCACTTTATCCAGCGCGGCGACGGCGGTGATATCCCAGAAATGCGCCTGTGTCAGATCGATGGTGACCTTGTTGAGCGCTTCCTTGAAGTCAAAAACTTCGGTGAACTTGTCTGCCGAGCTGAAGAACACCTGGCCTACCACGCGGTAAGTCCGATGCGACTCCGTCTCTTCAAGACTGCTCTTGATATCGAGGTAATGTCCGACCTTGTTCGCAAAGAACAACGAAGCCAGCAGTACGCCGACCAACACGCCGTAAGCCAGATTATGCGTTGCCACGACCACCACAACGGTCGCGACCATGACGAGGTTGGTCGACAGTGGGTGCTCTTTCAGATTGCGCAAGGAATCCCAGCTAAAGGTGCCGATGGATACCATGATCATCACAGCAACCAATGCAGCCATCGGGATCTTGGAGAGCCATTCGCCGAGGAAAACGACCATCAGCAGCAAGAAAATGCCCGCGCACAATGTGGAGAGACGGGTACGTCCACCGGATTTCACGTTGATGATCGACTGGCCGATCATGGCGCAGCCTGCCATACCGCCGAGCATCCCGGCAGCGATGTTGGCAATGCCTTGACCCTTGCATTCACGGTTTTTGTTGCTGGTGGTATCGGTCAAATCGTCGACGATGGTCGCGGTCATCATGGACTCAAGCAGACCTACTACGGCCAAGGCGGCTGAGTACGGGAAGATGATGCGCAGAGTTTCAACGTTCAGCGGGACTTCAGGCCACAGGAAAATCGGCAGCGTGTCCGGCAGTTCGCCCATGTCACCCACAGTGCGGATATCCAGACCGAGGTAAATAGCAATGGCCGTCAGGGCCAGGATGCACACCAGCGGCGAGGGAATCAGCTTGCCGATCTTCGGTACATACGGAAACAGATAGATTATTCCGAGGCCCACTACGGTCATGGCGTAAACGTGCCAGGTCACGTTGGTCAATTCAGGTAACTGCGCCATGAAAATCAGAATCGCCAATGCATTCACAAAGCCTGTGACTACCGAGCGCGAAACAAAGCGCATCAGAGAGCCCAGTTTCAGGTATCCAGCGAGGATTTGAAGCGCCCCGCAGAGCAAGGTGGCTGCCAGCAAATACTGAAGCCCGTGATCTTTTACCAGGGTGACCATCAGCAGTGCCATCGCACCGGTAGCTGCCGAGATCATGCCGGGTCGACCGCCGACGAAGGCGATGACAGCACAGATACAGAAGGAGGCGTAGAGACCGACCTTGGGGTCGACGCCGGCAATGATAGAGAAAGCAATGGCCTCCGGGATCAGCGCGAGCGCGACCACGATCCCCGCGAGCACGTCTCCACGGACGTTGGAAAACCACGTTTGTTTGAGCGATTGCAGCATCAGAATATCCAAGGCAATGCACCACACGCACACCAGGCAGATGGCGAGCGCGTCGATACGAATTCAAGTTGTGAGGATTATTTGGCTGTGTGCCTTGGGTGTAAAAACCGGGCATACAGCAGTACGCGACCGCGAGCGAAACTAGCGGAAGCGAGATGTTGCGAGGGGGCGTAGCGCTAAGGCGGCGTAGGCTGCCAGTAGATCGTTTGGAGTACAGTCATGCTGGTGTTCCTGTAGCTCAAGAGGTATGGCTGAGCGATAAAGTATACAGTGAAGATATCGTCAAATGCGACCTGCTGCCTCGTTTGGGTCAGTTCTTCCAGCCGTGCTGATCTCCCTAGGGCAAGTCTTTCTAGATTAAACCGCGACGAACTCCGCTGTCAGGCAGTGTACACATGGTGGAGAGATCAATTCAGATCCTCCTGGGGTCGATAGAGAAATCGGAAAAAATCGTACGCTAAGCATTCGGCCTGTCAGGTTGAGGCCATAGAGATTGACGCCTTGGCGTCAGAAAATGCAGAAAGCGGCCCTAGTCTGACGCGGTGCCAGTGAACCGCCTGACGCCGAGTTGAAGCCGTAAACTCAGCAACCTTCGATCAACTCGCCGAACAGTTCCTTAACCTTTGCACGTGCCTCGACCAGCGCAACTTGGCCTTGCTCAGTGATCTCATAGACACGCCGTTCACGTCGCCCGGTGCGTTCGTGGCGTGAGGTCAAATAGCCCTTCTTTTCCAGCCCGTGCAGCATTGGGTATACCGTCCCGGCGCTCAGCTCGTAGCCGTGTCGTTGCAGTTCTTCGATGATTCCCAGTCCGAAGACGGGCTTCTCGGCTGCATGGTGAAGTATGTGCAGGCGGATCAACCCGCCGTACAGGTCTTTATCTGTCATTTTTCGTGCCTCACAGCGCGATACTCAACAGCCAACCCGCTGCACCGCTGCCGACGACAACTAGCCACGGCGGGAGCTTCCAGAACATCAGTGCGACAAGGGCGACCAGGGCCAAGACAAAGTCTTGCGGCTGAAATATGGCGCTAGTCCATACAGGGTGATAGAACGCGGCCAGCAGCAGGCCAACCACCGCCGCATTGACCCCAGCCAGCGCGGCTTGCATGCCTGTATTGCGACGCAGGCGCTCCCAAAATGGCATGGCTCCCACAACCAGCAGAAAAGAGGGTGCGAAGATAGCCAGTAGGCACACAATACCGCCGACCCAGCCAGAGGGAGCGGTGCTCATCGAAGCACCAAGGAACGCGGCGAATGTGAACAATGGGCCGGGCACCGCTTGAGCCGCCCCGTACCCCGCGAGGAAGGATTCATTACTGACCCAGCCGGAGGACACCACTTCGGCTTGCAGCAGCGGCAACACAACGTGGCCACCACCGAACACTAGTGACCCCACACGATAGAAGGCGTCCACTACCACCATCGTTGGACTTGGCAGCAATTTTGCCAAGATCGGTAGGCCAATCAGCAGGGCAAAAAATAACGATAGCCAAAGTGCGCCGGCCCGGTGACTGACCGTGATAGGTAGTGGGTCGTGCTCAACAGTATGTGCTGGCTTGAACAATAGTCGGCCTATGATGCCTGCGGCAGCAATCACACCAACCTGCCCCCACGCGGACGGTACGAGCAGGACAGCACAGGCGGCAATCGCCATTATTGTGACTCTCAGCCCATCCGTACACAGGTTGCGCGCCATGCCCCATACCGCTTGGGCGACTACGGCAACGGCCACCACTTTTAGGCCATGCAACGCGCCCGGCGAAACGGAATCCCCATAGTTGGAAATGCCCAGCGCGAACAGGATTAAAGCTACGGCCGAAGGCAGCGTAAAGCCTGTCCAAGCAGCCAGCGCCCCGCTATATCCAGCCCGTGATAGCCCCAACGCTATGCCGACCTGGCTGCTTGCTGGGCCTGGAAGAAATTGGCACAGCGCCACTAAATCAGCATAGCTGCGTTCAGACAACCAGCGCCGTCGTGTGACGAACTCGTCACGGAAATAGCCTAAGTGCACGATGGGGCCGCCGAAGGAGGTCAATCCAAGGCGTAGAAAAATAAGAAAAACCGACCATGGGCTGCGGTCATCGGTGGAGGTATTAGTCATGCGTTGGCCTACCTGATTTTCCACAGATTAATCCATAATAATCGAACTTCGATAACGAAATTCGATTTTATAGCTGCCCAAAACGACTGGAGTACCGTGCAATTCGTACTGGGTGTCGCAATGCAAGTAATCGATGTTGTGCTAGCCGCTGGTTTTGTCTGCTAGCACAGTTCATTAGCAAAACACGCTTGGCCTTAGCGTACGATTTTTTCCGTTTTCTCTATTGCCCCCCTCCTGGTCACTCCGAATGCAAATAACTGGTCAAGAATGCAGCCGGCTGGTCAATAACGGCGCCAATGGGTGGTCAAGTTGCGCAATGGTTTTATCGAGTCGGATGCCTGGGAAGAGGGCTCTGAACGGAGCTAGTCGGGCTTACGTTGGTTTTTGGTTCCATTGCTCCCCAAACCCCGATTTCATTTGGTAGCACGAACCAGGTGTGATCGATGATCATCGTAAATAGTGCGATCCACTTAATTAGATCGAGCGAGCTGTCTCTTTCGAAAGTATTCATCGTTAGTCTGCAGCGGCTATTTGTTGTCGTTAATTATATATGGCTTTTGGTCTTGTGATATATATTTATTATGAGGATGCTGTTAGCTTGCTGCTTGTATGTGCGGTAGTGCTGGTAGATAATTATGCCTAGGAAGTAAGTAGCAGTTAATGGTTGTGTACCGAACTACCCCCGAGCAGCGATAGGGGTAGGGAGGCAAAAACTAAAATAGCCCGGTCGGGTGCTCGCTGTTATTCGTATATATCCGGTTGACTCTATCAACTGGCTCGGACGCACTTTCTCCATTCTACGACTAACAATTAGAGGCCTCGACATGCAAAAAGTTATTACCTCCGTGCTGGTTACCAGCATTCTCCTCTCTCTCACTGGCTGCGCTGGTACTGGGTTGCAGGATCAGGATGGATCCCGCAACCAGACCCTGACCTGGGGCTCCATCGGCACTATCGCAGGAGCCGCCGCAGGTGCGCTGATCAATAAAGACAACCGCGGCAAGGGCGCACTCATCGGCGCGGGTGTCGGTGGCCTGGCCGGCGCTGGTTACGGCGTCTATGCCGACCGCCAAGAAGCGGAACTGCGTAAAGCCACTGCTGGTACCGGCATCGACGTACAGCGCCACGGCGATGACATCAAGCTGGTGATGCCTGGTGCGATCACGTTCGCTAATGGCTCGACCGAACTGTCTCCTGCTGCCCAATTTAACCTGGACAAGCTGTCTGGTTCCTTCAAGCAGTACGGAGAAAACAACATTGAGGTGACTGGCCACACCGATAGCATTGGTAGCAACTCCAACAACATTGAGCTGAGCCAGAAGCGCGCTATCAGCGTCGGCAAACACCTAATCGCCCAAGGCATCGATAAAACTCGCATCCAGATCTACGGTGCTGGCCCGTCCCAGCCGATCGCAAGCAACGGCACGGAGGAGGGCAGGGCACAAAACCGCCGGGTCGAGATCCGCCTGAAGGCACCGATCCAGCCCGTGGCCATGGATAAGGCTCAGTAATGAGCCTGCGCCTGGCTTCACCGCCAAGCCTGGATGTCGCCCTGCTCCTGATGCAGGGCGAGCACCTGGAAGCGGTCGCACTGTTGGTTGAGTCCGGTGCTGTTGACCTGATGGAGCTTGAGGAACTGAAGATCAAAATTGGCGTATATGCCGAGATTGGTTCCAGCACGAGGATCCGGCTTGCTCCAGGTACACGCGAAAAACTGCATCACGGCTCTGTTGAGGTTAAACAGATGATCCAGGCTTGGCGCGAAGCGCAGCAGGACCTGGTGCGGGAGATAAACGATGAACGCACTTAGTATTTTCTGGCCCGGATTCACGACCGCTCGCCGGATCGCTCGCAGTCCAGCGCGCTTTCTGGTCGCCGGCCTGGAGGCCTGTGTCGACTGTGGTCGTGATGTTTCGATCCCTGGTTTCCGCTGGCTCGCTGCTCTCGTGATGTTTGCTCTGGTTTCCGCTGGCTCGCTGCTCTCGTGATGTTTGCTCTGGTGTTCGGTTGCGGCGCTGCAGCGATGACCTGGCCGTTTGCGATCGCCGGCCTGACGTACGCCGCTCACACCGGTCAAACGACATCTGGATCTGCTGTCCTGGGCATGCTGTACGTGACTGCAGCCGCTTACTTGCCCTTGCTCACTCCTCAGCTGATCGAGCAATGAGCCCGCTGATACACAAATCATGCGATCCGGTTGAAAATTGCGAAGTAAAGAGGACTGAAATCATGAAAATCAAAATCGCCATACTAGTGCTGGCTCTGGTCGCCCTGGTTGGGTGTGGCGAACAGAAGTTGAATCAGGTCATGCCGAAAGCTGCGACTACTGACGCAGTTTACAGTGCGAAAGCCTCGCAATATCTGGAGGATGCACTCGGCACACCCAAGGCAAAAAAAATCGAACTGACCTTCTGGAATGAGAAAAGCAATCCAGACACCGGCTATTTATCCTTGGTCGTCGATGGCGTCGAAAAAGTCCGTCCCATTGACAACTACGGTGGCGTCAATCGCCGAACAGCAAGCACTGATGGATTTAAGTTTGTCTTTGAGAATGGCACTTGGCGGGCATATGTAGCTGAGAAGGATATTGAGACCCATGGTGAGCATCCCCAGGAGTTCTATAACGAGATGACCGGAATACTTCGCCGGTACTGATCAAACTTCGCAAATTACCCCCTCAATGAGGGGGTTTTTTGTGGGTGGGATATTAATAATCAAGCCATAGTTTGTAGCTATCAGTTTGAGGGTTGTGGGCGCTAAATTCTTCTTCGTGTTTGATTATTATGTGCTGACGGAATTGCAAAAATATTTGCCTGATTAGAAATATGCAATTGGAAGGTTTTGGTGCCGGCTCTTAAAATTTAGCATTAGAAATTCGAAAGGAAAGAGTATGAGCATTACAGCGGATAAACTTAACCGCGCTTTGGCTGCTCTCCGTGAGATCCAAGTCAAGGCGGGCGAATTACCTGAAATCTGTGAGCACGACGCTCACGTAATAGCGGCCCTGGCTGGGACTGTAGAAATAATCTTAGGTGAGGAGATTAAAAATGCTGCTTAAAGAGGCCTCAGTGATAATTCCACGGGCGATTGGGATTGGCTTAATTATCTACTTTGGCCTTGTTGTTCCAGGGCGTGAAGCGACACCAATACCTCACCCAAATACATTCGCTGACATCCAGGTTTCGCCGGTTCCAGTTCCACCAGTTTATACCAGGGAGGCTGATCATGAGTAAGCTCAAAACAGTCGCAGGTTATTTGACCGGCTACAGCCAGACGAAGAATGCTGCGCGCGAGCTGAAATACTCAGTTAGCTTGCCGATCTACTTTATTAAAGGGGGTTACCGCTGGTTCAAGGCTATTCGTGACCAGGCGAAAACTGATCGTGAACTGGCGGAAACTGATGATCGCCTGCTCTGGGATAAAATGTGCACAGATTGCACAATTACTAATGATTCATTGCGGCGTGCCTATAAGTCACTTTTATTCGTGAACGCGATTCTTGTTCTCGGCATAGCTGGGGTGCTCGGCAATTTGGTTGCAAGTTGGGACCGAGGTAGTCTGGTGATTTTTGCAAATTTGGCCTTTCTGAACATGGTGTGCATGATGCTTTTCCAAAATGCATATCGCGTGAACATGGCCTATTCGCAAAGCGCTCCACCAGTAATTAAATTTATGAGGGATGTTATCCGTAATCCGAGTTTGCTGGTCGGTAAAAAATTGCCGGCTGATTATCAAGTTCGGATGAGGGCCAAGTGATGAACAGTTTTTCACAGCTAGTTTTGTCCTGGATGTTTGGGCGTTGGATATTTCACTCGTCAGAAGTTACTGATTTCGTTGCCCAAGACGTAACACCACTGACAATTTTTGCGTCCGCATTCGCAACACTTGGCCTCGCGATGTTCGGCGCGCTGGCGGCCTGGGCCATGTTTCTTGGCATCTTCAGATTAAAGAACAATGGTAATTTTTTCGGTGCGAAGGACGGCAATGATGCCTTCTTTTATCCGCTGAGGGTTGTTATTGCACTTTCTTTGATTTCCCCGGTTATCACTGTTTCGAGCGCAGGAGGGACATCAGTGTCACTGACTCCAGGGCATTCGCTTGTTGCCGGTCTGGCAAAGTCGGCCGCTGAGTATGGCGATACTATGCAACACGATGCGTTCGAACTGATGCATCGCCATAACTTATTTAAAGATCCTAAGTATCAAGTTGAGGTGGATGCCAAAGTTGCTCTGGATATGCTCAACTCTTGGAAAGTATCGGCGACACAATTAGCTGCTCTCAAAGTTTTCAAGGATCCAAATGACAAACTCATTGATCTGACAGGGCGTGCACTGGCGGAAGAAGCACTGAAGGTCAGGTGGAATCAAGTTCATGGCGATAAATATCCAGCTTCCGGTAGTGCTGCTGCGGGTGTATATATCGCTAACGCGGGGCGATCTCTGCAAATACCCCTGATACCACCAAGCGACGATCTCGCTCGCGCCGTTGCGATGGGGGTGCAAGGGCTAATCGAGCCGGATGCAGTGGACGGAACAGTTGGGCGTGAGCTAGAAACTGAAGGCTGGTTTTGCAAAGCGGGTTGGCTATCGTCTATGACATGCTCTGCCGAATACGCACAAGTCAAAAGGAATAACTCAGCATCGATTGAAGCGGGCATTACAGCAGCGCAGCGACAGATCTGGATTGGTTTAGTCGAACACGCTGTTGGGCAGGCAATCGCTCTACGAGACGGCTCGGCAAGTTCTGCCGAGGCAAAGCGGTTTTTCGAGGAGAGCATTAACTGGACATCTCAAACAGCAGATTGGTACAAGAAAACTGTAGAAAGCGCGATTGCCACGACTATAGCCACCGATCAAGCGGCTCGCAGCGAGGCTTATTTCGATGAAGTGAAAAGCTGGGGTTGGATGCTTGGTGGTACTTTCGTGTTACGCGCAGCGAGCGACTTCTCGCGTGCGTCGAGTTACGCAGAGGGCGCGACAGCACAGATGATGCCAAAGTCCACGCTTTCGGCTATGACTCCGGGCGACTCGCTTTCAAAACTAGTCGAAAGTGAAGCTCTTGCTCAAATTCAACCAGGCAACACCGGTGCTGAAAAGTCGCTGCTGACCAGAGTTTTTTCGCTCGATATCCTCAAGCTTACGACCGGACCGAGCAACCAAAATATTCACAACATTGCAGCATGGGGCCGCTCGCTTGTTGGCACGGGCATTGGCTTTTTTGCGGGTGGGACGATAGCCCAATATATTCCAGGTTTGAGCTCAATCACTGATGGGACGCTGCCAAAAGCAATCGGCGGAGTAATGATTATCTCCGGCGGGTTGCTCGGCTACGTGATGCCTCTACTGTTTGCGATTTATGGACTGATGGGAGCAATCAGCTGGCTCGTCGCAGTGGCGACGACGTTTTTTGGAGTGACGCTCTGGTCCGCTGGTATGGCCGCGCCGAAAGGCGAAGAGCACACCTCGCAATTGTCGGCGAAAGGGTGGAACGCCTTCATCTTCATCTTCCTTTATCCTGCATTGGCCGTGGGTGGTCTGGCAGCAGCGATCGTTATCAGCGCTGTCGGTCTGGCCATGGTCCAGGCGATGGCCATGGGGCTTTGGGGGATGTTTGATCCGGGGGTCGCCGATGTCGGCCGTCCGCTGGAAAGCCTCGGCGGTATCCTTATCGGCGGCTTGCTGATGGTTGTTGTGATCATCCTTCTGAGCTGGAACGTAGTCGTTACCTCTGCTCAGTTGATCACCAGTTTCCCCCGTAGCGTGCTGAACATGATTAGCCTGTCTGAACCTGGCTTGAATCCGTACGAGAACAGCATGCAAGGGATCATGGGTGGCCTTTCGATGAGCACCCGGCAGATGCTGACCGGATCTATCAGCAGGGCGATCACCCCATTCCGACCGCCACAGCCCCCGCAGGGCGGCGGTGCTTAATACCGCACTTTATATGTCGGCGAGTCTACCGGTCTGGAAGCTCGCCGATCGTATATGCGCGTGGTGCTGAACCTTGGTTGGCGATATCGGCCTCATGCTCCAAAGCATTGGTCGCGTCGGTTGCGCGGGTTGTCGATATTGGCGAACCATTCGACTGCGGCCGGCACCTCAGCCAGGGTCTGAAACTGCGCTGCCGTCAGACGACGGTCTGCTGGGGCTGGCAATAGCTCGCCAGAGCCGGATGGGTGATGTCCTTCATTTTATGCCGGGCCCTGCAGGCCGACCCGCAGCGTGCTCACTCGCAACCCATTCCCAATACTTACGGATTGAACGGTCTACCTCAGACTCCGGTACCAGGTGTTGCCAGCGCTCGGATTCTTCGTCCATCTGAGTCTGAGATCCCAACTGAGGGCCGATTTCAGCACCTGCAGCTTTGAACCTGGCCCGAGCTTTGTCCCAGAACCCGTACGATAGCTCGTACTCGTAGAGGGGAATGATTGGCACCTGGTGCGTTTGCCAGAGGTGCCATAGCAGTGCCAGTCCGTTGCCCTGACGATGATGCTCGGGTGCTATCTCGATCTTGTTGATATACACCCGGTCCTTGAGCACGTTGAGGCTGTAGTCAACATGGCCGATGCGGACACCGTCCCGCTCAGCGACGATAAACGATCCCGTCCCTGGAAACGGAAACTGGAGCCTCTGGGTGTCGTTGGAATGGTCGATACGGATCGACAGTGACGACAGACTGGTTGTCAGGCTGTTTGAAGCGCGCCGCTGGAAAAAATCGCGCATTGGGTCAAAAAGCGACATACGGCCTACCTGTCTAAAAAGTTCGCGTATTTTATCGGTAATTTTCAAACCTGCTGGGAATTGAGGCGAGGAGGGTAGGTCGGTAGCATCCAAGTCATGAAACCTCACCTGAATGATCTGCTCCTCGATCACATCATTAACTCCGTTCCCGTCCTGCAGATCGGGCGTGATCGTATGGCCTACTATCCAGGGGCTGCGTTCGCCGGCCTGGCCTGCAACGCCTACCCGCAATCCTGGAGAGCCAAGGCATCGAAAGAACCCAGTGGTTCACTTTGGTTCGCGATCCACCTTGATGCGATCGGAATTTACTGGGAAGTTGACTATGTTGCATGGGCGAAAGGCTGCGCTTTCGTCTCTACCCCCGAGCATCGATTCTATTGGGCGCACGGCAAACCCGGGCTGGCTGAGAGGGTGCTGCGCTCCTTGTATCTGGACTGGATGCTTCAAGGTGCTCTTGCGGCTGAGTACGGGCCTGATTATTTACCAGGGTTAGCCGGCGACCCAGTGCTCCTGGACGAGTACAGCGAGTACCAGGAGCAAATGGTCCAGCTACTGAGCAGATTCGCAATCGAGGCGCGATAGGTTGAGCAAGCATTGACGACAACCGCGAATATCCTTAGATTGAATCCAGTAGCCGAGGGAAACGAGGGCGAAAGCCTCCACCCGCGGACAAATGAAAGTGATTAACGAAGAAACCACCTCACGGTGGTTTTTTCGTTTCTGGCGCCGAATTTACCAGCAATCCTTCAAAGCCTCCCCCTGGTGCGCAAGGACATGTCCCGCCCCGGCGCTCACCGGTTTCCCTTCTCGGCCCGCGCAGCGGGCATAAAGATCCCGGCCGAGGCCGGGATCCTTTAAGGCGCGAGCCGACAAGACTACCAATCCAGGACCTGGACCTTGCCAGGCACGCCCGTGGGCGCCGCGCGAGGCTTTGCCGCCGGCGCGGGTGCCGAAGTTTCCAGCGGCATGAGCGGCTCGGGTGCTGCCGGCGCGGCCGGCATAGGGCGAGAAGCAGCCGGCTGCGCCGGGGACACGGGAGCTTTCAGCTCAAGGGCCTCATTGACGTAGCGCAGGTATTCAGCGCCGGCCTGGACTTTCGCCCGTTCAGCCTGGTAATGCTCATCGAGCTTAGGGCTGGTCCCGGTAGCGATCCAGCTTTCGCGATCGAGATCAATGAAGGCCTCGAACGCGACGGGATCAATGCCCTGGAGCGGCTTGTACGGTGCTGGATGCCGGCGCAGCATTTCGGCAACGGCGGGATCCTTGTCTTTGTCCGCCAGCAGCCGCTGGAAACGCTCCTGCAGCGCATCACGCTCGGTACTGATCTGAGTCTGCATGGTCGTCAGGCGCTTCTGCAGTCCGGCAACTTTAGCCGCAGCGGTACGCTTTTCCCCGGCCAGGCGTTCCGCCTCGGATTTCTCCGCAGCCGCTACGCGAGCCGCTTCTTCGCGGATCCCCTGGGTAACGTGGCCCGCGCCGGCGGCAACGGCGATGCAGAGCGCAGCGACGCCGATCGCTTTCAGGAAGCGCCCCGCCTTGTCGTTTAGGGGCTCGCCGGTGATAACAGCGCTGACCTGGAGCAGTTCGCCATGCTGGGCGAGGAGATGTGCGGAAGAGTTTTTCATGCTGCTACCTCCTCAGCGGCCTGTTCAATTTGCTGCTCGGTCGGGAATGTGAACATCGGATTGAGACGGATCTGGGCGCGGCGGATGGTGCCGCAACGATTCACCGCAGCCAGGGCCGTGAATTTTTTCATCGTCAGCGACCGGATTTCATCCGGCGACACGAGCGGGATCTCGCCAATTTTTACGCTGCCAGCCGGCCGCTCCCGACGAATTGCGGCAGGCAGCTGCTGCCATGCCTGTTCAGCGCCCAACTTCTTCGCCAATTCAGAGACAGTGCTGATTGCCTGGCCGACATGACTATACGAGCGCCCCACTTTGATCATCTCGTCTGATGTCTGCGCTTTGGCAGCCAAAGTTCCGGTGGAGTAACCGCCAGCATTGGCCCCATACAGATTTGCGGTGGCCACCGGGTCCGTGGTGTTGGCCGCGACTTCGGAGAAAACGACGCGAGGCGCAGCGCCAAGGCGCTGAGATACATAATCGAGGGTCATCTCAGAGCCGACTTGCATGCTCACCACAGAACGGAATTGATCCAGGAGCATGATCGTGGCCTGCTCGTCCTGCAGTGCAACCTGCAGACCATCGAGGCCCTGAGTGGAGTACAACGCGCACAGACCGAGAGAGCGAGCCTTCGGAAGGATGGCAAGCTCTTCATGCGAAACCAGATCCTGCGCCTCGTCGACGACCAGCAGCACGGGCACCTGGCCTTCTGCTGTCCAACCATCGCCGCGGCGTTTGATCGCCGAGTAAAAGCGACGCTTGGCCAGGGCGGAAATGGCAACGCCAGTCTGGGTATCAGGCAGAGCCAGGCCAAGCATTGCTCCGTACAGGCAATCCTCGATCTCGATGCCTTCAACAGTGTCAGCCCATGCACCGAGCTCCTGGTCATTGATCAGTGTGCCGAGCCAAGTCTCCAAGTTGAGTTCAATTGATGAGCGCGTTTCATTGGCTTTTTCCATATGCCGCGTCATGAAGGCACTGTATGCACGGTGAAGATGGCCTGGCAGAAGATCGAAGCAATTGCTGTTTTCCTCGATGATTTGCTTAGCGCGAGCGCGGCTGCCCGATTCAAAAGTCAACTTGTAGATGGATCCGAGCGTCCAGGGCCACTCGCCCGGCTCGATGGCATTCATCATCGCCAACACCTTAGCCGCGCTGCGCAATAATTCCCGAGCGAACTGCTCCCACTCGTTCCCGCAGACATCGCCGGCATTGCCTTTATCAGAAGAGAAAAGTTTGAACAGGGTTTCGGCTACTTCATCCGGCAGCAGCCCTTGAATGGGGTTGAATGCGGCATTTTCAGGACTGATTACCTGGAAGCCAGGCAGGCCTAGCAACTCGGTTGGCAGTTGACCTTTACCATCCAGAACAAGCAAACCGCCCGCTTTTGCAGCCTGCCACTGCCAGACAACTGGACGAATGACAGCCGCAGTTTTACCCGTGCCTGTTTGGCCCAGTACGAGCAAATGCGTAGAAAGGTCTCCCACCGACAGACCGAAAGGAATGCCAGCTTGAGCAGGGCTATACGGATCCCGCCGTTCAGCAAAAAGATCAGTTGCAGTGCCCAGGTTGATGAGCGAAGACTTTTCGCCCATTGCTCGTTCGATCTGTTCATTCAATGCGCGATCGAAGTCCGCGAATTTACTTTTACCTTCCTGCTCGATCAGCTTGGGATACGCGCTCACCGCGAGCGCCTCACGGGCGGCGGCTGCACGGGTTTTCGAGATTGATGCCAGATCGAAAATGCAGAGGAATGACCATACCGCCGCAGCACCCGCGGCGACCGGCGCGATGAACCAACTCAACGAGTCGGCGGCAACGAACAGGCCGGCCAGCAGAATGGCGATACCGGCGACAGCCATAGGGATCGACTCATCAACCAGCGCTTTGCGCAGGTACGACACAGAAAGGTCGTCAGGGACAATCTGGCCATCCACGGGATTGCCGTCGCGGTCATATGTCCACGCCCGATAAGAACCCACCAAGTCGGCCGGCGCTTGAGGTGGCGTCACTCGCAGCAGCACGCGAGCACCGAAGTCCTTCACATCCTGGATTTCATCGTCAGTCAGCAGCACACCGGCCGGGACCATCAAGCGCCAGGCCGAAGGCGTCAGACCGAGCGAGCAACGGAACAGGTAACCACCGGCTACGGCAATACACAGACCGGCAGCAGCGGAACCCCATTGCCATGCCAGACTAGATCCGGTGCGACCCAGCAGGTATGCGGTAGCAGATACCAGCACGAGCGCCCCGACACTGAGCGCAAAATTCCGGGCGCGCAGGCGCTTCTGGAGTCGAGCGCCCGCATGGAGTGCGGCGCGAGAGTAGAAAGCGCGGCGCGTAAGTGACGCACGATCCGATGGGAGGGCCTCGATCACATCGTCATGCAGGATCTGACCGACGGGCCAGCCGCGAGTATCCGCGCTGAGTTGTGGGCCAAGCGCAGCGCGAATGGCCTGAGTACGGCGCTCGCGCCAGGCGCGTTTGGCTGCCTCGGGATCTGTGATCCAGAGAAGCAAGCTTGCCATGTACTTCTGGAATTGCGTTAACATACAAATTCTTCCTTTCGTGGGTTTTCCTGCCGCGAAACGGCTCACTTGAGTTGCCGCTCAAGTGAGCCAACCTTTCACTCGCTCGGTGTGATAAGACGCCGAGGCTTTCCAAGCTTTACGGTTTCTTCTTCGATCAAGGCCACCACCACCGCGTGTTTTACGCGACGCTGAAAATGCTCCAGCTGGGGCATACGGCCTGTCACCGTCACCTGCAGTACGTCTGAACTGACTGCGTCATAGAGTGCGTGGGGACTTGGAAATAGGCGCAAGCTGGCCAGGTCAGGTTTCTGGTTCAGCTCAACTGCACGAATCAGGGCACGGTTTTCCACCTCCAGGATCGCTACCCGGTACTCAGCGGCCACGAGGCCGGCATGCATAGCTGCCTGAGCGGGATCGCGCAGATCATTGATCGAGTCGCGCGCCTCTTGAGCCTCGACTTTCTTGGCTAATTCCGGCATGCATTCTTCGATCGGACACGCCGCTGCGTTACCAACAAAAGCGGCAATCATTGCAGCCGCCACAAACGCCAGTTTTTTGCTATCCATCACATCGATCTCCCTTGCTTCGCTTCTTCCTGGGTTTGTTCGTTCCCTTGGTGCATTTGCTTTTCCTGAGAGTTGACCTCGTTCATCTGCACCAACATGCGCTCACTACGCTCGCGCAAGTGAGTCGCTTCGGACTTACCCTTATCGTCCTTGTCATGCTCTGCTTGGCGTTGTTGGTGCTGTTTCTGGATCGCATCCATGTGCGGATCACGGGCCAACTTGTCGAGGCCATCCATATCGACGCCCACAACTGCTTTGAATTGCTCGCGCTCTTCGCGCTTGGCTTTGATCCAGGCCTCGGCGTCGTAGCCGAGAATCCGCGCCTGTTTCTTACGGCCGCGGAAATCTTCATCATCGCTATGGGTAGCCATGCGATTTCTCTCCTTCATGTGGTGCGCGTTAGCGCTGTTGGTAGTGTTGGGAGGGGGTCTTGAGGTACTGCTCAGCCGCCGGCACAAGTGTGGTCAGAGATACAACGACACCGATAACCAGGCCGGCGCATAGGTCGAGCAATCGGGCCTTGCCGGCGCGATTGCTCGCGGCGGCAAAGTCGGCCGAGATCAAGCGAAGTGCGTTGTCTTTGTCCTGCTCGAAGTACTTCATTCGTTGGACCAGCACGGCGTTCTTTTCTCTCTCTGCTTCGAATTTGCCTTTCAGCTGATTCCTCTCGGCAAACAGATTTGCCGAGCTCTCACCTACATTGGCCATGGCAAGGTTGATCTTCATGCTCAACTCATCGATCGCGATCTGAGCCGCTTCGTCTTGCACATGGCGTTTGGCGTCAACGATCGAGTCAGCCAGTACCTGCGCGATCGACTCACGCAAGGCCGCCCTGAACTGCATGTCATCTGCCGACCGCAGCAGGCGGTCAGGCAAGGCCCCCAGTTGTTCGCTCAACAGGGAGGCGCTGGCAAGATGGCCAGCAACACCGTCCAGCCTATCGATGAGTTTCACAGACTCTTCCAGGATGCCTGGATAATCGCGATTGCCGCGCAGAAGAACGTGGAGTCGCGTCACTTCATCAACGAGCTCATCAATCGAGCGGATTGCGCCGCCGATGTCACTCATGGCGGCCACCCAGCGAATAGAGCAGGTACGGCGCGATCAACTGCTGTGAGGTAAACGATTTGCCGACCCCGCCCTTGGTCGAAACGACCATCATGCGCAGGCGATCGCGTTGACCGAGGATCTGATCGAGGCGCTTGAACACCACATTGATCATTTCACGCACGGTTTTCGAGCCGGTCACGGCACGCATCAGGCGGGTATTGAGCTTGGCGCGGTCGAGGTCACCAGCCTGCTCGGCCTCGATGATGATGCTGCGCAGGCGATCAGCGATCGCTTCGCGCTCTTCGGAGATCTCCCACTGAGTCAGACCGATGCGCCGACTACGGCCATAGCGTTCGATTCGAGGCATGACAAGGAGCTCGGTGCCGGTCTGCTCAGCCAAATCGAACACTTCGGCAAACGCTTCGCGTAGCGCGAGATCCGTGGTGTCCTGGGTGCGACTGGTGATGTCGTTGAGCAGGATGGCAATCGGGGTTTGCTTATCGAATTCGCGGATCAGCTTGATGGTTTTGAAGGCGTTATCAACATCCTGGCCTTCGTCGCGTACGGGAATCAGAGTCAGGTCGAAGTGCCGCAGTAGCATCTGCTCACCGATGGCCATGATGGTCTTGCTCGCTGTCTCATTGCCACCGATGTCCAGAACGAAGCTGTCCAACCCGCTGCCGTAGATCAGGTGTTCAATTGACGCGCCAGGGTCACTACCAACTGGGAGTTGCAGCGGGCGGATTCGCGATGCAGTGAGCCACGACGAATCGAGGTTCAGATCGTCCATTTCCACCAGGTGAGCAACTGCTGCTGCTTTTGCCATTTTCTCTTCCTTCTTGCTCATGGGTTTTCCCGTTGATTTCTAGAGAAACTTTCGAGGGGTTGCCGCCCGCTCTAAGTCAAGATTTCCTGCAGTTGAACCGCATTCTTCGTTAATGCTCGGTGCTTCTGCTGGTCGCTTATCGAAGGCTTCAGGGGTGTTCTTGCTGATGACTTCAGGGTGTAACTCACGCCCAAAATCAGGATCAGCTCCGGTCGTTCGTACGTTCGCCAGAAACTCTCGGTACTCGCGAGCCAGGAATTTTTGGATGAACTTGCGCAAGCTGTTGTAGCTAACAACGATTCCTGCCCTTTCCAGCATTTCCTGCTGTTGCGTGATCGGTGTTCCTAAGCGCGTTGCTTCGCGGAGGATTTCGATCCTCGGCAGCAAAGCTTTCGTGACGCTTCCCCTTACGTTCTTCTGGCCACTGCCAGATTCAGCGGCGGCCTTCATACGCTCCAGCTCGGCTTTCAATGCCGCCGTTTTGCGATCGGCCTCTTCCTGCTGCATCCGCATCCACTCCAGCTGGTCCTGCTCATCACGGGCGCGTTCGGCGTCTGTGCGTCGGTCAAACATGGCATTCACCTATGGTCGCTGCGTTTGTTTAAAACTGCTTGCTAACTCTACCAAAGGTTCGGCTTCTAGTTGGCGGTTTGTTGCAAACAAGCTGCAAAGGTAGGCCGCTTGTGGCTCATATTAGTTGTAAACTAATGCGAGTCAAGCAAAACTTGCTTAAAGTGATGCGAGATGCTTGTATATATACAGCTTTCGTTAACACATCTGCACCCTTCGGGTGCTTCGCGTCGGCCCGGATCCCGCGCAGTTCGCGGACTCCAAGCCGTAAAGCCAACAAAGCAAAAGCAAGGTACGCCGGCTAAAGTCGTCTACCTGAGAAGCGTTCTCAGAAGGGAAAAGGAAAATGGCGCGGAAAAAGGCTGGGGCAAAGACCTCGACCCAGTACCTGAATGAAGTTGCAGCGGTGCGCTTGGAGCGCCTTTCGGCACGCTTGGACGTTGCTCAAGGCCGCGTACTCGATGCCCTCATGTCCCAGCGTACAGACGAAGAGATCGCGGGCTTCCTAGAGGCGCAGCGCTTCTGCGCCGAGCCGTCTCGTCCGGTACCTGTTCTGCTCGATGGCCCGGTTGTGGCTTCGATTGCAGGCGCAATTACCCAATCCGTTTCTTCCCTTCTGGGCTCTGCTCTTCCTGATCTGCTGTTGCAGGTTCTCGCAAGCCAGGCCGAGCGCCGGCCTGAA
This sequence comes from Pseudomonas sp. Choline-02u-1, assembly GCF_002836515.1. Taxonomy (GTDB): domain Bacteria; phylum Pseudomonadota; class Gammaproteobacteria; order Pseudomonadales; family Pseudomonadaceae; genus Aquipseudomonas. Next base: position 237,468 of record NZ_PJBC01000003.1, read on the forward strand.
CTGCTCGCCGGCACCATCGAGCCGATGCTCAATCGACTCGTGCCGATGGTTATGGATCGCCTCATTGCCGAGCAGACAGGCATGGAGATTGAGCGATGAGTCACTACGGGATGAGCAACCAGAAGACCACGGCCGGTAATTTTGCGGCCAAGGCTTCCTACTTCGAAAAGAAGCTGAAGGAGCTCCAGGCCTTACGTGAGAAGCGCATTGATCTCGGCGCAGAGCGTTGCGTGACAGATGAGGTCATGGCTGCCGAACTGGCGAAAGTTGACGCCGAGATCGCCGCTATCGTCAGTCAGGTGGAGGGCGACCAGGGCACAGGGCGAGAGGACTACTACCACAAGTCCGGCAACGACACTTTGGCATCGGGTATTGCAGGCCCGTTGGCCAACAAGCTGGGCCTCGGTGAGCATCCCCAGGACGGTGATTACCTAGCTCTTTTCCGTGGAATCAACCCACGCACCGGAGAGGCGTTCCTTGATGAGAAGCGCCAAAAGGCCATCGACAAGGCTATTCAGGAAGCTGAATCGAAGAAGGCAAACCCGTCCTCGAAAAAGCAGCTCGACGCCGGCGACCTGGAGCGACTGGAGAAGGACGGGCAAGAAAAATCGGCAAAGGATCCTGTTCTCGGCTTCAGCTCGTGTGTGAGCCTGCAGAAGTCCATCAGCATCTACTGGGCACAGGCCGACGACCAAACCCGTCGCGTGATCCAGGAATGCGTGATGGGGGCTGTGAACGATGCGATCGAGCGCGAGCACCGTACTGGCCGGATTCGCGGACGTGAAGGCGCTCAGGGCGCAGAATCTGTAACCGGCGAGTGCGTCACTTTGACATATGCCCATTGCACAGCACGTCGCGCCCCCGGCCAGAACTTCCCTGATCCTCAGCTTCACGTACACCTGGAACGGCCGAATTTCGTTCGCACCGTCGACGGCAAGTTCCTGACCCTCGATGCGGGATGGCTGTACAAGAGCCAGAAGGAGTTTGGTGCAGTCGTCGACGTGGCCTTTTATCAGCGTCTCCGGGCACGCCTCCCCGAGTTGGCTTCTGCGATGGTCGTTGATTGGAGCGGGCATGGCCTGCGTCTCAACGATGCTTCAGTTTCGAAGGAAGTCGTCGCCGAGTTTTCCAAGCGCAGCGAGCAGATCCAGGCAGAGAAGAAGACTATGGCCACCTCTGGCCAAGCTGCAGCTCAGGCTATCGCCGTCCGAAGCCGCGATGCGAAGGACATCGAGCTAGGCGACAGCCTGGATGGTCATTGGCGCGAAGCGATTCCCACTGTCGAGCTGAAGGCATCAACCGCCAAAGATCTCCAGGCACCGAGTCTCGCTGAGCTGCAGCGCATGGTGTTCCGCGGATCCACCGTGATCGATGAATTCGCGATCGATTCCGCGGCCGCGCACCTGACCATTGGCAAAGGTGGCCTTGAAGAAATCGAAGCAACCAAGTCGGAGATTTACAAACAACTCGGCCTCATCGAAATTCCCCAGCAGCCGGACGAAAACGGCCGCATGTCGCCGAAGCGTTACACGACGAAGGAACTCTTCACCCTTGAAGCCGACTGCGTTAAGGCGGTGCATGCTGGTCTCGATGATCCGAGTTGGAATGTTGATCATGCCTTTGTTGACCAGGTGATTGACGACTATGAGAAGGAAAAACAGGCGACCCAGAAGCCAGGCGAAAAGCCTTTTCGGCTCACTCAGGAGCAGCGCCAAGCTGCCTACGATCTGACTGGGCCAGGTCAGTACACATTCTTTAAGGGGGCCGCTGGCGTTGGTAAGTCTTCCACTCTGGCGCCGACCTTCCGCGTATACGCCGAAGTTTTCAAGGCGCAGGGGCGCCGTGTAATTGGCGTTGCGCCTGCAAACAAGCAGGCAACGGAGCTGGCTAAGTCGACCGGTATTCAGGCCCAGACTGTCCATTCACTACTGATCAAGCACCAGAACACGCTTGCCGCGCAGCAGGCTGGGCAGCGTTTCAAACAGCAGGATCGCATCGGACGCGGCGATATCGTCGTGTGCGACGAAGCCGGCATGCTGGACACCTACCAGATGCATAACCTGGTGGTGGCTTGTCACCAGGCAGGCGCCCGCCTGATCTGCGTTGGTGATAGAAACCAGCATGACGCAGTGGAGACCGCCGCATTGTTCGGCCTTCTGCACGACGCTGTTGGGGATCGCTGCGCCAAGATCGAAACGATCGCCCGCCAAGTCGACCAGTTCAGGCCTACTGCTCAGGCCCTTTATGAAGGCAAGGTGAGCGATGCGATCCGCCACATGCAGCGCGATGATCAGCTCAAGGTTTTCGCTGACGGCGTGAACGAAGCGGACGAGTTGGTTGGCGATGTTTTCGCTGACATGAAAGCTGGTCTGCCAGGGAAGGATAGCGTTGTCCGTGAGTTGGACTGGTCCCAGATTCTTGTCCTCACTGATACGAACGAACAGGTACGGGCGCTCAACGACAAAATTCGTGATGCCCGATTCGCTCGTGGTGAATTGAGTGCTGTAGGTAGCGTAAGCATCGAAACCGAGGTGCTGCCCGGCGAGCGATTCACGATCCAGGTTGCGATTGGTGACCGCCTGCTTTTGCGCAAAACGGCCAAGGACTCTCAGAACGAACCGATCTACAACGGGGACCTTGGCACCGTGCTGGGTATCGAGCGAGTCACCCGCGAAGTCGACGGTGAGCGGATCGAGGACATTCTGTTCACGATCACCCGGGACGATGGGAGGACGGTCAAGATCAATGCCAGTGAATACGAGTCGCTGCAGCACGGCTATGCGATGACCGGCCACAAAGCGCAGGGCATGACTGTTATGCAGTCTTACTACCTGCCGTCATCCTACGCTTCTCTGCAGGCTTGGTATGTCGCCTATACCCGCGGAATCCACGGGTGCAAAACGTACCTGAGTGAAGCCAACTGGCTCCCATTCAAGAAGTCGACGGCGGAATTCGTCTACAAAGAGAACGCTCTCGACCTGATGCCTCAGGCTCGCGAAGCTATTCGCGCATCCGTCCATACAGGCCAGCCGTTCAGGCTGACCCCTCAGAAACTTTCCGTCCTCGATCGTCTCCAGGGGGCCTCCCCACTTTTCCAGTTCCCCGGCCAGGCGAAGGAACAGCCCCAAGAACAACCCCGCCAGTCCGTCACCGTCCTGCCGCCCGTAGAGGTTGAGATCGAGCACGCCAAGGCCTTCGGCGCTGAAATCGTCGACCTTCGCATCGACGAACAGACCTGGCCGGCTGATGCCCGCCGCGTTGCCGTTGTAGCTGCAGAAAACCCCGCTCCAGGTGCAGAAGTTGCGCGATGGACAAACCCCGGCTCATCCGCTCCCCCAGAGCAGCGCCGCGACCTTTGCGAAACGCTCCAGGGAATGAAGACCGCCTTATTCACCACGAAGCTGAAACTGATCAAGCCTGAGCCTCAGGAGGCCCGCTATGTCCGAATTGATCCTGTCCGACCTGCCACCCTTGCCGGCCTCGGCCGATACCCCCGTGTTGATGGACGACCTGTCGCCGCCGCCGATGGAGTATCCCGACCCGAATCCCGAGCCGGCGCCGCAGGCCAGCGAGTCGCCGGCAGCCTCGGCCAATTTGACCGCGCCGCCGGCGCCGGTGACGCAGCAAACGAAGAAGCCTTCTCCCGCCCGCTCGGCAACATTAAACGCCCTGCAGGGCGAGCACCCTCAGACTATCTGCGTACGTTGTCCACATGCGATCTGGCAGCAGGTCCCGGAAGGGGACGTGAGGGTGTATTGCCCGATAACACACTCGCTGATCGACAGCCTCTTGGTCGAGTGCGACGGCAGGTTCCTGGTACTGCTTTAGCACGCTCGATGAAATACGACAAAGCATCAGACGCCCGCGAAGTCGCCGCGATGAAACGCGACGTCGACCTGACCAACTACGCTGTTCACCTGGGCATGGAGTACGACAAGAAGGCATCGTACAAAGGACATGCTGTTTTCCGCCACGGCTCAGGGAAATACGACATTTACCAGGCCGCTGATGACAATTGGGTCTGGCATGACCGCCATTCGGGCAAGAGCGGTGACATCTTCAAACTCTATCAGGAAGCCAGTGGCGGCACCTTCATCCAGGCCAAGGACGATGTTCGTGCGTTTCAGGGGGGCGTTCTGCCTTCGCTGGGTAAATCAGCGGAAGAGCAGGCCCGTATTGATCGGGCACGCGAAGAGTCGCGACAGAGGAAGGAGCGCGAGCGCCTAGAGACAATCGCAACCAGCACGGAAAACCACTACCGCACTTTCGGTTTCATGTCTCGCCGTGATAGCTATCTGAGCCAAGAGCGAGGTATCTCGTCCGAAGTGTTGGCCGAAACGCGCTGGCGTACGAGCCGGCATGGCTCCGCCGTGTTTCCTCACATTGATGCTAATGCCAAGTTCTGCGGCTATGAGTACCGCGGCGCTCAGGTTATCAATGGCGAACGACGTGAGTTCAAGGGTTTTACGACAGAAACTGAAAAAGGTGTCTACCTCGCCAACCCGAAATGCGCGAACCCCACCGAAATCCGCTTCAGCGAGGGCGGTGTCGACACCCTGAGCACCTACCAGTTGGCTAGCCCAGAAGAGCGGCAGCGGATCCTGTTCATCGGCACTACTGGCGAACCTGGTCCAAACACTGAGGCGGCAATCATCGCCCTGGCCGAGCGCTATAAAATCCAGCGCTTTTCGCTTGCTTATGATCGCGACCAAGGCGGCGATAGCCTTACGGTGAAGCGTCATGCTCGACTCATCAGCCAGTTCGCTGGTGCGCAGATCGAGGATGTTCGCGAGCGTGTTGGTCTGCAGCTTGGCGAAGATCCCAACGAAGCCCTGAAGCGTATCGAAGCGATGAGCGCCCAGCGAGAAGTGCAGAATTCTGAAACCGTTGCTCTGGCAGAACCGACAACAAGGCCGGTTGCCCAGCCAGAAACCCAACCTTCGTATGCCGAAGATGAAGCAACTTATAGCTACAGGAGATCGATCTAATGTCTCGGGACCATGAAAAATTCCTTTGTCAGATCCAAGCTCTTGGCAAGCAGATGCGTGCTTTAGAGATCTCCAATCTCGCGGTCCAACTTGAACAGCTTCGCGCTTCGCTTACCAACGAAAACGCAGGTCCTTTCGTACTCATGTTAGCTATCGCTCAGCAGGTGTTGCCGATTAAAGAGGCGTACGTCGTTCCCGATCCGCTATCCGATGAGAAATGCTGGGAGGGAAGTGGTGGTTGGCACCTGGTGCTATTTTCGGAAAACGCCCCTGATGAGATCGGCTTACTCAATCTTCGTAATCGCCTTTTCGACGACGGCCCTCGCTCGATAGCCAGTCGATTCGAAGTATTCAGCTACATCAAACATGCTGGGTATCTAGGACAGGCGATGGCCGTCGGCATCCAGATCCCTCTTTTGGAGTTACATCATGACTAAACGCTTGAGCTTCAGCCTAGACCTGAACGCAAATGACCTTGATGCGCTACAGACCGTGCTGGCAAACCCGAGGGCCGTCGCGACGGCTGTTGCACCGAATGATCCGTGGGAGCATGCGCGGATTGTTGATGTGTTGGTGGAAATGGCTGGGACTGTTGCCGTTGCGCTGAAGCCAACAATGGATTGCGAATCGCCAGGTTAAATCACTCCACGCCCTCATGGTTGGGCTATGTCGCGGAAACGTATTTGGGGTGACTTACCTATGCACCGTGCATAGCTCGCCATTTGTGCGGATTGCAGCAGTCAAAGCGGATTTCAGCAGTAGCAGATAGCAAGCGCGCAATCTGCATAGCCTCGCCATGCCATATCAATTCAAAAAACACACCCGATACATGGCTGAGGCTAGCGCACAGGCTTCGTATTAAGCTAATTAACTTAGGCTAAAAGTACTGATGATTTCGCAATCACGACATGTCAGGTAGATACTAATATCTTTCATCTTCAGAGAGTGCTCCAGCGAACCGCATTCTGGGCAGAAAAGATTGTTTTCTCGTTTGGTTGTTTCGTCGCGCGGTAGACGGTGGCTTAGTACATCTCTCCAATATTTACCTGGTGCGATCTTGAACGCCGCGTCTGCTTCACCGAGATAAAAGTCGAAGAATATTTTACTAATTACTGAGCGGGGAGCGTTTCTATCTCTCGAAAACCCGAATACTTCGCGTTTTTTTATAGCGTGCGCCTCTGCAAGGGATAGCATTTTCCCGGGAATAGTATTGGCTGCATGTCTATGGCTAACGTGTTTTTTTTTGTGAAATAGATGGGCGTTGTCAACGGCGTTGGAGGCTAACGTGTAGAGTTGTGATGTGGAATGGGTTTCGAGAAGCTGCATGATAATCGCAGGAGTTTTTGTTTCGGCACCAAAGCTCACATCTAGGATGTTTGCTTTAAGATGTAGGTATTGAATCACCTCCTCCTGAGGTATTTGGAATAGCATTTCTTTTATCTGTGGAGACCAACTGCTTGATATGTTTTCATTAAGGTCTTTGTTTATTGCGCTGTACAGCGCTGTGAGTGTTGAGCGCTTCTGACCGTCTAATGTTACGTTTGATAACCATTGCACATTGAATACGTCAGGGTCTTTGTTTCTGAGTGAGTTTGGTGGTGAGTTAGGGTCGATGATAATTGCTTTGCATTTGCACAGTGATGCTAGTAATTGTTCTGTAAAATTTGCTGTTGGGCTCAGCAGGTAATTTCTATGGCTTTGTGTGATAGGGATTATGTAGTCGAAGCTCTCCGGGGTTTGGCAGCGAAGTAGGCTTATTAGCGTAAGCTTGTGTTTGAAATTTAGGTCTGTATAAGGTATTGGTGTTACTAGTTCGGGGTTGAATTTGTCTTTTATTGTTTTTTGAAACTCGATTTCCCTGCGTGCTTCAGCCTCCTTTCGTTTTAATTGGCATGGTTTGCAATTACAGTGTTTTTTGAATCGCCCAGACTGCGGATCTTCAAAGTGACCGCAGTCTAAGCATTTTATTATATTTTCTTCGGAGGCCCGTTGAGTCTTATTTTTGCGTTTGCTTGACATGGCGCAGTGGCAATAAGGACAAGGCTTTTCGTTTAGTATCAGAGGGGGGAATAGATATATAAGTTGTTTGGCTGTACTAGGAATTCGGAATTCAGCCTGAAGTACGGATATTTTTTCACCAGCAAGATAGCGCGTGTATAGCGTTTCAATCTCTTCCGGATCAAGATGAGCTATTTCTGGCGCTAGGGGCGGAAGGTTTCTCATAAAAGTCCAAATAATATGATTTTAACGAAGACTGGTCGCGGATCCGTATAGCCCGATCCGGTTTCCCTTAGCGTTGCCCAAAAGCTTCTGGCCACGCTCAGATTTTCAGCGCGGAAAAGGGTCGGAAACTCTAGGCTTATGTCATTAGCCTTTAAATCCTGGCAAACCTTGAGATGAGCGCCATTCTTTCACTACTCGCGTAACGTCTTCCGCCGTCCCCGCTGAGCCGTTTTCAGGGTAGTAGATTAAGTCAGTGCCGTCCGGATGCTCTGTAATCTTGCAGAATCGTTCCAAAAGATCATCAAGCACGTCATCAGAGACTGTCTTGTTGGCTACTAATAGCTCTTCCATGTAACCGATGAATTCGGCCTCGGTAAAGTCAGTGATACTGTTCTTCATTTTTTATCTGTCATCCATTTCGGTGAATATCAATGTGTCGTTTCGGCGTGACAACGCTCAGATTGTCCACATCGTAAACGTTTCCGCCCTGAGCCACTTCATCAAGGTGATGCAGCTCGAACGACCCACGTTTCCCGGCTCTGTCTCGATAACGTGCCTTCGGAGCATATCCTTGCTGCATCCGGTCAACGTTATTGTCTGTGAATTGCCCTTTGAGTACAGGGCTTTTGGACACTGCCGTCCACAAGGCCCTCCTGAAACTATCGAAGCTGCCGTAGCTTTCACCTCGTAGTTGATCGGCAATCTCCGTTGGAATAGGTGAACCGAATCCTGTGTTAGCCCCAGCAAGCCATATGCCGGTTATGTCTTGACCTTGGCCTGTCACCGTTCCGGGATCGAGCCGGACATTCATCACAATGTACAGCGGTTGCACACCCGAATCAGCCGGGAACACGAGGATGAAGTCCTTGTATTGAGGCGGGTAGATCGGATTGACGATTATGTTGTCGGCTTGCTCGGTCGGCGGGTAAATCCAAATTTGCGGGGCTTGTGGTGCGCCCTCCAATGGCGGAATACCGGAAGTGCTGGAAGGATCAACCGCGGGTGTCCATATCAACGTGACGCCATCACCAAAGTCGGCCACTTGCTGAGAGCCCTGAATCTTGAACTGGACTACAGGAATCATTTCCCAGTCGCGACGCTTCTGGGTGTTGTAGCCGTAACCTTTTAGGGTGCCGTCAGCTTGTTCCTCTACATGCAGTCGAACTCGGGTACGGCCTTCCTTGAGAGATTTGAGTTGGTCTTCTGTGTACAGGCTGCTATCGCCCAGACTCGATGGCCAAAGTAGTGCGACCACTCCCGCCAAGGCGCCAGCAGCAACCCCAGTGGTAACTACGCCCGCAGTAGCAGTACTCGTACCTGCGCTAACGCCTGCAACAGCAGCCCCAGTGGTGCAGAGACCACCACAGGATGCGCCAGCAGATGCAATAGCAGTTCCACCCAGTAGGAGGGTGCCGAGTGCAGTGGGTAACGTGTTACCGCTTATTTGCTTGAGTTGAATTTTTCCGGCTGCATCAATTTCACGACCGCCCAACAGGGAAAAGTTTCCATACTCCTTAATGGGGTCTGTGGGTATCGATCCACCAGGACTGACGTAGTTGATGGTTCCGTTAGGCAGCTTGCAAGGTTTGGTAAACGTGCAGCCTGCAGCGTTAGTATTTGCCTGAGCTTTGCTCGGTTGGGCTTTGTACTGTGCCCAGTATTGGGCGTGAAGATCGACAGGCTCAGCTTCCGGCTCTCGGTAACCTTTGGGTGGGTTAGGTACATAACCGCTCATGCAGCATCCTTGTTCGTCCTTGGAAAATCCCAGCCTGAGGCAGGGGAACAGTAACCTTACGCAGAAAAGCGGGTACAAGCTTTAGGGCTCTTCCTAAAAACAGTGATGCTTTCGCCTGTTCCATGCTGCTGCCAGAGTACGAATGGTAACCGCTCTAGTACGAGCGTTTGAATGGTGGCATTCTGCAATACGTGCAGTCAGCAACTCCCGTTAGGACGGCCGCTTTTGGTCGATAGCCTTCGGTCGGGGCATCTACTCCTTTTTTCGAGATTCGCAAGGTTCTTGATCGTATGGGCAAAGCGAAATCAAGTATCGAGATGGATCCGAGGCTGCAGTGGCTCGGTCAGATGGCTCTTCGCGATGAATAAAAGATGAGTAATTTTTTCCAAGATCCTGTGTTCAGAAGGAAACTGCATGCGTTCAGTTGTTGGTTGTAGTGTCGTGCTGGCTTTGGCCACGCTCGCTGGTTGTGCTAACTGGGGGGGCGCCGATAAAGGGCCTGTTGTCGTCGACTATTACGCTGGGACGACCGATCTTTCTGGCTATCCCGGTATGGGGATTGGGGCAGGCAATGTGCTTTACGGCAATGCCGGCGCCGCAGACGGTTATCGATATCAGCCTCTTGAAGTACGGCAATGCAATGCGCAGAAATCCGCGTGTGCGTTGGGCATTGTGAACCTTGTCAGTCAGATCCAGATACTTTCGGTCGGCGATACAGTTGCGAAGCTTCGGGTCGACCTTAATTACCAGGTTGGTGCTGAGGGGCGCCGGGAGTGGCCAGAGAACACCTATGTTGAAAAGCTTTCCGTACCTGAGATCATCAACGATAAGGGCACGGTTTCGCGAACTGCTGAGGTTCCCTACGGCGAAGTTCGGCACATTGAACTGCCTTATGGGGTGAGCCTTACACTATGTGTCTCTCCGCCGGGTGTATCGAACATGAATACCAGGCCATGCGCAGGGCAGCTGAAAGTGAAGGATACAGCCGGCGTTCCGGTGTTTTAACTGACGAAAACAGCCCCGACATGTCGGGGCCGAGCCAATAGATGAGCGTGCATTTTCGCGTCCGCGAAATCGAGGGAACGAAGGTATGGGTAAATAGCCGACCAACGGATGCTCTGATCAGTCTGCAAAGCGAGGTGCGCTGAGATATACCCACGCATCAACCTTCTAGTTAATGATCTAAATAGCAAGGAGTGAAAATGCAACAGATCAACCAGGAACGATTAAAGCAAGAAATTGGGGCTGGTTTTAAGCCGCTCGCTCTAGACGTTGGGTTATCAGCTCTTCCATATGATGAGCTAGGCGATCGTGACTTTGAGAATTTAATTTATTGTCTTGTGAATTCGGAGATAACGCTAGGCGAGTATGGGGCTTTTGATAATGTCATCTTAATGCAGGGCGTCGGTGAGAGAGGGCGAGACTGCGTTTTGTACACATCTCAAAAAGTTTCAGGAACAATTCAATGTAAAAAAATGAAAGCAAGGCTTTCTCGCCCAGCGCTAATCAAAGAACTCGTTAAGTTTCTGTTGTTCACTATTCTTGATAAAGATTTGATGCCGAGTGACGCCTGCTTTGAATATCACTGTTACGCATCTGGCGGTTTCAGCGAGCCAGCTCTTAAATTGGCGTCATCATTTACAAGCGAAATAGAACTTGAGATATCTGACGGGCGCCTAGCTGAATATTTAAAACAAGTATCCGACGACTTTGAGTCTTTCAGTGATTTTAGAAATACTCCTCCATTCGATTTAATCAATCAAGCCCTTCGAAAAATTGTTTTCAAAACATTCGATGGGACATCTATCAATGCAAGGCTGGCCCAAAAAAGCAGCGTGCTTTCTTCATTTTTTCAAGTCCATTTAGTAGTCGAGCATGAGGCTGTAAAAAGCTATTTTAGACAGGAGTTCGAAAGCGCTGGGTTAAATTTTCTAACTGATGAAAATTTGAAATCCCTCCACTCTCGCCTTATGTCCACAACAAAAGACTCTAGGGTGGCACTCGGCTCTGTTGATCTTTATGGCTACAATATGGAATTTCTTAAGTACCTAAAGAATGATGGGTTCTCTGAACTCATCAAAAAAACAACTGATTTGCGAACCTTTTTAGATGCCGGTCTGACTAAATATCTGGCGGACAAAATAGGCCGAATGGTGTACAGCGAAATTACCGTTCCGTTTGTATTTGAAGAGGTAGTTCTTCCTTTCACCACAAGCGTGGTAATGCAATACTTACTGCGCCTAGCTCTACCGAAAATATCTGAAGGAGCAATCCCCGAGAAAGCATTTCTCAAGATGTATCCGACAGCTAAAAATAGTCCTGAGGAGGTTTTAAAAATAGTCGCAGAAGATAGTCTCTTGAGCCAAAGAATGGTAGCGAGAGGCGACTACAGTCGCTTTCCTGACCCAGATCCTGATCGAGAGAAGCGTCTATGGTTATTCGAGTCTTTGAGGGCAGGTTGCAGTGTGGAAGACCTTGAGGCGAGGTTTTGGAAGGACATGGAGAAAATTAGGCGAGTAGTCAGCTCAATTTCTTCAGAAATTGCGGAAGAATTTAGCGGAACAAGAACTGTAATAATCAAAGATTCAGCTTTCCTGTCTGATCCGATTGAAATGAAGCGGGTTATTGAGAACATGAAAATATTGAATGAAATTCCAGGCTCAGAGTCCTCTACTGCAAAATCGTAACGATCAAACTGATCTTCAAAAAAGATGGAATCATTCAGTGATAGGAACGCTAATGAGTAACGATCCACAACACATTGAGCTATTGCGAATGGTCGACAACCTGTTAGCAGCGGTGGAGTCGTTAAATGGCTGTTTCGAAGATCATGAGGCTGCAATCGTGGATGGCCGTTTAGCCGCCGCCCGCGCAGTACTGTGCACTTCATCGAATGAAGCTCGCGCCGTAATCGAGCGTCAACGCGCTGGCAGTGAAGTCCGAGAGTCGACGAAGCGCAGTAAACCTTCACAAGCGGAGATGCTACAAACCGCAATTGAAGCCCTCGACTGGCAGGCAGCTAAGCAAATTGCAAGTGGTGATGCTGAAGGAGCGATTCAGTCAGCCGAGAATGCAAGATTGCTGCGCCAGGAGGCTGGCGAGAGAAGCGTTATTGATCGCAGGAATGCGATGAAATTGGTTAGCACCGACTAGTTAAGGAGAGGTTCTATGGATCTTGAGACATGCCTTCGTCAGCTCGTCGACGCAGGTGTAGGTTTTACGGTGAAACATATCAGCCCAAGCGGTGAAGTGACGGCTGAAATTGAGGCTGCGGACGTAGTGCGTTACTGCGAAGATCCCGACGCATTTTGGGGGGCTCGCTATGGAGTGACCCCGCGCCAGTACCGGCTTTGGCATGACAGTAAATATGCGGTCGCTTGCTCCGGTTATACTGTTCGTGACGAACCCTGCAAGGCGATTGTGACCGGTGGATCGCTCGTAGATACGCCTTGCAAATGGGTAGCCCTGCAAGGTCACTATTGTCATGTTCATGAGAATGGGCGTTAGTGACTCTCGACCTGCCTCCTTTCTTCATGCAACAAAGGCACCATTGCATGAGCGTAGGTGCCGCTGATCTCGCGGCAAAACAGCGAGTGCGCGAACTGATGGCGTGTGACTACGCAGAGACCGGACTGTGTTCGTTATGCTGTGAAATTGCACTCCGCTAGACACCTGTTTGTATTCGAGCAGACCAGTAATTTGCGTTCGATCTGACCACCGAATGCATCGGATTGATCAGCACGCTTCGTAGCCATGACCGGCAGAGAACTGCCCATAGGTGCTGGTGGTGACAGGCAGAAATCGACCCGTAGCGGTCATTGGGGAGAGATGCAACGAAATTTGATTTCAGCCTCCCGCATTGAAGATCAGTAGCTAAAATTAATACGCTAGATCCCACTCTCCTGACCCTATGGACGCCAAGTCATGATATCCACACTTGAGCTTCGCCACGTTATTGAATGTGGATTCCAGCCTCTCTCTTGCACCTGCTCAGTCAATCCGGATGGATCATTGATGATCAAGGTGTTCGATCCGACTTCTGGACGGGTCGATCTCCTGGTCACTGCGGTCACGACCAGCGAATTGACGTCAAGCCGAGCCATTGCAAATTTGATTGGTGAGCTTCGCTCTGAAATGGCAGCGCACCAAGCGACGGGCACGGTGGTGTTAGCGAGATAGCGATCTGGATCATAAAAATGGCGCTGCCGAAGAGATCGATAATTAGCGCTGATGCAGTGTAAAAGAATTCAGGAAGGGACAGCACCAGGCCTATTTTTGAGCTTTCTGGATAGGGAAACCCGGCTGGAGCAGGGATGCTATCGCAACAATCAGATCATCCAGAGACCAGGGCTTGTGTAAGTAGATGGTAGAAGGCGGGACTGATGCAGGATCTATCAGATACCCTGAGGTCAGAATCGCCGCAATGGAAGGCCATTTTCCTCTCACCATTTCAATGAATTCTGTACCTTGAATTTGTCCAGGGACACCATGATCGGCAATCACTAGCCTGCATTCGCCATGCGACTGCAAAAGATAGGTCAACGCATCATCAGCGGTTTCAAATGCTGATGCCTTAGCGCCTACCTCCTCGACGATATCTACCATCAGTTCACGGAGCGTCGGATCGTCTTCGACAACGATGATTTCGCCCCGAATCGGTAACAGGCCTTCCCAGTTAACGTACACTTTTTCACCTTCTAAGAAACAAAAGACGTCCACACCTCCCAAACCAGCTCCAGTGTAACCAAAGTTGCAGGATTAGCCTCCAGCCGAAGGACGGTTGCGATCTGTCCTGCCGAGAAGGTTATAGCAGCCGGCTATCCGGCGCTCAATGAAGCAGCAATCGACTTCATTTCTGCCCTTCACCAGCGACTGCAATTGGCCGGTTGCCGTCCTTCGTGACATGCAAAAAAAGGCCAGCATATGTAAATACGCGGTGGTGGCTGCGATCGACTAATACGCAAATCTAGCGATGTCTAGCAAAATTCGCTAGACATCGCGCCTGTCCACCGACCGCTTTTGGCCCATTTCTGCCTGTCGCCACCGTCAGCTTTGGGTTGTGGATTGCGGCCCTTCGTGGCAGGCAGCAATTGGCCACTCTCTGTCGGTCGTCACTACGGCACCTGTTGGTCAAGTCGAATCACAGCGTCAGCTTTTTGTGATCTCCTGAGGCCGCTTTCGGCTGAGCAAAATAACCTTGCCTTGGTCCCACTCTTTCTCCGCATACAAACAGTCTAGGTATCTACCCCATAACTCCAGAGCAGCCTTTTTCTCTGGTAGATAGCTGTATCGATCGTAGTGAATCGATTGAACATCGTTGCGTCCGTGAGATAAAAGCCAGCTACGGATTTCCTTCGTAATTCCAAGTGCAGCCATCAGCGTTTCAGCACTTACCCGAACGTTCGCATAACTGAAATATCGCGTTTTACCGGACCCACTCAAAGCTTTTCCAGCATCACTGAATCGCTTGCCCGCTGTATCCGGACGAATACAACGCCGGCCAATACAAAACGGGCCAGGCCCGATTTTGCTCTCAAACAAAGGCGTCAGAATTTGCTTAATTCTGGCGGTCAGGGGTAACAGGTGATCCCATGCTTGAGTCTTTTGCCCTTTGCCGTCGGTAAGGTGCAGAAGGTCATCGGACGTATCCTCCCAGGTCACACGGAGCAGTTGCTCCATTCGTTGGCCGCCCAAGTAGATTAAACCTTTGCAGATCGCCATCTCTCGGGGAGGCAGGGTATCCAAGTGACGTAAAAGCTCACCCAACTCTTCTGGCGTCAGGGATTCAGTCTGACCGCCGCGTGTATTAGCAAGGGTAGGGACCTTTGTAGCTGGATTGACCCCGATGTCGAAAACTTTCGAATCACTTACATCTCGATCCAAGGAGAGGTGTGCCTTGCTGCCATAGCTGAATGCAGCCTTTAGATATCGGTGGACGCTGGCGGCTGTTGATCGCATGTCAGTATTGGCCGTTTTCGCTTTGTTCCCGATACCACGACCTTTAGGCTTGCGTGCGAGTAGCGCGCTCATTACTAAATGAATGTCTTCGCCGGTGATGGACTTTGCTGGACGCGTCATCAGATCAGGGTGGTGCTGGATTACGTGAGTCTGAAATAGGCGCTCGACTTCTTTCGCCTTGACCTTGCCGCGAGCGGTCAGATCTTTGACGTATGCATTTAGCAGTTCTTCGAAGCTACCTTGTCGGGTCGCAAGCTGCTGCGCGAGCACTACGGCCTGTCGTTGTGTTTTCTCTGCGGCGGCTCTGGCCGCCAAGTACACCTTAACGTCGCCGTGCTCGGAAGCAATCAATGCCATCTCTGCCGCTTTGTCGCGTAGCTCAGACAGCGCCAGTCCCGGCGCTCTGGCGCTCAAGCGATACTGGCCCAGAGAGATCATCGTGTCCTTTGAGTTGAGCCGGTAGCGGAAGTAGGCGCTGATCGCACCATTTTGGCTACGCTTGAACAAAAGGCTACCCCGGGAACGGCCAGGCAAACTTTCCGTCAACTTGGATGCTGGCGGCATACCCTTGAGCTTTTGATCGTTCACACTTTTGTCAGCAGTGTTGATAGCCAATTCTAGTCCCCACTTCGGTCCCCACTTCTCATGATGCAGAACGCTACAAGGAGAAACCTCAAGACACAAGCAGAATAGGTAGGCCTTTTAAAAACAGAGATTTGGGATGTTTCAGGAAGCGACCGGAATCAAGCTGACTCACCAAAGCATATGCCTCCTAAGGGGAAGGTTGCAGGTTCGAACCCCGCCTGGGACACCACTTCTTCAACACCGAAAGCCCCGTCGCATTTACCGTGCGACGGGGCTTTTTGCGTTTAACGTCAGCCGACGAATTGTTGTGGCGATCCGCCGGATCTGTGCCTTAATTTCCGACTCCCAAGGGAGGACAGCCATGGTGCGACGTCGGGGTGCCCAGTACTGGTTTTGGACCAACAGCCGTTTAGCGTTGCACAGCCATGAAGAGGTGTTGAGCGACGGCTTGCAGATCGAGGTGCAGGCGCGGATCAACACAAGCGGCGTGACACAGGTGTTCGTCGGGGTTTATCTGCCGGACGGGCGGGCGGTCAGTGAAGAGTTTCACGATCATGAAACCCAGGAGTCCTGCGAGCTGGCCTTGAAGTGGGGCACCCGGCGGGCGCGGGAGATCGTTGTCGACTATCAGGGCTTCACCGCGCCGCACCGTGTGCAATGCGTTTTAAGTACGGTGGCGACTGACCCTCTGGCGCTGGCCCTGCGCCGGATGGACATGAGCGAAACCGAGCGGCTCAAGCTCAGGGCTGCCGACGCCTGGTCGGAATACCTGGAAGCCAAAGCCGTCGTGCTTGAGTTGATGCGCCGCACGCGCGTCGATCCCGGCCTCTGGGCCGAGAGCAAGGCGCGTTTGCAGCAGGCGATCGATCGCCGGGTCTGCGTGCAGCGCGCTTATCTGTGCTGAGTGCTGTTATAGCAACTCCGAGCGGCGCAGCGCCTCGATGGTTTCAATCAGATCGTCGTACGCCACGGGTTTGCCCAAGTGCTGATCGAAGCCGGCTTCACGGGACTTCTGCATATCGCTCTGAGTGCCATAACCGGTGAGCGCGATCGCCGGTACGTTTTTCACCAGCGGCAACTTACGCAGTGCAGCCATCAGTTCATAACCGCTCATGACCGGCATGCCAAGGTCGGAAATGATCAGATCGAAGCGCGTTCCCTCGGCAGCTTTCAGGGCGGCCACGGGGTGGTCGAACGCGGTCACCTCGGCATCTTCCATTTCCAGCAGCATCTTCAAGGTCTCGAGCACTTGCGGCGAGTCATCAACCAGCAGAATGCTCAAGCCCACCAGCTTGCCCGACTCCGGTTCTGCCGGCGGCTGCTCAGCGGTTTCTACGGTTTCGGTTGCCAGCGGCAGGCATACGGTGAACGTGCATCCGGCGCCCAGCCCCGGTGAGGCGACCCGTACCGTGCCGTGTTGCGCCTCGGTCAGTTGCCGTACCAGCGACAAGCCAATGCCGAGCCCTTCGCGTTGATGATTGGTGTGCTGCTTTTCCGCCTGGCCGAACAGGTCGAACACGTGTTCGAGGTTTTCTGCGGCAATGCCGACGCCGTTGTCCTTGACGTTGAGTTGAGCCATTTGCCCGCTCTTGCTGGCAATCAATTCGATGCGCCCGGTCGGTGGGGTGAATTTCAGCGCGTTGTTCACCAGATTCCAGATGATTTGCTCAACACGGGTAGGATCGGCATGGATGAACAGCGACTCTTCCGGCAGTTGCAGGTCGATGTGCGTTGCATGCTGCTCATTCAGCACAACCGTGTGGATGTCACGCAGTACGGTGCTGAGGTCGACTCGCGTCAATTGCAGCTTGAGCTTGCCGGTGCGTACGCGAGCCACGTCGAGCAAATCGTCGATAATCCGCGCTTGGCTGTTCACAGCATCGCAAATGGTGTTGACGGCTTTGGTCGCCGGGCCAGCAGTGCGGATCATCGGCAGGCGGCGAAGCAGTTCGGCATTGAGCTGAATCAGGTTCAACGGATGCTTGAGTTCGTGGGACATGACTGCAAAGAATTCGTCGCGCAGCGATACCGTGTTGCGTGTCTGGGCCAGTTCCTGGCTTTGCTCGTCCTGCGTGCGTTTATGCCCGGTCAGGTCGCGAGCGATCTTCACATAACCCTGCAGATGATCGCCGCTGAGCAACGTGACTTCGCCGCTGCAGAAAAACCGGCTGCCATCCTTGCGAACGTGCCAGCGCTCGTCCTGGGCGCGCCCGTGCAGACGAGCCGTCGCCAGTTCGTTTTCGGCCATACCGGCGTTGCGGTCTTCGCCGGTAAAAATGAAATCGTAGAACTGCCCCTCGGCCTCGCTCTTCGGGTGACCGAAGATCAGTTCGGCACCCTTGTTCCAACTGGTGATCACACCCATTTCATCGAGAATGATGATTGCGTAATCGCGGGTGCTTTCGGCGACCAGACGCATGCGTTCTTCGCCCAGGCGCAGCTCTTCCTCGGCTTCGCGGCGCTTGCTGATGTCGATGAAGGTCAGCACCGTGCCGTCGATATGGTCTTCGCTGGAGCGGTAAGGCAATAGACGGGCGATGTACCAGCGATTATCGGTGCTGTTGACCTCGCGTTCGATCATGTTCAACGATTCGAACACCTGCGCAGCGTCCTCGGCCATTGCCGGGTAATTCAAGCGATGAGTGATATCAAGCAGCGAACGGCCGGTGTCTACCGGCAGCATGCTGAAGATGTCCGTGGCACGAGGCGTGAACCACTTTATGCGCATGCTGCGATCAACGAATACCGTAGCAATGTCAGTGGAAGCGATCAGATTGGTCAGATAATCGTTGATCTTGTCGGTTTCTTCGACTTTGGTCTTCAGTTCGTAATTGACCGTCAACAGCTCTTCATTGATTGACTGCAACTCTTCCTTGCTGGTCTCCAGCTCTTCGGTGGCCGAGCGCAGTTCTTCGTTGATCGCCTGCATCTCCTCATTGGAAGCCTTGAGCTCTTCGCTGGAGATTTCCGACTGTTCGATGGTGTCCTGCAAATGCAATTTGGTGCGTTGCAGCTCACGTTCGAGGTTGGAGAGCACCTGGCTTTCAGTCTGCAGCACCGTGGTCAGCGCCTGCTCGTGCGCATCGATCTCCGTTTCATCGAAGGTCACCAGCACACACTCGCTGTCGAAGTCGTCGTCCTTGTACGGCTGCGCAATCAGCGTGATGCGGAACTGGCGCTCCTCACGCTTGAGCACCACTTCTCGCGAGCATACGGTGACATTGCTCTGCTGCACCTGGAACAGCGTGGTGCGAATTTCCAGGCGCAGCTCCGGCAGGATCAGCGTCAACAAGTTGCGTGACAGCTCGCCGCCGACATGCCGCAGGAAACGCCCGGCGGCTTCGCTCATGTGCAGGATATCGGCATTGGTGTCGACGATGATGCTCGGCGGGGCGAAGCGTTCTATGGCGCGGCGGTGGATATCGGCAAACGACAGCTTGACGGGCTCGATGGCCTTCGACGGCGGTCGGGAAACGCTGGTGCGCATGTAGCCGCCGCGTGGCATGGTCGGTGTTCTGCGGCTGTTCGGGGTACCGGTCTTGGCACGGAAGATGCGGTTGCGCTTGTCTACTGGCGCGAACAGTTCATGGCAGGCATCGGCACTTTCCGAGGTGCCGAGAAACAGGAAGCCGCCCGGTCGCAGGGCAAAGTGGAACATCTGCAGGATTTCCCGCTGCACCTCGCGATCCAGGTAAATCAGCAGATTGCGGCAAACGATCAGGTCGATCTGCGAGAACGGCGGATCGGACAACAGGCTGTGCTTGGCGAACAGCACTTTCTCGCGGATCTCCTTGCGGATCCGGTAGTGGACATCGTCTTTGACGAAATAATGCCGCAGGCGCGTTGGCGGTACGTCGGTGACAATGGCTTGCGGATAGGTGCCGGCGCGGCCGGTGGTGATCGCCCGTTCGTCGATATCGGTGGCGAACACTTGCAGGTTGGCCTTGCTGCTTTGTACCTGCATCTGATCATCGAGCAGGATCGCCAGGCTGTAGGCTTCCTCGCCGGTCGAGCAGCCGGCCGACCAGACGCGCAGTTCTTCTTTTTCCGACGAGTCGGCAACCGATTGCACCAGTTGCGGCAGCACATCGCGCTCAAGGGCTTCGAAGGCTTCGCGGTCACGGAAGAAGTTGGTCACGCCGATCAGCATATCGCCGAGCAGGGCCTTGGCTTCTTCCGGGGTATTTTGCAGGTAGTCGTAGTAGGCGCTGAGGTCAGACTGGCTGGTGACCTGCATGCGCCGCTCGATGCGGCGCAACACGGTGGCGCGCTTGTAGTGTTTGAAGTCGTGGCCGGTGCTGCTGCGCAGGTACAGCAGGATTTCATGCAGGCGTTGTTCGGCGATTGCCGCCTCGTGTTCGTTGGCAGGCTTCAAGGCTTTCAGGCTCGGATCATTGGCGCTGGGCAGTTTGATGTTCTGAGAGTTGCGCCAGAGCTCCATCAGCTTCTGCGGCATCTCAACCACTGGCACAACCAGATCGACCATGCGCGTCTCGATGGCGGCGCGCGGCATGCCGTCGAACTCGGCGTCTTCCGGCACTTGCACCAGCGTCACGCCGCCCTGTTCCTTGATTCGCGACAAGCCCACCGCACCATCGGAACCGGTGCCTGACAACACCACGCAGAACGCCCGTTCACGGTGCACATCGGCCAGATCGCGAAAGAACAGGTCGATGGCCGTGTGGCGCGCCTGCGGAGAACCGGCCGTGCTGACCCGCAGATAGCCGTCGTTCATCGACAGCGAATGCGCTGGCGAGATCACGTACACGCAATTCTTTTCGATCGGCACCGGCTGCGTCACTTGCAGCACCGGCATGCGCGTCGACTCCTGAATGATCTTGTCGGCGATGCTCTGATGATCGGGCGACAGGTGCAGAATGATCACAAAGGCCATGCCGGTGTCCTTGGGCATGTGCTCGAAAAACAGCTTGATCGCTTTCAGGCCGCCCGCCGAGGCGCCGATGCCCACCACCGGAAAATTCAGGTGGCTGGGTGTCACATCCTTGCTCTCGGGCGCAGAGGGCGAGGCAGGGGTTTTCGAGGTCATGGCATTGGCCTTTTTTTGTGGCGGTACAAGCGTATCGCAGACGTCCGGGGGCGCAGGTAATTGAGCAGAATAAACCTCATTTGCAGATCTGCCTTCATTTTTGCAAGACAAACGCCTTGTCTGAGCGTGTGACATCCCTGAAGCGGCAAGCGTGCCGATTATTTTGCCGGTGTGATGATCGGTGGTCAGCCGCCGTCGATTTCGACGTTGCCAAGTCCTGCGCTGACGTCGGTGAGATGCCGACGACCGTAGACTTCGTAGGCAGTCCCGCTTGCCTCTTCACCCGGCTTGCGCACCGCCAATTGGGCGAATAACCCAGTCTTTTCGCTGTAGCTGCCGAACCAGTCAATCAGCGCACCGATGTAGCATTCCCCGCCGATCATCACCGGCAGATCGGTGATCTTCTCGATGGCGTAGTGCGTCGGGCCGTAGCTGTAGTAATCGTCGTCTCCGGTACCCGTGGGAGGAATTGGGCAAAGGGGCGCGTTATTGGTTGAGTCGGGGGCGGCTTTCATCGCTTGAGTGACGGCGTGGTCGAGTGCCGCGTGCAAATCCGCTTCGAGCTTATACGTGCTGGTGCCGTCCTCTTTGTTTTGAGTCGCAGGCACTTGCAGTGTGTAAGCGTAACGCGCGGTCACGGTTGGTACTTGAAGGTTGACCTTCAGCGGATTGAGCAGATACAGATTATCGACACCGTAGGCGCTGTTTCGATAGGCGGCATAAATTCTGTCGTGGAGTTTGATCCAACTGATCGCCTGATTGGCGCCACGGTCGTTGGTATGGAACAGCGAACTTTCCCGCTCGACAGATCTTCTGACAAACCGCGCGCCCGTCCGGCGCCAGGTTTCCACGTAGGTGAACAGGCCGGTGCCGCCTGCGTAGGTCTGAACGATAAGGTCGCGCTGGCCGTCATTGTCCAGATCCAGCAGTGCGTAGGTCGTCGGTCCTGTTTCGGCGGCGCCTTCGATGTTCGAGGCGTTCAATGCTTGCCACTCATCCTCGCTCACGCCTTTGGGGCGCGACGTGGGGAAGTTGGTTTGCTCGCCGTAACTGTCATCGACTGGATCGCCTGCGAACGATGTCTCAGAAGAGTCCAAAGCCCGTGCGTCCAAGGCACGCTCCAGCGCAAATTCCGGGTGGCTTTTGCTCTCGGTCCGAATGCTTTCCTGCAGATCGTTCATTGCCTGAAGATCAACGGCATCCGGTTGCCACGCCACGGCTTGCGTCCACTGTGCCTGCAATGCTTGCAGGCGCTGGCGATAGCTGCCATCCAGGCAAGCGACATCATCTGCGCAGGCATTGCGGGTTTTCAGCCAGGCGCGCTGGGTGCGCTTGAGTTCAGGTTGCGCCGCTGTGGCAGTTGTCATCACCTGGCGGTACAGCCCACCCATCTGCGCGTCCAGCTCATACAGTGGTTTATTCGCGCAAATCGTGATTTCGGCAGCGCTTGTGGCTTTTGTGCAATCCATCGCTGCCGCTGTCGCTTGCTGGATAAAGGCCAGCAAACCCGCTGACAGGATGTAGCGTCCCTTGATGTACACGATTCAGTCCCTATGGAAATCCTTGAGCAGGCGCGCAGAGTAATACTCCAGGCAACATTCTTGAAGCACCACCCTCAGGCCCCGGCACTTTTGGCCGATAACCCGAACGGTGAGTTCAGACTCGCGCGAAATCGCTTGATGGCGCATGGCCTCCAGCTATCATTTGCGCGCCTGAAATCGCCTCGGTTCGTTTTCTTCAATTGCCTGGAAATCTTCGATGTCGTCGTATCACCAAAAAAGCTTTCTGATCGTCGATGATTTTTCGGATTTCCGCAGTTCCGTGCGTTCGATGTTGCGTGAGCTTGGCGTC
Source organism: Pseudomonas sp. Choline-02u-1 (assembly GCF_002836515.1). Lineage (GTDB taxonomy): Bacteria > Pseudomonadota > Gammaproteobacteria > Pseudomonadales > Pseudomonadaceae > Aquipseudomonas. The sequence goes on from NZ_PJBC01000003.1 coordinate 259,855, forward strand.
AAGGATGTCGATACCGCCGACACCGGCGAGCAGGCGCTGAAGATGTGTTCGCAGAAGTCCTACGATTTCATCCTGCAGGATTTCCATCTCGGCGATGGCAAGAAGAACGGCCAACAAGTGCTAGAAGACCTGATGTCGGAAAAACTCATCAGCCACGAAGCCGTCTTCGTCATGGTCACTGCCGAGACCAGCCAGGCCATGGTGCTCAGTGCACTTGAGCACGAGCCGGATGCGTACCTGACCAAGCCGTTCAACCGTTCCGGGCTGGCCCAACGCCTTGAGCGTCTGGAGCAACGCAAGACTTTGCTCAAACCGATTCTGCAGGCCCTCGATCGCGGTAAGCCGGTCGAGGTGCTCAACGCCTGTATTGCCCTGTGCAAACAGGACATCCGCTACTCGCCACTGTGCCTGCGTTACCGCGCCGACGCCCTGCGCGACATGAACCAGAACGAAGCGCTGGAGCGACTCTACGACGGCATCATTGCCGACCGCCCATTGCCATGGGCCTTCGCTGGATTGGGGAAGTTGCTGTTCAAACGCGGGCAGGTCTCGCAGGCCAAAGAAGTTTATGAAAAAGCCCTGAAAGTCTTCCCGATGATGCCGGCGCTGTATGACGGCATGGCCGATGTGCTGGTGGCCGAAGGCGACAGCAAAGGCGCGCAGCGGGTGCTCGAAGAAGCGATTCGCCTGTCGCCATTGGCGGTACGCCGCCAAGCGCTGCTGGGCAAACTGGCGATGGCCAACGAAGATTTCGAAACCGCTTCGCGCGCCTACCGTCAGGCCGTGTCGCAAGGGGCCCAGTCGCGCTTCAAAGACCCGGAAAGCAATCTCGGCCTGGCGCATGCGCTGATCAGCAAGGGCAGCGATCGCGGCCTCGACACGCGCACGCGGCTGGAAATCAACACCACCCTCAGCGCCGTGGCCAAAGAGAACCCGAGCGACCCCGGCCTGCAAATCCGTGCGCGACTGATGAAAGCCACCAGCCTGTTGCTCAACGACGCCGAAACCGCTGACAAACTCACCGAACAAGCACTGATGCGCCTCGATGGCATGGAGCAATTCATGAGTCCTGAGGCCGCGTTGCTGGTGGCCAAACAGTTGCAGATGCTCGGTCAGGCCGAGGCGGGCACTTCGATGCTCAAGAGTTGCGCGGAGATCTACGGTGATGACCCGGCGGTGATGAAAGACATTGCCAAGCTCACCGACGATCCGACCATTCTCAGCTCGAGCAACGCTGCGGCCGATCTCAACCGCCAGGGCGTGCGCGTATACAAGACCGGTAACCTGGTCGAGGCCCGCGAGGTATTTCGCAAGGCGCTCAAGCTGCAACCGAAAAACATCAGTATTGCGCTGAACCTGGCCCAGTCGCTGCTGCACGGCACCGACACCAGTGTGCCGTCGGCGGAGCTGGAAGAATGTCGGGCCTGCCTGAAAATGGTCGGCCTGATGCCCGACACCGACGCGCGGTTTGCGCGTTATCAGAAGCTGAAAAGCAAGGCGTTTGGCGAATGAAGCAAGTTGATCCGGCGCTGGATTTTTCCACGGTGATTGCCTCCACCGTGCATGACATGAAGAATTCCCTGGCCATGCTGATGCAGGCGCACAGCCAATGGCTGGCGCGTTTGCCCAAAGAGCTGCGCGAAGGTTTAGAGCAGGGCGTGATCGATTTCGAGTTTGCTCACCTCAACGGCATGCTGGTGCAACTGCTGGGGCTGTACAAACTCGGCGTCAATCAGCTGCCGCTGCAGCCGGCCTATCACGAACTCGACGATTTCATCGAGGCGCAACTGGCCGCGCATCAGGAGGTGTTCGCCAGCCGCGGCATCATCGCCACTTATGAAGTCGACCCGTTGAGCCCGCTGGGTTTCTTCGATCGCGAGCTGATCGCTTCGGTGCTTGGCAACTGCATCAACAATGCGATCCGTTACGCCCGCGAGTCGCTGCTGATTACCGTCAGCGACGAAGCCGGGCAACTGGTGCTGAGCATCAATGACGACGGCGTCGGTTATCCGCGCGAGATGCTCGAGCGCCAGGCCGATTACGTGCAGGGCATCAACCACGGCAGCGGCAGCACCGGCCTGGGTCTGTATTTCGCCAATCGCATCGCTGCGCTGCATCAGCGCAACGGCGTGGAAGGGCGCACCGAAATCAGCAATGGCGGGCCGTTGGGTGGCGGGGTGTTCAGCCTCTACTTGCCCTGAGGACTGGTGTAGGAGCTGACAAGTGCAACGAGGCTGCGATCTTTTGATCTTGAAAAATCAAAGTCAAAAGATCGCAGCCTCGTTGCACTCGTCAGCTCCTACGCAGCTCCTACGGCTCCTGCACATGATCGGGATTTTTGTGGGCGCTGCTTGATATTCCGAACAGGCGAAGCCTATTTTGTCCGGGTCGCCGTTCGCGGCTCGCACAACAACAAGGATTGCGTCATGACAACCGATGGCCAGGGTTCACTCGCGCAGCGATTGACCGGCATTGATGAGATTGAATGTGTCACCCCGGATCTGAACGGTGTGCCACGGGGCAAGGTGATGACCGCTGAGGGTTTCCTCGAAGGGCGGCGTTTGCAGTTGGCGCGCGGTGTGCTGCTGCAATGCATCATGGGCGGTTATCCGCCGGCGCGTTTTTACGGCAGCGATGACGGCGATCTGGCGCTGGTCGCCGACCCTGCGCAGATTCATCGTCTGCCCTGGAGCGACGAGCCGCGCGCCATGGCAATTTGCGACGCCGACGAACTGAGCGGGGAGAGCTCCAGCCTCTCGACCCGTGGCCAGCTCAAGGCGGTTATCGCCCGTTATGCCGCGCACGGGCTGGCGCCGGTAGTGGCGACCGAGCTGGAGTTTTTTGTCTTCGCACCGAACACCGATCCGACTCAGCCGTTCCGTCCGCCGGTTGGTCTCGACGGCCGTCGCGAGGATGGTCAGTCGGCGTTCAGCGTCAGTTCCAATAACGGTCTGCGGCCATTCTTCAGCGAAGTGTATAAATGCATGGCCGCTCTCGGCCTGCCGCGCGACACCTTCATGCACGAAATGGGCGTCAGCCAGTTCGAGATCAATCTGCTGCACGGCGATCCGCTGCTGCTGGCCGACCAGACGTTCCTGTTCAAGCACCTGCTCAAAGAAGTCGCGCTCAAGCATGGCCTGACCGTGGTGTGCATGGCCAAACCGTTGGCGCACACGCCGGGCAGTTCGATGCATATTCATCAAAGCATCGTCGAAATCGGCAGCGGCAGGAATGTCTTCACTGACGCCAATGGTGAGCCGACCGCCATGTTCCGCCACTTCATCGGCGGGCAACAGGCAGGCCTCGCCGATTTCACCGCACTATTCGCACCCAACGTGAACTCCTATCAGCGCCTGTGTCATCCGTACGCGTCGCCGAACAATGCCTGTTGGTCCCACGACAATCGCGCCGCCGGCTTGCGTATTCCCGCCAGTTCGCCGGCCGCACGTCGGGTCGAAAACCGCTTGCCGGGCGCCGACGCCAATCCTTATCTGGCCATCGCCGCCAGTCTGGCGGCGGGTTTGCACGGCATCGAGCAGGAGTTGGAGCCGAGCGCAGCGATCCAGGGCGAATTTGCGGTGCCCGATAATCTGGCGTTGCCGTGTACCTTGCACGCCGCGCTTGAACGTCTGAAACGTAGCCAGTTGGCGAGGGAACTGTTCGGATCGGAGTTCATCGAAGGCTACATCGCTTCGAAGACCATGGAGTTGACCAGCTTCTTTGATGAAATCACTCCCTGGGAGCGCCGTGTGCTGGCCGCCCAGGCCTGACGTTTTGCTGCCATCGGGCGGTCGTTCTGACTGCCCGGTATTCACTGCAAGGAGCCGCTCGGAACGCCGATGCGCCAAATCTGGAAATCCTTTCGAGCGCTGTATTTCGCCTCGCTGATGATGTTGATCGGCTCAGGCCTTCTCTCTACTTATCTGGCTTTGCGTCTGGCTGCCGACAATGTCGACGGGCTGTGGGTCGGTGCGCTGATGGCGGCCAACTATTTCGGTCTGGTGCTGGGCGGCAAGATCGGCCATCGCCTGATCGCCCGGGTCGGGCATATCCGTGCGTACTCGGCGTGTGCCGGGATCGTCGGCGCAGCGGTGCTCGGCCATGGCCTGGTGGATTGGCTGCCGGCGTGGCTGGTGCTGCGGACAATCGTCGGTCTGGGCATGATGTGCCAGTACATGGTTATCGAGAGCTGGCTCAACGAGCAGGCCGACGCCAATCAACGCGGGCTGGTGTTCAGCGGCTACATGATCGCTTCGTATCTGGGCCTGGTGCTGGGCCAGCTGATTCTGGTCATGCACCCCGGCCTCGGGCTGGAACTGCTGATGCTGGTGGCGCTGTGCTTTGCCCTGTGTCTTGTGCCGGTGACGTTGACCCGACGGATTCACCCAGCGCCACTGCATCCGGCGCCGATGGAGCCGCGCTTCTTCATCAAACGTGTGCCGCAATCGCTGAGCACGGTGCTCGGTGCCGGTCTGATCATCGGTTCGTTTTATGGTCTGGCGCCGCTGTATGCCTCGCAGCAGGGGCTGTCGACCGAGCAGGTCGGTCTGTTCATGGGTAGCTGCATTTTTGCCGGTCTGCTGGTGCAGTGGCCGTTGGGCTGGTTGTCCGACCGTTATGACCGCGCGCTGCTGATTCGCTGCTTTGCCGGGTTTCTGGCGGTGGCGGCGTTGCCGTTGGCGATCATGCCGCAGGTGCCGCTGGAGGTGCTGTTTGTTGTCGGCTTTTTCTGTTCGCTGGTGCAGTTCTGTCTGTATCCGCTGGCGGTGGCGTTCTCTAATGACCACGTCGAAGGTGATCGGCGCGTATCGCTGACCGCCATGTTGCTGGTGACTTATGGTGTTGGCGCGAGCATCGGGCCGCTGCTCGCGGGTGTGCTGATGAAGTTTCTCGGCAGTCAGAGCCTGTACGCGTTCTTCAGTTTCTTTGCGTTGGTGCTGGTCTGGCGGATTCGCCCGAAAGCGGTCACCAACCTGCACCAGGTCGACGACGCACCGCTGCATCACGTGGCGATGCCGGACAGCATGTCGAGCTCGCCGCTGGTAGCGGCGCTTGACCCGCGTGTCGATGAGCAGGTGGTGCAGGAGCAGATGGTGCAGGACCCGGCGCCAACAAATCCTGAGCCGGAACCCGAACCCGTCGCCCAGCCGGAAGCAGTGGCCGAATCCGATCTGGACAGCGTCGATGACAAACCTGCGCCGGATATCAGCGGCGGCAGGCCCTGAAGTTCACGTAAAAGATTGGCGCATAAAAAAGGGCAGTCCTGTGAAGGGCTGCCCTTTTTATTGGTCGCTGCGAATCAGAGGTCGTCTTTGTCGAAACGCCGTGCTTCACGCTGCAACTGATAAACAAAACGCTCGACGTTGCGCGCAGCCTGACCACTGATGTTGTGGAAGCGCAGACCCGCGAAGGTGATGTTGAGTTTTTCTTCGAAGTGCAAATAGCGCAGCTCGACCGACGTTGGCTGGTTGCCGAACAGCGGCGGAGCGATCAGGCGATCGTAGACCTGGCCCAGTTGCAGGCGATCTGTGATATCGCCTTCAAAACGGAATTTGCACCCGGTGGCGGAGATATCCAGCAGCTTGCCGTGCAGAGGGACCTTGAGCTTTTCCCCGCCCAATTCAACGCTGACCAGATCGGTGAGTTTCAGCGCGGCGCGGAAGGCATTGCGGCGCTGGTGGTAGACCACTTCGCTCGGCAGGTCGCCGGTGTAGAAGCGGTCGCCCTCGGATTCTTCGATGTTCAGCGTGCCGTTGCATTCCCAGGCAATGCGTACGCCGTCATGAAAGCCTTCGACCTTGAACGGTTCGCCAGCCTGCAGGAAACGCTCGCCATCGCGCGGAATCATTTCGTCGAGTGCAATGGTTGCGGTTTCACGGTCGACCTTGATCAGGTAACTCTGAAAACGCTGGCTGCGTTCATGGAAGGTAATGATCAGCGGATCATGGCTGTCTTGCAGCTGGCGCAGGTTGCTGGAGATTTCCAGGGGCGTGGTGAGCACCTTCGGAGGCTGCGGAGCATCATCCGCGCTTAGGGTGTTGGACACGGTTCTTCAATCTCCAGACAAAATAAGACTACAACTGGCCAGTATTTTGCCAGCATGTTGCGCAGGTGGATAGTGCAGGGCCACCGAATGGCTCATGCCTGGCTGAGCGTACGCGGCTTGACCGGTTTGGCGAAGGTCCCGCTGGCGTCGTACAGCGCTGGCGGCTCACCGCCGGTGAGGATCTTCAGCTGATTGGCCGTGGTCGCCTGCTGGATCTGGATCGACTGGCCGTTCTTGACGTTGGCGGCCTGGCACTGCGCAATCAGCGCGGTCAGTGCATCGCCCTGAGCCAGCAACTGCTCGCCAATACTCGATTGGCTGGCCAGTTGCTCAAGCCCGCTGCGATCGGTCGGCAGGTTGAGGCTGGCGAGGATTTCGCTGCGCTTGCGGCCATGCTGCTCGAGCAGAATGATCAACGCTTGCTTGGTCGCCAGAATGTCTTCCAGCAGCGGCATGTCACGACCATGCAAAGCGAGGGATTCGGTTTGCAATAACTCCAGCAATTGTTGCGCTGGAGCAAAGTCGTCGTTGATCAGTTGCAATAAGTTAGTGTCGTGCATGGCTGGCCTTGGGGTTTAAGCGTCCAAAAGCCTGGCGCCGGCAAAAGCCTAGCGCTGGGCTTCGAAGTTGAGCAGTTTGCTGGCTACACGGTTGCTGTCGACTTTATAGCTGCCATCGGCAATCGCGGCTTTCAACTCGGCCACGCGGGCTTTGTCGACAGCAGGCTGATCGCGCAGCTTGTCAGTGACCTTCTGCAACTGTTGAGCCTCATTGCTGAGGTGTACCGACTCCCCGCTTTTGGCGGCATTGGCCTGTTCGGCCTGGGTATTCAGCGGCGCGGAGGGGCTGTTTTCAGCGCTTTCCTTGGCGTTGCTGGTACGTGTGCTGCCGGTTAGTGACGAGGAACTGTTCAATCGGTTGAAATCGATAACCATGATAAAAAACCTCTGGGAATTTGGACGCTTGCCATGTTTTCGGCTATCCCCTGAAAAACTTTAGGCCCAATCAACCATAAGCTTGCATGCGCCGTTGCGAGACCTGCTGCGGCACAGTTTAGGGAAGCGACGGGATCGGCGCCAGTTTTCTCCGCGAGGCTTTTACATGGCCACTTCGACCTGTCCCGGCGCAATCACCTGCGCCTTGATAACTCTTTGAGAATTAAGGTTTTTTACTCGAATCTGTTCTTTCATGCCGCCATTGGAGAGTGCTTCCCCCGGCATGCGTACGGCGAGGGTGCCGCTACGCGCAGTGATCACCACCTGGTCGCCCTTACGCACGACTTCGGCCTGCTCCAGATGCACCAGCGTGATGACCTGATCGGCTACCGTTGGTCGGGTCAATTTTTGCCCGATCGCTTCGTCGACCGAGGTCAGGAAACCCTGATTGATCGTGCTGACGTCGCGCTCACGCAGGGTCACATCCTGCGGCTGGATAATGCCGGCGCGTTTCAGCGGGCGAGTGGTGGTCACGATCTCGCGAAACAGGCGGACTTGAGCGGGCACGAACACCGTCCATGGCGAGCTGCCTTCGCAGCGGACCTTCACCGTAACGCGGCCCAATGGTCGCGCCGGGCTCTCGAGGGTGGCTGTCAATTCCTTGTCGCACATGGGCATGCGCATGCGCGGGTCGAGCTGGTTGACTTCGATTTCGTAGCGGCCTTCGGTTTGACTGGAAGCCAAATAGTCTTCTACGGTGAATTCAAGAAAGCCCTGAGTCACGCCGATAAGCATATCAGGCAAGGTAACCGCATCTGCATTGGCAGGACTGCCAGCAAGCAAGCAGCAAACGGCGGACACCGCGCAAAGCCCTTTGCGAAGGGAGGATGTCAGGCGTCGGGAAAATGTCGTTTGAGCGTTCATACGAGTTAAAAAGCAAGCGCCGTGCCGTTTAGCAATGAATGTGCGTCGCAACAACACTTGGCGTTGGTGTAGGAGTCTGGGCATGGCTGGTGTAATGGATTCGGTGAACCAGCGCACGCAACTGGTAGGGCAGAATCGCCTCGAGCTGCTGTTGTTCCGTCTCGACGGGCCGCAGCTCTACGGGATCAACGTGTTCAAGGTACGGGAAGTGTTGCAATGCCCGTCACTGACATTGATGCCCAAGTCCAGTCCTGTCGTGTGCGGGGTGGCGAATATACGGGGAGCGACCATTCCGATCCTGGATCTGGCAATGGCAACGGGCTCCGGTGCGTTGAAAGACAAGAAAAACCCGTTCGTGATCATCACGGAGTACAACACCAAGACCCAGGGTTTCCTGGTCCGCTCGGTGGAGCGCATCGTCAACATGAACTGGGAAGAGATCCATCCGCCGCCCAAGGGTACCGGTCGCGATCACTACCTGACCGCGGTGACTCGGGTCGACAACCAGCTGGTCGAAATCATCGACGTCGAGAAGGTGCTGGCCGAAGTGGCACCGACGCCGGAAGCGATCTCGGTGGGCGTGGTCGATGTCGAAACGCAGACCAAGGCGTTGTCGCTGCGGGTGCTGACGGTCGATGACTCGTCGGTGGCGCGCAAGCAGGTCACGCGTTGTCTGCAGACCATCGGTGTCGAGGTGGTGGCGCTGAACGACGGCAAGCAGGCGCTGGATTACCTGCGCAAGCTGGTCGACGAGGGCAAGAAGCCGGAAGAAGAGTTCCTGATGATGATTTCCGACATCGAGATGCCGGAGATGGACGGGTACACCCTGACGGCGGAAATCCGCGGCGACGCACGCATGCAAAAGCTCCATATCATCCTGCATACTTCGTTGTCGGGGGTATTCAATCAGGCGATGGTGAAGAAAGTCGGCGCTGATGACTTTCTGGCCAAATTCCGTCCTGATGACCTCGCATCCCGGGTAGTCGACCGGATCAAAGCAGCAGATATCAGCTAGGGGCCTTCTGCTCCTGGTGTTCAACACGATTTAAGAGGCGGCACCATTGTCTACGGGTAATTTGGATTTCGAACAGTTCCGGGTCTTCCTGGAAAAGGCCTGTGGCATTTTGCTCGGTGAAAACAAGCAGTATCTGGTCTCCAGCCGTCTCAACAAACTGATGGAGCAGCAAGGCATCAAGTCGCTGGGTGAGCTGGTGCAGCGCATCCAGACCCAGCCGCGCAGCGGTTTGCGCGAGCAGGTGGTCGATGCCATGACGACCAACGAAACCCTGTGGTTTCGCGACACCTATCCGTTTGAAGTCTTGAAGAACAAGGTACTGCCGGAAGCGATCAAGGCCAGTCCCAACCAGCGTTTGCGCATCTGGTCGGCGGCCTGCTCGTCGGGGCAGGAACCCTATTCGCTGTCGATGTCGATCGACGAGTTCGAGCGCAGCAACCTTGGTCAGTTGAAGATGGGCGTGCAAATCGTTGCCACCGATCTGTCGGGCCTGATGCTCAACAACTGCAAGACCGGCGAGTACGACAGCCTGGCGATCGGTCGCGGCCTGTCGCCGGAACGCCTGCAACGCTATTTCGACCCGAAAGGGCCGGGTCGCTGGGTGGTCAAGGCGCCGATCAAGAGCCGGGTGGAGTTCCGCTCGTTCAACCTGCTCGACAGCTACGCAGCGCTGGGCAAGTTCGACATCGTGTTCTGCCGCAACGTGCTGATCTACTTCTCTGCCGAAGTGAAGAAGGACATCCTGTTGCGCATTCACAGCACGTTGAAGCCGGGCGGGTATCTGTTCCTCGGTGCTTCCGAAGCGCTGAACGGTTTGCCGGATCATTACCAGATGGTTCAGTGCAGCCCGGGGATTATCTACAAGGCGAAATAACCGGTTCGCGGCAATACAAAAAACGGGAGGCCCTCAAAGGCCTCCCGTTTTTTTTGCCTGACACCGCACCCCGAGCCTTCGGCAGCTCCTACAGGTTCGGTGTTGGCAGGCGACAGCGGCAGAAAAGCGGCATACGGCGGAAACCGGTTGCCGCTTTTCTGGCATTGCCGCTTTGCCTGTTTGGCGCAAAGCCCCGGAATACGGGACTTTGCCCATTTGGCACGGCGCTTGCTAAAGCTCAGTTACGAAAAACCGGTCACCTGAAGGTTCCCGACATGAGCATCAGCTTCGACAAAGCGCTGGGCATTCACGAAAAGGCATTGGGCTTCCGCGCCCAGCGTGCCGAAGTGCTGGCCAACAACATCGCCAACGCCGACACCCCGAACTACAAGGCGCGGGATCTGGAATTCTCCAAAGTGCTCGAAGCACAGACCGAGAAGACCAGGACCGGCGGCCACTTTGCCCTGAACATGACCAACAGCCGTCACATCGAAGCTGAAGGGCTGGGCAATGGCGACGAGTCGCTGATGTATCGCACGCCGATGCAGCCTTCGATCGACCAGAACACCGTTGACGCTCAACTGGAACAGTCGAACTACGCGGAAAACGCCGTCGGCTTCCAGGCCAGCTTCACCTTGCTCAACAGCAAATTCAAAGGGCTGGTGTCAGCCCTGCGCGGAGAATAATCCATGTCCCTGTCCAGCGTTTTCAACATTGCCGGCAGCGGCATGAGCGCGCAGACCACGCGTCTGAATACCGTCGCCTCGAACATCGCCAACGCCGAAACCGTTTCCTCGAGCATCGACCAGACCTACCGCGCCCGCCACCCGGTGTTTGCCACCATGTTCCAGGGCGGCCAGGCCGGCGGCAGCAACTCGCTGTTCCAGAACCAGGACGCGGCCGGTCAGGGTGTTCAGGTGTTGGGCGTGGTCGAGGATGACAGCAACCTCGAAGCGCGCTACGAGCCGAACCATCCGGCCGCCGACGCCAAGGGCTACGTCTACTACCCGAACGTCAACGTGGTGGAAGAAATGGCTGACATGATTTCCGCGAGCCGCTCGTTCCAGACCAACGCCGAAATGATGAACACCGCCAAAAACATGATGCAGAAGGTACTGACCCTCGGTCAGTAATAAGGGGCGACTGCCATGAGCGTTACGGATACCACCAGCAGCCTGAGCATGAACGACATCCTGGCCAACTCGTCGAAGAAGGCCAGCGGCACCACCTCCGGCGGCATCGCTTCGGCGACCGACAGTGCCACCGGCGGCCAGGCGTTGGGCAAGGATGCTTTCCTGCAATTGCTGGTCACCCAGCTGAAAAACCAGAACCCGCTCGACCCGCAGGACAACAGCGCTTTCGTCGCGCAGTTGGCGCAGTTCAGCAGCCTGGAAGGCATCACCACGCTGAACTCCACGGTCAGTGGCCTTGCCGGCAACTACAACTCGTCGCAGGCGCTGCAAGCGTCGTCGCTGGTTGGTCGCAACGTGATCGTGCAGACCAATACCGCCCAGCTCGACGACCCGAGCAAAGGCCTGACCGGTTCGGTCACCGTGCCTTCGACGATTGCCGCCGGCACCGTGACCATTACCGACAAGGACGGCAAAGCCGTGCGCACCATCGACCTGGGCAGCCGCGCTGCCGGCGATGCCAGTTTCACCTGGGACGGCAAGGACACCGCCGGCACCGTGGTTCCGGTCGGCACTTACACGTTCAAGGCCAACGCACCGATCAACGGCACCGCGACTGACCTGGCGACCTACCTGCCAGCGACCGTCAACAGCGTGACGATCAGCCAGACCGGTGGCGAGCTGATGCTCAACCTGGCCGGCAAGGGCACCGTTGCCCTGTCCAAAGTACAAACCATTGGTATATAGAGCCGACTAACCCGGCACGAAGGAGTGGAACATGTCTTTTAACATCGGCCTTAGCGGTCTCTATGCCGCCAACAAACAACTCGACGTGACCGGCAACAACATCGCCAACGTCGCCACCGCCGGTTTCAAATCCTCGCGCGCAGAATTCGAAGACGTGTATTCGTCGACTCGTCTGGGCAGCGGCAGCAAAGTCATCGGCAACGGCGTGCGCCTGGCCAACGTTTCCCAGCAGTTCACCCAGGGTGACATCAACAACACTGGCAACGTGCTGGACATGGGCATCAACGGTTCCGGCTTCTTCACCATGAGCAACAACGGCTCGATCTCGTACACCCGTGCCGGTACCTTCAAGGTCGACAACGCCGGTTACATCACCAACACCAACTACACCTCGCGTCTGCAGGGTTACGGTGTGGATGCCAACGGCAAAATCCTCAACGGTGTGTTGACTGACCTTAAGATCGACACGTCGAACCTGGCGCCGAAGTCGTCCTCTTCGGTGACCTCGAGCATCAACTTGAATTCGTCGGCGCCAGTGATCGTCGACACCGGTACCGGCGCCGTCAAGTTCGATCCGTCGAAGCCTGAGACTTATACCAAGTCGTTCAGCACACCGATCTATGACACTCAGGGCAACTCCCACGTCATGGACCAGTACATGGTCAAGAGTGGCGAAAACACCTGGAAGGTTTACACCCTGGTTGATGGCCGTAATCCGGACGCTACCGGCAGCAACCCGGTGACCACTGCGCCGGTTGCTTCGACGCTGTCGTTTGACAGTTCCGGCAAGCTGGTTCAGGTAAGCACGCCTGACCCGGCGGATCCCGCCAACCCGATCATCAGCAGCGATCTGAAACTGACCAACTGGGTGCCGGGCACAGTGACCGATGGCGATTTCACGCCTAACGGCGCGGCAGCCAACCCGAATGGCGTGACCATTTCGATGGCCAAGACCACTCAGTACAACGCGGATACTTCGCGGACAATTCCGACTCAGGATGGTTACGCCACTGGCCAGATCACCAACCTGACCATCGACGGCACCGGTACCCTTTTCGCGAACTTCAGCAACAACCAGAGCAAGGCGATCGGTCAGGTTGCGCTGGCCAGTTTTACCAACGAACAGGGTCTGCAGGCTGTTGGCGGTACCAGTTGGAAAGAGACTTTCGCTTCGGGTATTCCGGGTTACGACGCGCCGAAGACCGGTACGTTGGGTGAGGTGGTGTCCAACTCGCTGGAAGAATCGAACGTTAACCTGACCAACGAGCTGGTTGATCTGATCAAGGGTCAGAGCAATTATCAGGCGAACGCCAAGACCATTTCGACGCAAAGCACGATTATGCAGACCATTATTCAGATGACCTGATTCGGGTTTCTGACTGGTTTTTTTGGGCCCCTCGGTTTTGAGGGGCTTTTTTTTGGGGCCGTGGCGGCCTTTGGGCCGACCAGGTTCTTGGGGTTTTGGGGGAATATCCGTTTTGTGCGGTGCTGCGGCTGGCGGTTTCGCCTGACGGCGACTTACTTTTTTACAAGCGCCAAAAAAAGTAAGCAAAAAACGCTAGCTCCTACGTTCGGCCCTCGCAGGCTCGGGTCCCTTCGCTGCGGGATCGATCCGGGCGCAGCGGCTACGGTTTGCTTCGCTGCACCTACTTGCGCTGTGTCTGGCTGCGCCAGACGGTCGCTGCGCTCCCACGCCCGGATCAATCCCTCCACTCAGCCTTCCGACGTCGCCGGTGGATCAAGATCAAAAGCCTTACTCGAGCTTGCGCTCATTGTTGAGTGGGGCGGCTTCGCCGCGGGCAGCTGCGCTGCTTTGCTTTTGCTTTTGCTTTTGTGGGAGCGAGCCTGCTCGCGATAGCGGTCTGGCGGCCAACCAATTTCACCCAGATACCCACGATCCAACTGTAGGAGCCGCCGAAGGCTCGGGCCGCGATCGGACGATCTTTTGATCTGGCTCTTGATCTGGCTTTTGCTTTGCTTCAGCTCTTGATCTTTCGCCCCTTCGGCGGGCTTCGTTACGGGATCGATCCGGGCGTGGTAGCGCAGCGACCGTACGACCAGGTCTCTGAAAAGGTGACTCGCTGTAAGAGCGAAACCATAAGAAGCCGTTACCGCAGCAACGGATATTCACCCAAACCCAAGCCCAAACCCCAAAAAAACAAAACCCCCGACAAACCAGAAGTCTGTCGGGGGGTTTCTTTTTTCTCGAGATATCAGGCGTCTCGCAACGCCTGATCTCAGCTCAGCTTATTGGCAAGCTTCGCAATCCGGCTCGTCAATCGCGCAGGCCTTTGGCACGGGTGCCGGACCTGCCGGAGCGGCCAGGACCGAATCGTCGCCGTGGTTGCCGCCGCTGGAAACAGCGTTCAGCTTACCGGTGTTGATGGTCGACTTCTCGGTGCTGGTCGCGGCCAGGGCACGGAGGTAGTAGGTGGTTTTCAGACCACGGTACCAGGCCATGCGGTAGGTCACGTCGAGCTTCTTGCCCGATGCGCCGGCGATGTACAGGTTCAGCGACTGGGCCTGGTCGATCCACTTCTGACGACGGCTGGCGGCGTCAACGATCCACTTGGTGTCCACTTCGAACGCGGTCGCGTAGAGCTCTTTGAGTTCCTGCGGGATACGCTCGATCTGCTGCACCGAGCCGTCGTAGTACTTCAGGTCGTTGATCATGACCGAGTCCCACAGACCGCGAGCCTTCAGGTCGCGAACCAGGTACGGGTTGATCACGGTGAATTCGCCCGACAGGTTCGATTTCACGTACAGGTTCTGGTAGGTCGGTTCGATCGACTGCGAAACGCCAGTGATGTTGGCGATGGTCGCGGTCGGTGCGATGGCCATGATGTTCGAGTTACGGATGCCTTTCTGCACACGGGCGCGAACCGGTGCCCAGTCGAGGGTTTCCTTCAGGTCGACGTCAATGTACTTCTCGCCACGCTGTTCGATCAGGATCTGTTGCGAATCCAGCGGCAGGATGCCTTTGGACCACAGCGAACCGTTGAACGTCTCGTAGGCGCCGCGCTCGTCGGCCAGGTCGCAGGAAGCCTGGATCGCGTAGTAGCTGACCGCTTCCATCGACTTGTCGGCGAACTCGACGGCAGCGTCGGAGCCGTAGGCGATGTGCTGCAGGTACAAGGCGTCCTGGAAGCCCATGATGCCCAGACCGACCGGACGGTGGCGGAAGTTGGAGTTCTTCGCTTGCGGCACCGAGTAGTAGTTGATGTCGATCACGTTGTCGAGCATGCGCACGGCGGTGTTGACGGTGCGTTGCAGCTTGGCGGTATCGAGCTTGCCGTCAACGATGTGGTTCGGCAGGTTGATCGAGCCCAGGTTGCAAACGGCGATTTCGTCCTTGTTGGTGTTCAAGGTGATCTCGGTGCACAGGTTCGAGCTGTGGACCACGCCGACGTGCTGCTGCGGGCTGCGCAGGTTGCACGGGTCCTTGAAGGTCAACCATGGGTGGCCGGTTTCGAACAGCATGGACAGCATCTTGCGCCACAGGTCTTTGGCCTGGATGGTCTTGAACAGCTTGACCTTGCCCGGGTACTCGGTCAGCGCTTCGTAGTACTCGTAACGCTCTTCGAAGGCTTTACCGGTCAGGTCGTGCAGGTCCGGTACTTCGGATGGCGAGAACAGGGTCCACTTGCCGTCATCGAAGACACGCTTCATGAACAGGTCAGGGATCCAGTTGGCGGTGTTCATGTCGTGGGTACGACGACGATCGTCACCGGTGTTCTTGCGCAGCTCGATGAACTCTTCGATGTCCATGTGCCAGGTTTCCAGGTAGGCACACACAGCGCCTTTGCGCTTGCCACCCTGGTTCACGGCCACGGCGGTGTCGTTCACCACTTTGAGGAACGGCACGACGCCTTGCGACTTGCCGTTGGTGCCCTTGATGTAAGAACCCAGCGCACGAACCGGCGTCCAGTCGTTGCCCAGGCCGCCGGCAAATTTCGACAGCATGGCGTTGTCGTGGATCGCGTGATAGATGCCCGACAGGTCATCCGGCACGGTGGTCAGGTAGCAGCTCGACAGCTGTGGACGCAGGGTACCGGCGTTGAACAGGGTCGGGGTCGAAGCCATGTAGTCGAACGAGGACAGCAGGTTGTAGAACTCGATCGCACGGTCTTCTTTCTGCTTCTCTTCGATCGCAAGGCCCATGGCCACGCGCATGAAGAAGATCTGCGGCAGTTCGAAGCGCACGCCATCCTTATGGATGAAGTAACGGTCGTACAGGGTTTGCAGGCCCAGGTAGGTAAATTGCTGATCACGCTCGTGGTTGATCGCCTTGCCCAGTTTTTCCAGGTCGAAGGTGGCCAGCACAGGGTTCAGCAGTTCGAACTCGATACCTTTGGCGATATAGGCCGGCAATGCCTTGGCGTACAGATCGGCCATTTCGTGATGGGTAGCGCTTTCGGCGACTTCGAGGAAGTTCAGGCCTTCGGCACGCAGGGTGTCCATCAGCAAACGGGCGGTGACGAACGAGTAGTTCGGCTCGCGCTCGACCAGCGTACGGGCGGTCATTACCAGGGCGGTGTTGACGTCGGTCAGGGCCACGCCGTCGTACAGGTTCTTCAGGGTTTCGCGCTGGATCAGGTCACCGTCGACTTCTTCCAGACCTTCGCAGGCCTCGGTGACGATGGTGTTCAGGCGGCCCATGTCCAGCGGCGCGAGGCTGCCGTCGGCGCGGGTGATGCGGATCGACGGGTGCGCGTTGACGGCTGCTTCGGCAGGAGCGTGCGCTGCGCGCTCTTTCGAACGGCCGTCACGGTAGATCACGTAGTCACGCGCGACTTTCTGCTCGCCGGCACGCATCAGGGCCAGTTCGACCTGGTCCTGGATCTCTTCGATGTGGATGGTGCCGCCCGATGGCATGCGACGCTTGAAGGTCGCGGTGACCTGCTCGGTCAGGCGCGCAACGGTGTCATGGATTCGCGACGAAGCGGCAGCGGTGCCGCCCTCAACTGCGAGGAACGCTTTGGTGATAGCGACGGTGATCTTGTCGTCAGTGTAAGGAACGACAGTGCCATTACGCTTGATCACGCGCAGCTGGCCAGGCGCGGTGGCTGCCAGATCCGAATTCGAATCGGCGGCCTGCGGCAAGGTGCCCTGCGGGTTCTCGCGAGTTGTGTCGGTTTGCATGGGGGGTGGTCTCCACATTCTCTATGTTTGTTTGGCACCGTCATGGTGCTCACCGTTCTGTACCGAAGCACTGCAACCGACGGGCGTCGGCATTACAAACTTCGGAACAGTAGGAAAAAGGCTGCAACGCCGCATCCTTGCCGAAGTTTTGGTCGCAAGCACAAGCTCGCTACCGGATTCCTTCGCGGGTGACAGTCATGACTGCAACACCCATACCGTTTTGTCCGTTTCGGACCAAATAAAACGGTGCCATCCGCCAGTGCGGTTTGGGCTTGAAAAAACTCGCTTGTTCAACCGGAAACCCGCCATAAAGCGCTTGAGTTTCAGGTCTGAAATGTGGTTGGGCGTTTTAGCCGAAAACCCTATATGTAGGGTCTGCGTTTTCGCCGTGCTACAAGATAATGCGTTTCAGGGGAGGATTGCAACGTACTACCTGTGGATAAGCCTGTGCGTAATTTGTGTAAGAAACAGGGAAAACGCGTGTAGGCCGCGAACCTGCTGAGCCAGACCGTTTGTCACTGTTTTTTCGCCCGGAAAAACGCTTCAGCGGTTTTTTAAGGGCGCGAACCCTACCACAGAATTTCGTCTTGTCCGAACGCATTTACCGACTTGTTTTCCGGGTGAGCGGCGTTTATACAATCGCTGGCTGCAGGGGCATATTTATCCTCCCGAAACATGACAGATGATCGGGAGAATCCGTGCAGGAGCTGCCGAAGGGCTGCCATCTTTTGATTGTGATTTTTCAAGATCAAAAGATCGCAGCCTCGTTTCACTCGTCAGCTCCTGCAGGGGCCGCGTTCATTCAGCGAAACCTTTACATATCAATAAAAACAGCAAGCAGAGGTCACCGGTGGAGCAACAAAACTGGCAGGTATTGATCGTCGAGGATGACCAGCGACTCGCCGAGCTCACCCGCGATTATCTGCAAGCCAATGGTCTGCGTGTGGAGATCGAAGGCAACGGTGCGCTGGCAGCGGCGCGGATCATCAGGGAGCAACCGGATCTGGTGATCCTCGACCTGATGTTGCCCGGCGAAGATGGCCTGAGCATTTGCCGCAAGGTGCGCAGCCAGTACGACGGGCCGATCCTGATGCTCACCGCGCGTACCGACGACGCCGACCAGATTCACGGCCTCGACCTCGGTGCCGACGACTACGTGTGCAAACCGGTACGCCCGCGCTTGTTGCTCGCGCGGATTCAGGCGTTGCTGCGACGCAGTGACACACCGGAACCGGTCGCGGAAAAATCCCGGCGGTTGCAATTCGGTCCGCTGGTGGTCGACAACGCGTTACGCGAAGCCTGGCTGAGCGACAACGGCATCGAGCTGACCAGCGCCGAGTTCGACCTGCTCTGGCTGCTGGTGTCCAACGCGGGGCGGATTCTCTCGCGCGAAGAGATCTTCACCGCATTGCGCGGCATCGGCTATGACGGCCAGGACCGCTCGATCGACGTGCGCATCTCACGCATCCGTCCGAAAATCGGCGACGACCCCGATCATCCGCGTCTGATCAAGACCATTCGCAGCAAAGGCTACCTGTTCGTCCCTGAAGCCTGCGCAGACCTGGCGCTGTGAATTCGATCTTCCTGCGCATCTACGGCGGCATGTGCGCCGCGCTGATTCTGGTGGCGGTGCTCGGCGTGCTGGCGTTGAACCTGCTCAATCAGGTGCGCAGCGAGCAATACCGCGAACGCCTGGCGCATGGCACTTTCTCGCTGATGGCCGACAACCTGCAGCCGATGAACCAGACCGAGCGCCATCGTTCGCTGTTGGTGTGGGAGCGGCTGCTCGGTATTCCGCTGACGCTGAAGAAGTTCTCTGAAACCGACCTCGATCTGGCCCAGCGCACCCGTGTGCTGCGCGGTCAGGCGCTGGTCGAACAGACTGGGCCACACGCGGCCAAGGTCTATCGGCTGATCAGCGAAAAAGAACAGATGATGCTCGTCGGTGAGGTGCAGCAGATCAGCGAGCAACTGGCTCGGGCAACTATTTACCTGCTCGCCGATGAACTGGTGCGGGTGCCGGTCGGCGAACAGCCCAAACGTCTGGCGCAGATAAAGCAGGAGAAAGGCTTCGGCTTCGACTTGCGTCTGGTTACGGTGAATGACGCCGACATGGACGAGGATCAGAGTCGCCGCGTGGCCGAAGGTGACACGGTGATGGCGTTGGGCAAGGGCGGCGATTCGATTCGCGTATTTGCCGGCATGGTCGGCACGCCGTGGGTGTTGGAAATCGGGCCGCTGTATCAGATGAATCCATACCCGCCGGAATGGCTGGTGCTGATTGCCGCGCTGGGTCTGACCCTGATCGGTCTCATCGTTTATCTGTTGGTGCGTCAGCTTGAGCGGCGTTTGCGCGGCCTCGAAGCGGCCGCTACGCGCATCGCCAAGGGCAGTCTGGAAACTCGTGTGCCGGCGCGCGGCGCCGACTCGGTCGGGCGTTTGGCGGCCGCATTCAATGGCATGGCCGAGCACTTGCAGCAACTGCTGGCCATCCAGCGCGAACTGGTACGGGCGGTGTCCCATGAACTGCGTACGCCAGTGGCGCGGCTGCGCTTCGGTCTGGAGATGATCGGCACGGCGACCACCCCGCAGGCGTTGGAAAAATACCGCGAAGGCATGGATCACGACATTGAAGACCTCGATAAGCTCGTCGACGAAATGCTCACCTACGCACGACTGGAGCAGGGCTCGCCAGCGCTGACTTTTCAACGGATAGACCTGGATGCGCTGGTCAATCAGGTAATCGAAGAATTGGCGCCGCTACGCGCCCAGGTCACGGTGCAGCGCGGTTTGTGTCTGTCATCGGCCGACAACGACGGCGCCTGGGTCGAGGCCGAGCCGCGCTATCTGCATCGGGCGTTGCAGAATCTGGTGGGCAACGCGATGCGTCATGCGCATTCCCGGGTGACCGTCAGTTATCAGGTCGGCCAGTTGCGCTGTCGGATCGACGTCGAGGATGACGGGCCGGGAGTGCCTGAGGTGGCGTGGGAGCGGATTTTTACGCCGTTCCTGCGCCTCGACGACAGCCGCACGCGCGCCTCGGGCGGGCACGGTTTGGGGCTGTCGATTGTGCGGCGGATCATCCACTGGCATGACGGCCGGGCGATCATTGGCAAGAGCAAAAGCCTGGGCGGGGCGTGTTTCAGCCTGAGTTGGCCGAGGAATCAGGAGCGCCGCTGAGTCAAGGTGGTCGTGATGCTGCCTTCGCGAGCAAGCTCGCTCGCGAAGAGGGCATGGCAGGCAGTGCAAATCCTCAGGCCTGAATGCTGACCAGACTCAACAACTGCCCATCCTGCACGCCGAACTGCGCTTCCAGCTCCGAACCATTGCGCCATTCGCTGGATAAATCCGTCAACAACCGCAGTTTCACCCGACCTGCCTCAGTCCACTCCAGCACCTCGGCATGCTCGAAATAAAAGCGCTGCTGCACGATCGGGTACAGCGCCTTGAACAGACTCTCTTTGACTGAAAAGGTCAAAGTCACCAGCAATGCCAGTTGATCCTGCGAACCTGCCGCCATGCGCTGCAGTTCCGCCGGCGTGAGAATTTCCCCGGACAGACGTTCGGCGCGCTCGTGGCTCAACAGGTTTTCCAGATCCATGCCCAAGCCGCGCCAATGCTGTTTGCTGGCGACAATTGCTGCGGCGCGGCCGGTGCTGTGGGTGATCGAGCCGCAGACATGCGCCGGCCACACTGGCGCGCGGTCTTCGCCGATCGGCGGGATGAAGCTGACGCCTTCGAGTTGTTGCAGCGCGGCACGGGCGCAGACGCGCCCGGCGAGAAACTCGGCCTGAC
Source organism: Pseudomonas sp. Choline-02u-1 (assembly GCF_002836515.1). Lineage (GTDB taxonomy): Bacteria > Pseudomonadota > Gammaproteobacteria > Pseudomonadales > Pseudomonadaceae > Aquipseudomonas. Next base: position 280,463 of record NZ_PJBC01000003.1, read on the forward strand.
GCTTGGCCACCGAGCGCTGGATGCTCGGCGGCGCCGGCACAGCGCTGCGCTGGAAGTCATCGGCAAGCAACTGCGCCGGATCGAAGTGGGTGCTGAGCAGGACGGTATCGGCCAATACCGTTGGCAATGGCCAGTGGCTCTCGAGCGCGGTGCAGCAGGCGGGCAGGGCGGGGATGGTATGCATGGCGGGCATTTTGCCGATTAGTCGGGGCGAGGTCGAGATGATCGTTCCCACGCCGAGCGTGGGAACGATCAGGTCAGGCGTAGTCAGCTGAAGATTTTCTGAAAGAACGCTTTCATGTCCGCCCATGACTTCTCGTCCGCTGCCTTGTTGTAGCCAATGTCCGGCCCACCGTGTTCGCCATGGCTCAAACGATCGGCATCGGGATTGCTGAAACCATGCTTGGCGCCATCCAGACTGACGAACGCGTAGTCCGCCCCGGCCTTGTCCATTTCCGCCTTGAACGCTGTGACGTTGTCCTGAGTGACCATGCTGTCCAGCGCGCCATGTTCGACCAGGATTTTCGCCTTGACGCTGCCCGGCGTCGCCGGAGTCTTGGTCGCCAGCGCGCCGTGGAAACTCACCACACCGGCCAGCGGCACACCTTGACGCGCCGCATTCAAGACCACGCCGCCACCGAAGCAATAACCGATGGCGGCAATTTTGTTCGGGTCGGTCTGCGCCTGTTTCTTCAACAGATCAAGCCCGGCGGCAAACCGCTTGCTCGCCGCATCGGCATCCCTGGTTGCTGTCTGCATGAAAGCCATGGCGTCTTTGGGATGCTCGGTGTTTTTGCCTTCGCCATACATGTCGATGGCCAGCGCGCTGTAACCGAGCCCGGCAAGATCGCGCGCGCGGCGCTTGGCGTAATCGTTCAGCCCCCACCATTCGTGAACTACGACGATGCCGGGGCGTTGGCCTTTGATCGCGTCGTCATAGGCGTAGTAGCCGATCAGCTTGCTGCCGTCGGCGCTTTGATAACGGATTTCTTCAGTCTTGATCGCAGCCTGGGTGAAGCTGCTGACCGCCAGCAAAGCAAGGGCGAGGAACAGGCGCATGGTCGGGTCTCCTGATGGGAAGTGGTCAGAACAGCCTAGTCGATCTGGTTCAGGTCAGGTTCAGAGACGGTTCAGGGGCCGTACAGGGGCGGCTGAGTAATCTTGCGTCATATCCAAACAGCACCGCGAAAGAGGAAATACCCATGACTCGTTTGAACAAAATGCTGCTGGCTTTGACCGTAATGAGCGCCAGCATCGCGGCTCACGCCGACACGACTTCAAACTTCGCCGGCCTGAGCTTCGGCCAGACCAGCGACAAGATCAAAAAGTCTCACGCGTTGAATGACAACCTCGACCACCCCAACGCCACCGGGGCCATCGACGGCAACAACACGTACGGCATGCGCTTGGGTCAGCAAAACAGCCAGGGCCGCTACTACGCCACTTATGACAACGTTTCCGGCTCGCACAATGGCGTTAAACTGCGCCAGGAAAATCTGCTCGGCAGCTATGACCTGTTCTACCCGGTAGGCGGCAGCACCAAGTTGTTCGGGGGTGCCACGGCCGGCCTGACCAAGCTGACGCAGGAGTCGCCAGGTTTCAGCCGTGACAAAGACATCGGTTACGCCATCGGTGGCCAGGTCGGTGTGTTGCAGCAAGTTTCGCAGAACACCTCGGTGGAACTCGGTTACCGTTACCTGCGCAGCAATGCCAGCACCGAAATGAAGGAGAGCGGCGGCAGCAAACAGGGCTCGCTGGGCTTGACCAGCAGCGCGCAGACCTATCTGTCGGCCAACTATTATTTCTAAGGAGAGATTCATCCTGAAACCCTGTGGGGGCGAGCTTGCTCGCGAAAGCGATGTTTCATTCAACATCATCGTTGACTGAATGACCGCATTCGCGAGCAAGCTCGCTCCCACAGGAGGATGGGTAGATTTTCGAGTGAATTGGAGGGATTTATGAAACTGTTGGTCGTCGAAGATGAGGCCCTGTTGCGTCATCACCTGCGAACCCGCCTGACGGAAAGCGGACACGTGGTCGAGTCCGTGGCCAACGCCGAGGAGGCGCTGTACCAGACCGGACAGTACAACTTCGATCTGGCGGTGATCGATCTCGGCCTGCCGGGCATGGGCGGCCTAGACCTGATCCGCCAGTTGCGCTCGGGGGGCAAGACCTTCCCGATTCTGATCCTCACCGCGCGGGGCAACTGGCAAGACAAGGTCGAAGGGCTCGCCGCCGGCGCCGATGATTACGTGGTCAAACCGTTCCAGTTCGAAGAACTCGACGCACGCCTGAATGCCTTGCTGCGCCGCTCCAGCGGTTTCACCCAGTCGACCATTGTTGCCGGGCCGTTGCTGCTCGACCTCAATCGCAAACAGGCCAGCCTCGATGAACAACCGCTGGCGCTGACCGCTTACGAATACCGCATCCTTGAATACCTCATGCGCCATCATCAGCAAGTGGTGCCCAAGGATCGCTTGATGGAGCAGCTCTATCCGGATGACGACGAGCGTGATCCGAATGTCATCGAAGTGCTGGTCGGCCGTCTGCGCCGTAAACTCGAAGGCCCGGCCGGGTTCAAACCGATCGACACCGTGCGCGGCCTTGGCTACCTGTTCAATGAGCGCTGCAATTGATCCGTTCCCTTCGTGTTCGTTTGATGCTCGCCGCCACCACGTTGGCGGTGTTGTTCATGCTCGCCTTGCTGCCGGCGATGCAGGGCGCCTTCAGCCTTGCCTTGCAGGACTCGATCGAACAACGCCTGGCCTCCGACGTCACCACGTTGATCTCCGCCGCACGGGTGGAAAACGGTCGCCTGATGATGCCAACGCAACTGCCGGATGAGCGCTTCAATCTTGCCGACTTCCGTTTGCTTGGCTATATCTACGACCGCAATGGCAAGTTGGTGTGGCGTTCGAGAGCCACTGACGAAGAACAGATCAACTACACACCGCGTTACGACGGTCTCGGCAATGAATTCGCGCGGATCCGTGAGGCCAACGGTCAGGAATTCTTCGTCTACGACGTCGAGGTCAAACTGCTCGGCGGCAAAAGTGCGGCGTTCAGCATCGTCGCTCTGCAACCGGTACGTGAATACGAAACCACCCTCGAAGGCCTGCGCGAAAATCTCTATCTGGGCTTCGGCGCGGCATTGCTCGTATTACTGGCGTTGCTATGGATCGGTCTGACCTGGGGCCTCAAGGCTTTGCGCCGATTGAGCCAGGAACTCGATGAAATCGAAGGCGGCACCCGCGAAAGCCTCACGGAAAAACACCCGCGCGAACTGCTGCGGTTGACCGGCTCGCTCAACCGCCTGCTGCTCAGCGAACGGCAGCAGCGCAGCCGCTACAGCGACTCCCTCGACGACCTCGCACACAGCCTGAAAACCCCGTTGGCGGTACTGCAAGGCGTCAGCGAAGACATGGCCCAGCGTCCGGAAGACCGTGATCAGGCCTGGGTCCTGCAGAGCCAGATCGAACGCATGAGCCAGCAGATCAGCTATCAACTGCAGCGGGCCAGCCTGCGCAAAAGTGGCCTGGTCCGCCATCAGGTGCGCTTGCAACCGGTGCTCAAAAGCCTGTGCGACACGCTGGACAAGGTCTATCGCGATAAGCATGTGCGCGTGACCTTTGATCTGCCTGAGCATTGCTACGTGCCGATCGAGCAGGGCGCCTTGCTGGAAATGCTCGGCAACTTGCTGGAGAACGCCTATCGCCTGTGTCTGGGCGAGGTGCGTGTCAGCGTGCGCGAGTCCCTGGTCGGGATCGAGTTATGCGTCGAGGACGATGGGCCAGGTGTGCCACTGGACCAACGTGCGCGGATTCTCGAGCGCGGCGAACGTCTGGATGCCCAGCATCCAGGGCAGGGAATCGGACTGGCGGTGGTCAAGGACATCATCGAAAGCTACAACGCCCGTCTGGCCCTGGGCGATTCGCCGATGGGCGGGGCGGTGTTCAGGATTCATTTTCCTGCGGCTTGAATGTTGACAGTGCCGGCCTCTTCGCGGGCAAGCCCGCTCCCACGCTTGAAATGCAATCCTCCTGTGGGAGCGAGCCTGCTCGCAAAGGCGTCTTGCTTCAAAACTCCTGCGCCCGATAAGCCCCCGGTGTCAGCCCCGTCCATTTCTTGAATGCCCGATGAAACGCCGACGGCTCGGAAAACCCGAGCTGCTCGGCGATCTGCTGCAACGACAGATCCGCGCGCCCCAGATGATAGATGGCGATATCCCGCCGCAGTTGATCCTTTAGCTCTTGAAAACTCGTACCTTCCTCTCGCAAGTGCCGGCGCAACGTTTGCGGGCTGATGTGCAGATGCGTGGCGACGGCTTCCAGATCCGGCCAATGCGCAGCGTCGCGGCTGAGCAAACGACGCAGGCGGCTGCTCAGGCTGTCGCCGTCGTCCGGGCGCGAGAGCAGGTCGGCGGGGGAGCGTTCGAGGAAATGCTTGAGCGTGCGTTCGTCCTGCAACAGCGGCATCGCCAGATAGCGACGGTGAAACAGCAGGCTGCTTTGCTCGGCATCAAAGGTCAGCGGGCACGGAAACAGCAGGTCGTATTCGCTGCCATGATCGGGGCGCGGGTAGCTGAAGGTTGCCTGCTCCAGGCGAATCCTCTGGCCTATCAACCAACTGCCGAGGCGGTGCCAGATCACCAGCAGACTTTCGCTGAGAAAGTGATCCGGATCCCACCACTGCGCGTCATCCAGGCTCAACCGCACCCATTCGTCTTCGCGGCGCAGGGACAGGCGCGGGGCGTCGGGGAACAGGCTGTAAAACAACAAACCGCGTTGCAGGGCCTTCTCCAGATTGCGGCAGTGAATCGAGGCGTGACACATCATGGCAAAGCTGCCCGGCTTGCTCGGTGCGTTACCGAAACCCAGGTATTCATCGTCCAGCGCCGCCCACAACCCCTGAATCAGGCGGGTGAACTGCTCCGGGGCGATGCGTGCGCGGGGCTCCTCGAGCAACTCCGGGCTGATCCCCAGTTGCTGCAACAGTCCTGAACAATCCAGGCCGCGACGGCGCGCACCGCCAAGGGCGGCACGGGCGAAATGGCTGGCGATGGTGCGTTCGCGCATAAGCGGCAATCCTTGTTCAAGCACCGATCGTAACGACGGGCCGGCGACGCAACAAGGCGGATTTCCGCCAAATTGCAGGACGCCGAACGCTCAGTTGGCGGAAATCCGCCATGCCTCAAGTCACTGATTGGTGACAGGAAATCCCGCAGGCCCTGATATCAAAAGGCTTGCTGCCATTCGCACCAATCTGGCACGACGTTTGCGATAGAGGTGACAGAAGCGTGCATTTTTCCCCGCCGGGGAAATGCCGTTCCAACAACAAATCCCTCCAGTGCAGGAGGGTTCGCAATTAAGGTTCTGCGCTCGACAGATGGATGTTGCCGCTGGACGCTTGAGGAAACCTGCAATGACGACTCGTCAGCCACTGTATAAATCCCTGTATTTCCAGGTGATCGTTGCCATCGCCATCGGCATTCTGCTCGGTCACTTCTACCCGCAGACCGGTGTGGCCCTCAAGCCACTGGGTGACGGCTTCATCAAGCTGATCAAAATGGTCATCGCCCCGATCATCTTCTGTACTGTTGTCAGCGGTATCGCCGGCATGCAGAACATGAAGTCGGTAGGCAAGACCGGCGGCTACGCGCTGCTGTACTTCGAAATCGTTTCCACCATTGCCCTGCTGATCGGTCTGGTTGTTGTCAACGTTGTGCAACCGGGCGCCGGCATGCACATCGATGTCACCACCCTCGACGCCTCGAAAATCGCCACCTACGTGACGGCCAGTAAAGACCAGAGCATCGTCGGCTTCCTCCTTAATGTGATCCCGAACACCATCGTCGGCGCGTTCGCCACCGGTGACATCCTGCAAGTGTTGATGTTCTCGGTGATCTTCGGCTACGCCCTGCATCGCCTGGGTTCGTACGGTCGTCCGCTGCTGGACATGATCGATCGCTTCGCTCACGTGATGTTCAACATCATCAACATGATCATGAAACTGGCGCCGCTGGGTGCGTTCGGTGCCATGGCGTTCACCATCGGTGCCTACGGTGTCGGCTCGCTGGTGCAGTTGGGCCAGTTGATGATCTGCTTCTACATCACCTGCGTCCTGTTCGTCGTGCTGGTGCTGGGAGCGATCTGCCGTGCTCACGGTTTCAGCGTGTTCAAGCTGGTGCGCTACATCCGTGAAGAGCTGTTGATTGTACTGGGCACGTCCTCATCGGAATCGGCACTGCCACGCATGCTGATCAAGATGGAGCGTCTGGGCGCGAAGAAATCGGTAGTGGGTCTGGTGATCCCGACCGGTTACTCGTTCAACCTTGACGGTACTTCGATCTACCTGACCATGGCCGCCGTGTTCATCGCCCAGGCGACCGACACGCACATGGACATCACTCACCAGATCACCCTGCTGCTGGTACTGCTGCTGTCCTCCAAAGGCGCAGCCGGTGTGACCGGTTCGGGCTTCATCGTGCTGGCCGCCACCCTGTCGGCGGTCGGTCACCTGCCAGTGGCCGGTCTGGCGCTGATCCTCGGTATCGACCGCTTCATGTCCGAAGCCCGCGCGCTGACCAACCTGGTCGGTAACGCTGTGGCGACCATCGTCGTGGCCAAATGGGTCAAGGAGCTGGACACCGACCAACTGCAAGCCGAACTGGCTTCTGGCGGGCGCGGTATCTCCGACGAGCGTGAAGAAGACGACCTGGGTGTGGCTGAAGGCCCCACCCCGAGCAGCGTGAAGTAAGCATCGCTTGAACGAAAAACCCGCTTCGGCGGGTTTTTTCTTGCCCGGAATTTGAGCGCAACGGTCACACCTGCTGACATTTGCGGTGATTGCCGCATCGACGATGCCTGCCTAGGCTGAGTGCATCGCCCAAGGAGTTCGTCCATGTCCGCACCGCTGGCCTCACTGAAAATTCTCGATTTCTCGACTTTGCTGCCGGGGCCGTTCGCCTCGTTGCTGCTGGCGGACATGGGCGCTGAGGTGCTGCGCATCGAATCGCCAACGCGCATGGACCTGCTGCGGGTGCTGCCCCCGCACGATGGCGGGGTATCGGCCAGCCACGCCTACCTGAACCGCAACAAGCGCAGTCTGGCGCTGGACTTGAAACAGCCCGAAGCGCTGGAAATCATCAAGCGACTGCTGGGCGATTACGACATCGTTCTGGAGCAATTTCGTCCCGGCGTGATGGAGCGTCTGGGCTTGGGTTATGAGGCATTGAAGGCGATCAATCCGCGGCTGATCTACGTATCGATCAGCGGTTACGGCCAGACCGGGCCGTACAAGGAGCGCGCCGGACATGACATCAATTATCTGGCCCTGGCGGGGCTGGCCAGCTACACCGGCCGCGCCGACAGCGGGCCGTTGCCGCTGGGCATGCAGGTGGCGGACGTGGCTGGCGGTTCGCTGCACGGGGTCATCGGCTTGCTGGCGGCGGTGATTGCCCGCCAGCAGAGCGGGCAAGGCACGCATCTGGATGTGAGCATGACCGATTGTGCGTTCAGCCTTAACGCCATGGCCGGCGCGGGATATCTGGCCTGTGGCGAGGAACCGGGCCGGGAAGACCAGATGCTCAATGGCGGCAGCTTCTACGATTATTACCGCACGCGGGATGGGCGCTGGATGTCGGTGGGCAGTCTGGAGCCGGCATTTATGCAGCAACTGTGCGCGGCACTGGGCCGGCCGGAGTTGGCAGCACAAGGGTTATCGCCCAAGCCGGATCAGCAACAGGCGCTGAAAGAGGCGTTGCAGGTCGAGTTCGAGCGGCATGATTTTGCTGAACTGTGCGAGCTATTCGCCGGGGTCGATGCGTGTGTCGAGCCGGTGTTGAGTGTGGGTGAGGCAGTGCGCCATCCGCAGTTGCAGGCGCGGGCGCTGGTGACTCAGGTGCCGCGTGCCGATGGCTCGACGCAGGCGCAGATCACGTGTCCGCTGAAATTCTCTGAGGCGTTGCCGGAGCCGAGGCATGTCGGCGCGGGGTTAGGGCAGCATACGGATGAAGTGTTGGGGGAGTTGGGATTGAGTGCTGAGCGGATCGTCGAGTTGCGTTCGGCCAAGGTAATCCTTTAGTGCCTGAGCCGCCGCCTTCGCGAGCAGGCTCGCTCCCACATTGAAATGCATTCCCCTGTGGAAGCGAGCCTGCTCGCGAAGGGGCCAGCCGATGCTCTACAAAACTGTCATTCCACCCGCATCTCGCCACTGAACACCAGCGTACTGCGGCAACGCCGGCACAGATACCGCCGCCCTTGCCGCACCAGGCCATGGCGCTGGGCGGTAAACGGGAAATCACTGTCGGGGCACGGGCATTTGTAGATATAGCGGGTCACGCTGCGCCGCTTGATCTCATAGGTGTGGCAGCGGTCCGGCGGTAGCTCGTAAACGCCGCGCATGATCAGTTGCCACTCTTCGCCATGGGGCTGAATACGGTCGCCGAACAGTTGATGAGCGATCAGGTGCGCGACTTCGTGGGCCACGGTCTGCTTGAGGAAGTGTTCGGTGTTTTCCCGATACAGCTGGGGGTTGAAACGCAGCAGGTTCTCGTGCAAATGCGCAACACCGGCTTTCTGCCCGCGCAGCTTGAGGCTGACCACGGGGCGTTTGAAGGAACGTTTGAAAAAGGATTCAGCGAGTTGATAACAATCTTCGACGCGGGTATTGAGTTGCTCGGGCATGCTTGATGGATCTCCAGAGACGCCGAGTATGCCGCAACCCCGGGCGCTTGCGAATCGCCGACCTGCCGAATGGTCATTGCCCCAATAAGAAGGCCGCCTTGCGGCGGCCTGTATCGGCAGATGTCGTTTATCCGGGGAGGAAACCGGTCAGTTGGTATAGACCGGGCCGACACCCAGGCCCCAGACGATCACGGTGAACGCCATGATCGCCACGAGCACCACCAGGCCCACCGCGAGCACCGAGCTCGAAAACAGAAAACCTTCATCCGATGGAATGTTCATGAACGTTGGCAGGCCCACATACAGCAGATACACCGTGTAGCAGATAGCCGCCGTGCCGACGATCATCCCCAGCCACATGTGCGGATACAAAGCGGCCAGGCCGCCGACGAACAACGGTGTCGCCGTGTAAGTGGCGAACGCCACACAACGGGCCAGGCTCGGATTGGCGTCGTAGGTGCGCGCCATCCAGTGCACGAAAGCGCCCATCACCGCGACCCCGCCGAGCATTGCCAGGTACGACATGATGGTCATCCACAAGGCGCTTTCGAACGTGAGCATCACCGGCGCGCGGTTGCCGATGACCCAGCCGACCTGGGTCGTGCCGATGAACGCCGAGACCGCAGGGATCGCCGCCAGAATCAACGTGTGCGTCAGGTACATGTGGCTGATGCTTTCCTCTTGGTCGCCACGGATCTCCTTCCATTCCTGATCGGGGTGGGTAAACAGTCCCACTACGTGATGGATCATGCCATTCACTCCTCTTGTCATTGCCATCGCCCCCCAACGGAGCGCCTACGGGCCAAGGCGGCCGAGCAAATACAGGTCTTCAGATGTGTGCGACCTTATGTCGCAGTATAGAAAGGAGTCCAGCGCACCGGTATGTCGGGCTTAGAGCAAATCGCGCTGTAAACATGAGGGATAATCGCCATTCCCTCTGTTGGAGGTGCCGCAGAATGCATGTTGAAGGAGGTGACTCTCGGGATGCTAAAATGCCGGCCTTTCGTCACACCTCACGGATTTCGCGTCATGGGCACTCTTACGGTCAACCAGAACAAACTGCAAAAGCGCCTGCGCCGCCTGGCCGGCGAAGCGGTCGCCGATTTCAACATGATCGAAGACGGCGACAAGGTCATGGTCTGCCTGTCCGGGGGCAAGGACAGCTACACCATGCTCGACGTGCTGCTCCACCTGCAGAAGGTTGCACCGATCAAGTTCGATATCGTCGCGGTGAACATGGACCAGAAGCAGCCGGGCTTTCCCGAGCACGTGCTGCCGGCCTACCTCAAAGAGCTGGGCGTCGAGTACCACATCGTCGAGAAAGACACCTACTCGGTGGTCAAGGAACTGGTGCCGGAAGGCAAGACCACCTGCTCGCTGTGCTCACGCCTGCGTCGCGGCACGCTGTACACCTTTGCCGATGAAATCGGCGCGACAAAAATGGCCCTCGGTCATCATCGCGACGATATCGTCGAAACGTTTTTCCTCAACATGTTCTTCAACGGCACCCTGAAAGCGATGCCACCAAAACTGCGCGCCGACGATGGCCGCAATGTGGTCATCCGCCCGCTGGCGTACTGCAACGAGAAGGACATCCAAGCTTACTCGGACCTCAAGCAGTTCCCGATCATCCCGTGCAACCTCTGCGGCTCGCAGGAAAACCTGCAGCGCCAGGTGGTCAAGGAAATGCTCCAGGACTGGGATCGCAAAACCCCGGGCCGCACCGAATCGATCTTCCGCAGCCTGCAGAACGTAGTGCCGTCGCAACTGGCCGACCGCAATCTGTTCGACTTCACCAGCCTGAAGATCGACGAGACCGCGGCTTCGCGTTTCGTCAATGTCGTCAATCTGTAACCACATTCCAGGTGGGAGCGGGCTTGCTCGCGAAGACGGTGTATCAGCCGATAGATAATTCGACTGACACTCAGCCTTCGCGAGCACGCCCGCTCCCACACTGGTTTCTTTGTTTCATTCAATAGGAGAGGGCATGCGCGATTACAAGTGGCTGCATGAATACTGTCTGAACCGTTTCGGTTCGGCGGCTGAACTGGAAGCCCATCTGCCCGTCCCCAAGACCCCCGCACAACTGCGCAAGATCCGCGACGACCGTTACCTCTCGACCATGGCCCTGCGGGTGTTTCGTGCCGGGCTCAAGCACAGCCTGGTCGACGCCAAGTGGCCCGCCTTCGAAGAAGTGTTCTTCAAGTTCGATCCGGAAAAAGTCGTGCTGATGAGCGCCGAGCACCTTGAGCGCCTGATGCAGGACGCGCGGATCATCCGCCACCTCGGCAAGCTGAAAAGCGTGCCGCGCAATGCGCAGTTCATTCTTGATGTGGAAAAGGACAAGGGCAGCTTCGGCGCGCTGATCGCCGACTGGCCGGTGACCGATATCGTCGGCCTGTGGACCTACCTGAAAAAGCACGGCCACCAACTCGGCGGGCTGTCGGCGCCACGGTTTTTGCGCATGGTCGGCAAGGACACGTTCGTGCCGAGCTACGACGTGGTGGCGGCGCTGAATGCGCAGAAGATCGTCGACAAAGTGCCGACCAGCCAGCGTGATCTGGCGACGGTGCAAAACGCCTTCAACCAGTGGCATGAACAAAGTGGCGGACGGCCAATGAGCCAGATCTCGATGATGCTCGCCTATACCGTCAATCATTAACAGCGTATCGCCCCATTCGCGAGCAAGCCCGCTTCCACATTCTGGAATGCGTTCCCGTGTGGGAGCGGGCTTGCTCGCGAAGGCGCCAGTTCAGGCGACGGAGACGTCTCCCTCACCCGCCAGCTTGCGATTGAGCTGATAGCGCCAGCGCACATACAGCAGCGCCGAGCAGAACACCGCCAGGCTCGCGGCCATTTCCAGCAGGCCGAACAACTGTCGGTTGGGGTCGTACGCCGCCAGTGCACCTTTGATGAAATACAGATTCACCACAAAACACATCCATGAATGGCCACGGGCACTGCCCATGATCATCGCCGGGGCGAGGATCAGCCACGGGATCAGCTCGACCAGCAGAATCACCCACGGCCGCGCGCCATGCAGATCGGCGAACAGCAGGTAGTAAGCGGCCAGCAAGCCGGCGAGGGCGAAAAAGCTCAGCAGGCTGAGCACGCGCATCGCCTTGACCCGTGGCTCAAGCCACGCCACCGAGGGCAGGACTTTCGGCTTCTTCGCCATCAGCCCACCAGTTTCTGCGCGGTTTTCGCCAGGCGCAGACCGAGTGCGCGACACAGCGCCACTTCGTGCTGGTCGAGACCGTTCTTGCCATCGGCACCGGCGTGATGGCTGGCGCCATAAGGCGTGCCGCCACCTGCGGTTTCGAGCAGTGCCGATTCGCTGTAAGGCAGGCCGGTGATGAGCATGCCGTGATGCAACAGCGGCAACATCATCGACAACAGCGTGGTTTCCTGACCGCCGTGCAGGCTGGCGGTAGAGGTGAACACGCCGGCCGGTTTACCCACCAGCGCGCCGGTCAGCCAGAGGTTGCTGGTGCCATCGAGGAAGTACTTGAGCGGCGCGGCCATGTTGCCGAAACGGGTCGGACTGCCCAACGCGAGGCCGGCGCAGTTTTTCAGATCATCGAGGCTGGCGTAGAGCGCGCCTTCAGCGGGAATCTCCGCAGCCACCGCTTCGCATTCAGTGGAAATCGCCGGCACCGTGCGCAGACGCGCTTCCATTCCGGCCTGCTCGATGCCACGGGCGATCTGCCGGGCCATCTCGTTGGTGGAACCGCTGCGGCTGTAATAAAGAACCAGAATGTACGGCGTGCTCATGGCAACAACTCCAGCACGTTTTCCGGTGGACGACCGATGACGGCCCTGTCGCCGACTTCAAGAATCGGCCGCTCCAGCAATTTCGGGTGCGCGGCGATGGCGTCTATCAATTGCTGCTCGCTGAGGCTGGCGTCCGCCAGGTTCAGGGTTTTGTATTCCTCTTCACCGGTGCGCAGCAGCTGCCGCGCGCTGATCCCGAGCTTGCCGAGCAGGGCCTTGATCTGCGCGGCATTGAGCGGTGTTTCCAGGTAGCGCACGACATTCGGACTCAAGCCGCGGGCTTCGAGCAGTTCCAGCGCGCCGCGGGATTTCGAGCAGCGCGGATTGTGATAAAGCGTCAGATCGGTCATGGCGGGTCGCTTCTGGCGTAAAGTGGCGGCTATTCTAACTGTGCGGCGCGCAATCCAGAACCGTCAGAGGCGATGGGTCGCAGGCGCTTTCGAATTTTCACAAGGAACACGACATGACACGGCGATTGGCAGCGGGATTGACGATTCTCGGGGCGTTGATGCTGGGGGGCTGCGGCAATGACTACGGGATCGACCAGAACGGCCAGAAGGTTGCGTCCGAGCGTCTGGACAAACAATGGGTGGTGCTTAATTACTGGGCCGAATGGTGCGGCCCGTGCCGCACGGAGATTCCCGAGCTGAATCAGCTGGCTGATCAACTCAAGAGCAAGAATGTCGGGGTGTTCGGGGTCAATTTCGACAATGTGCAGGGCGCAGAACTGAAAGAAGCCAGCGAAAAGCTTGGCATCAAATTCACCGTGCTGGCGCAGGATCCGGCTGAGCTGTTCGACCTGCCGCGCAGTGAAGCGCTGCCGGTGACATTCATCATCGATGACAAGGGCAAAGTGCGTGAGCAATTGCTCGGCGAGCAGACGGCGGCGGGGGTGATGGCCAAACTCGAGGCGCTGCAGGCGACCAAATAGGCTGTCGTTGGGCAGGATCGTTCCCACGCTCTGCGTGGGAATGCCGCCCGGGACGCTCCGCGTCCCTGTGACGCAGAGCGTCACTTGGTGCAGTCCCACTCAGGAGCGTGGGAACGATCGTTACAGCGATCGCGATCAGCTAATGAGGCTCAACCCTCTTCGAGCCACCAGCGCAACGGTTTGCCTTCAGCCGGCCAGAAGCGTATCTGCTCGATGGGCGAAATGTCCCAGCGCTCCACCTTCTCCAGCGCCTGCAGGAATCGCTGTTCCTGCTCCATCAACGCCGGGGCGCAAAGCTTGCGGGTCTTGCCGATCTTGCCGAAGGTCAGCTTGTCGCCGTCCTGCGTGTAGGGCGCAAACCAATGGTTGCAGCCGCCATTGCCGTAGGCGCGGCCGTCGTCGCCGAGGGTCACGGTCAGATGGCTGTAATCCATCAGTGGTCGCTCGCCGATCCATTCCAGAATGTAGCTGCGGTTGTGCTGCAGTTGCACCGGCTCAGCAGCGCAACCGGCCAGGCCGGCACCGATCAGTGCGGTCAGGGCGAGGCGTTTCATTACGCAGGCTCCTGGCATTTCGGGCACAGGTGTTTGTCGCCAACGGCTTTCCAGCCCAGCTCGGCGATGCGTGCGGTGGCGGCGGGTTTTTCTGCGGTTTTGCCAAGTTTGGCATCCACGGCAAATTCAAAACTCAGCGCTTTGGCGCAGCTGTCGCAATTGACTTGCCAGGTGTGAATGGCCAGTTCGCCGAACACCGGGCCTGTGGTCATCGCGGTCCATTGACCTGGGGGATTGATCAAGTGGCGGACCGTGTCGACGGTCAGGCGCATGGACAAATCCTTGCTGCCTTTGAGCGTCACCAACAGGGCATCGCCGATGCGGATCGAGCCACCGTTGCCGGTCACCTGATAGCGGCCCGGAACCAGGGCGCGGCATTCGGTGAGGGTGTGTTGCGGGTTCATCAGGGTGTAGCGGAAATCGTGTTCGACCATGGATCCTCCAAATATGCGCGACATGCTAGCACGGGCTCGATTGCACAATGATGCGCGCGTGCGACCTTCGATCCGGTTCAAATGGGCCGGCAGTCATGGCAAACTGCCGGCCCCCGAATCTGAAGGAACGGAACATGGCGCTGATCGAATGTTATGAATGCAAGCGGAGCATCAGTTCCGAAGCGCTGGCGTGCATTCACTGCGGCGCCCCGATGGCCGAACACGTCGCCATGCAGGCGCAGCCAGCTGCGGCAGCGGCGCAGACCTCGACGATCTCCTTCGGCAGCCTGCCACGCAACAAGGCAGTGCCCGAAGCGGTTGCGGCGCCAGTGGCCGAGCCGTTACCGAAAGTGATGCCGGCAGCGGCAGGGCGTCGCCGTCGTCAGCAGGCTGCAGAACAGGCCCGCGAGGAGCAGCAACCGCTGAACGCAGATGGCAGCCGCCCGGTGGAAGGCTGGCTGAAAATCATGGTGTTTCTGTTACCGGCGTTTTTCGTCTGGTTCCTGCTGCGCCGCGGCCACTCCAGCAAACAACGCCTGCTCGGTTTCGGCTGGCTGGGTTTGCTGATCCTGGCGTCTTCGCTGCCCAAGTAAAGGCAGTTCAGCCCTCGACCTGGTTCTGCGGCGTACCCGCCGCCCATGTCGCGATGTTATGCAGCGTGGTCGCGGCAATCGCGCCCAGCGCCTCGCGGGTCAGAAACGCCTGATGCGCAGTGATGATCACGTTGGGAAACGTCAGCAGACGCGCCAGCACATCGTCCTGCAGCGGCAGGTCGGAGCGGTCCTCGAAAAACAGCTGCGCCTCTTCTTCATAAACGTCCAGCCCCAGATACCCGAGTTGACCATCCTTCAGCGCGTCGATCAGCGCCGGCGTGTCGACCAGACCACCGCGCCCGGTATTGATCAGCATCGCCCCCGCCCGCATGTGCGCCAGTGACTGGCGATTGATCAGGTGTTTGCTCTGCTCGTTGAGCGGGCAATGCAGGCTGATGATCCGCGACTGCGCGAGCAATTCCGGCAGGCTCAGATAGCGCGCGCCCAACGCCAGCACCTCGGGATTAGGATACGGGTCGTAGGCCAGCAGCTCACAGCCGAAGCCGTGCATGATTTTCGCGAACGTTGCGCCGATCTGCCCGGTGCCGACGATGCCGACGGTCTTGCCGACCAGATCGAAACCGGTCAGGCCATGCAGGCTGAAATCGCCTTCACGGGTGCGGTTGTAGGCGCGATGCAAACGGCGATTGAGGGCGAGAATCAGCGCCACCGCATGTTCGGCAACGGCGTGCGGCGAGTAGGCGGGCACACGCACCACCGCCAGGCCGAGGCGTTTCGCTGCGGGCAAGTCGACATGGTTGTAGCCCGCCGAGCGCAGCGCAATCAGCCGCGTGCCGCCAGCCGCGAGGCGCTCCAGCACCGGGGCGCTGAGGTCGTCATTGATAAAGGCGCAGACCACTTCGTACCGTTCGGCCAACGCCGCCGTATCGAGGCTGAGCCGAGCGGCTTGAAAGTGCAATTCAAGCCCGGCCGGGCAGTCGGCGGCGAGGAAGCTGTCGCGGTCGTAGGTCTGGCTGCTGAAGATGATCGTGCGCATGAATCCTCCTGGGACATCGACGCGGGCCGCAAAGGCCCGCGACAACTGTAGCGCTTTGCGCGCGCCGTACCCTGCCGTAGATCAGGCGTTGATGCGCGCCTGCGCTGCGAGCCGATTGATCGAACGCTCCAGTTCATCCAGCGCGACAGCAGCTTTCGGGTCGTCCTGCTTGAGCAGGGTTTCGCTGCGCTGGCAGGCCGCACGCAGTTGCGGCACCCCGCAGTAACGGGTTGCGCCGTGCAAGCGGTGCACGCGTTCGAGCAGGGCATTCAGGTCGTGGCTCTCACGCGCAGCGCGGATCGCTTCGCGATCAGCCTCCAGCGAGGCCAGCAGCATGGCGAGCATGTCCGCCGCCAGATCCGCCTTGCCCGCCGCCAGACGCAAGCCTTCTTCGTGATCGAGCACCGGCAGTTCCTGCTGACTCGCCGCGCTGTCGCCGCTGCGCTCCGGCGCCTGATTGCGCAGAGCCAGCCCGGTCCACTTCAACACCACCTGCGCCAGTTGCCGCTCGCTGATCGGTTTGGTCAGGTAATCGTCCATGCCGCTTTGCAGCAGTGCGCGTTTTTCGTTGGCCATGGCGTGGGCGGTGAGGGCGACGATCGGCAGCGGTGTGCAGTGCCGTTCGCTTTCCCACTGGCGAATGGTTTCGGTGGTCTGGCGACCGTCCATGCCCGGCATCTGCACGTCCATCAACACCAGATCGAAAGATTCGGTTTGCACGGCTTTGACCGCCGCGTAACCACTTTCTACCGCGAGCACTCGGGCACCCATGTCTTCGAGCAGGGTCTGCACCAGCAACAGATTGGCCGGGTTGTCGTCGACACACAGCACGCGCGGCGCACGGCTGGACAGCGGCTCGCCCGGTTCGCTGCGCGGCTGGCGCGGATTGACCAGATCAGCCAGCGCCCGGCGCAACTTGCGCGTACACGCCGGTTTGGCTTGAAGCTGGCTGTGCGGGTTGGGCACCGACAGATGAAACAGCGTCTGTTCGGTGGTCGGGCACAGCACCAGCACTTTGCAGCCCAGATGTTCAAGATCCCAGATGTGCTGGTTCAGGCGTTCCGGAAGCATGTCGTTGCTGGTGATGCCGATCACCGCCAGATCGATCGCCTGATCGGTCTGATGTGCGCCGGTGACGCCATTGCTCAGGCTTTCAAGGGTATTGAACGGTGTAACTTCCAGCCCGCAGTCTTCCAACTGATGTTGCAATGCCTGGCGCGCCAGTTCGTGATTTTCCAGTACCGCCACGCGGCGCCCAAGCAGCGGCGCGGCGGGCAAGTCTTCGGCATCGTCGCGAGTCTTCGGCAGACTCAGGCTGATCCAGAATTCCGAGCCTTCGCCCGGGGTACTGTCGACGCCGATCTCGCCGCCCATCTGCTCAATCAGACGCTTGGAAATCACCAGCCCCAGACCCGTGCCGCCGGGCTGGCGTGACAGCGAATTGTCGGCCTGACTGAAGGCCTGGAACAGCGCGCGCACATCCTGGCTCGACAAACCGATGCCGGTGTCCTGAATACTGATGCGCAGTTGCACGCTGTCTTCGTGTTCGTCTTCGAGCATCGCCCGGGCAACGATGGTGCCTTCGCGGGTGAACTTGATCGCATTGCTGACCAGGTTGGTGAGGATCTGTTTGAGGCGCAGCGGATCGCCAACCAGCGACAGCGGCGTGTCGCGATAGACCAGGCTGACCAGCTCGAGCTGCTTGGCGTGCGCCGCCGGGGCGAGAATGGTCAGGGTGTCCTGCAGCAGGTCGCGCAGGTTGAACGGAATATGGTCGAGCACCAGTTTGCCGGCCTCGATTTTCGAGAAGTCGAGAATCTCGTTGATGATCCCCAGCAGGCTGTCGGCAGACTTTTCGATAGTGCCCAGATAGTCGAGCTGGCGCGGGGTCAGTTCGCTTTTCTGCAGTAGATGAGTGAAACCGAGAATGCCGTTGAGCGGCGTGCGGATCTCGTGGCTCATGTTGGCGAGGAATTCGGATTTGATCCGGCTGGCTTCCAACGCCTCTTTGCGCGCCAGATCCAGTTCGATGTTCTGGATCTCGATGGTTTCCAGATTCTGCCGGACGTCTTCGGTGGCTTGATCGACGCTGTGCTGCAACTCTTCGCGGGCGTTCTGCAGGGTGCCGGCCATGCGGTTGATGCCCGAGGCCAGTTCGTCCAGCTCCTGGCTGCCGAGGGGCGGCAAGCGCGTTTCCAGATGTCCATCCTTGAGCTGCGCGACGGCTTGTTTGATCTGGCTCAACGGGCGGTTGATGGTGCGGCCCATGCGCAGCGCGAGGAGGGCGGCGCCGGCAAGGCCAGCGGCGATCAGCAGCAGGCTGGCGAACAGGCTGCGATAACCGCGCAGCAGCATGCCGTTGTGCGACAGCTCGAGTTCGACCCAGCCGAGCAACCGTTCGGATTCCTCGGGAATGATTTCACCGGCGAGGTTGCGGTGCTTGCCGAACACCGGCATCAGGTAGCGCGTTGCGTCATTGCCGCTGCGTCGTTGCAACAGCGCGCTGTCGCCGCTTGGCGCCTGATTGAGCATGGTCGGCCCGGCGTGGGCCAGCGGCGAACGGTCCGGAGCTAGGAAGGTCACCGCGCGCACGTCGGGTTGTTCAAGGGATTGGGTGGCGACCCGTTCGAGCAGCTCGGCATCGCCGTGGCCCATTGCCGGCGCCACCAGCGGCGCCAGTTGCTCGGCGATCATTTCGCCGCGCTGCAACAATTGGCTCTGCAGGTCGGTCTGCTGTGTCCAGGTGAAATAGCCACCCAGCACCAGCGCCATCAGGCTGGTCGGCAACAAGGTCAGCAACAGCACGCGACCTTTGATTCCCAGTTTCTTGAGCACGCCTTTCTCCCGCATCCCGCTGATCTGTTGACTCATGCGTGCATCCGGCACGCGACATGGGCGCAGTGTAGCGATTTGCAGGCGGGCAATCTTGCGGAAAATGCAGTGCCGCTCATGCACGCGTTCGTCCGAGGGGCGAAGCTTGTGTTGCCCGCTGTCGGACAATCTTGAATAATCCGCCAACTGAGAATTACTTGCAGATACTCATGACTCCTGTTTCCGCTGGCCAGCCACGCATCCTTTCCATTGAAGACGATCCGGTTCTCGGCGCTTATGTGCACGAGCATCTGGGCCGCAGCGGTTTTCAGGTGACCTGGTGCCAGAACGGCCAGGAAGGCCTGAACATTGCCCGGCGCCAGCCTTTCGACGTGGTGCTGATGGACATTCTGCTGCCGGGGCTCGATGGCCTGAAGCTGTTGACGCAACTGCGCCAGAGCCACTCGACGCCGGTGTTGCTGATGTCGGCACTGGGCGCCGAGGCCGATCGCATCAGCGGTTTCCGCCTCGGTGCCGATGACTATTTGCCCAAGCCGTTCAGCATGGCCGAGTTGCACGTGCGCATCGAAGCGATCCTGCGTCGGGTGGCGCTTGATCAGCGCCCACCTGCGGTTACCGCTGCGGTGGTCAGCGGCAGCTTGCGTTTCGATGACGAACACTGCGACGTGTTCGTGCGCGAGCAAGCGGCCGGTCTGACCCGCAGCGAATTCCGTCTGCTGGAAACCCTGCACCGCAACCACGAAGAAGTGCTGAGCAAAGCCTTCCTTTATCAGCACGTCCTGCAACGCGGCTTTGCGGCGCACGACCGCAGCCTCGACATGCACATCAGCCAGATCCGCCGCAAACTCAAAGCCATCGGTTACACCGAATGCGAAGTGCGCACGGTGTGGGGCAAGGGCTATGTCTTGAGCGCCGCTGATGAAGCTGTCTGAGCTGCCGGGGCGGCATTCGCTGTTCTGGAAACTGGCCTGCCTGCTGGTGGCGTTCTGTCTGCTGATGATCTGGCTGAGCTGGTCGTGGGGCCGTTACATGGAGGAGCGCAACCAGTTTCTCTCCAGCGAAGCGCGCAGCACTCTCAACCGATATGCCGCACAGGCCGAACAGGCGTGGCAGCGTGGCGGGCGCAACGGTGTCGATGACTGGTTGCAGAGCATGCAATTACGCGAGGCCAGTTGGGTCGGGGTGATCGGCGCTGATCTGCAATCGCTGAGCAGCCAGCCGCTGAACGCTGCGCAGGTGCAACACCTGACTTTCCTGCGCGGCCTCGACTGGCCGATCCACAAGAAGGGCCGGCCGTGGCTGCGGGTACCCTTTCCCCATGACCCGACCGCCGGCATCCTCGTCATCGAGTTGCCCGAGCGCTTTGTCCCGGGCAAGTACCGAGTGTTCTGGCGCGTGATCACCAACGGCGTCATTCCCGGGCTGTTCACCCTGTTGCTTTGCGTCGGCCTGTATCGCCTGCTGGTGGTGCCGCTGAACAACCTGCGCGAACAGGCCAATGCCTGGCGTGCCGATCAATTGAATGTGCGCCTGTCGAGCGGTATCACCCAGCGCCCGGATGAACTCGGTGAGCTGGCGCGGGCCTTCGACTCTATGTCCGAGCGCCTGCAAACCACAGTCGCCTTGCAGCAGCAGTTATTGCGTGACTTGTCCCACGAACTGCGCACGCCGCTGAGCCGCCTGCGCGTGGCCAGCGAAAGCGAACAGAGCCTGGCGCCATTGCGCGAGCGCATCGGCCGCGAAGTCGATGGCATGCAACGGCTGGTCGAAGACACCCTGCAACTGGCCTGGCTCGACACCGACCGCTCGCCGTTGCCGGATGAAGCGATCCAGATTCAGGCGCTGTGGGAAATGCTCACCGACAACGCCTGTTATGAAAGCGGCTGGCCGAGTCTGCAACTGCAATGCTCGGTCGAAGCATCGTGCTGGGTGCGCGGCAACCTCAATGCCTTGGCGCAAGCGCTGGAAAACATCCTGCGCAACGCCATTCGTCACTCGCCCGAGGGCGGGATTGTGCGGCTCGATGCACGGCGCGATGGCGAGTATTGGCATTTGTGGCTGGAGGATGAGGGCGGCGGCGTGGCTGACGAAGATCTGCAGCGGATCTTTTCGCCGTTCATTCGATTGGACGGGTCAAGGCCCGGTGATGGTGGCTTTGGCCTGGGGTTGAGCATTGCGCGCAACGCGGTGCAACGTCAGGGCGGGTTGCTCTGGGCGGAGAATGCCGGGGCGGGGTTGCGGTTGAATTTGCGCTTGTTGGCGGATGATGGTGTTGCCCATGCGGACGCCTTCGCGAGCAGGCTTGCTCCCACAATGGAGCTCGGTTCGCCGCAGGCTGTGTGATCTACCGTTAATAGTGTCATCACTGCTGACACTAAATCCTGTGGGAGCGAGCCTGCTCGCGAATTCCAAGCAGCACCACGAGAACTGAGTGTTGCGCAAATAAAAGTCGCACCACTGGCGCGACTTTTATTCGCTTATTCCCATAAACCATAAGCACCGCACTTTGCGTGATATGGCCTGCGCGGGTTTGCCGGTATGATAGGCGCCCCCGCACGTCTGGATTGCGAATACGCCATGACCCTGCAGTACCCAACCATCGCCGATTGCGTCGGCAACACGCCGCTGGTGCGTTTGCAGCGCCTGCCCGGCGCCACCAGCAACACCCTTTTGCTCAAGCTCGAAGGGAACAACCCGGCGGGTTCGGTCAAGGACCGGCCGGCGCTGTCGATGATTACCCGCGCCGAGCTGCGCGGGCAGATCAATCCCGGCGATACGCTGATCGAGGCGACCTCGGGCAACACCGGTATCGCTCTGGCGATGGCCGCCGCGATCAAGGGTTACAAGATGATCCTGATCATGCCGGACAACTCCAGCGCCGAGCGCAAGGCGGCAATGACCGCTTACGGTGCCGAGCTGATTCTGGTCACTCAGGAAGAGGGCATGGAAGGCGCCCGCGATCTGGCCCAGCGCATGGAAGCCGAAGGCCGTGGCAAGGTGCTCGATCAGTTCGCCAATGGCGACAACCCGGAAGCGCACTACACCACCACCGGTCCGGAAATCTGGCGCCAGACCCAGGGCAGCATCACCCATTTCGTCAGTTCGATGGGCACTACCGGCACCATCATGGGCGTGTCGCGCTACCTCAAAGAGCAGAGCGACAGCGTGCAGATCGTCGGTCTGCAACCGATGGAAGGCTCGGCCATTCCCGGCATCCGCCGCTGGCCGCAGGAATACCTGCCGAAGATCTATCAGGCCGACCGCGTCGACCGCATCGTCGACATGGCGCAAAGCGAGGCCGAAGACGTCACCCGTCGCCTGGCCCGCGAAGAAGGCATCTTTTGCGGCGTGTCCTCGGGCGGTGCGGTGGCAGCGATGCTGCGCCTGTCCCGAGAAGTTGAAAACGCGGTGATCGTCGCGATCATCTGCGACCGTGGCGACCGTTATCTGTCGACCGGCATTTTCGACGCGCCGAACTGATGGCCAAACACGAGAAAGGCCTGCGCTTCCAGCCCGCCGGCGGCAGCAAGGCAGCGCAAATTCCGACCGGTAAAAAGCAGCGCTTGAGCATCGAGCGTCTGGCCAATGACGGTCGCGGTATCGCGTTCTTCGAAGGCAAAACCTGGTTCGTCCTCGGTGCCCTTGCCGGTGAGGAGGTCGAAGCGCGGGTGCTTGGCGCCCACGGCAAAGTGGTCGAAGCGCGTACCGAACGGGTATTCACTGCCAGCGAGCTGCGTCGTCCGGCTGCGTGCGCGCACTTCGGCCGTTGTGGCGGTTGCAGCGTTCAGCACTTGCCCCACGCCGAACAGCTCGCCCTCAAACAGCGCATGCTCGCCGAGCAATTGTCGCGGGTAGCCGGTGTCGAACCTGAAGCGTGGGCAGCGCCGCTGACCGGTCCGGAATTCGGCTACCGTCGTCGCGCGCGCATCGCCGTGCGCTGGGACATGAAAGCGAAACAACTTGAAGTCGGTTTTCGCGCCGCCGGCAGTCAGGACATCGTCGCGATCAGCGAATGCCCGGTGCTGGTACAGCCCTTGCAACCGATCATGAGCCGTTTGCCGCAGATGCTGCGGCGCCTGAGCAAGCCGCAGGCGCTGGGCCATGTCGAGTTGTTCAGCGGTTCGTCACTGGCGGTATTGCTGCGGCACATGGCGCCGTTGTCCGAAGCGGACCTGGCGATACTCAAGGATTTTTGCCAGTTCCATGAGGCGCAGTTGTGGCTGCATGGCGAAGGTGAACCGCAACCGGTCGAGGCCGGTCAGAGCCTCGGTTATCGCCTGGAACAGTGGGGTCTCGAGCTGGCTTATCGGCCGGGAGACTTCGTTCAGGTCAACGCCGGGGTCAACGAAACGATGATCGCGCAGGCGCTGGACTGGCTGAAGCCGAGGGCGGATGAACGCGTGCTTGATCTGTTTTGCGGGCTGGGAAACTTCGCGCTACCGCTGGCCAAAAGCGTGGGCGAAGTGGTGGCGGTGGAGGGTGTGCAGACGATGGTCGAGCGGGCCGCTGCCAACGCCATCAGCAACAATTTGCATAACACAAAGTTTTTTCAAGCCGATTTATCCCAGCCTTTGACCGATGCCCAGTGGATCGGAAACGGCTTTTCTGCGGTACTCTTGGACCCACCGCGTGACGGTGCTTTCGAGGTGGTGCGCAAGCTCGCGACCCTGGGTGCCAAGCGGTTGGTGTATGTGTCGTGCAACCCGGCCACGCTGGCGCGCGACACGCAGGAATTGATCAAGCAGGGCTACCGGTTAAAACGTGCCGGGATTCTCGATATGTTTCCTCAGACGGCACATGTCGAGGCCATGGCGTTATTTGAAGCGAGCCAGGACGGCTCGTCTGAATCCGTCTGATCTGTCCGCGCAGCGCTCGCCTGAGCCCCGCGAGCGCGAACGGACACTGAGGATCAGCGATTTGACGCATTGAATCTGCGTCGTAGGGAAGGTAAAGCAGCATGGTACAGGTGAGAGCACACCAGCCGATCAATACCGACGGCAGTATCAATCTCGAGGCCTGGCTCGATCACGCGGTCAGTGTCGATCTGGCACTGGATCGCGAGGCCTTGAAAGAAGCCTGCGAGTTCGCTCGCGAGGCCGAACAACAGTCCAACGCAAAGAAGAATCTGTGGGCCGAAGGCTCCGGAAGTTTCAGCACCGGGCTGGAAATCGCCGAGATCCTCGCCGACCTCAAGCTCGATCAGGATTCACTGGTCGCCGCCGTTTTGTATCGCGGCGTGCGCGAGGGCCAGATCGAACTGGCGGCAGTCGGCCAGCGCTTCGGCCCGGTGGTGGCCAAGCTGATCGACGGCGTGCAGCGCATGGCGGCGATCAGCGCCAGCCTCAGCCCGCGCCAGTCAATGGTCATGGGCACGCAAGGGCAGGTCGAGAACCTGCGCAAGATGCTCGTTGCCATGGTCGACGACGTCCGCGTCGCGCTGATCAAACTCGCCGAACGCACCTGCGCCATCCGTGCGGTGAAAACCGCCGACGATGAAAAGCGCAACCGCGTCGCCCGCGAAGTCTTCGACATCTATGCGCCGCTGGCGCATCGCCTCGGCATCGGCCATATCAAATGGGAGCTGGAGGACTTGTCCTTCCGCTATCTCGAACCCGATCAATACAAGCAGATCGCCAAGTTGCTCCACGAGCGGCGGCTGGATCGCGAGCGCTTCATCAGCGACGTGATGACCCAGCTCAAGGACGAACTGCAGGCTACCGGCGTCGATGCCGACATCAGCGGCCGGGCCAAACACATCTATTCGATCTGGCGCAAAATGCAGCGCAAGGGTCTGGAATTCAGCCAGATCTACGACGTGCGCGCCGTGCGTGTGCTGGTACCCGAAATGCGCGATTGCTACACCGCGCTCGGCATCGTCCATACCCTGTGGCGGCACATCCCGAAAGAATTCGACGACTACATCGCCAACCCGAAAGAGAACGGCTACCGCTCGCTGCACACGGCGGTGATCGGCCCGGAAGGCAAGGTCCTCGAGGTGCAGATCCGCACCCATTCGATGCACGAAGAAGCCGAACTCGGCGTCTGTGCGCACTGGCGTTACAAGGGTACCGACGTCAAATCCGGCTCGAACCATTACGAAGAGAAAATCTCCTGGCTGCGTCAGGTCCTCGAATGGCACGAAGAACTCGGTGACATCGGCGGTCTGGCTGAGCAGTTGCG
This sequence comes from Pseudomonas sp. Choline-02u-1, assembly GCF_002836515.1. Classification (GTDB taxonomy): domain Bacteria; phylum Pseudomonadota; class Gammaproteobacteria; order Pseudomonadales; family Pseudomonadaceae; genus Aquipseudomonas. The sequence goes on from NZ_PJBC01000003.1 coordinate 305,442, forward strand.
CGTCGACATCGAGCCCGATCGGGTTTACATCTTCACGCCCGACGGTCACGCCATCGATTTGCCGAAAGGCGCGACGCCGCTGGATTTCGCTTATCGGGTACACACCGAAATCGGCCACAACTGCCGAGGCGCGAAGATCAACGGCCGTATCGTGCCGCTGAACTACAGCCTGCAAACTGGCGAACAGGTCGAAATCATCACCAGCAAGCAGGGCACGCCAAGCCGCGACTGGCTGAACCCCAACCTCGGTTACGTGACCACCTCGCGAGCACGGGCGAAGATCGTGCACTGGTTCAAGTTGCAGGCTCGCGATCAGAACGTTGCGGCCGGTAAAACCCTGATCGAGCGCGAACTCAATCGCCTCGGCCTGCCGGCGGTGGATTTCGACAAGCTGGCCGAAAAGGCCAACATGAAAACCGCCGAAGACATGTTCGCCGCCCTCGGTGCCGGCGACCTGCGTCAGGCGCATCTGGTCAACCTCGCACAGCAACTGGTCGAGCCGGAGCGCGGCAACGAGCAGTTGGAACTGATCCCGCGCAAAGCTACCGGCTATAAACCGGGCAAGCGCGGCGATATCCAGATCCAGGGCGTCGGCAACCTGATGACGCAGATGGCCGGCTGCTGCCAGCCACTGCCGGGCGATGCGATCGTTGGTTACATCACCCAGGGCCGTGGCGTGAGCATCCACCGTCAGGACTGCGCCTCGGTGCTGCAACTGGGCGGGCGCGAGCCGGAGCGGATCATTCAGGTCAGTTGGGGGCCGGTGCCGGTGCTCACCTATCCGGTGGACATCATCATCCGCGCCTACGACCGTTCCGGGCTGCTGCGTGACGTCTCGCAGGTGCTGCTCAACGAACGCATCAACGTGCTGGCGGTGAACACCCGCTCGAACAAGGAAGACAACACCGCGCTCATGTCGCTGACCATCGAGATTCCCGGTCTGGATGCGCTCGGGCGGCTGCTGGGGCGGATTTCGCAATTGCCGAACATCATCGAAACGCGGCGTAACCGAACTCCGTGATGCGATCTCCTGTAGGAGCTGCCGAAGGCTGCGATCTTTTGACTTTGGTTTTTCAAGATCAAAAGATCGCAGCCTTCGGCAGCTCCTACAGGGGTATATAGAGGCCTTTATGTATTCACTCGAAGACCTGCTCCACCTGATGTCCCGCCTGCGCGATCCGCAGTTCGGTTGCCCATGGGACATCAAGCAAACCTACGCGACCATCGTTGCGCACACTCTCGAAGAAGCCTATGAAGTGGCGGATGCTATCGAGCGTGGCGATCTTGATCATTTGCAGGGCGAGTTGGGCGATCTGTTGTTTCAGGTGGTGTATTACAGCCAGTTGGCCAAGGAAGAGGGGCGGTTCGAATTTGCCGGGGTGATCGACAGCATCACGCGCAAACTGATCCGCCGCCATCCGCACGTCTTCCCCACCGGCGATCTCTACGCGCCGCTCGACGTGCCGCGCTTGAGCGAAGAACAGGTCAAGCAGCGCTGGGAAGAGATCAAGGCCGAAGAGCGCGCCGAGAAAGCCTCGGCGCCCGAGCAGTTGTCCTTGCTCGACGACGTGCCGGCCACGTTGCCGGCACTGTCGCGCTCAGCCAAGTTGCAAAAACGCGCCGGGCAGGTCGGTTTCGACTGGCCGGACGCTTTGCCGGTGCTCGACAAGGTGCGCGAAGAGCTCGATGAAGTGCTCGAAGCCATGTCGGAAAACGATCCGGTAGCGGTGGCCGACGAGATCGGCGATCTGCTGTTTTCCGTGGTCAATCTGGCCCGGCATCTGAAGGTCGATCCGGAAACCGCCCTGCGCGGCGCCAACGGCAAGTTTGAGAGACGTTTCCGTTTTATCGAACAGGCATTGCGCGACACCCACCGTCCCATGGAAGATTGCACCCTCGAAGAATTGGACGCCCTGTGGGGCGAAGCCAAACGCCAGGAAAAGAATGAGCCCAGCTGCGGCTGAGCCGTTGCCCAAGTGAGTAAGCATTGATGAGCCTTTCCCTTCGCGACCAGTTGCTTAAAGCAGGCCTGGTCAACCAAAAGCAGGCCAAACAGGTCAGCAAAGACAAGCAAAAGCAGCAGCGTCTCGCCCACAAAGGCCAGGCCGAGCTGGACGATTCGCAGCAGCGCGCCGCCCAGGAAGCCATGGCCGAGAAGGTCAAGCGCGACCAGGAGCTGAACCGCCAGCAGCAGGAGAAAGCCGAGGCCAAGGCCCGTGCCGCGCAGGTCAAGCAGTTGATCGAAGTCTCGCGTCTGCCCAAGCTGACCACCGAGGACTACTACAACTTTGTCGACGACAAGAAGGTCAAACGTATCTCGGTCAACACGCTGATGCGCAACAAGCTCAGCAGCGGTTCGCTGGCGATCGTCCAGCACAATGGCGGCTATGAAGTGATTCCCCGTGAAGCGGCGCTGAAGATCCAGGAACGCGACCCGCAGCGTATCGTCCAGCTCAACGTGCAGACCGAAGAGGTCAACGCCGAGGACGATCCGTACGCGGCGTACCAGATCCCTGACGATCTGATGTGGTAAATCCAAGGCTGTAACAACGACGAACCCCGCTCATGGCGGGGTTTGTCGTTTTCAATGCTGTGGTTGCCTCAGGCGGACTTCAGCTCTCGTTGCTGTTCCTGCACTTCCAGTTCGGCCTTGTAGTTGTGCGCATCTGTTTCGTTGTGGAACATGCCGACCAGCAAGTCTTGTTGATGCACATCCCAGATACGGATGCCGGCGGCCAGGCCTTCGTGGGACATGTGTGAATCGTCGCGTTCAGTTACTTTTACAGTCATCTGCTAGCTCCAAATCTCAGGTTATCTGCACCAAGGCGTGTGCAGGACTCTGTTATAGGTTTTGTTAGCCAGCTAAGTAAACCGCCGATTGGCGCAGGGTGTTGTTGCGGTTTTCGCAACAGTGCTGCAGGCCGCGTAAACCGCGACATTCGGTCGCAGGGCGTTTGGTTTCATGACAAACGTTTCATCTTCAGACACCCCGAATTGATCGTTCCCATGCTCCGCGTGGGAATGCCTCAAGGGACGCTCCGCGTCCAGTGACGCGGAGCGTCACGGGCTGCATTCCCACGCAGAGCGTGGGAATGATCAGTACAGGGATCAACGGTGTTCTGGCTATTTTCTTCAGACAAAAAAACGCCCCGAACCAGTCGGGGCGTTTTCATGTGTGGCTCAGCAGCGGGGAATTACTTGCCTTCCCAGCGCTTCAGCACCAGCGTGGCGTTGGTGCCGCCGAAGCCGAAGCTGTTGCTCATCACGGTGTTGATGGTGGCGTTCTCGCGGGTCTTGGTCAGCACCGGCAGATCGGCCACTTCCGGATCGAGCTCGTCGATGTTGGCGGAGCCGGCGATGAAGTTGCCTTCCATCATCAGCATGCAGTAGATCGCTTCGTGCACGCCGGCGGCGCCCAGGGAGTGACCGGACAGGCTCTTGGTCGAGCTGATCGCCGGAGCCTTGTCGCCAAACACTTCACGCACGCCTTTCATTTCCGCGACGTCGCCGACCGGAGTCGAAGTGCCGTGGGTGTTCAGGTAGTCGATCGGGGTGTCGACGGTGGACAGCGCCTGCTGCATGCAGCGGATCGCGCCTTCGCCGCTCGGGGCAACCATGTCGTAGCCGTCGGACGTTGCGCCATAGCCAACGATCTCGGCGTAGATCTTCGCGCCGCGGGCCAAAGCATGTTCCAGCTCTTCGACGACAACCATGCCGCCGCCGCCAGCGATGACGAAACCGTCGCGGTCCTTGTCGTAGGCGCGGGAAGCTTGTTCCGGAGTGTCATTGCGCTTGCTGGACAGGGCGCCCATCGCGTCGAACAGGAACGACTGGCTCCAGTGCTCTTCTTCACCGCCACCGGCGAAGACGATGTCCTGTTTGCCCATCTGGATCTGTTCCATGGCGGTACCAATGCAGTGAGCACTGGTGGCGCAGGCAGAAGCGATCGAATAGTTCAGGCCCTTGATCTTGAACGGCGTGGCCAGGCAGGCGGAAACGGTGCTGCTCATGGTCCGCGTGACGCGGTACGGGCCGACGCGCTTCACGCCTTTCTCGCGCAGGATGTCCAGCGCTTCCATCTGGTTCAAGGTCGATGCGCCACCGGAACCGGCGATCAGGCCGGTGCGCGGGTTGGACACCTGCTCTTCGGTCAGGCCGGAGTCAGTGATGGCGTCTTTCATGGCCAGGTAGGCGTAAGCCGCTGCATGGCCGACGAAGCGATAGATCTTGCGATCGATCAGTTCTTCAAGGTTGAGGTCGATGGAGCCGGAAACCTGGCTACGCAGACCCATTTCAGCATATTCCGGGTTGAACCGGATGCCAGGGCGGCTTGCACGCAGGTTAGCGGAGACGGTCTCTTTGTCATTGCCCAGGCACGAAACGATGCCCAGACCAGTGATAACGACGCGGCGCATGCGAATAACCCTTAGAAGTTGTCAGTGGAGGTGAACACGCCGACGCGCAGGCCTTCGGCGGTGTAGATTTCGCGTCCGTCGACGCTGACCGAACCATCGGCGATGGCCATGTTCAGCTTGCCCTTGAGGACGCGTTTGATATGAATGTTGTAAGTGACTTTCTTGGCGGTCGGCAGCACCTGACCGAAGAATTTCACCTCGCCCGAACCCAGCGCACGACCGCGGCCCGGCAGGCCTTGCCAGCCCAGGAAAAAACCGACCAGTTGCCACATGGCATCCAGACCCAGGCAGCCCGGCATCACCGGATCGCCTTCGAAATGGCAGGCGAAGAACCACAGGTCAGGGTTGATATCCAGCTCGGCGACCAATTCACCTTTGCCGTACTTGCCGCCTTCTTCGCTGATATGGGTGATGCGATCCACCATCAGCATGTTCGGGGCGGGCAGTTGCGCGTTACCTGGGCCGAACAGCTCACCGCGACTGCAGCGCAGCAGGTCTTCCCGAGTAAAGGCGTTTTGTTTGGTCATGCGAGCTCCTCAATAATCCCATGCGGCAGGTGGGGCAGATCTTCCCGACCGTTCAAAGCGTTCATGCCTCGAACCGGCAGCCTACTCATAGACTATTGCGTTGTGGTGAAAGTCACAGCACCAAGGACATGAATGTACACTTGTGCACTGAAATTTTTAATCAAGCCCCTTTTGGGGCTCGTTCGGGTGCCTAAGACTGCCGCACTTTCGCTTTTCACGCCAGTCGCAGATGGTCGAAAGGCCCACACTACGACACCCAGCGCTGCAAAATCTGCTGCAGGTCATTGCGTTTGAACGGCTTGGCCAGGTAATCGTTCATACCCGCTGCCAGACAGGTTTCGCGATCGCCCTGCAAGGCATTGGCGGTGAGCGCAATGATCGGCACATCGCGGCGTCCGGGCAGGTCGCGAATCTGCCGCGTGGCCTCGTAGCCGTCGATGATCGGCAGCCGGCAATCCATCAGAATTACTTCGAATTCACCGCCCTGGGCACAGCGCACCGCTTGCGCACCATCGGTCGCCACACTCACGGCAAAACCGAGGCTGCGCAGCATCGCTTCAATCACGGTCTGGTTGACCGGATTGTCTTCGACCAGCAATACATGCCGTCCTTCGCCCTGGCCACTGCCGTTCAGCGCACGCGGCGCGACCAGCGGTGGCATTGCCTGCTTATATAGCGCCAGTGGAATTTCCAGCGTAAATACCGAGCCGCGACCTTCTTCGCTCTGCGCGCGCAACGTGCCGCCCATGCGTTCGGCCAGCGTCCGCGCGATCGGCAGACCCAGACCGGTGCCACCATAGCGGCGGGAGATCGAGCTGTCGGCCTGCTGGAAGGCATTGAACATCAGCTCCAGACTTTGCGAGGAAATGCCGATACCGCTGTCCCGCACCGAGCAGGTGAACCACAGCAGTTCATGATCCAGCGACTGCCATTGCGCCTCGATGCTGACCCGGCCCTGCTCAGTGAACTTCAAGGCATTGCCAACCAGATTGACCAGAATTTGCCGGATCCGCGTCGGATCACCCTGGACCTGCAAACCGCGCATGTCGTCGGGGATGCGCAGACTCAGCGCCAGGCCACGCTGCGCCGCGCTGTGCTGGAAAGACTGCGCGCAGGCGCCGATCAGCTCGGCGAGGTTGAACGGAATGTGCTCAAGCTCCAGCTCCGAACGCTCGATCCGCGAAAAGTCGAGAATGTCATTGATGACCTTGAGCAAGTGCTCGGTCGACTCTGAAGCGAGTGCTGCATATTCGATCTGCTCATCGGTCATCTCGGTGGTTTCGAGTAACTGCAGCATGCCCAGGACGCCGTTCATGGGCGTGCGCAGTTCATGACTCATCATCGCCAGGAAATCCGATTTGGCGTTGTTGGCTTTTTCTGCCTCTTCGCGGGTCTGGATCAGTTGCGCCATCGCCTGTTGCTGTTCGCGACTGGCCTGTTCGAGCGCGTGAGCGAGGTTGTTGATGTGCTGCGACAGCGCGCCCAGTTCGGTGTCATCGACAATCGGCAGCGGCGTCTTGTAGTCGCCTTCCTGAATGGCCTTGACCGCGTCGCCGATGTCGCGGATCGGTTGCGACAGACTGCCGGCCAGGCGCCGCGCCACGACGAACGTGAAGAGCAGAGCAAACAGCGCGAGGATTGCGGCCTTGAACAGGATTTCCTGCTGGCGCTGACTGAAAGCGTCATTGGACAACCCGACGATCACCCGTCCCAGATAATCCTCGCCCGCGGCGCCGTTGCTGACTTTGCCGTCCTGGAAAAAATCATTGTGCAAGGCGATACGCTGCAAACGCACCGGCGCCTGGAACACTTCGACCTGATGCGGGCGGCTGTGGCTATCGGCCGGTTGTTCGACGTACACCAGAATCCGGTTGGCGCTGTCCTGCACTTCGAGAAAGCGCACATTGGGGGTGGCCAGTGTCGCCTTGAGCAGGCTTTCCAGCACTTCGTTGTTGCCGGAAATCACCCCGTATTCCGTGGCGGGGGCGAGTTGGTTGGCGATCAACTGACCGGTGTGGTTCAGCTCCTGACGCAAATCCTGGATACGCACGAAGGTAAAGAAACTGATCAACAGCAGTGTCAGCAACAGCGCCGGCCCGAGGCTGATCAGTTGTGTGCGGGTGTTGATGTCCCAACGGCGACGGAAATTCATGGGCGGCGCTCTCCTTCGGCCAAGGCAGTGGCGACAGATGCTTCATTCAGCGGTTCGATGCCCAGTGAACGAGCCACCTGCGCATTACTTGAAACTTTGAAACGCGCGGGATAAAGCGTTCGCGGCCATGCACTGGTCGGCTGGTCGAGCAAATGGTCGAGGATCGCCAGCCAGTCACTCTGGTCGCTGTAGGTGCTGGCGAGGCTGCCCGCGCGAACGAATGCAATGGTCGGGCCGATCAGCGCAACCTGCCGCGCGTAGCTGCTGAGCAAGAGGTTTTTCGCCGTTTGCGAGTTGTACAGATCGGGATCGTCGAGGCCGAGCAATACGTCGCTGTTTTTCAGCACAGCGTGTAACGGACGGCTGTCGTGAGTGTTGTCCCAGCGCTGGCTGACAATCTCCAGATTCAAGGGCCGCGCAGCCACGCGTAATTCGTTGAGAAGGAATTCGCCGTGCTCATCGAACAGGACGCCGACGCGCCGGGCCTGCGGCAAGATTCGCCGGATCAATTGCAATTGCCGGCCCAGCGGCGGATCGCTCCAGAGCAGACTCAAGCGCGCCGGCTGGGCATCGGCGAAACGCTGGCGCGCCTGCAAGCGGCTGATGCGCAGCACCAGCGTCGAGGGGCCTTGCGAGTCCTGCAGGCGCCAGTCGAGACTCGGCAGATCGAGCAGGATCAGGCGCAGGCTGGTCGGCAGTTTGCCAGGTGCGGGCAGGCTGGCCAGCGGCTGAAAGCGCACGTTGTCGGTCGGGCGCAATTCACTCAATGCTTGAACAAAAGCCTGCACGCCGGGGCTTTCCTCGGCACCGGTCAACAGAATATCGGCCGCCTGCACCGCGACGCCGTGCAGCCACGCGGTCAAAAACAGGCAGAGCCCGGCCAGCCAGTGGCCAAGGGTTGGCGTCTTCCGTGACGGGCCGTTGCGCATCCTAGAACTCCAGCTCGGCACTGAAATACATCACTCGGCGTTCGTCGTAATTGTTGTCGACGAAGGTGTTCGGCTGATGGTCGAGGCGCTGTTGCAGCACGCCTGCCAATTGCAACTGAGCTTTGCCGATGGGGATGCGTTTGGCGATGCGCGTGTCGACGCGTTCGAAGCGATAGCCATTGAGCGCGTTGTCGCCGTAATAGAAGAGGGCGCTGTTCCAGCCATGCCCCCAGTTGCGCAGCCATCCGGCCGAGCCGCTGTTGCGTGAGGTGAATTGCTGATCCAGCGGATTGCTCGCCTCGGCATCGACGAAGGCATAAGTGAAGCGCAAACGGTCGGCGCTGCTGAGGCGCCAGTCAAGTTGCGTTTCAGTGCCGCGAAAGCGCGAGCGGTTGGCGTTGCTGGCGATGTATTGGTTGTTGCGCAGCGGCTCGCTGATCATTCCGGTGATTTCGTCGTAGAACAGCTTTACGTCCACCGCCAGACCGAGTTCGGCGAAGTAGCCGTTGTAGCCCAACTCGCGCGAACGCATGTGCTCCTGATCGAGATCGCCGGGGCCACGGGTCTTGACGAAATAACGCGCCGACGACTGGCCGTAGGCCGAGGGCCGCAGGTTGCTGACTTGATAGCTCCAGTTGACGTTGTTCTCGAACATGTCCGGCGAGCGGATCGCCTCCGAGTACACCGCACGCAGGCCGTGACGCGGGTTGATCAGGTAGTTGACTGCGAAGCGCGGGGTCAGCGAACTGCCGATCAATTGCGTGTCTTCGAACATCGCACCGCCCTGCACCAGCCAGTGCTCGGTAGCGCGCCATTCAAGTTGGCCGAACGCGCGCCAAGTGGTGTCGTCGAGGGTGCCGTTGAAGTAGGTCTGCGAATCGGCGCGGTCGTAACGGTAGTTCAGGCCGCTGACCAGACGCAGGTCGTCGGACAGGCTGAGGGTGTCCTGCAATTCGAGGTCGTAGCGCGACTCGCGGGCGCTCTGGTCGATATCGCCGCACAAGGTCTGGCTGGCGCCGTTACGCCATTGCTCGAGCACCTGATTGGCCAGCGCCATTTGCTGTGGCGTGCCGGGCGCCGCGCCGGGCCCGGTGAACTGGTTGATGTTGCGCGCCAGCCGCTCGGTGTAATTCGGGTCGAGCTGCCACAGCTGCGTCAGCTCAGGGCTGAACGACACCTCGGCATCGCAGGCGCGCCAGACTTGCTGGCGATCCCAGTGCTGTGCCGAGCCTTGTACATAAAGGCTGTGTTCGGGGTTGATATCGAGATTCCAGCGCACCGAACCGGCGTAATCCTTGGCTACCACGTCGGAATTGTTCCCTGCGTCGGTAATCCCCGAGAATACTGGGCGGTAGGTGTAAGGCCGCTGATTGCTGCCGTCCTTGGCGTTAAGCTGCCAGTCGAGACTCTGCCCTTCGTCGAGGTTGTGGCTGACTGCCAGACTCAGACGATTCAAGCGCCGACTGTCGCGATAATCGGCGCCGTTGCGGTCGCTGTCGAAACCGTCGTCTTCCTGGCCGGATAGCGACAGGCGCAAATCACCGCCATCCCAACCGGTGCCCTGGCTGGCATAAAAGTCGTTGATGCCACGCTGGCCTCGGGTGATTTTCAAGCGCGTGCCGTGGCTGTCGGCCGGGTGACGAGTGATGATGTTGATCACCGCCATCAGCGCGTTGGCACCGTAACTGACGGTGTTCGGGCCACGGAATACCTCGACCCGGTCGATATCTTCCATGGCCACTGGAATATCGCTCCAGTCCACTGTGGCCAGACCTGCGCGGTACACCGAGCGGCCATCGATCAACACTTGCATGCGTCGTGCTTCGCTGGCGTTGGTGCCGTGGTAATTCACGGCTGGCTGATTGCCGTTGATGTTGCCGACCATCATCCCCGGCACCAGCCGCAACAGTTCGTTGAAGTCGCGAACACCGCTGGCGCTGATCAATTCACTGTCGAGGACGGTCATGCTCCCGGGCACTTCCGCCGGCGTCTGTTTCAGGCGCGTGGCCGTAAGCACTTGCGGCAACGTCTGGCTGTCGACGAACAGGTCGTCCGCCACCACCAGCGGGCTGAACAGCAGCGCCAGTAGCAGGGGCGAGCGCGGGGGAGAAGAGCCAGAAAGCACGACGCAGCCTGTAGAGAGAGGAGTTGGCGCGCATGTTAACCGAGGGCCGACACTTTTCCAGTGACGTTGCAGGCATTTTCATTGATTTTATTGGTCTTCTTCTTACAACTGACGGTAATTGTTGCTGGGGCTGGCCGCCACCGGGGGGGGCCGTATAATGCCTGCCATCGCCACTGGTATGGATTAACGGATTGCATATGACTGAACAGCGCCCGATTGCGGTCCTGGGAGGCGGAAGTTTTGGTACCGCCGTGGCCAATCTGCTGGCCGAGAACGGCCATCAAGTCCTTCAGTGGATGCGTGACCCCGAGCAGGCCGAGGCCATCCGGGTCAATCGCGAAAACCCGCGTTACCTCAAAGGCATCAAGATTCTGCCAGGCGTGACCGCGGTCACCGACCTGCAAGCGGCCCTCGAGGCCTGCGATCTGTGCTTTGTCGCGCTGCCATCCAGCGCCTTGCGCACGGTGCTCGCCGCCCACGCCGAGCGCTTGAGCGGCAAGATGCTGGTCAGCCTGACCAAAGGCATCGAAGCGCAGACCTTCAAATTGATGAGTCAGATCCTTGAAGAGATCGCCCCGCAGGCACGGATCGGCGTGTTATCCGGGCCGAATCTGGCTCGGGAAATTGCCGAGCATGCACTGACCGCCACGGTCGTCGCCAGCGAAGACGAAGCACTGTGCAAAGCGGTGCAAGCCGCACTGCACGGTCGCACTTTTCGCGTTTACGCCAGCGCCGACCGTTTCGGTGTCGAGCTGGGCGGGGCGTTGAAAAACGTGTACGCGATCATCGCCGGCATGGCCGTAGCGCTGGAGATGGGCGAAAACACCAAGAGCATGCTGATCACTCGCGCCTTGGCCGAGATGACCCGCTTTGCGGTGAATCAAGGTGCCAATCCGATGACCTTCCTGGGCCTGGCCGGCGTTGGCGATCTCATCGTCACGTGCTCATCGCCCAAGAGCCGCAACTATCAGGTCGGTTTTGCCCTCGGCCAAGGCTTGAGCCTCGACGAAGCGGTGTCGCGTCTGGGCGAGGTCGCTGAAGGGGTCAACACGCTGAAAGTACTCAAGGCCAAGTCCCAGGAAGTCGGCGTGTACATGCCGCTGGTCGCCGGGCTGCACGCGATCCTGTTCGAAGGCCGCACGCTGGAGCAGGTGATCGGTCTACTGATGCGGGCCGAGCCGAAAACCGACGTCGACTTTATTTCCACCAGCGGTTTCAACTGATTCAGCTGTTACACGGACAGGAAGCAAGCCATGAACGATCCGAAAAGCGAAACCCAGTACGAATCCATCCTCCTGCGGGTGTTGTGGATGATCGTTTATCTGCTGGTCTGGCAAGTCGCGCAGTTCATCCTCGGCGCGGTGGTGTTGGTGCAACTGATTTACCGTCTGATCTACGGCGCACCGAGCGCCAGCCTGATGAATTTTGGCGACAGCCTGAGCCAGTTTCTTGCGCAGATCGGCCGCTTCGGCACGTTCCACAGTGACCAGAAGCCCTGGCCGTTTGCTGATTGGCCGGCGCCGCGCACCCCGGAAGGTGAGGCGCCACACACCGTCGCCCCGGCCGCGCATCCGGTGCGCGATGAGGAGCCCAAGCTATGAAACTCTGGGTATTGCGTCATGGTGAGGCGGTGCCTCACGGCTCTAAAATCGATTCCGAGCGCGAGCTGACCGAGCATGGCCGTAAAGAAGTTCTCAGCAGCGCCGCGCATCTGATGGGCCAGCCGCTGACAGCGATTTACGCCAGTCCTTATGTGCGCGCGCAGCAAACCGCGCAGATCGTGCGCGAGGCGTTGGGTTTCGAGCCTGAGATCCGCACGGTCGAGTGGTTGACGCCGGAGAGTGATCCGGACAAGGTCGCCGAGCAATTGGTCGCGGTGAGCAATGTGCTGCTGGTCAGCCACAACCCATTGGTGGGTAACCTGCTCAGCTATCTGCAGCATGGCGCCGGACACCCGCCGGAACGGGTAAGCACAGCGGGGCTGGCGGAGCTTGAGCACAGTGAACTGCTGATTGGCTCGATGAAGCTCAATAGCCTGAAACACCCTTAACGCCATATCGCTGTGGGAGCGGGCTTGCTCGCGAATGCGGTGTGTCATTCACAGTTGATGTGTCTGATCCACCGCATTCGCGAGCAAGCCCGCTCCCACATTGGATCTGCGCAAACCTCACGAAATTATTTGTTTGAAATTTCCAACCAAGCACTTGCTTGGTTGACTACGCTTGCTCCAGACCAAAAAAACAGGAGCGAGTCGCATGTCTGCCGCCTTCCGTTTGCCGCTGGACGTGTTCTACGAACGGGAAGCCCGGCACCCGCGCCAGCGCTTTCTGGTGCAGCCGATCGGCGGCGGGCAGGTCGAGGCGCTGAGCTGGGCGGATGTCGGCCATCAGGCACGCTGCGCCGCCCATTGGCTACGGGCGAGGGAGTTGCCGGCCGGCAGCCACATCGCCCTGATCTCGAAAAACTGCGCGCACTGGATCATCGCCGATCTGGCGATCTGGATGGCCGGGCATGTGTCCGTGCCGCTGTATCCCAACCTCACCGCCGAATCCGTGGCGCAAGTGCTGACTCATTCCGAAAGTGCGCTGGCGTTCATCGGCAAACTCGATGACTGGGCGGGCATGTCGCAAGGTGTGCCGGCAGGTCTGCCGACCATCAGCCTGCCGCTGCACCCGCCGGGCGAATTTGATTTCAGTTGGGCGGACCTGCAGCGCTGTTCGCCGATCCAGGACGATCCGCGTCCGGCCGCCGAGCAACTGGCGACGATCATCTACACCTCCGGCACCACTGGCCTGCCCAAAGGCGTGATGCACAGTTTCGCCAATCTCGGCTTCGCCACCAGCCGTGGAACGCAGTTGTTCGGACTCAACGAGAACGATCGGCTGCTGTCGTATCTGCCGCTGTGCCATGTCGCCGAGCGCATGTTTGTCGAGCTGGCGTCGATTTATACCGGGCAGACAGTGTTCTTCGCCGAAAGCCTCGACACCTTCATCACCGACCTGCAGCGCGCGCGGCCGACCGCGATGTTCGGCGTGCCGCGTATCTGGACCAAATTCCAGATGGGCGTGTACAGCAAGATCCCGGCACAGCGCCTGGATTTCCTCCTCGGGCTGCCCTTCATCGGCAAGCGGGTCGGGCACAAAGTGCTGGCCGGGCTTGGACTGGATGCCTTGCGCGTGGCGTTGTCCGGTGCCGCGCCAGTGCCGCAGACCCTGCTTGCCTGGTATCAGAAACTCGGCCTCGATGTGCTGGAGGTGTACGGCATGACCGAGGGCTGCGGCTATTCGCATATCTGCCTGCCGGGGCGATACAAGCAAGGCTGGATTGGCCAGCCGTGCCCGGAAGTCGAGGTGCGCATCGCTGAGACCGGCGAAGTGCAGGTGCGCAGCCAGGCCAACATGCTCGGCTATTTCAAGGAACCGCAGAAGACCGCCGAGACGTTGACCGCAGACGGCTTTCTGCGCACGGGCGACAAGGGCGAGCAGGACAGCGAAGGGCGCCTGCGCCTGACCGGGCGGCTGAAGGAAATCTTCAAGACCAGCAAAGGCAAATATGTCGCCCCGGCGCCGATTGAAAACCGCCTGGCCGTGCATTCGCGCATCGAACAGGTGTGCGTGGTCGGCGATGGCCTGAGTGCACCGCTGGGGTTGTGTGTGCTGTCGATGGTCAATCAGCAGGAGCCACGGGCGAGCCTGCACGCGAGCCTGGAAAAACTTCTGGAAGAGGTCAACGCAGCCCTCGACAAACACGAACGCTTGCGCCGGCTGGTGGTGGTCAAGGACAACTGGGCGGTGGACAACGGCTTCCTCACGCCGACCCTGAAAATCAAGCGCAACGTCATCGAAGACCGCTACGGCGCTCGCTTCGAAGAATGGAGCGCGCGCAGTGAGGCGGTGCTGTGGCAGGATTGAGCGTCGATTACAACAACAAAGGAAGTCTGCGATGAGCTTGTGGCGTACTACTCCCGACATCGAACAGTTGAACGCAATTCAGAAGAACACCATTGGCGAAGTGCTGGATATTCGCTTCGAAGCCTTCGACGAACAGTCGCTGACGGCGAGCATGGTCATCGACCATCGCACCCACCAGCCTTACGGTCTATTGCATGGCGGCGCGTCGGTGGTGCTGGCGGAGACCGTTGGTTCAATGGCCAGTTACCTGTGCATCGATGCGAGCAAATTCTATTGCGTCGGCCTGGAAATCAACGCCAACCACCTGCGCGGCTTGCGTAGCGGGCGGGTGACGGCGGTGGCCAGCCCGATTCATATAGGCCGCACCACGCATGTCTGGGACATCCGCCTGACCAGCGATGAAGGCAAGGCCAGTTGCGTGTCGCGCCTGACCATGGCGGTAGTGCCGCTGGGGGAGCAGCCGCCTGTGCGCTGACCGGTTGCAGATCAAAAATATCGCAGCCTTCGGCAGCTCCACATCAAAATGCGTGTACCTGCCGCAGCTGTCTAAGGTTGCGATCTTTTGCTTGTGAAGCGTCTCCACCACCATTTCTGGCAGTTATGGTCATTGCTGCGGCGCCGGGTCTTGCGGACAATCAACGCCACGTTCCCGCCCAGTGGATTTACCCGAATGTCGCAACCGATCTTTTTCGCCCACGCCAACGGCTTCCCCTCGGGAACCTATGGCAAGTTGTTCGCGGCGCTGGCGCCGGAGTATCGGGTCGCGCATCTGGAGCAGCACGCCCATGACCCGCGTTTTCCGGCGGACGACAATTGGTACAACCTCGTCGATGAACTGATCCATCACCTTGAGCAGCAGGAGCAGCCGGTGTGGGGCGTCGGCCATTCTTTTGGCGGCCTGCTGCATTTGCACGCGGCGTTGCGTTGTCCCGAGTTGTATCGCGGCGTGGTCATGCTCGACTCGCCAGTGCTGACCCGCACCGATCAGTGGGTGATTCGCGCGGCCAAGCGCTTTGGTTTCATCGACCGGCTGACCCCGGCCGGGCGCACCCTCGGGCGCCGTGAGGAATTTGCCGATCTCGACAGCGCGCGCAATTACTTTTCCGGCAAGACCCTGTTTCGCGGCTTCGATCCGGAATGCTTCGATGCCTACCTGCAACATGGTTTGCATCAGGTCGACGACAAGCTGCGCCTGCGTTTCGACCCAGCCACTGAAATCAGCATCTATCGCGGCGTGCCGCACACCAGTCCGGGGCGCACCCGCCAGTTGCAGGTCCCGCTGGCCATGGTGCGCGGGCACAAAAGCCGCGTGGTCATGCGTCATCACACACGTTTCGTCTCGCGGCTGCCGCAAGGCGAGGCGTTGAGCATGCCCGGCGGACACATGTTCCCGCTGGAGCGCCCGCAGGATACGGCGCGGCTGCTCAAGAGCCTGTTCATGCGCTGGGAACAGCGCCAGAACAAGGATTGCGCATGAGCCCGACCTGCGAAGAAGTGCGGCTGAACCTGCCGCACATCGAGTTGGCCGCGCATCTTTTTGGCCCCGAGGACGGCTTGCCGGTGATCGCGTTGCACGGCTGGCTCGACAACGCCAACAGCTTTGCCCGGCTTGCACCCAAGCTCAACGGCTTGCGCATTGTTGCCCTGGACATGGCCGGCCACGGTCATTCCGGGCATCGGCCGAACGGCGCCGGTTATGCCCTCTGGGACTACGCTCATGACGTGCTGCAAGTCGCCGAACAACTTGGCTGGAAACGTTTCGGCCTGCTCGGACATTCGATGGGCGCGATCGTCTCCATGGTGCTGGCCGGTTCGCTGCCCGAGCGCATCAGTCATCTGGCGCTCATCGATGGAGTAATTCCTCCGACAGACAAAGGCGAAAACGCTGCCGAGCGCATGGGCATGGCTCTGCAGGCGCAGCTGGATCTGCGGGAAAAGCGCAAACCGGTTTACAGCACCCTCGACCGTGCCATCGAAGCACGGATGAAGAGGCTGGTGGCAGTCAGTCGCGAGGCCGCTGAACTGTTGGGCCAGCGCGGTTTGATGCCGGTGCCCGGCGGTTATACCTGGCGTACCGACAATCGCCTGACCTTGCCATCGCCGCTGCGCCTGACTGAAGAGCAGGCGATGGCGTTTGCCTCGCGCGTCAGTTGCCCGGCCCATCTGGTGGTCGCGGCGGATGGCATGTTGGCCAAACATCCTGCGCTGTTGGAGCGTTTGCCCTTCAGCCAGGAACAGTTGCCGGGCGGGCATCATCTGCACCTGAATGACGAGGCTGGCGCAGGTCTTGTAGCAGACTGTTTCAATCGCTTCTTCGCCATGCCTTGACTTGCTGCGGGCAACTGTCGAGGCTGGGCGGGTTGAAATGGGAGACAAACTCGATGGATTTCTATACCGCTGCGACCCCGACCCGCCCAGCCATGACCGTCCGGTGAGGCTGACTATGCGGTCACTCAGTCTCTTCGCGCTGTGCTGCTTCAGCTCCTTATCGTTTGCTGCCGATGTACCGGGCAGCCATGACCTGCAAATCGTGCCGCGTCTGGCCGATGCGCAAATCGTCGACTATCGCCCGGTCGCCGAGCTGGAACGCATCTATCCGCTGGGCGCGATCCGCAAGATCAGCGGCCAATTGCGTTTCGACGGGCAGGTCACCGCCCGCGGCCAGACCACCTCGGTGACCTATGAGTTGCCGCCGGAACATTCCGCCACCGAAGCCTTCACCGCCGCCCGCGAAGCCTTGCAAAAGCAGGACGCCGAATTGCTGTTCTGGTGTCAGGCCCGTGACTGCGGCGAAAGCAGCCTGTGGGCCAACGAGGTGTTTGGCAACGCCAAGTTGTACGGTTCCGATGAGCAGCAGGCCTATCTGTTGCTCAGGCTGGCCGCGCCAAAGGACAACACTCTGGTGGCGCTTTACAGCATCACTCGCGGTAATCGCAAAGCCTATCTGCATGTCGAGCAATTCGAAGCGACTGCGCCATTGGGCGAGTTACTCCCGACCTCGGCGACCCTGCTGCGCCAGTTGAAAAGCACCGGCGAGCTGGATTTCCCGAAACTGGCGGATGAGCCGGATGCCACCTGGCTGCGCCTGATTTCCCGTGGCCTTAATCTCGACACAACCTTGCGGGTCACGGTTTCCGGGCCCAGGGCCGAAGCCTGGCGCCAGGCGCTGATCAGTCAGGGCGTGCGGGCAGCGCGGATGGAAACGGGCAGTCTCGAAGGCCCGGGCCTGCGCATTGATCTGTTGCGATAAGCTGTGCCGGGCGGGCACGAACACAGTGCTCGCCTACTCTTTCGCTGACTGACTTTGCCGGGACTTTCCATGCTCAATAACGATCGCCTGCTGGTGCAGATTCTGCTGCTGGTGTTGTTTGGTGCCAGCCTGTGGGTAATGGCGCCGTTCTGGTCGGCGCTGTTCTGGGGCGCGGTGCTGGCGTTCGCCAGCTGGCCGCTCATGCGTCTTCTGACCCGCTGGCTCAATGGCCGCGAATCGCTGGCCGCTTTGATCCTGACACTGGGCTGGATGTTGCTGGTGGCGGCGCCATTGGTGTGGTTGGGTCTCAACCTCGCCGATCATGTGCGCGATGCCACGGCCTTCATCAAGGACGTACAAGTCGACGGTTTGCCGGAAGCGCCCACCTGGCTTGGCAGCGTGCCTTTGGTTGGTGAGCGTCTGGTGGCGATGTGGGACAGCATCGATCAGCAGGGCGCGGCGTTGATGGTCTCGATCAAGCCTTATCTGGGGCAGGTCGGTAACTGGCTGCTGGCGCGCAGTGCGCAGATCGGCGGCGGGATTCTAGAACTGACGCTGAGCCTGGTCTTCGTGTTCTTTTTCTACCGTGACGGGCCGCGACTGGCCGCGTTCGTGCACAGTCTGCTGGAGCGCCTGATCGGCGATCGTGCCGGCTATTACATCGAGCTCGTGGCCGGAACTGTTCAACGTGTGGTCAACGGCGTCATTGGTACCGCGGCAGCGCAGGCGTTGCTGGCGTTGATCGGCTTCTTGATTGCCGGGGTGCCGGGGGCGCTGGTGTTGGGAATCGTCACGTTCCTGCTCAGTCTGATTCCGATGGGGCCACCGCTGGTGTGGGTGCCGGCCACGGCCTGGCTGGCGTGGAAGGGCGAGTACGGGATGGCGGTGTTTCTCGGGATCTGGGGGACGTTCATCATCAGCGGCGTCGACAACGTGCTCAAGCCTTATCTGATCAGCCGTGGCGGGAATCTGCCGTTGGTGATTGTGTTGCTTGGGGTGTTTGGCGGGTTGATTGCGTTTGGCTTTATCGGGTTGTTCATTGGGCCGACGTTGTTGGCGGTGGCTTATAGTTTGCTGACGGATTGGAGCAAGAGTCAGGCTCGGGCCTAGCGGCATTGTTTGAGTTGTGCAAGCAGATCCGTTGCTGCGGTTATGGCGGCGATGGCGTCCTGGCGGTCAACCAACTCTGCTACAATGCGCGCCGTTTTCGACCAGCCTGAGAGCCCATTCATGTCCGCCTGCCAGACTCCTATCATCGTCGCCCTGGATTTCCCTACCCGTGACGCCGCATTGAAGCTGGCCGACCAGTTGGACCCGAAGCTGTGCCGGGTCAAAGTGGGCAAGGAACTGTTCACCAGTTGCGCCGCGGAAATCGTCGGCACCCTGCGTGACAAGGGTTTTGAAGTTTTTCTGGATCTGAAATTCCACGACATTCCCAACACCACCGCAATGGCCGTGAAAGCCGCTGCCGAAATGGGCGTGTGGATGGTCAACGTGCACTGCTCCGGTGGCCTGCGCATGATGGCCGCCTGCCGTGAAGAGCTGGACAAGCGCAGTGGTCCGCAACCGTTGCTGATCGGCGTGACCGTGCTGACCAGCATGGAGCGCGCGGACCTGGCGGGTATCGGTCTGGATATCGAGCCGCAGGAACAAGTGCTGCGTCTGGCGGCACTGGCCGAGAAGGCCGGGATGGACGGTCTGGTGTGTTCGGCGCTGGAAGCATCGGCGCTGAAAGCCGCGCACCCGTCGCTGCAACTGGTGACCCCGGGGATTCGCCCGGCGGGCAGCGCGCAGGACGATCAACGCCGCATTCTGACCCCGCGCCAGGCGCTGGATGCCGGTTCCGATTATCTGGTGATCGGCCGCCCGATCAGCCAGGCGGCAGATCCGGCGCAGGCGTTGGCCGCGGTTGTAGCCGAAATCGCCTGAAAGATCGCAGCGTTCCGCAGCTTCTACAGCGTTATGCGAACAGCTGTAGGCGCTGCGGAACGCTGCGATCCTGCCTTAAACCTTCAACACCAACTTGCCAAAGTTCTCGCCGTTGAACAGTTTCATCAGGGTTTCCGGAAACGTCTCCAGCCCTTCGACTACATCTTCCTTGCTTGTAAGCTGCCCATTGGCCATCCAGCCAGCCATCTCCTGCGCGGCGCTGGCGAATTGCGCGGCGTAGTCCATTACCACGAAACCTTCCATGCGTGCACGGTTGACCAGCAGTGACAGGTAGTTGGCCGGACCTTTGACTGCCTCTTTGTTGTTGTACTGGCTGATCGCGCCGCAGATGACCACTCGCGCCTTCATGTTCAAGCGGCTCAGCACCGCGTCGAGAATGTCGCCGCCGACGTTGTCGAAGTACACGTCCACGCCTTTCGGGCATTCGCGCTTGAGGCCGGCGACAACGTCTTCAGCCTTGTAATCGATGGCGCCGTCAAAGCCCAACTCATCGATGAGGAATTTGCACTTGTCGGCGCCACCGGCAATGCCGACGACGCGGCAGCCTTTGATCTTGGCGATCTGCCCGGCGACGCTGCCCACCGCACCTGCCGCGCCGGACAGCACCACGGTGTCACCGGCTTTCGGTGCGCCGACATCGAGCAGGGCGAAATAGGCGGTCATGCCGGTCATGCCCAGTGCAGACAGGTAACGCGGCAATGGTGCGAGTTTCGGGTCGACCTTGTAGAAACCGCGCGGCTCGCCGAGGAAATAATCCTGCACACCGAGGGCACCGTTGACGTAATCGCCCACGGCAAACCCGGGATTGTTCGAGGCGATGACTTTCCCCACGCCCAGTGCGCGCATGACTTCACCGATCCCGACCGGCGGGATGTAGGACTTGCCTTCGTTCATCCAGCCACGCATGGCCGGATCGAGGGACAAGTATTCGTTCTTCACCAGAATCTGTCCCGACTGTGGTTCGCCGACCGGTACTTCCTGGTAAGTGAAGGTCTCGCGGGTTGCGGCGCCTACCGGGCGTTTGGCGAGCAGGAACTGGCGATTGGTCTGGTTGGTCATGACAGGCACTCGAACGGAATGAAGCCTTGTTGATAGCCCTTCAGGGCCGATGCCGCAAGGTTGGCTGATGCGGCGAATGCAGCTCGATCCAGTGCAGTGATGGTCGTTGGTGGGGTTACATCACCGCCATGCATGGACAAGTAAACAGCGATTGGATAGTGCTGACACGCTGCCACCGCAGCTGGCTATGCTGCAACGCCAATATCCCCCCAGCTTGTTTGCCTTCGAGGACACACCCATGAGCATGACGTTTTTCGGTCAGGTGGCTGTAATCACGGGAGCCGCACACGGCATCGGCCGTGCAACTGCCCTCGCGTTTGCCGCTGAAGGCCTGAAAGTGGTAGTGGCTGACCTGGATGCGGCAGGTGGCGAAGGCACAGTGGCGCTGATTCGTACAGCTGGAGGCGAAGCGTCCTTCGTACGCTGTGACGTAACGCTGGAAAGCGATGTAAAAAATCTGATGGACGAGGTGATCAATACCTACGGTCGTCTTGACTATGCCTTCAACAACGCCGGGATTGAAATCGAGAAGGGCAAACTCGCCGACGGTTCGCTGGACGAATTCGACGCGATCATGGGCGTCAACGTCAAAGGCGTCTGGCTGTGCATGAAGTATCAGCTGCCGTTGCTGCTGGCACAGGGCGGTGGAGCGATCGTCAATACGGCATCGGTAGCCGGGTTGGGCGCGGCACCGAAAATGAGTATCTATGCGGCGTCGAAACACGCGGTAATCGGCCTGACCAAATCGGCGGCGATCGAATACGCGAAGAAGAAAATCCGCGTCAACGCGGTGTGCCCGGCAGTGATCGATACGGACATGTTCCGCCGTGCCTATGAAGCCGATCCGAAGAAGGGCGAATTCGCCAACGCCATGCACCCGGTCGGGCGCATCGGCAAGGTCGAAGAAATCGCCAGTGCCGTGTTGTATCTGTGCAGCGACGGTGCAGCATTTACCACGGGACATTCGCTGGCGGTGGATGGCGGCGTGACCGCGTTCTGACCGTTGCTGTTATACAAAGAACCCGCCTGCGTGCGGTTTTTTTGTGCCTCGCTGTTTGTCCCCGTGAAGACCGTTCAACAATGTGTATCAAATAGTTAGAACTGGTGCATTTGGCGGCGTTGTCGCACAGCCTCGGCGGCGCGGCTGTGATTTACTGCTGCCAGCAAAACGGACAGGAGTTTGCGAGCTCATGGAACTGAGAATTGACCGACAGGCAATGGTGCCGGTCGTGCAGCAGATTGTCGACGGAATGACTGACTGGATCGTACAAAGCGGTATCCCTCCGGCCACGCGATTGCCCTCCGTTCGGCAAATCGCACGGGGTAATCTGCTCAGCCAGTCGTGCGTCGTCGAAGCCTGCGAACGCCTGGTTTCGCAAGGTGTGTTGACTTCACGTCAGGGGGCCGGATTCATCGTCGCGGCCTCGCCGACGTTGCTCGAAGCAGACTCGGAATCGCCAGTATTCGAGGGGCGCCATGCATGGCGTGATGAGGTGAGCGACTCAAGGGGGCGCTTGATTTTGGGGCAGGGTGGCTTGCCGCCGAGCTGGCGTGAGCCCGACGACCTGACTTACGCGTTACGCGAGGTGGCGCGCACCGACATGGCCAGTCTGTTCAACTACAGCTCGCCGCTGGGCCTGCCAGCGTTGCGCGAGCAAATTGCCAAGCGCCTCAAGCTGATGAGTATCGATGCCTGCAGTACCCGCCTCATGAGCACCAGTGGTGCCAGTCATGCGCTGGATCTGATCGTGCGCACCTTGTTCAGGGCGGGCGATTGCGTGGTGGTGGAAACGCCCGGATATGCACCGTTGTTTGACCTGTTGCGCCTGCACGGCGTACGCATGCTCGAAGTGCGGCGCACACCGAGCGGGCCGGACATCGACATGCTCGAATCGCTGCTGCGTCAGTTTCGTCCAAGCGCCTTGTTCATCGGCAGCCATCACCACAATCCCACTGGCAGTTGTCTCACGCCCGCCGTGGCCCAGCGCATCGTGCAGTTGAGCAAGACCTACGACCTGCACGTGATCGAAGATGATGTCTACGCTGATTTGCACACCGGCAGCGGCACGCGGCTGGCGGCGCTGGACCATGAGGGCCGGGTCATCTACGTAGGCAGTTTTTCCAAGACACTGAGCAGTTCGTTGCGGGTCGGTTTCGTCCTGGCTGACAGCCAACTGCTGACACGTCTGGCCGAGGTCAAGATGGTCACCGGCCTCGGCTGTTCCAGATTGGCCGAGGCGGTGCTGGCCAGGCTGATGGCGACTGGCGCGTACCGCAAACTGGTGCAGCGTCAGCGCCAACGCTTGAATGCTGATCGCGCGGCGGCCTTGCAGGCTCTGGAAGATGCCGAGTGGGAAGTGTTCGGCAAGCCGGTTGGCGGGCTGTTCATCTGGGCGCGCGCCCGGTTGGGCGATCAGGCATCGGTACGCAGGCAGGCGCAGCGTTGCGGGCTGGAGTTGTCGGCAGCGGATGCATTCAGTCCCAGCGGTGAGTCCGGTGACTGGCAGCGCATCAATGTGGCCTGTGCCTGTGACCCACGTGCCCGGCAGTTTTTTCGCAATACGTGCGTGGATCGACCTTCAGCATTCTGAAAACGACGCGGGCGTAGCTTTTTGCCATTATTCCGATGCCTGAGACTTGTGCTGGTTCGAGCCCGTTGCGAATCTCCATCCACAGACTTTGGCAGGGGGCTACGCGCAATGATTTCGGCCGTGCAGGGACGTTTTGCCAACCTCGGTATGGCGAAAAAACTGGGTATCGGATTTGTGCTGGTCTTGTTGCTGACTGCATTGGTTGCGGCGATCGGCGTCTGGTCCCTGCAAGCCATCAGTCTGCGTTTCGAGGGTTTGAAGCAGATGTCCGCGCTCAACAGCGGCCTGCTGAAGGTGCGCCTACTCGAGCAAGAATACGCCCTGCGCGGCAACCCGAAAACAGCCGATGCCTTGCGTAAAGGCGTTGATGAACTGGTCGTGCTCGCCGGGCAGCTCAAGGCGCAAGCGCCGGTCAATGGGCCGGTGATGAGCGATGTCGAGCAAGCGCTGGGCGCATATCGCAAGGCGTTCGATGAGTTCGTCTCGCTGAGCCAGGCCAAGGATCTCGCCCTGGAAATGGCGAGTTGGTCGGTGTCCAGCGTGGCCAATAACCTCGACGTGTTGCAGGCCGGGCTCGCGGATGATGGCGCCTATACGTTGAAAGACACCGAGGGCAAGGACGGCGCCCAGTTCATCGAGCAGGCGAATCAGGTCAGTCAGGTCGCGCGGCTGATGCTGCAGGCGATGAACGAAGCGCGGGTGCGCCTGGATCAGAGCCGCAAGGGAGATGCCGACAATGCCGGTCAGGGCAACATCGAGCAGGCCGCACAGGCACAGGAGCAGGCCGAAGCGCTTAAAACCACGGTCAAGGACGAGGGCTATCTGACCGTGCTCAATGAAGTGTCGGGGCACATCGCCGGGTTCAACGAAAAACTCGCCGAATACACCGGCCTGCTGGCTCAGGAAAAAACCGTCTACGACCAACTGCATGAGCGTGCCGCGCAGGTAGTGGATCGAGTGAATCAGGCTTACGTCGCCGAAGACGCTTCGATGCAGGCCGAGCTGAAAAAGAATTCGCTGTTGATCATTGGCTCTTCGGCGCTGGCGCTGTTGGTCGGATTACTCGCCGCATGGGTGATCACGCGCCTGATCGTGGCGCCGTTGCGCAGCGTGATTCGTGTGGCGCAGCAGATTGCCGCGGGTGATCTGACGGCGAAGGTCGAGGTGACGCGCCGCGATGAAATGGGTCAGTTGATGCTGGCGATGCAGCAAATGGCTGTCGGCCTTGGCACGATTGTCAGTGGCTTGCAGGCCGGGATCGAGCGCTTGGCCGGTTCCGCGCAATCTTTGTCGGCGGTGACCGAGCAGACCAACCTGGAGGTCAACAGTCAGAAGGAAGAAACCGAGCAGGTCGCCACCGCGATGAACCAGATGACCGCCACCGTGCATGATGTTGCGCGCAATGCCGAAGAGGCGGCGCTGGCGGCGCAGACGGCGGATGACAAGGTCGAGAGCGGTCAGCAGGTGGTACGCCAGAGCATGGCGCGGATCGAGCAGTTGGCGGATTCGGCGACCTCGGCCAGTTCCAGCATCGAGAGCCTCAGCGCCGAGATTCAGAATATCGGCACGGTGCTGGAAGTGATCAAGAGCGTGGCCGAGCAGACCAATCTGTTGGCGCTGAACGCGGCAATCGAAGCGGCGCGGGCCGGGGAGCAGGGGAGGGGATTTGCGGTGGTGGCCGATGAGGTGCGTGCGCTGGCGCGGCGTACCCAGCAATCGACCGAGGAAATCGAGCGTCTGGTCAGCGCCTTGCGGGCGGCGGCGCAGTCGTCGGTGCAGCAGATCCGCAGCAGTGGCGAACTGGTAAAACTGGCGGTCAGCGATGCGTTGCAGACCGAGAGTGCGCTGGGGAGCATTGCGGCGGCGGTGTCGTTGATTCAGCAGATGAATCAGCAGATTGCGGCGGCGGCCGAGCAACAGAGTTCGGTGGCGGAGGAGATCAATCGCAGTGTGACGCAGATTCGCGCGAGTGCGGATCATTCTTCGCTGGCGATGCGCGGGAATGCGGCTTCGAGTGTTGAGCTGGCGCAGTTGGGCGGGGAGTTGCGCTCGATGGTTGGGCATTTTCGGCTTTGAGCCTTGGGGCGGTTCCGCTCTTACAGCGGGTCACTTTTTCAAACGCCGGAATGCCGGCCCAGCAAAAAGTAACCAACAGGCTGCGCCCTGACGTTCGGCCCGCTCGCTGGGGCTCGGGGTTCCTTCGCTCCGGGACTGATCCGGGCGCAGCGGCTCCGGTTTGCTTCGCTGCATCTCCTTGCGCTGTGTACGACTGCGTCGTACGGTCGCTCAATCCCTCCACTAAGCCTGCCGAGGGCGCCAGGATCAAAAGCGGTCCTCGAGCTAACGCTCATCGTGTGTAGGAGCTGCCGAAGGCTGCGATCTTTTGCTTTTGCTTTTCTGTGCGAGCCTGCTCGCAAAAGCGGTCTTCAATTCACATCCTCTTCCAAGTCGCCCACAAAAAAGCCACCAATAAAGGTGGCTTCTCTCCCCGGCATTCGCGCCTCAGTCGTAAATAACTTTCTTCTTCCAGTCCGCATCCGCTTCGACATCCTTCAAACCGGCGGTCAATTGGTTTTCGTCCCCTTCAACCGGGGCAATCTTGTCCATGACCTGGGCATTGGCTCGGGCGAGCAGTTTTTCCAGATACTGCAATTGCTCCGCGTACATCTGTGGGTCCTGCTGTTTGCGCAGATATTGCACGCCACGTTCGAAGGCGAGGCGGGCCTGGCCGGGCTGGTTTTGTTGCAGGGACTGTTGGCCGAGGTTGTTGAAGAACTCGATGTGCAGCAGCACAAGGATGTGGCGCACTTCGCGGATCCACTGCTTGGCTTCGTTCGGTGGCAGGAAGCCGTCGTGCGCGGCGCGAGTGATCTGGCCGTGCAGGGCTTCGAGGAGGAAGCGCACATCTTTGGCCTTGGCTTCGGTCAGGATTGGCGCGGGCGGGTTGTTCACCGGGATCGATTCGCCTTGGGCGACCAAGGCGCTGAGTTCGGTGATGCGGGCCTTGGTGGTTGCGCTGGTCTTTTCCAGATTGAGCAGACGCTGGCACACGTTGAGTTCCAGGCGTGTCAGCAGTAGCTTGAGTGCCGGAGTCATGAACTGGCCGGGGAAGGTTTCGGTCAGTTCGCCGCAGCGGCGCAGGCGGTCGTTGAGTTCGACTTTGGTGCGGGCCTTCTCCAGTTTGTTGTTTTCCACCACATGGTTCATGTAGCCAATGGCGATCAGAATTGCGATCCCGGCTACGACTAGCAGGGTGATCATGAGTGGTGTCACCGGTAAGACCTCTTTATAGGGTTCGCATGCGAGTGTAGTGGCTGGGCATTTAGGCGCCTAGCGCCGCTCGACGGGTTTGATCGGCTGCTGCAATCTGTATCGGCCGCCAGCTGTATAGATGAATGCTGGCGCTTGATGTGCAGATTGCCATCACTGTGCGGTGACTATAACGTCTTGGCGAGTGGCGGAATATAGGCGTCAGGTTTCGGACGACGGAAAAGACCTGCCCGACGCTTAATCGAGGTCGAAGTCATTGATTTAAATAAATTTATATCAGGGGGTTGACGACCTCTCAATCCATCCATAGAATGCGCGCCACTTGCAGCGTAAAGCACACAGCGAAACGCGGCAGGGAGTGAATGTTGTAGTGTGTCCCCTTCGTCTAGTGGCCTAGGACACCGCCCTTTCACGGCGGTAACAGGGGTTCGAGTCCCCTAGGGGACGCCAATGCGGGAATAGCTCAGTTGGTAGAGCACGACCTTGCCAAGGTCGGGGTCGCGAGTTCGAGTCTCGTTTCCCGCTCCAATTTTAAACAGCAGTGCTTTCGGGCGGTGCTGAGT
Source organism: Pseudomonas sp. Choline-02u-1 (assembly GCF_002836515.1). Classification (GTDB taxonomy): domain Bacteria; phylum Pseudomonadota; class Gammaproteobacteria; order Pseudomonadales; family Pseudomonadaceae; genus Aquipseudomonas. The sequence goes on from NZ_PJBC01000003.1 coordinate 332,184, forward strand.
GAAACCAGAACCAAGTCTTCGGATGCGGATCTGGACACCGAAACACATACCATGTGTTCCGGGTAGCGTGTCCCCTTCGTCTAGTGGCCTAGGACACCGCCCTTTCACGGCGGTAACAGGGGTTCGAGTCCCCTAGGGGACGCCATTTGCGGGAATAGCTCAGTTGGTAGAGCACGACCTTGCCAAGGTCGGGGTCGCGAGTTCGAGTCTCGTTTCCCGCTCCAATTTCACAAAAACGCCGATCAGCGATGATCGGCGTTTTTGTTTGTGCGCGTTTTATAGGGGCGATAAAAAAGAACCTTTTCACAGGTCCTTTTTTATCTCGAGCCCGGTCATCGGTGACCAAACTCAGGCGCTGCATTACAGTTTCGGCAGTTGCCCGACACGCCCCATCATTTCCGTGACGATCTGCAGATCCAGCAGGAACTGCTCGACGGTCTTGAATTCGCCGTCGGTATGGCCGGTGTATTTGGCCTCAGGCCGCGCCAGGCCGAATTGCACGCCGTTCGGCAATTCGTGAACCGAAGTCGCACCAGCGGATGTACCGAATTCAGACTTCATGCCGAGGTTTTCGCTGGCCACGGCGAGCAGCGCCTTGACCCACTCACCCTCGGGATTGCGATACATCGGTTCGGCCACCGAATAGTCGAATGCCACCGCAATGTGAGTCGTTTTGCTCCATGCATCCAGTTTCTCAGCGATCTCAGCTTTGAGCTTTTCCGGCGACTTGCCCTTCGGAACCCGCAAGTTCACTGCCAGTTTGAAGGCTTTGTCGTCCTCACCGACATAGGTCAGCGAGGTGGTCAGTGGTCCCATGAACGAGTCGGAGAAGCCCACGCCAAGTTTTTTGCCGAGATAATCCAGGCCCCAGTTGTCATCGGCATAACGCGCGGCATCGGTGAACTGGTTGTGCTTGAGCGCGACTTTGCCGTCCAGGCTGTTGATGAAGCTCAGCATCCGCGCAACCGGGTTGACGCCGGACTCTGGTTCGGAAGAGTGCGCAGAAACCCCGGTGACCGTGAGTTTCACGTCTGTGCCATCAACCTTTGCCGCAACTTCAAAGTCGCCGCCGTTGGCTTTGGCGTAGGCGTCGCCGGCTTTTTGCAAACTGGCGGCGAGCTCGGCAGGCTTGTCGGTTGTCAGCGTGACCACCGAAGCCGATGGAATCTGGTTGGTCGCTTTGCCGCCGGTCATCGAAATGATTTCTGCACCGTTGCCCTCGGCTTTGCGTTTGGCGAAGTTGGCCATGACGGTGCCGTAGCCTTTTTCAGCAATTACCACTGGATAACCGCCGTCCAGCGCCATGTTGTAGTTCGGCGTCGGGTTGCGTTCGAAGTAATAAGGAATGGCATCGCCGCTGGTTTCTTCGGTGGTGTCGACCAGCAACTTGAAGTTTCGCGCCAATGGCAGCTTCTCGTCTTTGATCACTTTCATGGCGTACAGGGCGACGACGATGGCGTTCTTGTCATCCTCGGTGCCGCGCCCGTACATCCGATCGCCAATCAGCGTGACCTTGAACGGGTCGAGCTTGGTGCCGTCTTTCAATACCCAGTTTTCCGGAGTTACTGGCACCACATCGGCGTGTGCATGAATGCCAACGACTTCGTCGCCTTTGCCGTCCAGAGAGATTTCGTAGACGCGGTTATCGACATTGCGGAATTTCAAACCGAAGGATTCAGCAAGTTTCTGAATCTCGCCGGCGATTTTGATGAATTCCGGATTGTCGTGTTGTTCAACGCCATCCTTGCGGAAGGTCGGGATTTCGACGAGCTGACGCAGGGTTTCCAGTGCAGACTTGCCATATTTCACGCGGGTGTAAATGCCCAGCAGACGGTGAATTTCGTTCTGCTGTTCATCGTTCAAGGCCTTGTTGTCGAGGAAGGCGTTGATGGACGGGGTAAGGTTATCTGCATTGGCCACGTCGCTTTTTGCCAGGCTACCGAGGAAGCTGCGGAAATCCGTCAAGCTCTTGCCATCGAAGGATTTCAGGATCGCCGCGCTTTGCTCGGCAGTGATGTTGGCTTGTGCGGCGGTCGTAAACGAGGTGAGGCTGGCCATGACGAGCGTGGCAGCGGCCAGTTTTTTCAGGGAAAAGACCATGGAACAGGCATTCCTTTGCTAGAGATTGGGAAAATATGTCTGACGCTTGCGGCAGAAACATTTTGCAACCTACCACCATGAGCAGGTGAAGAGGGAGTCACAAACTTGATCTGTCGCACAGAAATGCAAAAGAGGCGCACAAATGAAAAAGTCCCGGCAGCTGATGCCGGGACTTTTTTGTGTGAGTTACATCGACAGCATCAGGCGTCCGGCAAACAGAATCAGGATCACGCCCATGCTGCGTTCGAACCAGTGTCCGAGGCGCATGAACAGCAGGCGCACTTTGTTGCTGGAAAAAAACACCGCGACAATAACGAACCACAGCGCATTGACGAAGCACATCCACAATCCATACAACGCCTGGATCTGCAGCGGTGTGCTGGCGCTGATGATCGTGGTGAAAATCGCCAGGAAAAACAGCGTGGCCTTGGGGTTGGTCGCATTGGTCAGAAAACCGGTGCCGAACGCCTTGAACAACGACTGCTCGATCAGCGGCTCTTCAGCGTTTTTCTCGCTATTGACGCTGCTCTTCGGTTTGCTGCGAATCAGGCTGACGCCCAGATAAAGGATGTATGCACCGCCGACAACCTTAGCCACAGTCAGCAGCCAAGGCGTGGTATGCATCAGGGCGCCGACGCCCAGCAGGGTGTACAGCACATGTACGGAAATGCCCGCGCCGATGCCCAGCGCGGTGCAGATTCCGACGAGGCGGCCGAAGCGCACACTCTGACGGATGGTCACGGCGAAGTCCGGGCCGGGTGCGACCACGGCGAGGAAGTGGATGGTGGCCAATGCGAGAAATTCGCCGAGATAATTGGAAAGCATGTCAGCTCCAGAACGTCAGGGGGGAAGCATTGCCGCGATAACCGACAAAGAACGACAGGCTCAAACGCGGGTCTGCTACGCCCGGAGTGACCGAGTGCATACGGCGCGAATTGAACATGATGAAATCGCCCGGCTGCGGCCGCACTTCAAGCACCGGCGGCCCCAGCAGCGACGGCTCGATGCCATAACTGTCGCCGCGCATTTCGTCGAATTGATCCGGGGTGATGTGGTCATTCCACATCTGCAAGGCGCCACCCTCGGTGGGCATGTTCAGGTAGACGTTGCAGGCAAATTGCGCCTCGAGGCTGCGCGCCTGAAAACTGTCCGGGGCGTCCTTGGCGAAGATGTCGTGGTGGGCGAGAAAGCACACGCCGGGCTTGACCACTCGCGACAAGCCGACATACATCTTGCGCCCGTAGAGGTTTTCCAGATGGGCGCCAGCGGGCCAGGATTCGTCGAGGATGCAGCGCAAGGTGTCGATCGGTGAGGAGTAGGGCGCGCAGCGCTGGCGTAATTCATCGATATTGCGGGCGGCGCGTTCGAAGTAATCCTCGATCAGCAGCGGCTGATTTTCCGCCTCGTAAAAGGCCATGCCGATGCGGCCGATACTCGGCGCGTTGATGTAGCCTTCAAAACCTGGAGCAAGAATCTTGTCTCCGATCTCGATCGCCAGCGGCTCGGGCAAAAAGCGTTTGACGCGGATGGCGAGGACTTCTTCGTTGGCCAGTTTTTTTATGCACGTCTCATCGAGACGCTCGACGTCTAGCATCATTTTTTAGGTCCATCTATCGATAGTCAACGGAACCGGCGAATGCGGTTCCCGGCTGTGGACGCTGCGCGATGGCAGCGTCCGAAATGCTCAACCCACGCTGTAGTGGACGGACAGCGTGCCTTTCTTCTGCGAAAGCGACGCGATCGTGACTGTGCCTAAATCCTTCAGGCTGCGTACATGGGTGCCACCGCAGCCATAGGCCGGCAGTTCACCAAAACTGATTTCCCGCGCGCCCTCGCGCAGTGAAGTCAGGCGCGGCAGATCGTGTTCGATCCACCGCTCGATACCGGTTTGTACGGTTGGCGCATCGACTTCTTCAGCGCCATCGCCCGGCTTGAATTGCACCCGACCTTCGTCCGGCCAGTGGTGCGCCTTGATCGGCACCCAGCCCATGGCTTGAATGAAATGACCGATCAGATGCCCAGCAGAATGCATGCGGGTATTGAAGCGGCGGCGCTCTTCATCGACACGGATGACGGTCATGCCAAGCGCTACCGGGCGGTCGACGAAATGAACAATACGCTCTGGTTCCTGCACCACGCGCGACACCCGGCTTTCACCGATCCAGCCGGTGTCGCAGGGCTGGCCGCCGCCCTGCGGGTGAAACAGGGTAGCGCGCAGCACTACGGCGAATTCGTTCTCGCAGGGTGTGCAGTCGAGGACTTCGACATTCGCCTTGAGATCATCACTGTGAAAAAACAGGCGAAGCGTCATATTCCATGCCCTGATGAAGTTCTGTTTTTATTATATGAATCGTGCAATAACGTGATAATCCATTCGAACATCAAAGGACTTGTGCGTTGTGAGCATCAATCTTCCGCTGCCGCTGCTGGGTGAAATGGCGATTTTCGTCAAGGTTGTCGAGACCGGCAGCTTCTCTGAAGCAGCCCGGCAGATGGGGTCGTCACCCTCGGCGATCAGCCGCAGCATTTCGCGTCTGGAGAAAGCCTTGGCCACACGCTTGCTGCAACGCACCACGCGCAAATTGCGCTTGAGCGATGGTGGTGAAGAGGTGTTCAAGCGTTGCCAGGAAATGGTCAGTGCGGCCAGGTCGGTGATGGAAATCAGTGGTCAGTTCACCCACGAAGCGGAGGGGCTGGTGCGGGTCAGCGTGCCGAAAGCGGTGGGGCGCTTTGTGATTCATCCGCACATGCCGGAGTTTCTTCGCCGCTATCCCAAGGTTGATGTCGAGTTGTTGCTGGAGGATCGTCAGGTCGATTTGATCGATGATCATGTCGATCTCGCGATTCGCATCACCGATCGTCCGCCGGCCGGTCTGGTCGGCCGGCAGTTGCTGACGATCGATCATATGCTCTGCGCGACGCCGCAATATCTGGCCGAACATGGCACGCCGACACATCCTCACGATTTGCTCAATCACAGTTGTATTTATCTGGGTGAAACGCCGAGCGATGCGCGCTGGAAATTCAAGCAGGGCAGCAAGGCGGTGACCGTCGGTGTGCGCGGGCGATATGCCGCCAATCACACCGGTGTGCGGCTAGGGGCGGTGTTGCAGCACATCGGAATAGGCAGCCTGCCGTATTTCACCGCGCGTTATGCGTTGGAGCAGCAGCTGATTGTGCAGGTGCTGCCGGAGTGGACGTTTCTTGCTTCCTATCATGGTGGGTTGTGGTTGCTGCATTCGCCGACGCGCTATCTGCCGCCGAAGTTGCGGGTGTTTATTGATTATCTGGTGGAGTGTTTGCAGAAGGAACCGACGTTGGGTCGGCCCGGGAAGTCGGTGGGCGGGAGCAATGTGGCTGTAGCGTATGAGCTGCCGGAGAGTGAGGGGTTGCTTTGAGGTTGTTTTAGGGGCTTGGCGGCCTTGGGGCGGACCAGGTTCTTGGGGTTTTGGGTGAATATCCGTTGCTGCGGTAACGGCTGTTTCGGGTTTCGCCCTTACGGCGACTTACTTTTTTACAAACGCCCGGAATGCCGGCCCAGTAAAAAAGTCAGCAAAAAACGCTAGCTCCTACGTTCGGCCCGCTCGCTGGGGCTCGGGGTACCTTCGCTCCGGGACTGATCCGGGCGCAGCGGCTACGGTTTGCTGCGCTGCACCTCCTTGCGCTGTGTCTGGCTGCGCCAGACGGTCGCTGCGCTCCCACGCCCGGATCAATCCCGCCACTCAGCCTTCCGACATCGCTGGCACGGCAAGATCAAAAGCGGTACTCGAGCTAACGCTCATTGTGTTGAGTGGTGAGGGGCTTTTGATTTTCAAAAAAAGGCCCGCATGGAATCACCAGTGCGGGCCTTTTGATTACCTGTCGGATATCAGTGCTTGCTGTCCTGCACGGACATGGCCAGCAGTTGTTTTTCCTGGTTCCAGTCGAACGGTTCATCGTTCTGTTCGGCTTCGTAGCGGCGTTCTTCGAGGGCCTGGTACAGGTCGATTTCTTCGTCAGAGAGGTAGTGCAGGCAGTCGCCGGCGAAGAACCACAGCAGATCGCGTGGAATCAGGTGGGCGATTTGCGGGTAGCGGCTGATGACTTGGGTGAGGATGTCCTGGCCCAGGTATTGGCTTTCGATAGGGTCGATCGGCAGGGAAGCCAGCAGTTCATCGAAGCGCTCGAGGAACAGGGCATGGCTTTCTTCGGGCACTTGTTCGGCCTCACCTACGGCGACCAGGATACTGCGCAGGTGGTCGAGCAACACGAGATGATCGGCAACGACGTTGGACACGAGATAAGTCCTCAAGAGCAAAACGGGCGCGGGAGTATAAAGCTCTCGCGCCGTTTTTTCACAAAAACCGGGATCAGCGGACTTTGCCCGCTGCCTGGGTCAGTTCCTCTTTGTCGAAATCATCGACGTCGATCACCTTGCGGCGGGCGGCCTCGGCGTCGCGCAGACTTTGCGCTTCGACCGCTTGCAGCACGCCGGCTTCCAGTGCGGCATCGATAGCGTGTTCACCGGCTGCTGGCTTGACCTGGCCGCTTTTCAGTGCGGTGTGCAATTTTTTGTGCAGCGGTTGCGCAGCGTCGAGCAGGTCGCTGGCGTGTTGCAGCGCGCCCACTGCATCATCTGCTGACTGCGGGCGATAGCAGCCGGCGAGCAGTTCCTCCAATGCCGGATCGCCTTTGGCGCGACCGATGACCGCAGCAACTTCGGCGCCGAGTTTGTCCGATGGGCCTTTGTGCCGGCGCCCGAACGGGAAGACGATGACCCGCAGCAGGCAGCCGAACACCCGGTTCGGAAAGTTGCTCAGCAACTCATCCAGTGCGCGCTCCGATTGGCCAAGGCTTTCTTCCATGGCCCAGCGAAACAGCGGCTCCATGTAGGCCGGCGAATCCAGATCGTGATAACGCTTGAGCGCGGCGGAGGCCAGATACAGGTTGCTCAGCACATCGCCGAGGCGTGCCGACAGGCGTTCGCGGCGTTTCAGTTCGCCGCCCAGTAGCATCATGCTCAAGTCGGCGAGCATGGCGAAGGCAGCGGCCTGACGGTTGAGCGCCCGGAAGTAGCCCTGACTGATCTTGTCGCCCGGCGCATGTTCAAAGTGACCAAACCCGAGGTTCAGTACCAGTGTGCTGGCCGCGTTGCTGACGGCAAAACCGATGTGCTTGAGCAGCAGGCCATCGAATTCCTTAAGTGCCTGTTCCTTGTCTTCGCGACCTGCCAGGGCCATTTCCTTGAGTACAAACGGATGGCAGCGGATTGCGCCCTGACCGAAGATCATCAGGTTGCGCGAAAGAATGTTCGCGCCTTCGACGGTGATGAAGATCGGCGCGCCGTTCCAGCTGCGGCCCAGGTAGTTGTTCGGCCCCATGATGATCGCTTTGCCGCCGTGCACATCCATGGCGTGGCTGATGCATTCGCGGCCGCGTTCGGTGAGGTGGTATTTGAGGATCGCCGACAGCACCGAAGGCTTTTCCCCGAGATCCACCGCGTTAGCGGTGAGCATGCGTGCGGCGTCCATCATCCACGCGTTGCCGCCAATGCGCGCCATGGCTTCCTGAATACCTTCGAACGCGGACAGCGGAACATTGAATTGCTCGCGAATCTGCGCGTACTGGCCGGTGACTAGGCTAGTGAACTTGGCCGCGCCGGTGCCCACCGCTGGCAGCGAGATCGAACGCCCCACGGACAGGCAGTTCATCAGCATCATCCAGCCCTTGCCGAGCATTTCCTGACCACCGATGAGGTAGTCCAGCGGAATGAACACGTCCTTGCCGGAGTTCGGACCATTCATGAACGCAGCGCCCAGCGGCAGGTGGCGCCGGCCGATTTCCACGCCGGCGGTATCGGTCGGAATCAGCGCCAGACTGATACCGAGGTCTTCCTCTTCACCGAGCAGATGATCCGGATCGTAGGCCTTGAATGCCAGACCGAGCAGGGTGGCGACCGGGCCGAGGGTGATGTAGCGCTTTTCCCAGTTCAGACGCAGGCCGATGACTTCTTCACCTTCCCACTGGCCTTTGCAGATGATCCCGGTGTCAGGCATCGCGCCGGCGTCGGAGCCGGCGAGCGGACCGGTGAGGGCGAAACACGGAATATCGTCGCCACGGGCCAGGCGCGGCAGGTAGTGATTGCGTTGCTCGTCGGTGCCGTAATGCAAAAGCAGTTCGGCCGGGCCGAGGGAGTTGGGGACCATCACGGTCGATGCGAGGTCGCCGCTGCGCGTCGCCAGTTTCATTGCCACTTGCGAGTGAGCGTAGGCGGAGAAGCCTTTGCCGCCGTATTCCTTGGGGATGATCAAGGCGAAAAAGCCGTGTTCCTTGATGTGCGTCCAAGCCTCGGGCGGCAGGTCCATTGACTGACCGATCTGCCAGTCGCTGACCATCGCGCAGAGTTCTTCGGTCGGGCCATCGATGAACGCCTGTTCTTCTTCGCTCAACTGCACTTTGGGATAGGACAGCAGTTTGTCCCAGTCCGGACGCCCGCTGAACAGCTCGCCGTCCCACCACACGGTGCCGGCATCGATCGCGTCGCGTTCGGTCTGCGACATCGGCGGCAGGGTTTTCTGGAACCAGTTGAAGAGCGGCGCGGTGAAATGTTTGCGGCGCAGGTCAGGCAGCAGCAATGGTGCGGCGACCACCGCCAGCAAGACCCAGAAAATGAACAGCAGCCAGCCCGGCGCGTGACTGAAAATCCCCATCGCCACCAGGTAGGCAGCGACCACGCCCAACGCAGGCAGCGGGGCGATGCGTCGATGGGCGAGGTACGCCACCCCGACGATCAAAACCAGTATCCACAACAACAGCATATTCAGTCCTCCGTGAACCAAGGCAAATCGACCCTCCAGAGCTTAGACGGCATCTGTAAATACGGGTGGTCAGAGCATGGTGATTGAAATCGTGGGAAACCCCGGATGGTTTTCGTAGGTTCGGTGGGCAACACGTGTGGGAAATCGTTCGTTGCTGCGCAGCTTTGCATTCAGGTTTGGCCGAAACGTCGTTATCTCTGTGCTCACGCTGTCGCTAGACTCGTGGCTTACCCAGGAGATTGCCGTCATGCACGAGTATCTGAGCCCCGGCCGCTTCATCGATAGTGACCACCCGGCAGTGGTGGAGTTCGCCGAGCGGCATCGCGGCGCGAGTAATGATCCGCGTGATCAGGCGATCAGTCTTTATTACGCCGTGCGCGAGGCGGTGCGCTACAACCCCTATACGTTCAGTCGCGATCCGCAAACCTTGCGCGGCAGTTATGCACTCGCCGCAGGGCAGAGTTACTGCGTGCCGAAAGCCACGCTTCTCGCCGGTTGTGCGCGGCATTGCGGAATTGCGGCGCGTATCGGTCTGGCCGACGTGCGCAATCACCTGTCGACGCCGCGTCTGCTCGAGTTACTGAAAAGCGACGTGTTCGCCATGCATGGCTACACCGAGTTGTTTCTCGACGGCCGTTGGGTCAAGGCGACGCCGGCGTTCAATCAGCAACTGTGCGAGTTGTTCAACGTCGCCGCGCTCGAGTTCGATGGGGTCAACGACAGCGTTTTCCACCCCTTCAACCGTGACGGCGCGCAGTTGATGGAGTATCTGATCGATCACGGCCAGTTCACCGATGTGCCGGAAGCTTTCTTCTTCGAGCACCTGCAAAAGTGCTATCCGCATCTGTTCAGCGAGCAATTGCCGGTGCTGCTGGGCGATATGCAGACCGATTTGAGTCGCACCTGATCCGGCGTATGCTGGCCGTCCACTCACTTGTAAAGAGGCGGTCATGCTGAAGATCTGGGGACGGAAAAATTCATCGAACGTCAGAAAGCCCCTGTGGGCGGCCGAAGAGCTGGGCCTTGCTTACGAGGCTATCGATGCCGGCGGCGCGTTCGGTGTGGTCGATACGCCCGAGTACCGTGCGATGAACCCGAACGGCCGGGTGCCGGTGATCGAGGATGACGGTTTCGTGCTGTGGGAATCCAACGCCATCGTTCGCTATCTGCTGGCCAAACACGCGCCGGAAAGCGCCTGGTACCCGGCGGATGCGCAAGCCCGCGCCGCGGCGGACAAGTGGATGGACTGGACCACTTCCAGTTTCGCCGGGCCGTTTCGCACGGTGTTCTGGGGTGTGCTACGCACCCCTGCCGAGAAGCAGGACTGGAAGGCGATCAATGCCGCGATCAAAGAGTGTGATGAGTTGCTGAACATGGCCGACCATGCCCTGATCAGCCAGCCTTACCTCTCGGGCAACGACATCGGTATGGGCGACATCCCGTTGGGCAGCTTCATTTATGCCTGGTTCGAAATGCCCATCGAGCGCGCCCCGCAACCGCATCTGCAAGCCTGGTATGAACGTTTGAAACAGCGTCCGGCCTATCAGAAAGCGGTCATGACCGCGTTGACTTGATAATTACTATCGACACACTTGACTGTACTTGTGCGGCGGCGGCAAGCACCATTGCGAACTTGCGCCGCGGTTGTTTCCCTCGCCGTCCGCCCTTATTTATCTCTTTCCTTCCTTCTTGGTGCGTAAATCCGATATGAGTTCCGCTCTGTCCATCCGGCAGCTAACCAAAACCTACGGCAACGGGTTCCAGGCCTTGAGTGGTATCGATCTGGACGTCGCCGAAGGTGACTTTTTCGCCTTGCTTGGCCCCAATGGTGCCGGCAAATCCACCACCATCGGCATCCTCTCGACCCTGGTCAACAAGACCAGCGGCACGGTCAATGTCTTTGGCCATGACCTGGATAAAAACCCGGCAGCGCTCAAGCGCTCGATCGGCGTGGTGCCGCAGGAATTCAACTTCAACCAGTTCGAAAAGACTTTCGATATCGTCGTGACCCAGGCCGGTTACTACGGCATCCCGGCCAAAGTCGCCAAGGAACGCGCCGAGCAATACCTGACGCAGCTCGGCCTGTGGGACAAGCGCGATGTGCCGTCGCGTTCGCTGTCCGGCGGCATGAAACGCCGTTTGATGATCGCCCGTGCGCTGGTGCATGAACCGCGCCTGCTGATCCTTGATGAGCCGACTGCGGGTGTCGATATCGAACTGCGCCGTTCGATGTGGACCTTCCTCACTGGGCTCAACCAGAAGGGCATCACCATCATTCTGACCACGCATTATCTGGAAGAGGCCGAGCAGCTGTGCCGCAACATCGGCATCATCGACCACGGCACCATTGTCGAGAACACCAGCATGAAACAGTTGCTGGGCCAGTTGCACGTGGAAACTTTTTTGCTCGACCTGAAAAACGATCTGCAGGTTGCGCCGCAATTGCTCGGCTACCCGGCCCGGTTGCTCGACAGCCACACCCTGGAAGTGCAGGTCGACAAATCCATGGGCATCACGGCGTTGTTCACCCAGTTGGCGCAGCAGAACATCGAAGTGCTGAGCCTGCGTAACAAAACCAATCGCCTCGAGGAGTTGTTCGTGTCCCTGGTGGAGAAAAATCTGTCGAAGGTGGCGGTATGAGTTCCGAGTTCGGCCCCAACCTGGTCGCCCTGCAAACCATCGTCTACCGCGAGGTCAAGCGCTTCATGCGGATCTGGCCGCAGACATTGCTGCCGCCGGCGATCACCATGGTTCTGTACTTTGTGATCTTCGGCAACCTGATCGGGCGGCAGATCGGCGACATGGGTGGCTTCACTTACATGGAGTACATCGTGCCGGGACTGATCATGATGTCGGTGATCACCAACTCCTACGGCAACGTGGTGTCGAGCTTCTTCGGCAGCAAGTTCCAGCGCTCGATCGAAGAGCTGATGGTTTCGCCGGTATCCCCGCATACGATCCTGATCGGCTTCACCATTGGTGGTGTGTTGCGCGGTCTGGCGGTGGGTCTGATCGTGACGATTCTGTCGCTGTTCTTCACCGATTTGCAGGTGCATCACCTTGGCGTGACCATTCTGGTGGTGGTGCTGACGGCGACGATCTTTTCGCTGCTGGGCTTCATCAACGCGGTGTTTGCGCGCAACTTCGATGATATTTCGATCATCCCGACCTTTGTCCTGACCCCGCTGACCTACCTGGGTGGCGTGTTCTATTCGATCACCTTGCTGCCGCCGTTCTGGCAGACCGTCTCGCTGGCCAATCCGGTGCTGCACATGGTCAATGCCTTCCGCTACGGCATCCTTGGTGTCTCGGATATTCGTATCGGCATCGCGATCACTTTCATGCTGGTAGCGACCGTGGTGCTGTATCTCGGCTGTGCGCGGTTGCTGGTGAGTGGACGCGGGATGCGCACCTGAAGCACGCGGTACCCTGCATGTCTGACAATCAAAAACGGCCTCCCATCGCGGAGGCCGTTTTGCATTCATTTCTGCCGACTTAGCTTGCGCCGCCGCCATTGACGCGCCACCCACCAGCGCCAATACAGCATCACAAGGAAGTAGGCGAGAATCCCCAGCACCAGGCCGACAACCACCGAACCCAGCAAAAACGGCTGCCAGAGCGTCGACAATTCACCGCTGATCCATTCCCAGGTCAACTCGTCCGGCAGATGCCGCGCTGGCACATCCATCAGAAACGCCCCGGCCTGGTAGGTGCAGAAAAACACCGCCGGCATGGTGATCGGATTGGTCAGCCAGACCAGACTCACCGCGATCGGCATGTTGCCCCGCACCATCACCGCCAACGCCGCCGCGACCAGCATCTGTGCCGGAATCGGCAAGAACGCCGCGAACAGGCCAACCGCCATCGCCCGGGCCACCGAGTGGCGATTGAGGTGCCAGAGGTTCGGGTCATGCAGCAACGTGCCGAGAAAGCGTAAGGATTTGTGTTCCCTGATGCTCGTCGGGTCGGGCATGTAACGTTTGAATAAGCGCCGGGGCATAAGGCTTCTCGGTCGGTTAAGGCGGCAAGTATGTCTGGATTCTATGAGCCGCCCATTCAGACTTTGTGACAATTGTTGACGACGGTCGTGCCGCAGACCCGCTATGCCTAAGGAGGGGACTCTCAAGGACGGGCATATGCGCACAGGGATGATGGCGCTGGCAGTCGGTCTGCTGGCCCCGGTTTTTTTACCGGTCTTGCCGCCGGTCGGTTGGTTGCTGGTGCTACCGGTGGTGGCGCTGATGCTGCTGCCGTTTCGCAGCTATCCATTGGCGTTTTTGCTGTTTGGCTACACGTGGGCCTGTGTCGGCGCGCAGTGGGCCTTGAATGATCGTTTGCCGCCGAGCCTGGATGGTGAAACCCGCTGGCTTGAAGGGCGCGTGGTCGGCTTGCCACAGCACGACGCGGGCGTGGTGCGTTTCGAGTTGGCCGATGCCCACTCACGCCACGAAAAGTTGCCGTCGCTGCTGCGCCTGGCCTGGTATGCCGGGCCTGCGGTCAATAGCGGCGAACGCTGGCGTCTGGCGGTGAAGTTGAAACGCCCGACTGGTTTACTCAATCCGGACGCCTTCGATTACGAGGCGTGGCTGCTGGCGCAACGGATCGGTGCGACCGGCACGATCAAGGACGGTCAGCGTCTGGCTGAGGCGCGCAATGCATGGCGCGACGGGGTTCGTCAGCGCCTGCTGGCCGTGGATGCGCAAGGACGCGAGGGCGCGTTGGCGGCGCTGGTACTCGGTGATGGCTCTGGGCTCAGGCGCGAGGATTGGCAGGTACTGCAAGACACCGGCACCGTGCATTTGCTGGTGATTTCCGGCCAGCACATCGGTTTGCTGGCGGCGGTGATGTATATGCTGGTCGCCGGGTTGGCGCGTTTCGGAATCTGGCCGTTGCGCTGGCCATGGCTGCCGTGGGCGTGCGGTCTGGCCTTCGCGACGGCGCTGGGTTACGGCTTGCTCGCCGGCTTCGATGTGCCGGTGCAGCGCGCCTGCGTGATGGTGGCGCTAGTGCTGTTGTGGCGCCTGCGTTTTCGCCATCTCGGCGCGTGGTGGCCGTTGCTGCTGGCATTCAATGGCGTGATGCTGCTTGATCCGCTGGCCAGTTTGCGTCCCGGCTTCTGGCTGTCGTTCGCCGCAGTGGCGGTGTTGATCTTCACCTTCGGCGGGCGGCTGGGCGCTTGGCGTTGGTGGCAGACCTGGACTCGCGCGCAGTGGCTGATCGCAATCGGCTTGTGTCCGGTATTGCTGGCGCTGAGCTTGCCGATCAGCATCAGTGGGCCTGTAGCCAATCTGCTGGCAGTACCGTGGGTCAGCCTCGTGGTACTGCCGCCGGCCCTGCTCGGCACGCTGTTGCTGCCCGTGCCCCATGTTGGTGAAGGGCTGTTGTGGCTGGCCGGTGGTTTGATCGACTGGCTGTTCATCGCGCTGGCGCTGATTGCCGGGCAATGGCCAGCGTGGGTCCCTGCCGCGATCCCCTTCTGGGCGTTGGCCTTGGGCAGCCTCGGCGCATCATTATTGTTGTTGCCCCGTAGCGTGCCGCTGCGTCCGTTGGGCTGGCCGCTGATGTTGTTGTTGGTGTTACCGCCGCGAGAGCGAGTAGATGAAGGCCGGGCAGATATCTGGCAACTGGATGTCGGCCAAGGTCTGGCCATCCTCGTCCGCACTCGACATCACGCATTGCTCTATGACGCCGGCCCGCGCTTCGGCGATTTCGATATCGGCGAACGCGTGGTGTTGCCAGCGTTACGCAAACTCAATGTGCAAGCGCTCGACCTGATGCTGCTCAGCCATGCCGACGTCGATCACGCTGGCGGCGCACGGGCGATCATGCATGGAGTGAATGTGCACCGCATCGTCAGCGGCGATCCGCCGAACCTGCCGGCCGAGTTGAACGCCGAAGCTTGCGAAAGTGGCAAACAATGGCAGTGGGATGGCGTGCAGTTCCAGCTCTGGCAATGGTCGGCGGCCGATGACAGCAACCAGCGCTCCTGTGTCTTGCAAATCGAGGCCAACGGCGAACGCCTGCTGCTCACTGGCGACATCGACACCCACGCCGAGCGCGTCCTGCTCGACAGCCCACTTGCCGTACCGACGCAGTGGCTGCAATCACCCCACCACGGCAGTCGCAGCTCATCGTCGATGGCTCTGCTCAAAGCCTTGCAGCCAGAAGCGGTGCTGATCTCCCGCGGCCACGGCAATTCGTTCGGTCACCCGCATCCAACGGTATTGGCGCGCTACCGCAAGCAAGGCCTGCGCATTTACGACAGCGCCGAGCAGGGCGCCATCCATCTGCAACTGGGCAGCTTCAAAGCGCCGTGGACGATGCGTCACCAGCGGCGTTTCTGGCGTGATCCGCCGACGCCTGGCCGTTGATCGGTGCCAGCATGGTTGCCACCTCACGGTCGTCGGGGTGGCGGGTCTTAATCGCGGATCGGTATGGTAAAGTGGCGCACTTTTTCGAGGGGACTGTCACTGTGTGGGAATTGGTCAAATCCGGCGGCTGGATGATGTTGCCGATCATTCTGAGTTCCATCGCGGCCATGGCGATTGTCGCCGAGCGCCTGTGGACACTGCGCGCCAGTCGCGTTACCCCCGAGCATTTGCTGGGTCAGGTCTGGGTCTGGATCAAGGACAAGCAGCTCAACAAGGAAAAACTCAAGGAACTGCGCGCCAACTCGCCGCTGGGGGAAATCCTCGCCGCGGGCCTCGCCAACTCCAAGCATGGTCGCGAGATCATGAAGGAGTGCATCGAAGAGGCCGCCGCGCGCGTCATTCATGAACTCGAACGCTATATCAATGCCCTCGGCACCATTGCTGCCATGGCGCCGTTGCTCGGCCTGCTCGGCACCGTGCTGGGCATGATCGATATTTTCAGTGCCTTTACCGGTTCCGGCATGACCACCAACGCTTCGGTGCTGGCCGGCGGTATTTCCAAAGCCCTGATCACCACGGCTGCAGGCCTGATGGTCGGCATCCCGGCGGTGTTCTTCCACCGTTTCCTACAGCGTCGTATCGACGAGCTGGTGGTCGGCATGGAGCAGGAAGCGATCAAACTGGTGGAAGTGGTGCAGGGCGACCGTGATGTCGATCTGGCCGAGGGCAAAGCGTGAAATTCCGTCGCAAGCCCCGGGAAACCGTGGACATCAACCTCGCGTCGCTGATTGACGTGGTGTTCATCCTGCTGCTGTTTTTCGTGGTCACTACCACCTTCACTCGCGAAACCCAGCTGCGCGTGGATCTGCCGGAAGCGGTCAGCGGCTCGCCCGCCGAAGATCAGCAGGTCAAACAACTGGACGTCGCGATCAGTGCCGAAGGCGTGTTTTCGGTGAACAACAAGATTCTGCCGAAGAATGATCTGCCGACGCTGATGGAAGCCATGCAGAAAGAATCCAACGGCGACACCAACATGCCGTTGTCGATCAGTGCCGATGGCAAGGCCCAGCATCAATCGGTGATCACCGCCATGGACGCGGCCGGCAAGCTTGGTTTCAGCCATCTGCGCATGACCACGGTCGAGGCGGCGCCGAAATCCTGATGAGCCTGTCCGATCGCCTGCTCAACGCGTGGTATCAGGGGCACCCGGCCCTGACGCTGCTGCGGCCACTGGAAATGCTGTATCGCCGCGTGGTGATCAACAAGCGTCAGCGCTTTCTCGACGGCGAGGGTGAGATCTATCAGTCGCCCGTGCCGCTGATCGTGGTCGGCAATATTACGGTCGGTGGCACCGGCAAGACGCCGATGATTCTTTGGCTGATCGAGCATTGCCGACGCCGTGGACTGCGCGTCGGCGTGGTCAGTCGCGGTTACGGCGCCAAGCCGGCGCATCTGCCCTGGCGCGTCGAAGCCGAGCACAGCGCCGAGACTGCTGGTGACGAGCCGTTGCTGATCGTCCAGCGCACCGGTGTGCCGCTGATGATCGACCCTGATCGCAGCGCCGCCGTCAAAGCCTTGATCGCCAGTGAGCCGCTGGATCTGATTCTGTCTGACGATGGCATGCAGCACTATCGCCTCGCGCGAGACTTGGAGCTGGTGCTGATCGATGCGGCTCGGGGGCTGGGCAATCAGCGTTGTCTGCCGGCCGGGCCGTTGCGTGAGCCGGTCGAGCGCCTGCAGAGTGTTGACGGCGTGCTGTTTAACGGTGCCTTGGCTGATCGCGACGACGGTTTCGCCTTTCGCCTGCAACCCACGGCGCTGGTCAACCTGCGCAGCGGCGAGCATCAGCCGCTCGATCATTTTCCGCCCGGGCAAGCGCTGCATGCGGTGGCCGGCATCGGTAATCCGCAACGTTTCTTCAATACCCTCGAAGCGCTAGACTGGCGACCAGTCCCGCATGCATTTGCCGACCACGCCGAATACAGCGTACAGGCGTTGAATTTCACCCCGTCATTGCCGTTGGTAATGACCGAAAAGGATGCGGTGAAGTGCCGTGCCTTCGCTGCTGCCGACTGGTGGTATCTGGCGGTCGATGCCGTGCCGTCTCCGGCCTTTGTGGCCTGGTTCGACACGCAGCTGATGCGCCTGTTGCCGGATCGTCTGTTGCCTTAATTGTTTTTTCTTTCTGGGAATGTTCATGGATACCAAACTGCTCGACATCCTCGCCTGCCCCGTATGCAAAGGCCCGCTCAAGCTTAGCGCCGACAAGACCGAACTGATCAGCAAGGGCGCCGGCCTGGCTTACCCCATCCGCGACGGCATCCCGGTGATGCTGGAAAGCGAAGCGCGCACCCTGACCACCGACGAGCGTCTGGATAAATGACCGCAGCCTTCACTGTTGTCATCCCGTCGCGTTTCGCCTCGACCCGTTTGCCGGGCAAGCCGTTGCTGGATATTGCCGGCAAGCCGATGATCCAGCATGTCTGGGAACAGGCGAGCAAAAGCAGCGCGACCCGCGTCGTCGTTGCCACTGATGACGCGCGCATTTTCGAAGCGTGCAAAAGCTTTGGCGCCGAAGTGGTGCTGACCCGTGAAGATCACAACTCCGGCACCGATCGTCTGGCCGAAGTGGCAGCGGAACTGGGCCTTGAACCTGATGCGATCGTGGTCAATGTCCAGGGCGATGAGCCGCTGATTCCGCCGAGCGTGATCGATCAGGTCGCCGCCAATCTCGCCGCCCACACCGAGGCGCGCATGGCCACGCTGGCCGAGCCGATCGAGGATGTGGAAACGCTGTTCAACCCTAACGTGGTCAAGGTCGCCAGTGACATCAACGGCCTCGCGCTGACTTTCAGTCGCGCCACCTTGCCGTGGGCTCGCGATGCGTTTGCCAAAAGCCGCGAGCAACTGCCGGAAGGCGTGCCCTATCGCCGTCACATCGGCATTTACGCCTACCGCGCCGGGTTCCTCCACGACTTTGTGAGCTGGGGCCCATGCTGGCTGGAAAACACCGAATCCCTTGAGCAACTGCGTGCCTTGTGGCACGGCGTGCGCATTCATGTCGCCGATGCACTGATCGCGCCGCCGACCGGCGTCGACACTGCAGAAGACCTGGAGCGGGTTCGTCGCCTGCTGGGGGCCTGATGCGCGTTCTGTTTGTGTGCCTGGGCAACATCTGCCGCTCGCCCACCGCCGAAGGTGTGTTACGCCACAAGTTGCGTGACGCGGGATTGGCGGATGTAGTGGAGGTGGCCTCCGCCGGCACCGGTGACTGGCACGTCGGCAACCCGCCCGACAAGCGTAGCCAGGCTGCGGCGAAACTGCGCGGTTATGACCTGTCGACGCAGCGCGCGCAGCAGGTCAGTCGGGCCGATTTCGCCAGCTATGACCTGATCCTCGCCATGGACAACAGCAACCTGCGCAACCTCAAGGCCCTGCAACCGTCTACTGGCAGGGCCGAGCTGGACCTGTTCCTGCGTCGTTATGCCGGGCTGGTCGATGAAGTGCCGGACCCGTATTACGACGGTGATCAGGGTTTCGAACAGGTGCTTGATCTGATCGAAGTGGCCTGCGACCAGTTGGTGATCGAAGTGAAGGGGCGGTTATGAGTCTGCAGGTCCAACCGCAGGCATCACTAAAGGCCTTCAACACGTTCGGCGTCGATGTGCGCGCGCAACTGTTCACTGAAGCCCACAGCGATGACGATGTCCGCGAAGCGCTGGCCTATGCCGCGTCCCATAACGTGCCGTTGCTGGTGATCGGCGGCGGCAGCAACTTGCTGCTGACGGCGGATATTCCGGCGCTGGTGTTGCGCATGGCCACCCGTGGCATTCGCCTGCTCAGCGATGATGGCAGTCAAGTGGTTGTCGAGGCAGAAGCGGGCGAGCCCTGGCACCCGTTCGTCCAGCACACGCTGGCCCTGGGTTTGGCCGGGCTGGAAAACCTCAGCCTGATCCCTGGCACTGTTGGCGCCGCGCCGATGCAGAACATCGGTGCCTATGGCGTCGAGATCAAGGACGTGTTTGCCGGCCTGACCGCGCTGGATCGCGAGAGCGGCGAGCTACGGGATTTCAGCCTGGAAGAATGCAATTTCGGCTACCGCGACAGCTTGTTCAAGCAGCAGCCGGGACGTTGGCTGATTCTGCGGGTGCGTTTCAGACTGGATCGCGCGGCGCACCTGCATCTGGAATACGGCCCGGTGCGTCAGCGCTTGAGCGAGCAGGGGGTCGAGCAGCCGACGCCCACCGACGTCAGCCGCGCCATCTGCAGCATCCGCAGTGAAAAACTGCCGGACCCGGCGGTGCTCGGCAACGCCGGCAGCTTCTTCAAGAATCCGCTGGTGTCTGCCGCTGTGGTCGCGCGGATCAAAGCGCAGCACCCGGATCTGGTGGCTTACCTGCAAGCGGACGGGCAGATGAAACTGGCCGCTGGCTGGCTGATCGAACGCGCCGGCTGGAAGGGTTTCCGCGACGGCGATGCCGGCGTGCACAAGTTGCAGGCGCTGGTGCTGGTCAACTACGGCACGGCCACCGGCCTGGAACTGCTCGACCTGGCGCAACGTATCCAGAAAGACATCGCCGAGCGCTTCCAGGTCGAACTGGAAATGGAGCCTAATCGGTATTGAGGCTACGCTTGCCTGAGGCCATCAAAAGCCCTGCACTGATGAAAAAGTGCAGGGCTTTTTTGTTAATGCTGGGTTAACTTAGCGAGCTAACGATACCATCCATTTGCTCCACCCAAAGGCCCGCTGCAGACGTCTCCGTCGGCGCAAGAGAGCCTGATTAGCCTGAGTCGATCTGCGCGAACCCACCGCTGATTTTCCGGCGGCAGATTGCTCGACCCCATAACCACTAAAAAATATGCGGGCGTGCCCATGATTACCCTGAAACTCAACGGTCAAGACCACTCCCTCGATGTCACCGAAGACATGCCGCTGTTGTGGGCGATTCGTGACGTCGCCGGTTACAACGGCACCAAATTCGGTTGCGGCATGGGCCTGTGCGGCGCCTGCACCATCCATATCGACGGTCTGCCGGCACGCAGTTGCATCACGCCGGTCGGCTCGGTGATCGGCCAGAACGTCACCACCATCGATAACCTTCACGCCGACCCGGTGGGCAAGGTCGTGCAGCAAGCGTGGCTCGACACCGCAGTCGCTCAATGCGGTTATTGCCAAGGCGGGCAGATCATGTCGGCAACGGCATTGCTGAAAACCAACCCGAACCCAAGCGATGAGCAGATCGAAGAAGCCATGGTTGGCAACATCTGCCGCTGTGGCACGTATAACCGGATCAAAACCGCAATCCGCCAGGCCTCCACTCACCTGAAGGAGGTGAAGGCATGAGCCACGTCCCGAATGATTTCGCCCTGAGCAATCTCAGCCGCCGTGGCTTTCTCAAAGGCGTCGGCGCCACCAGTGCGCTGGTCCTCGCGGCGAGCTGGGGCTGGCAGGATGCGCTGGCCGATGACGCGCCGAAGAAGTTCGGCGCGGATGGCATGCCCAATGGATGGATTGACGACCCCAAGGTTTACGTGAGCATTGCTGCCGATGGCAGCGTCACCGTGGTGTGCAATCGCTCGGAAATGGGCCAGGGCGTGCGCACCAGCCTGAGCATGGTGGTTGCCGACGAACTCGAGGCCGACTGGGCGCTGGTTAAAGTCCAGCAGGCGCCGGGTGATGAAGTGCGCTTCGGCAACCAGGATACCGACGGCTCGCGCAGCATGCGTCACTGGTACGAGCCGATGCGTCGTTGCGGTGCGGCGGCGCGAACCATGCTTGAGCAAGCTGCCGCCGCCCAGTGGAAAGTGCCGGTCGGCGAATGCCATGCGCAACTGCACAAGGTCATTCACAAACCCTCCGGCCGCGAACTGGGCTACGGCGAACTCGCCGCTGCGGCCAGTGCGCTGGCGGTGCCGGCGCGTGACAGCCTGCGTCTCAAGCAGCCGTCGGAATTTCGCTACATCGGCAAGGAAGGCACCAGGGCCATCGACGGTGCCGATATCGTCAATGGCCGCGCAGTGTACGGCGCCGACGTGCATTTTGACGGCATGCTCTACGCCACCATCGCCCGCCCGGCGGTGTATGGCGGCAAGGTCAAAAGCCTCGATGACAGTGCCGCGCTGAAAGTCCCTGGCGTGTTAAAAGTCATGCAGATCGAAGGCCGACCGTTGCCCTCGGAATTTCAGCCGCTGGGTGGCGTCGCAGTCGTGGCGAGCAATACGTGGGCGGCGATCAAAGGTCGCGAGGCACTGAAGATCGAGTGGGACGATGGCCCGAATGCCAGTTATGACTCGATTGCCTATCGCAAGGAGCTTGAAGCCGCGTCGCTGACAACCGGCAAAGTGGTGCGCAATACCGGTGACATCGACAAGGCCTTGAGCGGCGCTGCCAGTACCCTTCAAGCTTCGTATTACCTGCCGCACTTGGCCCAGGCGCCGATGGAACCGATGGTTGCCATTGCCCGGTACAAGGACGGCGTGTGCGAAGCCTGGGCGCCGAGTCAGGCACCGCAGGTCACCCGTGAGCGCATCGCCGAGCGCCTGGGCGTACCGTTCGAAAAGGTCACCTTCAACGTAACGCTGCTGGGCGGTGGCTTCGGGCGCAAGTCCAAACCGGACTTCGTCGTCGAAGCGGCGATTCTCGCCAAGGAGTTTCCGGGTAAGTCTGTGCGTGTGCAGTGGACGCGCGAAGACGACATCCACAATTCGTATTTCCACACCGTCTCGGCGGAATATCTGAAGGCCGGCATCGACAAGAATGGCATGCCGTCCGGGTGGCTGCATCGCACCGTGGCACCGAGCATCACCGCGCTGTTTGCGCCGGACATGAACCATGAAGCGGCGTTCGAGCTGGGCATGGGCTTTACCAACATGGCTTACGCGATTCCCAACGTGCGCCTGGAAAACCCCGAAGCCAAGGTGCACACGCGGGTCGGCTGGTATCGCTCGGTGTCGAACATTCCCCACGGTTTCGCCATTCAGAGCTTCGTCGATGAACTGGCGCACAAGGCCGGTGAAGATCCGCTCAAGTACCAGATCAAATTGCTCGGCCCGGATCGGCAGATCGATCCACGCACCTTGAGCGAGGAGTGGAATTACGGCGAATCGCCCGAGCGTTATCCGATCGACACCGGACGCATGCGCACGGTGCTGGAAACTGCCGCCAAGGCTGCCGGTTGGGGGCGCAAACTGCCCAAGGGCCGCGGCCTCGGTCTGGCGGTGCATTACAGCTTCGTCACCTATGTGGCGGCAGCGATCGAAGTCGAGGTCAAGGACGACGGTTCCCTGATCGTGCACAAGGCCGACATCGCGGTGGACTGCGGGCCGCAGATCAACCCTGAGCGCATCCGTTCGCAGTTCGAAGGCGCGTGCGTCATGGGCTTGGGCAACGCCGTGCTTGGCGAAATCAGCTTCAAGGACGGCAAGGTCCAGCAGGATAACTTCCATATGTACGAGGTCGCGCGCATGTCGCTGGCGCCCAAGGAGGTTGCGGTGCACTTGGTCACGCCGCCGGGTGACGTGCCGTTGGGTGGCGTGGGCGAGCCTGGTGTGCCGCCGATTGCGCCGGCGCTGTGCAATGCGATCTTCGCCGCGACCGGCAAACGCATTCGCAATCTGCCGGTGCGTTATCAGCTGCAAGGCTGGCAGAAGGCGGAGGCGTGAATGGACAGCGTCGATCTCAACGTTCTGCGTAGCGTGCTTGAATGGCGCCGCGCCGGACAGCGGGTGGTGCTGTTCAGCGTCGTGCAGACATGGGGCACGGCGCCGCGCTCGCCCGGCGCCATGCTCGCCTTGCGCGAAGATGGCGTGGTGATCGGTTCGGTGTCGGGCGGCTGTGTCGAAGATGACCTGATCGCGCGACTGCACGACGGTCGCATCGCCACCGACGGCCCGCCGGTGCAGATGATTACCTACGGCGTGACCCGTGAGGAGGCCGCGCGTTTCGGCCTGCCTTGCGGCGGCACGTTGCGCCTGACCGAGGAGCATGTCGGCGACCCGGCGTGGGTGGCCGAGCTGCTGCAGCGTTGCGAAAACCATGAAATCGTGGCCCGGGAACTGAACATCCAGACCGGCGACGTGTCGCTGGCTCCGGCAACCAAGTCCGATTCGCTGGTATTCGACGGCAAGGTTTTGCGAGCGATTTACGGCCCGCGCTGGCGCTTGTTACTGATCGGCGCCGGGCAGTTGTCGCGCTACGTTGCCGACATGGCGCGGCTGCTGGATTTCGAGGTGCTGATCTGCGATCCACGCACCGAGTTCGTTTACGGCTGGGAAGAGCAGCATGGCCGCTTCGTTCCCGGCATGCCGGACGAGGCGGTGTTGAACATTCAGACCGACGAGCGTACGGCGATTGTTGCCTTGACTCACGATCCACGTCTGGATGACATGGCTTTGCTCACCGCGCTCGACTCGCCGGCGTTTTACGTCGGCGCGCTGGGCTCGCGGGTCAACAGCCAAAAGCGACGGGAAAACCTCGCTCAGCTAGGTTTGTCCCAAGCGTCGATTGATCGCTTGCACGGGCCGATCGGCCTGCACATCGGCAGCCACTCGCCGGCAGAGATCGCCTTGTCGCTGCTGGCGGAAATTGTTGCGATCAAGAACGGTGTGGAGCTCAAACAGAAGAAACCGCTGGAGGGCGCATGAGCCAATCCATCGCAGTGATCGTGCTGGCGGCGGGCGAGGGCAATCGTTTTCGCCAGATCGCCGGCCCCGACAAGGACAAATTGCTCGCTGACTGCACCGGACGTGACGGCGCAGTGCGTTCGGTCATCGAGCAGGTCCTGGTGAACCTGCCGGCCAGTCTCAACCAGCGCGTACTGGTTACGACCGAAGCGCGCCCGCAGGCAATGCGCATGGCTCAGGCTTACGGCTGCGACGTGGTGTCGATCGAATCGACCGGCATGGGCGACAGCATTGCCGCAGGTGTTGCCGCTTGCCCGGACGCTGATGGCTGGTTGATTGTGCTCGGCGATATGCCGTTTATCTTGCCTTCGAGTATCGAGCGAGTGCTCGCGGCGATGGCTGATGAGGCGGTGAGCGTGCCGGTGCTGAACGGCGAATTTGGCCATCCGGTAGGGTTTGGCCGTGGGTTCGGCGCGCAGTTGCAGGCCCTGATCGGCGATCGCGGGGCGCGGCCGTTGTTTGCGCAGGCTCGGGTGGTTGAAGTGGCGGTGGATGATCCCGGGGTGTTGTGGGATGTCGATGTGCCAGAGGCTTTGGTTTTCAAATAACAGCAAAAGATCCTCCGAACGCGGCCCGAGCCTTCGGACGATCTTTTGATCTGATAAACAGGCAATAAAAAGCCCCGCCAGGCTTTCACCGGGCGGGGCTTTTTAACAGCTTCAGGAATTACACGAGTGGTTTAGGCTCGTGCTCTTTCTCCTGGGCTTCTTCGCGCTGCTCGACCGCGTCCTGAACGGAGCGGGGCGCTTCGGCGATTACCGCTTCGACCGATGCTTCTTCAGCGACAGGGGCAGGGGCTGCCTCGACCACTTCAGTTGCAGCGGCTGGCGCCGAAGCGGCAGCCAGTTCGGCTTCCTTCTGCAGGCGCTCGGCTTCACGCTTGCGACGGCGCACTTCACGCGGATCGTTTGGCGCGCGGCCGTTTGGCGTCAGGGCGCTGACCGGAGCCGGTGCTTCAACCACCGGGGCTGGCGCTTCGACTGCAGCTGGCGCTTCCTCAACCTGAGCTTCAGCAACCGGTGCTTCAACCACTGGCGCCGGTGCCGGTTCGGCCGCTGCAACAACTGGCTCGGAGACCATGGCTGGCGGTACTTCGGCTTCAGCGACTGGCGCCGGAGCTTCGGTGACGGCCGGCTCGGCAACCCAGTTGAACGCAGTCTGCTCTTCGCGAACTTCGCGCACGGTTTTGGTCACGTCTTCAGTGACGGTATCAACCGCTGGCTCGGCTGCAACAACGGGCGCTTCAACGACAGCTTGCGCAGCCGCTTCAACCTGAGGCTGAGCTTCGCTGACCGGGGCCATTTCGATTTCCGGTGCAGCAGTCACTTCCACTGGGGAGGTGGCTTCGACAGCCGGCGCTTCAACTGGAACAGTTTCCAAAGTAGCGGCGGTGGCGCGTTCAGCCTGCTCGTGGGCCTCGGCTTCAGCCGGAGCGCTAATGGTGCTGCTGGCAACGGCGGCGGTAACGGCCAGGCCAGCGGCCAGATCGGCATTGCTTGGCTCGCCAGCGTTTTCGGCGGACTCGGATTCTTCCGAACCTTCGATCACGTTGCCGTTGGCATCACGTTGACGCTCGCGACGGTTGCTGCGACGACGCTGACCACGGGAGCGACGACGTGGACGATCGCCTTCGGCGTTGTCCTGACCGTCTTCCGGCAGTTGCTCTTCGTTATTGGTGTTCACTTCGTCTTCGGCAACGGCAGCAGCGGCCTGTTCGGCACGCGGTTGACGCTCTTCACGCGGCGGACGTGGAGCGCGCTCTTCGCGTGGCTGACGAGCCGGACGCTCTTCAGCGGTTACGGCTGCTGCGGCTACGGCTGGCACGGCGTCCAGCGGTTCGCGCAGTTCACGCACGCGTTCTTCACGCTCGCCACGCGGCTTGCGATCTTCACGCGGTGCGCGCGGTGCACGTTCTTCGCGGGGGGCACGTGGTGCGCGCTCTTCGCGGGCCACCGGTGCTTCGCTGCGCGCTTCACGCGGCTCACGGGCTTCACGTGGCTGACGCTCTTCACGTGGCTCGCGAGGTGCGCGTTCTTCACGTGGAGCACGTTCTTCGCGCGGCTTGCGTTCTTCATCGCGGCGACCGTTACGGTTGCGGCTCTGTTGACGACCGTTGCGGCGCTCTTCGTTACGGGCCGGACGCTCGGTGGCAGCCGGTTTCGCAACGACAACCGGTGCGGCTGGCTCTTCCTTGGTGGCGAACAGGCTCACCAGCGACTTCACCAGACCCTTGAACAGGCTTGGCTCAGGTGCGGCAACCGGTGCCGGAGCAGGCGCGGCAGGTGCAACATCAGTCGGCACCGGCGCGTTGGCACGGGCCGGCGCAGTCTTCACTGCAGCTTCCTGGCGAACCAGGGTGCGGGTCGCAGCGGCTGGCTGGACTTCTTCGACTTCGGCAGCG
The DNA here is from genome assembly GCF_002836515.1 of Pseudomonas sp. Choline-02u-1. Taxonomy (GTDB): domain Bacteria; phylum Pseudomonadota; class Gammaproteobacteria; order Pseudomonadales; family Pseudomonadaceae; genus Aquipseudomonas. The sequence continues at coordinate 358,535 of NZ_PJBC01000003.1, forward strand.
GCTGCAGCGATTTCGTAGCTGGACTGGTTGGTCGCAGCTTCCGGGCTGTCATCACGCAGACGCTGGACTTCGAAGTGCGGCGTCTCGAGATGATCGTTCGGCAGAATGACGATGCGGGCACGGGTGCGCAGTTCGATCTTGGTGATCGAGTTGCGTTTTTCGTTGAGCAGGAACGCGGCGACCGGGATCGGCACTTGTGCGCGAACTTCGGCGGTGCGGTCCTTCAGAGCTTCTTCTTCGATCAGGCGCAGGATTGCCAGCGACAGCGATTCAACGTCACGGATGATGCCGGTGCCGTTGCAACGCGGGCAGACGATGCCGCTGCTTTCGCCGAGCGATGGACGCAGGCGTTGGCGGGACATTTCCAGCAGGCCGAAGCGCGAAATGCGACCGATCTGCACGCGTGCACGGTCGGCTTCCAGGCATTCGCGGACTTTCTCTTCCACGGCGCGCTGGTTCTTGGCCGGAGTCATGTCGATGAAGTCGATGACGATCAGGCCGCCGATGTCGCGCAGGCGCAACTGACGGGCGATTTCTTCGGCGGCTTCAAGGTTGGTCTGCAGGGCGGTTTCTTCGATGTCGCTGCCTTTGGTGGCGCGCGCCGAGTTGATGTCGATGGACACCAGGGCTTCGGTCGGATCGATGACGATGGAGCCGCCGGAAGGCAGTTCGACGACGCGCTGGAATGCGGTCTCGATTTGGCTTTCGATCTGGAAACGGTTGAACAGCGGCACGCTGTCTTCGTACAGCTTGATCTTGCTGGCGTACTGCGGCATCACCTGGCGGATGAAGGTCAGGGCTTCGTCCTGGGCTTCAACGCTGTCGATCAGCACTTCGCCGATGTCCTGGCGCAGGTAATCGCGGATGGCGCGGATGATCACGTTGCTTTCCTGGTAGATCAGGAATGGCGCGGAGCGATCCAGCGAGGCTTCTTTGATGGCGGTCCACAGTTGCAGCAGGTAATCGAGGTCCCACTGCATTTCTTCGCTGCTGCGGCCAAGGCCGGCAGTGCGCACGATCAGGCCCATGTCGGCTGGAGCAACCAGACCGTTCAGCGCTTCACGCAGTTCGTTGCGCTCTTCGCCTTCGATGCGACGGGAGATGCCGCCGGCACGCGGGTTGTTCGGCATCAGTACGAGGTAACGACCGGCCAGACTGATGAAGGTGGTCAGGGCGGCGCCCTTGTTGCCACGCTCTTCTTTTTCGACCTGAACGATGACTTCCTGGCCTTCGCTCAGGACGTCCTTGATGTTGACGCGGCCTTCAGGGGCTTTCTTGAAGTATTCGCGGGAGATTTCTTTGAGGGGCAGGAAGCCGTGGCGCTCGGAGCCGAAATCGACAAAGGCAGCCTCAAGGCTTGGTTCGATGCGAGTGATGCGGCCTTTATAGATGTTGGCCTTCTTCTGCTCGCGTGCACCGGATTCGATGTCCAGGTCGTAGAGGCGCTGGCCATCTACCAGTGCAACACGCAACTCTTCGGGTTGAGTTGCGTTAATCAGCATTCTTTTCATGTAGTACCGTCGGTTTCCGGGCTGCCGGAAACGGCGTTCGGCACACACGACTTCTCACGGTCGGTGTCAGGTGCGTCGGGAGTGGTTGGCCATTCCCGTGTCCAGCGATGTCCGACCAATTGGGCCGATACCGCGACGTACGCGTCCTGCTTGCTGTGGCTACTTAAGCACTCAGTCAGGAGGAGGAATCAAACAGCGGCTGTGGACGAGATGAAGCGTCTTGATCAAAGCTTGTTGCTACACAGTCCGGCGGTTGTGCATCTCCACCCTACACGTATCCCTGATAATTCGGGTGCTGCCGCGCGCAGAATCCGCAGCGGGTTGGCATTTACCGTGAGCTCCGAAAGGGGAGGTCACGCATCATGGCTAATTCAGGCGATGTTTCCGGAACATTCGCTCGGGGTCATTCGCAGTCGACTGCACTTTGTGAACTGGCCTTGAATGTTGCCTGCCGTGCGAGTCAGAACTCTGCTCGGCGGTGTAATTCAGGCCTCATGTCACCTGCGCTCGTTACAACCGCAAACTCCACCGTTACGTAGCGAAAGCCCCGTAGGACGGCCTCGCGCCCTGGTGAATTGCGTTGGTCAGGGCCGGTCGTTGACCGTGGTTCCGCTGTCCAGGCCGCTTTTGGCGGCGTTCGCGACTATAGCAGCAATGATTAAGTGCTTCAATTCCATAAAAATTGTTATCATCCGCGGCATGACAACTACTGCCCCTTCGACTCCAGGCGTTCAATTGCTTGAAGTCTCGCCGGAGTATGCCGGCCAACGAATCGACAACTTTCTCCTCGCCCGGCTCAAAGGCGTGCCCAAGACCTTGATTTACCGCATTTTGCGCAAAGGCGAAGTGCGCGTGAACAAGGGGCGGATCAAGCCCGAATACAAGCTGCAGGCCGGCGACATCGTGCGCGTGCCGCCGGTTCGCGTGCCTGAACGCGACGAACCGGTGCCGCTGGCCCAGGGGCTGTTGCAGCGCCTGGAAGCTTCGATCGTCTTCGAAGACAAGGCCCTGATCGTGATCAACAAGCCTGCCGGCATTGCGGTTCACGGCGGAAGCGGGCTGAATTTTGGTGTGATCGAAGCTTTTCGTCAGTTGCGTCCCGATGCCAAGGAGCTGGAGCTGGTTCACCGTCTCGACCGTGACACCTCCGGCCTGCTCATGATTGCCAAGAAGCGCAGCATGTTGCGCCACCTGCACGAGCAACTGCGCGGCGATGGCGTCGACAAGCGCTACATGGCGCTGGTCCGTGGCAACTGGGCTACGTCGATCAAGCAGGTTCGTGCACCGTTGCTCAAGAGCAATCTGCGTTCCGGCGAGCGCATGGTCGAGGTCAACGATGAAGGCAAAGAAGCCCTGACGATGTTCAAGGTGCTGCGCCGCTTCGGCGATTTCGCCACCATGGTCGAGGCTAAACCGGTTACCGGTCGTACCCACCAGATTCGCGTGCACACCTTGCATGCTGGCCATTGCATTGCGGGTGACAGCAAGTATGGCGACGAGGATTTCACCAGGGAAATCCGCGATTTGGGCGGCAAGCGTCTGTTCCTGCACGCCTACATGCTGACCGTGCCGCTGCCCGACGGCGGCAAGCTGAATTTGCAAGCGCCCGTCGATGAAATGTGGGCCAAAACAGTGGAGCGATTGAGTGCGCCCATCTGATTACAAGCTGCTGATTTTCGACTGGGACGGCACCCTCGCCGATTCCATTCATCGGATCGTCGAGGCCATGCACTCGGCGTCCGGGCGTTCCGGCTTCGAGCTGCGCGATGATTTCGCCGTCAAAGGCATCATCGGTCTCGGCTTGCCGGAAGCGATTCGCACGCTGTATCCCGAAATCAGCGACGCAGAAATGCTCGCGTTTCGCGAGTACTACGCCGATCACTACATTGCTGCCGAAGCGGTGCCTTCGCCGCTGTTCGAAGGCGTGGTCGAGTCGATGGCGTCGTTTCGCGAACAGGGTTATCACCTGGCGGTAGCGACGGGCAAAAACCGTCGCGGACTGGATCGTGTGCTCAAAGCCAACGGTTGGGACGATTATTTCGATATCACCCGCGCTGCCGATGAAACTGCCAGCAAACCGCACCCTCTGATGCTTGAGCAGATCGTCAGCCACTGTGGCGTGCGTCCGGAGCAGGCGCTGATGGTCGGCGACTCGTCCTTCGATCTGCTGATGGCGCGCAACGCGGGGATGGATTCGGTGGCGGTCAGTTATGGCGCGCAATCGATCGAGTCCCTGCAGCAGTTCGAGCCGCGCCTGTCGATCGACCGTTTTTCTGAATTGCATGCCTGGCTGGGTCAGCGGGCTTAATACGTTTTTGCTGGGGTAGATGGCATGACCGACGAATGGAAAGCACCGGCCAAGGCAAGTGCCGACGACGGTGACGCGAAAAGCTGGAAGCTGTTGGAAAAGACTTTGCTGGCCGGTGTCCAGGAGCAGCGTCGGTCGCGGCGTTGGGGGATTTTCTTCAAGCTGCTGACGTTTGTTTATCTGTTTGTTGCTCTGCTGTTGTTCACGCCGCTGATGGACATGGAAAAAAGCGCCACCCGCGGTCCGAACTACACGGCGTTGATCGAGATCGACGGCGTGATCGCCGACAAGGAGCCGGCCAGCGCTGACAATATCGTTGGCAGCCTGCGCGCGGCGTTCGAAGACAAAAAGGTCAAGGGCGTAGTCCTGCGCATCAACAGTCCGGGCGGCAGTCCGGTGCAGTCCGGTTATGTCTATGACGAGATCAAGCGTCTGCGTGGCCTGCATCCAGAGATCAAGCTCTACGCAGTGATTTCCGATCTTGGTGCTTCGGGCGCCTATTACATCGCCAGTGCGGCGGATCAAATTTACGCCGACAAGGCCAGTCTGGTCGGCTCGATCGGCGTGACGGCGGCGGGTTACGGTTTCGTCGGCACCATGGAGAAACTCGGCGTTGAGCGTCGCACCTACACCTCGGGCGAGCACAAGGCATTCCTGGATCCGTTCCAGCCGCAAAAGGCTGAAGAAACCGCATTCTGGCAAAGCGTGCTCGACACCACGCACAAGCAGTTCATCAACAGCGTCAAGCAGGGTCGTGGTGATCGCCTGAAGGACAAAGAGCATCCGGAGCTGTTTTCCGGGCTGGTCTGGTCGGGTGAGCAGGCATTGCCGCTGGGCCTGATCGATGGCCTGGGCAGTGCCAGTTCGGTAGCGCGTGATGTGATTGGCGAGAAGGAGCTGGTGGATTTCACCGTGCAGGAATCGCCGTTCGATCGCTTTTCGAAAAAGCTCGGTGCCAGCGTGGCTGAGCAGTTGGCGATGTGGATGGGTTTCCACGGGCCTTCGTTGCGTTAAATCGTTTCAAGCTCAAAAGATCGCAGTCTGCGACAGCTCTTGCATGGATCGGTGCAGGACTGCCGAAGGCTGCGATCTTTTGCTTTCAAGGGATTTGCACGCCTTCGACCAACAACATGTCGATCAGGCGAATCAGCGGCAGGCCAATCAGGCTGGTGGCATCCGGGCCTTCGGTCGATTGAAACAGGCTCACGCCCAATCCCTCTGCCTTGAAGCTGCCCGCGCAGTCGTACGGCTGCTCGATGCGCAGATAGCGTTCGATGCGCGCCTGATCCAGCTGACGCATGTGCACGGTAAACGGCACGCAGTCGACCTGGCATTGCCCGGTCTGGCTGTTGAGCAGGGTCAGGCCGGTTAGGAATGTCACGCTTGCGCCGCTGGCCGCCACCAATTGCTCGCGAGCCTTTTCGAAGGTGTGTGGCTTGCCAATGATTTGCTCGCCGAGGACGGCGACCTGATCCGAGCCAATGATCAGATGAGCAGGGTGGCTGTCCGTCAGGGCGCGGGCTTTTTCCTCGGCGAGGCGTTTGACCAGATCGATCGCGGATTCGCCCGGGCGGTGGCTTTCGTCGATGTCCGGCGAGCTGCAGACGAACGGCAGGTGCAGGCGGGCGAGCAATTCACGACGATAAGTCGAGCTTGAAGCAAGTAATAAAGGCAGCATGGACGTCTCCTGAGGCAGGTGCGGATTCTAGCGGAGGCGCGCAAGTGACGGACAGGGCACAATTTCCTTTGACATGGGTGGGTGCATCCCTATAATGCTGCGCCTATGTTGAATGACCCGATTCCACCTCACGTTGACCCGCGCAAATTGGCTGACCGTGGCACCACCCTTCAAGGTGAACTGCTGCTGGCCGATTTGAAGAGACTCTGCGACCCGCTTTCCGACGATGTCGGTACGGTGCAGGCCAAATTCGTTTTTGAACGAGATGAACGTAAGTCTGTGGTGATCCACAGCTTTATCGACACCGAAGTCAAAATGGTCTGCCAGCGTTGTCTTGAGCTGGTCACCCTGCCGATCCACAGCGAATGCAGTTACGCCGTGGTGAAGGAGGGTGCGAATACCCAGTCGTTGCCGAAAGGTTATGACGTGCTGGAACTGGGCGAAGATCCATTGGATCTGCAGTCACTGATCGAGGAGGAGCTTCTGCTCGCCTTGCCCATTGTGCCTGCTCATCATCCGGAAGAATGCCAGCAGCCGGCGGGAGCAGATGAGCCCGAACCGAGCGAGGACGAGGTAACGCGGTCCAACCCGTTCAGTGTATTGGCGCAGTTAAAGCGTGACCCAAACGTTTAGGAGTTAATCAATTATGGCTGTTCAGCAGAACAAAAAATCCCGCTCTGCCCGTGACATGCGCCGTTCGCACGACGCTCTCGAGGCTAGCACCCTGTCTGTAGAAAAAACCACCGGTGAAGTTCACCTGCGTCACCACGTATCGCCAGAAGGCGTATACCGTGGCCGTAAAGTGATCGACAAGGGCGCTGACGAGTAATCACTTGTCCGCTCAAGTCATCGCGATTGACGCAATGGGCGGGGACTTCGGTCCCCGCAGCATTGTTCAGGCCAGCCTCGCTTGCCTGTCTGCTACGCCCTCGCTGCACCTGACCCTCGTCGGTCAACCCTCCCTTCTTGAAGAACTGATCAACGGCCAATCGGCTGCCGATCGCGCGCGCCTGACGATTGTGCCGGCCAGCGAAGTCATCACCATGGATGAAAAACCTGCCCAGGCCCTGCGTGGCAAGCCGGATTCGTCGATGCGTGTTGCCCTTGAGTTGCTTCGCGATGGCAAGGTGCAAGCCTGTGTCAGTGCTGGCAATACCGGCGCGTTAATGGCGTTGTCGCGATTCGTGCTCAAGACATTGCCAGGCATTGATCGTCCGGCGATGGTTGCGGCGATTCCGACGCAGACCGGTTATTGCCAGTTGCTCGATCTTGGCGCCAACGTCGATTGCAGCGCCGAGCACCTGCTGCAGTTCGCGGTGATGGGTTCGGTGGCCGCGCAGACCCTGGGCATCGTCCGTCCGCGTGTGGCGTTGCTGAACATCGGCACCGAAGACATCAAGGGCAATCAGCAGGTCAAATTGGCAGCGACGCTGCTGCAGGCTGCACGCGGGATCAATTACGTCGGCTTCATCGAAGGCGACGGCTTGTATCGCGGTGAGGCGGATGTGGTGGTGTGTGACGGCTTCGTCGGCAACATTCTGCTGAAGTCCAGCGAAGGCCTTGCGACGATGATTGCGGCGCGCATCGAAGCCTTGTTCAAGAAAAACATGGCTTCTCGCGCGGTCGGCGCCTTGGCGCTGCCGTTGATGAAGCGTCTGCAGGCCGATCTGGCTCCGGCGCGACATAATGGCGCAAGCTTTCTCGGCCTGCAGGGCATCGTTGTGAAGAGTCACGGATCGGCCGGGGTTCAAGGCTTTCAGAGTGCGATTCAGCGGGCGCTGATCGAGATTCAGGAGAACCTGCCCGAGCGTCTTCACGGTCGCCTGGAGGATCTGTTGTCTTAGGCGTTTTCGTCGGACAATGCTTAAATGTGACCGCCCGGTTCAAAGGGCCATCCAAACTGTCAGTTTCTGGCGTCCCAACGGGGCGTTATTTTCCGACGACAAGATCATTAGGGGCTTGTTACATGTCTGCTTCCCTCGCATTCGTCTTTCCAGGACAGGGTTCGCAGTCCCTCGGCATGCTGGCCGAGCTGGGCGCGCAACATCCGCTGATCCTCGAAACCTTTCAAGAAGCCTCTGCTGCACTGGGCTACGACCTGTGGGCACTGACCCAGCAGGGCCCGGAAGAGCTGCTCAACCAAACCGACAAAACCCAACCGGCCATTCTGACCGCCTCGATCGCCCTGTGGCGTCTGTGGCTGGCCGAAGGTGGTGCGCGTCCGGCATTCGTTGCCGGCCACAGCCTTGGCGAATACAGCGCGCTGGTTGCTGCCGGCAGCCTGACCCTTGCTGATGCGGTCAAGCTCGTCGAGCGCCGTGGTCAGTTGATGCAGGAAGCGGTTCCGGCCGGGCAGGGCGGCATGGCCGCGATCCTCGGTCTGGAAGATGCCGACGTGCTGGCTGCCTGCGCCGAAGCGGCGCAAGGCGAAGTCGTCAGCGCGGTGAATTTCAACTCGCCGGGCCAAGTCGTGGTTGCCGGTGCCAAGGCAGCCGTCGAGCGCGCCATTGAGGGCTGCAAGGCCCGTGGCGCCAAGCGCGCCATGCCATTGCCGGTAAGCGTGCCTTCGCACTGCGAGCTGATGCGTCCGGCTGCCGAGCGTTTCGCCGAATCCATTGCTGCCATCGACTGGCAGGCTCCGCAGATCCCGGTGGTGCAGAACGTCAGCGCGCAAGTGCCGGCCGATCTGGAAACCCTCAAGCGCGATCTGCTCGAACAGCTCTATAAGCCAGTGCGCTGGGTTGAATCGGTGCAGACGTTGGCCGCCAAGGGCGCCACGAATCTGGTCGAATGCGGCCCAGGCAAAGTCCTTGCTGGCCTGAACAAGCGTTGCGCCGAAGGCGTTTCGACTTCCAATCTCAATACCCCAGACGCCTTCGCTGCCGCTCGCGCAGCGCAGGCCTGAATCAGGAGAAACTTGCATGAGTCTGCAAGGTAAAGTTGCACTGGTTACCGGTGCAAGCCGCGGTATCGGCCAGGCCATCGCACTGGAACTGGGTCGTCAGGGCGCCATCGTTGTTGGCACCGCGACCTCCGCGTCGGGCGCTGAGCGCATTGCCGCGACCCTGAAGGAAAACGGTATCCAGGGTGCCGGTTTCGAACTCAATGTCACCAGCGACGAATCGGTCAGCGCCGTGTTGGCAGCCATTCAGGAACAGTTCGGTGCGCCGGTGGCGATTCTGGTCAATAATGCCGGTATCACCCGCGATAACCTGATGATGCGCATGAAAGACGACGAGTGGTACGACGTGATCGATACCAATCTGAACAGTCTGTATCGCCTGTCCAAGGGCGTTCTGCGCGGCATGACCAAGGCTCGTTGGGGGCGAATTATCAGTATTGGCTCGGTGGTGGGTGCCATGGGCAACGCCGGCCAAGTAAACTATGCAGCCGCCAAGGCCGGTCTGGAAGGTTTCAGCCGGGCGATGGCGCGTGAAGTCGGTTCGCGTTCTATTACGGTCAACTCGGTAACCCCAGGGTTTATCGACACCGATATGACCCGCGAGCTGCCTGAAGCACAGCGTGAAGCCTTGCAGACGCAGATTCCGCTGGGCCGTCTGGGACAAGCTCAAGAGATTGCGTCCGTGGTCGCTTTTCTTGCATCCGACGGTGCGGCATACGTTACCGGGGCTACAATCCCGGTGAACGGCGGGATGTACATGTAAGTAAAATGTGACGGATTGCTTCAAAAAAATGTCATACGAGCTGTCTAAAATCCGTTATAAAGCTGCAATCTATTTATAGGCAGAGGGTCGCAGGGTTTGAGGAGTGAAGCTTTCAGTTGAAAAGCTGAAAAGTCTTTCTATACACTTACCCACTGGCCAGCTGCCTGAATTTGTCCATTAGGAGTGAAAACAAGGTATGAGCACCATCGAAGAGCGCGTCAAGAAAATCGTTGCCGAGCAACTGGGTGTTAAGGAAGAAGAAGTGGTCAACACCGCTTCCTTCGTAGAAGACCTGGGTGCCGACTCCCTTGACACCGTTGAGCTGGTGATGGCTCTGGAAGAGGAATTCGAGACCGAAATCCCTGACGAAGAAGCTGAAAAGATCACTACTGTACAAGCTGCAATCGACTACGTTACCAGCCATCAGGCGTAATAGTTTGTAATCGTTGCTTGCTGTCATGGAAAAACCGCACTGCCATCATGGCGTGCGGTTTTTTCTTTAGGCCTGATGCAAAGTCGTCATTTGAAAAGGAGAGTGCTGTGTCGCGTAGACGCGTCGTAGTCACCGGTATGGGTATGTTGTCGCCACTGGGCACGGATGTGCCGAGCAGTTGGCAGGGCATTCTGGCTGGCCGCAGTGGCATTGGTCTGATCGAACACACCGACCTTTCTGCCTATTCGACCCGCTTTGGCGGTTCGGTCAAAGGTTTCAATGTCGAGGAATACCTGTCGGTCAAGGAAGCGCGCAAGCTCGACCTGTTCATTCAGTACGGTCTGGCCGCAGGCTTTCAAGCCGTGCGCAACGCCGGTCTGGAAGTCACCGATGCCAACCGTGAACGCATTGGCGTGGCCATGGGTTCGGGCATTGGCGGTCTGACCAACATCGAGGAAACCAGCCGCACCCTGCACGAGACAGGTCCGCGACGGATCTCTCCGTTCTTTGTGCCTGGCTCGATCATCAATATGATTTCCGGCTTCCTGTCGATCCATCTGGGGGCACAGGGACCCAACTACGCCATTGCCACCGCGTGCACCACCGGTACGCACTGCATCGGCATGGCAGCGCGCAACATCATGTACGACGAAGCCGACGTGATGATTGCCGGCGGCGCCGAAATGGCCGCTTGCGGTCTGGGCATGGGCGGCTTCGGCGCCTCCCGTGCGCTGTCGACCCGCAACGACGAGCCGACCCGCGCCAGCCGTCCCTGGGACAAGGGCCGTGACGGCTTTGTCCTGTCCGATGGTGCCGGCGCGCTGGTTCTCGAAGAACTCGAACACGCCAAGGCCCGCGGCGCGACGATCTACGCCGAATTGATCGGTTTCGGTACCAGTGGCGATGCGTTCCACATGACCTCGCCACCCGCCGACGGCGCCGGTGCCGCGCGCTGCATCACCAATGCCCTGCGCGATGCGAAGATCAATGTCGACCAAGTGCAGTACATCAACGCCCACGGCACCTCGACACCGGCCGGCGACCTTGCAGAAGCCAATGCGATCAAGACGGTATTCGGCGATCACGCTTACAAGCTGGCGGTCAGCTCGACCAAGTCGATGACCGGCCATCTGCTGGGCGCAGCGGGCGCAGTCGAGGCGATCTTCAGCGTTCTGGCGATCAACAGCCAGGTGGCACCGCCGACCATCAACTTGGATGAGCCGGACGAAGGCTGCGATCTCGATTTCGTCGCACACACGGCGCGCAACATGGACATTGATGTCGTGCTGTCCAACTCGTTCGGTTTCGGCGGCACCAACGGCACCCTGGCGTTCCGCCGGTTCGCAGGCTGATGGACAGCTGGGTCGACGGTCAACCGGCTGACGCTTTGTCGCTGAAAGATCGCGGCCTGGCTTACGGCGATGGTCTGTTCGAGACCATGGCTGTGCACGGTGGTCGGCCGGTCCTGCTGGATCGGCACCTGACGCGTCTGGCCGATGGCTGCGCGCGTCTGGCCATCGCGACTGATCTCGAGCTTGTTCGCCATGAGCTGCTCAGCTATGCGGCAGCGATGGAGGAGGGTGTGCTCAAGCTCATCCTCACTCGCGGCGACGGCTTGCGCGGTTATGCGTCCGATCCTGCGGCGCAGGGCCGACGCATTCTGCAAGGCAATCCGCCGGCGGTTTATCCCGCTGGCCACGCCGAGCACGGCATCCGCCTGTTTCCCTGCAACACGCGCTTATCCACGCAGCCGTTGCTGGCCGGGCTCAAACATCTTAATCGGCTGGAACAGGTGCTCGCCCGTGCCGAATGGCAGGATGGCCAGCATGCCGAAGGCTTGATGCTCGATCAGGCGGGGCGCGTTGTCGAAGGTGTGTTCAGCAATATTTTCCTGGTGCGCGACGGTGCTCTGATCACCCCGGACTTGAAGCGCTGCGGCGTCGCTGGTGTGATGCGCGCTGAAATATTGTTTCAGGCCGATTCACTGGCCATCCCCACGCAAATCGCCGATATCCCCCTCGAACAGCTGCAATGGGCTGATGAAGTGTTTGTCTGCAACAGCGTTTATGGCGTCTGGCCGGTACGCGCCTGCGCTGCACTGAGCTGGCCGGTTGGCCCGCTCACCCGTAAACTGCAAACCCTTGCCCGCGCGCTACTGGATGCTTGATTCGTGAGACGTAAACTTTTGCTGCTGCTGGAAACCGGACTGGTTCTGGCAGGGCTGCTGTTGGGCGCCAGCGCCTGGAAAATTCATTCGGCACTGGAGCAGCCCCTCAATATCCCGCAGGAACAACTGCTGGATGTGCCGAAAGGCTCTACACCGACGCGTACCTTCCTTGAGCTCGAAACCGACGGCGTCATCAAGGACGCGTTCTGGCTGCGCGTATACTGGCGCTTCAATCTCGCCGGCACGCCGATTCACAGCGGCGAGTACCGCATGCAGCCGGGGATGACCGTCAACGGCTTGATCGATTCGTGGAAGCGTGGTGACGTGGTTCAGTACAGCCTGACGCTGGTCGAAGGCTGGACTTTTCATCAAGTGCGCGCCGCGCTGGCTAAGGACGAAAAACTCGAGCAGACCCTCAACGGTCTGAGCGACAGCGACGTCATGGCGAAGATTGGCCACAAAGGCCTGTTTCCTGAAGGCCGGTTTTTCCCGGACACCTATCGTTTCGTGCGCGGCATGTCCGATGCCGAGCTGCTGAAGAAGGCTTTTGACCGTCTTGACGAAGTGCTCGCCAAAGAGTGGGCGCAGCGTTCCGCCGATGTGCCTTACAAAGAGCCGTATCAGGCGCTGATCATGGCTTCGCTGGTCGAGAAAGAGACCGGCGTACCGCAGGAGCGTGGGCAGATTGCTGGGGTGTTCGTGCGGCGCATGGCACTGGGCATGCAGTTGCAGACCGACCCGACGGTGATTTATGGCCTCGGCGATCGCTACACCGGCAAACTGACCCGCGCGCATTTGAAAGAACCGACGCCCTATAACACCTACGTGATTCCCGGCTTGCCGCCGACGCCGATTGCCATGGTCGGGCGCGAAGCGATTCATGCTGCGCTCAACCCGGTGGAAGGCTCCAGCCTGTATTTCGTTGCCCGTGGCGATGGCAGTCATGTGTTCTCCGACGACCTGGATGCACACAACAACGCAGTGCGCGAATACCAGCTCAAACGCCGTGCCGATTACCGTTCCAGCCCGGCACCGGCACCCGCGCCGGCCGCCGATGAGGCGATTCCGGCAGCCTCGCCCAACACTGCGCCCGACGCGCTGCCGCAGGTGCCAACACAAGAACCTGCGCCAGCGCCGGAGCCGGATGCCGCTGCACCGCAGAGCACGCAATGACTTTGATGAAGGACTTCCTGTGACTGGCTTGTTTATTACTCTGGAAGGCCCGGAAGGCGCGGGCAAGAGCACCAATCGCGAATACCTCGCAGAGCGCCTGCGCGCCGCCGGTATCGAAGTACTGTTGACCCGTGAACCCGGCGGCACGCCACTGGCCGAGCGCATTCGCGAGGTGTTGCTGACCCCGGCCGACGAAGTGATGCACCCGGACGCCGAGCTGTTGTTGGTGTTCGCCGCGCGCGCGCAGCATCTGGCTGAAGTGATTCGCCCGGCGCTGGCGCGTGGCGCTGTGGTGCTGTGTGATCGCTTCACCGATTCGACATACGCCTATCAGGGCGGCGGTCGTGGTTTGTCGCTGGAACGCATCGCGACCCTGGAAACCTTCGTGCAAGGCGACCTGCGCCCCGATCTGACATTGATTTTCGACCTTCCCGTGGAAATCGGTCTGGCCCGCGCCAGTGCCCGAGGCCGACTGGACCGCTTCGAACTCGAAGGCCGGGCGTTTTTCGAAAACGTGCGCAATGCGTTCCTGAAACGCGCGGAAGCCGACCCGTCGCGCTATGTGCGGATTGATGCCGGTCAGCCCTTGGCCAAGGTTCAGCAATCGCTCGACACCTTGCTGCCGAATTTGCTGGAGCTGGCCCGTGGCTGAGGCCTATCCATGGCAAGCCAGCCTCTGGCAGCAACTGGCCGGACGCAATCAGCATGCCCACGCGTATCTGCTGCACGGTCCGGCCGGGATCGGCAAACGTGCGCTCGCCGAGCGCTTGATGGCCAGCCTGCTGTGCCAGCGCCCGACGCCGGAGGCGTGTGGCGAGTGCAAATCCTGCCTGCTGCTCAAGGCCGGCAGTCATCCGGATAATTACATTCTCGAGCCGGAAGAGGCGGACAAGGCGATCAAGGTCGACCAGGTTCGTGATCTGGTCAGCTTCGTCGTGCAGACCGCGCAGCTCGGCGGGCGCAAAGTGGTGCTGATCGAGCCGGTCGAGTCGATGAACATCAACGCGGCCAACGCCTTGCTTAAAAGCCTCGAAGAGCCGTCCGGCGACACTGTGCTGCTGTTGGTCAGCCACCAGCCGAGCCGGTTGTTGCCGACCATCAAGAGTCGTTGCGTGCAGCAGGCCTGTCCGTTGCCGGGCGAGGCGATGAGCCTGCAGTGGCTGGCTCAGGCGCTACCCGATTGCGCGGAGGAAGAGCGCCTCGAACTGCTGACGCTGGCCGCCGGTTCGCCGCTGATGGCGGTCAGCCTGCAATCGCAGGGCGTGCGTGAACAGCGCGCGCAAGTGGTCGAAGGCGTGAAGAAGCTGCTCAAGGGCCAGCAATCGCCGACGCAACTGGCCGAAGAGTGGAAAAGCATTCCGATGCTGCGTCTGTTCGACTGGTTCTGCGATTGGTCGAGCCTGATCCTGCGCTACCAGTTGACGCAGGACGAAGCCGGCCTCGGCCTGGCCGATATGCGCAAGGTCGTGCAGTACCTGGCGCAGAAAAGTGCACAGGGCAAAGTGCTGCAAATACAGGACTGGATTCTCGCCCAGCGGCAGAAAGTGCTGAGCAAGGCCAACCTCAATCCGGCCCTGTTGCTGGAAGCATTGTTGGTGCAATGGGCGGGATTGCCTGGTCAAAGATAGAAATGTTTACCTAGACTCTGGAGATCAGCAGTGGAGGTGAACATGATTGAACCTGTCAGCCCGGGGCCGCGTAACGGCATCTTGTCCCTGACCATCAAGGACAAGTCGGTGCTTTACGCCGCCTATATGCCGTTTATCAAGAACGGTGGCCTGTTCATCCCGACCAACAAGAGCTACAGGTTGGGTGACGAGGTGTTCATGCTTTTGCACTTGATGGACGAAGCGGAAAAAATTCCGGTCGCCGGCAAAGTCGCCTGGATCACCCCCAAAGGCGCACAAGGCAACCGCGCCGCCGGCGTTGGCGTGCAATTCAACGACGGCGACGACACGGCGCGCAGTCGCATCGAAACTCATCTGGCCGGAGCGCTGAAATCCGACCGTCCCACTCATACGATGTAAGTTGCAGTCTTTTATGCTCGTAGATTCCCATTGTCACCTGGACCGTCTCGACCTCGCCGCCCATGACGGCTCGCTGGATGCCGCACTCGCTGCGGCCCGCGAGCGCGGGGTCGGACACTTTCTGTGCATCGGCGTCAGTGCCGACAACGCCGCCGACGTCAAGGCGCTCGCTGAACGCTACGACGACGTTGACTGTTCGGTCGGCGTGCATCCACTGGATGTACAGCCGGGCGCGGCGCCGGCGCTGGATTGGCTGCTGCACGAACTCAATCACCCGAAGGTGGTGGCGATCGGTGAAACCGGTCTCGACTATCACTACGAGCCGGAAGCCGCCGAGTTGCAGCAGGAGTCGTTTCGCCTGCATCTGCAAGCGGCACAGCAGACCGGCAAGCCGGTGATCATCCACACTCGCGGCGCCCGTGCCGACACCCTCGAACTGCTGCGCGAAGCGGCGCTGCCTCAGGCCGGCGTGTTGCATTGCTTCACCGAAGACTGGGACATGGCCAAAGCGGCGCTGGACATGGGGTATTACATTTCCCTGTCGGGCATCGTCACGTTCCGCAATGCCGACGCCCTGCGTGATGTGGCGAGCAAAGTGCCGGCCGATCGCCTGCTGGTGGAAACCGACTCGCCGTACCTGGCGCCGATCCCGTATCGCGGCAAGCCGAACCTGCCGCAGTACGTGCGCGAAGTGGCGGAGTTTCTGGCGATGCTGCGTGGTGAGAACTACGAGCGCTTTGCCGAGCAGACCACGGAAAACTTCAAGCGCTTGTTCCCGCTGGCGAGTGTTAAATCTGCCCTGTGACGGCTGGCCAAATCGCAGGCAAAAAAAACCCGGGTTCTGGGGGGTGAATCCGGGTTAAGACCATTAGGAGTAAAACAAAGGCACGCGGTCCGTTGGTACCTTTACCGGCACGACACTTGGGGGAGATGTCGCCCGACAGTTCAAGTATTGATCAGTCTGGCGTGCAGTCCAGTGAGCCGGTCGGGGTTTTTAAACAAATTTGGAATACGTTTGCTTCAGTTGAGTTCTCATTGCACTCCAATCGTTCTCAAAATGAACAAGAAACACAGATTTGGTCGATGAACCGTGCTTTTTTGTGCAAGTTAGGCATAATACGCGGCTTCGAATTTTGACCCTTCAGACCTTTTTCTTATGCATAAAGAACCTCGTAAGGTCCGTGAATTTCGTCGCCGCGAGCAGGAAATTCTCGATACCGCGCTCAAGCTGTTCCTCGACCAGGGTGAAGACAGTGTCACCGTCGAGATGATTGCTGATGCCGTGGGTATCGGCAAAGGCACGATCTACAAGCACTTCAAATCCAAGGCCGAGATCTACTTGCGCCTGATGCTCGACTACGAGCGCGATCTGAACGAGCTGCTGCATTCGGCGGATGTCGACAAGGACAAGGAAGCGCTGTCGCGCGCCTACTTCGAATTCCGCATGCGCGACCCGCAGCGCTATCGTCTGTTCGACCGCCTCGAAGAGAAAGTAGTCAAGGGCAATCAGGTGCCGGAGATGGTCGAGGAGCTGCACAAGATCCGTGCCTCGAACTTCGAACGCCTGACGCTGCTGATCAAGGGCCGCATCAGCGAAGGCAAGCTCGAAGACGTGCCGCCGTACTTCCACTACTGCGCATCCTGGGCGCTGGTGCATGGCGCGGTGGCGCTGTATCACTCGCCGTTCTGGAGCAATGTGCTGGAAGATCAGGAAGGTTTCTTCCAGTTCCTGATGGACATCGGCGTGCGCATGGGCAACAAGCGCAAGCGCGACCCGGAAACGCCGAGCACATAAGTCATTCAGCGGGCTGATTGCGCCGTGTTTTCGCAACATGGCGCAATAGCACAGGAATATACTCAGGCTTAGGGCTTGCTAAAACCTGATTTCTCAGTCAAGTTTTGCTCGCTCGATTTTCTTTCGCCGGAGTGTTTCATGATCGTTGACCGTCAAGGCAGGCGTTTTCGCAATTTGCGCATCAGCCTGACCTCTGCCTGCAATTACGCCTGTACCTATTGCGTGCCCAACGGCAAGCGGTTGGTGGCTGCGCAGGATGAACTGTCGGCCGAAGCCATGGCACGCGGCGTCGAATACCTGATCGAAGCGGCCGGCATCGAGCGCCTGCGCATCACTGGCGGCGAGCCACTGGTCAGCCCCAAACTCGAATCGTTCATGACTGCCGTCGGCCAGATGGGCCTCGACGACATCAGCCTGACCACCAACGGTCAACTCCTCGCGAAAAAACTCCCGTTGCTGGTGGATGCCGGTCTGCGTCGGATCAACGTTTCCCTCGATACGCTTGATGCCGCTGCTTTCCGCAGCATCGCTCGTGGCGGCGATCTGGCCAGCGTGCTCGATGGCATGGATCAGGCTGCCGCCGCCGGAATGAAGATCAAGGTCAACATGGTGCCGTTGCGCGGGCAGAATCTCGATCAGGTCATGCCGCTGCTCGATTACTGCCTGGAACGAGGTTTTGAACTGCGTTTCATCGAGTTGATGCGCATGGGCCACCTGGCCAAGGATTCCAATGCCTTCCTGCAGCAATTCGTCAGCCTTGAGCAGTTGCTCGGCTTGATCGGCGAACGTTATGAATACGCCCAGACTGACGCTCCGGTGGACGCCACGGCGGTACGCTACGCGATTCCCGGTCGCGGCACTTTCGGGGTGATCGCCAACGAAAGCGTGCCGTTCTGCCGCACCTGCTCGCGCCTGCGCCTGTCCTCGACCGGTTGGCTGCATGGCTGCCTGTCGTCGAGCAACCGCCACTATGTCGGCGATCTGCTCGACAAACCGCGCCATCAAGCATTGCCGGCGCTGCAGGGGTTGCTGGTCAAGGCGTTGGGTGACAAGCAGGAGGTGGCGTTTTCCGGTGGTGCGACCGTCATGAAGATCATCGGCGGCTGATTATCCGCCTTCGCGAGCAAGCTCGCTCCCACATTTGGAATGCATTCATATGTGGGAGCGAGCTTGCTCGCGAAGGCGATCTATCAAGGGCGAAATTCACGAGCTGGCGCAAAAGCTGCATCCAACGGCCATTCGCCGGTTTTCCGACACCGGCTTCTGGAGGAATAGGATGCGTAGCCTGGTTTTGCTGCTGGCCGTTTTGGCGCTTGGCGGCTGCATGAATGTCAGCGACATGGCCGAAGGCACTCGCTCTCACATGAGCGATGCGGGGCTTCTGGATCACAGCGACAGTCGCCGGGTGAACAATATCCGCATTCAGCCGGACTCGTTCATCTTCATCGCCCAAGGCGCGTTCGCACCGCCGGGGGGCTCCTATCCACGGCCGAACGTGGTCGCCGAAGAAGCCTTCAAGGGCTTTGTCGAATATTTCCCGATGGTCCGCCGCGCCCGTGCGCCGGAAGGCCTCGATCAAGCCATGGGCGAAGCCCGTGATGCCGGCGCGCATTATCTGCTCTACACACGTTTCGCCAAGGCTGACGACCGTATCGGCAACTCCGATGAGTGGCTGGACCAGGAAGCCGTGGATCGCCTCGGTATCGACGGCGGCGTGATTCAGATCATGTTGATCGAGACCAGCACCCAGTATTTGATTGATACTGCACGGATCAAGAGTCGTGGCGGTTTACTGACGTTCCATGACTCCAAACCCGAAGACCTCATCGGTCCGCCGCTGGCGCAATACGCACGCAGCCTGCTGGGGATCGGCGACCAGTAATCAAGGAGTACGCCATGAGTGACCCGCAAACAGCCAATGACCTGCTGGGGCAGATCCCCAAGACCAAAGGCCTGCCACCGGTGCATTTGTGGAACCCGGATTTCTGCGGCGATATCGACATGCGCATCGCCCGCGACGGCACCTGGTACTACCTGGGTACGCCGATCGGGCGCAAGCCGATGGTCAAACTGTTCTCCACCATCATCCGCCGCGACGGCGATGATTACTTCCTCATCACCCCGGTCGAGAAGGTCGGCATCAAGGTCGATGACGCACCGTTCGTAGCGGTGTCTCTGGAAGTGGAAGGCGAGGGCGAGACGCAAGTGTTGCGCTTCACCACCAACGTAGAGGAAACCACCGAGGCGGGGGGTGAGCATCCGATCCGTGTCGAGATTGATCCCGAGACTCAAGAGCCTGCGCCCTATGTGCATGTGCGCAGCAACCTCGAAGCGTTGATTCACCGCAATGTGTTTTACCAGTTGGTCGAATTGGCGGTAAGTCGTGAGATCGGTGGCCAGCGCTGGTTGGGCGTGTGGAGCGGCGGCGAGTTCTTCCGCATTGGCTTGGAACCCTGAGCGTTTCATTCCCTGACATCAAACTCATGTGGGAGCGGGCTTTCTCGCGAAAGCGTTGGTTCAGTCAATAATTCGCTGACTGAAACCACGCCTTCGCGAGCAAGCCCGCACACACATCTGGCTTATGGATCGCCTGCAAAATCCGATTGACTGTTATTCGTATGATGATTAGCGTAGGCACCCACGCGATTCGCCTTGAGGTGTTCATGTCCAGCAGCTTTCATGCGTCAACCGTTGACTGGCTGGGCAGTTGGATTGCTGCCGGCCAGGTCAAGCCCGGGCAGACCATCAAAGTCGAGGCGGATCTGGGCGAGCAGCTCGGCGTCAGCCGTACGGTGATTCGCGAAGCGATCAAAACCCTCGTCGCCAAAGGCATGCTCGAAGTCGGGCCGAAAGTCGGTACGCGGGTGTTGCCGGTGCGGCGCTGGAATCTGTTCGATCCGCAAGTGGTGGGTTGGCTGTCGCGCAATGGCTTGCCGGAAAACTTCGTCGATGACTTGCTCGATTTGCGCCGCACCATTGAGCCGATGGCGGTGCGCTGGGCCTGTGAGCGGGCGACGCCGGAACAGATCGAAGCAGTGCAACTGGCTTTCAATGCGCTGGAACGTGCTGTCGACAGCGGCATCGATTACAACCGCGCCGACCAGGCTTTCCATGAATGCATTCTCGCCGCCAGCCATAATCAGTTCATCGAACAAATGGTCCCGGCCCTCGGTGCGTTACTGGCGGTGTCGTTCGAAGTCTCCGCCGCCGACCCCGATGAACTGCGCCGCACCTTGCCGATCCATAAAGACATGGCCGATGCCATCGCGGCGCGTGATTCGACCCGTGGCGTGTGGGCGTGCATGACCTTGATCGACAATGCCGATCTGGCGATAAAACGTTTCTATCCGAAAGTCATGGCCGGTAGAAAAGCTAGCTGAAATTGTCGAGACATCCTGTCTGTGGGAGCGCGCTTGTTCGCGAATGCGTCAGGTCAGATACATCAGTCATTGACTGACACTCCGCCTTCGCGAGCGACCTCGCTCCCACAGTAAAACAACAACTCAGAAGGACTTGATATGCCGTTCACCGCCCTGACCCAACACCGCGCGCAACTCGGCGAAGGCCCGTTCTGGGATGCACCGACCCAGGCGTTGTACTGGGTCGATATCGCCGGTAAACAAGCGCTGCGTCTGATTGGTCAGAATGTGCAGATCTGGCAGATGCCCGAACATGTTTCGGCGTTCATTCCTTGCAACAGCGGCGATGCACTGGTGACGTTGAGCAGCGGTGTCTACCGACTGGATCTGGATTCACCGGGGCTCGAGCCACGATTGACGCTGTTTTGCGTCGCCGACCCGCAACCGGGCAACCGCGCCAACGAAGCCCGTTGTGATGCCTTGGGCCGGTTGTGGTTGGGCACCATGCAAAACAACATCGGCGAGCAAGGCGAGGATCTGCCGCTGGTGCGCCGTTCCGGTGGCCTGTTTCGCATCGATCCCGATCAGCGCGTCACACCGTTGCTGCTCGGTCTGGGCATCCCCAATACCTTGTTGTGGAGTGACGATGGCACCACGCTGCTGTTTGGTGAAAGTCTCGACAGCACGCTCAATCGATATTTCATCCGCACCGACGGCAGTCTCGACGCGCCGCAGGCTTTTCACTCATCCGATCAACACGGCGGCCCCGACGGCTCGGCCATGGACGCTGAAGGCTTTGTCTGGAACGCGCGCTGGGACGGCAGTTGCTTGTTGCGCCTCACGCCGCAAGGGCAGGTGGATCGCAAAATCGATCTGCCGGTCAGTCGTCCGACCAGTTGCGTGTTTGGTGGTGAAGACCTGAAAACCCTGTTCATCACCAGCGCGAAGAGTCCGCTGAATCATCCTCTGGACGGCGCGGTGCTGAGCATGCGCGTCGATGTTGCAGGAAAACTCTGTACGCGTTTTGCTGGCTAAATCCCAAAATATGGGATGCAAAATTATATATTGAGATTATTTGGTGGTCGGGTTTATAGTCGGCTCCAGCAGTAACACGCACTCACACTTAAAAAGAACAAAACAGGTGAAGTGATGCAGCGAATTCTTGTCGCCCGCGCAAGCGGGATCCGCCTTTCGCCACGGCTCCATGCCGTCAGCGACGCTTGCCTGTTTCCTTCCCGTTGCCGTCAGAACCGGACATCGACCGATGCCCGGTTTTTTTGCGTCTGTGTGCAGGAGGCTTGAGCCGTGGCTGAAGCGCTGACATTGCCGGCAGTGCCGGCCCCGCCCAAAGGCGAGCGCCTGAAAAACAAGGTCGTGCTATTGACCGGGGCAGCTCAGGGTATCGGTGAAGCCATTGTTGCCGCCTTCGCCTCACAGCAAGCCAGATTACTTATCTGCGACATACAGGCCGACAAGGTCGAGCAGGTCGCCGCTCATTGGTGCGACCAGGGCCATGACGTGCAGGCGCTCAAGGTCGATGTGTCGAGTCAGCAGGATCTGCACGCTCTGGCCCGACGCGCGGTGGAACTGCATGGCCGCATTGATGTGCTGGTCAACTGCGCCGGAGTCAATGTGTTCCGCGACCCTTTGCAGATGACCGAAGAGGACTGGCGGCGCTGCTTCGCCATTGATCTGGACGGCGCCTGGTATGGTTGCAAAGCGGTGTTGCCGCAAATGCTCGAACAGGGCGTAGGCAGCATCATCAATATCGCGTCGACCCATTCCAGCCACATCATTCCCGGCTGCTTTCCGTACCCGGTGGCCAAGCACGGCTTGCTCGGCCTGACTCGCGCGCTCGGCATCGAATACGCGCCCAAGGGCATTCGCGTCAACGCCATCGCGCCGGGCTATATCGAAACGCAGCTGAATGTCGATTACTGGAATGGCTTCGCCGATCCGCATGCCGAGCGCCAACGCGCCTTCGACCTGCACCCGCCGAAACGCATCGGCCAGCCGCTGGAAGTGGCGATGACGGCGGTATTTCTCGCCAGCGATGAAGCGCCGTTTATCAACGCCTCGTGCATCACCATCGATGGTGGTCGCTCGGTGATGTACCACGACTGAATAACACGAATTTCCAGCGCTGAACTACGCTTCAAATCCAATCATCATACGATATGACTATTTTCAAACAGCTTCACTGAGAACACGCTTCAACGCTTTTCAAACCTTGCTCAAAAAAAATAACAAGGAGTCATCTGATGAAACGTCGATTCGGGATTCGTACCCTGTGCAGCACTGCCCTGGCGGTTACTGCGTTCAGCCTGAGCAGCGCGCTGCTCGCCGCCGACGCGGTGAAGATCGGTTTTCTGGTCAAGCAGGCCGAAGAACCCTGGTTCCAGACCGAATGGGCTTTTGCCGAAAAAGCCGCCAAGGACAAAGGCTTTGAACTGATCAAGATCGCCGTGCCGGATGGCGAGAAGACCCTTTCGGCGATCGACAGCCTGGCCGCCAACGGCGCGAAGGGCTTCGTGATCTGCCCTCCGGACGTGTCCCTCGGCCCGGCCATCATGGCCAAAGCCAAGATCAACGACCTGAAAGTGATTGCCGTCGATGACCGTTTCGTCGACGCCAACGGCAAGTTCATGGAAGACGTGCCGTACCTGGGCATGGCCGCGTTCGAAGTCGGCCAGAAGCAGGGCGCGGCCATGGCTGCCGAAGCGAAGAAGCGTAACTGGGACTGGAAAGACACCTACGCGGTGGTGAACACCTACAACGAACTCGACACCGGCAAGAAGCGCACCGACGGTTCGGTCGATGCCCTGAAAAAGGCCGGCATGCCGGAAGATCACATCCTCTTCGCCGCCCTGAAAACCCTCGACGTACCGGGCAGCATGGACGCCACCAACTCGGCGCTGGTCAAGCTGCCAGGCGCGGCGAAAAACCTGATCATCGGCGGCATGAACGACAACACCGTGCTGGGCGGCGTGCGCGCTACCGAAGCGGCCGGTTTCGCCGCGAGCAACGTGATCGGCATCGGCATCAACGGCACCGACGCCATCGGCGAATTGAAGAAGCCTAACAGCGGCTTCTTCGGTTCGATGCTGCCAAGTCCGCACATCGAAGGCTACAAGACCGCCGAGATGATGTACGAGTGGATCACCGCCGGCAAAGAACCGCCGAAGTACACCGCCATGGATGACGTCACCCTGATCACCCGCGAAAACTTCAAGCAAGAGCTGGAAAAAATCGGCCTGTGGAACTGACGCAGCGACGGCCCGGGCATCCGGGCCGTTTTTCGGTGTGAAGAGGTGGCTTTATGCACGCGCAATTACAGACACAAGAACAACACGGCGCCAGCGGCAGCCTGCGCTTTAACGGGATCGGCAAGACCTTTCCCGGCGTGAAAGCGCTCGACGGCATTAGCTTCGTCGCCCATCCCGGCCAGGTTCATGCCTTGATGGGCGAGAACGGCGCCGGCAAATCGACTCTGCTGAAAATCCTCGGTGGCGCTTACATTCCGAGCAGCGGCGAGCTGCAGATCGGCGAGCAGGCAATGGCCTTCAAGTCTACTGCCGACAGCATCGGCAGTGGCGTCGCAGTGATTCACCAGGAACTGCATCTGGTTCCGGAAATGACTGTGGCCGAGAACCTGTTTCTTGGCCACTTGCCGGCCAGCTTCGGTTTGATCAATCGCAGTGAGCTGCGCCAGAAAGCCTTGAATTGCCTGAACGGCCTGGCCGATGAAATCGATCCGCAAACCAAGGTCGGGCGCCTGTCGCTCGGCCAGCGCCAGTTGGTAGAAATCGCCAAAGCCTTGTCGCGCGGCGCCCACGTTATCGCTTTCGACGAACCGACCAGCAGCCTCTCGGCGCGCGAGATCGATCGCTTGATGGCGATCATCGGTCGTCTGCGCGACGAAGGCAAAGTGGTGCTCTACGTGTCCCATCGCATGGAAGAAGTGTTCCGCATCTGCGACGCCGTCACCGTGTTCAAGGACGGCCGCTACGTGCGTACCTTCGATGACATGAGCCAGCTGACCCACGATCAACTGGTGACCTGCATGGTCGGTCGCGACATTCAGGACATCTACGATTATCGCCATCGCCCGCGTGGCGCCGTGGCGTTGAAGGTCGATGGTTTGCTCGGCCCGGGTCTGCGCGAGCCGATCAGTTTCGAAGCGCACAAGGGCGAAATCCTTGGCCTGTTCGGACTGGTTGGGGCAGGGCGAACCGAGCTGTTTCGCCTGCTCAGTGGCTTGGAACGCAACACCGCCGGCCGTCTCGAATTGCGCGGTCATGAGTTGAAGCTGCGCTCGCCGCGTGACGCGATTGCAGCCGGCATTCTGCTCTGCCCGGAAGATCGCAAGAAGGAAGGCATCATCCCGCTGGCCAGCGTTGCCGAAAACATCAACATCAGTGCCCGTGGCGCGCATTCCGGGCTTGGCTGCCTGATCCGCGGCTTGTGGGAAAAGGGCAACGCCGACAAGCAGATCAAGGCCCTGAAAGTGAAAACCCCGCACGCCGGCCAGCAGATCAAGTTTCTCTCCGGCGGCAATCAACAGAAGGCCATTCTCGGCCGCTGGCTGTCGATGCCGATGAAAGTCCTGCTGCTCGACGAACCGACCCGTGGCATCGACATCGGCGCCAAGGCCGAGATCTACCAGATCATCCATAACCTCGCCGCCGACGGCATTTCGGTGATCGTGGTGTCCAGCGATCTGATGGAAGTGATGGGCATTTCCGATCGCATCCTGGTGCTGTGCGAAGGCGCCCTGCGCGGCGAAGTCAGCCGCGACCAGGCCAATGAATCCAACCTGCTGCAACTGGCTTTGCCACGCCACCGCGCTGACGGCGTGGCGAACTGAGAGGTGACTATGATGACTACCCAAAACGAAACCCTGCCGACCGAGCGCAAACCTTTGGACATGCGGCGCTTCCTCGATGACTGGGTCATGCTGCTGGCGGCGATCGGCATCTTCGTCGCCTGTACGCTGCTGATCGACAACTTCCTCTCGCCTTTGAACATGCGCGGTCTGGGCCTGGCGATTTCCACCACCGGCATCGCCGCGTGCACCATGTTGTATTGCCTGGCGTCGGGGCATTTCGACCTGTCGGTCGGCTCGGTAATCGCCTGCGCCGGTGTGGTTGCGGCGGTGGTGATGCGCGACACCAACAGCGTGTTTCTCGGCGTCAGCGCGGCGCTGGCGATGGGCCTGATCGTTGGCCTGATTAACGGCATCGTCATCGCCAAATTGCGCGTCAACGCGTTGATCACGACGCTGGCGACCATGCAGATCGTTCGCGGTCTGGCCTATATCTTTGCCAACGGCAAAGCGGTCGGTGTTTCGCAGGAATCGTTCTTCGTGTTCGGCAACGGCCAACTGTTTGGCGTGCCGGTGCCGATCCTGATCACTATCGTCTGCTTCCTGTTCTTCGGCTGGCTGCTGAACTACACCACTTACGGGCGCAACACCATGGCCATCGGGGGCAACCAGGAAGCGGCGCTGCTGGCGGGCGTCAACGTTGACCGGACCAAGATCATCATCTTCGCCGTGCACGGTTTGATCGGTGCGCTGGCGGGTGTGATTCTGGCATCGCGGATGACTTCCGGGCAGCCAATGATCGGCCAGGGTTTTGAACTGACGGTGATTTCGGCCTGCGTATTGGGCGGGGTTTCGCTGAGCGGCGGGATCGGCATGATCCGCCATGTGATTGCCGGGGTGTTGATTCTGGCGATCATCGAGAACGCAATGAACCTGAAGAACATCGACACGTTTTATCAGTATGTGATTCGTGGTTCGATTCTGTTGCTGGCCGTGGTCATCGACCGCCTGAAACAGCGCTGACACCCTCGCGCCTGCACAGATTCGGATTGCATCAGGAGTTGCAATTCATCCATCAACCTGTGGGAGCAGGCTTGCTCGCGAAAGCGTCATCCGGCGCAACACGTTCGGCGCGCCAGACAGCGCTTTCGCGAGCAAGCCCGCTCCCACAGGGATCGCATCCTCCTTTCTCCATCGGTCACCTCGCGCAAATATCCCTTGCCCGCCGCGCCTCGTTTCGGTTATCAATTTGTACATGATTAGACAGGTACGATTTGACAAGAAACAAAGGGTGGTCGACGAACTCGTCCGACGCATCGAAAGCGGCCTCATGGAGGACGGTTTTCTATTGCCCGGCGAACATCAGTTGGCTCAAGAATTCCAGGTCAGCCGTGGCACCTTGCGTGAGGCGCTCGCCGAACTGAAGCGGCGCAAATACATCGCCACGCAGAGCGGAGTTGGCTCCATCGTCACCTTCGACGGTGTCGCCCTCGATCAGCGCAGCGGCTGGGCGCAGGCGTTGGCCGACAGCGGGGCGCTGATCAATACCGAAGTGTTGCGCCTTGAAGCCGTGACTCGTCCGGATCTGCTGGTGCGTTTCGGCACCGACCAATTCATCACTCTCGACCGTCGCCGGCGCGCTACCGACGGCACGCTGGTGTCGCTGGAACGCTCCTTGATGCCGGCCACCGGTGGCCTTGAAAGCCTGCCGCGCGTCGGTTTGATCGACAACTCCCTGACCATCACCCTGGCCGCCTATGGCTACATCGGCGAGCGCGGCGATCAGTGGATCGGCGCCGAGCCTTTGAATGCCGAAGATGCCGAACTGCTCGGTCGCCCGGTTGGCACGGTGTTCCTCAAAGCCCTGCGCACCACCTACGACCGGCAGAACCGTTTCATGGAACAGGTCGAAAGCCTGCTCGACCCGGTGCATTTTCGTCTGCACCTGCAATTTGGAGAATCGAAATGACCTCGCTCAACCGTGCCCTCGGCGCTTTTTATGGTCTGGCCCTGGGTGATGCGCTGGGCATGCCGACGCAGTCGCTCGATCGCCAAACGATCAAGGCGCGTTTCGGCCAGATCACCGATCTGCAGGACGCCGGGCCGCTGCAACCGATCGCCGCAAACATGCCCAAAGGCTCGATCACTGATGACACCGAACAGGCGATTCTGGTCGGCGAGTTGTTGGTCGAAGGCCAGGGCCGCATCGAGCCGGCCGTCCTCGCCCAGCGTTTGATTGAATGGGAAGCCGAGATGCAGGCCAAAGGCTCGCAGGATTTGCTCGGCCCCTCGACCAAACGCGCCATTGAAATGATCCTCGCCGGGCATTCTCCGGAAGAAGCCGGGCGCTACGGCACCACCAACGGCGCGGCAATGCGCATTACCCCGGTGGGGATCGCCGCGAATGTGACCGACCCCGTGCGTTTTATCGCGGCAGTGGTGCAGGCGTGTCAGGTGACCCACAACACCACGCTGGGGATCTCCAGCGCGGCGGCGGTGGCGGCGGTGGTCTCCGCTGGGATCAACGGCGTCGATCTGGGCGAAGCGCTGAACCTCGGCCAACAGATTGCCCAGCAAGCTGAAGCCCATGGGCACTGGGTGGCGGGCGGGCGCATGGCCTCGCGGATCAGTTGGGCGCGCAGTATCAGCGTCGACAGCGACAAAGCACTGCTCGCCGATCTGCTTTACGACGTGATCGGTACTTCAGTGGCGTCCCAGGAGTCGGTAGTGGTTTCATTCGCCTTGGCCCAGCAAGTGGCCATCGGTGAGATGACGGCATTCGAAGCGCTGTGCATGGCCGCCAGCCTCGGTGGCGACACGGATACCATCGCGGCGATTCTTGGTGCCATGCTCGGGGCCTGCCTGGGTCTTGAATGCTGGCCCGAGCAGATGATCGAGACGGTGAAAGCTGTCAATCATCTGGAGCTGGAACCCCTCGTAAAAGGACTCCTCACCCTACGCTGAGGAACCCAGTGTAGGAGCTGCCGAAGGCTGCGATCTTTTGATCTTCAGCAGTCTTCAGTCGGTGGAAAATCAACGTCAAAAGATCGCAGCCTGCGGCGGCTCCTAAAGGGGAGAGGTGCAGGTATTCAATTGCCCATAAACACAAGAATGGCAACAGGAGCATTTTTCATGAGTTCATCAACCGCCGGGCAGAGTGTCGGGCAATTGGAAACCCGCGGCATCGAGCCGGTGCCGGAAGCCGAGTGCAATGGTCATCCGTTGCAACTGTTCTGGGTCTGGTTCGCCGCCAATATTTCCATTCTCGGCCTGCCGCTGGGCGCCACCCTGGTGGCGTTTCGCGGGCTGGCGATCTGGCAGGCGATCATCGTCGCGATCCTCGGCGCCGCCGGTTCGTTTGCCGTGGTCGGGATCATTTCGATTGCCGGGCGACGTGGCCGCGCGCCGAGTCTGACGCTGTCGCGCGCGATCTTCGGCGTACGCGGCAATATCGGCCCGACGCTGGTTTCGCTGATGTCGCGTCTGGGTTGGGAAACCGTCAACACCACCACTGCGGCGTTCGTGCTGCTGTCGCTATGTTCGATCCTGTTTGGCTCGCCGGTCGAGGCGAAAAGTGCGCCGGTACTGACGTTGATCTTTATCGCCATTTTCGTGCTGCTGACCTTGTCGGTGTCCGGCCTCGGCCACGCGACCCTGCTGGTGATTCAGAAGTGGGCGACTTACGTGTTCGGCGCGCTGAATATTCTCGTGGGTGGTTTCCTCTGCGCGACGATCGACTGGAGCGCGGTGTTCAACGCCACGCCGGCACCGCTGAGCGCGATGATCATCGGCATCGGCACCATGGCTGCCGGCACCGGCATCGGCTGGGCCAACGCTGGCGCCGACATGTCGCGTTACCAGCACCGCAGCGTCAGAGCCGTACGACTGGTCGCTTCCGCAGCGTTCGGCGCGGGCATTCCGCTGGTGCTGCTGATTACCCTCGGCGGCTTGCTCTCGGTGGGCAACAACGATCTCGCGTCCGCAACTGACCCGATCGTAGCGATCCGCGACATGTTGCCAACCTGGATGGCCGTGCCATACCTGATCACCGCGTTCGGCGGTCTGCTGCTGTCGAACAATCTGTCGGTGTACTCCGCCGGTTTGACCACTCTGACGCTGGGCCTCAAGGTCAAACGCGTCTATGCGGTGGTGGTCGACATCGTCGCGATCTTCGCCGGCTCGATCTACTTCATGTTGATCGCCGACAGTTTCTACGGACCGTTCATTACCTTCATTTCCCTGCTGGCGGTGCCGATCACCGCATGGGTCGGGATCTTTGTGGTCGACCTGATTCACCGTCACTACTACAGCCCCAAAGACCTGCTCGATGTCAGCCCGAGTAGCGCCTACTGGTATCGCGGCGGTGTAGAGTGGCGCGCATTCGGCGCCTGGGCGATCGCCATCGTGCTCGGTTTCAGCTTCACCACCATCGGCACCACGGCGCAAAACGTCTGGTTCAAGGGCTTTCTGTCCGACTCCTGGCTAGGCCACAACGGCCTCGGCTGGATCGTGACCTTTGTCGTCGCCGGTGGCATTTACCTGGTACTGGGCGGCGCGAAAGATCGCCGCGCCGCGCAACCCGAGAATGCTCATGCCTAAGATGTTGCACACCGGCCAGGTCATCATCGACCTGGTCATGGCCGTGGATAAATTGCCGCAGATTGGCGGCGACGTGCTGGCGCAGTCGGCGGGGTTCGAAGCCGGCGGCGGCTTCAACGTAATGGCGGCAGCGGTACGTAACGGGCTGCCGGTGGTCTATCTCGGTCGCCATGGCAGCGGGCGCTTCGGCGATCTGGCGCGCCAAGCGATGCAGGCAGAAGGTATCTGTATTGGCGTCCGCGAGCCGGCCGAGCGCGACACCGGTTTGTGCGTGGCGCTGACCGATTCGTCGGCCGAGCGCAGTTTCATTTCCTACATCGGCGCTGAGGGCGAGGTGACGGAGGAGGATCTGAGCAGCGTGGCTGCCGAGCCCGGCGATTATGTGTATCTCAGCGGTTACAGCCTGCTGCACGAGGGCAAGGCGCTGGCATTGCTTGACTGGACAATGGCGCTGCCGGCGTCGGTCAACGTGGTGTTCGATCCAGGGCCATTGGTGGAATCCCCCGATGCGCCAATGATGCAGACGTTGCTGCCGCGCATTGATGTCTGGACCAGCAACAGTGTCGAGGCGCTGCGATTCACCGGGGCCGATGAGATTGGCGTCGCAATGGATCGCCTCGCGGAACTCCTGCCGGACCATGTGCTGATGGTGGTGCGCGACGGGCCGCAAGGTTGCTGGATTCAGCAGCGTGGCGAACGCCGACAGGTGCCGGGGTTTGCTGTGAAAGCGGTGGACAGCAATGGCGCCGGTGATGCCCACGCTGGCGTGTTCATCGCCGGATTGGCGCACGGATTGGATGCACTGAAAGCGGCGCGGCGGGCGAATGCGGCAGCGGCACTGGCGGTGACTCGGTGGGGGCCGGCGACATCGCCGGGGGCGGGTGAGGTGGATGCTTTCATCCGCGAGTCCTGCGGCGACTGACCCCAAGCCTTCGCGAGCAGGCTCGCTCCCACACAGGATCCAAGTCGTATATAAATCTTCTGTAGGAGCTGCCGAAGGCTGCGATCTTTTGATCTTGAAAAGCACAAGATCGCAGCCTTCGGCAGCTCCTACAGTGGGCGTCGTTCTAGCCAGCCTTGCGCAACGCCTCGATCAACTCCTGCTTGCGCATCGATGAGCGCCCCGGAATGTTCTTCGCCCGGGCCTCTTTCATCAGGCTGTCGACAGTCTGAGTATCCTTCGAAGTTTCGCTTTTGCGCGAATGGCCCTTGCGGCTGGCCACCGCGCGGCGCGATGACTCTTTGCGATCTTCCGACTTGGCACCGGCGGGCTTCTTGCGACCCGAACCGCCGGACTTCTCACCGCCACCGGACTGCTTGTTGACCGTCGCCCAAGCGCGAGCCTCAGCCTCATCTTTGGACACGCCCTTTTGCTCGTAGCTGTCTTCGATGTGCTCGGCTTTGCGCTTCTGTTCGCTGGTGTATTTGTCTTTGCTTCCACGAGGCATGGGATTTCTCCTCAAGTTGCGGATCCGGCCGCTCGCCGCTTCGACGGCGAGCGGCGTGGCACTACTGCAGATCCAGTTTGCGCGCCGCTTCGACGCCGGCAGAACTGAGCTTGATCGGCAGGTTCAGCGAGTGTTCGCCCGCTTCGCTGCAGGTCACATGACCATGGTGAATCAGCCCGCGATCCTGCAGGGAGGCGAGGGCGCTGGCCACGACTTTCTCGCCCCGGTAATTGTCCAGCACCTCCTTGCCCAAGCCGTTGGGATGGGCGTGCAGCAGGCGGGTGAGAACTTCTTTTTCCAGGTCTTTGTCGACGTTCATGGTTACCTCTTCATGGGCGTGAATAGGGCGCTCGCGTCGGCGAACTACTGACCGGCACCTTCGGAACCGGAGCCACCGGTGGTGGTTTTCGAGCCAACACCGGGGCCGGCATTGTCAGGCGCCACGGTAGGGGAATCAGGCGTATTCATGCCGCCCTGACGGCCCGGATCACTGCCTTGAGTGCGCGGGTCGGTGCCGGTGGCCGGTGGCTGATTGATCAGCGGCACGCCGGAGCCATCGGTGTTCATGCCGGGGGCACTGTTGATGGCAGGGGCGCGTGGCGGGGTCGGATCGGTAGGGCCAGTGCCCGCTGCCGTGGACGAGGCGGCGAACACCGCAGGGCAGAGCAGGGCGCTGAAGACTAAAGCGGTCAACCTTGACGGGATCATAGGGCTTCTCCAGTGATTGGAATCCTTACAATTGGTTGGTCAGCCCTGGTGACGGATTGGTGCCTGAGGATCGACGAACGGTCTAAACCGGCGTGGTGGTCGTGACCTGAAATCTGCGCCAGAGCAACCTGCCGACAGTGACCAGCCAGTTCGCCAGCGCCACGCCCAATACCGTCAGCAGCAACGCCGGCAGGCCCTGCTCAACGATGATTTTGCCGGCCAGCAACGGGAAGCCGAACACACCGATAAAGTACGCGAGACTGAACAGCAGCAGCGCCTGGGAGGTCGTGCCATCCGGTGCCTGATTGGCGGCAAGGCCGTTAATCACCGCGTAAGTCAGCCCGTAACCGACGCCGAGCATGACCGCTGCCAGCAGATAGGAGAGGCTACTGTCGACACCGAAAGTGAGCAGCGCAATCGAGGCCAGCATCAAGCCTGACAACAGGCAAGACGCGCGCAGCGGATCGCGTTTGACCACGTAACCTGCGATCAACATTCGACTGCAAATCGCCGCGCCCGTGAATCCCGCAAAGAACAGCGAATAATCCAGCGACCGCGCGGCGGCATAGCTGGTCTGGAAACTGGACAGACCGCCGAACACACAGCCGCCCAGTCCGACCATGATGATCGGCAAAACCGCGCGCGAACTCAGTACTTGTGTGGTCGCACGCCAAGTGATTTTTGCCGCTGTCATGACCTGCGTGCCTTTCAGCTTCGTTGCGAGGTGCCAGAACAGCAGCGCACCGATCAGGCTCGCCAGCGCCGCCAGATGAAACGCTGCCGTCACCGGTAGATCGAGTGCGCTGGCGGCGCGCCCAAGCAGTGGCCCGCTTCCAATGCCGCTCATCATGCTGCCGGACAACAAAGCAAAATACTTCGCGCGCTGAGCGGGAATGACCAGACTGGCAACGATGATCGGCCCCAAGGTGTAGAACACTCCCCAACCCAAGCCCAGCAGCAAACCAAAAAACAGCAGCCAGTGACCGACCCCCGGCGTCGTCGCAAAACCCAGGCTCGCCGCCACCAGCAGCAACCCGAACAAAGCAATCGAACGCGCCGCGCCCAGCAGATCCGACAGGTGACCGCAGGCCAGTACGGCAACAAAGGTACTGAGCATGGCTGCAGAAATCACATGGCCGGCGTCGTGTTCATTGCCGCCACGCGCGGCGATCAACAGCGACAACAAAAACGTCGAACCATACGACAGCGACAACAGATAACTGGCGAGACAGAGCAGGCCGAACAGTTTGTTCGAGACCGCAGGCGTTGCTTGCGACATGACGCGCTTCCTTGTGCGGGGAAATCAGCGCCATCTGTTTACCACGGAGGGCGTGCGCGTCAGGTGTGAGGTTGCTGAAGTCAGGATCGCTTTTGGCCGGAGTAATCGGTTTCGACGATGCCGATCTCTTCCTTGAACTGCTCCATGAAACCCTTCAGGCGTTGATGACGAATCTCGGCAAGCCGCTGGCCGCTCACGGTCTGAAAACCGTCAGCCAGATGCAGCAGTTTGGTCTGGAAATGATCGAGGCAAAAACGCGTGTCGTCGTACTCACGCTCAAGCGCTTCGGGATCCTGCGAGTCGTACAGCGCCGAGCCCATGCGTCCGGCCACGTAGAAGGTTCGGGCGACGCCGAGAATGCCCAGCGAGTCGAGGCGATCGGCGTCCTGGACGATTTTCGCCTCGAGGGTCAGCGCAGTGATGTTGGCGGAAAAACTGTGGGCTTCGATGGCGTGGGCGACGTTAGTGATTTTCTCGCTGGGCCACTTCATTCCCTTCAGCACGCAAGCCGCTTTTTCCGCTGCCAGACGCGAAGCCTGCGAGCGTTGCGGGGAGTTTTTCTCGACCGCTACGCAATCGTGCAGCAGCACGGCGGCCAGCAAAACTTCGAGATCGCCGCCTTCGGCTGCCTGCAGAGTACGTGCGTTGTGCCAAACGCGCTGCAGGTGGGCAAGGTCGTGGGCGCCGTCGTCTGAGGGTTCAAGTGCGTGGGGCAGCAACTGCGCCGCAAGGGTCGTCATCGGCACGAATGCATTAAGGCTCATCAGATTCCTTTCAGGTTGGCTTGGTACCTGTGGGGGCGGTGTTGGTAATGACTGTACATTAATCCCGTTTTGCCATGTGACGAGCGCCGCTGCGCGTCTTAGTATGGCGCTTTAATTTGCACACAAGGCCCGTCCATGACGATCGAAATCCGCCCGGCGACCCCCAGCGATGCGCCACAAATCCTCACCTTTATCACCGAACTCGCCGATTTCGAAAAGGCCCGCCACGAAGTCATCGCCAGCGTCGCCGACATCGAACGCAGCCTGTTCGGCGAAGGTGCCACCGCCCACGGCCTGATCTGCCTGCGCGACGGCTTGCCGATCGGCTTCGCGGTGTTCTTCTTCAGTTATTCGACCTGGCTGGGCAGCAACTGCCTGTACCTCGAAGACCTCTACATCACCCCCGAACAACGCGGCGGCGGCGCCGGCAAAACCCTGCTGCGCCACCTGGCAAAAATCGCCTGCGCCAACGACTGCGGCCGCTTCGAATGGAGCGTGCTGGAATGGAACACCCCGGCCATCGAATTCTACAAATCCCTCGGTGCCCAGCCGCAGGAAGAGTGGGTGCGGTATCGCATGGATGGCAAGGTGTTGCGCGAATTTGCGCAAGGCTGAGTCACTGCCGCTCGGACGTCTGTCTGTCGATCCGCAAGCTGAAATAGCCTTGCGCCCGTTTTGTCAGGCAGTCGCCTGCCGTTGTCTTTTCAGCTGTATTTCAAAGGATTGAATCTTGAGTTTTCGACACTTCAAGCAAGTGATGCTGTGCGGTTTTTTATTGTGTTCGTCATGCATGCACCTCAACGTTCCGCCCGCAAGACTGGAATTTGTTTCCATCGACCGCGTGAACTCTTCTTATTACGACTTGCGATTTACATCCGATAGAAATCTTGTCGACCTGTATAAGGCGCATGGACGCGAAGGTCAGATCGGCACCTGGATTCATTGCTCGCTGAATGGTGACCCAGACTTTTCCATCGAACACACCATTGTCCTGGAAGCCTCGGGAATCGTCAGCAGCATGCGTTTGATCGAGGGCGATCGCCGCTATGAGATGCTCGCGGCCATCAGTGTCGAAAATCATGC
Organism: Pseudomonas sp. Choline-02u-1; assembly: GCF_002836515.1. GTDB lineage: Bacteria > Pseudomonadota > Gammaproteobacteria > Pseudomonadales > Pseudomonadaceae > Aquipseudomonas. Next base: position 393,357 of record NZ_PJBC01000003.1, read on the forward strand.
CCTTGATGACGGCCGCAACTACATCAGGCCCAGTGAGTTGGTACAAATTCTCAAGCCACAGCAGTACGTCCCGTGCAAGGTGGTCATCACCGCGTTCCCGTTCGTGGCGTACTACTCGAAAGTCATGTACGTGCCTGCATCCCGATTCATCCATGCCATCGAAAATCCTTGGCTGGCCCCTGCGCGTATATCCCTTGAGTTTTCACAGCAACCAAGGTCGCTGCTGCCTTTTGCGTCCGTTTGCATTGTGCGCTGGCGTTATGACCCGGCAGGCGGATATGACCATATCGACAGACTGGGATCCTGTAGTGATGTGCCCTACGCCGGCATGCTGGCATCGTTTGCGCCGTATACGACGAAGCTGAAAATTGTCTCTGGTTCCGAGCAGGCCCCGGAACCGTTCGCGGCTTACACCATACTTCGTGGTGACGGACGCCAAGAGCCTGGAATCGCCGACGAAAAAGGCCGTACCCACGAGGTGGGTGCCAGTGAGCACGAAGTGGTGAAGGTCTTGATCAACGCTCAGATGAACGTTGTCGAGCGCTGGACGAAATGGACGGATTCCGTCCCATAATATGGGACTAATATTTATATATTGAGATTTCCTGTCCCCCGGGTTTATAGTCCGTCGCACTCACTGCCAAAAACAAAACAGGTGAAGCGATGCAGGCGCAATTGATCGCGCTCGATTGGGGGACAACCTCATTACGTGCTTACAAACTCGCGGCCGACGGTGTGGTGCTGGAGCAGCGTGCGCTGTCGTCCGGAATCATGCAGTTGCCCAAGACCCCGCGAATCATCCACGGTCGTGAATGCGCCGATGGTTTTGAACTGGCCTTCGACGAGGCCTGTGGTGACTGGCTCGACGCGCAGCCAGGTCTGCCGGTGATCGCTTGCGGCATGGTCGGCAGTGCGCAGGGCTGGCGCGAAGCGGCTTACTGCGAGACGCCAGCCGACGTCGCCCATCTCGGAAATTCCCTACAAATCGTTGTCAGCTTGCGCGGCACGCCGGTGCATATTGTCCCGGGCGTGATTCAGCGCTCACGTCTGCCCAATGTCATGCGTGGCGAAGAAACCCAAGTCCTCGGTGTGTTGCAAAGTCTGCCGGACGCGGCGGGTAATGACCTGTTGATCGGCCTGCCGGGCAGCCACTCGAAATGGGTGGAAGTGGTCGATGGTCGCATCACCCATTTCGACACGTTCATGACCGGCGAAGTTTTCGCTGTGCTCAGCGAGCACAGCATCCTCGGTCGTACCCAACAACCGAGCGCGACCTTCGATGCGCAAGCGTTCGATCGTGGGGTGCAAATCGCGCTGTCGGTGGATGCTGAACTCGGCGTGCTGTCGACCCTGTTCAGCGCCCGCACCCTCGGCCTCACTGGCGAACTGAGCCCGAGCGCTCAGGCGGATTATCTCTCGGGTCTGATGATCGGCCATGAGCTGGCCGCACTCGCCAATGTGCAACGTCGCCGGCGCCACCAACCGAATCTTCCAGCGATCGTGCTCATCGGCAATGCGCAGCTGTGCACGCGTTATCGCCGAGCCCTGGACGCTTGCGGCTTCGCCCAGGTGACGCTGGCCGAGCAAGCTACCGAGCGTGGCCTGTGGCAACTGGCGCGCGCCGCCGGACTGATCGATTCCTCATCCCGTTAACCCTGACTGGAGGCCTGACATGCTCAAGCAAGCACTGGCACAAAACGGTCTGATCGCGATTCTGCGTGGCCTGCAACCGCAGGAAGCCGCGGCTGTCGGAGAAGTCCTGTATTGCGCCGGATTTCGCGTCATCGAAGTACCGCTCAATTCCCCATCGCCGTACGAAAGTATCCGCATCCTGCGTGATGCGCTGCCCGCCGATTGCCTGATCGGTGCCGGCACGGTACTCAGCCCCGAGCAGGTCGAGCAGGTCAAAGCGGCTGGCGGACAAGTGATCGTCATGCCGCACAGCGACGCCAAGGTCCTGCGCGCGGCGAAAGCGGCGGGGCTGTACCTGTCGCCGGGCGTCGCTACGCCGACCGAGGCCTTTGCGGCACTGGCCGAAGGTGCGGACATTCTCAAGCTGTTTCCGGCCGAGCAGATGAGCCCGGCCGTCGTCAAAGCCTGGCTCGCGGTGTTGCCGGCCGGCACGGTGCTGGCGCCGGTCGGTGGCATTACGCCGGACAACATGCAGGCCTTTATTGACGCTGGTGTGAAAGGTTTTGGCCTCGGTTCCGGCCTGTTCAAACCGGGCATGACGCCCGAGCAGGTGGCGGTCAATGCCAAGGCCTACGTGGCTGCCTGGAAAGCCCTGCGTTAAGACTTTATGGCGCCGCGTGCGCTGCATCCGAACAAGAGAGACAAGCAGATGAAAATCACCAAACTCACGACCTTCATCGTTCCGCCGCGCTGGTGCTTCCTCAAGGTCGAAACCGACGAGGGCGTGACCGGTTGGGGCGAGCCTGTGGTTGAAGGACGCGCGCATACCGTAGCTGCTGCGGTGGAAGAGTTGTCCGACTACCTGATCGGCAAAGACCCACGCAATATCGAAGACATCTGGACCGTGCTCTACCGCGGCGGCTTCTACCGTGGCGGCGCGATCCACATGAGCGCACTGGCCGGTATCGACCAGGCACTGTGGGACATCAAGGGCAAGGCCCTCGGCGTCTCGGTCAGCGATCTGCTCGGTGGCCAGGTGCGCGACAAGATTCGTGTCTATTCGTGGATCGGCGGCGACCGGCCGGCCGACACCGCGCGTGCGGCGAAAGAAGCGGTGAGCCGTGGTTTCACGGCGGTGAAAATGAACGGTACCGAAGAGTTGCAGTTCCTCGACACCTTCGAGAAAGTCGACCTCGCCTTGGCCAACGTTGCCGCCGTGCGTGATGCGGTGGGGCCGAACGTCGGTATCGGCGTCGACTTCCACGGCCGCGTGCACAAGCCGATGGCCAAGGTGCTGATGAAGGAGCTCGACCCGTACAAACTGATGTTCATCGAAGAACCGGTGCTCAGCGAAAACTACGAAGCATTGAAAGAACTGGCGCCGCTGACCAGCACGCCGATTGCCCTCGGCGAGCGGCTGTTCTCGCGCTGGGACTTTAAACGGGTGTTGAGCGAAGGCTACGTCGACATTATTCAGCCGGATGCCTCCCACGCCGGCGGCATCACCGAAACCCGCAAGATCGCCAACATGGCCGAAGCCTACGACGTCGCGCTGGCGCTGCATTGCCCGCTAGGCCCGATCGCCCTGGCGGCGTGTTTGCAACTCGACGCGGCTTGTTACAACGCGTTTATCCAGGAGCAAAGCCTCGGCATCCATTACAACGAGAGCAACGACTTGCTCGACTACGTGAAGGATCCGCGCGTGTTCGACTACGACCAGGGCTTCGTCAAGATTCCGAATGGCCCGGGACTCGGCATCGAGATCAACGAGGAATACGTGATCGAACGCGCGGCAGTCGGCCACCGCTGGCGTAATCCGATCTGGCGCCATGCCGATGGCAGTTTTGCCGAGTGGTGAGTCTGTGACTCGCTAGCATCAGATCGTTCCCACGCTCTGCGTGGGAATGCCTCAATGGACGCTCTGCGTCCGCTGCTGGGACGCGGAGCGTCCCGGGCTGCATTCCCACGCGGAGCGTGGGAACGATCAGTTCTCCGAGGGAGAGGAGATCTGCGTCATGACCTCAACAAACATAAAAAGAGGCACCTCTCATGCAAACGCACACCCTCTCCGGGCAGGCGTCTTTAGTCACGCCCAGCCGCAAGCGGTTTTTCATCATGGTGTTGCTGTTCATCACCGTGGTCATCAACTACCTCGACCGCAGCAACCTGTCGATTGCCGCGCCGGCGCTGACCAGCGAGCTGGGCATCGATCCGGTTCACGTCGGTCTTATTTTCTCTGCCTTCGGCTGGACGTACGCCGCGATGCAGATCCCCGGCGGCTGGCTGGTCGATCGCGTGCCGCCACGCATCCTCTACAGCGTGGCGCTGTTGCTGTGGTCGGTGGCCACGGTGATGCTCGGTTTCGTCAGCAGCTTCATCGCGCTGTTTGTGCTGCGCATGGCCGTTGGTGCGCTGGAAGCCCCGGCGTATCCGATCAACAGCCGCGTGGTCACCACCTGGTTTCCCGAGCGCGAACGCGCCACGGCGATCGGTTTCTACACCTCCGGGCAGTTTGTCGGTCTGGCCTTCCTGACCCCGGTGCTGGCGTGGCTGCAACATGCATTCGGCTGGCACATGGTTTTCGTCGCCACCGGTGCGGTGGGCATTCTCTGGGCAGTGATCTGGTACGCGGTGTATCGCGAGCCGCGTGAATTCAAAGGCACCAACCAAGCGGAAATCGATCTGATCCGCGAGGGTGGCGGCCTGGTCGATATCCAGGCGGAAACGGCGAAGGTCAAGGCCAAATTTAGTTGGACCGATCTGGGCATTGTCCTGAGCAAGCGCAAATTGTGGGGTATCTACCTCGGCCAGTTCTGCCTGAACTCGACGCTGTGGTTCTTCCTCACCTGGTTTCCGACCTACCTGGTGAAATATCGCGGCATGGACTTCATCAAGTCCGGCCTGCTCGCGTCGCTGCCATTTCTCGCAGCCTTTGTCGGTGTGTTGTGCTCGGGATTCTTCTCCGACTTCCTGATCCGTCGCGGCTACACCGTGGGCTTTGCGCGCAAGTTGCCGATTATTGGCGGGCTGTTGATTTCGACCTCGATCATCGGTGCCAACTTTGTTGAGTCGACGCCGTTGGTGATTGCCTTCCTCGCATTGGCTTTTTTCGGCAACGGCCTGGCGTCGATCACCTGGTCGCTGGTATCGACGCTGGCACCGGCGCGTTTGCTCGGTCTGACCGGTGGGGTGTTCAACTTCATTGGCAATTTATCGGCGATCGCCACACCGATCGTTATCGGCTTTCTTGCCACCGGTGATTCGTTCGCCCCAGCGATCACCTACATCGCCGTGCTCGCGCTGGTCGGTGCCTTGTCCTACGTGCTGCTGGTGGGCAAGGTCGAGCGTATCGAGTTGTAGTGCTCTGCGTCGGGCGACCATAATGCCGCCCGTTCCCTCGCTCAACGGTAAAAGGCTGGATATGCAGGAAGACGCCCCGGAAAAAACCAAGGACGCCGCGCCCACTGGCACCCAGACGCTGTTGCGCGGCCTCGGTGTGGTGCAAGCGGTGGCCAGTGGCGCGCGTGATCTCAAAGAGATTGCCCGACTGATCGGCACCACACGCAGCACCACCCATCGTCTGGCCAGTTGCCTGGTCGACGAGCGCTACCTGCGCGTGGTGCCGCAAATCGGTTATCTGCTCGGGCCGAAGCTGATCGAACTGGGTTTTCAGGCTCGCGAAGAATTGCCGCTGGTGACCCTGGCCGGGCCGTATCTGGATGAGTTGTCGGCGCTGACTGGCGACACGGTGCACCTGGGCATTCGCGAAGGCGACGAGGTGTTGTATCTGCTAAAGAATCCTGGCCGCAACGGCCCGGAAATGCGCTCGCGGGTCGGCCATCGCATGCCGCTGGTGCGCACCGGGATCGGCAAGGCCTTGATGCTCGATGATTCGCCGCAGGATTGGCGGCGGCTGTACGACATCAGTCTGCCGGCAGGTGGGAAAAGTCAGTTCTGGCCGCAGCATCCCCAGCAGTCGTGGGAACAGCTTGAGCAGCGCATGGGCGAATACGTCGCCGGTGGCTACGCCTTCGACCTGGAAGACAACGAACCGTCGATCCGCTGCGTGGCGGCGCCGATTCGTGATGCGAGCAAGGGTATTGTTGCGGCGATCAGCATCGCCAGCACCGTGCCCTACATGCCGCTGGAAAAAATGGCCGAGCTGATTCCCCTGATCAAAGGGGTCACAGCCCGGCTGTCGGCGGAGCTTGGCTTGAAGGTATAAGCCTCTGAGGTTTAAGCCTTGAGCGTGGCCATGTCGATGACGAAACGGTACTTCACGTCGCCGGCAATCATCCGCGCGTAAGCCTCGTTGATCTGGCGGATGTCGAGCATTTCAATGTCGCAGGTGATGTTGTGTTCGGCGCAGAAATCCAGCACTTCCTGGGTTTCCGCGACGCCACCGATCAACGAGCCGGCCAACACGCGACGCCCCAGAACCAGTTTGGCCGCATGCACCGGCGGATCAATCGGTTCGATCAGGCCGACCAGAATGTGCACGCCGTCAAAGCGCAGGGTGTCGAGGTACGGGTTCAGATCGTGCTGCACCGGAATGGTGTCGAGCAGGAAATCGAAGTAACCGGCTGCGGCTTTCATTTGCTCGGCGTCGGTCGACACGATCACATGATCGGCGCCCTGACGCCGACCTTCTTCGGCCTTGCTCGCCGAGCGGGTGAACAGCGTCACTTCAGCGCCCATGGCCTTGGCGAACTTGATGCCCATGTGGCCGAGGCCGCCCATGCCGAGAATCCCGACCTTGTCACCGGCTTTCACGCCGTAGTGCTTGAGCGGCGAGTAGGTGGTGATGCCGGCGCAGAGAATCGGTGCGGCACTGGCCAACGCCAGACGTTCCGGGATCCGCACAACAAAATGTTCGCTGACCACGATGCTGTCGGAATAACCGCCCATGGTATTGCTGCCGTCGACCCGATCCGGGGTGGCGTAAGTCATGGTCGGGCCTTCGAGGCAATATTGCTCGAGGTTCGCCTGACAGGCTTCGCAGCTGCGGCAGGAGTCGACCATGCAGCCGACGCCGACCAGATCGCCTACCTTGTGACGGGTGACATTCGCACCGACAGCGGTGACTTTTCCGACGATCTCATGGCCGGGCATCAGCGGATAAACGGCAATGCCCCATTCGTTGCGTGCCTGGTGGATGTCGGAGTGGCAGACGCCGCAGTAAAGAATTTCGATCGACACGTCGTCGGCGCGCAGGCTGCGACGTTCGAATTTCATCGGGGCGAGGGGAGTGGTGGCCGATTGGGCGGCATAGCCGATGGCGGTGTACATGGGTGACCTCGCAAAAGCAGTGACAAGTGAGGCGGTGAATTCTGGGCGCCAAGCGCGGGTGCGGCCATGACGAATTCTCCGGGTCTCATGCCTAATCCTCCGGCATGCGGGTTGTGGCAGTCGCTTTGGCCAGCGGATCTGCGATGATGTTTTCCTCCCTTTTTCCCTGATTTTTACGAAGACCTATTCGATGCAGTTGACCCGTCATCTTGATGCCAATGCCCGGCTGGTTTCGCTGATCGAACCGCTGGCGCTACGCGATGGCTATAGCCAGACCGGTCTGCCCGGTGTGCAGATATTGCGCGCCAGTTGCGACGTCGCCCGTGGCCCGCATATTTACGAGCCGAGCCTGATGATCATTGCTCAGGGCAGCAAACTGGCATTTCTCGGCCCTCGGACCATGGAATATGGCGCCGGGCATTATTTGATTCAGGCGCTGCCGGTACCTTTCGAGTGTGAAACCTTCGCCTTGCCAAATGCGCCGTTGCTTGGTGTGTCGGTGGCGATTGATCGCGTTCTGCTCGGCGAACTGGTGTTGGCCATGGGGCTGGCGCCGGGGCGGCATATTCCGGCGCAGACGCCGGAATCGATGACCTCGGTGGTGCTCGACGATGGCATGCGCGGTTGCGTCGAACGGCTACTCAGCTGTCTGCACGATCCGCTGGAATGCCAGATTCTCGGCCCGGCGCGGGTGCGTGAATTATTGTTCGTCGCGCTGCGCGGGCCGCAGGCGGATGTGTTGCGCGCCTTGGTCGAACAGCAAGGGCAGTTCGCCCGGGTGGCGGCGTCGATCAGCCATCTGCATGCGCATTACACCGAGCCTTTGAATGTCGAGACACTGGCCGGGTGCGCGAACATGAGCGTGTCGACCTTTCACGAGCATTTCAAACGCAGCACTTTGCTGTCGCCGGTGCAGTATCTCAAACGTTTACGCTTGTTGAAGGCGCAGACGTTGCTGGTGGCTGAAGGGCTGGGCGTGGCGCAAGTGGCGCATCGCGTGGGGTATCAGAGCACGTCGCAGTTCAGTCGCGAGTACAAGCGTTACTTCGAACGCAGCCCGGGGGATGAGCGCGCTGCTTGAGTTATCACTCATTCCTGTAGGCGCAGCCTCGTTTCACTCGACAGCTCCTGCAGGGGGAGACGCGGGCAACAAAAAGGCCCCCATTGCGGGAGCCTTGTTGTTCAGCGCTACGACTTACATATTCGGATAAGTCGGGCCGCCGGCGCCCTCCGGCGCCACCCAGGTGATGTTCTGCGCAGGGTCCTTGATGTCACAGGTCTTGCAGTGCACGCAGTTCTGGGCGTTGATCTGGAAGCGCTTCTCGCCGTCTTCCTTGGTGATGACCTCGTACACGCCGGCCGGGCAGTAGCGCTGCGCCGGTTCGTCGTACAGCGGCAGGTTTTTGCTGATCGGGATGCTCGGGTCGGTCAGCTTCAAGTGGCACGGCTGCTCTTCTTCGTGGTTGGTACCGGAGATGAACACCGAGCTGAGTTTGTCGAAACTCAGTTTGCCGTCGGGTTTCGGATAGTCGATCTTTTTGCAATCGGCCGCGAGCTTCAGGCAGGCGTAATCCGGTTTGGTGTCGCGCAGGGTGAACGGCAGTTTGCCGCCGAAGATGTTCTGGTCCAGCCAGTTGAACCCACCGCCGATGATCGCGCCGTACTTGTGAATCGCCGCGCCGAAATTACGGCTGGCGAACAGTTCTTCGTGCAGCCAGCTGTTTTTGAATGCGTCGACATAAGTCGTCAGTTCGGCCGTGCAGTCCTGCTCGGCGAACAGCGCGTCTGCCACCGATTCTGCCGCGAGCATGCCGGACTTCATCGCCGTGTGGCTGCCTTTGATCTTGGCGAAGTTCAGGGTGCCGAGGTCGCAACCGATCAGCGCGCCGCCCTTGAAGACCATTTTCGGCAGCGAGTTCAGGCCGCCCTTGGCGATGGCGCGGGCGCCGTAGCTGACGCGCTTGCCGCCTTCCAGGTATTGCTTGAGCACCGGGTGATGCTTGAGGCGCTGGAATTCATCGAAGGGCGACAGGTAAGTATTGCTGTAGGACAGGTCGACGATGAGGCCGACCACCACCTGATTGTTTTCCAGGTGATAGAGGAACGAGCCGCCGGTGTTCTCGGTGCCCATGATCTCCAGCGGCCAGCCGGCGGTGTGCACCACCAGGCCTGGCTGATGCTTGGCCGGGTCGATTTCCCAGATTTCTTTCAGACCGATGCCGTAATGCTGAACGTCGGCATCGCTGTCGAGGTTGTAGCGCTTGATCAGTTGCTTGCCGATGTGACCACGGCAGCCTTCGGCGAACAGCGTGTATTTGCCACGCAATTCCATGCCCGGGGTGTACAGGCCTTCTTTCGGGTTGCCTTCGCGGTCGACGCCCAGATCACCGGTGATGATCCCGCGCACCACGCGGTTTTCATCGATCAGCGCTTCCTGAGCGGCGAAGCCGGGGTAGATTTCCACGCCGAGGTTTTCGGCCTGCTGAGCCAGCCAGCGGCACAGGTTGCCGAGGGAAATAATGTAGTTGCCTTCGTTGTGCATGGTCTTGGGCACAAAGAAATCAGGAATCTTCTGCGCGCTGTCGGCGTTTTTCAGCACGAAGATGTCATCGCGCGTGACTGGCGTGTTCAGCGGCGCGCCGAGTTCTTTCCAGTCCGGGAACAGTTCGTTCAGTGCGCGCGGTTCAAACACCGCACCGGAAAGGATGTGTGCGCCGACTTCGGAGCCTTTTTCGACCACGCAGACGCTGATTTCCTTACCGGCGTCAGCGGCCTTCTGCTTCAAGCGGCAGGCGGCTGACAGACCAGCGGGGCCGGCACCGACGATGACGACGTCGAATTCCATGTATTCGCGTTCCACAGGCTATCTCCTACTCAAGGCTCAACAGTTTTTTTTCTGATTTGGAGGTTTGGTGTCGCATCCGTATTGCCTTTACGTTAACGTCAAAGGGAATATTGGCGAATCCACCTTTCTCTCTAGGCGGCGCATTATATCTACACCACTCCGAGCGTCCAATACAAACGTTTGTTTGAATTGCCTCCAGCCCTGATAAATCAAAGAAGCGCGGCTTATGACGGGGCATTTTGGCGTATTGACCAGAATGGGCGTTCCGGTCAAGATACGGGCGGTTTTGCGCTCGCCGTAGGCAGACTGGCGGTTTCAAGAGCACCTCTAAAGACAGGGCACAGGCAGTAGACGGTGATGCGCAGCGCAAGTCCGGCGCGCAGTTTACACAGCGTGAGAATGAATGACCCGACAGTCACCGCTGACGAACGGTCACCTCACATCGCGAAGTGAATCACCTCACATTCAAGCCGGCGTTTTTAGAGGTGCCCTTGTCGCCCGATGAGCATCATCCGCCAGGTTCGCCTAGGCGACTTTCTTTTCACCGGAGAGTAACGAGGAATCCATGAAGGTTCTTGTAGCTGTCAAACGCGTTGTGGATTACAACGTCAAGGTCCGCGTCAAGGCGGACAATTCCGGCGTCGACCTCGCCAACGTCAAGATGTCGATGAACCCATTCTGCGAAATCGCCGTGGAAGAAGCCGTACGCCTGAAAGAGAAGGGCGTTGCGACTGAAATCGTCGTCGTCTCCATCGGCCCGACCACCGCTCAGGAGCAGTTGCGTACCGCACTGGCTCTGGGTGCCGACCGCGCCATCCTCGTCGAATCCGCTGAAGACCTGACCTCCCTGGCCGTGGCCAAGCTGCTCAAGGCCGTTGTCGACAAGGAACAGCCTCAGCTGGTGATCCTTGGCAAACAGGCGATCGACAGCGACAACAACCAGACCGGCCAGATGCTCGCTGCATTGAGCGGCTACGGTCAGGGCACCTTCGCTTCGAAAGTCGAAGTCTCGGGCGACAGCGTTGCCGTGACCCGCGAAATCGACGGCGGCGCACAGACCGTTTCGCTGAAACTGCCAGCCATCGTCACCACCGACCTGCGTTTGAACGAGCCGCGCTATGCGTCCCTGCCGAACATCATGAAAGCCAAGAAGAAGCCTCTCGAAGTGCTGACTCCGGACGCTTTGGGCGTTTCCACCGCCTCCACCAACAAGACCCTGAAAGTCGAAGCGCCGGCTGCACGCAGCGCGGGTATCAAGGTCAAGTCGGTGGCTGAACTGGTTGAAAAACTCAAGAACGAAGCGAAGGTAATCTAAATGACTATCTTGGTTATTGCTGAACACGACAACAAAGTGCTGGCCCCGGCCACGCTGAACACCGTGGCCGCTGCTGCCAAAATCGGCGGCGACATCCACGTTCTGGTAGCAGGTCAGGGCGCTGGCCCGGTGGCCGAAGCCGCGGCTAAAATCGCTGGCGTGAGCAAAGTCCTGAATGCTGACAACGCTGCCTACGCGCATCAGTTGCCAGAGAACGTAGCGCCGCTGGTTGCAGAGCTTGGCGCTGGCTACAGCCACATCCTCGCTGCCGCCACTTCCAACGGCAAAAACATCCTGCCGCGCGTTGCTGCTGCGCTGGACGTTGACCAGATCTCCGAGATCATCTCGGTCGAAAGCGCTGACACTTTCAAGCGCCCGATCTACGCCGGTAACGCCATCGCTACCGTGCAATCGACTGCTGCGATCAAAGTGATCACCGTGCGTGCCACCGGTTTCGATCCGGTTGCTGCTGAAGGTGGTTCGGCTGCTGTTGAAGCCGTTGGTGCTGCGCACGACGCCGGTACTTCGAGCTTCGTCAGCGAAGAGCTGGCCAAGTCCGACCGTCCTGAGCTGACCGCTGCCAAGATCGTCGTTTCCGGCGGTCGCGGCATGCAGAACGGTGACAACTTCAAACACCTGTACGCGCTGGCCGACAAGCTCGGCGCTGCTGTGGGCGCCTCGCGCGCTGCGGTCGACGCAGGTTTCGTACCGAACGACATGCAGGTCGGTCAGACCGGCAAGATCGTTGCGCCACAGCTGTACATCGCCGTCGGTATCTCCGGCGCGATCCAGCATCTGGCCGGCATGAAAGACTCCAAGGTGATCGTTGCGATCAACAAGGACGAAGAAGCGCCGATCTTCCAGGTGGCCGATTACGGTCTCGTGGCGGATCTGTTCGAAGCAGTACCTGAGCTGGAGAAGCTGGTCTAATCCGGCGGCTTCACTTATAAAGAGCCCGGCCTGTTGGTCGGGCTTTTTTTTGTCTCGAATTTCAAGCGGGAGCGTTTTGCCATGGATCTGCGCTGCGGATGGTTGTTGGGATTGGTGCTGTTGCCAGGTTTGGCCATGGCCGCTGGCAAGTGCGAGCGCCTGGTTGTCACCGGCAGCCCGGACGCGCCGCCGTACTTGTGGCAGGACCCGCAAAACCCCAAGCGCCTGATCGGCGCCAGTGCCGATCTGTTGCAGCAAGTGGCCAAGGATCTGGGCATCAAAGTCGACCTGCTGTATGCCGGCAAACGCTCGCAGGCCCTCGATGAAGTGCGCAGCGGGCGCATGGACATGCTGGCCGACGCGCCGCTGACCGTGACCGAGCTGGAAAACCTTGACTTCATTCATCCGCCACTGCTGGAAAACGATTACCTGGTGTGGACGCGCAAAGGCTCGACGCTGACCTATGCCGAGGCCAGCGACCTGAAAGGCCATGCCGGCGCGGTGTCGGAAAAGTCGCGGATGACCCAGGCATTCGGCACTTTCGCCGAGCAGAATCTGACCCTGACCCGCACAGCAAACCTTACCGAGGCATTACAGAAACTGCTGTTGGGCGAGGTGGAATATGTCCTCGCCGGACGTTACTCAGGCCTTGCCGCCGCGCAGACATTGGGCATGACCAGCGATCTGTTGGCGTTCGAACAACCCATCGACCGCCCGGGTCTGTTCCTCGCGGTTTCGCATAACTCGGCCTGCAACGATCCGTGGTTGCGCGGACAGCTCGCCAAAAAGATGACAGAATTGCCCGCGTCCGGACTGACGGAAGCCGCGCTGCAACGCAACATTGAGCGCTGGAAGGCGCAACAGCAACAGCCGCCACTACCTGTCAGTGCCCCAAAACAGTAGGGATTCTTAGTGAGTATTCGACCTCTTTTCGCGGCAGTGGCCGTTCTGGCCCTGGCCGGGTGCGCATCCGATCCGGCACCCAGTGAACAAATGCGTTTGACCGAACAAGCCATCGTGCAGGCCAAGGCAGTCGGCGCTACCGCTGATGAAGTGCCGGAAATGCAGCTGGCCGAAACAAAATACAACCGCGCCAAAGGCAGCATGGCCGACGAGTCCTATCGCAACGCGCGCATGCGTGCCGAGCAGGCCGAACTGGATGCACGTCTGGCCGAGGCCAAGGTGCTGACGAAAAAAAGTGAAGAACAGCTGAATGTGCTCAATACCCGCATTGTCCGCCTGCGCAAGCAGCTGCAACTGGGGGAAGCGCAATGAGCCTCAAGTCCAACGCGCTCGGCATTCTGCTTCTTGCCGGTTGCGCCAGCCTCTACGGCTGCGCCGGCCAGCACAGCGAGGCTGCGCTGCAACAGGCCGGCGCTGATTTCCAGAAGGTCAAGGAAGATTCCAACGTCCTGCGCATCGCGCCGAAAGACGTGATCCGCGCCGGCGAGTCCCTGGCCCGCGCTGATCGGCTGTCGACCTATTGGGGCAGCGGTGCCGACGTGGTGCATTACGCCTACCTGAGCCAGCGCTACAGCGAAATCGCCCGCGAGCACACCAACCAGGCGCTCAACGAGGAACGCGCAGCCAAGCTCGAGCTTGAGCGCCAGCGTCTGCAACTGGCCCTGCGCGAGTCCAAGCTGCTCAGCGTGCAGCAGCAAGGCAAGTGGCTGGAGGAACAGATCGTGGCGCTGGCTACCACGCAGACTGATCGTGGTCTGGTCATGACCCTCGGCGATGTGTTGTTCGACACCGGCCAGGCTGAACTGAAAAACTCGGCTAACCGGGTCGTGCTGAAGATTGTTCAGTTCCTGCAGCTGAACCCCAAGCGCGTTGTGCGCATCGAGGGCTATACGGACAGCACGGGCGGCAAGCAGGAAAACCTCAAGCTGTCCCGCGATCGTGCGCAGTCGGTGGCCGATGTGCTGGTCGACCTGGGTATCGATGAGAAGCGTATTCAGGTCGAAGGTTACGGTGATCAGTTCCCGGTCGACGCCAACGCCTCCGAGCGCGGCAGGGCGCAGAACCGCCGCGTGGAAATTGTTTTCTCCGACGAAAAAGGCCAGCTCGGCGCTGCCCGCTGATCACACCGTTGGAACTGTGTAGAGCTATGTAGGAGCTGTGTAGGAGCTGACGAGTGCAACGAGGCTGCGATCTTTTGATCTTCAAAAGCAAAGGCAAAAGCAAAAGATCGCAGCCTCGTTGCACTCGTCAGCTCCTACCGGCTCCTACAAGCCCGGACTGTCATGCAGTCCGGGCTTTTTCATGTCTGTAGATTGCCGCGCCAACCTGCATAGATGGGGGCAGACACCCCACTGTACTGTCGAGTAATCTGGCAACTGTCCCAGTACACTTCTAAACTGTTCCGGTATTGTTTCAGACAAGAATAAAACGCCCGTGAAATCGAGTGCTGCGTCATGACCAATCTCTTGCTCTACCAACGTATTGCTCAGCAACTGGCCGAAGACATCCGCCGTGGTGTCTATCAACCGGGGGAGCGCGTGCCTTCGGTGCGCAAGATGAGTTCGCAGCTCAACGTCAGCCATGCGACGGTGTTGCAGGCGTATGCCAATCTCGAAGACCAGGGCCTGATCCGCGCCCGTCCGCAATCGGGTTATTACGTGCACCAGACCCCCGCGCTCACCGCGCCGACCCCGGACATCGCCCGGGTCGAGCGGCCGGGGCTGGTCACGCGCAGCAGCATCATTCAACAGGTACTGGTCGAGTCCCGCCGCGAGGGCGTGTTTCCCCTGGGCGCTGCGGTGCCGAGTGTCGATTATTTGCCGGTGCGCGCGCTGCATCAGCAATTGGCCAAGGTCACCCGGTTTCACAGCCCTCGGGCGTTCAGCTACATGTTCAGCCCCGGTTTCGAACCGCTGCGTCGGCAAGTCGCGATCCGCATGCGTGACGCCGGCGTGGTGGTCGATCCATCGGAAGTGGTCATCACCCACGGCTGTGTCGATGCCTTGCAGATGTCATTGCGCGTGCTGACCCGGCCGGGGGATCTGATCGCGGCCGAATCACCGACCTATTACGGGCTGCTGCAACTGGCCGATCTGCTCGGGCTGAAAGTCATCGAAATTCCCAGCGACCCCGCCACCGGCATGAGCCTGGAGGCCTTGCAACTGGCCGCCAACCAATGGTCGATCAAGGCGCTGGTGCTGACCACGCGCCTGAGCAATCCCCTCGGCGGAACCATGCCGGAAGAGCGACAGAAACAGTTGCTGCGCCTGGCCTCGGATTTCGATATTCAGATCGTCGAAGACGATATCTACGGCGAACTGATGTTCGAACAGGGCCGCACCAAGGCGCTGAAAGCTTACGATCGACTGGATCGGGTGATCTACTGCTCGAGCTTCTCCAAAACCTTGTCGCCAGGTGTGCGCATCGGCTGGATGATCGCTGGCAAGTACCAGCAGGAAATCCAGCGCCTGCAGACTTTCAGTACCCATTCGGCATGCAGCGTCACGCAGATGGCGATCGCCGCCTATCTGGAAAACGGCGGTTATGACCGGCATTTACGCTACATCCGTCAGGAATACCGAAAAAACCTCAGCGCGTTCCAGCTGGCGGTGCAGCAGCATTTCCCCGAGGGCACGCAAATGTCCCGGCCCACGGGCGGTTTCATCCTTTGGGTGAGCTTGCCGGGGCGGGTCAACACCCAGGAATTGCATGTTCGCGCGCTGCAACAAGGCATCAGTATCGCGCCGGGGCTGATCTTCAGTAACACCGAGCAGTTCAACCACTGTATCCGCCTCAATTGCGGCATTCCGTGGAACCGCGAGGCGGAGAGGGCACTGATGACGCTGGGTCTGTTGGCGACCCAATTGTGTCAGGAAACCGCTGGCGGATTCTGAACGAGTGGGCAGGTGAGGCTTGTCATGTGACGCACAACAGGCGAGCATGTGGCCCTCTGCCGTCAGTTCGTTGGGTCCATGAAAGCGATTGTTCCTGCCGCGTGGGTATTGCTGGGTTTGCTGATGACCGGTCAGGCGCCGGGTGTCATGGCGGCCGCAGCCCAGGAAAAACCGGCAGCGACGAGTACAACGAAGCAGGCCGTGAAAACTGCGGCTCCAGCAAAAAAAAATCAGGCCAAAAAAAACGCCACGGTGAAGAAGCGCCGCCCGGTTGCCTCGAAATCGAAATCAGCCAGCGAAGTGGCGAGGACCAAATTGCCGCCGGCAAAACTCGATCTCAGCCTGCCCAAGGACATGGTTGAAGAGTTGAAGCCCAAGGGTACCGTGGAGCTGCCCAAACGCGAGGCGATCCTGCCGCAGATGTTTGGTGAGAAAGACAGCGGCTTCCAGCTCAACGGCCGTTTGCTCAGCAATGAAATGCAGTTGCAACTGCGCAATGAAGCGCGACGCGATGTGGAAGGCGCGGCACTGGATTTTGAATTCAAACAGTAGGCCCCGGCCATCTGCAATGTGCAGACCAGACGCTTCGTCGGAGACTGCCCGGTCATTTTTACTTATCGTTGAAAACCCGCTTGCAGCAATTTGAAACAGTCGTTTTAGCGGTTACTCTGTTCCCGTCTCTTTACACATCGCCCGTTGCGAGGATCTGTACGTCATGAAATGCCGTGAAGGCTGTGGCGCTTGCTGCATTGCCCCCTCCATCAGTTCGCCGATCCCTGGCATGCCCGATGGCAAACCCGCCGGCGAACGTTGCGTGCAGCTGTCAGTCGATAACCTGTGCAGCATTTTCGGCCGCCCGGAGCGTCCGCCTGTTTGCTCGGGGTTCGCTGCGGATGTCGAGGTTTGCGGCAGCAGTTCGCAAGAAGCGATCAGATTGATCGGCTGGTGGGAGCAGATGACGGCGGCGTGATGTGTTCACGAACGGAACTTCAACAATAAGGAATAAAACTATGGGTTCGCTGCACCGTATCGCTGTGTTGTGTGGTTTGACCGCTGTGCTGGCCACGTCCATCGCTCACGCTGAGGGCTGGAAAGTCGCCAAGGAACAGGATGGCATCAAGGTCTCGCTGGCCGAAGTGCCGGGTTCGGACTACAAGTCCTACCAGGGCGTCGCGCTGATGAAGACCACCATCGCCAAATTGCGCGCCTTGCAGGAAGACGTCTCCGGCGCCTGCGCGTGGATCCACGAGTGCAAGAGCCAGAAACTGCTCAAGCACGAAGGCGATCTGAGCTGGACCTATTCGCAATTCAACACGCCATGGCCGGTGACCCCGCGTGATTCGGTGTTGAAGATCACCACCGTTGAAGGCGCCGATGGCAGCCTGACCCGTAACCTTGAAGGCGTGCCGACCTATCTGCCGGAAGAGAAAGGCTTCGTACGGGTTCAGCAGGTCAAAGGCTTCTGGAAGTTCGTGCCTAAAGGAGATCAGGTTGAAGTGACGTACCAAGTGCACACCGAGCCTGGCGGCAGCGTGCCAGCCATGGTTGCCAACAAGTTCGTGGTCGATGCGCCATTCAATACCCTGAAAGCACTCAAAGAGCGCGCCGAGAAATAATCTCCGCGCTGTAAGCAAAACGCCCCGACCGGTTCGGGGCGTTTTGTTTTGTCTCTAAATTGTATTTCCAGATATGCGTTGCACGAAATTTTCACAAAGTCTCCAAGACAATTCGCCCGCACTTGTTGCCTGCCACAGCGCTGCCAGCCTGTTAACGAAAGTCTCGAAGAGCAGGTGAGTAATCAATGGCAATGGTGTGAACGATCGTGCAACATTTGCGCACCGCGCACGCCCCGGGGTCTGGAATGACCAATAGAGGGCCTGGCGCCGCTGTATTTTTGCAACTTCAACTTCCAATGGGTCCTAAAACGACATGGCAAACCCGGACGCCCTGAATCAGCAGCGATCATCTGCTCGCCTGCTGCAACCAACCGTCAAATCGCATCTGGCCTACACGCTGCTGTGCGCACTGGTCATGATGGTCATGTTTTCCGCGCTGCGCCTCGCGCTGCTGGTCTACAACCGCGAGATGATCCTCGATACCCCGGCCGCGACCTTTCTTGAGGCGTTCATTAACGGTCTGCGTTTCGACCTGCGCCTGGTGGTGTACCTGTGCATTCCGCTGGTGCTGGCACTGTTCAGCGCCCGGGCCATGGCTGCGCGCGGCTTCTTCCGCCTGTGGCTGACCGTCGCGTCGAGCATCGCGCTGTTCCTCGGCCTGATGGAAATGGACTTCTACCGCGAGTTTCACCAGCGCCTCAATGGTCTGGTGTTCCAGTACGTGAAGGAAGACCCGAAAACCGTGATGAGCATGCTCTGGTACGGTTTTCCGGTGGTTCGCTACCTGCTGGCGTGGGTCATCGGCACAGTCATTCTGACCCTGGCGTTCAAAGGCGCCGACCGCGCGACCCGCCCGCGTGGGCCGTTCAGCGGCGGCAGCGTCAGCTCCCGCCAGGTTGCGCCGTGGTACACGCGTCTGGCGGTATTCGTGGTCTGCCTGCTGATCTGCGTGGTCGCCGCTCGTGGCACCTTGCGCCAGGGTCCGCCGATGCGTTGGGGCGACGTCTACACCACCGATTCCAACTTCGCCAACCAGCTCGGCCTCAACGGCACGCTGTCGCTGATCGCTGCCGCCAAGGCGCGCATGGGCGAGGACCGCGACAACATCTGGAAAGCCACTTTGCCGCAAGAGCAGGCCCAGCAGATGGTGCGCGACATGCTGCTGATGCCGGACGACAAACTGGTCGATGCCGACATCGCTGCCGTACGCCGTGATTACATGCCGCCTGCCGACAAGACACTGCCTATCAAGAACGTCGTCGTGATCCTGATGGAAAGCATGGCCGGGCACTCGGTCGGTGCGCTGGGTGCGCCGGGCAACATCACCCCGTACCTGGACAAGCTGTCGAAGGAAGGTCTGCTGTTCGACCGCTTCTTCTCCAACGGCACCCACACGCATCAGGGCATGTTCGCGACCATGGCCTGTTTCCCCAATCTGCCAGGTTTTGAATACCTGATGCAGACCCCGGAAGGCAGCCACAAACTGTCCGGCCTGCCGCAGTTGCTCAGCGCCCGCGACTATGACGACGTCTACGTCTATAACGGCGATTTTGCCTGGGACAACCAGTCCGGCTTCTTCAGCAACCAGGGCATGACCAACTTCGTTGGCCGCAACGATTTCGTCAATCCGGTGTTCTCCGATCCGACCTGGGGCGTTTCCGACCAGGACATGTTCGATCGTGGCTTGCAGGAGCTCAAGGCACGAGAAAACGGCAAGCCGTTCTACGCGCTGCTGCAGACCCTGTCCAACCACACGCCGTACGCCTTGCCGACGCCGTTGCCGGTCGAGCGAGTGACTGATCGTGGCAGCCTCAATGAACACCTGACCGCGATGCGCTACTCCGACTGGGCGCTGGGCCAGTTCTTCGAGAAGGCGCGCAAAGAGAAGTACTTCAACGAAACCCTGTTCGTCATCGTTGGCGACCATGGCTTCGGTAACGAGCGCCAGATCACCGAAATGGACCTGGGTCGCTTCAACGTGCCGATGCTGATGATCGCCCCGGGCATTCAGCAGAAGTTCGGTACTCGCGACCACACCGTGGGTACGCAGATCGACATCGTGCCGACCATCATGGGCCGTCTCGGTGGGGAAGTGCGTCATCAGTGCTGGGGCCGCGACCTGCTCAACCTGCCGCAGGGCGATACCGGTTTCGGTGTGATCAAGCCATCGGGCAGCGAGCAGACCACTGCCATCGTCACCGCCGACCAGATTCTGGTACTGCCACGTGACAAGGACATGGGCCCGAAAATCTGGCAATACCAACTGGGTGCCAATCCGCACGCCGAAGTGGTGCCAAACGCGCCGCGTACTGCCGAACTTAAACTCAAGCTCGAGGCGTTTTTGCAAACCGCGACCAAGAGCCTGCTGGATAACACCGCCGGTGTCATTCACGGCAAACCGGACTGATGACTGGTTAAAGTCCGTGCAATAAAAAAGAGGCCCTTGAAAAAGGGCCTCTTTTTTTACAGCTTCAAATCGTCATATCTTGCCGAGTAACAACAGCACCAGCAGCACGACCAACACCACGCCGATAATGCCCGACGGGCCATAACCCCAACTTCTGGAGTGCGGGAAGACCGGCAGACCACCGATCAGCAACAGGATCAGGATGATGATTAGAATTGTGCCCATGGGTGATTTCCTTGTTCAGAGTCTGGAAGAGTCTTGATGATCAGTGGGCAGCTGGAGAGCAACTAAATTCCAGCCGGCTTACATGTTCCGACTTGTGCCGATGAAAAAAAATTCAATGTTTTTTTAATGTATTTGGATTGCTCTGTTATTTCCTTTAAAGCAACAGATCGCAGCCTCGTTGCACTCGTCAGCTCCTACAGGATCGGGTTGCGAAGTTTCCGGGGGCAGCAATCTTTTGATCCTCCATTCAGCAACTGGATGGAGCGTGGGTGGCGGTGGAACCTTCGCTACACTCGGCGCATCTTTCCCGGAACAACAAGGCTGTCCGCTATGCAAAATCGCATGATGATCACTGGTGCAGGCTCCGGCCTGGGTCGCGAAATCGCGCTGCGCTGGGCTCGTGAAGGCTGGCGGCTGGCCTTGTCCGATGTCAGTGAGCCTGGCCTGCAGGAAACCCTGAAACTGGTGCGCGAGGCGGGCGGTGACGGTTTCATCCAGCGCTGCGACGTGCGCGATTACAGCCAGCTCACCGCCTTCGCCCAAGCCTGCGAAGAGAAGCTCGGCGGCATCGACATCATCGTCAACAATGCCGGCGTCGCCTCGGGCGGGTTCTTCAGCGAACTCTCCCTGGAAGACTGGGACTGGCAGATCGCGATCAACCTGATGGGCGTGGTCAAAGGTTGCAAGGCGTTCCTGCCGCTGCTGGAACAGAGCAAAGGCAAGATCATCAACATCGCTTCCATGGCCGCGCTGATGCAAGGCCCGGCGATGAGCAACTACAACGTGGCCAAGGCCGGCGTGGTGGCGTTGTCGGAAAGTCTGCTGATTGAACTGGCGCAGCAGGAAGTGGCGGTGCATGTGGTTTGCCCATCGTTCTTCCAGACCAACTTGCTCGATTCTTTTCGTGGCCCGACGCCGGCAATGAAAGCCCAGGTCGGCAAGTTGCTGGAAAGTTCGCCGATCAGTGCAGCCGACATCGCTGACTACATCTATCAGCAGGTCGCTGCTGGCGAGTTCATGATTCTGCCGCACGAACAAGGGCGTATGGCCTGGGCGCTCAAACAGAAGAATCCGCAATTGCTCTATAACGAGATGACTTCAATGGCCGAGAAAATGCGCGCCAAGGCCAAACAAAACAACGCTTGATCTTGTTCGCTGCCTGCCGCGTCGTTAGGGTGGCCGCCATGGTCACCCTGTCGAGACGCGTTCATGCTCAATTACCTGTGGTTCTTTCTGGCGGCGCTGTTTGAAATCGCCGGCTGTTTTGCTTTCTACCTGTGGCTGCGCCAGGGCAAGAGTGCGTTGTGGGTGATTCCCGCGTTGCTCAGCCTGACCGTGTTCGCGCTGCTGCTGACCCGTGTCGAAGCGGCCTACGCCGGGCGCGCCTACGCGGCGTACGGCGGAATCTACATCGTTGCTTCGATTGGCTGGCTGGCGCTGATTGAACGGGTGCGCCCACTGGGCTCGGACTGGATCGGCATGGCGCTGTGCGTGGTCGGTGCCAGTGTGATTCTGTTCGGGCCGCGCTTTTCCACCGGTTGATGTCTTTGTGCGAAGCGTCTGACAGCTAGAGGCGTGGGTGACTGTAGGGCAAGACTGATTTGCCCGTCACGCATTGTTAAGCCGCTGTAAGCCGCGCATCTTCAGGGTTTGCCAGTCCTGAAGGATGAATCCCATGCTCGTACTCAGCCGTGTGGTCGGTGAGTTGATTTCAATCGGTGACGACATCACGTTGCGTGTTCTGTCGGTCAATGGTTCCAGCGTTCGCTTCGGCGTCGAGGCGCCGAAGCAAGTCCATGTGCACCGCGCCGAGGTCTACGACCGGATCAAGCGCAAGGAGGCCGCAGCGAAGGCTGGCTGAAGTTTTCAGTCGAACAGGTGCTTGGGTACGTCGTGCTTGAGCATCAACTGGCACTGTTCGCTTTCCGGATCGAACACGATCAAGGCCTGGCCTTTGGTCAATGCCTGGCGCACGCGCAGCACGCGGGTTTCCAGTGGGGTGTCATCGCCGTTATCGGTACCGTCGCGGGTGACGAAGTCCTCGATCAGGCGGGTGAGGGTGTCGACTTCAAGCGCGTCGTGGGGAATGAGCATGGGCACCTCGGT
This sequence comes from Pseudomonas sp. Choline-02u-1, assembly GCF_002836515.1. Classification (GTDB taxonomy): domain Bacteria; phylum Pseudomonadota; class Gammaproteobacteria; order Pseudomonadales; family Pseudomonadaceae; genus Aquipseudomonas. The sequence goes on from NZ_PJBC01000003.1 coordinate 415,579, forward strand.
CAAATCAATGTCGGGATGCTACGGGGATTGGGTTTCGTCTGCCAGTTATGTATCGATAGTGCCGGCCCATTCGCGAGCAGGCTCGCTCCCACAGGAATCGCATTTCAAAGGTGGGAGCGAGCCTGCTCGCGAAGGCGGTTATCTGTTCACCGAAGGCTCAACTGTCGGAACGCTGCCCCACCAGACTGTCCACCGGCGGTACGCGGGTTTCGCTTTCCATCTGCGTGTCATGCTCGATCTGATGGCTGAAGCGATCCAGTGAAGCATTGGCTGGCGCTGCGTCGCTGGCGAATACCGGCGGGCTCAGGATGTATGCGCCGAGCAAGCGGCTGAGCGCTGCCAGGCTGTCGATGTGCGTGCGTTCGTAGCCATGCGTGGCATCGCAGCCAAAAGCGAGCAGGGCAGTGCGGATGTCGTGGCCGGCGGTGACCGCCGAGTGCGCATCGCTGAAGTAGTAGCGGAACATGTCGCGGCGGACCGGCAATTCGTGTTCGCCGGCCAGACGCAACAGATGCCGCGACAGGTGATAGTCATAAGGCCCGCCGGAATCCTGCATCGCCACGCTTACCGCGTGTTCGCTGGAGTGCTGGCCCGGTGCGACCGGTGCGATGTCGATGCCGACAAACTCGCTGACGTCCCACGGCAATGCCGCCGCCGCGCCGCTGCCGGTTTCCTCGGTGATGGTGAACAGCGGATGACAATCGATGTTCAGTTCCTGGCCACTGTCGACAATCGCCTTCAGTGCGGCAAGCAGCGCTGCGACGCCTGCCTTGTCATCAAGGTGGCGTGCGCTGATATGGCCGCTTTCGGTGAACTCCGGCAGTGGATCGAACGCCACCACGTCACCTACGCTGATGCCCAGCGACTCACAATCGGCCTTGGTTGTGCAGTAAGCATCCAGACGCAGCTCGATGTGATCCCAACTGATCGGCATTTCATCGACCTGCGTGTTGAACGCATGCCCGGAGGCCATCAGCGGCAATACGCTGCCGCGAATAACGCCGGTGTCGGTAAACAGGCTGACCCGGCTGCCCTCGGCAAAGCGGCTCGACCAGCACCCGACCGGGGCGAGGGTCAGGCGCCCGTTGTCTTTGACCGCGCGCACCGCGGCGCCGATGGTGTCCAGGTGCGCAGACACGGCGCGGTCAGGGCTGCTCTTTTTACCCTTCAACGTCGCGCGAATGGTGCCGCGCCGGGTCATTTCGAACGGAATGCCCAGCTCTTCGAGACGCTCGGCGACGTAGCGCACGATGGTATCGGTGAAACCGGTAGGGCTGGGAATGGCGAGCATTTCCAGCAGGACTTTTTGCAGGTAAGCCAGATCCGGTTCAGGGATTTGTGTGGTCATGGTCATGGAAACTCCTGAAGGGTTGAGCACTGATCGTTCCCACGTTCTGCGTGGGAATGCAGCCCGGGACGCTTTGCGTCCCTCAAATGGACGTGGAGCGTGCGATGAGGCGTTCCCACGCAGAGCGTGGGAACGATCAGGAAGGGTTCAGACAGCCGGCTGACTATGCGGAAACAACAGATCGACAAAGCGCTCCGCCGTCGGTTGTGGTTCATGGTTGGCCAGGCCGGCGCGTTCGTTGGCTTCGATGAAGACGTACTCGGGCTGATCCGCCGCCGGCACCATCAGATCGAGGCCGACCATTGGAATATCCAGCGCCCGCGCCGCGCGCACGGCCGCGTCGACCAGCGTCGGATGAAGAATGTCAGTCACATCCTCCAGCGTACCGCCCGTATGCAGATTGGCCGTGCGCCGCACGAACAGATGCTCGCCGGCCGGCAGAATGCTGCTGTAGTCGTAACCGGCCGCGTGCAGCGTACGCTGGGTTTCGTGGTCCAGCGGGATCTTGCTCTCGCCGCTGGTGGCCGCTTGCCGGCGGCGGCTTTGCGCTTCGATCAGCGCACCGATCGAATGCTGACCATCACCGACCACTTCGGCGGGCTTGCGAATCGCCGCCGCGACCACTTCAAAACCGATCACCACGATGCGCAGATCGAGGCCTTCGTGGAAACTCTCCAGCAACACGCGGCTGTCGAACTGCTTGGCGGTTTCGATGGCCTTCTGCACCTCTTCGATGGTGCTCAGATCCACGGCGACGCCATGGCCCTGTTCACCGTCGAGCGGTTTGACCACCACGCGCTGGTATTCATCGAGAAAGGCCAGATTGTCGTCGGCATTGCCCGCCAGTTGCTGTGCCGGCAGTTTCAAGCCTGCGGCCTTGAGCACCTTGTGAGTCAGGCTTTTGTCCTGGCACAGGGTCATGCTGATCGCACTGGTCAAATCACTCAGCGACTCGCGGCAACGCACGCGACGGCCGCCATGGCTGAGGGTGAACAGCCCGGCGTCGGCGTCATCCACTTGCACGTCGATGCCGCGTCGATGCGCTTCTTCGACGATGATCCGCGCGTAAGGATTGAAATTCGCCTCCGGCCCCGGGCCGAGAAACAGCGGCTGGTTGATGCCGTTCTTGCGCTTGATGGCGAACGTCGGCAGGTTGCGGAAACCCAGTTTGGCGTAGAGGTTTTTCGCTTGGCGGTTGTCGTGCAATACCGACAAGTCCAGGTACGCCAGACCACGGCTCATGAAGTGTTCGACCAAATGCCGCACCAGCACTTCACCGACGCCTGGACGTGAGCAGTGCGGGTCGACCGCCAGGCACCACAGGCTGCTGCCGTGTTCCGGATCGTTGAAGGCTTTTTGATGATTGAGGCCCATGACACTGCCGATCACCGCGCCGCTGTCCTCGTCTTCCGCCAGCCAATATACCGGGCCGCCCTGATGATGCGGGGTGAGCAGCTCCGGATCGATCGGCAACATGCCGCGCGCCTGGTACAAACGGTTGATGCCCTGCCAGTCGGTTTCGCTCTGCGCGCGACGAATACGGAAGCCGCGAAACACCCGCGTGGCCTGCCGGTAATCGCTGAACCACAGGCGCAGGGTGTCAGAAGGATCGAGAAACAGCTGAGTCGGCTCCAGGCCTAGAATCTGCTGCGGTGCGGCGACGTACAGAGCAATATCGCGCTCGCCGGGCTGCTCGTTGAGCAGCTCCTGCGCCAGCGACGCCGGATCGGGAAAGGTGTGCCCGATCAGCAGCCGGCCCCAGCCGCAGTGCACGGCAATCGGTGCGGTGGCAGGTTCGCTGCCGTCTTCGGCCAGGCGCGCCTGCAAACGTTCATACGAGGGGGCCTGACCACGCAGCAGGCGTTGGTTGATGGACGTGGCATGGGGTTTCATCGATCAGATTCCTTGTTCACTGAGCCACAGGTTCAGGGCCGCCAGTTGCCACAGTTTCGAGCCGCGCAACGGGGTCAGTTGGCCTTGCGGATCAGTCAAAAGCTTGTCGAGCATGGTCGGGTTGAACAGGCCGCGATCCTGGCTCGGATCCAGCAGCAGCTCGCGCACCCAGTTGAGCGTGTCGCCCTGCAAGTGCTTGAGCCCCGGCACCGGGAAATAGCCTTTCTTGCGGTCGATCACTTCGCTTGGAATGACCCGGCGCGCAGCTTCTTTCAGCACCTGCTTGCCGCCGTCCGGGAGCTTGAATTTGCCCGGCACGCGGGCCGACAGTTCGACCAGTCGATAGTCGAGGAACGGCGTGCGCGCTTCCAGGCCCCAGGCCATGGTCATGTTGTCGACGCGTTTGACCGGGTCATCGACCAGCATCACCGTGCTGTCCAGTCGCAACGCCTTGTCCACCGCGGCATCGGCGCCGGGTTGGGCGAAGTGTTCTTTGACGAAGTCGCCGGCCGCATCGTGATCGACCAGCCATTTGGGCTGAACCGTCGCCGCGTAGTCGTCGTAACTGCGATCGAAGAATGCATCGCGATAAGCGGCGTATGGATCCGCCGCGCCGTCGACCTGCGGATACCAGTGGTAACCGGCAAACAGTTCGTCCGCGCCTTGGCCGCTCTGCACCACTTTGCAGTGCTTGGCCACTTCGCGGGACAACAGATAGAACGCGATGCAGTCGTGGCTGACCATCGGTTCGCTCATTGCGCGGAAGGCGGCGGGCAGTTGCTCGATGATTTCTTTCTCGTCGATGCGCAACTGATGGTGGCGGGTGCCGTAGTGTTTGGCGATCAGGTCTGAATACTGGAACTCGTCGCCGCGCTCGCCGCCGGCATCCTGGAAACCGATGGAAAAGGTCGACAGGTTCTCTACGCCGACTTCGCGCAACAGGCCGACGAGCATGCTCGAATCGACGCCACCCGAGAGCAACACACCCACATCAACCGCCGCACGCTGACGAATCGCCACCGCTTCGCGGGTGCTGTCGAGGACGCGATCGACCCAGTCTTCCAGATTGAGGTTTTTTTCGTCCTCACGTGGGCCGTAGGGCAGGGTCCACCAGGTTTTCTGCTCGGTGCGGCCATCGGCTTCAACGCGCATCCAAGTGGCCGGCGGCAGTTTCTCGATGCCAGCCAGCAAGGTTCGCGGCGCAGGTACGACCGCATGGAAATTCAAATAGTGATTGAGCGCCACCGGATCGAGGATCGGGTTGATATCGCCGCCCTTGAGCAACGCAGGCAGTGCCGAAGCAAAACGCAAGCGCTGACCGGTGCGCGACAGGTACAACGGCTTGACGCCGAGACGGTCACGGGCGATGAACAGGCGCTTGGCATCGCGCTCCCAGATGGCAAAAGCGAACATGCCATTGAGTTTCGGCAGCAGCGCCTCGCCCCAGGCGTGATAACCCTTGAGCAGCACTTCGGTGTCGCCACCGGAATAGAAGGCATAACCCAGCGCTTCGAGCTCTTCGCGCAGTTCGGGGAAGTTGTAGATCGCGCCGTTGAACGCCAGGGACAGGCCCAGTTGGCTGTCGATCATCGGCTGCGCCGAGCCGTCCGACAGGTCCATGATTTTCAGGCGTCGATGGCCCAGGGCAATCGGCCCTTGGGCATGGAAGCCCCACGCGTCAGGGCCGCGAGGGGCCAGGTGATGGGTGATTCTTTCGATCGCTGCAAGGTCTGCAGGTTGTTGATCAAAACGTAACTCGCCAGCTAATCCGCACATAAAGTCCTTACCGGTTTTTCCGTTGGGGAAGGTCAAGCCGTACCGCGCGAAAAGTGCGGGTACTCAGAAACTGACCTGTCTCGGTAGGGGGAGTTTTAGATCGATAAGTTATAAGGCGGCTAAGCGGCGTTGTGCCCTAACGCTATCAGCGCCGAAGTCGGGCTGGATTTGCACGCTATGCCGTTACGCTTTTTTTGAATAAGCCCGCTCCGGCGCAGACGTTTGACGCGGGTGGTGCAGGGCTATTTTATTCATGACAAAAAGTGCTTGATCTGCCTCGGTTTTGCCCAGGAATTTGAACTGTTAACGGCTGCCTGGTACCGATAGGCTCGAGGGTACAAACCGCAATAAAGGACTATTGCCATGCTCACCCTCGACAAGAAAAAAACCGCGATCAAGCCCTCGACCCTGAGCACCTTGTTCGACGCGACCGGCGACCTCGACACCGCTCAAGCCCTGGAAAAAAACCTGCCGACGCATTTGCTCAAGGCTTCGACCACCAACCTGGCCAGGCTGGATGAAATCAACCGTGAGCTGCACGCCGTGCAGCAGAAGGTCGATAAGAATCTGGGCCGGCTCAAACCGTTGCAGAGCTTTTGCATCAGCGAGCTCGAGGCGGCGCTGAGCAAGCAATGGCCAGCGCTTTATGACGTATGCACTGATCAGGTCAGTCTGCCGGGTGTTGATTGTGGCTGCGAAGCCACCGCGACCGATCAGGCCGGGATCGACAAGGTCAAACATGCTTCGCAAACCCTCTTGCAGGCAGCCATGCAGAACTTCACCGAAGACGAAGAGCAGGCTGACGCATTTCCCGAAGGCAGCCAGGTACGCATCACGAGCGCGCCGCAGGGTGTGAGCGGCCTGACCCCGGCGGCATTCGCCGCGTTTTGTCGACAGCTGGATCTGGGCAAAAAATACCAGGAGCATCTGCAGCAAGTGTTCGGTCTGCGTGATGACAGCGCAAAAGTCGTGGCGACCAGCGCGATGACCCGCGATATCGCCACATTGAAACAGTCGCTTTTGGAACTCGACGCGCATCTGGCCGCGCTCAAGGGGGACATCACCGCGGCAGGATTGCGCATGTTGCAGGATCTGATGGTGGCCGGGGGCGTGGTGTCGGCGCAGACCCTGCGCTACGGCAAGGATTCGCTGATCATGCAGGGTGTCAAGATCCTCGACTGCTGCGTGTGGGGCGTTGTCGTATTCTCCAAACGCTCCGTGCAACAGCATCCTGAGGACGGATGCATGGCGTACATGCCCGGTGAGCCTGCCCGGGCAGTGTACGAATACCCGAGTTTCAATGCGTTCAAGCGCTACCTCGCGCAACAACTGAAAACTCCCGAGTATCAGGACTGGTTCGCCCACAGCCTCGATGAAGACGACAAGGCCGATTTCTTCGAGAGTTTCGCCGAGAAAAGCGATCTGGGGGACGTCAAGCAATGGGCCATCGATGTCCCGCTCTTCGATTTCATGGTGCAGAGCCATGTCGGCAAGTTGCAGATCGACGCACGCAAACTGGCAGTGCCCACCGCTGATATCGATGAAGACGCACGAAACAAACGCCTGTTGGATTTTCTTCAGCGGGGCGTCACGGTGGCGTCGGTGGCCGGGCTTTTCGTGCCGGTTCTCGGGCAATTGATGATGGGTGTCGCAGTCGGGCAATTGCTCGGTGAAGTGTATGAAGGTGTCGAGGACTGGCGGCGCGGTGATCATCAACAGGCGCTGTCACATCTGCTCAGTGTGGTCGAAAACATAGCGTTGATGGGGGCCTTTGCCGGTGGCCAGAAAGTGCTGGGGACACTGGGCAGCAAATTGCTGCGCACGCACCCGGAGTTCTTCGCGCCATTTACCGCCATTGTCAATCGGGCCGGCAAGTCGCGCCTGTGGAAGGCTGATCTCAGCCATTACGAGCATTCTCTGCCCGCCGGTTTCACTATCGATGCCGGCTCCAGGGAGTTCTATCAGATTGGCCGCAAGACCATCGCTCGCGTTGACCACCGCCTGTTGGCCGGCGACTTTGATCCCGTCACCCAGCATTGGCGTCTGGAGCACGCCGAACGTGCACAGGCCTATGCCCCTGAACTGATCCGCCACGTCGAAGGTGGCTGGCGGCTCCCTGCTGAAGAGCCTGAAGAGTGGGGCAGTTCTGCGTACGCGCTCAAGCGCATCGACCCGCAGTTGAGCGAATTCGCCGACAGCGATCTGGACATGATCCGCCGGCTGAGCGGCACCTCCCAGCAGACCCTGCTCGACACGTTCAATGACAATCTGAAACTGCCTGTGCGCCTGCGCGATACCGTCGAGCGCGCACGCATCGGGCGCCAGTTGCGGGAGCTGACCACAGAGCTGGCAGGCGGCGAGATCCACTCCGGACAACCTGTCGAGGAACAAATGCATGCCTTGACGACACTGCCGGGCTGGCCGACTGACAGATACATCGAGGTCACCGGGCATGAGGGCGACCTCGAAACCACCTATCCGCCGGGCACTGCTATCGACGACACCCTGGGTGTGCCGGTCACGCAGGGCCAGTTGGCACTCGGACGCTTGCTGCAGACCGTCATTGACGGTCTTTACGAGCATGAAGTCGATGCCTTGCTCGGCGGCAAAGTCGCAAAACCTGCGCAAGCAACGGCATTGGCAAAAAAACTGGCTGCCGCGCTCACGGCGGATTACCGCACCGCGTTCGCGCGGATGTACAAGCGCTTTGACCAGAGTGACGCGCAGGATCTCGGCAAATTGCGCCAGGTCTTCGCCGACATTCCGGCGCGCCATGGTCAAAGGCTGATTGACCGCGCTCCGAGTGTCGAGCGCTTGCACCTGCGCTCCACCGCACGCGTGCCCTTGAGACTCGGGCAACGTGTCCGGGCCAGCACCGCAAAAGTACGCATTGACCGCGCGCTGGCAGGCTTGCACTGGCCGCGACTGGCCACTGCCGACACCGACAAGCTGGCTATCGCGTCGCTGCCGCGCCTCCCTGGCTGGGATGCAAAATTACGCCTGGAGGTACGCGACAAGACGTTGACCGGACCGTTGCTCGAGGCGCTCGGTGCTGCCTCGACGACCACGGAAAATACGGGTTATCTGGTGAAGGCCCGTGACGGTTATGAGGCATTTGGCGGCGACCGCAAATCGCTGGGCAAAGTGGAATCGGGCCCCAACGCGTTATATCTGGCCATCCTCAAGGCGCTACCGTCACGTCAACGGACGGCGGCCGGGTTTGCTGATGCCGAGCAGGCCAGCGCGCAACAGTTACGCAATAAATTGCTGGACGTCGCACTTGACGACCGCGAAGTTACTGCGCGGACATTGCTCGACGGCAATGCTGAACCGGTGATCGTCGAGCCGCCCTGTGTGCAAGGCGATCAGGCGCCCGTGACCTCTCATCCGCGCCAGTTGCTGCGCAAGGTGCGCAAACTGTTTCCGCGCCTGGATGAGGCACAGGCCAGCCAATTGCTTGATGAGCTGGGCGACGATGCTCTGAGCCGGGCGACCCGGGTCAAAGCCTTGCGCGAGGAGCTGAAAACCCTGCGCGATGTCTTGTTTACCTGGGCTGAGGATGGCGCTGCCTTGAAAGCAATGGGCGGCGACCTGGCAGAAGCGCGGCACAGTCGGAAAATGGCGGCCGAACTGATCGAAGAAGGTTTTCGGCGATTTCACTGGCTGACTGATGACCAAGGCAAATCGGTATGCGCGCTCAATCTTGACGGCATGCGCATCGGCAAGTTGCCGGCGTTGCCGCCTGGCTTGAACTTTGACCATGTTCAGCAATTGTCGATGAAGAACATGGCGCAGGATGACGATGTCGCGCACTTCCTCAAATCCTTCAAACAGCTCGAATCGCTCGAACTCGACAGCAACACAGTCACGCGTCTGCCCGAAGTACTGTCGAACATGCCCAGGCTCAAGCGTTTGAGTCTGGCGGGCAATCAATTGAAACTGACCGAGCAGACACTGGCAAAGCTCAATCGGCTGCGCACGCTGTGGTACCTGAATCTGAGCAACAACCCTTTGGGTGCAACGCCTGATGTCAGTCTGATGAGCAATCTGCGTCGGTTGTTGCTACGCGATACGGGACTCACCGAACTGCCAGAAGGCCTGAACAATTGTGCGCATATTGAATGGATAGACCTGCGCGAGAACGAGATCAAGGAATTGCCTGACTGGTTATTTCAGAAAACGCGACGATTCACGGAGGCGCTCAATCTCGGACTCAATCCATTCAACGAAACCACCAAGACGTATCTGGATAACTACCGCAAGAATTTCGGTATCGGAATGGGTTATACCGCCGATGACATTCCCCGCCTCAACGAGCAGACCGCGCGATCGTTATGGTTTACCAAAGTCGACGGTGAAGACTGGGCCGAGCAGTCGCGAACCTGGGCGGCATTTCGCGACGATACGCGCGCCGAGGGCTTGTTTCATTTGCTCGCGCAACTGGGCGATACCGCCGACGCGACGAAGGGCAGCGCGGAGATGCAGCGGCGCGTCTGGGCAGTACTCAAAGCGGCGGAAACCGACGAGACCCTCTGCGACCAACTGCTGGACATAGCCGCCAATCCGAACAATTGCACTGACAGCGCGGCGGTCAATTTCAGTCATCTGGAAGTCGCTGTTGAAGTTGATCGGGTGACCCAAGGGGCTGGCGGACGAGTCACTGCCAAGCCGCTGCTTAATCTGGGACGTGGTCTGTTCCGGCTGGATCAGTTGAACGCGATTGCCCAAGAACATGCGGTCAAGGCTGCGAAGTCTGACCCGCTGGAGGTGAACCTTGCTTATCGCGTCGGGCTGGCCAAAGTGCTGGAACTGCCGGGTCAGCCGCAAGGCATGCTGTTCAACAAGCAGAGTGGCGTCACCGCAGCTGACCTGGACACGGCGAGACACCGGATCACCAAGGCCGAACTCTCGCCCCAGTGGCTGAAGTTCATGCAGGAGCGAACGTTCTGGCGTGATTATCTGAAGCGTACGTTTACGCGCAAATTTTCAATGATCGACGAATCGTTCGCGCCGCGCATGAGTGCCCTCGATGAGCAGGCGGACACGCTGCTCAGTGCCGACTATGTGAGTCAGGCGAATGCCCTCCAGCTGGAAAAGGAGCAGGCGCAAGAGGCAGTGATCAAGCGCCTGACCGAAGAGTCGATCCGCCTGATGGATCTCGGCTTCTGTGTGATGCCGGACATCTGATATTCACTTGCCGCGAATCAGTTTGCGCAAGGCAAATCGGTTGGGGTGGCAGGCTTCGGCCACGCTGCGCGGCAGCGGCAGCGGCTCGTTGTCCAGCCACGCGGCGAGCAGTTCACCGCACAGCGGCGCGGTGATCAGTCCGCGCGAGCCGTGGCCGCTGTTGACATACAAGCCGTCAAGCCATGGGCAAGGGCTGTCCGGCACCTGCCGGGCATCCTTGCTCAATGCCGCGTAGGTTTGATTGAAGCTTTGCAGATCAGCGAGCGGGCCGACAATCGGCAGGTAATCAGGGCTGGTACAGCGAAACGCGGCGCGCCCCTCAAGGCCGTCGACCGACTGTTGATCAATGTGCAAACGGGCGGCGAGATCGCCGGAGATCTCTTCCAGCATGGCCAGGTTGCCTTGATGCTCGGCAGTCGTGGGCGTCAGATCGTCGCTGTTGAAGTCGAAACTCGCGCCCAGCGTGTGCTCGCCCAAGCGCGCCGGAGCGACGTAGCCTTCGGCGCACACCACCGTGGCCAAGGCTTGGCTTTCTGCGGTTTCAACCAGACGCGTGATTTGCCCGCGAATGCGCTTGAGCGGCAATTCGGCGCTCTGGGCAAAACGTTTGATTTCGGCAGCCCCGGCCAGCACTACAACCGGTGCGCTGGCGAGTAAACGTTCGCCGTCGAAGGCTTGCCACTGGTCTGCGACTTTGCGCAGCTGCAGGGCGTCGTGATGGCTGAGCAGTTCGATATGGGTGTGCATCGCCTGGGCCTGACACAGCGCCGGCGGATGCACCCAGCCGCCCTCGGGATAGAACAAACCGCCATGGGCCACGCCAACACCGGCGCGGGCCTGCGCTTCTGGCTGTTCCAGCCACTGCAAAAGATCTTCGGGGAACGCTGCCGCCAGTTGCGCGTGACGTTCGGCTTCCTTGGCATTGAACGCCAGTTGCAGCACGCCACAGTCGTCCCAGTCGCTGCCGCGTTGCAGGGTTTCCAGCAGGCGCCGGGTGTAACCGAAACCGCTGACGATCAACTGCGACAACGCGGTGCCATGGGCGGAAAGCTTGAGATAAAGCACGCCTTGCGGATTGCCTGAAGCTTCTTGCGCGACGGCCGCGTGACGTTCCAGCAGGCTCACCTGCCAGCCGCGCGCCGCCAGACTCGACGCCGTTGCGCAACCGGCCAGGCCGGCGCCGATCACCAGCGCCCGGCGTTCACCGCTCAGCGGCGCAGGGCGGGCGAACCAGGGTTTGGCCGGCTCTGGCGCAGCCACCTCGGCGGGCCAGCCGAGAAATTCGCCACGCAGGATTTCCCATTTATGGCCGATGCCCGGCGTGCGCTTCATCTTGAACCCGGCAGCGTTGAGCAGACGCCTTACCCAACCGGTGCTGGTGAAGGTGCTGATGGTCGAGCCCGGCGCAGCCAGGCGCGCCAGTTCGACGAACAGCTCGGCAGTCCACATGTCCGGATTTTTCGCCGGGGCGAAACCGTCGAGAAACCACGCGTCGATCCGCGCATCGAGTTGCGGCAGTTGCTCCAGCGCATCGCCGATCAGCAAGGTCAGCGTCACTCGACCTTCGGCCAAAGTAATGCGCTGAAAGCCTTGATGAATCGCCACGTAGTGCTTGAGCAACTGATCGGCCAACGGCCTGAGTTCCGGCCACAGGGCCAAGGCCCGGTGCAGGTCCGCAGGCGCCAGCGGGTATTTCTCGACGCTGACAAAATGCAGACGTGCGCCCGCCACCGCGTGTTGCTCGAACAACTGCCAGGCGCAAAGAAAATTCAACCCGGTGCCAAAACCGGTTTCGCCAATGACCAGACGCCCATCCGCCGGCAGCGCAGCGAAACGCTCGGCCAGACGGTTCTGTTCGAGGAACACATAGCGAGTTTCCTCCAGCCCCGACTGGTCGGAAAAATACACGTCATCGAACACCCGCGAACGTGGGCGTCCCTGGTCGTCCCAGTCGAGTTGGGCGTGGGGCATTTCGGCTTTCATGGCAGGCTCGGCAAACACAAGGCGGCTATTCTAGCCGATCGCGCGGGGGCTGCCTGATCCAGCGCAAGGTCCAGCGTCGACCGCTCGGGAACAATGGTTGCACGCAGGGAATTTATGCGCCGCGTCCGTGCCCAATCCGCTAGTCTTGCTGAACCCTGGAAGGAGCCGTCCCATGTTTGAATCCGCTGAAATCGGTCACGCCATCGACAAAGACACCTATGAGGCGGCGGTTCCTGCGCTGCGTGAAGCCTTGCTGGAAGCGCAGTTCGAGTTGCAGCAGCAGAAGCGCTTTCCGGTGATCATCCTGATCAACGGCATCGAAGGTGCGGGCAAGGGCGAGACGGTCAAACTGCTCAATGAATGGATGGATCCGCGCCTGATCGAAGTACGCACCTTCGACCAGCAAACCGATGAAGAACTCGCGCGGCCACCGGCGTGGCGCTACTGGCGGATGCTGCCGGCCAAGGGGCGCATGGGGATTTTCTTCGGCAACTGGTACAGCCAGATGTTGCAGGGCAGGGTCCATGGGCTGTTCAAGGATCCGCGTCTGGATCAGGCCATCGCCGGTGCCGAGCGTCTGGAAAAAATGCTCTGCGATGAAGGCGCGCTGATTTTCAAGTTCTGGTTTCACCTGTCCAAGAAGCAGATGAAAGCACGGCTCAAGTCGTTGGCTGACGACCCGCTGCACAGCTGGCGCATCAGTCCGCTGGACTGGCAGCAATCGCAGACCTACGACAAGTTCGTCAAATACGGCGAACGCGTATTGCGCCGCACCAGCCGCGATTACGCGCCGTGGCACATCATCGAAGGCGCCGACGCCAACTACCGCAGCCTGGCGGTGGGCAAGATTCTCCTTGAAGGGCTGCAAAGTGCGCTCGAACGGGCCGAGGTCAATCCGCGCCAGGTCAGTGCCGCGCCGCTGGGTACGCCGGTCGATCAGTTGAACCTGCTCGACAGCCTCGACCTCAGCCAGCGTCTGGACAAGAAGGATTACGAAGAACAACTGATCACCGAGCAAGCGCGCCTGTCCGGATTGATGCGCGATAAACGCATGCGCCGCCATGCGCTGATCGCGGTGTTCGAAGGCAATGACGCGGCGGGCAAGGGCGGCGCGATCCGGCGCGTTGCAGCGGCGCTCGACCCGCGTCAATACAGCATCGTCCCGATCGCTGCGCCGACCGAAGAAGAACGCGCGCACCCGTATCTGTGGCGGTTCTGGCGGCACCTACCGGCGCGCGGCAAGTTCACCGTGTTCGATCGCTCTTGGTACGGCCGCGTACTGGTCGAGCGGATCGAGGGTTTTTGCAAACCGGCGGACTGGCTGCGCGCTTACGGCGAGATCAATGACTTTGAAGAGCAACTGGCCGACGCCGGCGTGATTGTCGTGAAGTTCTGGCTGGCCATCGATAAAGACACCCAGATGGAGCGCTTTCAGGAGCGCGAAGAGATCTCCTTCAAGCGCTTCAAGATCACCGAGGACGACTGGCGCAATCGGGAAAAGTGGGACGACTACCGTAGAGCGGTGGGCGACATGGTCGACCGCACCAGCACCGAAATCGCGCCGTGGACGCTGGTCGAGGCCAACGACAAGCGCTGGGCACGGGTAAAAGTGCTGCGCACGATCAACCGTGCGCTGGAAGACGCATTCGAGAAATCCGACAAAAAGGCCAGGAAGCACAAGGACTGAAGCGATGGCCGCGCATACGCCGGGTGAATGATCCTCGCGGTCGGCAAGAAGGTGGACTTATGCTCAGGCCCACTTTCAACCGACAACAACAATGAGGTATGCCATGCGTGAAGTGGTGATCGTCGACAGCGTGCGGACCGGCCTGGCCAAATCCTTTCGCGGCAAGTTCAACCAGACCCGCCCCGATGACATGGCGGCCCACTGCGTCAATGCGCTGCTGACACGCAACGATATCGACCCGGCGAGCGTCGAGGACTGCATCGTCGGCGCCGGCTCCAACGAAGGCGCGCAGGGTTACAACATCGGCCGCAACGTCGCGGTGCTCTCGCGTCTGGGCACCGGCACCGCCGGCATGACCCTCAACCGTTTCTGCTCGTCGGGTTTGCAGGCGATTGCGATTGCCGCTAATCAGATCGCCTCCGGTTGCAGCGACATCATCGTTGCCGGCGGCGTCGAGTCGATCAGCCTGACCCTGAAAAGCGTCAACACCGATCACCTGATCAACCCGCTGCTCCAGCAACAGACCCCCGGCATCTACTACACCATGGGCCAGACCGCCGAAGTGGTGGCACGACGTTACGGGGTCAGCCGCGAGGCGCAGGATCGCTATGCACTGCAAAGCCAGATTCGCACGGCTCACGCTCAGGCGGCCGGTCTGTTCGATGATGAAATCGTGCCGATGGCGGTGAAATACCGCGTCGAGGACAAGAACAGCGGCGAAGTGCAGATTCTCGATGGCGTGGTCGAGCGCGACGACTGCAACCGTCCGGACACCACCTACGAAAGCCTGGCCGGATTGAAACCGGTCTTCGCCGAAGATGGCTCGGTGACGGCGGGCAATTCATCGCAGCTGTCCGACGGCGCCTCGATGACACTGGTGATGAGCCTGGATAAAGCCCTGGAATTGGGGCTCAAGCCGAAAGCATTTTTCCGGGGCTTCACTGTGGCCGGTTGCGAGCCGGACGAAATGGGTATCGGCCCGGTGTTCTCGGTGCCGAAACTGCTCAAGGCCAAAGGTTTGCAGGTGGCGGATATCGATCTGTGGGAGTTGAACGAGGCGTTCGCTTCGCAGTGCCTGTACAGCCGCGATCGACTGGAGATCGATAACGAAAAGTACAACGTCAACGGCGGTTCGATTTCCATCGGCCACCCGTTCGGCATGACCGGCTCGCGTCAGGTCGGGCATTTGATCCGGGAATTGCAGCGACGCCATTTGCGCTACGGCATCGTCACCATGTGTGTGGGCGGTGGGATGGGGGCGAGTGGGTTGTTTGAGGCGGTTCGATAAAGGATCGGTTGCCTGTACAGGCCTCTTCGCGAGCAAGCCCGCTCCCACAGGTGATCGCATTCCCCGGTGGGAGCGGGCTTGCTCGCGAAGGAATCACCTCGGTTCAGCGCCTGGAATCCTGCCGCTGCATCCGCGCTATATAAGCCTGAATTTCCTTCTCTATAACCTGACTGTCAAACGGCCCCTCAAGAGTATTTTCCCGGGTGCTGAAATACAGCTCGCCATTGACCCTACACACGCGGTCGCTGCGAAAACGAGTGGCGGGGGCGCTGTCCTCGGCGCGCATGGCGTACATGTCGGTCTCCCTGATCAATGCGTTCGAAAGTCTGCAACCAGCTTATGCCTGAAGCACTTGGTGCGCCTGCCCGGCCGATCAACGGCGAAGCGTCGGTTTACGGCTGCGACCTGCACAGTTTCATTCGCGGCCTGCCGGCAACTGTCCCTGTGTTGCACGCGGTCGGGCGCCTAGAATGAGTGTTCTTGTCAGCAGGCTTTTGGGGTTCGCATGCACATTTCATCGGGGCGCTGGGTATACGGACTGTTCCTGGCGCTGCTGACCGCGTTTCTGTGGGGCATCCTGCCGATCAAGCTCAAACAGGTGCTGCAGGTGATGGACCCGGTGACGGTGACCTGGTTTCGCCTGACGGTGTCCGGTGGCTGCCTGTTCATCTATCTGGCTTCGGTCAAACGCCTGCCGAGTCGCAAAGTGCTGGGCCCCAAGGGCGGCTGGCTGGTGCTGATGGCGGTGCTCGGGCTGGTCGGCAATTACGTGCTGTACCTGATGGGCCTCAACCTGCTCAGCCCCGGCACCGCGCAACTGGTGGTGCAGATGGGCCCGATCATGTTGTTGATCGCCAGTCTGTTCGTGTTCAAGGAACGCTTCAGCATCGGCCAGGGCATTGGCTTGCTGGTGTTGCTGATCGGCTTTGGCCTGTTCTTCAACCAGCGCCTGGCCGAGCTGTTGACCTCGCTGTCCGATTACACTGCCGGCGTGTTGTTGGTCTTGCTGGCATCGACGGTCTGGACCTTTTATGCGCTGGGGCAGAAGCAATTGCTCACGGTGTGGAATTCATTGCAGGTAATGATGGTGATCTACCTGTTCTGCGCGCTGTTGCTGACGCCGTGGGTGCATCCGCTCGAAGCGCTGAACCTCAGCCCGTTGCAGGGTTGGCTGCTGTTGGCGTGCTGCATGAATACCTTGATCGCCTACGGCGCATTCGCCGAAGCACTGGCACATTGGGAAGCATCGCGGGTCAGCGCAACACTGGCGATCACGCCGCTGGTGACGTTTGTGGCTGTGGCAATCGCGGCGCGGGTCTGGCCCGAGTTTGTGCATGCCGAGCAGATCAATGCGCTGGGATATGGCGGGGCGGTGCTGGTGGTGCTGGGTTCGGCACTGGTCGCGTTGGGGCCATCGTTGATTGCCGGGCTCAGGGCGCGGCGGATGCGTATGGCCTGAAGATCAAAAGATCGCAGCCTGCGGCAGCTCCTACAATTGGAATGCGTTTCCCTGTAGGAGCTGCCGAAGGCTGCGATCTTTTGCTTCAGCCCTTGGCACCCGCCTCGATCATGTTCTCCGGCCGCACCCACGCATCGAACTCTTCATCAGTCAGATAACCCAGCTGCAACGCCGCCTCACGCAAGGTCAGCCCTTCGCTGTAGGCCTTCTTGGCGATCTCTGCCGACTTGTCGTAACCGATGTGCGGGTTGAGCGCAGTCACCAGCATCAGCCCACGTTCCAAATGTTGGGCCATCGCTTCGGCATCCGGCTCGAGCCCGGCAATGCAGTGCTGCTGGAAGTTGCTGCAGCCATCGCCCAGCAAACGGATCGATTGCAGCAGATTATGAATGATCACCGGTTTGAACACGTTCAACTGCAAATGCCCCTGGCTGGCAGCAAAACCGATCGCCACGTCGTTGCCGAGCACCTGACAGGCGAGCATCGACAACGCTTCGCACTGAGTCGGGTTGACCTTGCCGGGCATGATCGAGCTGCCCGGCTCGTTCGCCGGCAGCTTCACTTCGGCGAAACCGGCACGGGGACCTGAGCCGAGCAGGCGTAGATCATTGGCGATTTTCATCAGCGCCACGGCGAGGGTTTTCAGCGCACCGGACAGCGTTACCAGCGGCTCATGGCCGGCCAGCGCGGCGAACTTGTTCGGCGCGGTGACGAACGGCAAGCCAGACAGCGCAGCGAGCTCGGCGGCAATCGCCTCACCGAAACCGTGTGGCGAGTTCAGCCCGGTACCGACTGCGGTGCCGCCCTGAGCCAGCTCGCAGACCGCCGGCAGCGCGGCGCGAATCGCACGCTCGGCGTAATCCAGTTGCGCGATGAAGCCGGACAGCTCCTGACCGAAGGTGATCGGCGTCGCGTCCATCATGTGCGTGCGTCCGGTCTTGACCAGTTTCATGTGCCGCGCCGCCAGTTCAGCGAGGCCGCCGGACAACTCGGCAATCGCCGGCAGCAGTTGTTCCTGCACCGCTTTGGCGGTGGCAATGCTCATGGCGGTGGGGAAGCAGTCATTGGAGCTTTGCGAGCGGTTGACGTGATCGTTCGGGTGCACCGGGGATTTGCCGCCGCGCGGGTTGCCGGCCAGTTCGTTGGCACGACCGGCGATCACTTCGTTGACGTTCATGTTGCTCTGGGTGCCGCTGCCGGTCTGCCAGACCACCAGCGGGAACTGCTCGTCATGTTCGCCGGCGAGGACTTCATCGGCGGCCTGTTCGATCAGGCGGGCAATGTCGGCCGGCAGATCGCCGTTGCGGTCGTTGACCCGCGCGGCGGCTTTCTTGATCAGCGCCAGGGCATGCAGCACCGGCAGCGGCATGCGTTCCTGACCAATGGCGAAGTTGATCAGCGAGCGTTGCGTCTGAGCACCCCAGTAAGCGTCGTCCGGGACTTCGATCTGGCCCAGGCTGTCGGTTTCGATACGGCTCATCGTGCACACTCCTGTTGGTCTGTTGGCGCAATTTAGGCCGGTGTCGGCCCGGGTGGTTCCATCGGCTCGATTGTTGACCGCAAAACCCCGCCAATCAAGCGTGGCAAGGGTCGGGGGTTGAGCCACAGCGATTGTTAGGCGCAGAATGGTCGCCCTTGGGGTTCGACCTCGCTTTGCTTAAAGGAAACTCGATGACTCGTCTTCGCGCCATCTGTACCGCGGTTGCACTGGTTTGCGCCAGCGGCCAGGTGCTTGCCGATACCGCCAGCCACAACGCCAGTGCCGAAGCTTTCCTGACGCTGGCTCACGCTGACAAGCTGGGCACCCCGGTGTACATGCAAGTGCAGCAAATGTTCGCCCAGCGCTTTGAACAGACCAAAGCCCCGGAGTCGAAGAAAGCCGTGCTCGAAACCTACCAGGCCAAGGCCAACGCCGCGCTGGACCAGGCCATCGGCTGGAACAAGCTCAAGCCCGACATGGTCAAGCTCTACACCAGCAACTTCAGCGAATCCGAGCTGAAAGATCTGGTTGCTTTCTACAAATCGCCACTGGGCAAGAAAGTCCTCGAAAAAATGCCGCAGCTGACCCAGCAGTCGGCGCAGATGACCCAGGGCAAGCTGGAAAGCGCAGTGCCGGTGGTCAACAAGCTGCTCGACGACATGACCAAAGAGCTGGACCCGAAAGGCGCCGCTGCGCCGGCCAAGAAGAAGTAAGCGGAGTTCGTGATGACCATGCAACAACGCATCGAATCGACGCTGGCCCTGTTACAGCCTGAGCACCTGCAAGTGCTGGACGAAAGCCACATGCACAGTCGCGGGTTACAGACCCACTACAAGGCGGTGGTGGTCAGCGCGCAGTTCGAAGGCCTGAACCGGGTCAAGCGCCACCAGAAGGTCTACGGTACGCTCGGCGAGTTGATGGGCGAGTTCCATGCGTTGGCGCTGCACACCTACACCCCGCAGGAATGGGCAGAGATCGATGGCGCTCCGGCGTCGCCGACCTGTGCTGGCGGCAGCAAGCATTAAGCTTCGGTTTTTTGCTAGAATCCGCAACGCGCCGCTTAGCCGGCGCGTTTTTTTTGAATCCGGTTCACCCTTTGCGAGGGTAGCCACCTGGAGAAATACCCATGACACAACCGATTGTCGTGGCGGCACTGTACAAGTTCGTCACCCTCGAAGATTACGTTGACCTGCGCGAGCCCCTGCTGCAGGCGATGGTCGACAACGGCATCAAAGGCACCCTGCTGATTGCTGAAGAAGGCATCAACGGCACCGTTTCCGGCACCCGCGAAGGCATCGACGGCCTGCTCGCCTGGCTGAAAAACGATCCGCGCATGATCGACATCGATCACAAGGAATCGTACTGCGACGAGCAGCCGTTCTACCGCACCAAGGTCAAGCTGAAGAAAGAGATCGTCACCCTTGGCGTCGAAGGCGTTGACCCGAACAAGAAGGTCGGCACCTACGTTGAGCCGCAGGACTGGAACGCGCTGATCAGCGACCCGGAAGTGCTGCTGATCGACACGCGCAACGATTACGAAGTGTCGATCGGCACCTTCGAAGGCGCCATCGATCCGAAAACCACCAGTTTTCGCGAGTTTCCCGACTACATCAAAGAACACTTCGACCCGGCCGTGCACAAGAAGGTCGCGATGTTCTGCACCGGCGGCATCCGCTGCGAGAAAGCCTCGAGCTACATGCTCGGCGAAGGTTTCGAAGAGGTTTACCACCTCAAGGGCGGCATCCTGAAGTACCTCGAAGAGGTGCCGCAGGAAGAAACCAAGTGGCGCGGCGACTGCTTCGTCTTCGACAACCGCGTGACCGTGCGTCACGACCTGACGGAAGGCGACTACGATCAATGTCATGCCTGCCGCACCCCGGTCAGCGTTGAAGATCGCGCCTCCGAGCACTACGTCGCCGGCATCAGTTGCCCGCACTGCTGGGACAAGCTCAGCGAGAAAACCCGGCGCAGCGCCATTGATCGGCAAAAGCAGATCGAACTGGCCAAGGCTCGCAACCAGCCGCACCCGATCGGCTACAACTATAAGCAAGCATCCACCGAGGCTTAACCATGTCTGCGCGCCTGCTCTATGTGATGGATCCGATGTGTTCATGGTGCTGGGGTTTTGCTCCGGTGGCCAAGGCACTGGTCGAGCAGGCGCAGGCAGCCGGGGTCGAGCTGCATCTGGTGGTTGGCGGTCTGCGCACCGGCAGCGGCTCGGCGCTGGAGCCGACCACCCGGCGTTACATTCTTGAGCACTGGCAAGCCGTCACCGAGGCCACCGGCCAGCCGTTCAAACTTGACGGTGCGCTGCCCGACGGTTTTGTCTACGACACCGAGCCTGCCTGTCGCGCCATCGTTACCGCGCGCAGTCTGGCGCCGGATTGCGCCTGGACATTGGTCGGGCTGATCCAGCAGGCGTTTTACGCAGAGGGTCGCGATGTCACCCAGGCCAGCGTGCTGGTCGAACTGGCGGAGCAGGCCGGGGTGCCGCGTATCGAGTTCGCCGCGTTGTTCGATCATGCCGATCAGCACAAGGCGACCCAGGCCGACTTCACGTGGGTGCAGGATCTGGGCATCGCCGGTTTCCCGACCCTGCTGGCCGAGCGCAACGGTCAACTGGCGCTGCTGACCAATGGCTATCAACCGCTCAGCGAGCTGTCGCCGTTGCTCGGCCGCTGGCTGGAGCGTGCGGCCTGTGTCTGACCTTGCCGATGACACGCCAGCCGTAGAGCGTGTCGACCGGCTGAGCTGGGCTGAAGTCCGGCGTCTGGCACTGCATCACAAAAAATCCCTGTGGATCGCCAATGGCGTGGCCGTGCTGGCGACGCTGTGCAGTGTGCCGATTCCATTGCTACTGCCGTTGCTGGTGGACGAAGTCCTGCTTGGCCACGGCGATGCCGCACTGAAAGTCATGAACCACTTCCTGCCGAGCATGTGGCAGCAGGCGGCGGGTTATATCGGCTTGATGCTGGTGGTGACCCTCACCTTGCGCTGCAGCGCTCTGTGTTTTGGTGTGTTGCAGTCGCGGCTGTTTGCGCGGCTGGCCAAGGATATCGTCTACCGCATCCGCGTGCGTCTGATCGAACGGCTCAAGCGCATTTCCCTTGGCGAATACGAAAGCCTGGGCAGCGGCACGGTGACCACGCATCTGGTCACCGATCTGGATACCCTCGACAAATTCGTCGGAGAAACCCTCAGCCGTTTCCTCGTGGCCATGCTCACGCTGGTCGGCACCGCGAGCATTTTGATGTGGATGCACTGGAAGCTGGCGCTGCTGATTCTGCTGTTCAACCCGTTGGTGATCTACGCCACGGTGCAGTTGGGCAAACGGGTCAAACACCTGAAGAAACTCGAGAACGACAGCACCTCACGCTTTACTCAGGCGCTGAGCGAAACGCTCGATGCGATTCAGGAAGTGCGCGCCGGCAATCGCCAGGGCTATTTCCTCGGGCGCCTCGGTTTGCGCGCGCAGGAAGTGCGCAATTACGCCGTCAACTCGCAGTGGAAAACCGACGCCTCGAACCGCGCCAGTGGTTTGTTGTTCCAGTTCGGCATCGACATCTTTCGTGCCGCAGCGATGCTCACCGTATTGTTTTCCGACCTGTCGATCGGGCAGATGCTCGCGGTGTTCAGTTACCTGTGGTTCATGATCGGCCCGGTCGAACAGCTGCTCAATCTGCAATACGCCTATTACGCGGCGGGCGGTGCGCTGACGCGGATCAACGAACTGCTGGCGCGCGCCGACGAGCCGCAGTATCCCGGTGGCGTTGATCCATTCAAGGGGCGCGACACCGTCGGCATCGAGGTGCAAGGCCTGAGCTTCGGTTATGGCGATGAACTGGTGCTGGATCAAATGAACCTGTCGATCCTGCCGGGTGAAAAAGTCGCGATCGTCGGCGCCAGCGGCGGTGGCAAAAGTACTTTGGTGCAGTTGCTCTTGGGGCTGTACACGCCAGCGGCCGGGAGCATTCGCTTTGGCGGGTCGACCCAGCAGGAGATCGGTCTGGAGACGGTGCGCGAGAATGTCGCCGTGGTCTTGCAGCATCCGGCGCTGTTCAACGACAGCGTGCGTGCCAACCTGACCATGGGCCGGATGCGCAGCGACGAAGCCTGCTGGCAGGCGTTGGAAATCGCGCAAATGGCCGCGACCATCCGCGCGCTGCCCGACGGCCTCGACAGCATCGTCGGGCGTTCCGGCGTGCGTTTGTCCGGCGGCCAGCGCCAACGTCTGGCGATCGCACGGATGATTCTCGCCGAGCCGAAAGTGGTGATTCTCGACGAAGCCACTTCGGCCCTCGATGCCGCTACCGAGTACAACCTGCATCAAGCGATGGCGAAGTTTCTCAACGGCCGCACCACACTGATCATCGCCCATCGCCTGTCGGCGGTGAAACAGGCGGACCGGGTGCTGGTGTTCGACGGCGGGCAGATCGCCGAGGACGGCGATCATCGCCAACTGATCGCCGACGGCGGTCTCTACGCCAAGCTTTACGGCAACTTGCAACAGCACTGATCGAAACCCTCGCCGACCTGTCAGAGGTTCTGCGTGCGGTGTAACGCCGCGCCTTGCCTTGAACGAGAACCCCACCTAGTCTCGTCATAGCGAATTCGCCCGGAAGGCGAGCGGGCAGTGCTCATGCAAGGAATCTCATGAAGCAAAAGCAGACTCTGGGAACACCACGGTTGTTGGGTATCGTCTGGCCCTTTATTGCTGTCGTGGTGTTCCAGGCATTACTGGGGGGCGTGAGCCTTTACGTGCTCTCGGCCGTGCGTGGCTACGTGGCCGGCGAAAGCCTGTGGTCCAAGGGCCAGAAGGATGCCATCTATTACCTCAATCTCTACGCCGACAGCCGTGACGAGGCGATCTACCGCAAATACCTGACGGCAATTGCCGTGCCTCAGGGCGGTCACCAATTGCGTCTGGCGCTCGATCGTCAGCCGCCGGATCTGCAAGCGGCGCGCGAAGGCATTCTGCAGGGTGGCAATCACCCCGACGACGTCTCCAGCCTGATCTGGCTGTATCTGAATTTTCGCCACTTCAGTTATCTCGAAACCGCGATTGATCGCTGGACAATCGGCGATGCCTACCTCGACCGACTGCACGAAGTAGCGCAGGAGATGCATCAAGGCATTGCCCGCAACCAGGCCAGCCCCGGCGATGTGCAGCGCTGGAAAGTGCAGATATTTGCCATCAACGATGCCGTGACCCCAGCGGCGAAAGCCTTCAGTGATGCCTTGGGCGAAGGCTCGCGGGTGATCATGCGCCTGTTGCTGTTTACCAACCTGGCCACTGCGCTGGGCCTGATCGTGCTGGCGCTGTGGCGCACGCACAAACTGCTCAGGCAGCGTCATGAATTTGCCCAGGCACTGCAACTTGAGAAGGATCGCGCACACATCACCCTGCAGTCGATCGGTGATGGCGTAATCACTACCGACGTCAACGGCGCGATCGACTACATGAACCCGGCCGCCGAAGCCATGACTCACTGGAAGGCCGAGCAGGCGGCGGGCCTGCCGTTGTCGGCGCTGTTCAACCTGCTTGACGAAAACGCCCAGACCGAAGGGCTGACGCTGATCGAACACATTCTCAGCGGCCAGCTCAGCGGTGGTAGCGAACATTCCAAGCTGATCCAGCGTCTGGATGGCAGCACCCTGTCGGTGACTCTGGTCGGTGCACCGATCCGCAACGCCGGCAATGTCAGCGGCACGGTGCTGGTGCTGCATGACATGACGCAGGAGCGGCAATACATCGCCAATCTGTCCTGGCAGGCGACCCACGATGCGCTGACCGGGCTGGCCAACCGTCGCGAATTCGAATACCGCCTCGAACAGGCGTTGCACAACCTCACTCGCCAGCCCGGGCGGCATGCGCTGATGTTCCTCGATCTCGACCAGTTCAAACTGGTCAACGACACCTGCGGCCATGCGGCAGGCGACGAGCTGTTGCGGCATATCTGCACGCTGTTGCAATCGGGCCTGCGCGAGGGCGACACCTTGGCGCGGCTGGGTGGCGATGAGTTCGGTATCCTGCTGGAGAACTGCCCGCCGGAGGTCGCGGAGAAGATTGCCGAGAGCCTGCGTCAGACGGTGCAGAACCTGCATTTTGTCTGGAAAGGGCGGCCGTTCCTGACCACGGTCAGTATCGGTCTGGTGCATGTGGCGCAGAATCCAACCACCCTCGAGGCCTCGTTGCGTGCGGCGGACATGGCTTGCTACATGGCCAAGGAAAAGGGACGCAACCGCGTCCAGGTCTACCACGCCGACGATTCCGAACTTTCCATGCGCTTCGGTGAAATGGCCTGGGTGCAGCGCCTGCACATGGCGCTGGAGGAAAACCGCTTCTGCCTGTATGCCCAGCAGATCGCGCCGCTAAAACCGCAACCCGGCGAGGCCGGACACATCGAGATCCTCCTGCGTTTGCATGATGAGTCCGGGCGGATGATTTTGCCTGACAGCTTTATCCCGGCGGCGGAACGGTACGGTTTGATGACTCAGTTAGATCGCTGGGTAGTGCAGAACGTTTTCAAGGTTATTGCTCAGTGTATTGAGCAGGAACATGAACTTCCTTTAGCCATGTGTGCGATTAATCTGTCAGGCATTACTATCGGAGATGACGACTTTTTGCACTTCCTCAGGGACCAGTTCGTTAACTACGCTATACCGCCTGAAATGATTTGTTTTGAAATTACCGAAACCAGTGCAATCGCGAATCTAGGCAGCGCAATCCGTTTTATCAATGAACTCAAAGGTTTAGGTTGTCACTTTTCCTTAGATGACTTTTGTGCCGGAATGTCTTCATTCGCTTACTTGAAACATTTGCCTGTAGACTTCCTGAAGATCGACGGGAGTTTCGTAAAGGATATGCTGGACGACCCGATTAATCGGGCAATGGTCGAGGTGATCAATCACATCGGCCACGTCATGGGTAAGCAGACAATTGCCGAGTTTGTTGAAACTAACCAGATCGAACAGGCATTGCTTGAAATAGGTGTGGATTACGCTCAGGGTTATGTTATCGAGCGTCCGCAGTTGTTTACCTGTGACAGTTTGCAAAGTCGCCCTGCCAGACCGCAGCCGTTGTTGTTCAAAGCGCCTGGCACGTTCCGTTGAAGTCTCTCGCCGATCCTTGCCATCACAAATCAAAAGGAGCCGAACAGTGATCGACACATTCAACCGAACCGGACCCCTCATGGAAGCTGCAAGTTATCCTGTCTGGGCACAACAGCTCATTCAGGACTGCAGCGAGAGCAAGCGCCGGGTTGTCGAACATGAACTTTATCAGCGCATGCGGGACAACAAACTCAGCGCGAAAACCATGCGCCAGTACCTGATCGGGGGCTGGCCGGTCGTCGAGCAGTTTGCCTTGTACATGGCGCAGAACCTCACCAAGACCCGCTTCGCCCGCCATCCCGGCGAAGACATGGCGCGGCGCTGGCTGATGCGAAACATCCGCGTCGAACTCAACCATGCCGATTACTGGATGCACTGGAGCCGCGCCCATGGCGTCAGCCTCGAAGATCTCCAGGCCCAGCAAGTGCCGCCCGAGTTGCACGCGCTGAGTCACTGGTGCTGGCACACCAGCTCGGCGGATCCGTTAATCGTGGCGATTGCCGCGACCAACTATGCGATCGAGGGCGCGACCGGGGAGTGGTCTGCGGTGGTCTGCTCGACCGGCGTCTACGCGGCGGCGTTCCCGGAAGAGGATCGCAAGCGCGCAATGAAATGGCTGAAGATGCATGCCCAGTACGACGATGCCCATCCGTGGGAAGCGCTGGAAATCATCTGCACCCTGGCCGGCATGAATCCGAGCAAGGCTTTGCAGGCCGAGCTGCGGCAGGCGATCTGCAAGAGCTATGACTATATGTACCTGTTTCTGGAGCGGTGCATGCAGCTTGAGGCCTCGGAGCGGCTGGTGGTCAACCGCGAGCGCAGGACCGTCGTCGAAAGCTGATCTCAGGAAAAACATGTAGCAAATGTGGGAGCGGGCTTGCTCGCGGATGCGTAAGGTCATTCAACGGATTCGTTGTCTGGCAGACCGCA
>NZ_PJBC01000020.1 GCF_002836515.1 Pseudomonas sp. Choline-02u-1
GTAGAGCTCGCCGCTGAGGCTGTCGACGATGTACAGCCAGCCATCGCGCAGGCGGCGGATGCCCATCGGGCGCGCGGTCAGGGTGTACGGCAGCGTGAGTTCGGTGCTGGGGTCGAAGGATTTTTCCACCAGGCCGTACGCGAGGGGCAGCAGTTGCACGTGGGTGTTGCGCAAGGGGCAGGCGGCTGGCGCACCAATGGGCGCTTTCGAGGCGGCTAACGCATCGAGGTTGGCGGGGTGATTCATGATTGATGTCTCTCAGAGGCCCATCGAAAGGCCATTGCAGCGGCAATCGCAACGCGCTCGCCGGGGGATTGCAGCGAAGGTGTGTGCATCAGCTGATGGATTTGCGGATGCCGATTGCACGCTGCATCGTCCAGCCATGCCACCACGTTGGCGTACAGCAGAATCTCGGACGGGTTGCTCAAGGCAAGCTCGCTGGCATGGGCGTGGATGCATTCCAGCAATTGCCAGCGTTCAA
The DNA here is from genome assembly GCF_002836515.1 of Pseudomonas sp. Choline-02u-1. Lineage (GTDB taxonomy): Bacteria > Pseudomonadota > Gammaproteobacteria > Pseudomonadales > Pseudomonadaceae > Aquipseudomonas. The sequence continues at coordinate 482 of NZ_PJBC01000020.1, forward strand.
CTGCCGTGTCCCCGACATGAAAGTCAGGAAAATGCTTGAGCAGGTGCGTATCGATGTCGAGCAACACCCGCCGCCGATCCACCCGATCCAGCGCGGCATCCTGCTCCGCACTCAACCGATACGGCGCCACCAGCGCCCCACCCTGCCCTTGGCGAGGTCGCTGACAGTGCCAGACTCCCCGCGCGCCATCAGCCGTGACCACACACCCCAGCGGCCCGAACAGACTCGCATCGCCGCGGGCAAACAGCGCCTGCGCCACGGCGGCATCCGCCAGCCGCAACAGCACCGGCGAGCCGACCGGTAACTCGACCATCAGCAACTGGCGCAAGTGCGCCACGATTTCATGCACTGGCGCAGCGCTGAACAGCAGCACGCCCCATTCCTGTCGGGCATGCTGCAGATGAAACCGCCCCACCGGATCCTCAGCGTCAGTGAGCGTCACCAGCAAAGGCGAGACGTCACGCAGGGCCGAAAACGGTGGTTGGTCGTACAGCGCGAAGGCATTGGCAGCAGGATCGAGCCGTTGCACTTGCGCCGGCAAATCGGTGATCGTCGCACCGTCGAGCAGCACAAACGCCTGCTGCTCATCCCACGGCAAACCTTCAGGCCAATCCGTCAGAAGCTTCATGCCCGGGCCGCCTCGCAGATCAGGCAACGCGAGGTCCGCGTGGTCAGCAACGCATGACGTTGCTGCACGGCATCGAACGTCGCCTTGAGCAACGGCGCGGCACCCGGCAGCAACGGCTCGGCTGGCAGGGACACCGCTGGCACCCCTCCCTGGACAATCGGCGTACTGCTGAAAATTCCCGCCGCCCCCACCGTCAACCAGTGCCCGCCGGCCGCCAGGGTTATCTGCATGCCGCTGTTGAGAACCACCTGCTCGCCCGCGCCGAAATGCAGCTGCTGCGCGGCACTGACGCGCTGGCTGGCCACCCGCACATGCCGCTCGCCCTGCACCCACAGATGATCGTCCTGCTTGAGTTCAGTCAGGCGATTGCCGTGCGTCAGGTGATGTTCCTCATCGCGCAACTCAACGCTTGAGACGCCGCCGATGACCTGACTGTGGAGGTTGTCGATCTGGATACGCAGGTCATTGAGCACGTGCTGAACGAAGTCGCGCTGCGCCCTGATGGAAATTTCTTCGGCGCCTTGCCTGTCCTCGATGCGCAATTCATTGTAACCACCGCCGCCGGGGCTGCTCTGGCTGCGCCAGATACTGCGCGTCTGTTGCGCCGGCAGGTCCAGTGGCACCGGGGTCTCGGCGTTGGGCAGGCAGGCCAGCAAATGCGGTTTGTCCGGATCACCATCGGTGAATCCCACCAGCACTTCCATGCCGACTCGCGGAATCTGCACGCTGCCGTAGCGGTCATGTGCCCAGGCGGTGGCCACGCGCAGCCAGCAACTTGATTGTTCATCGCGCTGGCCGTCTCGATCCCAGAGCATTTGCACTTTAACGCGACCGCACGGATCGCTGTAGATCTCCTTCCCGGGCGGGCCGGTCACCACCGCCAACTGGCTGCCACTCACGCGCGGTTTGCCATGCTTGAGCTTGGGGCGAAACACCACATCCCACGGTGTCGCGACGAAATGGTTGCGGTAGCCCTGACTGAACCCATCAGCGTCGGCCTGCTCGGTGAACGCTTCCTCAAGCACTTGTGGCTGTCGGCCGATGTGCTCAACCTCGGTCAACAGCCATAAATCGTTGCAGTCGGCGCGTGAATAATCCGCCATGGTCATGAAGCTACCGCCGCGCATCAGCGCCTGGTTACTTCGCCCGCTGGCCAGACGATAGTCGGCACCATGGCGCTCCAGCGCACGCTGGCTGAGGTGCTTGCCGCGATCGCGATGGGTGAACTGGCCGGGAAACTCATAATCCTCAAGCAGCGGAGCCCGCGCTGCACTGGCCTTGGCGTCCAATTGCACTGCGGGCTTTTCGAAGTGATAGTCGCGGCGCTCGACGAGATTGGAGCGCGGCTCCAGGCGCACAGTGAACTGGTCGATAACGGGCGCGTCGGCAACCAGGCCGGTGCCCTGCACATAGCGCGTCGTCACGTCGTGTTTGAGAAATGCCGTTTGATCATCGCCGAACACCAACAGGTGCGCCTCACGGAGGTGGCGGAAGTGAAAGTGCAAGCCCTCCTCTTCGCACAGCCTCTGGATAAAGTGCAGATCCGATTCCTGGTATTGCACGCAATACACCCGCTCCGGGTACTCGGCGCTGAGCTGAAAATGCCAGGCATCGGCCTGCATGCCGTGATCGCCCAACACATTGGCGATGATCTGCGGCACGCTCAGGTTCTGGAAGATCCGCTGATTGCGCCGATGCGCGAGGTAGGCAAGATGCGGCGCCAGCGTGATCTGGTAACGGCTCAGCCGAGCACCGCAATCGCTTTGACCGACCCGATAGACCAGACCGTGCATGCCGCTGCCGTCGGCACCAAAACAGAGGAAGGCCGGCCGATGCAGCAGGTCTTGCAGATCGAGATCGGGGCGCTCGCTGACCAGCTCGAGATTGAGTTCGTAGGTCTGGTTGAGCGCTTCCCGGGTTCGGAAGCTGAACACTTGAAGATCATGGGAAACGCCCTCGATATCGAGGGTAAAAACAACGGGCCTTCCAGCGATGCGCATCCACCTGTCCCTGTGTCTGATTGAAAGACAGGACTGTGCAACGGCGCGATGCAACGGGTGAAGTCAGACCTTTCCCTTTTTCGCCGGCTCGCGAGCGAACCGGAGGCGGCTGACAAGGGATCGACCGGGATCCTACGGAAATGATCCCGGATCGCATGCCCTTTCAATGTGGAAGCGCGCTGCTCGTCCAGGGCGTGGGCGGGTCAGGGCAGCAAAATGATCTTGTCGCCACCGCCCTGATTGACCTCGGCATAGCGCGCCACTCCTTCAGCCAACGGCACTTGCACCAAGCCATGCGGCAGCGGCAAGCGATCCTCATCGAAGAACCGCCCGAACTGCTCGAGCATCGCGGCGCACGCCTCAACGCCGTACAACAAGGAGTTGATGCCGACCACCGAGCCGCCCTTGCGATACAGCGCCAGCGCCGGCAGTTGCACATGGCCGTCGACCGGCGCGGCGATAATGGCGATGCGACCGAAAGTGGCCAGTGCCGCGACCGAGGCCGGCAGCCAGAAACCTGTGGTGTCGACGATCACATCAGCGCCGCCGCGATACACGGCATTGACCTGCGCACCGAGGTCTTCAGGCTTGTCCAGTTGAATCGTCTGATAGCCCTGCTTCTGCAAATCTGCTACCTGCCCGGGCCGGCGCGCCGCCGCCAGCAATTGCGCGCCGCGCACTTTTGCCAGCGCCAAAGCCGCTGTGGCCACTGCCCCGCCGCCGATCACCAATAACCGCGTGTCGGCGCTGACCAGGCTACGTTCCAGCGCGTCCCACGCCGTGGTGTACGGCACGCCGAGGCTGGCCGCCTGGGCGAAACTCAGGTGCGCCGGTTTGTGCGCCACACCGCTGGCCGGCAGTTTGACGAATTGCGCATGAGCACCGTCGGCGAAGAAGCCCAGCTCGCGCCCGGTGCCCCAGACTTCCAGACCGATCACTGCCTGCGGCCCCTCGACCACCACCCCGGCAAAATCCCGCCCCGGAACCCGTGGCAAAGTGGTGTAAGGAAAACGGCCGAGGACGTTTTTTACATCGCTGGGATTGAGGCCGGCAGCCTTGATCTGCACCAGCACTTCATTGGCACCGGGCACCGGGGTCGGGACGTCGACGAAACGCAGGGCAGACAGGTCGCCGGTCTGATCGAATTGCAACGCTTTCATGGGCACATCCACCGAAAGGAAAAAAGGAAATTCAGGACAACCAGCCCGCGACCAGCTGCCGGCCCAGCGGCCACAACTGCTCACCGGCCAACATGCCGAGCAGACCGACCAGCGCGATCGCCGGAGGTGCGGGAGAACGAAAATCGAGCGCGCCGTAGAGCAGGCCGACGCCCAGGCCAATGGCCAGAGAAATGAGGTAGTTCATGGGGAACTCCGCCGCAACAAGTGATGGGCAGAGTCTAGGGAAACGGGCGGAGCGCTATCGGCCAAGGACTTCTGAATTTCGGACAAATGACTGGCGCACCGCAAAAACCCTGTGGGAGCGGGCTTGGTTAATCGTGTTCTACAGCAAATTGCGAAGGCGCCACGCCCAGCTCCCGGCGAAACATGTCGCTGAAGCTGCTCGGCGAGTAGCCCAAATCGCGAGCGATGACGCTCACCGCCACGCCCTGAATCAACGCTGCCACCGCTGTGGCCAACTGCACCTGCCGCCGCCATTCGGCGAAGCCCATGCCGAGGCTGTCCTTGAACAGCCGCGCCAACGTACGCACGCTGGCCCCGGCATTTTCCGCATGCTGCTCGAACGGAATCTCCAGCGACGGCGCGGCCATCACCGCGTGGCAAAGATTCATCAGACGCCGGTCGGACTCATCCGGCAGCGGGATCTTCAGTTGCGAACGCCTTGCCCGCCGCAACTCCAGCAACGCCAGACCGACCAGTGCCTCGTAATACTCAACCTCGCCGTCATCGCCCTGCGCCACCAGCCCGACGATCAACTCGCGCAGCAAACCGCCGACTTCGATCACCTGCACCGTCGCATCCAGCGTCGCCGCCAGCGCCGGGCGCAGGTAGATATTGCGCATCTGCAAATCCGACACCACGCGAATCCCGTGCGGCACCCCGGGCGGCAACCACACCGCCCGCTGCGGCGGTACCACCAGCGCTTCGTGCGGGGTTTCCACCCACATCACTCCGCTCATCGCATACAGCAACTGGCCCCAGACATGCTCGTGCGGCTCGATGAACAGGCCTCGCGGATACGTCCGCGCCAGCGGTTGCACGGGCACATCGGTGTCGGTCAGATCAGGGGGCGCAGCGAGGGCCATGGCGAGTGTTCACAGGGGGCTGGCGAAGCCGCCATGGTAACCAGCGCGCCCCGCCCTCGCCAACGGGAGATACCGTCGGACAATCCGAATGAATTTTCCCGGCACAGCGCGATCCGTTTAATACCACAGGGAGGAATTCGGGCTTTATGAACAACGCAAAACTTTACGTCATCGACTACACACTGCATGGCACCCCCAAGACGTTCATTATCCGCTCGGACAAAATGGACAACGCCGAAGCCTGGCATTGGGCAAGCTGCGACGCGGGCGTGGGTCGCATCCCGCGCTTTGGCCGCGAGAAAGTGCAAAAGACCAGCAAACCGATGGCAGAAAAATTCGGCCTGCAAAACGTCACCTGGCGCCAGACCAACTGACCCCACCGCCTTCACCGCAGGCTTGGCAAATCGACAGGGAGAATCGACGATGACCGACACTTATCACCCGGCCCGACTGGATTACGGCCTGACCACGTTCTTCGGCCAGATCACCAAAACGGTGGCTTGCGAGGTCGCGCTGGAAACGGTCGCTGATGATCCTTACCGCTTCACCTTGTGCGTGCAGGCACCGGTGCCGGAAGACCTCGACCAGGCGAAGATTGTGGTGATCAAGGTTCAGGGACGAACATTGCAGGGTACGGTGAGACACTTTGAACGACGGGACGACAACAGTCTGAAAATGGAAGTGGAGCCTGATTAGGCTCCACTTTTTTTGGCCGTGCCTATTTCGGATGAGCGCAGCCGCAGCCCTTCATCGCACACTCTTCGCCGTCCTTGTGATGGTGAGCGCAAGCCTCGCAGCAATAGTGTTTACCGTGTACAGCGTAGGAATGATCGCCCTCTTTGAGGGTGCAGTTGCAGCCGGGGCAGTCGCATTTTTTATCGGACATGGGACAGACTCCTTCAGTGGTGGTTGTCTGGGGCTTGCGAGCAAGCCGTAGGGGACAGTGTAGAAGGTGGTTTTGCAGGAGTGTTCAGGGTGTGGGCGACGCAGAGAGATGGCAATAGCAAAAGATCGCAGCCTTCGGCAGCGCCTACACACAATGAGCATTAGCTTCAGCAGATATACACACGTATCCGAATTCATCCGATCACTGCGCCTGCCGCGAACTCCGATACATAAACACCAGAGCCGCCGCCAAACACACCATCGCCAGGATCCTGCTCGAAGACAATTCGATCGCCGGGTTCCCCAACCAGCCAAAATTGTCGATCAACATCCCCATCCCCAACTGCCCGACAATCACCGCCACCGTCGCCACAGCTGTCCCGACCACAGGCACCGCGCCGACCATCACCATCATGTACACCACGCCAAACAGCGCCCCGGTCAACTGCCACTTCGGCACCTCAAGCAGACTCACCGCCTGCGCCGGCTCGAAAAACAGAATCAACAACCCGGTCACCACCGCGCCCACCGCAAAGGTCAGCAAACTGGAACGCAGCACGCCAACCGTCTCACCCAAACGCCCATTGATCGCGGCCTGCACACTCAGCACCGCACCGGCCAATACCACCACTGCCAACAAAATCACCAGACCCATCACTCACCCCCGCGCAATCAGAACCAAAGCCACCACAATCAAGCCCAACGCCAGCCAGCGCTCGCCGTTGACCTTCTTGCGCGTCGCGCCGAACCAGCCGAAATGATCGATCAATACGCTCTTGCCGACCTGACCGGACAAAATCGCAATCATCGTCATGGCAATGCCGATGTGCGGGGTCGCCAGCGTCAGGACCACCACGTAGATCGGCCCGAGGAATCCGCCGATCAACTGCCAGCGCGGCAGCTCGGTCAACGCAGGACCTTTCTGTGGACCGGCGAACAGCAACAGCAAAAACAGAATCGCCGAACCCACGCCGAAGATGCTCAACGTCGCCCACAAATGCCCGACCTGCTTACCCAGCGGCCCAAGCAGCCCGGCCTCAACCGACAAACCCATGCCGGCGAGAATGACCAGCGGCAGCAACAGCAGACGCAACACCGATCGCTTGACCGGCGCCGCCACTACCCCTTCATTCAACGTCTGCATACACAACCTTCCACGCTCATAAACAATGGCGCGGATTATCGGCTGGTGTCGCTGTGCGATAAATGGGAGCATCCGGACAACACTTTTGCGCAACACGCACAGCGAGACACAGCATGCACGGGCTCAACGAACTCGGATTCAAAGCGTTAAGGCTGTTCGTGGCGGTCCTCGACCACGGCAGTTTTTCCGAAGTCGCCCGCCGCGAAGGCGTCGCGCCCTCCTCCATTTCGCGGCAGATCCAGTTGATGGAACAGGCGCTGAACCAGCAATTGCTCTACCGCCACACCCGCGCGGTCACACCGACCGAAGCCGGACGCACGCTCGGCCACCATGCACGCTTGCTACTGGTGCAACTGGAAGAAGCCGAACAGGCGTTGCAGGAGCAGCAAAGCGAACCCACCGGACTGGTGCGCATCAACGCGCCGGTGGTGTTCGGCCAGCGCCATCTGACACCGTGGCTGGGCGAGCTCTGCGCGCGCTATCCGAAACTGCAACTGGACATCCAGCAAACCGACCATTATGTCGACCCGCTACAGGAAGGCGCCGACCTGCTGTTTCGCATCGGCGCGCTGCATGATTCGAGCATGCAGGCACGCATTCTGGCACCGCACCGCTTCCAGGTCGCCGCCAGCCCTGCCTATCTGCAACGCCACGGCACGCCGCAGCATCCCGACGAACTCGCGCAACACCAGTGCCTGGCCTACAAAGGTGCGGCGGGTCAGCAGCGCTGGTTTTTCCGCCGTGACAGCGAGGACTGGACGCCGTACACGGTCAGAGGCCCGATCACCGGCAACCACGCCGACACCCTCACCCAGGCCGCTCAGCAAGGGCTCGGGCTGGTGATGTTTCCGTCGTGGCTGATTGGCGAAGCGGTGCGCGCAGGCACGCTGGTGCCGGTGCTGGGGGAGTATCAGGTGTCGAACAGTCTGGAGCCGCAGCAGATCGCCGTGCTGTGGCCGGGGAGCCGACGGCTGTCGGTGAAGGTAAGGACGGTAATTGATTTTTTTGTCGAGTGCTTTGGCGAAGTGCCCTATTGGGACAGACCTTAAGCCCACTCGATCCCATTGTAGGAGCTGCCGAAGGCTGCGATCTTTTGATCTGCCTGTGAAAGATCAACAGACCAAGATCAAAAGATCGCAGCCTTCGGCAGCTCCTACAGGGGATTGCGGACGCGTCAGATACGGAACTGCCCGACCAGCTTGCCCAATCGCTGCCCCAAGTCCGCCAGACTGCGCGAGGTCTGCGCACCCAGTTGCGTTTCATCGGCGACGCTGTCCACCGCCACGGCAATCTGGTGCACGCTGCGGTTGATCTCTTCAGCCACTGCCGTCTGCTCTTCCGCGGCGCTGGCGATCTGCGCGTTCATCGAGTTGATCGTCGCAATCAATTGCGCCATCGCGTCCAGCGACGCGCCGGCCTGATTGGCTTGCTGTGACGTGCCGTCGCCGGCTTCGCTGGAGCGGCGCATCGCCTCCACAGCCTGCTGCGTGCCCGCTTGCAAGCGGTCGATCATGCCCTGAATTTCCTGGGTGCTGATCTGCGTGCGGCTGGCCAGCGCGCGAACTTCGTCGGCCACCACCGCAAAGCCGCGCCCGGCCTCACCGGCCCGCGCCGCTTCGATCGCGGCGTTGAGCGCCAGCAGATTGGTCTGCTCGGCGATCGAACGGATCACCCCAAGCACGCCGACAATCGAACTGACGTCCTGCTGCAGGCTGTCCAGCGACACGCCGCTGTTGCGGATGTCATCGACCAGCGCATGAATCTGTTTGATGCTGCCTGCCACCACGCGCTTGGCGCTCTGGCCTTCTTCATCAGTCTGCTGGGCGGCGACGGCGGCATTCTGTGCGCTCTTCGCCACTTCCTGGGCGGCGGCGGACATTTCGTTGATCGCCGTGGCGACCTGATCGGTTTCGTGGCGCTGACGCTCCATGGCCTGATCGGAACGCTGCGCCTGTTCCGAGACCTGGGTGACCAGCCCGGTCAGTTGCGTGGTCATCTCGGTGATCTGCCGCACCAGGCCGTGGATCTTGTCGACGAAACGGTTGAACGAGCCGGCCAGTTCGCCGAGCTCGTCCTGGCTGGTGATGTTCAGGCGCCGGGTCAGGTCGCCCTCGCCCGCCGCGATGTCATCGAGGCTGGCTTTCATTTGCGTCAGCGGACGCAGAATGGTGTTGGCCAGCAGCATGCCCGCCGCCGCAATCACCAACAGCACCAGCACCGCGACGCCGACGATGCTCAGCACCACGCCTTGCACCCGCTCCTGCACTTGCGCCTCGACCTGCGCCACTTGCGCTTCGATGCCGTCGAGATTGACCGAGGTGCCGACCGCCATGTCCCACTTCGGCAGGTATTCGGTGTAACCGAGTTTCAGCACCAGCACCTTGGCGTTGCCCGGCAGCGGCGAGCTGTATTGCAGATAGTGAGTGCCGTCCTTGGCCACTTTGACCAGGCCGAGGTTGACGTAGACGCCGTTCGGATCGCGGTTGTCCTTGAAGCTTTTGCCCACGCCGTCGGGGTCGTTGGCCTTGAACAGGCGCACGGTCTCGGAGTCGTAGCCGAAGAAGTAGCCGTCCTTGCCGTAGCGGATGCCCGAGAGCAATTTGATTGCCTGGGCGCGCGCCGCGTCGTCGCCCGGTGCGGCGGCGTCGTACAGCGGTTTGATCGTGGTCATGGCCACGGCGACGTAACTTTGCAGGGTGGCCTTGGCATCGCTGAGCAGCCGCTCGCGGGTCTGTTCGACTTCCTTGCGCGCCTGTTCCTGAAGGATGAACAGCGTGGTCACGCTGATGACCAGTGCAAAGAGCAGCACCGGCAGAACGGCAAGGGACAGGACTTTAGCCTTGAGACTCAGGCGCATCGGGGGACTCACTCTTTTGGTTTTGTTGGCGTGGTTAAAGGCTTTAACGGCACGCCGGAGCAAAAGTTGAGTCTTGAAACATCGCCGCCCTGTGGGAGCGAGCTTGCTCGCGAAGGCGTCGTGTCAGTCAACCATTAAGTCGCTGATACGCCACATTCGCGAGCAAGCCCGCTCCCACAGGGGGACTTGTGGTGGGTCAGAGGACCATCGCGGCCACCCAGCCGAATGCCAGCAGCGGCAGGTTGTAGTGCAGGAAAGTCGGCACCACGGTGTCCCAGATGTGGTGATGCTGGCCGTCGATGTTCAGGCCGGAGGTCGGGCCGAGGGTCGAATCCGAGGCCGGCGAACCGGCGTCGCCCAATGCACCGGCGGTGCCGACGATGCACACGATGGCCATCGGGCTGAAGCCCAGTTGTACGCACAACGGCACGAAAATCGCGGCCAGAATCGGCACGGTGGAGAACGACGAGCCGATGCCCATGGTCACCAGCAATCCCACCAGCAGCATCAACAGTGCGCCGACGCCTTTGCTGTGGTTGATCCACGCAGCCGACGATTCAACCAGTGTCTGCACTTGCCCGGTGGCCTTCATCACTTCGGCGAAGCCTGAGGCGGCGATCATGATGAAGCCGATCATCGCCATCATTTTCATGCCTTCGGTGAACAGGTCATCGGTCTCGCGCCACTTGACGATGCCGGACACCGAAAAGATCAAAAAGCCCACCAGCGCCCCGATAATCATCGAATCCAACAGCAGTTGCACCACGAACGCCGAAGCAATGGCCACGCCTGCAATCATCAGGCTCAGCGGGTTGTATTGCACCGCCGCCTGCTCGACCTGTTCGATTTTGGCAAGGTCATAAACGCGCTTCTTGCGATAGCTGATGAACGCCATCGCCAGACCGAAGACCATGCCCAGCGCCGGAATGCCCATGGCGTGGGTGATATTGATGCCGCTGATGTCGACGCCGCTGCGCGCGACGTTGGCCAGCAGAATTTCATTGAGGAAGATGTTGCCGAACCCCACCGGCAGGAACATGTACGGGGTGATCAGGCCGAAGGTCATGACGCAAGCGATCAGGCGGCGATCGAGTTGCAGCTTGGTCAGCACATAGAGAAGCGGCGGCACCAGCAGCGGAATGAACGCGATGTGGATGGGCAGAATATTCTGCGAGGCAATCGCCACGACCCACAGCAGGCCGATCAACAGCCATTTGACGTTACCGCCGCTGGTCGCGTGTTGCCGATCGACCATGGCCAGAGCCTTGTCGGCCAGTGCATGGGCCAGCCCGGACTTGGCGATCGCCACGGCGAAAGCGCCGAGCAACGCGTAGGACAACGCCACCGTCGCGCCGCCGCCCAGGCCGCTGTTGAACGCCTTGAGTGTGGCGTCGATGCCCAGACCACCGGTCAGGCCACCGACCAGCGCTCCGACGATCAGCGCGATCACCACATGCACGCGCGACAGGCTGAGGATCAGCATGACGCCGACGGCTGCTATGACTGCATTCATTTCACTACCTCGAAAAACACTGCGGTGGACAACCGACCGCCAGACAGGATGAGTCCGCCAGAACTGGTCGGCGGAACTAAAAGGGTCTTGTTAAAAGGGCGCGCACTGTGCCCCAAGCAGCCTCAAGCTGCAAGTTTCGAGCGGCAAGCGAAAAGCAAATCCTTGCGCCCACGCCTCGCTTTTCGCTTGCCGCTTGATCGTTCCCACGCGCAGCAAAGGAATGTCTCAATGGACGCTCTGCGTCCGCTTTGGGACGCGGAGCGTGCCGGGCTGCATTCCCACGCAGAGCGTGGGAACGATCATCAAGGTCCGCCTCTAGCTGCGGCTTGCGGTTTGCAGCTTGCCGCTCAAGAAAGCTGCTTTTCAGCCGTTACAGTGCAAAGTCTCAGATATTTATCGAATAAGGATGTTTTCCATGTCGCTCAGACACCTTTCCATCCAATGGAAAATCACCCTGCTCGCCGGCCTCTGCCTCGCCGGTATCGTGACCCTGCTCGTCGGTCTTTCGCTCTACCGCATGGAGCACAGTTCCGCGTTGGTCAAGGCGTCAAGCATGGAAATGCTCACCGAGTCGGCACAGGCGCGCATCGAGTCGCAGGGTGAGGTGCAAGCGGCGGGCATTCGTCAGCAATTCATGGACGCCTATCAGTACGGTCACGGTTTCTCGCGCCAGGTGCTGTTTCTGCGCGAGCAGGCCGAGAAGCGTTTTCTCGACGCCTTCGACCTGCGCGAGGACATGACCCGTCAGGTCAAATCCGCACTGCAGGCCAACCCGGACCTGCTCGGCCTGTCGCTGGTGTTCGAAGCCAATGCGCTGGACGGCAAGGACGAACTGTTCGCCGATCAGGCTGAGCTGGGCAGCAACGACAAGGGCCGTTTCGCCCTGTACTGGTCGCAGCCGACCCCGGGCAAAGTCACCTCGATGGCGCTGCCGGAAAGCGACATGAGCGACACCCGCACCGGCCCCAGCGGTCAGGCGGCCAACGCGTGGTTCACCTGCCCGCGCAGCACGCTCAAACCCTGCGTGATCGAGCCGTACTTCTATGTCATCGACGGGCAGAAAGTGCTGATGACCAGCATCGTCTTCCCGCTGTTGCTCAACGGTAAAGTCATCGCCTCGCTGTCGGTCGACATCAATCTCAACAGCCTGCAAGCGGTCAGCCAAAACGCGAGCAAAAAACTCTACGACGGTCAGACCGCCGTCAGCATCGTCAGCCCTGCAGGCCTGCTCGCCGGCTACAGCGCCGACGCCAGCAAACTCAGTCAGCGTCTGGATGCGGTGGATCAAGCCAGCGGCAGCGAGTTGCTGCGCCTGCTCGCCTCGAGCACTGGCGTGAGCAGTCTGCACAGCAATGGCCAGTTGAAAGTGCTCTCGCCGTTCCAGCCGATTCCCGGCGGGCCGGCCTGGGGCGTGCTGCTGGATGTGCCGGAAAAAGTCCTGGTCAGCCGCGCCGAAGCGCTCAAGCAGCAACTGGATGCGAGCAATACTTCGGGCACGCTGATCGAACTGAGCCTCGGCCTGCTCGCGGCGCTGATCGGTCTGCTGCTGGTGTGGTTGATGGCGCGCAGCGTGACCAAACCGATTCTCGGCGTGGCACACATGCTTGAAGACATCGCCAGCGGCGAAGGCGACCTGACCCGGCGTCTGGCCTATGACAAGCAGGATGAGCTCGGACAACTGGCCGGCTGGTTCAATCGCTTCCTCGACAAGTTGCAGCCGATCATTGCCGAAGTGAAACGCTCGGTGCAGGACGCGCGCAACACCGCCGACCAGTCTTCGGCCATCGCCACTCAGACCAGCGCCGGCATGGAGCAGCAATATCGCCAGGTCGATCAGGTCGCCACCGCGTCCCACGAAATGAGCGCCACCGCGCAAGACGTGGCACGCAGTGCCGCGCAGGCCGCCGAAGCCGCGAAGGACGCCGACCGCGCCACCCGTCAGGGCCTGACCGTGATTGACCGCACCACCGCGAGCATCGACACCCTCGCCGCCGACATGAGCGCGGCGATGGTTCAGGTTGAGGGCCTGGCCGCCAACAGCGAGAAAATCGGCACGGTGCTGGAAACCATCCGCGCCATCGCCGAGCAAACCAATCTCTTGGCACTCAACGCCGCCATCGAAGCCGCCCGTGCCGGTGAAGCCGGACGCGGTTTCGCCGTGGTCGCCGATGAGGTGCGCAACCTGGCACGCCGCACGCAGGAGTCGGTGGAGGAAACCCGTCAGGTCATCGAGCAATTGCAGAACGGCACGCAGGAAGTGGTCGGTTCGATGGGCAACAGCCATCGTCAGGCGCAGGGCAGTGTCGAGCAGGTGGGCCAGGCGGTAACGGCGCTGCGGCAGATCGGCGATGCGGTGACGGTGATCAGTGACATGAACCTGCAGATCGCCAGCGCCGCCGAAGAGCAGAGCGCAGTGGCCGAGGAGATCAACAACAACGTGGCGACGATTCGCGATGTGACCGAATCATTGTCCGGGCAGGCGAATGAGTCCGCGCGAGTGAGCCAGTCGCTCAACAGCCTGGCGAATCAGCAGCAGCGGTTGATGGATCAGTTCCGGGTCTGAAATCCACCGTCTATCGAATGTGGGAGCGGGCTTGCTCGCGAAGGCGGTGTGTCAGGCGAGACAATGATCGACTGACACGCCACTTTCGCGAGCAAGCCCGCTCCCACAGGTCAATCTTTGGCAGTTTCAGAGTCACCGCTTAGGCAGTTCAATCACCACTTTCAACCCGCCCCACTCGCTCTCGCCCAGCACCAGCAAGCCACCCCACGTATCGACAATGTCCCGCACAATTCCCAATCCCAGCCCATGCCCATGGGTCTGCTCATCCAGCCGCGTGCCGCGGCTGAACACCTGGGTGCGCTGCTCTTCGGGGATCCCCGGGCCGTCGTCTTCCACGCTCAGCGCAAAACCGTCAGTGCGCTCGATGACGCTCAGGCGCACTTCGGCATCGGCCCATTTGCAAGCGTTGTCGAGCAGGTTACCGAGCAGTTCGAGCAAATCCTCACGATCCCACGGCAATTGCAGCCCGGGCGGTGCGACGTAATTCAAGGCCAGATGTTCGCCGTGGATCATGTTCAGCGTCGCCAGCAGCCCCGGCAGTTCGGCATCGCAGTCGAACAACGCGCCGGGCAGCGCATCCCCCGATAACCGCGCGCGATTGAGTTCGCGATTGAGGCGCTGCTGCACCTGTTCCAGTTGTTCCTTGAGAATCCTGCGCAGCTCGGGATGGTCATCGAGCTTTTCGCTGGAAGCCAGGCTCAGCAGCACTGCCAGCGGGGTTTTCAGCGCGTGGCCGAGATTTCCCAAGGCATTGCGCGAGCGCTTGAGGCTGTCTTCGGTGTGGGCGAGCAAATGGTTGATCTGCGCCACCAGCGGCTCCAGCTCCACCGGTACCTGATCGTCGAGTTGCGAGCGCTGGCCCTGTTGCAGTTGAGCAATCTGCTCGCGCGCGCGTTCCAGTGGTTTCAGCGCGCGGCGTACGGTCAGACGTTGCAGGAACAGGATCAGCAGCAACGCCGCCAGCCCCAGACCCAGGCCGATCTGGCGCATGCGCTGGAAACTGTCGCTGACCGGCGTGTAATCCTGAGCGACGCTGATCGAGATTGATTGGCCCAGGCGCCGATAGTCCGAGCGCAGTATCAGCAAGCGCTGCCCGCCCGGGCCCAATTGCAGGTTGCTGTGCAGCCCCGGTTGTTGCAGCAGCGGCAGCTCCTGATCCCACAGCGAGCGCGAACGCCAATGGCTGTCAGAGAAGTCGATGCGAAAGTAATGCCCGGAAAAGGGCCGCTGATAGGCCGGCGACAGATGCCGCTCATCCAGTTGCAGGCCTTGCGGGCCGCGCACCAGCGCCACCAGCAGGCTTTCGCTGTCGTTGCGCAGGCCGGCTTCGAGGTAGCGCTGCAAACCGACTTCGAACAACCACAGACTGGTCTGCGCCAGCACCAGACCGACGATCACCATCACACTGATCAAACCCAGGCTCAAACGGCGCTGGATTGACCTCATGAAGCTTGCCCGCCGAACAGGTAACCCTGACCGCGACGGGTTTCAATCACGCTTTTACCGAGCTTGCGCCGCAGGTGATTGACATGCACTTCGAGGACGTTGGAGTCACGCTCGGTTTCGCCGTCGTAGAGGTGTTCGGCGAGGTGGCTTTTCGAGAGGATCTGTTCGGGGTGCAGCATGAAATAGCGCAGCAGGCGAAATTCTGCAGCGGTCAACTGGATGTCGGCGCCGTCGCGAACCACGCACTGACGGCCTTCGTCCAGATGCAGACCGGCGGCTTGCAGGGTCGGCTGATTGGCCTGGCCCTTGGAGCGGCGCAACAGCGATTGAATGCGCAGGTACAGCTCTTCGGGGTGGAACGGTTTGGTCAGGTAATCATCCGCGCCCGCCTTCAGGCCTTCGATGCGCTCGGCCCAGGAATCGCGCGCGGTGAGGATCAGCACCGGAATCGCCAGCCCGGCCGCGCGCCACTGCGCCAGCACGTCCAGCCCCGGCACGCCGGGCAGGCCAAGATCGAGGATGATCAGGTCATAGGGCTCGCTGCTGCCCTGATACACCGCATCGCGGCCGTCTGCGAGCCAATCCACCGCGTAGCCTTGGCGTTGCAGGCCAGCGAGCAATTCGTCGGCCAGCGGTACGTGGTCTTCCACCAGAAGCAAACGCATCGATCAATCTTCCTTGTCTTTGACTAACTCGCCGGTATCGGCCTTCAAGTGCAGCTCGCGCGCTACGCCTTCGACCGTCAGCAATTCGACTTCGTAAATGTACACGTCGTGTTTTTCTTCCAGCTCGACTTCCAGCAGTTTGGCGCCGGGGTAGCGGTCCATGGCCTGCTGCAGCACTTGCTCCAGCGGCAGAATCACGCCCTGGCGACGCAGTTCCAGCGCCTCGTCCTGATCAAGATCCCGGGCCATGACAGTGCTGCAGAGCAACACCAGCGCCAGCGCCGTCAGGCGGGTGGCGCGAATATTCAGCTTCATTACGTATCCTGATGATCCCTGAGCACTTCACCATCGACGGCATTCAACTCCAGATCCCACTTCAGCCCTTTGGGGTCGCGCAGTTCGATCTGGTAAATGAACTTGCCGTACTCTTCCTCCAGCTCGGTTTCGGTGATTTCCGAATCGGGGTGTTTTTCCAGCGCGATGGCGTTGAGCTTCTCGAAGGAGACGATAGTACCAGCGTCGCGCAAACGAAGCGCTTCGTCAGGCCCGAGATCGCGCGCGCAAGCGGTGCTGGCGGTGAGGCCGATGATCGAGGCAGTGGTCAGGGCAGTCAGGGTATTCATGGGTGTCTCCGAATTCTTATGTGTTGCTTACGGTGGGCACCTTAGCGGGGTCAACTTAACTGAAACTGAATGGCCATCATTGTGCCCTTTCCGCTGGACCACAGACTGATGGATAACTCTGTGGGAGCGGGCTTGCCCGCGAAGGCGGCGGCACAGCTTGCATCTCTGTGACTGAAAGAACGCTATCGCGGGCAAGCTTGCTCCCACAGGGTTATGCGGTGTGCTTATAATCGCCAGCTTGCTAACGATCGAGACCGGTATGACCGCCATCCACATCAAGTTTCCCGCCCTCACCCTCAAGGCCGGCCCACGGGCCATGGCGCGGATTCGTGCGCAGGGATTGCACGCCGCAGACGTCGGCACCCTGCCCGGTGCGGCCGGTGGGCCGAAGGCGCTGGGGATTCAGGGGCTCGATCTGGCGTTGTTCGGCGAGTGGCTGCCGAGTGCGCCGCGCGAGCGTTCGCTGATCGGTGCATCGGTGGGTTCCTGGCGCTTCGCCAGTGCCTGCCTGCCGGACGCCGCCGAGGGCATTCGCCGCCTCGGTCAGCTGTACGCCGAGCAGAATTTCAACAAAGGCGTGACCATGGCCGAGATCAGTCAGAGCTCGCAGCGCATGCTCAACGACCTGCTCGACGGCCGCGATGCGAGCATCCTGGACAACCCCGATTACCGTCTGAACATCATGGTGGTGAAAAGCCAGGGACGCCTCGCCGAAGACCATCGCGGGCGCCTTGGTCTGGCGCTGGGTTCAGTGATCGCCGACAACCTGCGCGGTCGTGCACGGTTGTCGCGGCACTTCGAACGGCTGATCATCCACGATCCGCGCCTGGCCCCGCCGCTCGATGCCTTGACCGATTTCCCCTCGCGCTTCGTTGCACTCAATACCGGCAATCTGCGTCAGGCCCTGCTCGCTTCCGGGTCGATTCCGATGGTCATGGAAGGCGTGCGCGACTTGCCCGGCGCCGGCGCGGGGACGTTCCGCGACGGGGGCCTGCTCGACTATCACCTTGACCTGCCCTACAGCGGCGACGGCATCGTGCTCTATCCGCACTTCACCGATCGGGTGATTCCCGGCTGGTTCGACAAGACCCTGCCATGGCGCCGCGCTTCGGTGCAGCGTTTGCAGGACGTGGTGCTGGTCGCGCCGTCGAAGGAATATCTGGCGCGTCTGCCCTACGGCAAACTGCCCGATCGGAACGACTTCAAACGCTTCATGGGCGATGCGCCGAACCGGCAGAAATACTGGCATGCGGCGATGGACGAAAGCCGCCGACTGGGCGACGAATTTCTCGAACTGACGGCCAACGGTCGCCTCGCCGACCGGTTGCTGACCCTTTAGTCAGCACGGTCAAAGACAAGCTGATAAACTCGCCGCCTGCCCGAATCGCTGCGGCGAACGCCATCTGAACAGAGCCGAAATTACCGTGGAAATCTTCAAAGA
>NZ_PJBC01000021.1 GCF_002836515.1 Pseudomonas sp. Choline-02u-1
AGGCAGTGGGACTGGTGCTGCGCCGTTGATGCCGGGGCCGTTGAAGCAGGCGGATACGGATAAAGCCGGGCAGTTACTGGTGCCGGCACAGCGCCAGGCGTTGATGCAGAAGAAGCCGATTTGTGCGGTGTGCGAGAAAGCCAAATTGGAGGCGCAGAATGCTTAAGTCGGAATTTCCATTAGAGAACGGCCTTCCCCAAGGCCTTCCATGGAATGGCACGGTAGGTTTATTGCTTGATGGTGTCAGCGTTGAGAAGCTTCCGCAGCACCTGTATCAGTGGACGGAAACCCCTGAGTTCGAGCCGCTTTATCTTGGGACTCGTTGGGCAGAACTGGGCGATATTTCCCCATGCCTTGTGCAAATAAAAGCGCAGAACAATCCTATCCTGACCCGGTTCCTGAACGCATCGCGTGAGGAATGGGGGCACTTGGTGTTTAGCGATCAATCATGGGATCAACTGGTCGCACACTTTCGCTGGCTCACCAGCGTCATGCATCCGCTGGGTGAGGAAGTGTTGTTGCGCATCGCGGACCCGGCCGTAACACATGCACTGCTCGCTCATGCAGAAACCATCAAGGATCCGACCCTATTCGGCCCCTGCAAACAAATCGTTACTGCCGATGCAGCACTGGATTGTTGGTACATAAACAATAGGCCGGGCAACGCTCCCGACCCCGACCACAGCAAGCGCTATCGATTGAGCGAAGCACAACTCAGTCAACTAGACGAGGTGAACTTTCGTAATGTTGTGATGCGTCTCGATGCACACATGCAAGAATATTTTCCAAGCTATCAGGCACAGTCGACTCCACGGCAACGCTGGGAACACCTGCATGCGCAGGCGTCGACCTCCTATGATCGCGGCTTCAACACCGAACTCGATATCACCCTCTACGCCAACATTCACGGGTTCCTTGGCGAGCGAGCACTGGAAGAACATCCAGACCTCGACGCCATACTCAAAACCCCGTCGGAACAAACGCCTGCACAACGACTCGAACAGGTCGCTGATATTGCCCAGGAACGGGCTGCAACCCTGAACAGGAGCCAAGGATGACAACGCCAACATCGACCGGCAAAAGCCCGAACAACGTTGCAAAAAGCCGGGATGACGGCATGTGTGCCATGGGCGGCTGCTCGTTGATGAAGGCAAAAATCCAGCTCATCCCACTGCGCTACGGCCTCGTTGAACGACTCGATCCGTCAAGCGCGCTGACCATGCCGTACAAAACCACTTCTCGCCCACTAGGCATTCGATTGATGCGTGACGGCTGGCTCTACGTCATCGTCGACAAGAAGCCTGAAGCCGTAATGCACGAATACCGTATTCAGGACGGCATCGTTACGCAACTGCTGTGGGAGAAAGGTGAGATCACTGCCAATAAACGCGAAAGTAATGTGGGCGAAGCCGTGTTGGTCTTCCCGCGTTTGAGCAAACTCTACGTCAACTACTCCGAAGTGCAATGGACCGCCGCGAAATGCGCGCAGGTCATCAAGCACAAGTCTGAACGTGAGTACTTCATGCAGAAGGTCGATCTCACCAATGCAGACCCTGAGAAAGGTGCAGCTAATCTGCTGACTCCAGGTCAGGCGGAAAATTGGATTGCGGAGATTGCGGAGCAGCCGAGTAAAGAGCCGTCGGTTACGGGTGCCAAACCTGAGGAAAGTCAGGACTATCTCTGGGAGCAAGCGTCGCACTTCAAGAAAACTCAGTTGGGCACACTCAAAAAGCAAGTCAAGGCAGAACATGAGCGTGACCATCTGTACTTGGTCTTACAGGATGACCTGGGCGTGTTACGCGATCTCGCTGAGCATCAGGACTTGGTCACTGGCTGGATCAGCGACTGGAGCGACGCTGAGGCCAATCAAAAGAAGTATGTGTTTGGTTGCTACATCGAATCGTTGTACACCGTAACAGGCGAAACCATTCTGAATGCCGCCCAAGGCGACCCTCGTTTTGCCAAACTCAAGGACGAAACAAGCGAAGAGCAGCGGCAATCGATCGTCGACTACGTCAACGTTAAAAATCAAACCCAGTATTCAGGCGCTGGTACGCATCGTGGGGCTATTGCAGCCTCAAAGTCGCGGATGCGTACGAATCTTGGACCTTTGTATTCCAAGTACGACGACCTGATCGAGACCATCGAAGACAACGCGGATGACGCGCTCGACGGCGCGAAAATGGGACAACAGGGCATCAACGATCTGATCGATCGGCCAGCTATGGAAGCCTTCCTGAAACAGCAACGCGCCCAACTCAATCGCTGGAACAAACGTCTAGATCTAATCAGTAACGATCGCGCGAATCTAATCTCTGAAGAACGCTTCCAACGTTCAGCCTGGTATTTTGACCCCAAATTTGGCGATCAACTCGACACAACTCTCGCTACTGAATATGCCTGTATGAAAGATATTTGCCGGACAGATAAAGCGACTGAAAAGCTTGCCGATCTGCTCGAGAAACAGCCGGGGTTTACCGTACCAACCTTCTTCACATTGAGTTTGACTGATCAGAAGGATATGCACTCCAAGGTCACATCATTCATCAAGTCCCTGCGCGATACCTATATGGTCAAGGACGACTATCAGGGCGCCCAAGCACTCAGCGGAAAATTTGGCAATTTGCTCACTCAGAATCTCGCAGCAGCAATGCAATTGAGTGAAAACGGCATTGTGCTAGGCCAGTTACGCAACACAGCGTATGAGCCGGCAAAGCAGTTGCGCCTGGCAGGAGCGCTGGATGAGGCTATGCAAGCGCTACGCAATGGACAACCGCTAGATCCGGCAAAAGTATTGCGCCGAATTCCTGACTCGGCTTGGATAGATGTTCTTCGTGCCTTTGGTAAGGGAGGTATCACATTAGAGTTTGCCTCTGCGAATCAAATTGCTGTGTTCAAAGCTGATATGGCCAAACTTACAGATCTGCGCCAGCAAATGACCTCGCTGAAAAATCAGATTCGGCAAACCCTGGCTGATGAACGTAAAGGAAGGTCACCAAAAGGCGGTTATAAAACCTTGGTAGCTCGCCGCAAAGCCATTCAACAGACTGTCGCTCCCCTTGAAGGGCGGATAGCTCAGGCCATGAGCCCTGTTGGTGACGGACCGGGCAAGGCTGCCTTCAAGATTAAAGGGCTTAACAATGCTCAGGTGCTTGAGTTTGAGCGGATGGCCGATGACTATCGGCTCAAGCGACCGTATAAAGGTTTGACTGGAGAAGTTTTCAAATCTGTGGGTGGCGATGTGTTTGCTTCAGCCGCATTTGTCATGCAGACGATAAATTTCTACCAGGTATTTATCGAGGTACGTTCAAAAGCAGTGTGGGAAAGCGCAGATACCCTTTCATTCTTTAACGCCCTTTTCTCTACGGTTGGGGGCGGTTTAGCTGCTGCACAGGGTATTGCCATAACAAGTCTTTCAGTAGGTATCAAAAATTATACAAGCGCTGCCGGCAAAATCAAATTGGCCGCTAAGTTAGGGAAAATCACCGGGGCATTGAGCCCATTTGCCTACATATTCAGTGCAGTTGCCGCAGGGACAGGTATGTATGGTGAGAAAGGATCGGCTGCAAAATGGACAGAGGCATTACGTTCCGGGAATGGCTCCAAGTTGACAGGTGCCAGCATGACACTAGTAGGAGATTCTGGACAACTTGCGCTCAATGGGTGGGCCTTCGCCAGGAGTGGTCAGTCCATTTATGAGGCATTTACCACCGTAAATCAGGCACGTGCGCTAGTTTGGGTCAAAGCGGGTAGCCAACTGTTGAGCATTGCTGCCAGAGCAAACTTGATCGGCTTGGTGCTTACCGGTCTGCAATTGGGCGGAGAATGGCTATACAACCGAAACAACAAATCAGATCTGGATAATTGGTTGCAAAAAGGCCCTTGGGGTAAACAAAACGCCAACCGCACGTTCATTGAGGAGCGCCTACTACTTGCCGACATAACGGCATCACCGCAGGTGTCGTTGCAGACGGTAAACAACAAGGCTATGGCAGTACTGCGCATACCAGGAATCACTGCTCGTGAACTAAATGATGTAGAGTTTGGCGTGAGCGCTTACTGGCTGACAAATCACCAACGAAATGATTGGGAGGCATGGAGCGAGCCGCTGCTTTATCAACTAAACTTGCTCAGTGCTCCGGATGAACCACTTAAATTAGGCATGGACATTTTCCAACACGAAGCCAACGCCGAACATGGTCTGGCTGTCGTCCTACGCTATCACCCCGTTGCTGGCGATAAATCCTTCCGAGAGAAACGCTTCGAAACGACGACGTTGAGCGCGCAAAATGGCAAGCTACTTTCGGCTGTCTCTGTATTAAAGTCGCGCAAAACCGATGCTCCATGGCTATTGGTCAACAGCGACTTCCTGTAGGTGCCCGCCCCACCACTTTTCGGTTAAATTACATGTCATCCAAATCAACTAATAACGACGAACTTCATCTCAAGCATCAGCGCCCCGTCGCTGGTGAATCTCGACGTTTTACTACTGGCGAAGCAGTGTTTTTCTCGCCGCTCCCCGTCCCTACCGGCCAGATCTCAATGGATTTGGGCGGAAGTTTTCTTGATATCAACGACACCTACCTGGACCTCGGTAGCAGTAACGTCAATAAGGCATTCCAAACCAGAGTGATGATTGCAAGCAGCATGCTCATTCTGATTGTGAGTTTAATAATCGGCCCCTTCATCGCCGGGCTTATGAGTTTTGGTGATCCCTATGGCAGAACATTTACACATATTTTCATAGAGTTTTTCCCCACCGGTGCTGCGATTGGAGTTTGGGGAGCAGCAGGAGCTGCAGTTCTGGGACTCTATGTTGTCACCAGCACTACTCTTGCCAAAGTTCGTACCCGCCCAATACGTTTCAATCGTCAACGTCGCGAAGTCTGTTTTTTTGCAAACGGATCTGACGAGCCGATCATCCAACCTTGGGAAGAAATGGTGTCCTGGCTTTCTGTCAGTACCGGTGTAACTGGGGTCGGCGTCATCAGCACTTATACATTTGGTATGGCATTTGACGACCCAAAAACTGATACCGTCCATTTAGTGAACCAGGAAGTAATGACTCCAGTTCATGGTTTGTGTAAATGGGAGGCCTTACGTGCCTACATGGAAAAAGGACCGGAGTTCTGCCCTGCTAAAGCACCCTACGAGGGTCGCCACACCTTCGATAAAGAACGACAAGACATGCACGAGGAGTACCAGCACAACGAACGTTCCGCTTTAGGAGTTTGTTGGTGGTACCTGACACATCTGATCACTTGGTGGCGTTTTCCGTATTGGGTAGCAGAATGGGACCATCGTTTCAGCATGAAATCTCTACCTGATTCCATTGCTGAGTGGTCTAAACCTCTTCCGCCTGATCAATGGGGCAAGCCAAGTCCCGCGCTTAAAGAGCAAAGCGCGAAAATCGAAAGAGCCTTTGCTCAAGGACAGGATTTTATGACGTACTTCAAGGCAAACCTAAACGAAAGCAAGGCAGAAGAATAAAAAACAGCTGAGCTATATAGCAGCCAGAAATCAATAGCCCGAGAGCCGTCAGGTCAAGTCTGAGCTTTTACAAAACTGAAAAACAAAAGGGGATGGTTCATTTCAAAAAAATAAGCCCGTCCCTTTTCGAGCCGTAACTAGCGGCTCCCTGTAGTTGCCTAAACCGCCTACATATTTTCGGTTGAATCCATGCCATCCAAACCTGAACAGCAAGTCGAACTTGACCTCAAAAATCACCGCCCCACGGCGGGTGAAACGCGTCGTTTTGCCACAGGCGAAGCATTATTTTTCTCACCGCTGCCAGTTCCGACCGGGCAAATCCCAATGGATCTCGGCGGAAGTTTTGTTGAAGTCAACGACACATATCTGGACTTGGGTAGCAGCAATCTCACCAAGTCTTTCCAAGCACGATTAGCTGTGGCGCTCCCAACAGTCGTAGTTATCATTTGTCTATTTATCCTCCCAACATTGATGGGCTTCGCAGCGTTCATAAACCCATTCGGCAGAAGCTTCTGGTTTTATTTCAACGATTTTTTTGAGTTCGGAATATCACTAGCGCTCTGGTGTGGAGCGGGAGCAGCGCTGATTGGCCTGTACGCGATTATCAGCACCACAAGGAACAAAGCCCGCGCCAGACCCATCCGATTTAACCGTCAACGCCGAGAGGTCTGTTACTTCCCGAATGGATCCGACGAAGCCGTGATCCAACCTTGGGAAGACACAGTTGCGTGGATCTCTGTCAGCACCGGAGTCACTGGAGTAGGCGTAATCAGTAGCTACACCTTTGGCATGGCCATAGATAATCCCAAGGCCGATACGGTGCACTTTCTCACACAGGAGGTCATGACTCCTGTTCATGGACTAGGCAAATGGGAAGCCATACGTGCCTACATGGAAAAAGGACCGGAGTTCTGCCCTGGCAAAGCACCCTACGAGGGTCGCCACACCTTTGATAAAGAACGACAAGACATGTACGAGGAATATCAGCACAACGAACGTTCCGCTTTAGGAGTTGGTTGGTGGTACCTGACACATCTGATCACTTGGTGGCGTTTTCCGTATTGGGTAGCAGAATGGGACCATCGTTTCAGCATGAAATCTCTACCTGAATCCATTGCTGAGTGGTCTAAACCTCTTCCGCCTGAACAATGGGGCAAGCCAAGCCCGGCGCTTAAAGAGCAAAGCGCGAAAATCGAAAGAGCCTTTGCTCAAGGACACGATTTTATGACGTACTTCAAGGCAAACCTAAACGAAAGCAAGGCAGAAGAATAAACAAACAGCTGAGCTATATAATTGCCAAAAATCAGGTGGCCCGACAACAGTTACTTCGAGTCTGAGCTTTTACAAAACTGGAAGAAGTGCAGTTCACCTACCGCAAAATCACCTGGACCCACGAAGTATCCGGTACTTCGGGTTCCGATGACTGGCGTGCTCCAGTCGTTTAATTACGGCTGACTGTTACAC
>NZ_PJBC01000022.1 GCF_002836515.1 Pseudomonas sp. Choline-02u-1
GCTCTTTTAACGGTTCGATCTTCTCGGTCGAAAGCGGAGAAAAAGAGGTGTTGACAGCAGCGATTAACGCTGTAGAATTCGCCTCCCGCTAACGAGAGATCGGAAGCGCAAGTGGTTGAAGTTGTTGAAGAATTCTTCGAAAACTTCTGAAAATAATCACTTGACAGCAAATGAGGCTGCTGTAGAATGCGCGCCTCGGTTGAGACGAAAGATCTTAACCAACCGCTCTTTAACAACTGAATCAAGCAATTCGTGTGGGTGCTTGTGCAGTCAGACTGATAGTCAACAAGATTATCAGCATCACAAGTTACTCCGCGAGAAATCAAAGATGTAACCAACGATTGCTGAGCCAAGTTTAGGGTTTCTTAAAAACCCAAAGATGTTTGAACTGAAGAGTTTGATCATGGCTCAGATTGAACGCTGGCGGCAGGCCTAACACATGCAAGTCGAGCGGATGAAAGGAGCTTGCTCCTGGATTCAGCGGCGGACGGGTGAGTAATGCCTAGGAATCTGCCTGGTAGTGGGGGACAACGTTTCGAAAGGAACGCTAATACCGCATACGTCCTACGGGAGAAAGCAGGGGACCTTCGGGCCTTGCGCTATCAGATGAGCCTAGGTCGGATTAGCTAGTTGGTGAGGTAATGGCTCACCAAGGCGACGATCCGTAACTGGTCTGAGAGGATGATCAGTCACACTGGAACTGAGACACGGTCCAGACTCCTACGGGAGGCAGCAGTGGGGAATATTGGACAATGGGCGAAAGCCTGATCCAGCCATGCCGCGTGTGTGAAGAAGGTCTTCGGATTGTAAAGCACTTTAAGTTGGGAGGAAGGGCAGTAAATTAATACTTTGCTGTTTTGACGTTACCGACAGAATAAGCACCGGCTAACTCTGTGCCAGCAGCCGCGGTAATACAGAGGGTGCAAGCGTTAATCGGAATTACTGGGCGTAAAGCGCGCGTAGGTGGTTTGTTAAGTTGGATGTGAAATCCCCGGGCTCAACCTGGGAACTGCATCCAAAACTGGCAAGCTAGAGTATGGTAGAGGGTGGTGGAATTTCCTGTGTAGCGGTGAAATGCGTAGATATAGGAAGGAACACCAGTGGCGAAGGCGACCACCTGGACTGATACTGACACTGAGGTGCGAAAGCGTGGGGAGCAAACAGGATTAGATACCCTGGTAGTCCACGCCGTAAACGATGTCAACTAGCCGTTGGGAGCCTTGAGCTCTTAGTGGCGCAGCTAACGCATTAAGTTGACCGCCTGGGGAGTACGGCCGCAAGGTTAAAACTCAAATGAATTGACGGGGGCCCGCACAAGCGGTGGAGCATGTGGTTTAATTCGAAGCAACGCGAAGAACCTTACCAGGCCTTGACATCCAATGAACTTTCCAGAGATGGATTGGTGCCTTCGGGAGCATTGAGACAGGTGCTGCATGGCTGTCGTCAGCTCGTGTCGTGAGATGTTGGGTTAAGTCCCGTAACGAGCGCAACCCTTGTCCTTAGTTACCAGCACGTAATGGTGGGCACTCTAAGGAGACTGCCGGTGACAAACCGGAGGAAGGTGGGGATGACGTCAAGTCATCATGGCCCTTACGGCCTGGGCTACACACGTGCTACAATGGTCGGTACAAAGGGTTGCCAAGCCGCGAGGTGGAGCTAATCCCATAAAACCGATCGTAGTCCGGATCGCAGTCTGCAACTCGACTGCGTGAAGTCGGAATCGCTAGTAATCGCGAATCAGAATGTCGCGGTGAATACGTTCCCGGGCCTTGTACACACCGCCCGTCACACCATGGGAGTGGGTTGCACCAGAAGTAGCTAGTCTAACCTTCGGGAGGACGGTTACCACGGTGTGATTCATGACTGGGGTGAAGTCGTAACAAGGTAGCCGTAGGGGAACCTGCGGCTGGATCACCTCCTTAATCGACGACATCAGCTGCTGCATGAGCTCCCACACGAATTGCTTGATTCATTGAAGAAGACGATAGAAGCAGCCCGAAATTGGGTCTGTAGCTCAGTTGGTTAGAGCGCACCCCTGATAAGGGTGAGGTCGGCAGTTCGAATCTGCCCAGACCCACCAATTTTGTGTGGGAAACGCCTGTAGAAATACGGGGCCATAGCTCAGCTGGGAGAGCGCCTGCCTTGCACGCAGGAGGTCAGCGGTTCGATCCCGCTTGGCTCCACCACTACTGCTTCTGAAGTTTGAAAGCTTAGAAATGAGCATTCCACCGAGACGGTGATGAATGTTGATTTCTAGTCTTTGACTGGATCGTTCTTTAAAAATTTGGGTATGTGATAGAAAGATAGACTGAACGTTACTTTCACTGGTAACGGCTCAGGCTAAGGTAAAATTTGTGAGTTCTCTTAGTTGAGAAATTCGAATTTTCGGCGAATGTCGTCTTCACAGTATAACCAGATTGCTTGGGGTTATATGGTCAAGTGAAGAAGCGCATACGGTGGATGCCTTGGCAGTCAGAGGCGATGAAAGACGTGGTAGCCTGCGAAAAGCTTCGGGGAGTCGGCAAACAGACTTTGATCCGGAGATGTCTGAATGGGGGAACCCAGCCATCATAAGATGGTTATCTTGTACTGAATACATAGGTGCAAGAGGCGAACCAGGGGAACTGAAACATCTAAGTACCCTGAGGAAAAGAAATCAACCGAGATTCCCTTAGTAGTGGCGAGCGAACGGGGACTAGCCCTTAAGTGGCTTTGAGATTAGCGGAACGCTCTGGAAAGTGCGGCCATAGTGGGTGATAGCCCTGTACGCGAAAATCTCTTGGTCATGAAATCGAGTAGGACGGAGCACGAGAAACTTTGTCTGAATATGGGGGGACCATCCTCCAAGGCTAAATACTACTGACTGACCGATAGTGAACTAGTACCGTGAGGGAAAGGCGAAAAGAACCCCGGAGAGGGGAGTGAAATAGATCCTGAAACCGTATGCGTACAAGCAGTGGGAGCAGACTTTGTTCTGTGACTGCGTACCTTTTGTATAATGGGTCAGCGACTTATTTTCAGTGGCGAGCTTAACCGAATAGGGGAGGCGTAGCGAAAGCGAGTCTTAATAGGGCGTCTAGTCGCTGGGAATAGACCCGAAACCGGGCGATCTATCCATGGGCAGGTTGAAGGTTAGGTAACACTGACTGGAGGACCGAACCGACTACCGTTGAAAAGTTAGCGGATGACCTGTGGATCGGAGTGAAAGGCTAATCAAGCTCGGAGATAGCTGGTTCTCCTCGAAAGCTATTTAGGTAGCGCCTCATGTATCACTGTAGGGGGTAGAGCACTGTTTCGGCTAGGGGGTCATCCCGACTTACCAAACCGATGCAAACTCCGAATACCTACAAGTGCCGAGCATGGGAGACACACGGCGGGTGCTAACGTCCGTCGTGAAAAGGGAAACAACCCAGACCGTCAGCTAAGGTCCCAAAGTTATGGTTAAGTGGGAAACGATGTGGGAAGGCTTAGACAGCTAGGAGGTTGGCTTAGAAGCAGCCACCCTTTAAAGAAAGCGTAATAGCTCACTAGTCGAGTCGGCCTGCGCGGAAGATGTAACGGGGCTCAAACCATACACCGAAGCTACGGGTATCATCTTCGGATGATGCGGTAGAGGAGCGTTCTGTAAGCCTGTGAAGGTGAGTTGAGAAGCTTGCTGGAGGTATCAGAAGTGCGAATGCTGACATGAGTAACGACAATGGGTGTGAAAAACACCCACGCCGAAAGACCAAGGTTTCCTGCGCAACGTTAATCGACGCAGGGTTAGTCGGTCCCTAAGGCGAGGCTGAAAAGCGTAGTCGATGGAAAACAGGTTAATATTCCTGTACTTCTGGTTATTGCGATGGAGGGACGGAGAAGGCTAGGCCAGCTTGGCGTTGGTTGTCCAAGTTTAAGGTGGTAGGCTGAGATCTTAGGTAAATCCGGGATCTTAAGGCCGAGAGCTGATGACGAGTTACCCTTTGGGTGACGAAGTGGTTGATGCCATGCTTCCAAGAAAAGCTTCTAAGCTTCAGGTAACCAGGAACCGTACCCCAAACCGACACAGGTGGTTGGGTAGAGAATACCAAGGCGCTTGAGAGAACTCGGGTGAAGGAACTAGGCAAAATGGCACCGTAACTTCGGGAGAAGGTGCGCCGGTGAGGGTGAAGGACTTGCTCCGTAAGCTCATGCCGGTCGAAGATACCAGGCCGCTGCGACTGTTTATTAAAAACACAGCACTCTGCAAACACGAAAGTGGACGTATAGGGTGTGACGCCTGCCCGGTGCCGGAAGGTTAATTGATGGGGTTAGCTAACGCGAAGCTCTTGATCGAAGCCCCGGTAAACGGCGGCCGTAACTATAACGGTCCTAAGGTAGCGAAATTCCTTGTCGGGTAAGTTCCGACCTGCACGAATGGCGTAACGATGGCGGCGCTGTCTCCACCCGAGACTCAGTGAAATTGAAATCGCTGTGAAGATGCAGTGTATCCGCGGCTAGACGGAAAGACCCCGTGAACCTTTACTATAGCTTTGCACTGGACTTTGAATTTGCTTGTGTAGGATAGGTGGGAGGCTTTGAAGCGTGGACGCCAGTTCGCGTGGAGCCATCCTTGAAATACCACCCTGGCAACTTTGAGGTTCTAACTCAGGTCCGTTATCCGGATCGAGGACAGTGTATGGTGGGTAGTTTGACTGGGGCGGTCTCCTCCTAAAGAGTAACGGAGGAGTACGAAGGTGCGCTCAGACCGGTCGGAAATCGGTCGTAGAGTATAAAGGCAAAAGCGCGCTTGACTGCGAGACAGACACGTCGAGCAGGTACGAAAGTAGGTCTTAGTGATCCGGTGGTTCTGTATGGAAGGGCCATCGCTCAACGGATAAAAGGTACTCCGGGGATAACAGGCTGATACCGCCCAAGAGTTCATATCGACGGCGGTGTTTGGCACCTCGATGTCGGCTCATCACATCCTGGGGCTGAAGCCGGTCCCAAGGGTATGGCTGTTCGCCATTTAAAGTGGTACGCGAGCTGGGTTTAGAACGTCGTGAGACAGTTCGGTCCCTATCTGCCGTGGACGTTTGAGATTTGAGAGGGGCTGCTCCTAGTACGAGAGGACCGGAGTGGACGAACCTCTGGTGTTCCGGTTGTCACGCCAGTGGCATTGCCGGGTAGCTATGTTCGGGAAAGATAACCGCTGAAAGCATCTAAGCGGGAAACTTGCCTCAAGATGAGATCTCACTGGAACCTTGAGTTCCCTGAAGGGCCGTCGAAGACTACGACGTTGATAGGTTGGGTGTGTAAGCGCTGTGAGGCGTTGAGCTAACCAATACTAATTGCCCGTGAGGCTTGACCATATAACACCCAAGCAATTTGCGAACTCGAGAGAGGCCAGATTGCGGTGTGTGAAGACGAAACGAACCGAAAGTTCGAAACGCACAAACACCTAGCTGTCACATACCCAA
>NZ_PJBC01000023.1 GCF_002836515.1 Pseudomonas sp. Choline-02u-1
GAAGGCTTCGGTTCTGTGACGATCCCGCGCATCGGCATGGAGGTCGTGGTGACCTTTCTCGAAGGTGATCCGGACAAACCGCTGATCACCGGTTGCGTGCCCAACATGGTCAAATCCCCGCCCTACACCTTGCCCGAACACAGGACCAGAACTGTGCTGCGCAGCCACAGTTCACCGCACACCGGCGGCTACAACGAGCTGATGATCGAAGACCGCGCCGGCCAGGAAAAAATCTTTCTGCGCGCCGAGCGTGATCTCGAGCAACTGATCCTCAATGACAGCCACAGCCTGATCCGCCGGGACCGTTTCGAGCAGGTCGACAACCACAGCACCAGCCTGATCAGGGCTGATGAATGTCGCACCACCGACGGTACCCGCAACACCGTCATTGGCCGCGACGACCTGCTCACGATCAGCGGCAACAGCAGCACCACGGCGAATGGGACGCTGGTCATCCAGGCCGGCCCGCATGCGCGCGTCACCGCCAGCCAGGTGGTCATTGATGCCGATACGAGCCTGACCTTGAGTGCTGGCGGCCATCACATCGTGATCAACGCGGCGGGGATCTTCAGCAGTGTGGCGATCGTCGAGGGCGGCGCGCCGATGGCGGGAGTGGCGGCGCAGTTGGCATTGGGGGCGCAACCTCAAAATCATCAGGCCTCACTTGCGCTGTCCATTACCGCGCAAACAACTGCGCTGGCTCAGGCTGCAGATCAAGCCATTGCGGTGTGTGCCGTGTGCGAAAAACTCGCGCGGGTGAGCGCATGAATCAGGCCTATCTGTTGCTCGATCGCATCCAGATTGAAGGCCTTGCGGATCGTCTGTTCGCCCTGACAGGCGGCGCGACGGTTCACTCGCTTTATCAACGCACCGCCTACAGCGCCTTGGAAAAGGTCGGGCCATTGCTGGTGGGTGTCGGACCCGACAGCCCGCTGGCGCAGGTGTTTTGGCAGGAGTGGAGCGTGACGGCGGGCATTTGGCTGGAGTCGCAGGCCGATGAAGATCAAGTGCTGAAACATTTGCGCAGCCTGATCCACGCCCGCGTCGAGGGTGGGGTCACGGTTCTGTTTCGTTTTTACGACCCACGTATCACCGCGTTGTGGCTAAGGGATTTGCCCGCTCCCGAGCGGGATCGATTGATGGGGCCGGTATCGCTGATACAGCTACCGGATTCGCCGATCCAGCAGCAAACCGAGCAACCGGCGATCCCGTATGCGGACACGCCATGGCTGTTGTTTACAGCGCAACACCTTGATCGCTTGAGCACTGCCAAGCGCCAGTCTTTCGCTCGACAGTTGATCGAACACGCTCAGCGCTATTACCCCCAATCCCTGCAATCACTGGATTCGGCTGCGTTGCAGCAATGGGCCGTGGACTGCCAGGCCAGTGCTGCCCGCAACGGCTTCAGCGCTGGCGATGAAGTCCTGCTCTGGGCGCGATTCTTCGCCGTGCTCGGCGCGGACTTCCCCCAGGGGCCGGAGCACGACGCGTACCGGCAGTTGCTGTGCGAACGCGGAGTCTTGCCACGTCAGCGTCTGGACAACCTCAACAGCGCATTGACGCTTCAGTTGCTGAGCGACAAGGAATCAGTCCTATGAGTGCCGAAAAACTGGCCATGATCGACGAGGCCGCGCAGGCCGAACGCGCCGCCAGGTCACATCCCCATGCGGACATCAACAGCACGGTGCAACCGTGTCCGGCCGGTCAGGCTGAACTGTTTGTGGTGCCGGTGCGCTATGCGCTGGCGCACGAAAAAGCTGAACACACTTGCTGCGTCCCTGGTGTCACGCCCCAGAGTCGGCCGATGGCGGCGCGGCGCTTGCGCGCAGGGTTTGTGTATGTCTGGCAGGATCAGGGGCCGCTCAGGCGTTTCGCCGTCTCGCCGCAAGGTTTGTTGCAAGAGCAGCCACTGAACGCCGACTCCGCTCCGACCCCCGACGCACCGCTGGCAGGCCTGACGCTGCAAAAAATCCACGACGCCTGGATGCTTTACAGCGAGTTCCCCTTGAACGCCGAGCATTGCCAATCACTGAGCGAGAGCGGCGCCAAGCGTAGCCAGCACATGCGCCACATCGCTCTGCGCACGGTGGCTGACGACTTGCAGGCCCCGCACTGCCCTGCGCTGGAACAGTTCGATGAGGTCATGGCCGAGCTCATCCCGAATACCTATGCCCGGTCGATGGCGGCCGATCAGCAAAAAAATGCCGACGACACCGCTGCGCTGGGCCGCGCCGTGATGAACGAGCCGACCCCGGACAACATCAAGGCTTACACCGACGCGATGCACCGTGCCCGAGCGCGCGAGGCGTTTCTCGCTCAACATCCCGCCGCCAGCGATCTACCGCCGGGCGAATGGAGTGCCGAACCATGGGACGGGCAGGCCACGCGCAACTGGCTCGACAACGCGAAGACGCAAAGTGCGGGGCTGTATGCCGTTTTTGCCTGCCTGGACGACGATTTGGGGGTGTTGCGCGATATCAATCACGAGCAGGAGCAGCTAGAAGCGGGCCACGAAACATGGCTCGGCGACAACAGTCTGCGTCTGAGCATCGGCGGCTTTGTGCGCAGCTTGATCACCGAGGATGGCGCCGAACTGGCCGGCAATCTCAATTATCGCTACAAGGATCACGACATCAGCCTCACGCCCGAACAGGGGCAGGTCATGCTCGATGCCCAGCATCGACTCGATGAACAACTGCGGGCTGAAACCCGGGCGCGTCAGTACGGTGGTCAGCCAACGGCGGGCGAAGCTGCCGCACGCACGGCACGCATCGCTGACATCGTCGCCCCGGTACGTCGCTTCATCCCCGCAGAGTTGTACAACGAAGCCGAGTTCGTCGTGCGTGAATACCGCGCGGAAAAACACGCCAACCTCAACAATCACCTGCTGAGCGCCAAGGTCGGTCAGTGCATCGATCTCGACGCGATGAACACATGGTTCAGCGAAACCGCCGCGGTGCATTACCGACAGCTCGAACAGCGTCATACCGCGCTGTTCGCCGACCGGGGTGTGTACCTGCGACGCTCGGCCAGCGGCACCTGGTTTGTCGATTACGACGACCTCGAAACCCGCCAGTGGCTGACCGAACTCGCCACCCGCTGCCTCACTGCGCAATGCATCCGCGCCCAGGGCGCCGAGCAATACGCCGACTACGTGCGCGCCGCCGATGGCGGTGCGCTCAGGCAACTGTTCAACGCCTGGACGCCGTCGCTTGAAGCGGCGGTCAACAATGCGTCACGCCTGAGCGAGCTGATGGCCGCACTGGCCGTCGACAACATCACTGCCACGCATCAAGCCCTGGCGCCGCTGAGCGTGGTGCTGCTGGAGAACATCGCAACCATGGCCCGCGACGCTGCCAGCCCGTGGAACGTGCTGGTCTATCGGCTGGGCGCGGCGTTGCTGTTGCTCAAGGGCGACAAGGGCTTCAGCACCTCGTGGATGAGCATTTTCATCGCCGCGAGGCTGGGCGGCGAGAGCTGTTTGCAGTCAGTGACCGAGGGTACCCGGCCGGTGTGGCAGCTGTCGGGCCAGCGGGCCGAAGCGTTGGGTGAATGGGTGAACAAGACGGGCAAAGCCATTGGTGTCGGGCGGGTAGAGCGGATACTGAATGCGCCCGCAGTGGTGAACAGCGGCGGGGTGGTGCCGTTGGCGGCGCTGCTGCTGAACGTGGTGAATGTGCAGAACTATTTGAACGACGCCGGGGTGTTGGAGGGGATGGAGGCCCGACGGGTGAACGACACGGTGTCCGCGAGTTTGTATGGGGCGGCGGCTTTGGTGGCGGTGGTGGATAGTCAGGTGCGGTTGGGGTTGGGGAAGGATCGGTTCTTGATACGTGCTTCTGCGGCCCCGGTGCTTACGTTATTTGGTGGGGTGATTGGTGGGTTGTCGGCCTACGCCGCATTGCAAGAATTCCAGTCAATAAAGCTGCAATTGGAGGAAGCTCAAAACCGAGTCGATCCATGGCGAGAGATGCGCCAAACCGTGATTGGAGGGCAAATAGCAGCCTTCGGTGCTCAGGCGTTATTAGGGTTTGGTTACACAGCCCGCGCCCTAGCCGGGACAATCACAGCGGAAGCCGCCATCCTGCGTTACACGCTTTATATGGGGCCGTTGAACTGGATTATTGCCGCATTAGGTCTGCTGTACCTGACAGCCTGGTTCTTCGAAAAGACGCCGCTGCAAAACTTCCTGAACAACTGTTGTTGGTCCAAGGCGCGGGCTACCGATCTGGGACCCATAGCGCCCAAAGCCCAGCAGGACGAACTCGACCGTTTGTATCTCATCCTTTATACGCCGCGGGTCCGCATGGAAAGCAGTTCCAGGCCGGCGCCTGATGATGGCCGTTCTGGTCTGGCTTTCGTCAGCGCCATCGACTCTCTGACCATCGACCTGCCAGGCGCCGAGCCCAGCAGTGTCTACCTGGAACTGAGCATGGTCGGAGACCCGGTGGACACTCAGGGCTACCGCCATCTGATCAAGAACAGCCCCACCAATGGCTACAAAGCACCACGACCATGGCGAGACATGACCCCGCACTGGCTGGCCAGCAGCCGTTGTGCGTGGATGCCGGTCGAGGAAGGACAAGGCCTGCGACTCAGCGGCCCATTCAAGGAACTTGCCAACGTTCTGGGCACGCCACCCAGCACGCTTTCACTTCGGCTGCGATATCGGACGCCGTTGACCGTGATATTGGGCGCTCGCAATTTTATTGGTGGAGAACGTGGTTTGGCTTTCACCTTGAACAACTCGACCGGTGTCATCGCGCTGAGAAACGACCCGACGCCCGAACTTGATCGTGTGCCGAATTACCCGCTCGGTGCGGATCACCCCGGCGGCATTTACCTGCAACCCAAGGACAAACGATGAGTACGCCAGCGGCAGGCACCACGAATAAAGGGGTGTTATCGCGCAACGACTATTTAGCGCCGTTGCCGATTCCCACCGGTAGAAAACCTTCTGATGTACTCAACATCATCTGGCGCAAAAACGGGGTATTTCTCGATGTTGGTAACTACAGTATTGGCTCGGCGGTAATGGTGCTTTGGCCCGGGGTGATGTTGTTTTTGGGGCTGGCATACGTCTTCAAAGATCCTGACGCCTTGATCTTGGGGGCGTGCATCATGGTTCTTCCCATTTTTTGGTTGATTCAGGAGCTTTTTCGCGAAGTTCCTTTACCCATACGCTTCAACCGCCAACGCCGGGAAGTCTGCGTCCCCCGCGACAACGGCGAGTACTGGATCGTCCCCTGGGAATCCGTAACCGCCGCCGCCACGCAGCATTCATCAGTCAGTCAGGGCGGTAAAGCCACGATGGGT
>NZ_PJBC01000024.1 GCF_002836515.1 Pseudomonas sp. Choline-02u-1
TCGTCGGCCAGACCACCGGCTCCGTCATCTATACCGCACCGAACGATGCCTTGGCCGGCAACGCGCCGATCACCAACTCGATCACTGGCGTGAGCGGTGGCAACTTCGAAGATCTGGTGGCGGATAAAACACCGGTTTCGACTGCAGTCACCGACGTTACCGACACTACAAATCTGTCGCTCAGCGCGACCGGCTCGGTGGCAGAAGGTGGCCAGATCACCTACACCGCGACGCTGACCAACGCCGCTGGGTCGCCAGTGACCGTGACCTTGTCGAACGGCGCCGTAATCACCATCAAAGCAGGCGAAACCACCGGCACCGTGAACGTTCCAGCACCAGCCGACGACGTCTATAAAGATGCCGGTTCCGTGCAGGCAACGATCACCAGCGCTACCGGTGGTAACTTCGAAAATCTGGTACCAAGCACTGCTCCGGCCGTCACTACGGTTACCGACACCATCGACACTTCGACGGTCAAATTGACCGCCGACACCTCGGTCGCTGAAGGCGGCACCGTGACCTACACAGCCACGGTTGGCGCGCCTGTTACTGGCTCGCCTGTTGTCGTGACCCTGGCCAACGGCCAGAACATCACCATCGCCGTCGGTCAGACCACCGGCAGCGTTACCACCCCCGTATCGAATGACGTCCAGATCGGTCATGCCCCGCTGACCAACTCGATCACCAACCTCAGCGGCGGCAACTACGAGAATCTGATCGCCGACGAGACTCCGGTCAGCACCACCGTGACCGACACCGTCGACACCACCAGCGTCGCGCTGACTGCCACCGGCAATGTCAACGAAGGCGGGCAAATCACCTACACCGCGACGCTGAGCAATCCGGCCGGTACGCCGGTAACCGTCAATCTGAGCAACGGCTCGGTCATCACTATTGAAGCAGGCAAGACCACCGGCACTGTGACCATTCCGGCACCTGCCGATGACGTTTACAAGGACGCTGGCAAAGTCGAAGTGACCATCAAGGACGCCACCGGTGGCAACTTCGAGAGTCTGGTGCCGAGCACTACGCCAGCGGTGACCAACGTCGCCGACACCGTCAACACCACCCATCTGACCCTTAGCGCAGAAAGCTATGTGCTCGAAGGCGCTTCGATCACTTACACCGCAACGCTGACCAACGCCGCGCAGACGCCGGTGACCGTCAACCTGAGCAATGGCCAGACCATCACCATCGAAGCCGGCAAGACCAGCGGTTCGGTAACCATCGACGCGCCGAGCGACGACGTCTACAAGGACGTCAGCAAGCTCACCGTGACCATGACCGACGCCAGCGGTGGCAACTTTGAAAGACTCGACGTCAGCAAGACCCCGGTCAGCACCACGGTCAACGACACCGTCGACACAACCGCACTGACCCTGACCGCCAGCGATACCGTCAGCGAAGGTGGCCAGATCACCTACACCGCGACCCTGAGCAACCCGGCCGGCACTGCGATGACCGTGACCCTGGCCAACGGCGCGGTGATCAACATCGCTGCCGGTGCTACCAGCGGCTCGGTAAATTTCCCGGCGCCCGCCAATACGCCGTACATCGATGGCAGCAACGTGCGGACGGCGATCGCCAGCCACAGCGGCGGCAACTTCGAGCGCGTCGAGGCCGATCGTTCGGCTGTGGTGACCAAAGTCACCGACGCCGTCGACACCACCAACATCAGCCTGAGCGCCACCGGTAGCGTTGCCGAGGGCGGCTCGATCGTCTACACCGCGACCCTGAGCAATCCGGCCGGCACCGCCATGAGCGTGACCCTGAGCAACGGCGCGGTGATCAACATTGCCAAGGGTGCGAGCACTGGCACTGCGACCATCGCCGCGCCCGCCGATGACGTGTACAAGGACGCCGGCAAGGTCGATGCGAGCATCACCAAAACCAGCGGCGGCAACTTTGAAAATCTGCTGGTCGACAAGACCCCGGCAGTCACCAACGTGACTGACACCATCGACAACAGCACCGTTTCGCTGACCGCCAGCGCCAGCGCGGTCGAAGGTGGCGTGGTCGTCTACACCGCGTCCGTGACTGCACCGGTCACCGGTTCACCGGTAGTAGTTACCCTGTCCAACGGCCAGACCATTACCATTCCGGTCGGCGCCAGCAGTGCCAGCGTCAACTTCACTGCGCCGAACGATGCACAGGCCGGCGGCAACACCCTGAGCGTGAAAATCGACGGCGCCAGTGGTGGCAATTACGAAAATCTCGTCGCCGATCAGACCCCGGCGGTGACCTCGGTGACTGACGTTGCCGACACCACTAGCCTGTCGTTGTCCGCCACCGGCTCGGTGGCCGAGGGCGGTTCGATTGTCTACACCGCGACCCTGAGCAACCCGGCCGGCACGCCAGTGACCGTGAGCCTGAGAAACGGCGCGGTGATTACCATCGAGGCCGGCAAAACCACCGGCACCGTCACCGTTCCGGCACCTGCCGATGACGTCTACAAAGACGCCGGCAAAGTCGAAGTCACGATCAAGGACGCCACTGGCGGCAACTTTGAAAACCTGGTGCCGAGCACCACGCCAGCGGTTACCGATGTCACCGACACCGTCGATACCTCGACGGTCAAACTGACCGCCACCGAAACTGCGGCCGAAGGTGGCACCGTCACTTACACCGCCACCGTCGGCGCACCGGTCACCGGTTCGCCTGTGGTCGTGACCCTGGCCAACGGTCAGAACATCACCATCGAAGTCGGCAAGACCAGCGGCAGCGTGAGCACCACCGCGCCGAACGACGCCCTCGCCGGCCACGCGCCGCTGACCAACTCGATCACCAATGTCAGCGGCGGCAACTTCGAAAACCTCGTGGCCGACCAAACGCCGGTCAGCACCACCGTGACCGACACCGTCGACACCACCAACCTGTCGCTCAGCGCGACCGGTGCGGTGAACGAAGGCGGCCAGATCACCTACACCGCGACGCTGACCAACCCGGCCGGCACTCCAGTGACCGTAACGCTGAGCAATGGCGCAACGATCACCATCGAGGCCGGCAAAACCACCGGCACCGTGACCGTCGATGCTCCGAAAGACGACGTCTATAAAGATGCCGGCAAAGTCGAGGTGACCATCGAGAATGCGACCGGCGGCAACTTCGAGAATCTGGTACCAAGCGCGGTTCCAGCAGTGACGACTGTCACTGACACCATCGATACGTCGACCGTCAAATTGACCGCCGATACTTCGGTCGCTGAAGGCGGCACCGTGACTTACACCGCCACGGTTGGCGCTCCGGTCACCGGTTCGCCAGTGGTCGTGACCCTGGCCAACGGCCAATCCATCATCATCGCGGTCGGTCAAACTACTGGCACTGCAACCGCTGTGGCTCAGAACGATGCGCTGACAGGCAACGCTCCGATCACCAACTCGATCACTGGCGTGAGCGGCGGCAATTTCGAAGATCTGGTGGCGGATAAAACACCGGTT
Source organism: Pseudomonas sp. Choline-02u-1 (assembly GCF_002836515.1). Classification (GTDB taxonomy): domain Bacteria; phylum Pseudomonadota; class Gammaproteobacteria; order Pseudomonadales; family Pseudomonadaceae; genus Aquipseudomonas. The sequence continues at coordinate 3,438 of NZ_PJBC01000024.1, forward strand.
TCGACCACTGTTACGGATGTTGCCGACACCACCAACCTGTCGCTGAGTGCGACCGGTTCCGTGGCCGAAGGCGGCCAGATCACCTACACCGCGACGCTGACCAACCCGGCCGGCACACCGGTGACCGTGACCCTGTCGAACGGCGCCACGATCATCATCGACGCGGGTAAAACCACCGGCACCGTGATCGTCGACGCACCGAAAGACGACGTCTATAAAGATGCCGGCAAAGTCGAAGTGACCATCGAGAATGCGACCGGCGGCAACTTCGAGAATCTGGTACCAAGCGCGGTTCCAGCCGTGACCAATGTCACCGACACCATCGACACTTCGACG
>NZ_PJBC01000025.1 GCF_002836515.1 Pseudomonas sp. Choline-02u-1
GGACAAAAAAGGCGCCGAACAGATCTACATCCACGCCCAGCGCGACTGGGATGAAAACATCGAACACGACCAGAAAATCCGCGTCGGCAACGAACGGCATGACACTGTTGAAGCTAACGTCTTGAGCGAGTTCAAGGTCGAAGAACACCGCATCACCCATCTGGACCGCATCAGCGAAATGCGCGCGGATGATCACCTGACGGTGGGTGTGACGCAGCATGTGAAGGTGGGGACTGGCCAGTTTGTGGAGGCTGGGACGGAGATTCACTATCACGCTGGTGACAAGGTGGTGGTTGAGGGTGGCATGGAACTAACGGCCAAGGCAGGCGGGAGTTTTGTGAAGGTGGATGCGGGTGGTGTCACGATTAGCGGCGCAGAGGTGAAGGTAAATACCGGTGGTGCGCCGGGGGTGGGGGCAGGGATTGGGATTCTGGCGCCGTTGATTCCAGGGCTCGCAGACAAGGATAAATTCGGGAAATTACTCGAAAATGCGCCACGAAGTCACAAAGCTAGATACCTGCTTCAGGATGAGAAAACAGGTGAGCCACTAATAGCGAGCCCATATACGTTGACCCGAAGCGGTTTTCTGTGTTGGAAATAAACGATTGCCGTGATGACGGTGAACGTGAGCGTGATAACCAATACAACAGGGAACATAAACCGACCGGTGAGTTTAACCCTCTACAATGGCCCGTTTTATTGCCGCCTTCAGGCGAACCAGGGCAAGCTCCTCGACCTGCACCTGTTCCTGTGCCGGCGTATGGTCCGACAGTTACCCCCAAACCTGCACACGTAGAAAGCTGGACACAGCAGGTGCAAGAAGCAGTGGATGGTCTATTGGAACAGGGGGCCAAAGGAATCCGCATTCTTTCCGATGAAGTTCAACAAAACCTGGAAGATGCGGCCACTTGGCTGGGAGTTAAGGGACAATGGATCAGACGCGAGTCTAAAAAAGCGTGGGAATGGGTCAGTGAAACTGGCGCTCAGGTCATTAGCTGGACAGACGCACAATTACGCGCCGCGTGGAAAGAAATTCAACATTACACAGATTTGACCGTTGATATGCTCAAAGAAATTGACTGGATGCAGGTCTTGATTGGAGTCGGGACTGTGGTAGCCACGGTGGTTGTTGCATTCGCCATTGGTGCAGCACTTGTAGCGGCAGGAGTTCCCGCAGCAATAGTTGCGGCCATACTAGTTATCGTCCGATTAGCACAGGTTTCTTGGGCGTTGCTAGCGAGTATTTTAGGTGGTGCTGCCGTCACCGCAGCAGTGTCCGCAGGATAATAGAGAAAACTATGAACGCATTGGAAAAACTGACTGAGCAAGCTCCCGGTCTTACTTTTGAATTACCGGATGGCACCCCAGTTATAAAACTGGGATTGATTGCCACGTTATATTTCAAAGAGGGCTATACGCCGCAAAGCAAGCAAGCCGTCACGCAGTGTTTCGAAAGATTCAAAGAAGAATTCGGCCAGCATTTGAAGGGCCAATATGATGGAAGATACAAAAAGCTCACAGATGTAAACTTCAATAAAAAAATATTGAACATTCTCGAAACCGGCCCAAACGAACAGTATGAATGGCACATCAGCAGTGCTGGGTCGGCTAACGAAGCCTCGGAATACAGCCTATCCGCATTGAATTCTTTTGAAGTACATGGCGATCAAAGACGTTCATTTATTAAAATGACGTTACCATGGACCATACTGAATGAACCCGATGGCGCGGCTCGTTACCAAGACTGGATTATTTACTTAGCCGATAAAGTTAAGGCCGATCACGGTTATGGCGGACTTTCCAGCATTTTGCCATTTGATTTCGATAGTTACATGCCTATGGAATTCCAACTTGCCCAGCAGTATAGAGGTCTTGAAGTCGATTCTTTAGTCACGAACTTCAAACGCGAACTGCTAGACCACATTAAAGGCATCAATTGGTATACTATTGTTAGCAATCGATTTACCGAAAAGCTTGGAGGCATAGACGCTATAAGTCATTCCTTCAGCGGGCGCGGCGATGTAGAGGTTTTTGAATATCAATATGGGCTGATTGTTCGCGCCGGCAACCTTCCTGACCTAGGCTCAATTAATGAAGCTTTGCCAGCGGCGTATATTTCAGTGAATCAAGTCTTCAAATCGTTGCGGATTCCCACGCCTGATCAATTGCATACTTATTCCCCTTACGGAAACTGCTTCGAAGAAGACAGCTCCGCGCGTTGGTATTCTCGCTTCGACCAAGAAGAAAATCGCTCAAAATCACCCGCACGGCTTGAAGCAGGTCAGCCTTGTAGCATGGCAGGATACTGGTTTACCCCAGCGCAAAAAGAATCCCGTAGGTACTTCGATCAAGGGGAAATTTTACCGAGTTTCAGCGGTTCGAATTGGGGCGATACCCTTTGGTATTGGTCAGGAGAGGATTGAGCTAACCAGCCCCGACCTGAAGCTCGAAGAGCTGCTGCACAAGCGCGCCTGCCTGACCTTCGGCGCCACCGGCGAAGGCAAGATTCACGGCCAGGTCTATCGCATCGAGCAGGGCGACTCCGGCAAGACCCTGACCCGCTACAGCATCAGCCTGATGCCGCAACTGGCCTATCTTCAGCACAACCATGATCAGCAGATCTTCCAGCAACTGACGGTGCCGAAAATCATCGCCCAGGTGCTGGAAGATCGCGGCATTCTCTCTGACGCCTACAGCTTCCAGCTCAACGCCGAGTACCCGGAGCGTGAGTATTGCGTGCAATACGACGAGTCCGACCTGCATTTCATCCAGCGTCTGTGCGAAGAAGAAGGCATTCACTTCCACTTCCAGCACAGCCGCAGCGGCCACAAACTGGTGTTCGGCGACGACCAGACGGTGTTCCGCAAACTGAAGCCGGTCAGCTACCAGCAGGACTCCGGCATGGCCGCCGAGAAGCCGGTGATCAAGCGCTTCAACCTGCGCCTGGAAACCCGCACCACCCGCGTCAGCCGTCGCGACTATGATTTCGAAAAACCCAAGCTGCTGCCCGAAGGCGCGGCGAAATCCGAGTTTGCCCCGGACCTGGAAGACTACGATTACCCAGGCCGCTTCACCACCCGCGAGCGCGGCAAGTTCCTCTCGACCCGCGCCCTCGAACGCCATCGCAGCGACTACAAACTCGCCGAAGGCAAAGGTGACGAACCGACCCTCACCAGCGGCCATTTCCTCACACTCGCCGAACATCCGCGCGCCGAT
>NZ_PJBC01000026.1 GCF_002836515.1 Pseudomonas sp. Choline-02u-1
CCCGACGTTGACGTGGGGCAGGGAACGATCAAATTTTTCCTTAGCCATCGATATCACCCTCTACAGAAGAAATTAGACAAACAATATCAACCATTAAAACAAAGGCAGATATTTTCATATCTGCCTTGTTATATGGAGCTCTTGAGCGGATTTGAACCGCTGACCTCACCCTTACCAAGGGTGTGCTCTACCAACTGAGCTACAAGAGCAAAACCCTTCGCACAAACTGCAAACTTGGAGCGGGTAGCGGGAATCGAACCCGCATCATCAGCTTGGAAGGCTGAGGTTCTACCACTAAACTATACCCGCGGAGCCTGCAGCTCACGCTTAAATCTGGTGGAGGGAGAAGGATTCGAACCTTCGAAGTCGTAGACGTCAGATTTACAGTCTGATCCCTTTGGCCGCTCGGGAACCCCTCCTAATCAGGCCGGCATTCTATATCATGCCAAACCCCTGTCAAGCATTTTCTCATTTAAAAACCTGAGGTTAGCTGCGTTGACACACTTCACTTTGAATGCCGATTAAGGTGTTCGCTGTGGAGCGGGCGCCATTCTATGCAAACTATTGAGTGGGTGCAACCCCTTCGCACAGCATTATTTTATGTTTTAACTCATTGAATTCCTTGGAAAGGTTTTGCAACTGCTGATCACCCAGCAAACGCTGGCCGTCCGGCGTAACTGCCAGCCAGTAACCGTTTCCCGCAGCATCTTTGGGGACGGATTGCACACTGACTCTCAGTACCATCAGACGCTGCTGCAATCTGGCAATTGAATCTTCGTCAGAAAGCCCTCCAAGAAACAGGCATTGCTGTCGAGGAACACTGTCCGCTCTGCGGCCGCCCCCGGCCGTTTCGCTCAGCAGACGAATATCCTGCTGCGAACCGCGATATAAATTCAAAGGCGTTACATCCTTGGCTCGCAACGGCGCTTCCTGTTGATGCCAGACATAGTAAAAAACATTAAGAACAACAAGCAGCAGGAACAACCAACGCATAGAAACCTCAGGACAAGGGGCACGCCATGGCCAAGCCGACAAAAACCAGGTCTGGCACAACCCTGGCATCAGGCGCGACGACATCCACCAACTCAGCATCCCCTCCTGTAATGAATACTATGAAGTTTTCTTCCCAATATGTTCGAGCCAGCTCCAATTGAGTGAGTACGAACCCCCTCAGCATCAAAGAACAACCGCGCTCCACAGCCTCAACGGTGGTGCGCCCCGGGACATGGCAGGAAAGGGCTTGCTCTGCGGCTTCATCACCATAACGAATTTTACGGGTATGGGTGCGAAGTTGGTTGCGCATCAAAGGCATACCAGGACAAATGAACCCGCCGAGATGCTCACCGTCAGCCGCAACAAAATCAGCAGTGACTGCCGTACCGAAGTCGAGAATCAGACAAGCATTTCCAGCAGCCAGGTGAAAGGCCCCTAGCATCGCCAGCCAGCGATCAAGACCTAAACGTTCATAATCTTCATAGCCGTTACGAACACCGGACATCTCGCGAGCGGGTTCCGCACGTACGATAGGAATACCGAACTCATGCTTAATCATCTCGGTTAACGTGCCAGTTTCTTCAGTGGTCCTGACGCTCACTAAACGGCAGCTGCGCAGCGAGAGAGACTTTATGCTCAGTAGACTCTCAATCAGAGCAAGATTGGTATCTACAACCCCTTCCGAGATCACCCCACACGCCAAGGCATCAAGCACTCGCCATTTTATAAAGCTGTTGCCGCAGTCAAGCTCAAGAATCATCACGCAACCTCAGGCTGAGCTCTCCGCCACTAAAAACTTTTTCAATACCATCTACAAGCAAGCGCAGTCCGCCTTGGTTATCAATGCCAAGCACAACACCATCAACATGGCTCTTACCCGCGATCAACGACACGGACCGACCCTGCCACAGATGATTTTCTGCCCATTCTTCCTGCAGGCTTGCGAACCCTTGATGCTGATGCTTATGGATATAAGACTTGAGCTGATTACTCAACTCTATAACCAAAGCATTGCGATCACAGGATTTGCCTGACTCAAGCTTTATAGAGGTCCATTGCTGGTCGACCTCATCAGCAACCAGCATATTCACGTTGACCCCTATACCCAATACAACATGGCATACATCCGCGGGATCCCCGACGAGCTCAAGTAGGATGCCGGCTACCTTCTTAGTACCCACCAGAACATCGTTGGGCCACTTCAGACCGGCTGTCGGCACGCCGGCGCTTCGCAAGGTCTGCATTACTGCCAAGCCAACAACAAGGCTCAACCCTTCAAGCTGACGCATGCCACCTTCGATACGGAGTACAAGGCTGTAGTAAAGGTTTTCCGCAAATGGGCTAACCCACTTTCGGCCTCGACGACCACGCCCAGCCAACTGTCGCTCGGATAGCACCAAAAACGGCGCGACTGCACCTTCACTAATGGCGCGCAAAGCTTCGGCATTCGTCGAGTCGACGGAATCGAACACAGTTACCGGCCACTGGGGTGCCTTTCTGCTTATTTCTTGAGGATCAAGCAGCGTTAGGGGTGCCGACAATTGATAACCGCGACCGCGAACTTTATGGATTGACAGACTAAGCTCAGCTTCAAGCTGCTGCAGCTGCTTCCATACAGCACTTCGGCTAATACCCAAGGCCGCTCCTAGGTCCTGACCGGAATGGAATCGCCCATCCTTCAGAAGATTCAATAACGTCAACATGCAGGTTTCGCCTTTCAATGAGGCCGCATAATAGCCATGCCCCGAGCCGTTGCATAGAAATCAAGCAGACACATTTCTCGCAGGCAAAACAAAACCCCAACTGCTTACGCAATTGGGGTTTCGGAATTTAATCTTGACGATGACCTACTCTCACATGGGGAAACCCCAAACTACCATCGGCGATGCATCGTTTCACTGCTGAGTTCGGGATGGGATCAGGTGGTTCCAACGCTCTATGGTCGTCAAGAAATTCGGGTACTGACTCGTGACCAGATGGCCTCGCTTCAGCAAG
>NZ_PJBC01000027.1 GCF_002836515.1 Pseudomonas sp. Choline-02u-1
GGGCAGTGGGACTGGTGCTGCGCCGTTGATGCCGGGGCCTTTAAAACAGGCTGATGCTGATAAGGCGGGGCAGGTAACAGTGCCACCTATGGCAAACCCGTTCGTACGAAAAAGCATTCAAGGCCTGCCCCTTGTTCCGATCTGTGGAAAACAAGCTAATGGCGCTTGCTCGCGGGAGGTTTGCCCATGTCTGAATGGTTAAGTCACTTTTTGGAAAAACCCGTGGCCACGACGCCATCGGGCACCACCGCAAACCGCACCCTGTATGGCATCGTAGACAGCGTTCGCCAGCCTCGGGCTCTGGAAAAGCTTTTCCAACAGGCCGGGTTGAATGGTGTTGAAAAGTTGTTTCAGGACACGCCGTTTGCCGAAATGAATGATGTCAGTCCGATCTGGCTACAACTGACACCGGGAAGTCCTGCCGCCGCCCAAGCCCTTGAGCTATGCCACGACAACCGCGCCGGCATTCTGCTCACCTCACGTGAAAAACCGGAGACCGCGCTCTTGCATGCTCGTCGCCTCCTGCGCATGAACGACCCGACTCATGGTGACTCGCTGGCGCGTTACTACGACCCGGCATTCTGGAGCGCGCTAGCGCTGACGGTACCCGTCCAACCTCTGTTTGGCCCTTGGGACAGCGTCTTCACCCCGCCCGCCCACAGAGACGATCAACAATGGCGCCTTTGGGAACAAACAGAAAAAGTTGATACCTCTAGCGTCGAACAAAAATATCCGTTGCAACTAAAGAGCAACACACTGATAGCGTTCGATGAAATCCGCTGGTGGTACTGGATTCGGCTGCGGAACGCCGAGTCCGCTGCGGGCTTATCGGATTCGCAGCTGTCTGGCGTGGCCGATAATTTGCAACTGCTGGTGGATCACGGCATTGAAGAAGGACGTCATCTTGAGCGCCTGCTGCCGAATCTAAACCAAGGTCCGTTACAGGCCCGCACTGACGTCATGAACGTGCTGAGCAGCGACATGCCGGCATTCGAGAAAGTACAACGACTGGAAGTCTGAGATGACAGGTACGTCCGAACAAACACCCGCGCCAGAACAACCACCTGTTGTCATTCCGGCCGATCCGCCAAAAAAGACTGCCGACGCGGAAACGTTCTGCAAAGACAAGAAGCCAGGCTGCAGCAGCAGCTATGACGACATCATCTACGTCACCGGTCAGCGCCGTTTCTGGCTGTTGCCCAAGCGCACGTCCGAGAAACTCAAGGAAAGCGTCAGCCTACTCAAACAGAAAACCGTCGACACTGATAAAGCCACGCGCATGAGCAACATCGCCGATGCAGGTTTGATGGACTACTTCCTCACTCCGGGTCCGGAAGCTTTTCTTGAAGGTGAGCAACACACCAGTTATATGGCGTCGAAAGCCGCAATCCCCGAAGACACTGCAAAAAAAGCACAGTGCCGCAAGGATTGGGAAGCGGCAAAAGCCAAAGGTGATAGCGACGCGGTAATGCATGCCGAACGTGAGATGTTCCACGCCGGAAAACGCATCGAGACAAATCAGCAGAACATGCAAACGCTGGAAAAAGTCTCCGATGCAAAAGCAAAGACACTGGGGTACAAACGGGAAAACGGAGTTTTTTATACCCCGCGTGCCTTGAAGGCGCGTGACGCAATTGACAAATACATTGAAGAGCGCGACAAGGCGAAAGCCCACGGCTACAAAATGTTTGATCCTGGCACTGGCAAGATCGCTTCGGCCTGGGAGCACTTGAAAGAGTACAAGGCTCTTCACAAAAAGCTGATCGAAACCGGCGAGATCGACGAAAAAAAGCTAAGGGGTGTCCAGCTCAACATCCTGGCGTTGAAAGATCTGATGTCAACGTACATAAACGCTATCGTAGAAGTTGCCGAATGCGGGATTGCAGTTCCCGAGTTCGCGCTCAGCCCTGACGACCAATACACCGGCAGCGAGGATTTTCAGGCGTTTATCGAGCTGACCAACAAACGCGATGAACTCGAAAAAAAAATCGAGGAGCGTTACTCTCAATGGGTGTCGGCGACTGGCGGCAAGTCCGCACCGCCCGGCGTCCTGTTCGTCAGTTTGCAAAAGCAGTGGTACGACTTGAATAACGAGGCAGAGCGAATCCAGCTTACTGCAGAGGCGCGTATACGTGGGCTCAAGCCATCCCGCCTGTTCCTGTGGGAAGCGGAAAGCTATAAGCCTAAGCCGATCGAACGTCTGGCCAAAACCAACATACCTCTGCGCGAACTCAGTAGCGCCTCGTCAACGACGATCCTCAACCACATCAGCCTGAAACACCTGGCACAAATCAGTGGTAACGCATTCCAAGGACAGCTCAAGGAACTGGCGACCAGTCTGCCGAAATCGATTGCCAAAGAGGCCGACGACGACCGGGTATTCAGCGATTGGCTGGAACAGGAAGGTGCGCTCCAATTCGATGAAAAGGGACCATGGTTCGATGAACATGGACTGTTTGTGCCTGATAAGTTCTTCGCGGCGCTGGAAGCCAAAGGCTACAAAGTCGAAAGCCTGAAAGCCGAAGCCAAACGCCAAACCTGGGGCGAAAACCTGAAAGCCATGGTTTTCGAAGATAAACAGCTGCGCAATCTCATGCTGTTCGACAACAGCCCCCAGGCCCAACTGGTTCGATGCTTACTCCCGGAAAGCGCCAACCTGCTGTCGGAAGTCAAAATGGAAGGCCCCACTCTGAAAAGTGGTTCCCCTCAGATTGCCAACTTGGAGGTTGCACTGGATGTAACAGCGTGGCGCGGGGAAGTCAGCTTACTCAAAGTCGAGTTCCCTAAACGGGCAAAAGCCGATCCCTGGATAGCGAAATACAAGGCACACGACGGCAGCGTACGTAGCGTCAACTTCGGCAAACTGTCATTGGATCTTGAAGCCAAGGCTTGGGGCTTCGCCGGCGCAAGTCTCATG
>NZ_PJBC01000028.1 GCF_002836515.1 Pseudomonas sp. Choline-02u-1
TGAGGAAGGTGACGAGGACTTCCATGCCGATGCGCGGGATGGCGATGCCGCCGTAGGCGCTGCCTGCCCAGCCGCTGGCAACGCGTATCCAGCAGGTGGTTTTGTCGTCGGACTGGCCGTCGCGGTCCCAGTGGAATTGGACTTTGATGCGGCCGTACTGGTCGCACTGGATTTCTTCACCGGCGGGGCCGGTGACGACGGCGGTCTGGCTGCCGAGGACTTTGTTCCATCGTACTTTTTAGCCCACAGCATCGTTAATTCATAGATCAAACCGGCGTTTTTACATCACCAAGAGCCATACGGCACGCCGAACGTCTCGACGTATTCTTTGGAATTCTCTGAGAGCGAATCGTATCGACCACCCGATTTGCCTTCGTATGGCCCACGTGGGTCAACCTCGGCCTTCACTTGTGTGACCTCGATTGGTCTCAGACATGGGCCAAGCACCCACACTTTTGCGATGCCACCCGGCGCGAGACCGATTGCAATTGCTTTTCTGTAACCCGTCGTCCACTTACCTGTAGCTTCGCAATAAGTTTTTTCAGCTGTACGCATAATTTCTCGGGTTGACTCAGGTATATCGATGCCGACTTGGTAAGTCTGCGGCTCCGCCAATGATTGCCAACGTACAAAAATCTTTTTTGGTAAATCTGCACCGATAACGTACTTGCCTTTCCCCCAACCCGATCTTTTTGGCCAGCCCTTTGGGTCGCCCGCATTATTCTTAGGAGTATGAATAGCGGAAACTCCGCTCATTGCCCGTCGATATACCTGCCCCTGCATATCGATAACATCTGCAGTTTCAATCCAAACTTCCATGTAGTCAGGAGCTGAAAAACCTAACCGCCAAGCGTCATATGGCAACGAACCTGCGTGGGCAAATGTTGAGCCCACCAACAACATGGCGGCAAGCAGAAAGCGAGTAAAACTACTCATTTGGATGAACCGTCCGAAGCAGGTTATCATTGGGGCGATTAATGAAAAGTATGCCAAGATCACTGTTGTTTAATCCCTTCGCAGCATTCCAGTTATCAGACAGATGAACATAACGCTGAAACAGCAGCTGTTCTTGTTGCAGGGTCAGGCCGATTGTTTTGCTTTTGCCCAATGCGTATGCCATTAACTTTTCAGAAATCTCACCTAGTTCCGTCGGTAGGGCAAGTCTCGGATCGTTATCAGAGATTTCCCCGAATGGGACGTCATTCTCGATAGCCAGCTCACGCATAATCCGCAGATAGACCAATGACAGCTCACTACGCACTTCGCGTTGGCTGCTTACTGCCGCATAGACATGCTTTTTGGGGGTTCGATCATCTCTGTCCATGCTGTTAAAATTTACCTCCCACGTCCGAAGTTCGAGAGGCAAATCGTACTGAGCCATCTGGTCTTGGATGCGGCGAAGATCCTGCTGTGCGAGTTTGTAACTATTAGCTTCGGTCGCCAATGATCTCCGCTCGACGTCGCTTCGGCGTGGCTTACTAATCAGCACTTTTTCAGTAGCTTTTGGTAGATAGCCTCCCCCTAGATCAGAATGAACGCCAGGCAGAATGATGTCTGCGGCCCCTGCGCTGTTTAACGAAAAGTTATATCGACGCTCGTTTTTTGCGACAAGGTGCACAATTTTTTTTGCAATATCTGGGCCTAAGGCAATATTAATACCTGGGTTCCACGAGCCATGACCGCCGAAATCGAAAATCAATGGATTTGCCACAGCAGCGACAGTGTCAAAAATACCGATGAAATTAATTGAGACGTCTGTTTTTGCTTGCCATTTGAAGGCGTCTGCCAACGCGGGGGAACCCGAAGGTAGCTCTTTTGCAATAATACTTTTCTCACCCTTAAGAACTTCATTCGCAAAGTCACGAGCCGCCGCCGCACCGCGACTGAAACCGAAAATATCGAACTCGATCTTTTTCACGCGTTTATCTGGATTGTTATCCCGGAAGACTTTAATTGCTTCCAGAAACTTGCTCGGTACTTCTTCAACTCGGCTCCTGACTCCCATCGTCCCTATACCGGTGGCTTGAGAAAACAGAGAGTCTTCTTCGGTGCTACTCGTGCCAATTCCATCCACATAAATAGGAATGCTCGCTTTTTCTGCTTCAGCAGGAAGCTCTTTATCCCCTTGGTTGAGGTAAAGGTCATACAACCGAGCCACATTACTAACGTCATTCCCATAACTGTTATCGGGCGTGCTACCGTTGCCGTCATAGCCATGAGACGCGCAGAACTTGCGGATTTCCTCTGCGAGATCCTGCAGATTCACATCCGGTGCGTAGCAGCCATAAACCCGCTCACTATTACTACGATTGTTCCCTGTACCATCGAAAAAGACCCCAATCCGCAGGGTAATGTCTTCGATTTCGACTTCCTCTTCCTCTTCCTCGAGTTCTTCATCTGCCACCATTGGCGCGGTTATTGCTGGAGTCGCTTCTGGGACAAGGCTAGATTTGCCCATCGGTGGTGCGTTGAGGAGTTTGCCCTTGGCATCTGTTGCCGCTAGCCCAGGGATGAGCGGCGTCAGAATCCCAATCCCAGTCCCCACCCCCGGCGCACCACCGGTATTCACCTTCACCTCAGCGCCGCTAATCGTGACACCACCCGCATCAACCTTCACAAAACTCCCGCCAGCCTTGGCCGTGAGCTCCATGCCACCCTCAACCACCACCTTGTCACCAGCGTGATAGTGAATCTCCGTCCCAGCCTCAACAAACTGCCCAGTCCCCACCTTCACATGCTGCGTCACACCCACCGTCAGGTGATCATCCGCGCGCATTTCGCTGATGCGGTCCAGATGAGTGATCCGGTGTTCTTCGACCTTGAACTCGCTCAACACATTGGCTTCAACGGTGTCATGCCGTTCGTTGCCGACGCGGATTTTCTGGTCGTGTTCGATGTTTTCG
>NZ_PJBC01000029.1 GCF_002836515.1 Pseudomonas sp. Choline-02u-1
TGCAATCCGCTTTCAACATCGAAATACTGCCCCTGAAAGCGCAGCGGTTGGTCGAGGTAGTCTTCGCCGGCGAGGGTGACGGCGGCGACTTTGCCGTAGGCGTCGTATTGCGCGGACCAGACGATTTCGCCGCTGTAGTCGGTAAGTTCCTGCGGGGTGCCGAGGTGGTCGAGTTGGTAGTAGAACGGGCAGGCCTTTTTCGGGCCTTTGCCGTCGAGCATTGCCAGTGGGCGGAAGGTGCCGGGTTCGTAGACGAAGCTGCGGTACTGCGTGGCGCTGCTTTCGGCGATGAGGTGCTCGCCTTGCCAGAAAAACTCGGTGACGGTGCCGTCGACGGTTTTGCGAATCCGGCGGCCGAAGGCGTCGTACTGGTAGCTGGCGGTCTGGCCGTCCGGGCGGGTCAGGCCGATGAGGCGGTGCTGGCAGTCGTAGCGGTATTCGGTGACGAGGGGCTGGCCGTGGCCACGGCGTTCGCGGATCAGGTTGCCGAAGGCGTCGTAGTCGTAATGGCGATCGCCCTGCCTCAGCAGGCGATTGCCCTTGATCTGTGCGGGGCCGGGGCGGTCCTGCGTCAGCAGGTTGCCGGCCGGGTCGTGGGCGAAGGATTCGGGCAGTTCGTCGCGCGAATGGCTGACACGAATCAGCCGGTCGAGGGCGTCGTAGCCGTAGGTGCGCTGGCCGTGGCGGCTGTCGGCGATGTGCTCGAGATTGCCGTTGGCGCTGTAGGCATAATCGCGGCGGTACAGCGAGGCGTGGCGATGGCCTACAGCGTGGGCGAGCAAGCGGCCCTGATCGTCGTAGGCATATTCACTGAGCAGCAGACCCTGCTGGCGTTGCTGCTCGCGACCGGACTGGTAGATGTGGCGCGTGAGCGGCGTGCCGTTGAGGTCGATGGCGCTCAGCGCACCGCCCTTGGCGTAGTGATAGTCGAGTTTGCTGTTGTCCGGCAGGCGCAGGCGTTTGAGCTGGCCACAAGCGTCGTAGGCGTAGCGCAAGGTGCCCCAGCCTTGGTGCTCGGTGATCAAGCGATCCTGGCGGTCATACTCAAAGGCCAGCGGATGATTCTGGCCGTCATCGACGCCGATCAGCCGGCCGAGGCGATCGTAGTCGTAGCGGACTTTGATCCCGTCGGGCAGGGTTTTGACGAGCAAGCGCCCGGCGCTGTCGCGCTCGTAGCGGGTAACCAGGCTGGGGCCGAAATCACCAGACTCGGTCTTTTCCAGCAGATGGCCATTCAGGTCATAAACATACGCGGTGCGCCGCCCGTCAAACCCGGTTTCCTGTCGGATCAATCCGGTGGGCGTGTAATCCAGACGGTATTTTTCGCCCGATTCGTTTTCAATCTCGGTGAGCAGCAATCGCGCATGGTCATAGCGGTACTGCACGCGGGTGCCGTCGGGATTGATTCGCCGCGAGACCAGGTGCAGGTCGTCGTCATATTCATAGCGGGTGATGCGCCCCAGTTCATCGCGCTCGGCGGTGATCTGGCCGTAGGCGCCGTAGCTGTAGGCGCGGGTGCTTCCCGTAGGAGAAGTCGCCAGAATCAGTCGGCCGGCCGCGTCCCACTGCTGATGGCTGACAACACCAAATTCGTCCTGGGTGGTAGTCCGCCGCCCCAGCGCATCGTAGGAAAAGCGCCGCACGCCACCGTCCGGCAGGGTTTCTTCGATGAGCTGGCCCAGCTCGTTCCACATCCAGCGATGGCGGCTGCTGTCCGGGTAACGCAGCGACAGCAACTGGCCGCGCAGGTTGTAGTAGTAATGCGTGACCTGGCCGTCGGGATCGACCGCTTCGGTGACGGCACCTTCGGCATTGCGCCGATAGAGCCACACCGCATTGCCTCGGCGACGCTTGTAAAGAAAACCGTTGCGGTACTCGTAGGACGTTGGCGCATCGTCTGGCGGAATCAGCGCGATCAGCCGTCCGACTTCGTCGTAGCGGTATTCAGTGACCGCGCCCAAGGGATCCTGCTCGGCGATCAAGCGGCCCTGCGCGTCATAGGCCTTGAGCTGCTCGCCGCCATCGGCCGCGACCTGACGCACCAGCCGCGCGCGTTCGTCATGGACGTAGACTTCTTCGGTGCCGTCGACGTAATGCACGGTCACGCTGGCGTCGTCATCGTTCCAGACGTAACGGGTATTCATCTGCGAGAACGAGGCCCAATGCCGCACGCAGCGCGCCGCCTTGCCCTCGCGCTGCCACTCCCAGAAGAAGCTCGCGCCGCCGGTCAACTGGCGCTGGAGGATGACGTGGTGGTCGTCGTAGTCGTAGCGCTCGCTGTCGCCCACCGCATTGCTCGCGACCAGCAGGCGTTGGCGGGCATCGAAGCGGTAAGTGGCGAGGTTTTGCTCGGTGGCCCACTCGCCCCGGACGAAGACCTGGTAATCGACCGCCACCAGTTGCGCACGGTCATAACGCAACAGCAGCGCGCGCCCGGCGCCGTTGTCCAGACGCTGAATGCGGTCGGAGCGATCGCGTTGCAGTGTCAGACGATTGCCGTAGACGTCGCT
>NZ_PJBC01000004.1 GCF_002836515.1 Pseudomonas sp. Choline-02u-1
GACTCTCCAGATCAAAATCCGGGTGCTCGCTGACCAGTTCAATATCGATGCGGTAGAGGGTGCTGATCGCTTCGGTGCCGCTGAAAGCCAGTACCTGGAAGTCGTGACGGATAGCAGGAATCTGCAACACAAAATGCGCTGCTTTGGTGGACGGAAACATACGCTTGTCCTTAAGCAAAGAGGAAAAGAGCGATGTGGAAACCGTCCCTGGTCTGTGCTCGCGAGAACTGCCGGGCACGCTATCAAGGTGAAAAAAGGATTGATGTAGGGTGCTTCCTCAAAGTCGGAAGGAAACTTCCCTCACGAACTCGGCCATTCAACAGGCACAAAAAAACCGACATCACTGTCGGTTTTTTGTGGATCACTGCGCCGGCGGCCAAGGCGCAGTTGAAAGCCCGGCCTTAGGCTTTAAAAAGCAAAAGATCGCAGCATGCCGCAGCTCCTGCAGTCAGGAAGGCATTTCTCCTGTAGAAGCTGCGGCACGCTGCGATCTTTTTGCTTACTTGATCAATCTACCCAAACCATCCAGCAGCCGCTGCAACGCGCCCTGATTGCGCCGCATCACCGCCAGCCCCGCCTCGGCCATGCGCTGCGCATCACGCGGCAATTCGAACAAGCGTTGCACTTCAACCGCCAGCCCTTGGGCATCATCCACCTCGGCCAATGCACCGGCCTCGCGCAGTTGCGCGGCGATGTCGAGGAAGTTGAACAGGTGTGGGCCGCTGAGTACCGGTTTCGCCAGCGCGGCGGGTTCGAGCAGGTTGTGCCCGCCATTCGGCACCAGACTGCCGCCGACAAAAGCGCTGTCAGCCAAGGCATAGAGAAACAGCAACTCGCCCATGGTGTCGCCAAGCAGCACGCTCGTCTGCGCAACGACATTGGCCCCGGTCGAGCGACGCACCGTGGCGAAACCTTCGCGCTGGCACAGGTCGAACACCGAGTTGAAGCGCTCCGGATGGCGTGGCACCAGAATCAACAATGCATCCGGATGATTGGCCAGCAGGCGACGATGGGCGTCGAGCACTACTTCGTCTTCGCCCTCGTGGGTGCTGGCCGCGATCCACACCGGACGTTCCTGTGCCTGCCATTGGCTACGCAACTCGGCTGCGCGTTGCAGCAGTTGCGGGTCGATGGTTAGGTCGAATTTGATCGATCCGGTGACCTCGACGGTTTCAGCCCGCGCGCCGAGATAACGGAAGCGCTGGGCTTCGGCTTCGGTCTGCACGGCAAACAAACTCATCTCGGCGAGCATTGGCGCAGTGAGTTTGCGCAAGCGACCATAGCCCTTGGCGGAACGCTCCGACAACCGTCCATTGGCCAGCGCCACCGGAATACCGCGCTTGGCACACTGATGAATGTGGTTGGGCCACAGCTCGGTTTCCATGATCACCGCAAGTTTCGGCTGCACGCGATCAAGAAAACGCGCCGCCGCACAAGGCAAGTCATACGGCAGATAGCAGTGTTGAATGCGCGCCTCGTTGGCGAACAGTGCCTGAATCCGCTCCGAACCGGTCGGGGTCATGCAGGTCACGGTGATCGGCAGCGCCGGATAACGCTCCAGCAGCGCGCGGATCATCGGCGCGGCGGCAATGCTTTCGCCCACCGACACCGCGTGCACCCAGATGCCACCGGACTGCAAGGTCGGCATGCCATAAGTAAAGCGCTCGCCAATGCGTTTGGCATACGCCGGCGCCTTGCGCGCGCGCAGCCACAGCCGAATCGCCACCAATGGCAGCCCCAGGTAAAACAGCGCGGTGTAGAGAGTTCTATTCATGGCGGCGGAGTTTATCGGCTTTTGTCGCCGATCGCCCGCAAGTGCACGGCAAAACGTTCCGCCAGCCAGTGCGCGGCCGGGCCGAGCGGTTCGTCGCGACGCCAGACCAATTCCACCACCAGTGCCGGCGGCGTCCATTCGCTGTCGAGCTCAACCATCTGGCCCTGATACGCCGAGTACTGTACAACGTGGCGCGGTAACCACGCCCAGCCGAGATCGCGCACCAGCCATTCGGACATCACGTAAAAACTGTCGGCGCGCCACACCTGCGGGCTGGCCGGCTCGTTGCCGGGGTAGACGCTGGTCTGCGTCGACATCAGCAGTTGTCGGTGTTGCGCCAGTTGCTGACAGGTCACGTAGGGCAACTTGGCCAACGGGTGATTGACGCCGCACACCGTTACCATTTCGACGCTGCCGAGCACGCGGCGCTCAAGCGCCTCGGGGATTTCATCGTGGTAGAACAGCAGGCCGAGGTCGGCGCGACGCTCGACCAGCTTGCGCGCAACTTCGCCCTGGGCGGCGCTGGTCAGTTGCACTTCCAGGCTGGGAAACTGCTCGGCCAGTTCGCCGAAACTTTCCACCAGCGCCTGATAGGGCATCGCCTCGTCCTGCGCCACACGCAGCTGCGCCTCCTGGCCGCGCAGCATGGCCATGGCGCGGCCGTTGAGGCGCTCGCACTGGCGCAGCACTTCCCGCGCTTCTTCCAGCAAGGCCTCGCCCGCCTCGGTCAGACTTGGCTGGCGACCGCTGCTGCGTTCGAACAGGCTCACGCCCAAATCCTCTTCGAGCATCGCAACAGCACTGCTGATCGCCGATTGCGCCTTGCGTTGTCGGCGCGCCACGGCGGAGAAAGACCGCTGTTCAGCGACATCGACAAATACCCGTAGCTGCTCAAGATTCCACTGCATATGGATTTCCCACCTATCTATGGATCAGATAGGTAATGACTTTACCCCATCTGAGCAATCACTAGAATGTCACCTCAGCAAGCAACGATTTATTTGAGGATCGAACCATGAACGCCTACGTCTATCTGGCCATCGCCATCTGCGCCGAAGTGATCGCCACCGTTTCGATGAAAGCGGTCAAGGGCTTCAGCACGCCACTGCCACTGGTGCTGATCATCGTCGGTTACGGCATCGCGTTCTGGATGCTGACGCTGGTCGTGCGCACCGTGCCGGTGGGCGTTGCCTACGCTGTCTGGGCGGGGATGGGCATCGTGATGGTCAGCGTCGCGGCGCTGTTTCTGTACGGGCAGAAACTGGATATCCCGGCGATGCTGGGGATGGCGCTGATCGTGCTGGGCGTGGTGGTGATTCAGCTGTTCTCGAAAACTGCCGGGCACTAAAGAAAAAACACGTCCCCCTGTGGGAGCGAGCGAACGCGGTGTGTAAGGCAACAGATACATCGACTGACACGCCCGAGCAAGCTCGCTCCCACATTGGTTTTGTATCTGCCCGGTTGATTTTCGACAAATCCGCCCCTTTCCCGAGTCTGTATACTGCGCCCTCGTCTTGAACACTGAGGTCGCTGCATGCCATCCGTTATTTCCACCGACGTTCTGATTGTCGGCGCTGGTGTCGCCGGCCTCTGGCTGAATGCGCGCCTGCGCCGCCAGGGTTTTTCGACCGTGCTGGTGGAAAGCGCCAGCCTCGGTGGCGGGCAGAGCATGAAGTCCCAGGGCATCATTCACGGCGGCGCCAAGTACGCGCTGCACGGCGCGCTGACCGGTGCTTCGGAAGCGATCGCCGACATGCCACGCCGCTGGCGCGAAGCGCTGGCCGGGACTGGCGAGCTGGATCTGTCCGGCGTACGCCTGCTGTCCGAAGCGCATTACCTGTGGTCGCCGGGCACGCTGGCCGGCAACCTCACCAGTTTCTTCGCCAGCAAAGCCGTGCGTGGCCGGGTCGATCAGGTCAAGGGCGACGAACTGCCGCCAGCCCTGCAGGACAAGCGCTTCAAGGGCAAGGTCTATCGCCTCGCCGAACTGGTGGTGGATGTGCCGAGCCTGATCCAGCGCCTGGCCGAGCTGGCCGGTGACGGTCTGCTCGCCGGGCAGGTTATCGAACCACTGCTGGAAGCCGGCGTGCTGGTCGGCCTGAAAGTCGACGGCCGTGAGATCCGTGCCCAGCGCATCGTCCTCAGCGCCGGTGCCGGCACTGCCGAACTGCTCGAAGCCCTGGGCCTGAGCCGTCCGGCCATGCAGCGCCGCCCCCTGCACATGATCCTCGCCAAAGGCCCCGGCTTGAAACCGCTGTACGCGCACTGCCTGGGCGGCGGCACCAAGCCGCGCATCACCGTGACCACGCACCCGGCGGCTGATGGCCAGTGGGTCTGGTACATGGGCGGTGACATCGCCGAAAGCGAAGGCGTCGCTCGCGAGCCGGCCGAACAGATCGCCACCGCGCAAAAGGAAGTCGCGCAACTGTTGCCATGGATCGACCTAAGCACCACGCAATGGGCAACCCTGCGCGTCGATCGCGCCGAGCCGTTGCAGACCGGCCTGACCCGTCCGGACAACGCGTTCCTCGCCGAGGAAGGTCGCTTGCTCGTCGGCTGGCCGACCAAACTGGCGCTGGCGCCAGACTTCGCCGACCGCGTCATCGCTTCGCTGCAGCGTGACGGCATCCAGCCGCAAGCGACCGAGCCGCTGCCGCCGCTGCCGAAACCGCCACTTGGCGTACCCGCCTGGGAGCAACTGCTGCCATGACCATCGCCACTCTGCACGAACTGCATCGCCCGCTGGGCAACACCGGTCTGAGGGTTTCGCCGCTGGGTCTGGGCACAGTCAAACTCGGCCGCGACCAAGGCGTGAAATACCCTAACGGCTTTCAGATTCCCGGCGACGACGAGGCGCGCATGCTGCTGCGCCAGGCGCGGGATCTGGGCATCAACCTGATCGACACCGCGCCGGCCTATGGTCGCAGCGAAGAACGCCTCGGCCCGCTGCTGCGCGGCCAGCGTCAGGACTGGGTGATCGTCAGCAAGGTCGGCGAAGAGTTTACCGACGGCGTGTCGCACCATGACTTCAGCGCCGCGCACACGCGGATGTCGGTCGAGCGCAGCCTGCAACGTCTGGAAACGGATTTTATCGATCTGGTTCTCGTGCACTCCGACGGCAACGACATGGCGATCCTCGAGCACGAAGAGGTCTACGCCACCCTCGCGGCGCTGAAGGCCGAGGGCAAGATTCGCGGCTTCGGTTTCTCCGGCAAAACCGTCGAAGGCGGCTTGAAAGCGCTGGAGCACGGCGACTGCGCGATGGTCACCTACAATCTGAACGAACAAAACGAAAAGGCGGTCATTGACTATGCTGCTGCCCACGGCAAAGCCATTCTGGTGAAAAAAGCCCTGGCCAGCGGTCATGTCTGTCTGAGTCCGGGAGTCGATCCGGTGCGCGCCAGCTTCGAGTTGCTGTTCACTCAGCCCGGTGTCGCCAGTGCTATTGTCGGCACCATCAATCCGCTGCACCTCGCCCATAACGTAGCGACCGTTGCCAAGGTACTGCGTAATCACTGACGCCGCCCCGCGGCCTTAAGCCAGGAGCCGATATGCCGCGCACGCTGATCCGCAAGAACCCGAGCAACTTCAAGACACTGCCGCTGTTCGTCGAAGCCACGCCTGATGGCCTGAGCTACCAGAGCGTCGGCATGCCGCTGAATTTCGCCCAGACCCTGCAACGGCGCAAACCGGTCAGCGTCGCCGACAGCGAACGCTTTGCCCTGGAACTGGCCAACCTCGGCGTTTCCGTGCGCCTGACCCTGCACTGGCAGAACCGCGATTACTGGGTGCTGGTACGCCAGCGTCGGCAGGATCGCGGCGATGTGGTGCTGAAGCTGATTTCCGGCTATGTGCCGGCCCACGAACTGAACATTCCGCTGCATACGGCAATTCAGGAAATTGCCGAAGAGTGTTTGCTGGAAACGCCGGAAGGCTGGCTTGGCGGGCGCTTCAACGACACCTGGCTGCCAGCGCCCTATTCCGCCGCGCTGCATTACCGCGAGGCGTTGCCGTTTCGCCTGACGCCGCTGTCCGGTTCGGCGCGCCCGGTGCGCTGCGCCAACCTGCAATTGTTGGAGCGGCCACGGGCCTACGTGCATTTGCCGACGGCGTCATTGCAATTGATCTATGACCTGCGCCTGGACGTACCCAAGGAAGCCAAATCCCTGAGCCTGTTTCATGTCGACGAGCGTCTGGAAGGCGATCAACTCGTCGCGCGGCTTGATCGCAAACGGCCTGATCTGTACTTGATGCCATTGCATGACGGTCAGCCGCTGCCTGAACTGTATACCCTGAAAAAGGATCAACTGTATCCGGCGAGTACCCGCGGTCTGTACCTGGCTGAAAGCTTTGCCCGACAGGAAGGCTGGCTGGTGCGCGATGAGCGGATTCGCTGGAAGGACTGGTTGCGTCAACAGGGTCTGACGCCACCGGACAAGGCCACCGGACTGGCACGCCTGCGCGGCAAGGCGAGGCAGCTGCTGAAGAAAATCGTGCCGCGCAAGAAAGTGAATTCCTGAAAGCAAAAGATCGCAGCCTGCGTCAGCGCCTGCACAATTCTGTTCAGACGCTGGCGCAGGCTGCGATCTCTTGAGCTTATTGGCCGCGGATCTTTTCCACGATTGCTGTCGTCGAGCTGTTCTCCACCAGCCCCAGCACTTTCACCGTGCCGCCATAGGCGGTGACGATATCCGCACCGACTACCTGATCGATGCCGTAATCGCCACCCTTGACCAACACGTCCGGCTTGACCTCGCGCAGCAGGTTTTCCGGCGTGCCTTCAGAGAAGCTGATCACCCAGTCCACAGCGCCGAGACCGGCGAGTACCGCCATACGCCGGTCAACGCTGTTGATCGGCCGGCCCGGGCCTTTCAAGCGGCTGACCGAGGCGTCATCGTTGACCGCCACGATCAGACGATCGCCCTGCGCCCGCGCCTGTTCCAGATAGGTGACATGGCCGGCATGCAGGATATCGAAGCAGCCATTGGTGAAGACAATTCGCTCGTTGTGCGCGCGGGCATCGTCAACCGCCAGCAGCAGTTGCTCAAGACCCAGCACGCCTCGCTCCGAACCTTCCTCGCGCTGAATGGCGCGGCGCAGCTCCGGGGCGCTGATCGCTGCTGTACCGAGCTTGCCGACGACGATGCCTGCGGCCAGATTGGCCAGCGCGACAGCGTGCGGCAGTTCTTCGCCAGCGGCGATGGCTGCTGCCAGGGTCGAAATCACTGTATCGCCGGCGCCGGTCACATCGAACACTTCACGGGCGCGGGCCGGCAGATGCAACGCCGGATGATCCGGACGCAACAAGGTCATGCCGTGTTCGCCACGGGTCACCAGCAACGCGCCGAGGTCGAGCTCCTGCATCAGCACGGCGCCTTTGCTTACAAGCTCGTGCTCGTCGGCGCAACCGCCGACGATGGTTTCGAACTCGCTGAGGTTCGGCGTGATCAGGCTGGCACCGCGGTAAATCGAAAAGTCCTTGCCCTTGGGATCGGCCAGCACCGGAATGCCTTTGGCACGGGCGGCCTGGATCAGGGTCTGGTGATTTTTCAGCGCACCTTTGCCGTAATCCGACAACACCAGCACTTTGATGCCTTCCAGCAGCTCGTCGACCTGCGCGGCCAAGGCCAGCGCATCGGTGGCGAACACCTCTTCGAAATCGATACGCAGCAGTTGCTGGTGCCGGCTCATGACCCGCAGTTTGACGATGGTCGGCTGATGAGCGATGCGCTGAAACAAGGCGCGAACGCCAGCACCTTTGAGACTGTTGCTCAGGCTGTCGGCGGCTTCGTCATCACCGGTTACGCCCACCAGCGATGCCGGTGCACCCAGCGCGGCAATGTTCAGCGCCACGTTGGCGGCGCCGCCCGGGCGATCCTCGATCTGCTCGACCTTGACCACCGGCACCGGTGCTTCGGGGGAAATCCGTGAGGTTCCGCCATGCCAGTAACGGTCGAGCATGACATCGCCGACCACCAAGACAGGGGCTTGATCGAATCGCGGCATCGACAATTTCATGGAGCAACCCACATACAAAATGAACAGGGGCGCGATATTAACAGGATCGCGCGCGCCGGGAATACACGCGGGTGAGGCAGGCTCACCCTTGTCTGCAGATCACGCAATGTCTTCAGCCGGGGCATCCAGGCCCATCGCATGCAGGCGTGCGTAGTAGCCATTGTGGGCAAGCAACTGGGCATGAGTGCCGCGTTCGACAATCTCGCCCTGATCCATGACCAGAATCAGATCGGCCTTCTCGATGGTCGACAAGCGGTGGGCAATGACCAGTGTGGTGCGGCCTTTCATGACATGGTCGAGTGCCGCCTGAATGTGCCGCTCGGACTCGGTATCGAGCGCCGACGTCGCTTCGTCGAGAATCAGCAGCGGCGCGTTTTTCAGCAGTGCGCGGGCAATCGCCAGGCGCTGACGCTGTCCGCCAGACAACAGCACACCGTTCTCGCCCACCTGGGTATCGAGGCCTTGAGGCATTTGCGCGATGAAGTCCATGGCAAATGCATCCCTAGCGGCCTTCTCGATGTCCTCGCGCGGCGCCCCTGCCAGATCGCCATAAGCGATGTTGTTGGCAATGGTGTCGTTGAACAACGTCACATGCTGAGTGACCTGCGCCACGTGGCGGCGCAGGTTGCGCAGACGGTAATCCTCGATCTCGACGTCATCGAGCAGAATCTCACCGGTTTCGTGATGGTAGAAACGCGGAATGAGACTGGCCAGCGTCGACTTGCCGCTGCCGGAACGCCCGACCAAAGCGATCATCTGACCTGGCGACGCGGTGAAGCTGATGTTTTTCAGCACTTCGCGTTCAGTGCCCGGGTAAGTGAAGCTGAGGTTGTTCACCGCCAGATGGCCACTGACCCGATCACGCTCGATCGTGCCGGTATCGATTTCCGGCTCGACGTCCAGCTGCTCGAAAATGCTTTCTGCGCCGGCCACACCTTTCTGAATGGTCGAGCTGACTTCGGACAATTGCCGGATCGGTTTCGGCAGCAAGCCCGCAGCCGTGATGTACGCAACCAGATCACCGGCCGTCGCATCGCCGCGCAGGAACAACACCAGGAACATCAACACGGCCATGGCGGTGTAGATCACCAGCTGCAGCATCGGTGTATACACCGCGCCGGTCTTGGTCATGCGCAATTGCTTGTCGGTGTTGCTCTGGCTGGCCGCTGCAAAACGCTGCTGCTCATAAGCCTCGCCACCGAAGCTGCGCACGACGCGATAGCCTTGAATGGTTTCGGAGGCAACATGGGTCACATCGCCCATGGCCACTTGAATCTTCTTGCTCTGCTTGCGGAATTTCTTGCTGGTGTTGCCGACCATGAACGCGATCACGGGCAGGATCGCCAGCATCACCAGGGTCAGCTTCCAGTTCATCCAGAGCAGATACGCGAACAGGAAAACGACCGTAAGGCCCTCGCGGATCACCACTTTGATGGCGTCCGTGGCGGCGCCGGTGACCATGGTCACGTTGAACGTGATGCGCGAGATCAGATGACCCGAGTTATGGGTATCGAAATAGCGGTTGGGCAGTACCAACAGCTTGTTGAACAACTCGATACGCAGGTCATGCACCAGGCCCAACGAAACTCTCGCCAGGTAGTAATTGCCAAGAAACGACCCAAGGCCTTGCCACGCGGCGATCAAAATGATCAGCAACGGTACAGCCATCAACAGCTGCACGTCTCGCAGATAAGGAACGTTGGGGAAGAGCACCGCTTCAGGGTTGCTCAGGCCATCGACGAAATACTTGAGAATCCCGGCCAGCATCGGTTGCGTGGAGGCAAAGATCACAAAGCCCACGATACTCAGCAGGAAAAGACCGATATAGGGTTTTACGTACCCCAACAGCCGAAAGTAGATTTTCAGGCTGGATTCCTGTTCCGCTTTGAGCGGTGCGTCACTCATCGTAGAGCTCACTGGTTAAGAAGAACGCGAAATTTTATCACAAGCGCCGCCATTGGCCCGCGCCCATACCAAAACGCTGGCAAGCCCCAACGGCAGCCAGCTGATGAACCACTCGGCACGAGGGGTGCCGGTCAGGCTGGCAGCATCGAACTGCATCGCCAGCGTCGAGAACAGCCAGATACCGATAACCCCGCGGGCATACAGCGTTTCCCGAACCCTCCACGCCTGGAAAATCACGCCGAACCAAACGGCAGACCATAACACCAGTCCCGGCAAACCCAGCACGATCGCGACATGACTGAACAGGTTATGGGCGTGATCGAAAGTCATACCCGACCACAACACCCGGTAATCCCCACCCAGACCCAGCCCACCCCACGGATGTTTGGCGATCATGTCCAGAGAAGCCATCAGAATCTGCGGACGGTAAGAGACCCCACGCGCCAGCACCAACGGCTCGAACAGCCATAGCGCCACAATCGCCACCACCAGTGCAACGGCTGCGACGATTCGGCTGCGGCGGTCACGGCACCAGATCGGCATGGCCAATATGGTCAGAAACAACGCCAACGCCGCGCCTCGGCTCTGACTCATCAGGACAAAGATAACCAGCACCGCCAACGCCAGCGCCCAGATCCCTTGACGCATCGCACCCTGCGGCGCCCACAGGGCCAGCCACACTGCCGCCAGGCCAATGACATAGCCGCCGAGAATCGGATGAGCCAGCTCACCCAGCCCTTCTACCCGGGCAGTCCAGACGTTGCCATCAATGACGTAGAACCTGACGATGGCCACCAGCGCCGTGATTGCCAATCCCAGCCCGCCCCATTGCATGAGGCGAATCAAACGCTCGGGGCGGCCGCTGGCAAACACCGGAAAAAACAGCAGGAACACCACGATATACAACAGGCGCTTGGCTTCGCGACCGGGCTCCGGTGTGTTTGTCCATGCCAGACTGACCAGCGCCCAGATCAGCAATCCAAGCAACGGCAGGTAGATCCAGCGTTGCTCAAGGAGTACTTCCCTGACGCGATGACGAGCAGACCAGCCGAGCAATAACGCCGGCAACCAGACGAGAGCGACCAGCCCCTGTTGGTAAACCTTGTTGGTGGGCGCTACGGCAATGGCCAATAGAAACCACAAGAGCCCCGTCGCCATCCATAGTTGCGCCCAGCGTGTTTCCTGCATCAATCTGCTCCTGACAAGGGTTCGCCCATGCGACGCGGCATGGTTAAAATCGAAACTTTTCGGCATCATTGCCCGCTACAACACCCTGCACTTTCGACAAGGTTTCCTACGATGCGATGCTCCCGGCTTTCACAAGCCGCTCTAGACCAAATGATCGACGCTGCCAAAGTGCTGGAGGCGGACAGCTACGGGCCGAAAGTCTACCTGCTGCAGGATGGAAAAATTCTCAAACTGTTCCGTCGCAAACGGTTTTTTTCATCCGCGCTGCTTCGCCCCTACTCCCGGCGATTCATCGACAACGCCATCGAGTTGCAAAAACTCGGCGTGCCGACCCTGCAGATCCTCCAGTTCTTTTGTCTCGAAAAACCAGGCATGACCGCCGTGCTGTATCAGCCTCTGCCAGGGCAAACGCTGCGTCAGATCGCCAGTAAACAAGGGTTCGACTGGAAGCAGGCGTTGCCGGATCTGGCCGCTCTGATACGCAGCCTGCACCGGTCGGGCATCTATTTCCGCTCCCTGCATCTTGGCAACATCGTCGTCACGCCAGACAACCGCATGGGCTTGATCGACGTCGCCGACATGCGCTTCACCCGCGGACCGCTGCCAAAGCGCCTGATCAAACGCAACCTGCAGCATTTCGCACGCTATATTGCGCGCGAAAAGCTGAACGACAGCTTTCCGATGCAGGCACTGGAGCGCGCCGTCTTGTCCTCATGAAAACAATGCGCGGGCAGCCTGGCTGAAGCTCGACCAGGCCTCGTCCGGTGCAAGCATGCGGTATTGCTCGGCATTGATCGCTTGAGATGAGGCACGGAAGGCGCGGTCGATGGCCTCGGACCAGGCTTTGGTGTCATTGACCGGGGCATACCAGCCGGCGCTGCCCAGTTGTTCGCTGAACACATCCAGATCGCTGCACAAAACCGGTACGCCGGCCATCACCGCTTCCTGCATGACCAGACCCAGGCCCTCTTCCAGCGAAGGGATGGCAATCCAGTCGAAAGCACGGTAAAGCTGCGCGGCTTCGGTCAGATGTCCGGTCAGCAAGACGCTGTCGCTCAAGCCGAGCGCCTCGATGCGCTGCTGCAGCGCCGCGCGTTTGGAACCTTCACCAATGATGACCAGGCGCAAGTCCGGACGATTGACCCGTACTGCAGCGAAAGCATCAAGCAGATAACCGAAACCCTTCTCCGAGACCAGGCGCCCCACCGCGCCCATGACAGGAGCGCCTTGCGGCAACCCCAAACGTGTCCTGGCCTGCTCGCGAGTGAACAGTTCAGCGCGAAACGCCATCGGATCGAATGCACTTCGCAACGGGGTGACTGGCATCTGCAGGTCGCTGGTCAGTGAATCGGCAAGGGTGGCGGAAACGGCAACCAATGTCAGCCGGGACGCAGGGAGTGATTGAAACAGAGCCTGATCTCCAGCGTTCAAACGCGCCGAACCGTGGAAGATCACCACGGCGCGGATATGCGCCAGCTTCTTGAGGACCGGCAATAACGTGCGCGCGACGCCCACGCCGTCCAGCAACACCAATCGAGCGTCACTCTCCACCAGGGCCTGACGAAATCGCGCCTGCATAAAGGGTTTGGCCAAGCGCCAGAAATGCCGCCCCTTCAGGCGGGCCGACGATAACCGCCACTCCCGCACCTCGCCCACATCCGCGCCGCACTCTGCTCCTTGCCCCTGAAGCAGCCAGGTTTTGACCACCGCCGAAGGCGAGGCCTGAGAGAGAATTTGCTGGTGCACTTTATGGATTGATGCGAACGGAGCGCCACCGGCCCACATGATGTTGAGAATATTCATAGGACAGAGAGCCGTTGCGTGGATTTGCTGGGACAAGCAGCGGCGTGCGTTAACTCAGTTGATGAACCAGCCAATGCAGACTCCCAGCAACAGAAACAAGGCAATTTTAATCTGCTCGCGGCGATTGCGGCGCGCTTTGCGTTCACGCTCGACATCCGTTTGCACATGCAGACCGAAACCGGTGTGCATGACCGCGTCTGCCTCAAGGATCAAGGCCTCCCTGTTGAGTTGCGAATAGCGCTGTGACAAGGCCTTTTCGCCACCGTGCCCGGCGAAAGGCGCGCACAACCGATAATCCTCAAGTCGGCGCAACCCGGGATTCAGCGAGAAACCCTGCCACTCCGGCTTGTCGGAAATCAGCGGATAGCATGCGACGCCATCGACGATCTCGCGCGCGCCCAAACGGATATAAGGGCTGTGCACACGCAGATCGTGATTATAGCTGCGCAACCAGATCTGCAGAATTTCCGGCCGAGCCTCCAGAATGGTCATGGAGTCTTCCACGAACCCGGGACGGTAGAACTCCCAGTCGTCTTCGCAATGAAAGATATACGGTGTAGTGACTTGCCCGTAGGCCAGGTCGATCGATGCCAGCTGGCCCAGCTTCGGACGATTGACGAAGATCGTGCTGTGCTCTTTCCAATGAGCAGGCAGAATCGCGGCAACGCCTTCGTCGCCAGCATCTTCGGTGATGAACACTTCACGAATGGGTGCCGTGTTGTACCGGTCGAAGCTATCGAGAGTGGTCTTGAGCAGATCGAGTCGACCGCAGCTGGTAACCACCAATGTAATCTGGCTTTCTTTGGAAAATTGCACCGAGATCTCGTTAATCAGAAGTCGCCAGCAATATCACTGGCTGTATGAGACTTGTCAAATGCCCACTTTCAGGCGGATTTTTTCCAGCAGACTCAGCGGAGCACGCTCACGCAACGATGGTTCAAGTTCTTCAACGATGCGCTGACCGATCCGCGCGAAACTGAACTGATGCACCGCCAGCTCACGACCGTTGGCAGCGATGCGCTGCGCCAGTTGCGGATCCTCGCGCAGCCTGGCCAGCTTTTCCTGCAGCTGCGCGATGGTCTGATAGAACACCACGTTATGCATGTCCTGCAAACCGAGCGCCGCGTTTTCGGCGGCGCCTTGATCATAGGCCAGCAGGACGCAGCCGCAAGCCATGGCTTCGAAGTTTTTGATCATGAACTCGCCCATGCCCACATCCGCGCTGACAAAAAAGCGGATACGGTTGAGCGTCTCAAGGTATTCGTTCCCTGACTTGGTACGCGTTACCAGCAGCGGCTCGACCTGACCCAACTCATCCAGCAATGCCTTGCGCCCACTGTAGGCCACACTGTTGGTGCTGCCGACGAAAGCGAGTTCGATATCCCGCTCGCGCCCCAGATCCTGCAACTGCGTCTGATCATAACCCTTGGGTACGAACACGGCGTCGAAGCCCTCCGAGCGCAGACGTTCGGCAACTACGAAACCGGAGCTGATCACCCGCGCCCAGGGCAACCGGCGATAATGCGCACTGAACTTGCCGGTGTACTTGCAAGGAATGTAATTCTGATAGGCATCGTGTTCCAGAATCACCAGATTGGGCACGGTGCGGATGAACCCGACCTGACGGATCTCCTGCTTGAAACGCAGGAAAAACACGATGCGGTCATAGCGCGAAACATCGACTTCACGGCGGAAGTATCGACGCAGGTTGCGCTGTTCGTCGCCGCTCAACCAGCGCAGATCACACTCACAATGGGCTGCCACACCCTCGTACAAACGATCGAGAATGGCTCGCTGATCTTTCTGCACCAGAAATAGAACTTTCATTGTCTTCCTTGCCGCAACAGCAACCCGAGCAAACCTGAACATGCCCGCCCGCAAGAAAGTCTTGCGCGGGCTCCTGTGTCGTTACAAACGCCAGAACAGTTCGTGTCGCCGAACCGCCTTGCGGAAAAATTCGTTCTCGCCATAAGGCGAACCGGACCGCCCTGCCAGCCATCGCTGCAAGGTTCGACGCAAGCGGCGCTTGAACGGCGCGGGCGGTTGCAAATCATGCATCATGCCCAGGGCCATGGCCTTGTCACGTTGCTGCTCCACCGATAACGCCAGGCATACAGGCTGCACCGGCAAGCCAGCATCAAAAGCTGGCGGCAGCGCCACGCCCTCACCACTATTGCCCATCGGCCAGCGATCATTGTCATGCAGGTGGTTGGCATAACCGAGCAGCGTCGGCTGCCAGTCCAGACTCTTCAATACTTCAAGCACGGCCTGCTGCGCACAGAGGTGGTCGGGGTGCGGATCCAGCGTCGGATGCGGCAGCACAATGACGTCCGGACGCGCGCGCAGGACAGTTTCGCGCAGATCGGCCAGCAGATTGTTCCAGGTCGGCGCGCCATCGGCGTCACCCGGGAGCACAAATGAATTGAATTGACGGAACAGACGGGTATCGCTCAAGTCCGCTTCGCGCGAGCCCACCGGTTGACCCGGCTTGTCACGCATCGCCGCCAGTTGCAGGCAGAAATACCCCAACTGCACGCAACGTTCCTGAGCGACACCGGCCCATTGCGGCACGGTGAGGCTGTCCCAGGCACGCAACCGTCCCTTCAGTCGCGCGGCGTCGACCATGCTCATGCCCATCTGCTGGTAATGTTCGGCCTCGATTTCGCCAGCCGTCAGGGTAACGATCCAGGCTTCATCGGCCTGACTGTACAAACCAAAAGCCGCCAGTTCCGCATCGTCCGCGTGTGGCGCAATGACCATGACCCGCTGACGACGATAATCGGCGTGCTCCAGCGCCCACAGCACCGGCTCTCCCGACACCCGGCAGTAACGTCCGCGCAGGCGCAACACACCCGCCGACAATGCTTGCGCCTGACCGCTCAGGTTCAGATAGCGCACGCCGCCGACACCGCGCTCGAAGGTCTGCACATCAGGATTGGCGCCGCCCGACAACTCGATCCGGGGATCAAGGAAACGTCCCAGCCAGGTGCTTTTGACCCGCACAGCCAGGATCAGCATGGCGTCGTCGGCCAGCATCACACCGTCATCCAGACGCAGTTGCTCGCCGTGCAGGTGCACCTTCGGCTGCGGGGTATACGCAGGGAAGCTGTACTGGTAATCGTCGCTGGGGGCATAGAACAGATGATCGGCAAACCACGCCTCATGGGCGACCCAGGCGCCGGTCAGCAACAGCGGCGCCAGCCACCAGGCGACCAGCACGCTCAGCGCTATGATGGCGGCCAGTACAACCAGCACAGTCACGCGTTTGTTGCGTCGATGGCGCTTGAGCAATTGCTGTTTGCGGCTCATGGTCTGACTCATACGGTGAAGACCGGCACAGGGTTGCACCAGCGATCCTTGTATTCACGGTCAGCGCGACCGAACGAAAACCGCAGCGGCTTGCCGAGCGCCCGTGCCTGCTCCCAGGCGCTTTGCGTATTGAGAAAGCTCAACACGCTGCCGGGGCTGAATTCGCGAGTTTCAGGATCAACCCCGCCATTCACGTATTCGATACTGATCCAGTCTGGCGCCTCGACGCGGTAGACCAGTTGAATCGCGATCGGCGCATCGTTGAGGAAAATGACCGAGCCGATCAGCAGCTCGCGCAGCAACTCGATAACCTCGGCCATGCGCGCCGCACCGGTGGCAGGAAACCCCCAACGACGCTGAAACAGATCGCAGTACATCGCGGCCAGTTCAACGCTGGAAAACTCACTGACCGCTCGCACCACGCCGCCCGCTTCTTCCAGCAGGCGCAATTCCCGGCGCTGGTTGTAGCGAAACTTTTTCGACAATTCTTCCGGTGTGCGGGCCATGGCCAACTGTTCAGTCTGCAACTTCAAGCCACTGAAGCGGCTTTCGTTGAGCGCCGACAGATAGCGCGCCCGATGGCGCAGCGGTGCCTGAGCATCGACCGCGGCCGGCAGGATCAGCTCGGCATTGCCGAGATCGAACAGGCCTTTCTTGCCGTGGCGCTTGAGCGCGTCCTTGGACAGGGCCAAGTCGCGGCCCCAGGTTGCAATGGCGGCTTGAACATCGCCTTGCTGCTGCCAGGCGAGATAACGCACCGGTATGCCGGCCAGGTCCGCCAGACGCTCGATGACCAGCGGATGCGTCGCGACACTGCCGCCATAACGCTGCCAGGCAGCGGCATAGGTTGAGGCGTCAACGGGCGACCAGCCACGTTCGCGCCAGCCTTGAAATCGGTTGAGCATCAGCCCCTCGTTGCCAGATCGGTAACTGGCGGCAGGCGCCAGAAGGTCTCGCGCACCGCACGGTCGGAGAAACGCTCATGCAGTCGCTCGAGCATCATCTGCGCACATTGACGACGCTGCTGCTCATCCATCGCAGCCAGATGTTGCAGCCCTTGAGCCAGATGTTCGGCATCGCCCAGTGGAAACAGAATGCCCACGCCCTCGACCACCTCCTTCGCCCCGCCGCACGCGGTGGCCAGCAACGGCACGCCGGCAGCCATGGCTTCCAGCAATACCATGCCGAACGGCTCATGATCGGAGCTCAGGGCAAACACATCGAAGGCGCGAAAGTAGTTGCGCGCATCGGGCACCTGACCGAGAAACAGCACTCGATCGGCAATGCCCAACGCCCGCGCCGACGCCTTGAGATCCTGCTCCAGGCGACCGCTGCCGAGAATCACCAGTTGACTGTTGTCCGGCAGTCCAGGCAGCGCCTGGGCAAAACCGCGCAGCAGCGTGGCCTGATCCTTGTCCGGGTGCAGGCGGCCGACATTCCCGACAATCCAGGCATCCGGCGACAGACCGAGAATCTCACGTGCTTCTTCGGCCGGTAGCTGGCGGGCTTGCAGAGCAGGCACGTCGATGCGGTTGTAAAGGGTCTGGATTCGGCTTGCCGGCCACTTCGGCAGGCAGCGCCGCATGTCGTCACGCACCGCATCCGACACACCGAGAAGGCTCAGGCGCTTGCGGAAAACATGCGCGAACAGTTTGCGCGTCCGACGCTGGTAATCGCCGAATGCGTGGTGCACGCCTATGACCGGCAGCGAGGTGCCGAGCAAGGCGATATAGATGGGCTTGAAGCGATGAGCGATGCACAGACTGAAATTGCGCGAGGCGACAATCTTGCGCAGATCGCCGATAGCACCCAGTTTCAGGCCACGAATGGCCTTGGAACTGTACTCCATGAACAACACTTCGTCCGAAGCACACGCTGCTGCCACCTCGCTATCGGCGGCCCCGGTCAGAAACACCGTGGTCACCCGATAGCCGGTGCCGGCAAACAGGCTGGCGTACTGCCGTGCGCAGTCCAGGAACGGCCCGTCATAGCCGTGACAGAACTGCAGCACATGGCGTTCAGCCGAGCGAGTCATAAGCGTTCGCGCCCTCTTTCACCACCAGGATGTCTTCCATGATCAGGTATTGCAGATCCGACCCGAAAAACATGTTCAGCGCGTCGGTTGGCGAGCAGATCATCGGCTCGCCACGACGGTTGAGCGAAGTGTTCAGCGATACGCCGTTGCCGGTCAGGTTTTCCAGCGCTTTCATCATGTCGTAGTAGCGCGGGTTGTATTCGCGCTTGAGCACCTGGGCGCGGGAAGTACCGTCTTCGTGGACCACTTCCGGCACGCGGGTTTTCCACTCTTCGGCGACTTCGAAGGTGAAGGTCATGAACGGCGCCGGGTGATCGATCTTGATCATCTGCGGCGCGACGGTGTCGAGCATCGACGGGCAGAAAGGCCTCCAACGCTCGCGGAACTTGATCTGGTGGTTGATGCGATCGGCGACACCGGCCACGCTCGGGCACCCGATGATCGAACGGCCACCCAGTGCACGCGGGCCAAACTCCATGCGGCCCTGGAACCAGGCGACCGGGTTGCCATCGACCATGATCTTGGCGATCTGCTCGGGCATGTTGTCGAGCTTGCGCCAGGTCGGCTTGTTCTCGTGGCGCGCGCAGGCGGCAATCACGTCCTCGTTGCTGTACGACGGGCCGAGGTAGACGTGTTCCATCTTCTCGACCGGTACGCCACGGGCGTGCGACACGTAAGCGGCAGCGCCAACCGCGGTGCCGGCATCGCCGGACGCAGGCTGTACGAACAATTCTTTAATGTCGTCGCGAGCAATGATCTTCTGGTTCAGCTTGACGTTCAACGCACAGCCGCCGGCGAATGCCAGTTTGCCGGTTTCCCTGAGCACATCGCCCAGGTAGTGGTCGATCATCTGCAGCGCCAGCTTTTCAAACAGCGCTTGCATGCTCGCGGCGTAGTGGATGTACGGCTCGTCGGCAATGTCACCTTCGCGTTTCGGCCCCAGCCACTCGATCAGCTTCGGTGAGAAGTAGAAGCCTTTGCCCTTCTCTTTATAGCGGCGCAGACCGATGACGTTGGCGTAGTCGGTGTTGATCACCAGCTCGCCATTCTCGAACGAGGCCAGACGCGAGAAATCGTACTTGCTGGCGTCGCCGTACGGCGCCATGCCCATGACCTTGAATTCGCCGTCGAGCATTTCAAAGCCGAGGAATTCGGTGATCGCACCGTACAGACCACCGAGGGAGTCCGGGTCGAAAAATTCCTTGATCTTGTGAATCTTGCCGTTTTCGCCATAACCGAAGAAGGTCGTGGCGTATTCGCCTTTACCGTCGATGCCGAGGATCGCGGTTTTTTCCTTGAAACCCGAGCAGTGATAAGCACTGGAGGCGTGGGCAAGGTGATGCTCGACCGGCTCGATCTTGATTTTCTTCGGATCGAAGCCCAGTTGCTCGAGGCACCAGACGATCTTGTTGCGATAGCGCTTGTAGCGACGGTTACCCATCAGGATCGCGTCAAGAGCACGATCCGGGGCGTACCAGTAACGCTTGGCGTAGTGCCAGCGGGCTTTGCCGAACAGGCTGATCGGCGCAAACGGAATCGCTACCACGTCAACGTCGGACGGTTTGATACCGGCCTGCTCAAGGCAGAATTTCGCCGATTCGTAGGGCATGCGGTTCTTTGCATGTTTATCGCGTACGAAGCGCTCTTCCTCAGCCGCCGCGACCAGCTTGCCGTCGATGTACAAGGCTGCGGAAGGATCATGGCTAAGGGCGCCGGACAGGCCAAGAATCGTCAATGCCACAGGGGTCTAGCCTCTTTAGTCTGCATGCAGGCGCGATGCGCCTTGAAAATTGATGTGCCCTCGCACGGGGCGAGTGGCAGCTAAAGGGCGGGATTATAGCGTAAACATCAGGGGAATGACCCGGTGCGAATTGCCGCTGCCAGGATTGGTCCGATTCAACGGGTACAAAGCCTCAGTAGCCGTCTCTGCGCCAGTAAATACTCAGATTTCCGTCGGCGGCCTGGCGATAGATCGTGTAGGGCAGCGAAAGCGTGTCGAACGCAGCGGACAACGGCAGATCAAGCAATACGAGGGGCACCATAAAGCCCGCAGGATTGGGCGGTGCGTTCAAGATGCAGAAGTCAAAGGCCAGGCCACTGTAGATACGCGGAATGGATTGGCAGTAAGTCTTCTGTTTGCGCAGGTTCCGAGCAGCATCTGCGTCCAGCTGCAACACCGTTGACACACTGCCACAGCCTGATAGAACCGAGAGAAAAACGCCTAGCGTCATAATCTTTGTCATGCCCGGGACTCGTCATCCGAAATCGTCAGGCAAATTAGCATCGAGGCTGAACCGCAGACAGTTCATGGCTTCTGGCGAAGCTGTAGGACGAGTCGCTGTTATTTGTGCGTAGCCGCCAACAGGCTCGCCTTCGCAGCCTGCTGGCGACAGGACTCAGCCCGCGCTGGAGATATCTTTGGGCAACCGCTGATCAATGACTTGATACAACGCGCTGCTTTCAGGCCAGTTACGCATGAACCTCGCCCGATCGCGGGCATAAGCCGGGGCGAAACTTCCGGCCGATGAGTGCTGACACATCGAATCGAGGTCGATCAGCGCCCAGCGATCCGTCTGCCAGAACAGGTTGTGGCCCTTGAAATCGCCATGACTGATGCGCTCGGCGATCAATCGGGCAAACAGTTGATCCAGCGCCTGCAACTCGGCTTCCGGTGCCTGGCCATTTTCTACGTACGGCGCAAAGCGCTCGATGATGTCCGGCCCTGGCAGATATTCGGTGACCAGATAAGCGCTGCGGCGCAGCCACAAAAAGCGTTTTTCCAGCATTGCCAGCGGTTTCGGCGTGGCGATGCCCAGGAAAGCCAGACGATTGCCCTCGCGCCATGAATGCCACGCCCGGCTCGGGCGCCAGAAACGCTTGAGCCAATGGGCGAAGCCTTTGATGTTGTAGCGTTTGATCACCAGCGAGCGACCGCCCGCCTGAACCTTGCCGACACTCGCTGCGCCACCGGTTTTGTACAGATGCCCCTGATCGAGCAAGGCGTCAGCCTGCTCCAGCACCGGCAGCATGGCGGCCTCTTCCTCACGACGGATGGCGCGCAGGACAAACGCGCCGCGATGCACTGCAAACAGTGTGCAGTCGCGACCGACCTTGATCAGGTAATCCCTGAGCCTCCAGTTGCGCACTTTGTCGATCTGCTTTTGCAATGCCTCCAGCGGCAACGCATGCTCGCTGTTGCTCAGCAAGTAATACACCAGCAGCTCTTCGGTGAACGGCTCCAGTGACTTCGGCAGCTGAGCGAAGAATACCCCGAGGTTTTCCAGCACTTTTTGTCGGGACAGTGGCTGCCCAGCCGTTTCCGCACGAACGCCGGCGCCATCGATCAGGTACAGCTGACCGCCATGGCGCAGCAGATTGTCCAGGTGCAGATCCTCTTGCCAGAGTCCTTTGCCGTGCATCCGACCGATAGCATCCAGTGCTTCGGCCAATACCGCGGTTTGTTCATCAGCCAGCGCCGGCAGAGACTCGACCTTGGCCCAGGCATCGCCAAGGCTTTCGGCGCCCTCGAGAAATTCGAAGAGCAGCCAGCCACCCTCGCCGCCTTTCAGTCCATCGGCCAACAGCAAAGGCGTGGTCAGGCCCTGCGCAGCGAGTAGCCGCACCCCGTCCAGCTCTCGTTGGAAATGCCGGGCAGCCTTGCTGCCGACCAACAACTTGGCCAATACCGGCCGACCGCGCCAGACGCCGGCGCCAACGTAACGCTGCCCGGGCAACACCCGCAGCAGGCTCAGCAACTGTAAATCCGCCGCACCGGCGGCGTCCGCCAGGCTCACGGTCAGTGGCAGGGAAGGTGCGCGCCCGGAGCGGGCCAGCTCGGACAATTGCATCAGCGAGTCTCCTTGTGGCTGCGCCGCGCTGTCAGTCGGGTCAGCCAGCTGTCGAGCAGCGAGCTGTCAGTTGGTTGATCGAGATAAGCCGCGAGCAGTTGGCGCAAGTCGGCCTCGCGCCACTGCGGCGCGCGACGCTGCAACGGCTCCAGATCCTTGACCCGATCACGCACGCCGAACAGCAGCAGCCGGGTTTTCTCCAGATCGATCAGTTGCGCCTCATAGCCGTCGCCGGTGGCGCGCAGGAAGATATGTTTGGGATAAAAACAGCCATGCACCTGGCGCGCGCCATGCAGCCGTCGCGCCAGCAGCCCGCAAGCCTTGAGAATGGCCGAATGCTGCGCGTCACTGAGCTGCGCCCAGCGCGTCAACAACGAATCCAGATCACTCCAGCCATCCAGTGCGCGCGTGAGCAGAATGGCGCGCACTTCACCGGCGACTTTGCGCTGACCGAAAAACGCCGCCTGCAACGCCGGAATGCCCAGCTTGCGGTAACGGCTGATGTTGCGAAATTCGCGGGCAAAGCTCGGTTCGCCAAACGGCGCCTGCAAGGTGCGGGTCAGATAATTGCTCTGGCGCTTGAGGTAATAGCCCTGGCCTTCCAGATCGAGACGGAACACGCTGCTCCAGCCGCCACCGGCAGTGTTGGGCTCATCCACAGCTTCAAGCTGTTTGGCCCACAGTGCGTCGAAATTGCCGAGACCGTGGCGCTCCAGCAGTGCGCGGTCCTGTTCGGCAAGAAAATCAGTCATTCGCGCCCCTCGAAAAATCTCACCACGTGGCGAATCCGTTTCTTGTCGGCGACATCGAGCCGATCACACTGGCGATATTGCTTGTAGAAGCGCAGGCGCTGGGTGTTGGACAGGTGATATTTGGCCAGTTTGTCGAGACAGGCGAGGTCCTTGGTGATCCGGTACTTGAGCCAGAAGCCGCGCCAGAATTCGCCGTTGGGGCAGTCGATGAGGAAAATGCGCGCCTGATCGTCGATCAGCAGATTGCGCCATTTCA
Source organism: Pseudomonas sp. Choline-02u-1 (assembly GCF_002836515.1). Classification (GTDB taxonomy): domain Bacteria; phylum Pseudomonadota; class Gammaproteobacteria; order Pseudomonadales; family Pseudomonadaceae; genus Aquipseudomonas. The sequence goes on from NZ_PJBC01000004.1 coordinate 22,889, forward strand.
AATCGTTATGCGTAAACCGATGGTCGTGCATGGTCCGGGTGTAGCCAGCCAGTTGCCGGCTGACACCGTCGACCCAGGCGCGATCCTTGAGCCGGGGATCCTTGCGCTCGGCCAGCGCCGAGAGATCTTCGGTATTGGGCAGCTCACGGGTAATCATCGCGCCACGGTCATAGGCCGCGCCGCGCCGCTCCAGGCCCCAGGCCACCACCTCGGCAGTGGGGATACCCCACTTGGCGAAGCGCTTGAGGTTCTGCCATTCCATCTTCACGCGCGGCTTGCCGAGGTAGCGGCGCAAGCCTTTACCGGCGCCGACGTAGCGTTTGACGTAGTAATTGACCCCGTCACGCTGCACCCGAACGACTTCCGACAGCGGATCGCGGGTCAGACGTTCGCCCTGCAAGGCAAATACGGCTTCGAGGCTGCCAAAATCTTCGGCGAGGTCGCTGTACTGCGGTTCAAGTGTCCAGCCCGCCATCAGAGCGCATCCCCGTAACGCTGTTTGCGCGCGTAGAGTTTGTCAGCCTTGCCTTGCAGCCAACTCAGCAGTGGCGCCTCTTGCGCCAGTACCTGGCGCAGCGGCTGCTGGAAGTAGCCTTTAAGGAAACGCAGCTTGTCGCGGCGGGTCAGGCCAATGTCCAGCGCGGAAAAATACAGCGCCGCCAGATCTTTATTGCGCCAGCGCTGAGTAATTTTTGCGCGGGTCTGGGCCCGATGCAGGTCAATCACCGAGAGTTTGAAATCTTCCGGCGTGACCGGTTTGTCGGTGTGCAGCAGGAAGTGGCAGATATAGCAGTCGCGGTGATTGACCCCGGCGCGGTGCATCATGCCGGTCATCCGCGCGACTTCGGCAATCAGCGCGCGTTTGAGTTTGGGCTCCGGCGGCTGTCTGATCCAATCGATGCTGAAGTCTTCGAGGCTGATGGTCGGCGCCAGTTCTTCGGTGACGATGAACGAGTGCTGATCCGCCGGATTGCTGCCCTTCTCGCCGTAGGCGACGGCGGTCATGGTTGGCACGCCGACTTCCTGCAGACGCTGGATGGCCTTCCACTCTTGCCCTGCACCGAGTACCGGCAGCTTGGCGGTCAGCAGGTTCTTGAAGATTTCGCCCCAGCCAATGCCACGGTGAATCTTGACGAAAAAGCCATTGCCATCGACTTCCGTGCGCAATGTCCGGCGCGCTTCCAGCTCGCGGTATACCTCGCCCTGCAAGCCTTCGACTTCAGCGAACGGGTCGCGTCCAGCCCAAAGGCTCTTGAACGGTTCAGCCAGCATCAACTTCATTAAGCGTGCTCCGCCAGAATCACATCGGCCGCGTGCTGCGGCATGCTGTAGAGGTCGGCCGTATCGGCAAAGGCCAGACCGTTGCGGCTCCAGGCCGCCCGTGCAGCGTCGTCGCTCAACATTTCGCTCAGGTATTGCGTCAGCTGCGCCTGCTCGAACGGCTCGTCCAGCACTCGCCCGGCGTCGGCCTCGGCAATGTAATGGGCGTAACCGCACACCGCGCTGACCAGCACCGGCAGGCCGGCGACCAGCGCTTCAAGCAGCACGGTGCCGGTGTTTTCGTTGTAGGCCGGGTGAATCAACAGGTCGGCGCCGAGCAGAAAACGCGGGATATCGCTGCGCCCTTTGAGAAAGGTCACGTTGTCGCCCAGGCCCAGCGTCGCGCTCTGCATCTGGAACAATTTGGGGTCATCCTGGCCAATTACAAACAGCCGCGTGCGTTTGCGCAATTCGGCCGGCAACGCGGCCAGCGCTTTGAGGCTGCGATCGACACCCTTGGTCTTGAAGCCGGAGCCGATCTGCACCAGCAGCAACTCGTCGTCCTTGAGGTTGAATTCGGCGCGAAAACCGGCGCGAATCTCATCGGCATTCGCCGGACGCCGACGATCCTGGGCAATGCCCGGCGGCAGCAGATGAAAGCGCTCAAGTGGCGTGTCGTAATGCTTGATGAACAGCGGCTGCTGCACTTCGGAAATCATCAGCACTTCGGTCTTCGCGTCCTTGGCGAACACCGCGCGCTCGTACTCGGCGAAGTGGCGATAGCGGCCCCAGCGGCGGTACAGCGAATTGCGCAGATTCTGCGCCTTGTCTTCGAAGCAACCGTCGGCGGCGTAGTAGACGTCCAGGCCTGGCATCTTGTTGAAGCCGATCAAGCGATCGACCGGCCGCCTGGCCAGATCCGCTGCCATCCACGCGCTGAGTTTTTCGTTGCGCCGGTGATTGAAGAACGCCTTGACCGGCGCCACCAGCACTTCGAAACCCGGCGGTATGTCGCCTTCCCAGATCAGCGTGTAGACGCGAATCTGATGGCCGCGCTTCTGGCATTCGAGGGCGATACGCATGAAGTCGCGCTGCAGGCCGCCGAACGGAAAATATTTGTACAGGACGAATGCCAATTGCATCAGCGCAGCTCCTCAGCCATTAACAACGTGCTCAGTCGGCTGGCGACACGCTCGGGATTCACACGCGTGAAGCACAACGGCTGCTCGCGTTTCAGATCAAACTGACGGGCATCCTGCTCGGTCGGTTGATAAGTACATTTCTTCTGCATGCAAGGCGCGCACGGAAAGTCAGCGGCCAGATGAATCTGCAGTTTCCCGTAGGCGCCGGTCAGGCCCGGGTTGGTCGGGCCGAACAGCGAGATGGTCGGCACGTCCAGCGCCGCGGCCAAATGGCCCAGGCCGGTATCCACCGCCACGCAAGCCTGCGCGCCGGCGAGGGCTTTGCCGACGCCGGCCAGATTCAGCTTCGGCAGCACTTCGGCGTGTTTGAAGCCAGCAGCGATGCGCTCGGCGCGGGCCTTTTCCTGCGGGTTGCCCCACGGCAACTTCACGCCGACGCCGAGGTAGCCGACGCGCTCGGTCAGCTCGCGCCAGTAGATTTCCGGCCAGTGCTTGGTGTCCCAAGTGGTGCCGTGGAGGAACACCACGTAAGCGTTCTTGCGTGGCAACTCGACCAGGCGCTCGACGTTGAGGCCGTAATCGCCGAGGCCTTTGGGCAGGTCGTAACCCAGAGCGATAGCGAACAGCTGGCGCACGCGCTCGACGGCGTGCTGGCCACGGGCAACGGCGAGCTTGCGATGATAGAAGCGTGCGGCCATCGGTTCGCGGGCCGAGGTTTTATCGAGACCGGCCACGGGTGCTTTGACGTAGCGAGTCAGCCAGGCGCTTTTCAGCAAGCCCTGGGCGTCGATCACCAAGTCGTATTTGTTCGTGCGAACGCTCTGCTTGAAGCGTTTCCATTCGCCGCTGGTGATGGTTTTCCACAGGCTCTTGCGCCAGCGGCGGATCGCCACTGGAATTACCTTGTCGACCGCCGGGTGCCAGGTCGGAATTTCGGCGAAGCCCTCTTCCACCACCCAGTCGAACTTGATGCCCGGGATTGCGCGCGCAGCGTCGGTCAGCGCCGGCAATGCATGAATCACATCGCCCAGCGAGGAAGTCTTGATCAGCAATACCCGCAAGTTATTGAACCTCGACCACGGAGCCCTGCAACTTCTGCAAGGCATCGTTGACCGCGTCCGGCATCAGCTGGCGCAGGCAGTTGTAATGGCCGAACCGGCAAGTACGATCGAAGCACGGGCTGCATTCGATGCCCAGGCGCACGATCTCGACCTGCTCGGCCAGCGGCGGGGTGAAGCCCGGCGAGGTGGAGCCGTACACCGCGACCAGCGGACGGTTCAACGCCGCAGCGACGTGCATCAGGCCCGAGTCGTTGGACACCACCGAGTCGGCGCAGGACAGCAGATCGATAGCCTCGGCCAGAGAAGTGCCGCCGCTGAGGTTGACCGATTCTTCGCGCAGGCCTGGAATCAGCCGGGCGCGGATGTCTTCACCGACCGCGTGATCGTTTTTCGAGCCGAACAGCCACACCTGCCAGCCTTCGCGGATGCGCGCTTCGGCGACCTTGGCGTAATGCTCGGATGGCCAGCGCTTGGATTCGCCGAACTCGGCGCCGGGGCATAGCGCCAGGACCGGGCGATCGAGGGTCAGGCCGAATTTGGCCAGTGCCGCTGCGCGGGTGACCGGGTCGATTTGCAGGCTCGGACGCGGGTACGGCTTCGGCAACTCGGCGTTCGGCTCGTAGGCCAGAGCCATGAAGCGCTCGATCATCAGCGGGTAGCGTTCTTTGTCGAGGGTGCGCACGTCGTTGAGCAGGCCATAGCGCAATTCGCCGCGCCAGCCGGTACGTTTCGGGATGCCGGCGAAAAAGGGCACCAATGCCGACTTCAGTGAATTGGGCAGCAGGATCGCCTGATCGTACTGACCGCGCAGGGATTTGCCGATGCGCCGGCGCGTCGCCAGCTCCAGCGCGCCGTGGCCGAGCGGGAAGCTCAAGGCCTTGCGCACTTCGGGCATGCGTTCGAGGATCGGCCGGCTCCATTCGGGCGCCAGCACGTCGATTGCGCATTGCGGGTGGCGCTGTTTGAGACACTGAAACAGTGTCTGCGCCATCACCATGTCACCGACCCAACTGGGCCCAACGATCAGAATATTCATGTGCTTTCCAAAAACGAACCGGGGAGGCATTTACGCCTCCCCGCCTCGAGAATTCTACAAACACTGTAGATCTTCTGTGGGAGCGAGCCTGCTCGCGATGGGGTCTTCACATCCAACATTATTGTCGTCTGATACTCCGCTATCCGGGCAAGCCCGCTCCCACAGGGTTATTCATTTTGCCGCATAACCTTGAAGACCGAAGATCCCTTGTGGGAGCTCGCTCCCACAAGGTATTGGGTGCTGCATAAACCGGTTTCAGCTTAGCCCCAACTCTTTCCAGATCCGCAGTACCTGTCGCCGTTCTTCGGCGAACTGATCCCCGGCAATCACCCCGGCGTCTTTCTGCAAGGCCTGCCGGTGCGCGGCAGAGCGGTAGGCCTTGTAGGCCTCGCGCAACAGGCTGGCATCTTCGGCGGGCATCAGCCCTTCGTGTTCCAGCTCTTCCAGAATGCGGATGTTATCGGTCCAGCGCAGCAGCGGCGGATGGCTCTGCGACCACGCCAGGGCCGCGTATTGCACCATAAATTCAATATCGACGATACCTCCGGCATCCTGCTTGAGGTCGAACGGCACCGTCGCTTCGAAGGCATTAGCTGCCGTACCGGCCGCCGTGCTGCGGGTACCGAGGTTGTCGCGCATCTTCGCACGCATCTCGCTGACTTCCTGCTGCAGCTTGGCCAGGTCCCGTGATTTGCCCAACACCTGCGCGCGGACTTTCTCGAAGGCCTGGCCGACATCCTGACTGCCCACCAACACCCGCGCACGCACCAAGGCCTGATGCTCCCATGTCCAGGCTTCGTTTTCCTGATAGCGGGCGAACGCGCCGAGGGAACTCACCAGCAGTCCGGAAGCACCGGACGGCCGCAGGCGCATATCCACTTCATACAACTGGCCGGAGTTGGTCTGGGCCGTGAGCAGGTGAATGATCCGCTGTCCCAGGCGCGTGAAGAACTGCGCACCATCAATGGATTTCGGCCCGTCGGTTTCCGCTTGCGGGTCGCCGTCGTGGATGAACACCAGATCCAGATCCGAACCATGCCCCAATTCGATACCGCCGACTTTGCCATAACCGACAATGATGAAGCCGGGATCGCACAAGGCGCCGTCGGTGCGCAGCGGCGTGCCGTACTTGGCCACGGTCTGGCGCCAGGCCAGCGCGAGCACTTGTTCCAGAATCGCCTCGGCCAGCCACGTCAGGTAATCGCTGACCTTCATCAGCGGCAGGCTGCCGGCGATTTCCGAGGCGGCGACGCGCAAGCGATGCGCCAGTTTGAAATGGCGCAGGGCTTCCATTTGTTGCTCGAGGTCGTCCTCGGGAATTCGTGTCAGGCGTTCGCGCAACTCGGCTGCCAGTTCCGGCGCCAGCGGCGGCTTGAACAGCCGCCCCTCGTTGAGCAATTCGTCGAGCAGCAATGGAAAGCGGGTGATCTGCTCGGCAATCCACGGGCTCGCCGCGCACAGAGTCAACAGGCGACGCAGCGCACCGGGGTTTTCCGTGAGCAACACCAGATACGCCGAACGCCGCGCCACCGCTTCCACCAGCGGCAACACACGCTCGAGCACCAGGTCCGGATTGTCATGTTCGACGGCTTGCGCGAGCAGTCGCGGAATAAAGGCATCCAGACGTTCGCGTCCCAGCCGCTGCATCGCGCGCAGTTGCGGACTGCCACGCAAACCGGCGAGCGCCTTCAGGGCTTTGCCGGCATCGACAAAACCGCCCTCCTGCAACTGCCGGCACGCGGCTTCTTCGTCTTGTTCTTCTTCCCACAGGGGCAGCCATTCACCGCCAACCACCACTTCGTTTTCGCTGCCCTCTTCCTCGTCGGGATCGGCAATCACCTGGGCGAAATGCCAGGCCACGCGCCCGCGCCAGTACATCAGCTGTTCGTGGAACGCCGACCAATCGGCGAAACCCAGCATGAAGGCGATGCGCGCCTGATCCTGGGCGCTGTCCGGCAGCATCTGCGTCTGACGATCGGCAATCGCTTGAATGGCATGTTCGGTGTAACGCAGAAACTCGTAACCCTCGCGCAACTCACTGACCACCGCCGGCGGCAGATAGCCCTGCCCTTCCAGCGTGCTCAGCACCTTTAATAAAGGACGCTGTTGCAGGCTCAAGTCGCGGCCGCCGTGGATCAGTTGAAAGGCCTGAGCGATGAACTCGACCTCTCGAATACCGCCGGAACCCAGCTTGATATTGTCGGCCATGCCCTTGCGCCGCACTTCCTGCTGGATCAACTGCTTCATGGTGCGCAGCGCTTCGATCGCCGAAAAATCCAGATAACGGCGGTAAACAAACGGCCGCAGCATGTCGAGCAACTGCGCGCCGGCGACCTGATCGCCCGCCACTACCCGCGCCTTGATCATCGCGTAGCGCTCCCAGTCGCGACCCTGGTCCTGGTAATACTGCTCCAGCGCGTTGAAGCTGAGCACCAGCGCGCCGGACGATCCGTATGGGCGCAAACGCATGTCGACGCGGAAAACAAAACCGTCGACGGTCATCGGATCCAGCGCCTTGATCAGACGCTGGCCGAGACGGATGAAGAATTCCTGATTATCCAGCGAGCGCTTCACGCCGACGGTTTCGCCGCCCTCGGGGTAGGCGAAGATCAGGTCGATGTCGGAAGACAGATTCAGCTCCACTGCACCGAGCTTGCCCATGCCGAGGATAACCATCTGCTGCGGCTCACCGCTGCGCCGGCCGGTCGGCGTGCCGAATTGCTCGCAATGGCGGCTGTACAGCCATTGATAAGCCTGATCGATCGTGGCGTCGGCCATGTCCGAGAGGTCGCGGCAGGTCTGCACCAGATCGGCCTGGCGGGTCAGGTCGCGCCAGATGATCCGCACCTGATGGCGCGCACGCTGGCGGCGCAAGGCGCGGCCGAGTTCGTCTTCGCTCTGCGCGGTGCTAACGGCGGCGGCAATCTGTGCGCACAGTTCGCCGGGCGCAAACGCCCGGTCAAGTTCGCCGGACGCCACCAGCGACAGCAACATCAAAGGGTCACGAATGCTCTGTTCAATGACAAATTCGCTGGCGGCGGTGACGCGGGCCAATTGTGCCCAGCGCTCCGGCGTCCAGTCCGACAGGCCGTGATCGTCTTCAAGGGCGGCGACGGACGTACGGAACGACTGCTCGGATCGGCTGACCAACGGCAGGAGAATGGCGGGCAGTTCGGCAAGCACGGGCAGGGTCATGGTCTATCCTTGATCGGCGTAATAAGGGCCGCTTGTAGTGAATGATGAAAACCCGCTACGTGAAGGACTGTCGAACAAAAGTTAGAAATAGCTGAAATTTCTTCTTCTTTGGCATCCAGCATCAAGCTTTCACCTTATTCGGATGGAAATCGACCCGCCTTAACGATTATTCTCACAACGCAGTCGGAGGCCACAAGCCTTTCATCTGTAGTTTTACTACTCGTCTATACATTCGAAAGGCTGAAATGCCGGAAGATTTGTAGTAAAACTACACGCCGCCGGAACAACCTGTCGGCAATCCAAGAATTTTAAATCGTCTGCCCACAAGGCCAGTCGCAAACTCAGGCAACCGATTCTGGAAGCCTTTCCGCCCTGGAGCAAGCCATGCAAGACCTCGATCCCGTCGAAACCCAGGAATGGCTGGACGCCCTGGAATCGGTTCTCGACAAAGAAGGCGAAGACCGTGCTCACTATCTGATGACCCGTATGGGTGAACTGGCGACCCGCAGCGGCTCGCAGCTCCCTTACGCGATCACCACGCCTTACCGCAACACGATCCCCGTTACCCACGAAGCACGCATGCCTGGCGACCTGTTCATGGAACGCCGCATTCGCTCGCTGGTACGCTGGAACGCGATGGCCATGGTAATGCGCACGAACCTGCGAGATTCGGACCTGGGTGGTCACATCTCCAGCTTCGCTTCCAGTGCGACCCTGTATGACATCGGCTTCAACTATTTCTTCCAGGCCCCGACCGACGAACACGGCGGCGACCTGATCTACTTCCAGGGCCACACCTCGCCAGGCGTTTACGCCCGTGCATTCATGGAAGGCCGCATCACCGAAGACCAGATGAACAACTTCCGTCAGGAAGTCGATGGTCAGGGCCTGTCGTCCTATCCGCACCCTTGGCTGATGCCTGACTTCTGGCAGTTCCCGACCGTATCGATGGGTCTGGGTCCGATCCAGGCGATCTACCAGGCGCGCTTCATGAAGTACCTGGAGCACCGCGGTTTCATCCAGCCGGGCAAACAGAAAGTCTGGTGCTTCCTGGGTGACGGCGAGTGCGATGAGCCGGAATCCCTGGGCGCAATCTCCCTGGCCGGCCGCGAGAAGCTGGACAACCTGATCTTCGTCATCAACTGCAACCTGCAGCGCCTCGACGGCCCGGTTCGCGGCAACGGCAAGATCATCCAGGAACTCGAAGGCGTGTTCCGCGGTGCACAGTGGAACGTGACCAAAGTCATCTGGGGCCGTTTCTGGGACCCACTGCTGGCCAAGGACGTCGACGGCATCCTGCAGCGTCGCATGGACGAAGTCATCGACGGCGAGTACCAGAATTACAAGGCCAAAGACGGCGCGTTCGTTCGCGAGCACTTCTTCAACACGCCTGAACTTAAGGCGATGGTTGCCGATCTGTCCGACGACGAGATCTGGAAACTCAACCGTGGCGGCCACGACCCGTACAAGGTCTACGCGGCGTACCACGAAGCGGTCAACCACAAGGAACAGCCAACCGTCATCCTCGCCAAGACCATCAAGGGTTATGGCACCGGTGCCGGCGAAGCGAAAAACACCGCGCACAACACCAAGAAAGTCGATGTCGACAGCCTGAAGTTGTTCCGCGATCGCTTCGACATTCCGGTCAAGGACGAAGAGCTGGAGAACTTGCCGTTCTTCAAGCCTGAGCCAAACAGCGCCGAAGCCCGCTACCTCGCCGAGCGTCGTGCCGCACTGGGCGGTTTCGTGCCGCAGCGCCGTGCGCAGAGCTTCAGCGTACCGACCCCGGATCTGGACACCCTGAAAGCCATCCTCGATGGCTCGGGCGACCGTGAAATTTCCACCACCATGGCTTTCGTGCGGATCCTCGCGCAACTGGTCAAGGACAAGGAAATCGGCCCGCGCATTGTGCCGATCATCCCGGACGAAGCCCGTACCTTCGGTATGGAAGGCATGTTCCGCCAGCTCGGCATCTACTCGTCCGTCGGCCAGCTCTACGAGCCAGTCGATAAAGACCAGGTGATGTTCTACAAGGAAGACCAGAAAGGTCAGATCCTTGAAGAAGGCATCAACGAAGCAGGCGCCATGAGCTCGTTCATCGCTGCCGGTACTTCGTACTCCAGCCACAACCAGCCGATGCTGCCGTTCTACATCTTCTATTCGATGTTCGGCTTCCAGCGTATTGGCGACCTGGCCTGGGCTGCCGGCGACAGCCGTACCCGTGGCTTCCTGATCGGCGGCACCGCCGGCCGTACCACCCTGAACGGTGAAGGCCTGCAGCACGAAGACGGTCACAGCCACCTGCTGGCCGCGACCATCCCGAACTGCCGCACCTACGATCCAACCTACGGCTACGAGCTGGCGGTGATCATTCAGGACGGCATGAAGAAGATGACCGAAGAGCAACAGGACATCTTCTATTACATCACCGTGATGAACGAGTCGTACCAGCAGCCAGCCATGCCAGCCGGTGCCGAAGAAGGCATCAAAAAAGGCATGTACCTGCTCGAGGAAGACACTCGCGATGCGGCGCATCACGTTCAGCTGATGGGCTCCGGCACCATCCTGCGCGAAGTGCGTGAAGCGGCGAAGATCCTGCGTGAAGAGTTCAACGTCGGCGCTGACGTGTGGAGCGTTACCAGCTTCAACGAACTGCGTCGCGACGGCCTGGCCGTAGAGCGCAGCAACCGCCTCAAGCCTGGCCAGAAGCCGAAGCTGAGCTACGTCGAAGAGTGCCTGAACGGCCGTAAAGGTCCGGTCATTGCTTCTACCGACTACATGAAGCTGTTCGCCGAGCAGATCCGTCAGTGGGTACCGTCCAAGGAATTCAAGGTCCTGGGCACCGACGGTTTTGGCCGCAGCGACAGCCGCAAGAAACTGCGTCATTTCTTCGAAGTCGACCGTCATTTCGTGGTGTTGGCAGCCCTGGAAGCACTGGCTGACCGTGGTGATATCGAACCCAAGGTTGTGGCCGAAGCCATCGCCAAGTTCGGCATCGACCCGGAAAAACGCAACCCACTGGACTGCTGAGGAGACATTTTGTGAGCGAACTCATTCGCGTACCTGACATCGGCAGCGGTGAAGGTGAAGTAATTGAACTGTTTGTGAAGGTCGGCGACCGCATCGAAGCCGACCAGAGCATCCTGACCCTGGAATCGGACAAGGCCAGCATGGAAGTGCCGGCCCCGAAAGCCGGCGTCATCAAAAGCCTGAAAGTGAAGCTGGGCGACCGTCTGAAAGAAGGCGACGAACTGCTCGAGCTGGAAGTCGAGGGCGCTGCTGAAGCGGCCCCTGCACCTGCCGCTGCTCCTGCGAAAGCCGAAGAGAAACCGGCGGCCGCACCTGTTGCTGCCGCGCCTGCTGCTGCTCCTGCTGCCGCTTCGGTACAGCAAGTGCACGTGCCGGACATCGGTTCGTCGGGCAAGGCACAGATCATCGAGATCCAGGTCAAGGTCGGCGACAGCGTCGAAGCTGATCAATCGCTGATCACCCTGGAATCCGACAAGGCGAGCATGGAAATCCCGTCGCCTGCCGCTGGCGTGGTCAAGGCCATCAGCGTCAAGCTCAACGACGAGGTCGGCACTGGCGACCTGATTCTGGATCTGGAAGTGGCGGGTGCTGCGGCGCCTGCTGCAGCCGCTCCGGCCCAGGCTGCCGCGCCTGCCGCCGCCGCTGCGCCAGCTCCGGCTGCTGCCCCGGCGGTACCGGTCGCCGACAGCGTTCAGGACATCCACGTTCCGGACATCGGTTCGGCCGGCAAGGCCAAGATCATCGAAGTGCTGGTCAAGGCCGGCGACACCGTCGAAGCCGACCAGTCGTTGATCACCCTGGAATCCGACAAGGCGAGCATGGAAATTCCATCGCCTGCCGCTGGCGTGGTCGAAAGCGTTTCGATCAAGCTGGATGATGAAGTCGGTACCGGCGACCTGATCCTCAAGCTGAAAGTCAAAGGCGCGGCGCCTGCTGCTGCTTCGGCTCCAGCGGCCGCTGCTGCACCGAGCGCTCCGGCACCTGCCGCTGCCCCGGCTGCCGCTGCACCTGCTGCTGCCGCACCGGCCAAGCCAGGCGCGAAAGTTCACGCAGGTCCCGCCGTGCGTCAACTGGCCCGTGAGTTCGGCGTCGAGCTGAGCGCTGTTGGCGCCAGCGGTCCGCACGGTCGCATCCTCAAGGAAGACGTGCAGGTTTACGTCAAGGCGATGATGCAAAAGGCCAAGGAAGCACCGGCCGCTGCTGGCGGCGCAACCGGTGGCGCGGGCATCCCGCCGATTCCGGTCGTCGATTTCAGCCGTTTCGGTGAAATCGAAGAAGTGCCAATGACTCGCCTGATGCAAGTCGGCGCTGCCAACCTGCACCGCAGCTGGCTGAACGTGCCACACGTCACGCAATTCGACTCGGCGGACATCACCGAGCTGGAAGCTTTCCGTGTTGCACAGAAGGCCGTAGCCGAGAAGGCTGGCGTCAAACTGACCATCCTGCCGCTGCTGCTCAAGACTTGCGCGCACCTGCTCAAGGAACTGCCGGACTTCAACAGTTCGCTGGCGCCAAGCGGCAAGGCGATCATCCGCAAGAAATACGTGAACATCGGCTTCGCCGTCGACACTCCGGATGGCCTGCTCGTGCCGGTGATCAAGAACGTCGACCAGAAGAGCCTGTTGCAACTTGCTGCCGAAGCGGCTTCGCTGGCTGAAAAGGCCCGCACCAAGAAGCTGTCCTCGGACGAGATGCAAGGCGCCTGCTTCACCATTTCCAGCCTCGGCCACATTGGCGGTACCGGCTTCACGCCGATCGTCAACGCGCCGGAAGTGGCGATTCTCGGTGTGTCCAAGGCAACCATCCAGCCAGTCTGGGACGGCAAAGCCTTCCAGCCGAAACTGATGCTGCCGCTGTCGCTGTCCTACGATCACCGTGTGATCAACGGCGCTGCAGCCGCACGCTTCACCCAGCGTCTGGGCAGCCTGTTGGGCGACATCCGCACCATCCTGCTGTAACTCGAACGGCCCTCCGGCAACGGAGGGCCGTTTGCTGCACCCTTTCGAGCGCCACACGCTCGTACCTCAACCCCGCCAGTCTGGCGGGGCTTTTTTTTGCCTGAAATAAACCGGCCAGCGTCTTTTTCCCACAACCTGCGCTGACGTCGGCCACAAGCCTGGTCCACTTAACGCCAATATTTTCCATCGCCGCCCAACTAACCTCTGCTCAGGAAAGTTGAACCAACGCACGACGTTTATTTATTTCTTATTACTCCAACTTTCGAATGGAATCGATCATGTTCAAACCGACCATTGGCCCGATCGTGGGCCACGCCACAACTAGCGAAATACGAATTTTTATTCGCGGCGAACAGCAGGACAAAAAGAGAGTGTTTGCCGGAGTGCGCGCCCGTAAAGCCGGCGCGGACAAATGGTCTAACAGCGTATTTGCAATTTTGCATCCAGCCAATGACATGTCGGGGGTGCTGGCCCTGCAGGACCTCGAAGCCGACTGTGAATATGAATACCAGGCTGGCTGGCTGAGCCCAATGAATCCGGTGCATACCATCGACACCGTAATAGAGTTTCCACTGCAGTGGCCGCGACAACTCTACCGTTTCCGTACTCGCACCGCGCAGGCCAGCCAGCCCCGGGGCTTTATTGTCGGCTCGTGCCGTTATCTGCGGATCACCGCCGGCATCGCTTCGTTACCGCAACTGGGCGACCGCATCTTTGGCTCGATCAGCCGACTCATCGAAAACAGCCAGTTACCGGTGAGCGCGATGATCATGACCGGGGACCAAGTGTATGTAGATGATTTGAATATGATTGCGCCGGATCGCGAAGCAAAAGATATCCTGAGAAAATATCGAACGGCGTTTTCGCAACCGAATATTCAACGACTGATGTCCAATACATCGACTTACATGATGCTCGACGATCATGAAATCGAAGATAACTGGCCCGCCAAAGCCAGCGCAGCGGACGCGGACTTATATCGCAACGCCATGGCCGCTTATGAACTTTACCAAGCCAGCCACAGCCCGGTTTATGCATGTAACGGTAAAGGCCAGATAGATCGGGATACGCTGAAGCATTACTGGTATCAGTTCGGCGACAGCGATATCGCCTGGTTCGTCACCGACAGCCGAACCCGACGCAACCTGTCGAAAGAAGATCGACGCATTCTCGACATCGAGCAGGAGGAGGCGTTGCTGCAATGGCTGATCCACAGCCCGGCAAGGGTGAAGTTCGTGGTGACCAGCGTGATGTTCTATCCCGATCGCAGATTCAACGGTGACGATGCGTGGAAAGCATTCCCCGAACAGCGTCTGCGTCTGCTGGAAACCATTCGCAGCCACCGGATCAAGAACGTGGTGTTCGTCTCCGGCGACGTCCATGGCTCGCTGACCAGTCGCCTGAGTCATAGCGAAGATGCCGATTTCGAAGTGCATACCATCGTCTCCTCGCCGTTGCACAACAGCAAATTGCTGCCGTATGCCAGGGCCTCGACATTCATCCTCGATCAACCGCTGGTGCGCACGGCGGCCGGGGATTATCGGCACGAGCTGACCAGTGCGGTGGTGAGCCAGGACAATTTTGCGCATGTGATGGTCGAGACTGATCAGATTCTGGTCAAGTATCACGATCGTGAAGGCAAACTGCTGCAGTCGATTGCGATAAAACTGCGCTGAGCCTTTAAAGATCGCAGCCTTCGGCAGCTCCCACAAAAGGCCCATTCCGCTGTTGGAACTGCCCAAGGCGGGCGATCTTTTGTTCATTTCAGTCATGCACTGGAGAAATGTTCACTGCAGCCGACATATTCTTATAGCACTTGGCCTTCATCTCTCTTGTCAGTCGGTGCCGCAATGATGCAACCTTGCCGCAGCCAACAGACAAGAGGGCGAGAGCCCGGCGCATTCAGCATATTTCCAAGCGAGTTCCCTTCATGAAGAGCCAACCCGATGCCGCCAGCCGTATGGCGGCCGAGGTAGTGACGCAGTTGCCTGTGCCCTCGCGGCTCGGCATGCTGCGTTTCGAGCGCTTGAATGAAGCCAGTTGGGCGATGCTGTTCCTTGATCCCAATTGCGAACGCCAGTTCGGCCAGCCGGCCGTCGAGCTCTGCGCGCTGGTCGGCTCGCCCTACGCCAGCCTGATGGAACCCGAGGCGCGCTACCAACTGCACGACGCGATCCAGCAGCAGCTGAGCAAAAGCGCGCATTACGTGGTGCGCTACACCCTGCACACCGCCGCCGGCGCGTTGAACATCCTCGAGTTGGGCGAAGCCTACAAACAGCACAACCGGCATTTGCTGCGCGGCTACCTGCTGGCGGTCGACGAGGTGTTCGACGAACCCCTGGCACCGCCTTCGGTGGATCTGGAAACCCAGAACTCACGCCTGCAAATCGCTCTTGAGCTGAACCAGCGCGCCCAGCAGGAACAACTGCAGCATCTGGAACGCGTGCGCGCCCAGCAGGATCTGATTCTGCTGCTCGCGCGCCAGCGCTACAGCACGCATAACTCGCTGCAGGAAGCTGCCGAACTGATCACCCGCTGCGCCTGCGATATCTACGAAATCGACTGCGCCAGCCTGTGGAACCTCGAAGGCCAGCGCTTGCTGCCGATCTCCGCCTACCATCGTGCGACCCAGGAATATCTGCTGCCGGAGCCGATCGATATCAGCGGCTTCCCCGATTACATGGAAGCGCTGCACAGCAGCCGCGCCATTGATGCGCACAATGCCATGCACGACCCGCGCACCCGCGAGATGGCTGAGGCGATGCGTGCGCGTGACGTCAACGCCATGCTTGACGCCAGCATTCGCGTCGATGGGCAGGTGGTCGGCGTGCTGTGTCTGGAACAGACCGGCGTCACCCGTGCCTGGCAGTCCGATGAAATCGCCTTTGCCGGTGAGCTGGCCGACCAGTTCGCGCAAGTGATCAACAACCACAACCGTCGTACCGCCACCAGCGCCCTGCACCTGTTTCAGCGCGCGGTCGAGCAGAGCGCCAACGCCTTTTTGCTGGTCAATTGCGACGGCGTCGTCGAATACGTCAACCCGAGCTTCACTGCCATTACCCAGTACACCACCGAGGAAGTCCACGGCCAGCGCCTGTCGGAATTGCCAGCGCTGGAAAACCTCAGCGAGCTGCTGTTCGACGCGCCCTCGGCGCTGGCCCAGAGCAACAGCTGGCAGGGCGAATTCAAGAGCCGGCGCAAGAACCTCGAACCGTACTGGGGGCAGTTATCGATTTCCAAGGTCTACGGCGACAACCGTGAGCTGACGCATTACATCGGCATCTACGAAGACATCACTCAGACCAAACTGGCGCAGCAACGTATCGAGCGCCTGGCTTACACCGACAACCTGACCAACCTGGGCAACCGTCCGGCGTTCATCCGCAATCTCGATGAGCGTTTTGCCCGCGACAGCGATACGCCAATCAGCCTGCTGCTGGTGGACATCGACAATTTCAAGCGCATCAACGACAGCCTGGGTCATCAGACCGGCGACAAACTGTTGATCAGCCTCGCCCGGCGCCTGCGCAATAGCCTCAGCCCGAGTGGCAGCCTTGCGCGTTTCGCCAGTAACGAATTCGCTGTGTTGCTCGACGACACCGACCTTGAAGCAGGGCAGCAGATTGCCAGCCAATTGCTGATGACCCTCGACAAGCCGATGTTCGTCGACAACCAGTTGATCAGCGTCACCGGCTCCGTGGGCCTGGCCTGCGCGCCGCTGCACGGGCGCGATCCGCAAACCCTGATGCGCAACGCCGGTCTGGCGCTGCACAAGGCCAAGGCCAACGGCAAACATCAATTGCAGGTGTTCACTGAAGCGCTGAACGCCGAAGCCAGTTACAAACTGTTCGTCGAGAACAACCTGCGCCGCGCCCTCACGCAGAACGAACTGGACGTGTTCTACCAGCCCAAGCTGTGCCTGCGCAGTGGTCGTCTGCTGGGCATGGAAGCGCTGTTGCGCTGGAACCACCCGGAACGCGGCATGATCCGCCCGGACCAGTTCATCAGCGTCGCCGAGGAAACCGGCCTGATCATTCCGATCGGCAAGTGGATCGCCCGCCAGGCCTGCCGCATGAGCAAATCCTTGACCGCCGCCGGCCTGGGCAATCTGCAAGTAGCGATCAATCTTTCGCCGAAACAGTTCTCCGATCCGGACCTGGTCGCTTCCATCGCCAACATCCTCAGGGAAGAAGCGCTGCCGGCCAATCTGCTCGAACTGGAGCTGACCGAAGGCCTGCTGCTGGAAGCCACCGAAGACACGCATTTGCAGCTCGACCAGCTCAAGCGTCTGGGCCTGACCCTGGCCATGGACGACTTCGGCACCGGGTACTCGTCGCTGAGCTATCTGAAGAAATTCCCGATCGACATCATCAAGATCGATCGCAGCTTCATCCATGAAATCCCCGACAACCAGGACGACATGGAAATTACCTCTGCGGTTATCGCCATGGCTCATAACCTGAAACTCAAGGTTGTGGCTGAAGGCATCGAAACTGCCGAGCAACTGGCGTTCCTGCGCCGGCATCGATGCGACGTCGGCCAGGGTTATCTGTTCGACCGGCCAATCCCCGGCGATGAGCTGATCAAAGCGCTCAAGCGCTACCCGCGCGGGCCGCTCTGCCTCTAACCCCTCTACCCCATTCTCGCCATAACATGCCGCCCCCTGTAGGAGCTGCCGAAGGCTGCGATCTTTTGATCTGGTTTTTAAAAAGCAAAATCAAAAGATCGCAGCCTTCGGCAGCTCCTACATTGGGTAGTGATTAACCGGGCATCATTCGGCACACTGGCGGTCTGACTTTTTACCTCCAACCTGACTGAGAGGAACGATCATGGTTCTGCGCTCGGAAATTCTGGTGAACAAAAACGTGCTACCAACCAAAGAACAAGCCCTGCCCGGCCGCGAAACCCCGATGACCCTGCCGGAAAAACACTTCGTCTTCGAAGACACGGCGCTGCTCGGTCCATTCTTTCAGGACGTCGATTTTGCGATTTTCGGGCTCGGTTGCTTCTGTGGTGCGGAACGACGCTTCTGGCAGCGCGAAGGCGTGGTCAGCACCGTGGTCGGTTACGCCGGCGGCTTCACGCCAAACCCGACGTATGAAGAAGTCTGCTCAGGCCTGACCGGCCACGCCGAAGTGGTATTGGTGGTGTATGACAAGGCCCAAGTCAGTTATGAAGAACTGCTGGCGATGTTCTGGGAATTGCACAACCCGACTCAGGGCATGCGGCAGGGCAACGACATCGGCACCCAGTATCGCTCGGTGATCTACGCCACCACGCCAGAGCAACTGGATGCCGCGCTGAAGAGCAAAGACGTGTATCAGGCTGAACTGGCCAAGGCCGGTCTCGGTGAAATCAGCACCGAGATCGATCAGGCCCCGACCGTGTACTTTGCCGAAGCCTATCACCAGCAGTATCTGGCGAAGAATCCGGAAGGTTACTGCGGGATTGGCGGCACTGGCGTTTGCATGCCACCGAGTCTGGCGGGTAATTAGATCCTGACAGCAAAAAATCGCAGCCTTCGGCAGCTCCTACAGGGAAACGAATTTCAACTGTAGGAGCTGCCGAAGGCTGCGATCTTTTGATCTTGCTGTTGATCAGCTCTCGGCAATCAGCCAATCCATCTGCCAGCCACCCTGAGTCTGCCCCAGTTTCTTCGACAACCACGGCAGCAACTCACGCAATTCTTCCTCCAGCCCCCACGGCGGATTCGCAATCGCCATGCCCGAACCGTTCAGGCTGTTCGGCGTGTCCAGCGGATGCACCAGCAACTCCACACGCAGCAACTTCGGCGCACCCGTGCCTGCCAGGTCCTGATAGAACCGCCGCAATGCACGCTGATCCTTGACCGGGTACCAGATCGCTGCCACGGTCTGGCGCATGCGGCCGATGGCTTCTTTCATCGACGCCGCGCAGCGCTGCATCTCGTCCAGTTGCTCGAACGGCGGATCGATCAGCATCACCGCCCGCTTCTCCTGCACCGGCAACATCGCCCGCGCCACATGCCAGCCCTCGCCCAGGTGCACTTTCACCCGGCGATCGCCGGCCATGTTGTCCTTGAGCAGCACGCCGTCTTCGGGGTGCTTCTCGTTGAGCATCACCCGATCCTGTGGCCGCGTCAGGCGCCGCGCCAGCTCCGGCGAACCCGGGTAAAAACGCAACTGGCCATCCGGATTCATCTCCTGCAGCACTTTCATATAGTCGGCGGTCAGCGCCGGCAGATCGGGCTGATCCCACAACCGCGCAATGCCTTCCAGATACTCGCCGGTGCGGTTGGCCTGATCGCCCTGCAAGTCGTACAGACCGATGCCGGCGTGGCTGTCGAGATAGGCAAACGGCTGCTCCTTGCGCGACATCAGGGCAATGAGGCGGGTCAAGGTCAGGTGTTTGAACACATCGGCGTGATTGCCGGCATGGAAGGCGTGACGATAATTCATGGCTGCTCCTGCGAGGGCCGCAAAGTTTACCTTTTACCGGGCGGCAAGTCAGGGGTTCGCAGCCGAGCGGACAAAAGCCTGCCCTCACCCTAACCTTCTCCCTGTATGTACCCGATGGAGAGGGTTAGGGTGAGGGGCTTTGCTTTTATGGCATTACACTGGCTAAACATGAATGACAGGACGTCAAAAAACCCATGCGATATCGGATCATCTGCTTACTCGGCCTGCTTAGCCCCTGCCTCGTCCTCGCCGACGAAACCCACATTGAACAGGCCCGCCAGACACTCAAGAATTATGGTCTGAGCCACTGTATTCTGAAGCCATTCAACGAACACTCCGCTCTGGAAAAAGACATTGCACTGTCCGCCAATGGCTATTCGTTCATGGGCAAAGGCATGCATTCCATCCTGCAAAATGAAGACACGCTGCAAGTGCTGCATGACCCCTATAAAGAAACACTGAGCTACGTGTCGACGGCTTACGAGCAGACATCTTTACGCAGCAAACACTCAAGTGAAAAAGTAGTGTTTCTTGCGTGCCTTCACGTCTACAACTCAGAGGCGTTCGACCGCTTTATCCGCAGTCAGGATGCATACATCAATGATGATTGACCCCTTCGAAAGTCAAAAGATCGCAGCCTTCGTCAGCTCCTACACGGGACAGGCGTTCACTTTGCAGGAGCCGTCGAAGGCTGCGATCTTTTGATCTCTTCAGGCAGGCAAGCTGCGCAGGCGCTTGCCGATGACATCAAGTACATCGCAGCCATCACGCAACGGGATGGCGCACAGCAGGGCGAAGTCGCTGAGGATCACGGAGTCGCATTCGATCGAGCCGCGCATGCACATGTTTTCCAGCACCTGGACCACGGCGCGGATGCGGTGGTTGGCAGCGTCCATGAGGATGTCGAGAGGCACATGGGTGTCGACGAACAGGCTGGGCATGTCGCTGCAATTGCCGGTCAGGGCCATGAAGCGGTTGTCGGGGTGAGGCGTGATTTTCTTGTAGGGCGGATCATGTTTTGTCGTTGTCATTCTTGGCATCCCTGAAGTTCTGAGTGGAGCCGCCATTGACCTTCCTACGGGTTTGGGTGGCAGCCATGTGCGGGAGTAGGAACTGAGAACTCCAAATCAGCCACGTCGAAACGTGTCCCGCACAAAGCCGCCGTCAACTTGTCATGAATACGCTTTGACCCTTGTATTCAGCCTGCGGCACTTATGCACTTCAGAGTTCGGGATCCTACCCCCTGCCACCGCTCTCGCGGCGACAACGAAAAGACTACCCCTGCAACTCAGCGCGCACCAGTTCATGAAAACCGCCGCGATTCGAAGGAAACGTCCGAAGCGTTTGCCCCGAAATTTCACTCTGTCTCTGCCAGCAAAAACTCCAGAAGCGCCGATCGTGACGAATCTTCCGACATCGATAATTTGAAAAACTGCCCGACCTTGCAGCGCAAAACAGCCTCGGGAAACGCCTCGAACATGGCTGGGTGTTCTTCGCTCAGCCATTGCAGAGCATTCACGATGCGCACGCTTGCATCAGTCTGCGCCAACACAGATTTCGGCACGTTCCACCACGGAAAAACCCGCCCCGAACCCAGCGCTCCACCGCCGATTGCAACGGCTTGGCCGTTGATCAAGCCTCGCGAAATTACCGGCAGCAATTGCGCAGGATCGACCTCGTCAGACTGCAAAAGAGGCAGCAAAAACCGCCCATCCCAGAAGCGGAAAAACACCGCTTTACCGTCCGGCATCAGCACTTGAGTCAGGCTGCGGAAATGTTCGACCAGCACTTCCAGATCTGCCGAAGACACCGCCAACCATCCCCAATCCCGAGATTCTGTTTCCGCCACCCAACGTAAAAACTCACTGTCCGCAGCGACAATTCCCACATAGGGCATCACCGCATCCCACTCGGCATAAATGGTCTCGGCCCACACTGGACTCGCTGTGCCCTGCCAGGCTTTGAAAGCATCGGCGTCGCTGGCGCGGCTGAAAATGGCGAACAGTTGTTCTGACGCCAGCAGCGGCTGCCGCGCCAGCCAATCTTCGGCGGTTAATTGTTCAGGCTGCACAAACACCGTCCTTGCATCGCTCACACTCTTCGCAAAAAGGCGCATCACCTTTGAGACTCATGATTTGTGCGGCGGTGAGAATCGCCGCCGGCGCAGCGGCCAGTTTCTCGGGCAATCCCGGCACCACCGGTGCCGCACTCATTGCCGCCATCGGCGCGCCGCCCACCACAATCGGTACGCTGCTGAAAATTCCGCCGGGGCCGATATTGATCCACTGTCCGCCGGCCTGAATCGTTGCGCTCGCGCCGCCATCGATTACCACTTGCTGGCCAGCGCTGATATGGATCTGCGCCGAGGCGCTGGTGGCCTGGCTGTTTACCCGAACGTGCTGGTCGCCGAGCACGGACAAGTGATCATCCTGCCTGACCTCGGTCTGGCGCTGGCCGTGGGTGATGCGCTGTTCGTCGGCTTTGAGTTCATGCCGGGCGGAGCCGGTGACGATCACACTGCGCTGGTTGTCGACCTGCAGTTGCTGATCATTGAGCACATGCTGGGTCCAATTGCGCTGGGCACGCAGGTAGATTTCCTCGGCGCCTTTCTTATCTTCGATGCGCAGTTCGTTGTAACCGCCACCGCCGGGGCTGCTCTGGCTGCGGAAAACGCTGCGAGTCTTGTCTGCCGGCAGATCGAGCGGCACCGGTGTCGCGGCGTTGGGCAGGCAAGCCATGACCAGCGGCTTGTCTGCATCGCCATCAATGAAACCGACCAGCACTTCCATGCCGACGCGCGGAATCAGCACGCCGCCGTAGTGATCGTGGGCCCAGCCGGTCGCGACGCGCAGCCAGCAACTGGAGTGCTCGTTCAGCTCGCCGTCGCGATCCCAGGCCAGTTGCACTTTGACCCGCCCGTATTCATCGCAATGGATCTCCAGGTCTTTCGGGCCGGTGACCACGGCGGGTTGGTAACCCGACACGCGCGGCTTTTCCGGGCCCAGCGCCGGACGATAGAACACGTCCCACGGCGTGGCCACGAAGGTATTGCGATAGCCCTGGAAGGATTCGCCATCGCTGGTCACCGACTCCTCCAATACCTGCGGCTGACGGCCACGGTGTTCGACGGCAGTGAGTAACCACAGATCATTCCAGTCGCTGCGCGGATGTTCGACAAGTTGCAGGAAATGTCCGCAGACCAGTGAGGACTGGTCGCTGCTGCCGTCGGCTCGCCGGTAATCGGCGACGTGCCGTTCAAGCGTTCGCCGCGCCAGATGCCTGCCGGTGTCGCGATCGTTGAATTGACCGGGGAAGTGGTAGTCCTCCAGCACTGGACGTTGCTCGCCGTCACTGCGGCTTTCCAGAGACAGGCGCGGTTTTTCGAAGTTGTAGTCACGTCGAGTGACAACGCTGGTGCGGGTTTCCACACGCACGTTGAAACGCTGAATCGCCGGCGCACCGCCCGACATGCCGCTACCCGGCAAATATAGCGTCGGCTCGGCCAGCTTCGGAAACACGGTCTGGTCGTCGCCGAACACCAGCAGATGGCCTTCGGGGCTGTGTTGAAAGTGATAATGAATGCCGACTTCGGCACACAGACGCTGGATGAAGGCCAGATCGCTTTCCGCGTACTGCACGCAGTACTCGCGCTCCGGGTACTCGCTACCCAGGCGAAATTCAAAGGCATCGCGCAGGATCGAATGATCCTTGAGGATCTGCGTGACAATTTGCGGCACGCTTTGATGCTGAAAAATCCGCTGGTTGATGCGATGCCCCAGATACATCAGACGCGGAACGAGGCTGAGGTGATAGCGCGTCAGACGTTTCCCGGAATCGCCCTGCCCGACCTGATAAATCTGACCATGAAAACCGCAACCCTGAGCATCGAAACTCAGATACGCCTGACTGTGCAGCAGGCTTTCGAGATCCAGGTCCGGCCGCTCGCTGACCAGTTCGAGTTCGAAGCGAAAAGGCTGGCTGATGGCTTCCCTGCCCGAGAACTCAAGGACCTTGAGGTCATCCTGAGCGCCTTCGAGGGTCAAGGTAAAACGCGGTTGATTGGCAGGGGCGAACATCCGATGTCTCTCTGCAGTGTGGGGCGGGCGATTCTGCGGGAGAGGCAAGGGGTGATGAACAGGTGCCCGGAAATTCAGATTTGCCCTACGCAGGTTGCTGAAAGCGCCTGAGAACGCGGTGCCTTCGACTACAGACAAATCCCCCAAACCCGTACACAGAACGAACTGTGGGCTTGCTCGCGAAGGCGCCGGGTCAGTCGATTGAGATGTCGCCTGATATGCCGCATTCGCGAGCAAGCCCGTTCCCACACTGGATTTGCAGCTTAGCCGAAAATCTACAGGCAATAAAAAACGGCCCGCCTCCGGTAGGAAACGGGCCGTTCTGATGTGAGCCGAAGCTCAGCGCATTATTTGTTCAGGTGGAAATCTTTTTCCGCTGCTTCGAAGCGCTGCACCATGCCAGCGGTCGGCGCGCCGAGCTTGCTGACGATGTAGATGGCCAGGCTGGCGAAGATGAAGCCAGGGATGATTTCGTACAGGCCAAGCAGTTCGAAATGCTTCCAGAGCACCACGGTAATCGCGCCGACCAGAATACCGGCCAGTGCACCGTTGCGGGTCATGTCTTTCCAGATGACCGAGATCAGCACAACCGGACCGAACGCAGCGCCGAAACCGGCCCAGGCGTAGGACACCAGGCCCAGTACGCGGTTATCCGGATTGGCAGCCATAGCGATGGCAATCAGTGCTACCAACAGCACCATCGCACGACCGACCCAGACCAGCTCCTGTTGCGAGGCGGACTTGCGCAGGAAGGCCTTGTAGAAGTCTTCGGTCAGGGCGCTCGAGCACACCAGCAACTGGCAGCTCAAGGTGCTCATTACCGCAGCCAGAATGGCCGACAGCAGCACACCGGCAACCCATGGGTTGAAGAGGAGTTTTGCCAGTTCGATGAACACCCGCTCAGGGTTTTCAGCGACCGGGCCGGCCACTTCCGGGTGCGCCGAGAAATAGGCGATACCGAAAAAGCCCACCGCCACGGTGCCGCCCAGGCACAGGATCATCCAGGTCATGGAAATGCGACGCGCCTTGGCGATCGACTTCACCGAATCCGCCGCCATGAAACGCGCGAGGATGTGCGGCTGACCGAAGTAGCCCAGCCCCCAACCCATCAGCGAAATGATGCCGATGAAAGTGGTGCCCTTGAGCATGTCGAAATTGCTCGGATCTTGCGCTTCGATGGCGAGGAATGTGGTATCGACGCCGCCAGTGGCCAGCAGGACGATGATCGGCGTAAGGATCAGCGCGAAGATCATCAGCGTGGCTTGTACGGTGTCGGTCCAGCTCACAGCCAGGAAACCACCGATAAAGGTGTAGGCAATCGTCGCCGCAGCACCGGCCCACAGCGCCGTTTCGTAGGTCATGCCGAACGTGCTTTCGAACAGGCGGGCACCCGCGACGATGCCGGAAGCGCAGTAGATGGTGAAGAACACCAGAATCACGATCGCCGAGATGATTCGCAGCAGGCCGCTTTTGTCTTCAAAACGGCTGGCGAAGTAGTCCGGCAGGGTCAAGGCGTCGCCGTTGTGCTCGGTCTGTACGCGCAGACGACCGGCCACGAACAGCCAGTTCAGGTAGGCCCCGATGACCAGGCCAATGGCGATCCAGCTTTCGGAAAGACCGGACATGTAGATGGCGCCCGGCAGGCCCATCAGCAACCAGCCGCTCATGTCGGAGGCACCGGCAGACAGCGCGGTGACGACGCTGCCGAGGCTGCGACCGCCGAGAATATAGTCAGAAAGGTTGTTGGTGGAGCGATAGGCCATCAAGCCGATCAGCACCATTGCTGCGATGTAGATCACGAATGTGATCAGGGTTGGATTGCTTACGCTCATTGAGTTACGCCCTGGCTTTGTTTTTATGTAGCGGCGGTGGTGAACCGCTCGCAAACGACGACGTTTGGCAGACGATCCGGGATCCCGCGCATTTAAGACTGATGTTTCCCCAGGAAAGCCATCAGCCGGTGTACCGGGTTATTCCCGGTTGCACCTTGGCGGCGAATGCTATGCAACAAAGCAAATAAGGTGCAACCAGTTTCGCGAGAATTAGTTGCACCCAGTCGGATTAATCGACGTTCACCGGGTTTTTGCTCCCTTTTAAGGCAGTCAGGGCTCTTTGCTAGAAGTAAAAGCACCAAGCAGAGGCAGTACTTTGGTCGCGGAAATTAATTCCTGACCCGTTGCGGATTTTTCCGACAAAAAAAGGGTTGCACCCGGTTGCACCTCATTCAGCGCACGGCTAATCTTGCCGCCAGCTGATGCCACGCAACTGTGGCAACCATGAGGATAAAAATATGGCTACCACCACCCTTGGGGTCAAACTCGATGACCCGACCCGCGAGCGCCTCAAGGCTGCCGCAACCTCGATTGATCGCACGCCGCACTGGCTGATCAAACAGGCAATTTTCAATTACCTGGAAAAACTCGAGGGTGGTGCAACCCTGACCGAGTTGAACGGTTTGACCGCCAAAGACGCCGATGACGCTGGCGAAGTGCAGACCGATCACGCTCACCAATGCTTCCTCGAATTCGCTGAAAGCATCCTGCCGCAATCGGTTCTGCGTGCTTCGATCACCGCCGCCTACCGCCGCCCTGAGCCGGAAGTCGTGCCAATGCTGATCGAGCAGGCGCGCCTGCCGGCACCGATGGCCGAAGCCACCAACAAACTCGCCGCGACCATCGCCGAAAAACTGCGTAACCAGAAAAGTGCCGGTGGTCGTGCGGGCATTGTTCAGGGTTTGCTGCAGGAGTTTTCTTTGTCGTCACAGGAAGGTGTGGCGCTGATGTGCCTGGCCGAAGCGCTGCTGCGTATCCCCGACAAAGGCACACGCGATGCGCTGATCCGCGACAAGATCAGCACCGGCAACTGGCATCCACACCTGGGCAACAGTCCTTCGCTGTTCGTCAACGCCGCGACCTGGGGCCTGCTGCTGACCGGTAAACTGGTTTCCACCCACAACGAAGCCGGCCTGACTTCTTCGCTGAGCCGCATCATCGGCAAGAGCGGCGAGCCGATGATCCGCAAGGGCGTCGACATGGCCATGCGCCTGATGGGCGAGCAGTTCGTTACCGGCGAAACCATCGCCGAAGCGCTGGCCAACGCGAGCAAGTTCGAAACCAAGGGCTTCCGCTATTCCTACGACATGCTCGGTGAAGCGGCACTCACCGAAGTCGACGCGCAAAAATACCTGGCCTCGTACGAACAAGCCATCCACTCGATCGGCAAAGCGTCCCACGGTCGTGGGATTTATGAAGGCCCGGGCATTTCCATCAAGCTCTCGGCACTGCACCCGCGTTACAGCCGTGCTCAGTACGAGCGTGTAATGGACGAGCTGTACCCACGCCTGCTGTCGCTGACCCTGCTGGCCAAGCAATATGACATCGGCCTGAACATCGACGCCGAAGAAGCCGACCGCCTCGAGCTGTCGCTGGACCTGCTCGAGCGCCTGTGCTTCGAGCCGCAGCTGACCGGCTGGAACGGTATCGGTTTCGTTATCCAGGCTTACCAGAAGCGTTGCCCGTACGTGATCGACTACGTGATCGATCTGGCCCGCCGCAGCCGTCATCGCCTGATGATCCGCCTGGTGAAAGGCGCGTACTGGGACAGCGAAATCAAGCGCGCTCAGGTCGAAGGTCTGGAAGGCTATCCGGTCTACACCCGCAAGGTGTACACCGACGTTTCCTACATCGCTTGCGCACGCAAACTGCTCTCGGTGCCGGAAGTCATCTACCCGCAATTCGCCACGCATAACGCCCACACTCTGTCGGCTATTTATCACATTGCCGGTCAGAACTATTACCCCGGCCAGTACGAATTCCAGTGCCTGCACGGCATGGGCGAGCCGCTTTACGAGCAAGTGGTTGGCAAGGTTTCCGAGGGCAAGCTGAACCGTCCGTGCCGCGTTTACGCTCCGGTCGGCACCCACGAAACCCTGCTGGCGTACCTCGTGCGTCGTCTGCTGGAAAACGGCGCCAACACCTCGTTCGTCAACCGTATCGCCGACCAGTCGATTTCGATTCAGGAACTGGTCGCCGATCCGGTGGCGCAAATCGAGCAGATGGCCACCATGGAAGGCGGTTTCGGTCTGCCGCACCCGCGCATTCCGCTGCCGCGTGATCTGTACGGTGCCGAGCGCGCCAACTCCAGCGGCATTGACATGGCCAACGAACATCGTCTGGCCTCGCTGTCCTGCGCCTTGCTCGCCACCGCGCACAATGACTGGAAAGCCGCGCCGATGCTCGGCTGCGCGTCCAGCAACGAAACGCCGGCAGCCGTGCTGAACCCGTCCGATCACCGCGATGTGGTCGGTCACGTTCAGGAAGCCACCGTCGAGGACGTCGACAACGCCATTCAATGCGCGCTGAACGCCGCGCCGATCTGGCAGGCCACCCCGCCGGCCGAGCGCGCGGCGATTCTGGAACGTGCTGCAGATTTGATGGAAGGCGAGATCCAGCCGCTGATGGGCCTGTTGGCGCGCGAAGCCGGCAAGACCTACGCCAACGCCATCGCCGAAGTCCGCGAAGCGGTCGACTTCCTGCGTTATTACGCGGTGCAGGCACGCAACGATTTCAGCAATGATGCCCACCGCCCACTCGGTCCGGTCGTATGCATCAGCCCGTGGAACTTCCCGCTGGCGATCTTCAGCGGCCAAGTCGCTGCGGCACTGGCCGCCGGTAACCCGGTGCTGGCCAAACCGGCCGAACAAACTCCGCTGGTCGCCGCTCAAGCCGTGCGCTTGATGCTCGAAGCCGGCATCCCGGAAGGCGTGCTGCAACTGCTGCCGGGGCGCGGTGAAACGGTCGGCGCCGGTCTGGTCGGTGACGAACGCGTAAAAGGCGTGATGTTCACCGGTTCCACCGAAGTCGCGCGCTTGCTGCAACGCAACATCGCCGGGCGTCTCGACAGCCAGGGCCGCCCGATCCCGCTGATCGCCGAAACCGGTGGCCAGAACGCGATGATCGTCGACTCCTCGGCACTGACCGAACAAGTGGTGATCGACGTAGTGTCGTCGGCCTTCGACAGCGCCGGTCAGCGTTGCTCAGCGCTGCGGGTACTGTGCCTGCAGGAAGATTCTGCCGATCGCGTCATCGAAATGCTCAAAGGTGCGATGGCCGAAAGCCGTCTCGGCAATCCGGAGCGTCTGTCCGTGGACATCGGCCCGGTGATCGACGCCGAAGCCAAGGCCGGCATCGACAAGCACATCCAGGGCATGCGCGACAAAGGCCGCAACGTTTACCAAGTGGCAATTGCCGACAGCGAAGAGGTCAAGCGCGGCACCTTCGTCATGCCGACCCTGATCGAGCTGGAAAGCTTCGACGAACTGCAACGCGAGATCTTCGGCCCAGTGCTGCACGTGGTGCGCTACAAGCGCAAAGAGCTGGATCAACTGATCGGCCAGATCAACGCCTCCGGTTACGGCCTGACGCTGGGCGTGCACACGCGCATCGACGAGACCATCGCCAAGGTGATCGACAACGTCAACGCCGGTAACGTCTACGTCAACCGCAACATCGTCGGTGCCGTGGTCGGCGTGCAGCCATTTGGCGGCGAAGGCCTGTCGGGTACTGGGCCGAAAGCCGGTGGCCCGCTGTATCTGTACCGCTTGCTGTCGACGCGTCCTACCGACGCCATCGAACAATCCTTCGCTCGCGGTGACGCCATCGTCGCCCCGGACGTGCGCCTGCGCGATGCCATGAGCAAACCGCTGAACGCGCTGAAAGCCTGGGCTGAAAGCAACAAGTACGCCGACCTGAGCACCCTGTGCGTGCAGTACGCGGCGCAATCGCAGAGCGGCATCACCCGCGTACTGGCAGGCCCGACCGGCGAGAAAAACAGCTACGCCATCCTGCCGCGCGAGCATGTGTTGTGCCTGGCGGAAGTTGAAGGCGACCTGCTGACGCAACTGGCGGCGGTGCTGGCGGTAGGCGGTTCGGCGGTATGGCCGGAGTCGGACATCAGCAAGGCATTGTTCGCACGTCTGCCGAAGGACATTCAGGCGCGGATCAAGTTGGTAGCTGACTGGAATAAAGATGAAGTGGTGTTTGATGCGGTTCTGCATCACGGCCATTCCGACCAGTTGCGCGGCGTCTGCCAGCAGATTGCTCAGCGTGGCGGTGCGATCGTTGGCGTTCAGGGCTTGTCCCAGGGCGAAACCAACATTGCTCTGGAACGTCTGGTAATTGAGCGAGCATTGAGCGTCAACACCGCTGCGGCGGGGGGTAATGCCAGCTTGATGACGATCGGTTAAACCGCTGTAAATTCAGGCGACTGCAATGGTCGCCTGGCTCGCTCCCACAGAAGATCAAAAGATCGCAGCCTTCGGCAGCTCCTAAAGGGAACGCATTCCAAATGCAGGAGCTGCCGAAGGCTGCGATCTTTTGCTTCTGCATCACTCTCATCAATCATCCTATCCAGCCTCTATTCCCCCACCTTAGACTCGGCCCAACCTCAATTCCCAGGTAAGCCGCCATGTCCGAGACGCTGCTCAGTTCCCGCAATCTGGCTTTCGAGCTGTACGAAGTCCTTGATGCCGAGGGCCTGACCCGGCGAGAGCGTTTTGCCGAGCACAATCGCGAGACCTTCGACGCTGCCATCGGCACCGCGCGCAACATCGCCGAAAAGTATTTTGCCCCGCACAACCGCAAGGGCGATGAAAACGAGCCGCGCTATGAAGACGGCCAGGCGATTCTTATTCCCGAAGTGAAACCGGCGGTGGCTGCCTTTCTCGAGGCCGGTTTTCTCAACGCCGCACGCAGTTTTGAAGCTGGCGGCATGCAACTGCCGACGCTGCTGTCGCAAGCCTGCTTCGCGCATTTCCAGTCGGCTAACGCCGCGTCGACTTCGTACCCATTCCTGACCATGGGTGCGGCGAACCTGATCGAGAGCTTCGGCAGCGAAGAGCAGAAGCAGCGGTTTCTGCAACCGATGATCGACGGGCGCTTCTTCGGCACCATGGCCCTGACCGAGCCGCACGCCGGTTCGTCGCTGTCGGATATTCGTACCCGCGCCGAGCCTGCGTCCGACGGCACTTACCGCCTCAAGGGCAACAAGATCTTCATCTCCGGCGGTGATCACCCGCTCTCGGAAAACATCGTGCACATGGTGCTGGCGAAACTGCCGGATGCGCCGCCGGGAGTGAAAGGTATTTCGCTGTTCATCGTGCCGAAGTTTCTGGTCAACGACGACGGCAGCCTCGGCCAGCGCAACGACGTGTTGCTCGCCGGGTTGTTTCACAAGATGGGCTGGCGCGGCACGACGTCGACGGCACTGAATTTTGGCGATAACGGCGAGTGCGTCGGCTATCTGGTGGGCAAGCCGCACCATGGTTTGAGCTACATGTTCCAGATGATGAATGAGGCGCGAATCGGCGTCGGCATGGGTGCGGTGATGCTCGGTTATGCCGGTTACCTGTATTCGCTGGACTATGCGCGCGAGCGGCCGCAGGGGCGGGTGCCGGACAGCAAGGATCCGACCACCGCGCCGGTGGCGATCATTCAGCACGCGGACGTCAGACGCATGCTGCTGACGCAGAAATCCTACGTCGAAGGCGCATTTGACCTCGGCCTGTATGCCGCGCGGTTGTTCGATGACACCACCACGCTGGAAACCGAAGCCGAGCGTAAGCAGGCGCACGAGTTGCTGGACCTGCTGACGCCGATCGTCAAATCCTGGCCATCGGAGTTTTGCCTGAAGGCCAACGAACTGGCGATCCAGATTCTTGGCGGTCACGGTTACACGCGCGAATACCCGGTGGAGCAGTACTACCGTGACAACCGCCTGAACCCGATCCACGAAGGCACCCACGGCATTCAGTCGCTGGATCTGCTTGGCCGCAAACTGGCGCAGAACGGTGGCGCTGGGCTGAAGCAATTGATCCGCCTGATCGCCAACACCGCTGAACGCGCCGCTGCGTACGATTCGCTGACCGCACTGCGGGAACCGCTGGAGAAACTCGTTGCCCGCCTGCAAACCGTGACCATCGGCCTGCTGACCGATCTGGCGCAGGGCAAGGTCAACAGCAGTCTGGCGAACTCGGCGCTGTACCTGAAAGTGTTTGGCCACGCGGTGATCGGCTGGCGCTGGCTGGAGCAAGCGATTCGCGCCGAGGAAGGCCTGGCCAACGGGAGTGCGGCGGATGTCGACTTCTATAAGGGCAAGTTGCAGGCGGCGCGATATTTCCTGACGTGGGAAGTGCCGGGTTGCCAGCATGAGCTGGACTTGCTGGAGGCGCGGGATGATACGTGTCTGGCGATGCGGGACGCGTGGTTCTAAAAGCAAAAGATCGCAGCCTTCGGCAGCTCCTACAGAAACGCATTCCAATGTAGGAGCTGCCGAAGGCTGCGATCTTTTGATCTTGATCCTTTAGCTCAACTTGAACCCACCCATCTGCCGCGCCAGATCATCCGCCAGCTTCTGCAACATCTGACAATCCTCACGACAGGCACGAACTTCGACCGCCGTCGCCCGCGCCAGATCGGAAATGCCCTGCACATTGCGATTGATCTCTTCGGTCACCGCCGACTGTTCTTCCGTCGCCGTCGCTACTTGATGATTCATGTCACTGATGCGCTCGACCTGCCCGGTAATCGCCGTCAACGACGCCCCGGTGCGCTGGCTCGATTCAACCCCGGTGCCCGTCGCGGCCTGACCGGTGCGCATCGACGACACGGCATTTTCCGCGCCTTGCTTGAGACTGCCGATCATCAGTTGGATTTCGTCGGTCGAGGCCTGGGTTCTGCGTGCCAGGGTGCGCACTTCATCGGCGACCACGGCAAAGCCACGGCCCATATCGCCGGCGCGGGCGGCTTCGATGGCGGCGTTGAGTGCGAGCAGATTGGTCTGTTCGGAAACGCCACGAATCACCGCCAGCACCGAATCGATCGATGCCACTTGCTGCGCCAGCTCAGCCACCGCCCCCGCCGCCACGCCGATTTCATCGGACATGCTTTCGATATGGCGGACCGAGCCACCGACCACTTCCCGCGCCTGCAGCGCTTCATCACGTGCAGTTTGCGAAGCGAGCGCGGCGTTGCCGGCGTTCTGCGCGATTTCCTGCACGGTCAGGCCCATTTCGTGGACAGCCGTGGCGACCATGTCGGTCATTTCCTGCTGCCGACCGGAACGATCGGCGGTGTTGTCCACCACCGTCGCCACTTGCCCCACCGCCATGCGTAAACGCTCGCTGGTGGTCAGCACTTCGCCGATCATCGCGCGCTGGCTGTCGAGGAACCGGTTGAACCCTCGAGCCAGGTCACCCAACTCATCGGCGCGACTGGAATCTAACCGGTGGGTCAAATCTCCCCCACCGCTACCGATGGCCACCAGCGCTCGTGTTACTTGTCGGATCGGTCGCACCAGCCCTTGCGCCAGCCACACCACCAATGCCAGGCAAACCAATGCCACCACCAGGCCGATGCCGCCACTCATCCACATCGCTTGGCGCGCTTCGGCGTAGATCTGCGACTGCGGCACTTCGGCCACCAATGTCCAGCCGAGATCGCGCAACGGCAGACTGAAGGCGAGAAAATCTTCACCCTCGCGCTGAAAGCTGCTGTTGACTGCAGTCTTATGCCCCATCACCGCTTGCGCCGCGTTGGCGCCGATCTGCTCGGTCAAGGTGCGTTTGCCGCTGAACTGCGCTTGCGGATGCACCTGAATCAAACCGTCGGAACGCACGAGATAGACCTTGCCGCGCTCACCGAAGCTGAAATTGTGAATCAACTCGGAAAGCTCTTTCATGCTCAGCCCGAGCCCGGCAACGCCAACCACTTTGCCGGCCTGCTCGACCTTCAGATCGATGAACAGGGCCAGCTCGCCAGTGGCGCCATCGTTGTCGATATTCAGCGTGCGCGGCTGATTGCTGTCGAGAAAGGAATAGAACCAGGCATCGGCCGGTTTCGAGCGACTGAGGGTGCGATCCAGGCCTTTTTCGGTGATGTAGTGGTTGGATTCGGTGCCGATGATCAGCGCCGTGAAGGCCTTGTGTTCGGCGCGGATACCTTCCAGATACTGCGCAAATAGAGCAGTTTTGCTGCTGTCTTCGCCCGTCGCCAGCCAGTCACGCACCATGGTGTTGCTGGCGATGTCCTTGGCGGCGGTGAGTGGCTGGACGAGGATGCGCTCGATATCGTTGCGCGTCGCTTCGATGCTCGACGGCAGCGCTTGCTCGACCAGATAGTTCTGCGCAAGGCGGTTGACCACCAGGGTATAAATGCCAACCACAATCACGATGCTGATCAGCAGGGCCGTGCCCATGCCGAGAATCAACTGCCACTGAATACTGCGTCGCCACCACTGCATGGAGCACCCCCAGGGAATAAGTGGCCGAAACACTGCAACAGCCGTGCCGATTGTATACAAGCCAACCGACAATCTACTCCCTGGTTGTGCGCAACCGCATCAGCCCTGACTGATGGTCTTGGTGATGGTCTCGACCGTGGCGCTGACTTGCTCTTGATAACGCTCGAGTTCTTCTTCGTGCTGCTTCTTCATTTCAATCTGCTGCGAGCACAGATTCATCGCTGCCAGCACCAGCAAGCGGTCGCCGATCAGCGTCGGGTATTTGCGCTTGGTGTCCTCCAGCGCTGCCTTGAGCATCATCGCCGCGTCCAGCAGGGTCTGTTCTTCCCCGGCCGGTGCCTTGATCGAATAGTCCTCACCAAGAATGGAGATGACTTTTACCCCCGCTGTGCCGTGGTTCATGCGCTGACCGGACCGGCGTTGACGCGATCAACCAGCGCCTGGATGCGAGCGGCGGTGGCGCCGTGTTTTTCTTCCTGCTCCATCAGGTTCAGTTGCAGGTTTTCGTTTTCATCCTTGGCCTGGGCCAGTTCCGTGGACAGGGTCTGGTTGGTCTGCAGCAAGGTCTGGTTCTGTTGCACCAGATCGCTGACGAGCTGTTCCAATTGGCTGAGGGATGCTTCCAACATTTTGATCTTCCAAGCGTTTTTCAAAGGGC
Organism: Pseudomonas sp. Choline-02u-1; assembly: GCF_002836515.1. Classification (GTDB taxonomy): domain Bacteria; phylum Pseudomonadota; class Gammaproteobacteria; order Pseudomonadales; family Pseudomonadaceae; genus Aquipseudomonas. The sequence goes on from NZ_PJBC01000004.1 coordinate 57,038, forward strand.
GCGTACGATAAAGAAAAGTCACCACGGATGCCAGGGTTAAACCGGCGCAAGGCCTTGATTTACCTGGGTGGCGAAGCTTCTCGCGAGTTTAAAAGACTGTGAATGGTCGATCTGGTTCCTGCACTTCGTCGCACAGAGCTGTCTGCGACAAATACGCACACCACCTCAAGACTTTAGTCGTATGACCGATAAGTCACCCATACAGCAGTCTCAGCCCGCATGGATGCGGCCCTTTTCGGTATCCGCCCATGTCCCTTCGCAATATGAATATCGCCCCACGGGCGTTCACCGGTTTCGCCCTGATTGGCGGCCTGATGTTGATTCTCGGCGTGTTTGCGCTGAACCAGATGAGCAAGATCCGCGCGGCCGGTGAAGACATCGCCACCGCCAGCGTGCCATCGATCAAGGCCCTCGACGAATTCACCCAGTTGACCCTGCGTCTGCGCGTGCTGTCCTATCGCCTGTTGATCAACCGCGAACCCGATGTGCAGCAGAAAACCATCGAACTGTTCGACCTGCGCAACCGCCAGATCGCCGATGCGCAACGCGCTTACGAGCCATTGATCGAAGGCCCGCAGGAACGCGCGGCGTACGATCAGTACGTGCAGTTGCTGGCGCAATACCGTCAGCTTGAAGAGCGCATGAAAACCTTGTCGCGCAACAATCAGATCGATGAATTGCGGCAGATGCTCAACAGCGATTTGCTGAGCAACTCGGAGGCGGTGAACACCGCACTGGCACGCTTGCTGGAGATCAACACCCAGCAGATCGCCGAGACCGATCAGGGCGCCACAGACCAGTACTCGATGTCGTTCAACCTTGTAGTGACACTGCTGGTGATCGCCAGCGGCCTGACCCTGCTGTTCGCCTGGCTGCTGACCGTGAGCATCACCAAGCCGATTTCCAAGGCACTGGAGGCTGCGGAAACCATCGCCGAAGGCAACCTGACCCAGCCGATCCACGTCGATGGCGAAGATGAAGCCGGGCGCCTGCTGGCCGCGATGGCCAAGATGCAATCGAAGCTGCGCGACACTCTGCAGCGCATCTCCGGTTCGGCCACGCAACTGGCCTCCGCCGCTGAAGAACTCAACAGCGTCACCGACGAAAGTGCTCGCGGCCTGACCCAGCAGAACAACGAAATCGAACAGGCCGCCACGGCGGTCAACGAGATGACCAGTGCCGTCGAAGAAGTCGCGCGCAACGCGGTCAGCACCTCGGAAGCCTCGAAAAACGCCACCACTTCGGCGGGCGACGGTCGTGATCTGGTGCAGGAAACCGTCAGCGCCATCGAACGCATGAGCGCTGATGTACAGAGCACCGCGTCCTTGATCGGCGACCTGGCCAATGAATCGCGCGATATCGGCAAGGTGCTCGACGTGATCCGTGGCCTCGCCGACCAGACCAACCTGCTGGCATTGAACGCAGCGATCGAAGCGGCCCGTGCCGGTGAGGCCGGTCGTGGTTTCGCCGTGGTGGCGGACGAAGTGCGTGCCCTGGCCCATCGCACCCAGCAGTCGACCAGCGAAATCGAACGCATGATCGGCAGCATCCAGAGCGGCACCGAACACGCCGTGGATTCGATGCGCAACAGCACCGAACGTGCCGAATCGACGCTGAACATCGCCCGTGGTGCCGGGATGTCGCTGGACACCATCAACAGCGCCATCGTCGAAATCAACGAGCGCAATCTGGTCATCGCCAGCGCGGCGGAAGAGCAGGCGCAGGTGGCGCGCGAGGTTGATCGCAATCTGGTCAACATCCGCGATCTGTCGGTGCAATCGGCGACCGGGGCGAACCAGACCAGCGCGGCGAGCAACGAGCTGTCGCGCCTGGCGCTGGATCTGAACAACATGGTTGGGCGGTTCAGCCTCTAACCTGATCCTTGATCGTTCCCACGCTCCGCGTGGGAACGATCACCGACCGCAAAAGCTTTTTGACAGCATCACATTTCAACAGGTTAGAATCGCTGGCACGCAGACTGCATGGTCAGTTTGTGCCTCGTCTTTACGCTTCTGGAGTACTGCCTTTGAATGCGACGACCATCAACAGCCTGTTCTTGATCGGCGCGTTGCTGGTAGGCGCAAGCATTCTTGTCAGCTCCCTGTCTTCACGTCTCGGCATTCCTATTCTGGTCATCATTCTCGCGGTCGGCATGGCTGCCGGGGTCGATGGTGGCGGGATCATTTTCGATAATTACCCGACGGCCTATCTGGTCGGTAACCTCGCCCTGGCGGTGATTTTGCTCGACGGCGGTTTGCGCACGCGTGTGTCGAGTTTCCGCGTGGCCTTGTGGCCGGCGTTGTCGCTGGCCACGGTCGGCGTGTTGATCACCACCGGGCTGACCGGCATGGCTGCTGCCTGGCTGTTCGACCTCAATCTGATTCAGGGCCTGCTGATCGGCGCCATCGTCGGTTCGACCGACGCCGCTGCGGTGTTCTCGCTGCTCGGCGGTAAAGGCCTGAATGAGCGGGTCAGCGCCAGTCTGGAAATCGAATCCGGCAGCAATGATCCGATGGCGGTGTTTCTCACCGTCACCCTGATCGACATGCTCGCCAGCGGCGAAACCGGTCTGCACTGGAGTCTGCTGACTCACCTGATTCGCGAGTTCGGCATCGGTGGTGTGATCGGTCTGGGCGGCGGCTGGGTGATGCTGCAACTGGTCAACCGCATCAATCTCGCCGCCGGGCTCTATCCGATCCTGATCATCGCCGGCGGTCTGGTGGTGTTCGCGCTGACCAACGCCTTGCATGGCAGCGGCTTCCTCGCCGTGTACCTGTGCGGTCTGGTGATCGGCAACCGCCCGGTGCGCAGCCGCCACGGCATTTTGCACATGCTTGACGGTATGGCGTGGCTGGCGCAGATCGGCATGTTTCTGGTGCTGGGCCTGCTGGTCACGCCTCATGATCTGCTGCCGATCGCCCTGCCCGCCCTGGGTCTGGCGCTGTGGATGATTTTGTTCGCGCGGCCGCTGTCAGTGATGGTCGGCCTGCTGCCGTTCAAGGCCTTCCACGGTCGCGAAAAAGCCTTTATTTCGTGGGTGGGTCTGCGCGGCGCGGTGCCGATCATTCTGGCGGTGTTCCCGCTGATGGCCGGCCTGCCGCAAGCGCAGCTCTACTTCAATCTCGCATTCTTCATCGTTCTGGTGTCGCTGTTGGTGCAGGGCACGAGCCTGCCGTGGGTGGCCAAGTTGCTCAAAGTGACGGTACCGCCCGAGCCAGCGCCGATTTCCCGGGCGGCGCTGGAAGTGCACGTGACCAGCGAGTGGGAGTTGTTCGTTTACAAGCTCGGCGCCGAGAAATGGTGCATCGGCTCGCCGCTGCGTGAATTGAAAATGCCCGAAGGCACGCGCATCGCAGCCCTGTTTCGCGGCCAACAACTGCTCCATCCGTCGGGTAGTACGGTGCTGGAAGTCGATGATTTGCTGTGTGTTATTGGCCACGAACACAACTTGCCGGCCCTCGGCAAACTGTTCAGCCAGGCACCGCAACGCGGCCTCGATCTGCGTTTCTTCGGCGACTTCGTGCTCGAAGGAGACGCCCAGCTTAAAGCGGTTGCAGCGCTGTATGGCTTGCCGGCCGAAGGCATCGATCCGGACATGACCCTGGGCGCGTTCATCGCGCAAAAAGTGGGGGGCGCACCCATCGTCGGCGACCAGGTGGAATGGAACAACACCCACTGGACAGTCGCGGTCATGGACGGGAACAAGATCGGCAAAGTGGGCGTCAGATTCCCCGAAGGAAGTCGCCCGGGCCCCGGACTCTTCCTCTAAACTGCCTCCACTCTCACTTGCTTGACCGGTCTCTATGCCTACCCTGCGCTCCTTTTTCGCCGCGGCCCTGCTGGGCCTCAGTCTCGTTGTCGGCCCGCTGCATGCTGCCGAACCACCGTCCAGCGACGCCGTGCAGGCCAGCCTCGACAAGTTGGCCGACAGCAAATTGCCGGACGCCGACAAGAAGACCTTGCAGACCGTTCTGCAGAACACGCTCAATCAGCTGAACAACCAGCGTGATTACGAGCAAAAGCTGATCGACCTCAAGCGTCAGCTGGCCAACGCGCCCAAGCAGACGATTGAAAACACCCGCGAACTCAGCCGTCTCAAGGCTACCGCGCCGGTGCCAGTGGCACAGCGTTTTCCCAAGGAGTCGATCCAGCAACTGGAGCAGATCCTTACCGATCGCTCGACCCAGCAGAGCGACCTGCAAAAAGCTTTGGCCGAAGCCAACAGCCTGATCATCACCGCGCAGACTCGCCCCGAACGCGCTCAGGCAGAGATTTCCGCCAGCCAGACGCGCATCCAGCAGATCAATACCATTCTCAAGTCCGGCAAGGACACGGGCAAAACGGTCACCGCCGAACAGCGCGACCAGTTGAACGCCGAGCTGGCCGCACTCAATGCGCTGATTCCGCTGCGCCGTCAGGAACTGGCCGGCAACACGCAGCTGCAGGATCTGGGCAACGCCCAGCACGATTTGCTCTCGGAGAAATCCGATCGCCTCGACCGCGAGATCCAGGAACTGCAAACCCTGATCAACCAGAAGCGTCTGGCGCAGTCGCAGGAAACCGTGACCCAGCAATCGATCGAAGCGCAGAAGGCCGGCGGCAGCAGCCTGCTGGCGAGCGAGAGCGCCACCAACCTCAAGCTTTCCGACTATTTGCTCAAGAGCACCGACCGTCTCAACGAAGTCACTCAGCAGAACCTGCAGACCAAACAGCAACTCGACACCCTGACCCAGAGCGATTCGGCGCTGGACGAACAGATCAATGTGCTCAAGGGCAGCCTGCTGCTGTCGAAAATTCTCTACAAGCAGAAGCAGGCCCTGCCGCACCTCAAGGTCGACCGCGACCTCGCCGACCAGATTGCCGATATTCGCCTCTATCAGTTCGATGTCAGTCAGCAACGCGAGCTGCTGAGCAATCCGGCGACCTACGTCGACAACTTGCTGGCCACGCAGCCGCCGGAGCAGGTCACCCCGCAGCTGCGCAAGAGCCTGCTCGATCTGGCCAACACCCGCGCCGATTTGCTCGAGCGGCTGAACCGCGAGTTGAGCGCGATGCTCAATGAGTCGATCACCCTGCAGCTCAACCAGAAACAACTGCTGAGCACCGCGCAAAGCCTGCGCGCAACCCTCGACGAACAGATGTTCTGGATCCCCAGCAACAAGCCACTGGACGTGGAATGGATGCGCGGCGTGCCAGAGCGCCTCGAGCGGCAGGTCAACACGTTGCCTTGGGCGTCGAGCCTGAGCGAACTGACGGACGGCCTGACCCAGCGCCCCTTGTTGTTCCTGCCACTCGCGTTACTGATCGGCGCTCTGTTATGGCGCCGCAAGGCGCTGTACGGAAGACTCAACAAGGTTCACCAGGACATCGGCCACTTCAAGCGCGACAGCCAATGGCACACGCCGCAGGCCATTCTGATCAATATTTTGCTGGCGATGCCGGTGGCGCTGGGTCTGGCGCTGTGCGGTCTGGCCTTGCAGATCGATGCACGCGGGCAGAACGCCAACATGGGCGCGGCACTGTTGCAGATGGGCCAGGCCTGGCTGGTGTTCTACACCGCGTACCGGATTCTCGCGCCGGGTGGCGTGGCGGAATTGCACTTCCGCTGGGAGAAACCGCAGGTCGAGTTCCTTCAGGGCTGGGTGCGTCGGTTGGGTCTTGTGGTCATGGCACTGGTGGCCGTGGTGGCCGTCGCCGAGCTGCAGCCGGCGGCGCTGGCCGATGACGTGCTCGGCATGCCGGTGGTGCTGACCTGCTACGCCTTGATGGCGTGGCTGCTCAGTCGCCTGCTGATCAGCAGCCCGACACACCAGAATGCCTCGCTGTTCCGTAAAGCCGTCGGGGTGATGTTCACCCTGTTGCCGATCGCCCTGTTTGTCGCGGTGTGCTTCGGCTACTACTACACGGCGCTGAAACTCAGCGATCGCTTGATCAATACCCTGTACCTGCTGATGTTCTGGCTGGTGATCGAGGCCACTTTCGTGCGGGGCCTGAGCGTTGCGGCGCGGCGCCTGGCTTACCAGCGCGCGCTGGCGAAACGGCAAGCGGCAAAAGAGGCCGGTGACGGGGAAGCGGTGATCGAAGAGCCGACGCTGGACATCGAAAAGGTCAACGAACAGTCCCTGCGCCTGATCCGCCTGGCCTTGCTCGGCGGTTTCATCGCGGCGCTGTACTGGGTCTGGTCGGACCTGATCTCGGTGTTTTCGTACCTGGACAACATCACCCTCTACGAATACACCAGCGGCACTGGCGCCAACATGAGCATGGTGCCGATCAGCATCGGCGACATGCTCGGCGCGCTGATCATCATCGGCATCACCTTCGCGCTGGCGCGCAATTTGCCCGGCCTGCTCGAAGTGTTCGTGCTGTCCAAGCTCAATCTGGCTCAGGGCAGTGCTTACGCAACGACAACACTGCTGTCCTATGTGATTGCCGGCGTCGGCTTCGTCACCACCCTGTCGACCCTCGGCGTCAGCTGGGACAAGTTGCAATGGCTGGTGGCGGCGCTGTCGGTAGGCCTCGGTTTCGGTATGCAGGAGATCTTCGCCAACTTCATCTCCGGCATCATGATCCTCTTCGAACGCCCGGTGCGGATCGGCGACACCATCACCATCGGCAACCTCTCGGGCACGGTGAGCAAGATCCGCATCCGTGCCACGACCATCACCGACTTCGACCGCAAGGACATCATTGTCCCGAACAAGACGTTTATTACCGGGCAACTGATCAACTGGTCGCTGACCGACACCATCACCCGCGTCACGCTGAAACTGGGCGTTGATTACGGCTCGGATCTGGACCTGGTCAAGGAACTGTTGCTCAAGGCTGCTCGGGAGAACCCGCGTGTGCTGAAGGAACCGGAGCCGCACGTGTACTTCCTCAATTTCGGCGAAAGCACCCTCGATCACGAGCTGCGCATGCATGTGCGCGATCTCGGCGACCGCAACCCGGTGCTCGATGAGGTCAACCGCTTCATCAACCGCGAGTTCAAGAAGCAGCACATCAACATTTCGTTCCGGCAAATGGAGGTTTACCTGAAGAACCTCCACGGTCAGGAATACAAGATGGTGCCCGTGGAACCCGAGAACAAAACCATCGTGCCGGTCGTCGACGGGCAGAAACCGTTGCCGGAACCGCCACCGAGCAAACTCGACTAACCGACATGGTCCCAGCAGAATGCTCGGACATTCTGCTGGAGCCGGCCCGTGAAAGCCCTCGACGAACTGACTTTCGACAACCGCTTTGCCCGCCTGGGCGACGCGTTCTCCGTTCACGTACTGCCCGAGCCGATCGATAATCCACGGCTGGTAGTGGCCAGCCCGGCCGCACTGGCCCTGCTCGACCTGGACCCGGCGACTGCCGAAACTCAAGAGTTTGCCGAACTGTTCGGCGGCCACAAGCTGTGGGCCGATGCGGAGCCACGGGCGATGGTGTACTCCGGCCACCAGTTCGGCGGCTATACGCCGCAACTGGGCGACGGTCGTGGTTTGCTGCTCGGCGAGGTCTACAACAACGCCGGCGAACATTGGGACCTGCACCTCAAGGGCGCCGGGCAGACGCCGTTTTCGCGCATGGGCGATGGTCGTGCGGTGTTGCGCTCTTCGATCCGCGAATTTCTAGCTTCCGAAGCCCTCTATGCGCTGAACATTCCTTCCTCACGCGCAGCCTGCGTGATCGGCTCCGACACACCAGTCTGGCGGGAAAAACAGGAGCGCGCGGCGATGGTGCTGCGCCTGGCGCCGAGTCATATCCGCTTCGGCCACTTCGAATATTTCTATTACACCAAGCGCCCCGAACAGCAAAAGCAGCTCGGCGAGCATGTCCTGGCGATGCATTTCCCCGAATGCCTGGAACAACCGGAACCGTATCTGGCGATGTTCCGCGAGATCGTCGAACGCAACGCCGAACTGATCGCCAAATGGCAGGCCTACGGCTTCTGTCACGGCGTGATGAACACCGACAACATGTCGATCCTCGGCATCACCTTCGACTTCGGCCCGTTCGCCTTCCTCGACGATTTCGACGCCAACTTCATCTGCAACCACTCCGATGATCAGGGCCGTTACTCGTTCAGCAATCAGGTGCCGGTCGGCCAGTGGAACCTCAGCGCCCTCGCCCAGGCGCTGACGCCGTTCATCAGCGTCGAAGCCCTGCGTGAAACACTGGGCTTGTACCTGCCGCTGTTCCAGGCGCATTACCTCGACCTGATGCGCCGCCGTTTCGGCTTCACTACTGCCGAAGACGACGACCAGCAATTGCTGGAAAACCTGCTGCAACTGATGCAGAACAGCGGCGTCGACTACACACTGTTCTTCCGCCGCCTCGGTGAAGAGTCAGCCGAACAGGCCGTGGCTCGCTTGCGTGATGATTTTGTCGATATCAAGGGTTTCGATGCCTGGGGCGAACGCTACGTCGCCCGCGTCGCTCGCGATGGCGATACCGATCAAGAGCAGCGCCGCGCGCGGATGCACGCGGTCAATCCGCTGTACGTCCTGCGCAACTACCTGGCGCAAAAAGCCATTGATGCGGCAGAGCAAGGCGATTATTCCGAGGTGCGCCGGCTGCACTCGGTGCTGAGCAAACCGTTCGAAGAGCAGCCGGGAATGGAAGGTTATGCCGAGCGGCCACCGGAGTGGGGCAAGCATTTGGAGATCAGTTGTTCGTCGTGAGCCCCCAGCGCGCGAACTTGATAAACAGCTCGTGCGGCTCCAGATAGGTCGCACGAACCGCTGAATTTCAATGAGCCGAATATGACCACCCCACTCCTCATCCCCTGCCCCACCTGCAACGGCCTCAACCGCATCCCCGCCGAGCGCCTGGCGGACCAGCCCAAATGCGGGCGCTGCAAATCTGCGGTGCTGTTGAGCAAACCGTTCGAACTCAAGCAAGGCGATTACACCAGTCAGATCAAGGGCGATCTGCCGTTACTGGTGGATGTCTGGGCGGACTGGTGCGGGCCGTGCAAGTCGTTTGCGCCGGTGTTCGAACAGGCTGCAGCGCAATTGGCGGGCAAGTGTCGGCTGGCCAAGCTCGACAGCGAAGCGAACCAGCAGCTGTCGGCGCAGTTGGGGATTCGCTCGATTCCGAGTCTGATTCTGTTTAAAAACGGTAGGGAAGTGGCGCGCCAGAGTGGTGCATTTCCATTGCCGCAATTGATGGCGTGGCTGCGTAGCCAAGGGATCTGACCCAACACAGAAACCTGTGGAAGCGGGCTTGCCAGCGAAAGCGGTTTTTCATCCGACATTAATGTCGACTGACCTTGCGCCTTCGCGAGCAAGCCCGCTCCCACAGGGGATTAGCGTGTGATTCGGCAGATCAGTGGTCTTCCAGCAGATTGTGCAGTTCAACGAACTGCTGGGTCAGCTTGTGCCGTGGGTCGAGGTGGATCAGCGGCATGCTGGCCTGGTGCGACTCGCGCATGCGCACCGAACTGCTCAGATACACCGGCAACACCGGCAAGCCTTCGGCGATCAACTCATCGAGAATCTGCTGTGGCAGGCTGGCGCGGGCCTGGAACTGATTGACCACAATGCCTTCAACTTCCAACCCTTCGTTGTGGTCATCCTTCAACTCTTCGATCTCGGCGATCAGACCGTACAGGGCCTGACGGGAAAAGCTGTCGCAGTCGAAAGGAATCAACACCCGATCCGCCGCAATCAGCGCCGATACCGCATAGAAGTTCAGTGCTGGCGGGGTATCCAGATAAATCCGGTCGTAGTCTTCCGACAATTCGTCCAGCAACTTGCGCAGCTTGTTGATCTTGTGTTTTGCCTCAAGCTTGGGCTGCAGGTCAGCCAGCTCGGCAGTGGCGGTAATGATGTGCAGGTTGTCGAACGGGGTCTCGTAGATGTCCGCCTGATTCTTCTTCGAGAACGGCCCGGAGGACAGCGTCTGTTTGAAGAAATCGGCGATGCCCATCGGAATGTCGTCGCCGGTGAGCCCGGTCAGATACTGAGTGGAATTGGCCTGGGCATCGAGATCGACCAGCAAGGTGCGATAGCCCTCGCTGGCACTGACCGCCGCCAGATTGCAGGCGATGCTGGACTTGCCCACGCCACCTTTCTGATTGAACACCACGCGCCGCATGACCAAACCTCCGTGTATCAAAGAATGACCGAGTGTAGTTGCCGGTGGCCACGCTTCGCTACCTTCACCGACATGGACTACGTCGTCAGGTGTAAATATCGGCGCACAGGCAGGGAAAAAACCGCCAGTCATCACAGACTCACCTGACAGACAGGCCGCGTGGAATCTGGATAATGGCCAAGTGACAGCCACACGGCGAACCGCTCGGTACATTTTGTTGGGCAAAATGTAACCAACATTTGCTACACACCCGTCGCACCGGGATAATGCGCGCCACCCGGCGCCCTGCGCCAAGCCAAGCGTGCTGCGGCGCTGGCGACTCAACGCGTCAACGAAAGCCCGCAGGGGCGGGATGAATGTCCGTGATCAACTTCAACATCGCCCAATGGCGCGCGTGGGCTCCCGGGCTCGACAGCGTGGACGCCTGGCAGGCCTGGAGCCGACAGCCGGTCGTGCTCCAGAGCAGTGATGCCGCGCCCGATGTGTCGTTTCTGCCGGCCATGCAACGCCGTCGCCTCAGCCGCCTCGCACGCATGGCGTTCAGCGTGGGCTGGCCATTGGCCGACGGACGCGACAAGCTGCCGCTGGTGTTCGTCTCACGGCACGGCGAAACCCCACGCACATTTGAAATCCTCCGCGATCTGGCCACCGAACAGCCCTTGTCGCCGACCCAGTTCAGCCTTTCGGTGCATAACGCGATCATCGGCCTGTGGTCGATCATGCGCGGCGAAACCAGCGAAATGACTGCCCTCGCCGCCGCTGGCGACGGCCTTGAACACGGCATGCTCGAAGCAGCGGCACTGCTCGATGAAGGCGCCCCGGCGGTGCTGCTGGTGATCACCGAAGAACAACCGCCCGAGGCCTATTCGCAGTGGGTCGACGATGTGCCGTTCCCTTATGCGCTGGGTTTATTGCTCACGCCGGGTACCGACTGGCGGCTGACCCTGAACAGCAGCACCGAAACCCGGTCAAAGGCGCACTGGCCGCACGCGCTCAACCTGCTGCGAACCCTGCTCGGCCAGCAACCTGATTGCCAACATGCGTGGAAAAATCGTGTATGGACCTGGCATCGCAACCCGTGACCGCCAAACACCGCGACGCCTACTACTGGCGCCTGCTGGCCACTGCTGCGAGCTTCGCTTTGTTCGGGCTCGGCGGGCTGTGTCTGCGTCTTCTGGTATTTCCGTTACTTGGCTGCCTGCGCGGTGACGTATTTGAACATCGCCTTCGCGCGCGGCGTACGGTCAGTCGGTTGTTCTGGTTTTTCGTGCGGTTCATGGCCCGCACCGGTGTGCTCACTTACGACATCGAGGGCGCCGAACGCCTCGGCCGGCCGGGGCAGATGATCATCGCCAACCACCCGTCGCTGATCGATGTGGTGTTTCTCATCGGTCTGGTGCGCCACGCCAACTGCGTGGTGAAGAAAACCCTTTGGGAAAACCCGTTCACCCGTGGCCCGCTGCGCCGCACTGAATACATCAGCAACGACGGCAGCATGGACATGCTCGACGCCGCGGCGCAGGCATTGCAGGACGGCCAGACGCTGATCATCTTCCCCGAAGGCACCCGCACCCGGCCGGGACAGGCGCCGGCCTTTCATCGGGGGGCGGCGGCGATTGCCCTGCGTGGTGCGAAAATCGTTACCCCGGTGGTCATCAAGGTCAGCCCGACCACCCTGACCAAAGCCGAGCCGTGGTATCGCATCCCTCATCGCCGCGTGCACTTCAGTTTTCGCGTCGGGGCCGATATAGACCCACAGACCTTCGCCGCGCAAGGCCCCGCCCCACAGGCCTCACGCAAGCTCAACGATTATTTGCATGACTATTTCATTAAGGAGCTCGCCGCAGATGAGCGAACTGAACACCGCTAGCCTGATGCGTGACATCAAACTGCTGATCATCGACGCCTTGGGCCTGGAAGACATCAGCCCCGAGGACATCGGCGACGAGCAGACACTGTTCGGCGAAGGCCTCGGCTTGGATTCGGTGGACGCATTGGAGCTGGGTCTGGCAATCCAGAAAAAATACGGCATCAAGATCGACGCCGATGCCAAAGATACCCGCAACCATTTCACCAACGTGGCCAGCCTTGCGGCATTCGTCACGGCAAAACAGGCAGCTTGAGACCGGACCATGCAAACTCGTGACGATATCTTCAACACCCTGCGCGATGCCCTGGTCGAGCTGTTCGAACTGGATCCGGCCCGCGTGAGCATGGACGCCAACCTGTATCAGGATCTGGAAATCGACAGCATCGATGCCGTCGACCTGATCGATCACATCAAACGCCAGACCGGCAAGAAAATCGCCGCCGAAGAATTCAAATCGGTGCGCACCGTGGGTGACGTGGTCGAGGCGGTGTTCCGTCTGGTTCAACCGGCCGCATGAGCCGACTGATCGGCCTGGGCCTGCTGCTGGCCGGTCTGCTGTACCCCTTTGCGGTGTATTTCGGCATGGAGCATTTTGCCCCGTGGCAATTTGCGCTGCTGCTGGGCAGCCTGTGGCTGGCGCGCGCCCTGTCCGGCGAACGCAAGCCCGGCAGCCTGTGGACGGCTTGCGTGGCGATGGTGTTCTGCCTGCTGCTGGCGGTGTTCGACAGCCCGCAACTGCTGCGCTGGTACCCGGTGCTGATCAGCGCATTCATGCTGGTGCTGTTCGGCGCCAGCCTGCAATACGGCCCGCCAATGGTCGAGCGTCTGGCGCGTTTGCGTGAGCCACAGCTGCCGGAGGTCGCCATTCGCTATACGCGCAAGGTCACGCTGGCCTGGAGCGTGTTTTTCTTCTGCAACGGTTTGTGCGCTGCCCTCCTCACCCTGTGGGCGCCGCTGGATTGGTGGATGTTGTACACCGGCCTGATCTCCTATGGATTGATCGGCCTGATGTTTGCCATTGAATGGCTGATACGACAACGGGTAAGAGGCCGTACATGAATTGGATAAAACTTGAGCAACTTTTGCTCAAGGCGTTGCCGGCACGGGCGATCTGCCAGGCGCCGGCGCTGGATCACGCGCAGCTGCATGCACGGGCACTGAGTGTCGCCGCTGGCCTGCAAGCTCGCGGCGTGAAGGTGCTGGCCGTGCATCTGGAAGACGCCGCCGACCTCGCCATTGCCTTGCTTGGTGCGTGGCGTGCCGGCGTCAGCGTGTTGTTGCCGGCGGATCTGCAAGCGCAGACGCGTCAGCGCTGGGCCCCTCAAGTCGACCTGTGGCTGACCGATCAGCCGGGCGATGCGCAGCTCCATGACTTCACCCACCCCGGATTACCCGGCGCCGAACTGGATCTCGATCAGTGCCGGTTGAGCCTGTGCACTTCCGGCTCCAGCGGCGAACCCAAGCGCATCGACAAGACCCTGCGCCAATTGGCCAAGGAGGTCGAAGCGCTGGAGCAGTTATGGGGTGCAGACCTCGGTGAAGCCTGCATCATCGGCAGCGTCGCCACGCAACACATCTATGGCCTGCTGTTTCGCGTGTTGTGGCCCTTGTGCGCCGGGCGCCCGTTCGTGCGCCGGCAACTGGCGTTCTCCGAAGACTTGCAGCGCGCCAGCCGCGAATACCCGGCCTTCGCCTGGGTTGCCAGCCCGGCGCTGCTCAAGCGCATGGGCGACAACCTCGACTGGCCGGCCATGAGCGCGGTGCGCCGGGTGTTTTCTTCCGGTGGCGCGTTGCCGCCGGAAGCGGCGCAAAGCCTGCAACAGCGCTTGCAGCAATGGCCGACAGAAATCCTCGGCAGCTCGGAAACCGGCGGCATCGCGTGGCGCCAGGGCGATTCGTTGTGGCAGCCGTTTGCCGGCGTCGAACTGAGCCAGGACAGCGACGGCGCCCTGCTGATTGCCTCGCCGTATCTGCCTGCCGGTCATATCGAACACAGCGCCGATGCCGCACGCATCGCTGCCGATGGGCGCTTCGAATTACTGGGTCGACTCGACCGCATCGTCAAACTGGAAGAAAAGCGCATCTCGCTGCCGATGCTTGAGCAGGCTCTGGTCGATCATGACTGGGTCGCCGAAGCGCGCCTCGGCGTGGTCCAGGAAAACCGCGCCTCGCTCGGTGCGCTGCTGGTGCTCAGCGAGTCTGGCCTGTTCGCCCTGCGCGAGCACGGCCGCCGTGGTCTCACCGAAACCCTGCGCAAACATCTGAGCCAACATTGCGAAGCGCTCGCCCTGCCCCGCCGCTGGCGCCTGCTGCGGCAAATGCCGTTGAACAGCCAGGGCAAACTGGCACAAGCCGACGTTGAAGCGTTGCTGCTGGCCGCCCGGCCGAAAGCCCCCGAAGTGCTTGAGCAAAGCGCAAGCGACGGCGAGTGGAGCCTGCAACTCAGCGTGCCGCCGGATCTGGCCTACTTCAGCGGGCATTTTCCCAAGGCACCGGTGCTGCCCGGCGTGGTGCAGGTGGAGTGGGCGCTGAATCTGGGTCGGCAGTTGCTGAAGCTGGACGGTGCGTTCGCGGGCATGGAAGTGCTGAAGTTCCAGCAACTGGTGCGGCCCGGCGATGAAATCCAGCTGCATCTGCGTTTCGATGCCGAGCGCGGCAAGCTGTATTTCGCCTACCGCAATGACACGGCGACCTGTTCCAGCGGGCGCATCCTCCTGGGGCCTGGCCATGCATAACCCCTGCGCCGTAATCCCGGTGTACAACCACGAAACCGCGATCACCACCGTGGTCGATGCCCTGCTTGCCCAGAACCTGCCGTGCATTCTGGTGGACGATGCCAGCGAGTCGTCCTGCGCACGTGTGCTCGACGCCCTGGCCGAGCGCGACAGGGTTTTCCTGGTGCGCCTGACGGCCAATCAGGGCAAGGGCGGCGCAGTGATGACCGGTCTGCGCGAAGCGTCGCGTCTGGGCTTCACTCACGCCTTGCAGGTCGATGCCGACGGTCAGCACGATTTGCACGACGTCGCGCGCTTCGTCGCCGAATCCCGTGCTTATCCGCAGGCGATGATCTGCGGCTATCCGCTGTTCGACGAAAGCGTGCCGAAGGGACGTTTGTACGCACGCTACCTGACCCACGTGATGGTCTGGATCAACACCCTGTCGTTGCAGATCCGCGATTCGATGTGCGGCTTCCGCGTTTATCCGCTGGCGTCGACTCTGGCGGTGATCGACTCGGCCAAAGTCGGCAAGCGCATGGATTTCGACTCTGACATTCTCGTGCGCCTGGCCTGGCGCAATCAGCCGATGCGCTGGCTGCAGACCAGCGTGCACTACCCGCTGGACGGCGTGTCGCACTTTCGCCTGTTCCACGACAACGCGCTGATCTCCAGCATGCACACGCGGCTGTTCTTCGGCATGTTGCTGCGTTGGCCGGTGATCCTCTGGCGGCGGTGGAAACCATGAGCGAAGAAGTCGACAAGAAGCACTGGGCCGACCGCGAAGAACGCGGCAGTTTCCTGCTGATGAAATTCACCGCGTTCGCCGCCAGAGTTCTCGGCCGCCGACTGCTCAGTCCGTTGCTGTACGGCATCGTGCTGTATTTCTTTTTGTTCGGCCGGATCGCCCGGCGCAGTGCTTGGCAGTACCAGCAGCGTCTGGCCGAGTGGAGCCGGCGCGACGACCTGCGCCCGAGCCACTGGCGGGTGTTCGGCCAGTTCATGACCTTTGCCGACTCTCTGCTCGACAAGCTCGACGTGTGGAACGGCAAGCTGAGCATCGAGCAGATCGAAATCATCGACCCGGCGCTGCTGCGCAAGCAGTTGCGCGGCAGTCGCGGGCAACTGCTGGTTGGCGCGCACCTGGGCAATCTCGAAGTGTGCCGGGCGCTCGCAGAGATCGGCGAAAAAGTCACCATGAACGTGCTGGTGCACACCAAGCACGCCGAGCAGTTCAACCGTTTGCTCGGCGAGGCCGGGGCGACCAATCTGCGCCTGATTCAGGTCAGCGAACTCGACCCGGTGATCATGCTGCAACTGCACGAACGGCTGGAGCGCGGCGAGTGGCTGGCGATCGCCGGCGACCGCGTGCCGCTGCACGGCGGGCGCAGTGTCACCGTGGATTTTCTCGGCCATCCGGCACCGTTCCCCCAAGGCCCGTGGTTGCTGGCCGGCCTGTTGAAGTGCCCGGTCAATCTGCTGATGTGCCTGAAACAACCCGACGGCCACTATCGCCTGACTCTCGAACCGTTCGCTGACGCAGTGGTGTGGACACGCCGCGAGCGCGAGCAGGTCATTCATCAGTGGGCCACCCGCTACGCGCAGCGCCTGAGTCACTATTGCCTCGAAGCCCCGCAGCAATGGTTCAACTTTTACCCTTTCTGGAAGACCGATGACGACGCCAACCCATGAGCCGGTAACCTTCGGCGAACGCCCTTTGCGCATCGAAGACGTGCTGGCCCTGGCCAACCGTCAGGCACCCGTGCAGTTACAGGCTGACGCCGACTATCGCGAGCGCATCGCCAAGGGCGCGCGGTTTCTCGATTCGCTGCTGGACAAGGAAGGCGTGATCTACGGCGTCACCACCGGTTACGGCGATTCCTGCGTGGTCGCGGTGCCGCTGCATCACGTCGAGGCGCTGCCGCGTCATCTCTACACCTTTCACGGTTGCGGCCTGGGCAAACTGCTCGACGCGCAAGCCACCCGCGCCGTGCTGGCGGCGCGTTTGCAGTCGTTGTGTCATGGCGTTTCCGGGGTGCGCGTCGAGTTGCTCGAGCGTCTGCACGCGTTTCTCGAATACGACATCCTGCCGTTGATTCCCGAAGAAGGCTCGGTCGGCGCCAGCGGCGATCTGACGCCGCTGTCCTATGTCGCCGCAACCCTGTCCGGCGAGCGCGAAGTGATGTTCCGTGGCGAACGTCGTCAGGCTGCCGACGTGCATCGCGAACTGGGCTGGACGCCATTGGTACTGCGCCCGAAAGAAGCGCTGGCACTGATGAACGGCACAGCGGTGATGACCGGCCTCGCCTGCCTCGCTTTCGCTCGCGCCGACTACCTGCTGCAACTGGCCACGCGCATTACCGCGCTCAACGTGGTCGCGTTGCAAGGCAATCCGGAGCACTTCGACGAACGCCTGTTCGCGGCCAAACCGCATCCGGGGCAGATGCAGGTGGCCGCGTGGCTGCGCAAGGATCTGGCGATCGACGCGCCGACTGCACCGCTGCATCGTCTGCAGGATCGCTACTCGCTGCGATGCGCGCCACATGTGCTCGGCGTCCTGGCCGACAGCCTGAACTGGCTGCGCGGCTTCATCGAAACCGAACTGAACAGCGCCAACGACAACCCGATCATCGATGCCGACGCCGAGCGCGTTTTGCATGGCGGGCACTTCTACGGCGGGCACATTGCGTTCGCCATGGACAGCCTGAAGAACCTTGTGGCCAACGTCGCCGATCTCCTTGATCGGCAACTGGCACTACTGGTCGACGAGCGTTACAACCACGGTTTGCCGAGCAACCTCTCGGGCGCTCCTGCGGATCGGGCGATGATCAATCACGGCTTCAAGGCTGTGCAGATCGGCACCAGCGCCTGGACCGCCGAGGCGTTGAAAAACACCATGCCGGCCAGCGTGTTCTCGCGCTCGACCGAGTGTCACAACCAGGACAAGGTGAGCATGGGCACCATCGCCGCCCGTGATGCGATTCGCGTGCTGGAACTGACCGAACAGGTCGCCGCCGCCACGTTGCTCGCCGGCAATCAAGGCGTGTGGCTGCGTGTGCAAGCCGACAACGCGCGTCCGTTGCCGCCAGCGCTGGCGGCGATGCACGAAGAACTCGGCAAAGACTTCCCGCCGGTCATCGAAGACCGTGCGCTGGAAGGCGAACTGCGCCTGTGCCTGCAACGCATCGCCGCGCAACACTGGAGGCTGCATGCGTAGCGCCGGAGTGCTTCACGCCGACACCGAAATCCTCGTGCCGTTTTTTGACGTCGACACCATGCATGTGGTCTGGCACGGCCATTACGTCAAATACCTGGAAGTGGCACGCTGCGCGCTGCTGGACAAGATCGGCCACAACTACACGCACATGGTCGAGTCCGGTTACGCCTGGCCGATCATCGACCTGCAATTGCGCTACGTGCGCGGCGCAGTATTCGGCCAGCGGCTGAATGTTCGAGCCAGTCTGGTCGAGTGGGAAAACCGTCTGAAGATCAATTACCTGATCACCGACCTGCAGACCGGCGAACGCCTGACCCGCGCAAGCTCAGTGCAGGTCGCCGTCCAAGTCAGCAGCCGCGAGATGCAACTGGCTTCACCGAAAGTATTTACCGATGCCGTGGAAAGGATGCTGCGATGAATGTGTTTTTCAGAAGCCTTGGCGCACTGACGCTGCTGGCCGTGTCGTCATGGGCCAATGCCTTCGACCTGCAACAGCTCAGTGAACAACTGGCGAAACCGGACGTGATCCACGGCCAGTTCATTCAGGAAAAACACCTGCGCGCCTTGCCTCAGCCGCTGATCAGTAAGGGCAGTTTCGTCCTCGCTAAAAACCGGGGCCTGCTGTGGCTGCTGAAAACTCCGCTGCAGCAGGATTACCGCATCACCGCCAAAGGCATCGCCCGCCGCGACAACAATGGCTGGCAACTGCTGCCGAACAAGAGCGCGGGCGCCGAGCAGAACCGTTTGTTCCTCGCCGTGCTGCAAGGCGACAGCAGCGGTTTGCAGCAAGATTTTGAACTGGCCCTGAGCGGCACGGCGCAGCAGTGGCAACTGACCCTGACGCCGCGTTCGATGTTGCTCAAGCAAGTGTTCCAGCAGATCAATATCGACGGCGGCGCTCTGGTGCAAACCATCGAGCTGCTGGAAGCCCAGGGCGACAGCACACTGCTGCGCATGCAGGACAGCACGGCCGGGAAACCCTTGAGCGAAGCGGAGCAACATGACTTTGCCGAGTGAACGCAGGCTGCCCTGGCTGTTTCTGAGCCTGCTGCTGGCCGTCGTTGCGCTGGCCGCCTGGCAGTGGCGCGACGGTGCGCCGCTGTCGGCCAACCTGATGGAGCTGGTGCCCGGGACCAGTCCCGACGCGCTGGAATTGCGCGCCGAGCAGCGCATGCAGGAGCCGCTCAACCGCGAAATGCTGGTGCTGGTCGGCCACACCGATCGCCAGCAAGCGCTGACCATGGCAAAGACGCTCGGCGAGCAATGGCAGGCCAGCGGTCTGTTCGAAACCGTGCAGTGGAATCTGCAAGCCGACTTGCCGGCGCTGCGTACGCAATTGCTGCAAGGGCGCCTGGCGATGCTCTCGGCGGATGATCGGCAACTGCTCAGCGAACATCCCGACGTGTTCATTCAGCAGCGGGTGCAGGCGTTGTTCGACCCGTTCAACGGTTTCACTCTGGTGCCGAGCCAGGACGATTGGCTGGGCCTGACCGGACGCATCCAGAACAGCCAGCCGAAACACGGCGCGGTGCAACTGGACATCGGCAGCGGCGCATTGATCGCCAATGCCGATGGCAAGAGCTGGGTGATGTTGCGCGCGCGCACCACCGGCGATGCCTTCGACATGAACCTGCCGCTGCAAGTCGCGGATCTGCTCAAAAAAAGCCGCGACCAAGCGGCGCAAAGCGACGTGCGGTTGCTCGCCGCCAGTGGTTTGCTCTACGCCGCCAACGGTCAGCAACAGGCCACCCGCGAAATGACCTGGGTCGGCGGCGGCGCGACGGTTGGCATTCTGTTATTGCTGCTGCTGGCGTTTCGCCGCTGGGGCGTGCTGCTGGCCTTCGTCCCGGTGCTGGTCGGCATGCTGTTCGGTGCGGTGGCCTGTGTGGCGCTGTTCGGCCACATGCATGTGATGACGCTGGTGCTCGGTTCGAGTCTGATCGGCGTTGCCGTCGATTACCCGCTGCACTATCTGTCCAAGAGCTGGAGCCTCAAGCCCTGGCGCAGTTGGCCGGCCCTGCGCCTGACGTTGCCGGGGCTGACCCTGAGCCTGATCACCAGCGTTATCGGCTATCTGGCCCTGGCCTGGACTCCGTTCCCGGCGCTGACTCAGATTGCCGTGTTCTCCGCCGCCGGTTTGCTTGGCGCCTATCTGTCGGCGGTCTGCCTGCTGCCGGCGCTGCTGAAAAATGTCCAACTGCGCCCGGCGCAGTGGCCGCTGCGCCTGGCCGAACGCCTGATCGACCTGCGTGAAGCACTGCTCGGCTGCATTCGCACGCCCGTGCTGCTGGCCCTGCTGATCGCCTTCTGCGTCGGCGGCCTGATGCAATTGCAGAGTAAAAACGACATTCGCCAATGGGTCGGTGCACCGCAACATCTGACTGACGAAGCGCAGACCATCGCACGCATCACCGGTTATCAACCAACCAGCCAGTTCTTTCTTGTCCGTGCGGCCAATCAGGAGCAATTGCTCGAGCGTCAGGCAGCGCTGAGCGAGCGTCTGCAGCAACTGGTCAATCTCGAAAAACTGCAAGGCTATCTGGCCCTCGATCAACTGGTCAGCGCGCCGAGTCAGCAACAGCAAGTGCGCGAATCACTGAACAAGCTGCCGTCATTCTGGCAACCGCTGCTCGATCTCGGCGTGCCAGTGACGGCGTTGCAAAACGAATTGCAGCAATTGCAGACCCTGCCCGCCGAAGACATCGACGCCGCGCTGGCCGGCCCGCTCGGCGAGCCGTATCGCACACTGTGGCTTGGACCGACTGAACACGGCGTTGCGGCAATCACCAGCCTGCAGGGCTTGAACAATCCGTCGCTGCTGCGCGTGCAAGCGCTGGACCTGCCGGGGGTGGTGCTGGTTGATCGCCTCGGTGATCTGAACAAGGTGTTCGCGGCCACGCAGCTCAGCGCCGCCGAACTTAAACTCGCTTCCTGCGTATTGATCGTGCTGGTACTGATGCTGCCGTTCGGCCTGGCCGGCGCGCTGCGTATCGTCGCCCTGCCACTGCTGGCGGCGCTGTGCAGTCTGGCCAGCCTTGGCTGGCTGGGTCAGCCGCTGACCCTGTTCAGCCTGTTCGGCCTGCTGCTAGTGACGGCGATCAGCGTCGATTACGCAATCCTCATGCGTGAACAGGTTGGCGGCGCGGCGGTAAGCCTGCTCGGCACCTTGCTCGCGGCGCTGACAACGTGGTTGTCGTTCGGCCTGCTGGCAGTGTCCAGCACGCCGGCGGTGAGCAATTTCGGCCTGTCGGTGAGCCTGGGTCTGGCGTTCAGCTTCATGCTCGCACCGTGGGCCGGGCGCCATGCACCGGTCGCGGAGACAAAGTCATGATGGTCTTCGGCTTCTGGCTATTGGCCCTGGCACTGTTTGCCCTGGCGACCCGGGTCGGCCGCCATTTCGGCCTGATTCCTATCGTCAGTCATTTGTTGCTGGCAAGCTTCGGTTTGCCCCTGCTGATGTACTTCTGGAGCGAGCCAGGCTGGCAGCTCAGCGGCGCACAACTGATCGCACCGCACTGGTTGAAAAACCTCTACAGCCTGAGCTTCGCCTTGCTGCTCGGGCACATCCTCAGCGACGTCATCGACCTGCGTCTGGATCGCCAGAGCGTAAAAATCGCCGTGCCGAGTTTCGCTGTGCCGTTCACTTGTGGGCTGGCGGTTGCGTACTGGTTGCTGCCAGCGCAACCGTGGCTCAACGCGATGGCCATCGGACTGGTCTTCGCCATTACCGCGATCCCGGTGTTGTACCTGTACTTGCGCCACATCGATTACCCGCCCGCCGCCACCAAGCGTCTGGTGCAGACCGCGATCCTCATCGACCTGACCTGCTGGACGCTGTTCGGCCTCGCGCAGGGCAGCCTGCACTTGAGCAGCCTGTTGCTGCCCGTGGCCATGGCCGGCGTGCCGCTGCTTTTGCACCTGCTGCGCGTTCGTCGCCCGCTGACTTACAGCCTCGGCTTCTTCGCCCTGCTGGTCATGGCCGAACATTACAAACTCAACGCGCTGATTTTCGGCATCGGCTATCTGCTGTGCATGGCGCTGCTGAAAGTGCCGTTGGTGCTGCCGTTGCCGGCGCGTTGGATGAGCCGTTTGCAAACGTGGATCGCGATCCCGCTGATCCTCACGTTCGGCATCGTCCAGATCGACGTGCACAGCGCCCTCGCCAGCCTCGACGCCGGACAATGGGCGGCGCTGCTGCTGGTGCCGATTGCCAGTAAACTGCTGGGCAACTGGCTCGGCCTCGGCTGGGCCGGCGCCTCGTTTGCCGGGGCCAGCCGCTGGCGCGAAAGCGTGCTGTTGAACATTCGCGGCCTGAGCGAAATCGTCTTTCTCAACCTGCTGTTGCAACAACAGCTCATCACCCCGGCGCTGTATTTCGCGCTGATGCTGATGGGCCTGATCGCGACGCTGCTGCCGGCCCTTATCGGTCTGCATCGCGCGCCCCTGAATCTGAACAGTCCCTTGCCCCGGAGCTCACGTGCCAATCGTTGAAATGGAATCCCGTCAGGTCGTGATCATCGGTGCCGGCCCGTCCGGCGCTATCGCTGCGGCCCTGCTCAAGCGCAAAGGCCACGATGTGCTGGTGCTGGAGCGCCAGCACTTCCCGCGTTTTTCGATTGGCGAAAGCCTGCTCAGCCACTGCCTGGATTTCGTTGAAGAAGCCGGCATGCTCGACGCGGTCAACGCCGCTGGTTTCCAGCGCAAGACCGGCGCGGCGTTTGCCTGGGGCGAGCGTTACAGTGCCTTCGATTTTGGCGACACCTTCACCGCCGGCAAGCCGACCACCTTCCAGGTGCAGCGCGCCGATTTCGACAAGTTGCTGGCCGATCAAGCGGCACTGCAAGGCGCTGAAATCCGCTATGGCGATGCGATCATCAGCGTCGATTTCGATCAGGCGAAGCCACTCCTTGATGTACGCCGCGAAGACGGCAGCGAGTACCGCGTCGAAGCCGATTTCGTCCTCGACGCCAGCGGTTACGGCCGCGTGCTGTCGCGCCTGCTCGACCTCGAAGCGCCTTCGAACTTCCCGGTGCGTCAGGCGATGTTCACCCACGTTGAAGATCACATCGACAATCCGGCGTTCGACCGCGAAAAGATCCTCGTCACCACCCATCCCGAGCATCGCGATGTGTGGTTCTGGACCATTCCGTTCAGCAATGGCCGCTGCTCGGTGGGCGTGGTCGCGGCTGAGGAACATTTTCAGGGCCGCGACAGCGATCTCGATGCCTGCCTGCGCAGTTTCATCGCCGAGACGCCAAGCCTCGCCGGGGTTCTGAACAACGCAGTCTGGGACACCCCGGCGCGCACCCTCGGCGGTTACGCGGCCAATGTGAAAACCCTGCACGGCCCGGGTTTCGCGCTGCTGGGCAACGCCGCAGAATTCCTCGACCCGGTGTTCTCCTCCGGCGTGACCATCGCCATGCGTTCGGCGAGCATGGCCGCCGGCGTGCTGCACCGCCAGCTCCAGGGTGAAACGGTCGACTGGCAAAGCGAGTTTGCCGAGCCGTTGAAACGCGGCGTCGATACCTTCCGCTGCTACGTCGAAGGCTGGTACGCCGGCACCTTCCAGGACGTGATTTTCTACGAGGACAGTCAGGCGGAGATTCGCCGGATGATCTGCTCGATCCTTGCCGGTTACGCCTGGGACGAGCGCAACCCGTTCGTCAGCGAAGCGCGTCGACGGCTGAAGATGATTTCCCGACTCTGCGCGCAGGACGCCTCATGAATTATTTGAGCGACAGTTACGTCGAGGAAACCCGCTTCGGTCTCTGGTTCCTGCGCAGCCGCACCTGGCAGCACCATGTGCTGCGCGTGGCGATCAACGATCTGCGTGGATTATTCAGTGAAGCGCTGCCGGAACACCCAGTGCTGCT
Source organism: Pseudomonas sp. Choline-02u-1 (assembly GCF_002836515.1). Lineage (GTDB taxonomy): Bacteria > Pseudomonadota > Gammaproteobacteria > Pseudomonadales > Pseudomonadaceae > Aquipseudomonas. The sequence goes on from NZ_PJBC01000004.1 coordinate 80,798, forward strand.
GGACGCCGGTTGCGGGCAGGGCAAGTCGTTCGGCCACCTGCACCAGACCTTCGCTCCACAGCGACTGATCGGCGTCGACGCCGACCCGCACAGCCTGCAACTCAGCGCCGAAGAAGCCGCACGCCTGGGCCTGCCAGTCGAGTTGATCGGCAGCGATTGCGCCACGCTCGACGTCGCCGATGCCAGTGTCGATCTGCTGTTCTGTCACCAGACTTTTCATCATCTGGTCGAGCAGGAAAAGGCCTTGGCCGAGTTCTATCGCGTGCTGAAGCCGGGCGGCTATCTGCTGTTCGCCGAATCCACCGAGGCTTACATCGATACCTGGGTGATCCGCTGGCTGTTCCGCCATCCGATGCACGTGCAGAAGAGCGCCGCCGGCTATCTGCAGATGATCCGCGAGCAGGGTTTCGAGTTTGCCGAGCGCAATGTTTCCTACCCGTATCTGTGGTGGAGCCGGTCGAAGGATTTTGGTTTGCTGGAGCGATTTGGCTTGAGCAAACCCAAGCCATTCGGTGAACGCGAAGAGACGCTGGTGAATGTCGTCGCGCGCAAGCCGCTTGCAGGGGCTATCTGATGCGCCACTTTCGACCTGCTTACATGGAACCCTGTGGGAGCGGGCTTGCTCGCGAAAGCGGTAGGTCAGCCTGCATTGATGTCGGATGTACCGATGCCTTCGCGAGCAAGCCCGCTCCCACAATGCCCTCTGTGTGGCGGTTTTTTATGGTCGGCATGATCTTCCTGTTGAACGCCTGCGCCAGCCAGCCACCACTGCCCGCGGCCAACCCGACACTGCCCCTGCCGCTGCAACTGCACATCGAGCGCGAGCAGGCCGGGCAACGTCAGGACTGGCTGCTGGTGATCCAGCGCGAAGGCGCCGGCACTCGCTGGTCGATGATGGATCCGCTGGGCATTCCCCAGGCCCGCCAGCAACTGATCGACGGGCATTGGCAGGCCGATGGTCTGCTGCCGCCCAATCCCGAGGCGCGGGAATTATTCGCCGCATTGCTGTTCGCCCTGACGCCGCCCGCCGAGCTGCTGCGTAACTATCCCGACGCTCGGCAACAGGCCGATCAGCGTTCACTGTCGGCACGCTGGGACGTCCGCTATTCACAACCGTTGAGCTTCGACTTGAATCTGCCTCAAGGCCCGCACTATCGCGTTTCCCAGCTAGGTGAATCGACGCCATGACCGCTTACCTGAATGCCCTCGGCGTGATCTGCGCCCTGGGCCGCAACAAGTCTGAAGTCGCGCGCAATCTGTTCGCCGGCGACTGTTCGGGGATGCGCCGCGAGTCCGGCTGGGTCGCCGAGCGTGAGCTGCCTGTCGCCGGCGTGCACGGTGAATTGGCGCCGATCCCCGCCGAACTGCTCGAACACAGCAGTCGCAACAATCAGCTGTTGCTGGAAGCCGCCCTGCAAGTCCGCGATGACATCGACCGCGCGATCCAGACCTATGGCCGTGAGCGCATTGGCGTGGTACTCGGCACCAGCACCTCGGGCATCGACGAGGCCAGTCGTGGCCTGGCGCATTACATCCGCGAGCAGCAATTTCCCCGCGAGTACGACTATCGCCAGCAGGAGCTCGGCGCGCCGGCAAATTTCCTCGCCGAATGGCTGCAATTGAGCGGCCCGGCGTACGTGATTTCCACCGCCTGCACCTCCAGCGCCCGCGCGCTGATGAGCGCCCGGCGTCTGCTCGATCTGGGCCTGTGCGACGCGGTGCTGTGCGGCGGCGTCGACAGTCTGTGCAAGCTCACGCTGAACGGTTTTTGTTCGCTGGAAGCCGTTTCAGATGAACGCTGCAATCCGTTTTCCGCCAACCGCAACGGCATCAATATCGGCGAGGCAGCGGTGCTGTTCGTGATGAGCAAACAGCGCGGCGAAGGCCCGGGAATCGCCCTGCTGGGGACGGGCGCCAGCTCGGATGCGCACCATATTTCCGCGCCGGAGCCGAGCGGCCGCGGCGCCCTGCAAGCGATGCAGAAAGCGCTTGGCCGCGCTGGTCTGCAAGCCGCGCAAATCGACTACCTGAACCTGCACGGCACCGCCACTGCGCACAACGACGCCATGGAAAGTCTGGCTGTCGCTGCGCTGTTTCCCGAAGGCGTCGCCTGCTCGTCAACCAAGCCGCTGACCGGCCACACCCTCGGCGCGGCCGGCGCGCTGGAAGCGGCGTTCTGCTGGCTGAGCCTGAGCGCCGACAACCCTGATCAGGCGTTGCCGCCGCACATCTGGGACGGCCACGCCGATCCCGCGCTGCCGCCGCTCAAGTGGGTGACCGCGAGCGAACGCCTGACGTCCATTGCACCGCGCTACCTGATGAGCAACTCGTTTGCCTTCGGCGGCAACAACGTCAGCCTGATAATCGGAGACGCCCCATGAGCCACTGGCCGCTCGCCGAACTGCTGCCGCACGCCGGCGACATGATTCTGATCGACGCCATCGAGCGCTTCGATGACGAGCAGATTTTCACTCGCCTGACGGTCAAGCCCGACGGCCTGTTCAACCTGCCCGACGGCAGCCTGCCGGCGTGGGTCGGTGTCGAGCTGATGGCGCAGAGCGTCGCCGCTTTCGCCGGATGCCACGCACGGCGAAAAGGCAATCCGCCGGAGCTGGGTTTTCTGCTCGGTACGCGCAAATTCGAGTGCAACGTCGAAGCCTTTCCGGTTGCCAGCGAGTTGACCGTCCACGGCATTCGTTCGCTGGAAGATGACAACGGCATGGGCGTATTCGAATGTCACATCCACGGCGACGGCATTCATGCCAGCGCTCGGCTCAACGTGTACCGTCCGCCGCAAGCCAACCAATATCTGCAACAGACAAAGGAGTCGCACGATGACTGAATCCGTACTGGTCACCGGCTCCAGCCGGGGCATCGGCCGCGCCATTGCCTTGCGTCTGGCGCAGGCCGGGCATGACATCGTCCTGCATTGCCGAAGCGGCATGACTGAAGCCCAAGCGGTGCAGGCCGAAATCGAAGCATTGGGCCGCCGCGCACGCATCCTGCAATTCGACGTCGCCGACCGTGAAACCTGCAAAAACATTCTCGAAGCCGACGTCGAAAACCACGGCGCCTATTACGGCGTGGTGCTCAACGCCGGCCTGACCCGCGACGGTGCGTTTCCGGCGCTGAGCGATGACGACTGGGACGTGGTCCTGCGCACCAACCTCGACGGTTTCTACAACGTTCTGCACCCGGTGATGATGCCGATGATTCGTCGTCGCGCCGCCGGACGCATCGTCTGCATCACCTCGGTGTCGGGTCTGATCGGCAACCGTGGCCAGGTCAATTACAGCGCCTCGAAGGCCGGCGTGATCGGCGCGGCAAAGGCGTTGGCGATCGAGCTGGGCAAGCGCAAAATCACCGTTAACTGCGTCGCCCCTGGCCTGATCGACACGGCCATGCTCGACGAAAACGTGCCGGTGGAGGAACTGATGAAAATGATCCCCGCGCAGCGCATGGGCACCCCTGAAGAAGTCGCCGCTGCGGTGAATTTCCTGATGTCGGCGGAAGCCTCGTACATCACTCGTCAGGTTCTGGCAGTCAACGGAGGCCTGTGCTGATGAAGCGCGTCGTCGTCACCGGCATGGCCGGCATTACCTCGCTGGGCAGCGACTGGCAGACCATTGCCGGCAACTTCGCGGCCAACCGCAGCGGCATTCGCCGCATGGACGAGTGGGATCGCTTCACGGAACTCAACACGCGTCTGGCCGGGCCCATCGATGACTTTGTCGTGCCGTCGCACTGGACCCGCAAGCAGTTGCGCAGCATGGGCCGGGTCTCACGACTGGCGGTCGGCGCAGCAGAAAAGGCTCTGGCCGACGCCGGCCTGCTCGGTGACGAATCGATCAAGGACGGGCGCATGGGCGTCGCTTGTGGTTCGTCCACTGGCAGCACTGACGAAATCAAAGCGTTCGGCAACATGCTGCTCAACTCGGTGGCCGAAGGGCTGAACGCCAACTCCTACGTGCGGATGATGCCGCACACCACCGCCGCCAATATCAGCATTTTCTTCGGCCTCACCGGGCGTCTGATTCCCACCTCCAGCGCCTGCACCAGCGGCAGCCAGGGCATCGGCTACGCCTACGAGGCGATCAAGTTCGGCCGCTTGCCATTGATGCTCGCTGGCGGCGCCGAAGAGCTGTGCCCGACCGAAGCCATGGTCTTCGACGCGCTCTACGCCACCAGTCTGAAAAACGATGCGCCACAGAGCAGCCCTCGCCCGTATGACAAGGGCCGCGACGGTCTGGTGATCGGTGAAGGCGGCGGCATGCTGGTACTCGAAGAGCTGGAGCATGCCCTCGCTCGTGGCGCGCACATTCACGCGGAAATCGTCGGTTTCGGCAGCAACGCCGATGGCCAGCACACCACCCGCCCGGAGCAGATCACGATGCGCCGCGCCATGGAGCTGGCCCTGGAAGATGCCGGCCTCAGCCCGGACGCCATCGGCTATGTGAACGGCCATGGCACGGCGACCGAGCAGGGCGACATCGCCGAAACGCTGGCCACCAGCAGCCTGTTCGGCGAACACATGCCGATCAGCTCGCAGAAGAGTTTCCTCGGCCACACCCTCGGCGCCTGCGGTGCGCTGGAGTCGTGGTTCAGCATCGAGATGATGAATCGCGATCAGTACGTGCACACCTTCAACCTCGACGAGGTCGACCCGCACTGCGGCAAGCTCGATTACCTGCGCGGCGAATTCCGCCAGATGCACCACGACTACGTGATGAACAACAATTTCGCTTTCGGCGGCGTCAACACTTCGTTGATCTTCCGCCGCTGGGCATAACCGAATCAATCCAGGTCAAGGAGACCTTCATGCACTTCAAAAAACTCGCTGCCGTCACCCTGCTGCTCTGCGCTTTGCCAGCGGTCAGCCAGGCCCGCGACACGGCGGTCTACCTGCCATTCGACAAAGCGGTCGCCGAAGCGACCCGCTCCGGCAAGATCGATGGCAGCGTGAAGTTCTATCTGGCCGGCAACACCCCAGCCGGTAAAGTCACCGTCGTCAGCCCCGACGCCGTGACCAACAAGAAAACCAACGCCTTCAACAAGTCCGACGAAGTCGCCTGCGAGTGGGTAGCCCAATCGGCAATCATCAGCCTGCACCAGGCCGCAAAAAACGCCGGCGCCAACGCCGTGACCAACATCGTCAGCTTCTACAAGCGCAACGAGCGCAAGGACGCGCAAACCTACGAATGCCACGCCGGCGCGATCATGGCGGGCGTTGCGCTGAAGGGTGATTTGGCGAAGGTTCAGTAAACGCCAGAAACGACAAAGGGCGCCGTTTGGCGCCCTTTTTATTTGCGGTGATTCAGCAGCATCTACACTCGCTGATGCAGGTCGCAGCACCATCACCTGCCCTCGTGTTTCTCTTTCACCGTCAAAGGAGATGACCATGCAAGTGAAAGTCCTGTTGGCCGCTGCGCTTATCCTCCTGCTGCCCAGTGCCAGCCATGCCACCAACCTTATGTACATGCCTTTCGAAACCGTGCTGTCGGACGCCATTCGCGCCGGTCGGCTGGATGGCAGTGTGAAGTTCTACCTGATCGGCAACGGGCCGCAGAGCACTCAGCAGTTGTTGCGCCGAGGGGTGGTCAGTGATTTGAAAACCAACGGTTTCAACAAGAGCGATCAGGCTTCGTGCGAATGGGTGTTGCAGTCGAATCTGATCAAATTGCAGGCTGATGCCAAGCGGGTCGGGGCGAATGCGGTGGTCAATATCGTCAGCTACTACGACCAGCGTGTACGCAAGGATTTGAATACGTACGAGTGCCGGGCAGGAGTTTTTGTTACCCGGGTCGCTTTGAAGGGGGATTTGGTGCGATTGCCTTGAAGGGCGAAGTCCAAAGATCGCAGCCTTCGCCAGCTCCTACATGGATTGGTGTAGGAGCTGGCGAAGGCTGCGATCTTTTGATTTCAGGTTTTCTGCGGCTCAACCTTGCGCGTAAGCAGTTCGACAAACGCCTTGGCCATCGGCGATTTCTGGTCTTTGCGCTGCACCAGCCATACCGCTGATATTGCTTCAGGATCGAGCAGCGGGCGATAGACCACGCCGTCGATGCGCATACGTTGATAGGACGCCGGCAGCACTGACACCCCGAGGCCCGCTGCGACCAGACCGATGATGGTCATTGCCTCGCCGGCCTCTTGGGCAAAATGCGGACTGAAGCCGGCGTCACGGGCCAGGCTCAACAGTTGTGCATAGAGCCCGCTGCCATAGCTGCGTGGGAAAAATACGAAAGGTTCCAGCGCCAGCGCCGAGAGCAAAAGACCTTCGTCGCTGCCCTGAGCCAACGGATGCTTGGAACTGAGCACCGCCACCAACGGCTCGCGCATCAACTCCACAACACTCAGCGAATCCGGCAATCCGAGCGGGCGCATGATGCCGACTTCGATCGACTCGTCCACCAAGGCATCGGCGACCATGGTGCTGCTCATTTCGCGCAGATTCAGATGCACCGCCGGAAAGCGCTGACGAAAGGAAAAAATCGCCTGGGGAATCGTCGAGTTGAACGGTGCCGACGAAGTGAAACCAATCTTCAACTCACCCAGCTCGCCAAGTTGCGCGCGGCGAGCAACGTCCGCCGCCTTGTCGACTTGCGCCAGCACCAGGCGCGCCTCCTGCAAAAACAACCGGCCCGCCTCGCTCAGCTCGACCCGACGATTGGTTCGCTCGAACAACCGCGCACCGAGCTGCTGTTCCAGCGCCTGAATCTGCTGGCTCAGTGGAGGCTGCGAAATGCCCAGCGCCTGAGCGGCGCGGCCGAAATGCAGTTCTTCGGCGACGGCAATGAAGTAACGCAGATGACGCAATTCCATGGGATTCCCATTAGGTCGCTGAGGCTATCAAACAGGTCGAACAATATATTGGATAGAAACATTAGCCAGCTATATGATTTTTTCATTGCCTGCCCGGCTGTGCTTTCCGAGGTCTGAAGTGAAAACTGCTGTCGCGCCCCTTGCCCACGAAGTCCCGCCCTCTGCCGGCGACGATACCCTCGCCGAACTGCAGGAAATCTACATCGAAAAAGGCACCCCGGCGTTCATGCGTACGGTGCTGGCGTTGTTCTGCGGTGGCTTCGCGACGTTCGCCCTGCTTTATTGCGTGCAACCGATGATGCCGCTGCTGTCGCACGAATACGGAATCAACGCGGCGCAGAGCAGCCTGATCCTCTCGGTGGCGACCGGGATGCTCGCCTTCGGTCTGCTGATCACCGGGCCGATTTCCGACCGCATCGGCCGTAAACCAGTGATGGTCGCGGCGCTGTTCGCTGCCGCGCTGTGCACCATCGCCAGCTCGATGATGCCGAGCTGGCACGGCGTGCTGATCATGCGCGCCCTGATCGGCCTGTCGTTGAGCGGTCTGGCCGCGGTGGCGATGACCTATCTGAGTGAAGAAATTCATCCACAACACATCGGTCTGGCGATGGGCTTGTACATCGGCGGCAACGCGATCGGCGGGATGAGCGGACGTTTGATCACCGGCGTGCTGATCGACTTTGTCAGCTGGCACACGGCGATGCTGGTGATTGGCGGTTTGGCGCTGATCGCTGCGGCGGTGTTCTGGAAGATCCTCCCGGAGTCGCGCAACTTCCGCTCCCGCTCACTGCACCCGCGTAGCCTGCTCGACGGTTTCACCATGCATTTTCGCGACGCCGGCCTGCCGCTGCTGTTTCTTGAAGCATTTGTGTTGATGGGCGCGTTCGTCACGCTGTTCAACTACATCGGCTATCGCTTGCTGGCGGCGCCGTACCACCTCGATCAGGTGTACGTCGGGTTGCTCTCGGTGGTGTACCTGTCGGGAATCTACAGCTCGGCGAAGATCGGTTCACTGGCGGACAAACTGGGGCGGCGCAAAGTGTTGTGGGCGACCATTGCACTGATGTTCGCCGGACTGGCCCTGACCATGTTCACCTCGTTGCTGCTGGTGATCGTCGGCATGCTGGTGTTCACCTTCGGCTTTTTTGCCGCGCACTCGGTGGCGAGCAGTTGGATCGGCCGACGTGCGTTGAAGGCAAAGGGACAGGCGTCGTCGCTGTATCTGTTCAGTTATTACGCCGGGTCGAGCATTGCTGGTACGGCGGGCGGGGTGTTCTGGCATCTGGGCGGATGGAACGGGATCGGCCTGTTTATCGGAGCGCTGCTGCTCGTTGCCCTGCTGGTGGCGTTGAAGCTGGCGAAGTTGCCGCCTCTTGGCGGTGTCAAAGCTTAAAAGCAAAAGATCGCAGCCTTCGGCAGCTCCTACAGGGAAACGCAAATCCCGATGTAGGAGCTGCCGGAGGCTGCGATCTTTCGATCTAAAAAAAGCCCGGCATTGGCCGGGCGTTTTTTATTGTGCGCCGATCACTCGTGATACTGCGCCGACAACTCATGCACCGCACGCAGGAACGCACCGGCATGTTCCGGATCAACTTCCGGCGTGATGCCGTGGCCGAGGTTGAACACGTGGCCGCTGCCCTTGCCATAACTGGCGAGGATGCGCCCGACTTCAGTGCGGATCGCTTCCGGTTTGGCGTAGAGCACGGTCGGGTCCATGTTGCCTTGCAGCGCGACCTTGTCGCCGACGCGGGCGCGGGCGTTGCCGATGTCGCAGGTCCAGTCCAGGCCCAGAGCATCGGCGCCGGCTTCGGCGATGCTTTCCAGCCACAGGCCGCCGTTCTTGGTGAAGAGGATCACCGGCACTTTGCGGCCGTCGTTCTCGCGGATCAGGCCGCTGACGATTTTCTTCATGTAGGCCAGGGAGAATTCCTGATACGCCGCCGCAGACAGGTTGCCGCCCCAGGTATCGAAAATCTGCACCGCTTGTGCACCGGCCATGATCTGGCCGTTGAGGTAGGAGGTCACCGACTGCGCCAGTTTATCCAGCAGCAGGTGCATGGCTTGCGGGTTGTCGTAGAGCATGGCTTTGGTCTTGCGGAAGTCTTTCGACGAGCCACCTTCGACCATGTAGGTCGCCAGGGTCCACGGGCTGCCGGAGAAGCCGATCAGCGGTACGCGGCCGTTGAGCTCGCGGCGGATGGTGCTGACCGCATCCATTACGTAGCCAAGATCCTTGTGCGGATCGGGGATCGGCAGGGCTTCGATGTCAGCCATCGTGCTGACGACTTTCTTGAAGCGCGGGCCTTCGCCGGTCTCGAAGTACAGGCCCTGGCCCATGGCATCGGGAATGGTGAGGATGTCGGAAAACAGGATCGCCGCGTCCAGTTGCGGATAGCGGTCGAGTGGTTGCAGAGTGACTTCGCAAGCGAATTGCGGATTCATGCACAGGCTCATGAAGTCGCCGGCGTGGGCACGGCTGGCGCGGTACTCCGGCAGGTAGCGACCGGCCTGGCGCATCATCCACACGGGGGTGACGTCAACGGGTTGCTTGAGCAGGGCGCGGAGGAAACGGTCGTTCTTCAGGGCAGTCATGTCGGCATCCGGAAAAAAAGTGCGGGCATTTTCTCAGAGCGCGACGCAAAAGGCACGGATGTGGGTCAGCCTTTTGTCTATCGGGTCAATTTGTCGCGTTATCTTGAACACGCAGAAACCAAAGTGGGAGCGGGCTTGCTCGCGAAAGCGGTGGGGCAGTCGACACATTTGTGACTGATACACAGCATTCGCGAGCAAGCCCGCTCCCACAGTTTTGATCATGTTTCAGCTTGAAATGTGCTCAGACGCCCAAGTAATCAAGGATCCCCTCAGCCGCATTACGCCCCTCGAAGATCGCCGTTACCACCAGGTCGGAACCGCGCACCATGTCGCCACCGGCAAAGATTTTCGGGTTGCTGGTCTGATGCTTGTACTGACCTTGCTCAGGCGCAACGACGCGGCCCTGGCTGTCGGTCTGGATCTCGAACTGCTCGAACCACGGCGCCGGGCTCGGGCGGAAGCCGAAGGCGATGACCACGGCGTCGGCCGGGATGATCTCTTCCGAACCCGGGATCGGCTCAGGGCTGCGACGGCCACGGGCGTCTGGTTCGCCGAGACGGGTCTCGACGACTTTCACGCCTTCAACCTTGTCTTCGCCAACGATGGCGATTGGCTGGCGGTTGTAGAGGAATTTCACGCCTTCTTCCTTGGCGTTCTTCACCTCTTTGCGCGAGCCGGGCATGTTCGCTTCGTCACGACGGTAAGCACAGGTCACCGACTTGGCGCCCTGGCGGATCGAGGTGCGGTTGCAGTCCATCGCCGTGTCGCCACCGCCGAGTACCACAACCTTCTTGCCTTTCATGTCGACAAAATCTTCCGGCGACTTTTCAAAGCCCAGGTTGCGGTTGACGTTGGCGATGAGGAAGTCCAGCGCGTCGTAAACACCCGGCAGATCCTCACCGGCAAAACCACCCTTCATGTAGGTGTAGGTGCCCATGCCCATGAACACCGCGTCGTACTCGGCAAGCAGTTGTTCCATGGTCACGTCTTTGCCGACTTCGGTGTTGAGACGGAACTCGATGCCCATGCCGGTGAAGACTTCACGACGATTGCTCAGCACGGTCTTTTCCAGCTTGAACTCCGGGATACCAAAGGTCAGCAAGCCGCCGATTTCCGGGTTTTTGTCGAACACCACCGGGGTTACGCCGCCACGCACCAGCACGTCGGCACAACCCAGCCCCGCCGGGCCTGCACCGATGATCGCCACGCGTTTGCCGGTCGGCTTGACCTTGGACATGTCCGGGCGCCAGCCCATGGCGAACGCGGTGTCGGTGATGTACTTCTCGACCGAACCGATGGTCACCGCGCCGAAGCCGTCGTTGAGGGTGCAGGCACCCTCGCACAGACGATCCTGCGGGCACACCCGGCCGCAGACTTCCGGCAGGGTGTTGGTCTGGTGCGACAGCTCGGCGGCCTGGAGGATGTTGCCCTCGGCCACCAACTTGAGCCAGTTGGGAATGAAGTTGTGCACCGGGCACTTCCATTCGCAATACGGGTTGCCGCAGCCCAGGCAGCGGTGGGCCTGATCGGCCGACTGCTGGGGTTTGAACGGTTCGTAGATTTCAACGAACTCTTTCTTGCGTTGACGCAACAGTTTCTTCTTCGGATCCTTGCGCCCGACATCGATGAACTGGAAGTCGTTATTCAGACGTTCAGCCATTGTTAAAACCTCATCAAACTCTTCAGGCGCATATCACTGCGGGTTGGCACGAGTGCTGGAAAGCAGGGTTTTCAAGCTGGCAGCCTTGGGCTTGACCAACCAGAAACGCCGCAAGTAATCGTCGAGGTTCTCGGCGAGTTCACGACCCCACTCGCTGTCGGTTTCGGCGACGTACTCGTTCAGCACGTTCTGCAGGTGGCTGCGATAGGCTTCCATCGCTTCGCCGCTGATCCGCTGGATTTCCACCAGTTCGTGATTGACCCGGTCAACGAAGGTGTTGTCCTGATCGAGCACGTAGGCGAAACCACCGGTCATGCCCGAGCCGAAGTTGTAACCGGTCTTGCCCAGCACGCAGACGAAACCACCGGTCATGTACTCGCAGCAGTGATCGCCAGTGCCTTCCACGACGGTGTGGGCACCGGAGTTACGCACGGCAAAACGCTCGCCGGCGGTGCCAGCGGCGAACAGCTTGCCGCCGGTGGCGCCGTACAGGCAGGTGTTACCGATGATTGCGCTTTCCTGAGTTTTATAAACGCTGCCCTTCGGCGGCACGATCACCAGCTTGCCGCCGGTCATGCCTTTGCCGACGTAGTCGTTGGCATCGCCTTCCAGGTACATGTTCAGACCGCCGGCGTTCCACACGCCAAAGCTCTGCCCGGCCGTGCCCTTGAAGCGGAAGGTGATCGGCGCCTTGGCCATACCCTGGTTGCCGTGCTTGCGGGCGATTTCGCCGGATATCCGCGCGCCGATCGAACGGTCGCAGTTGCAGATGTCCAGATCGAACTCGGCGCCGCTCATGTCGTTGATCGCCGGCGCGGCCAGCTCGACCATTTTTTCCGCGAGCAGGCCTTTGTCGAACGGCGGGTTGCGCTCAACACCGCAGAACTGCGGCTTGTCCGCCGGAATGTGATCGCTGCCCAACAGCGGCGTCAGGTCCAGGTGATGTTGCTTGGCGGTCTGGCCTTCGAGGATTTCCAGCAGATCGGTACGACCGATCAGCTCTTCGAGGGAGCGCACACCGAGTTTGGCCAGCCACTCACGGGTTTCTTCGGCGACGTAGGTGAAGAAATTCACCACCATGTCGACGGTCCCGATGTAGTGATCCTTGCGCAGCTTCTCGTTCTGGGTCGCGACGCCGGTGGCGCAGTTGTTCAAGTGGCAGATGCGCAGGTATTTGCAGCCCAGCGCGATCATTGGCGCGGTGCCGAAGCCGAAGCTTTCAGCGCCGAGAATGGCGGCCTTGATCACGTCGAGGCCGGTTTTCAGGCCGCCGTCGGTTTGCACTCGGACTTTGCCGCGCAGGTCGTTGCCGCGCAGGGTCTGGTGAGTTTCAGCCAGGCCGAGTTCCCACGGCGCGCCAGCGTACTTGATCGAAGTCAGCGGCGAAGCACCGGTGCCACCGTCGTAGCCGGAAATGGTGATCAAGTCCGCGTAGGCCTTGGCCACACCGGCGGCGATGGTGCCGACGCCCGCTTCTGCTACCAGCTTCACCGACACCAGCGCCTGCGGGTTGACCTGCTTCAAGTCGAAGATCAGCTGCGACAAGTCTTCGATCGAGTAGATATCGTGGTGTGGCGGTGGCGAAATCAGGGTCACGCCCGGCACTGCGTAACGCAGCTTGGCGATCAGCCCGTTGACCTTGCCGCCCGGCAGTTGCCCGCCCTCGCCCGGCTTGGCGCCTTGGGCGACCTTGATCTGCAGCACTTCGGCGTTGACCAGGTATTCCGGAGTCACACCGAAACGGCCGGTGGCAACCTGCTTGATTTTCGAGCTCTTGATGGTGCCGTAACGCGCCGGATCTTCACCCCCTTCGCCGGAGTTGGAACGCGCACCGAGGCGGTTCATGGCTTCGGCCAGGGCTTCGTGTGCTTCCGGCGACAATGCGCCCAGCGAGATACCAGCGGAGTCGAAGCGCTTGAGCACCGATTCCAGCGGCTCGACTTCACTGATGTCCAGCGGCGTGTCGAGGGTCTTGACCTTGAACAGGTCGCGAATCATCGACACCGGACGGTTGTCCACCAGCGAGGTGTATTCCTTGAACTTGGCGTAGTCGCCCTGCTGCACAGCGGCTTGCAGCGTGTTGACCACGTCCGGGTTGTAGGCGTGATATTCGCCACCGTGGACGAACTTCAGCAGACCTCCCTGCTGGATCGGCTTGCGCGGACTCCAGGCTTCGACGGCCAGCGCTTTCTGCTCGGCTTCGATGTCGACGAAACGCGCACCCTTGATGCGGCTCGGCACGCCACGGAAGCTCAGCTCGCAGACTTCTTCGGACAGGCCGATGGCCTCGAACAGCTGCGCACCACGATACGAAGCGATGGTCGAGATACCCATCTTCGAGAGGATCTTCAGCAGACCTTTGGTGATGCCTTTGCGGTAGTTCTTGAACACCTCGTAGAGGTCGCCCAGGACTTCACCGGTACGGATCAGATCGCCCAGCACTTCGTAAGCCAGGAACGGATACACCGCCGAGGCGCCGAAACCGATCAGTACGGCGAAGTGATGCGGGTCACGTGCGGTCGCGGTTTCAACCAGGATGTTGGAATCGCAACGCAGGCCTTTTTCGGTCAAGCGGTGGTGCACTGCACCGGTCGCCAGCGAAGCGTGGATCGGCAGCTTGCCCGGGGCGATATGGCGGTCGCTGAGGACAATCTGGGTACGCCCGGCGCGCACGGCTTCTTCAGCCTGATCGGCAACGTTTCGGATCGCCGCTTCGAGGCCCAGGCTTTCGTCGTAGTTGAGGTCGATGATCGCCCGTTCGAAACCCGGACGGTCGAGGTTCATCAGCGAACGCCACTTGGCCGGGGAAATGACCGGCGAGCTGAGGATCACGCGCGAGGCGTGTTCCGGCGACTCCTGGAAAATGTTGCGCTCGGCGCCGAGGCAGATTTCCAGCGACATCACGATCGCTTCACGCAGCGGGTCGATCGGCGGGTTGGTCACCTGCGCGAACTGCTGACGGAAATAATCGTACGGCGTGCGCACACGCTGGGACAGCACGGCCATCGGCGTGTCATCGCCCATCGAGCCAACAGCTTCGTAGCCTTGCTCGCCGAGCGGACGCAGTACCTGATCGCGCTCTTCGAACGTGACCTGATACATCTTCATGTACTGCTTGAGCTGATCGACGTCGTAGAACGCCGAACCGTGGTCGTTGTCTTCCATGGTCGCCTGAATGCGCAGGGCATTCTTGCGCAGCCATTGCTTGTACGGATGACGCGACTTCAGACGGTTGTCGATCGCATCGGTGTCGAGGATCTGCCCGGTTTCGGTGTCCACGGCGAAGATCTGGCCAGGGCCGACGCGGCCCTTGGCGAGCACGTCTTCGGGCTGGTAGTTCCACACGCCGATTTCCGACGCGAGAGTAATGAAGCCGTTTTTGGTGGTGACCCAGCGCGCCGGACGCAGACCGTTCCGGTCGAGCAGACACACCGCGTAGCGACCGTCGGTCATGACCACGCCGGCCGGGCCGTCCCACGGCTCCATGTGCATCGAGTTGTACTCGTAGAATGCACGCAGATCCGGGTCCATGGTTTCGACGTTCTGCCACGCAGGCGGGATGATCATCCGCACGCCACGGAACAGGTCGATGCCACCGGTGACCATCAACTCGAGCATGTTGTCCATGCTCGAGGAGTCGGAACCGACGCGGTTGACCAGCGGGCCGAGTTCTTCCAGATCCATCAGATCATTGGTGAACTTGGTCCGACGGGCCTGAGCCCAGTTACGGTTACCGGTGATGGTGTTGATTTCGCCGTTGTGCGCAAGGAAGCGGAACGGCTGCGCCAGCGGCCATTTCGGCAGGGTGTTGGTGGAGAAGCGCTGGTGGAACACGCAAATCGCGGTTTGCAGGCGCTCGTCGCTCAGGTCTGGATAGAACGCGGCCAGGTCGGCCGGCATCATCAGGCCTTTATAGATGATGGTCTTGTGCGAAAAGCTGCAGATGTAATGATCGGTGTCAGCGGCGTTGGCCACCGATGAACGGCGACGGGCGCTGAACAGCTTCACGGCCATGTCCTGATCGCTCAGGCCTTCGCCGCCGATGTAGACCTGCTCGATCTGCGGCAGGCGTTCAAGGGCAAGGCGGCCGAGGACGCTGGTGTCGATCGGCACTTTGCGCCAGCCGATCAGTTGCAGTCCTTCAGCAAGGATCTCGCGGTTCATGTTCTCGCGAGCAGCTTCGGCCTTGGCCGGATCCTGATTGAAGAACACCATGCCCACCGCGTATTGCTTGGGCATTTCGACGCCGAAGCTTTCCTGGGCAATGGCTCGCAGGAAGGCGTCGGGTTTTTGAATCAGCAGACCGCAACCGTCACCGGTCTTGCCGTCGGCATTAATCCCACCGCGGTGGGTCATGCAGGTCAGGGCCTCGATGGCCGTTTGCAAAAGGGTATGACTGGGCTCGCCCTGCATATGAGCTATCAGGCCGAAACCGCAGTTATCCTTGAATTCATCTGGTTGGTACAGACCTGCTTTCATAGACACTTTCTCACCAGGCTGCCTCTATTCGAGGCAAATTTCTTTTCAATTCAACCACTTGCGTTCCGCGCCGAACGTACGCCGGCTTAGCGGGGGCAAAAGGGTGGTCATTGTACACAGCGACACAGAGGCTCACAAATTTGACGACGAACTGTCGCAAATTCATGTCGCATTTGTGAAAGGTTTAAAGCGATCTGCTGTGCTAGTCAAAACTTTTTTAAATTCTGACCGCAACGACTCAAAGACTACTGTGACGCAGACACCACAAGGCACGCGGCCTTTTCAGGCGGCGCGCACTCATGGAGATTTTGAGGTGCCGGGAGAGGCGGCCTGGGTAAGGCCGCCGAATCTTCAGCGAGTTGTTGCCAGTTCCTGTTGGACGCTGGCGACAGTGCGAGGCCAAGGTTTACCAGCCTGAACCTTCGCTGGCAAGGCCTTGATGGCAGAAACGGCCGCATCACGATTGGCAAAATTGCCGTAGGTGATCACATACAGCGGCTTGCCGTTGAGGACTTTCTTGAAATAACGGTACTCACCGCCCTGCTCCTTGACGAAGTTCTGCGCGGCGGTTTCCGAGCTGGTGCCGAGGATCTGCACCACGTAGTTGCCGGTCGGCTGACCGGCGTACCAGCTGCCACCGGCGGCTTTGGCGACGGTGACCGGCTTGTCGGCAGGCTTGGTGGCGGTGGCCGGTTTGGCCGGTGCCGGTGCCGGTTTCGCGGCTGGCGCAGGCGTAGCCGGAGCAGGTTTGGCCGTGGCGATCTGCGTCGGTGCCGGGGTTGGCGCCGGCTTGGCGGCAGGGGTCGGAACCGGCGTCGGCGCGGGGCCGGCCGGAACGCCCGCAGGCGGCGCGGAGGTGGTCACGGTTGGCGGGGTATCGCTGGAGCCTTCCAGCGGCACACCGTCGTCGCCTTCGGTGATGCCACCGGCGGCTTCGGCCAGCGGGCCACGCATGACCGGCTGCGAGTTGCCGACCAACGGCAGCGGCATCGGCTGAGTGTTGCCGGCGAATTCGACGGACGGGTTGGCGCCATTCACTGCGCCCTGACCCAGTGGCAGTTGCGCCTGTTCATTGGCCGGAGCACCGGTGGTCGGTGCCTTGCTGCGACCCGGCATCAGCCAGGCGGCGGCAACCGCGACCACAACGACGGCGGAAATCGCCAATACGTGTTTCTTCGGCATGTTGAACCCCATACTTGGACGCTTGACCGCAGAGCGGCTGGCAATCATGACTTCGATCAGTGCATCGCGAGCGACCTGGTTGATGTTGCCAGGCCAGCCCTCGGAGCTTTCGTGAATATCAGAGATCTGATCTGCAGTGAAAAGTTCGACACCCCGGCCCGCGCCTTCCAGCCGCTGGTCGAGATATTCGCGGGTCTCTTCTTCGGTGTACGGCTGCAATTCGATGACGTGGAAACGCTCTTCTTCGAGCTGCAACGCCTCGAGCTGAGCGATCAGCGACGACTCGCCGAACAGGAACACATGCGGACGACCTTCCGGCGTGCCGGCGCCGAGCGCCATCAATGCTTCCAGCGCGGACTCGTCGAGCTGCTCGGCATCGTCCACCAGCAGATAGACTTCCTGCCCGGTCAGACCCAGTTGCACCACCTGCTCGAGAATCGCGCCGACCTCGGCCTGCGCGACATCCAGCGCCTGCGCCACCTGACGCAGCACGCCGGCCGCGTCACCGGCGCCACGGGCGGAAACCACTACGCTCTGCACCGATTGTTTGTTGGTGCTGGCCACCAGCGCCTGCCGCAGCAGGGTCTTGCCGCTGCCCTGCGGGCCGGTGACCACCAGCAGCAGCTGGCTGTAGCGCGCCAGATGATGCAGCTGACCCAGCACCGGTTTGCGCTGGGCCGGAAAGAATTTGAAGCCCGGCACCCGTGGCGCGAACGGGTCGTGACTTAACTGGAAATGGCCGAGAAACGCCTCGTCGGCATGCAAACTAGTCATCGGAATCGTTTTAACCTTTAAGCTGAGCCAGGGCGCGGTAATCCGCTCCCAGCGTGGCCTGTAGAACCTCTTTCGGATAATCGTCGGTCACTACCGCTTCGCCCATCCGGCGCAGCAGCACCAGGCGCAGACGACCGTCGATCACTTTTTTATCAATTGCCATGTGTTGGAGAAAATCGGCTTCGGTCATCTCTGTCGGCGGAATGACCGGCAAGCCGGCACGCTGGAACAGACGAATGCCGCGATCACGCTCCTGCTCGCTGATCCAGCCCAGGCGCGCGGACATTTCCAGCGCCATCACCGTGCCCGCCGCCACCGCCTCGCCATGCAGCCAGACACCATAGCCCATGTGGGTTTCGATGGCGTGGCCGAAGGTGTGGCCGAGGTTGAGCGTGGCGCGTACGCCGGTTTCCTTTTCATCGGCACCGACCACCGCAGCCTTGGCCGCGCAGGAACGCTCAATTGCATAAGTCAGCGCGGTTTGATCCAGCGCGCGCAGGGCGTCGACGTTTTCTTCGAGCCAAGTCAGAAACGGTTCGTCGCAGATCAGACCGTACTTGATGACTTCCGCCAGGCCCGCCGACAGCTCGCGTTGCGGCAGGGTTTTCAGCGATGCGGTATCGATCAGCACCACGTTCGGCTGATAGAACGCGCCGACCATGTTCTTGCCCAGCGGATGGTTGATCCCGGTCTTGCCGCCGACCGAGGAATCGACCTGCGACAGCAGCGTGGTAGGAATCTGGATGAATTCGACACCGCGCTGATAACAGGCGGCAGCGAAACCGGCCATGTCGCCGATCACCCCGCCGCCCAAGGCGATCACGGTGGTGCGGCGGTCATGACGGGCGGTCAGCAAACCATCGAAAATCAGTTGCAGGGTTTCCCAGTTCTTGAAGGCTTCGCCATCAGGCAACACCACCGAGATCACCGAGAACTGCGCAAGGCTGCGGGTCAGACGTTCGAGATAGAGCGGCGCGACGGTTTCGTTGGAGATGATTGCCACCTGCCGCCCATGGATATGCGGCGCCAGCAGTTCCGGCTGATCCAACAGACCTTCGCCAATATGAATCGGGTAGCTGCGCTCGCCTAGATCGACCTTGAGTGTCTGCATGTGTCCCCACAGTGAAGATGGAAGCAGGCATCCTGCCCTGAAATTATTGGTGTTCTGCGGCCTGTAGCGGTATGACGCCGCTCGACCGGCATCCGCCACACCCTCGGCAAACGCTGACAGGACGCCGAGGATAGCGCATTTCTGGCGCTGCTTTAACGGGGTGGCAATTGCGCGAGGCGGTCGAGAATGTCGAGCACCACCATGCGTGGCGGCCGCTCGTCGGTTTCCACCACCAGATCGGCGATTTCCCGATAAAGGGGATCACGGATCTCGAGCAGGTCGCGCAGGGTTTTCGCCGGATCGGCAGTACGCAACAGCGGCCGATTGCGATCGCGGGAAGTGCGGCCGACCTGCTGTTCGACGGAGGCGTGCAGATACACCACGCGCCCGCCTTCATGCAGGGCCTTGCGATTGGCATCACGCATCACCGCGCCGCCGCCAGTCGCCAGCACCACGCCGTCGAATGCGCACAGCTCGGCGATCATCGCCTGCTCACGATCACGAAAGCCGGGCTCGCCTTCCTTGTCGAAGATCCATGGGATATTGGCACCCGTGCGCAGCTCAATTTCCTTGTCGGAATCCTTGAACGGCAGGCGCAGCTCTTTGGCCAGCAATCGGCCGATGGTGCTTTTGCCAGCACCCATCGGTCCTACAAGTATCAAATTTCGCACAGAATCAACGACTCACAGCAATCGCCTGGTTATTCATGATACGCGGAGTGAGAAATACCAGCAGCTCGGATTTTTTCTCCGAAACCACATCACGCCGGAAAAGGCGGCCAAGATACGGCACATCGCCAAGAAATGGCACCTTATCTACAACCTTGCTCTGAGTATTTGAAAAAACACCGCCGATAACGATGGTCTCGCCGTCATTGACCAGCACTTTCGCGTTGACCTCGTTTTTCTTGATCGGCGGTACATCCTGCACTTTGTTCAGGTAGTCCGGCTCGTCCTTGGTGACCTTGACCTCCATGATGATGCGGTTGTCCGGGGTGATTTGCGGGGTGACTTCCAGCGACAGTGAAGCCTCCTTGAACGACACCGAAGTCGCGCCGCTGGAGCTCGCTTCCTGATAGGGGATCTCGGTGCCCTTGAGGATCTTTGCGGTTTCCTTGTCCGAGGTAACCACCTTCGGCTGCGAAACGATTTCGCCGTTGCCGGTTTTCTCCATCGCTGTCAGCTCCAGATCCAGCAATACGTTGTCGGTGATGAAAGCGATGCCTATTCCCGAGGTATTGTTGACCGTGCCCATATCGACGAACGGCGAGTTGGTGCCGGTGCTGCCCGGCGTACCGATGGTACTCGACGATCCGTTGACCCCGGAGGCGTTCCAGTTGCCCTTGTTCTGCACCGAACCGCCCCAGCGCACGCCCAGACTCTTGTCGTAATCGACGTTGGCCTCAACGATGCGTGCCTCGATCATCACCTGGCGCACCGGAATATCCAGTTGCGCCACGATTCGCCGTAATTCGTCGAGGCGATCCTGGGGCTGGTAGGCAATGATGTTGTTGGTCCGCTCATCGACGGTAATCGAACCGCGCTCATCGGCTCTCGCCTCGGCACTGGTCACCGACTGGAACAGCTTGGCAATGTCTGCGGCCTTGGCGTAATTGACTTGCAGCAGCTCGCGACGCAATGGCGCCAGCTCGGCGATCTGTTTTTGCGACTCCAGTTCCTGGCGCTCGCGCGCGGCAATTTCGTCGGCCGGCGCGACCAGCAGCACGTTACCTATTTTGCGTTTATCCAGACCTTTGGTTTTCAGCACCAGATCCAGCGCCTGATCCCACGGCACGTTCTGCAAGCGCAAAGTGATGCCACCCTGCACCGTATCGCTTGCCACGAGGTTGAGGTTGGTGAAGTCAGCGATCAACTGCAGCACCGAGCGCACATCGATGTCCTGGAAATTCAGCGAGAGCTTGTCGCCGACATAGGCCTGACGGTCGGCGTTGCGCTTTTGCAGGTCGTCGACGCTCATCGGACGAACGCTCACGGTGAGCTTGTTGTCGGTCTGAAACGTGGAATAGTCGAAGGTGCCGCTGGGCTCGACGCTGATCACCGTGCGATCGCCGGTAACTGCTGCGTTGACGAACTGCACCGGGGTGGCGAAGTCCTTGACGTCGAGGCGCACGCGGAGTTTTTCCGGCAATTGCGTGCGAGCGAAGCTGAGGATGATCTTGCCGTCGTGCTCCTGAATATCCGGGGCGATGGTCGGATCTGAGAGGTCGATGACCACGTTGCCTTCACCCTCGGTACCGCGCTGGAAATCGACGCCGCGAATCGTCCGACTGCGCGGCAGCGAAGATCGGCTGGGAGCCGCAGCAGTGGTGGCAGCACGCGGCGCAACGGCGGCCGGGCGAGGGGCCGCGGCGGAGGCGCCCTGACCGATCACCACAAACAGATGATTGCCCTCGACTCGCGTGGTGTAGGGCGCCAACTGCGTCAGGCTGACAATCAGCCGCGTACGGTCCTTGGCTTCGGCTACCGTGGCCGTGCGCGCGTTGCCGCTGCCCAGATCAAGATTCCTGTTGACCAACTGGCTGGTCACGCCTGGCAGATCCAGCGCGATGCGCGCCGGTGATTCGGTTTTGTAGCCCTTGGGCTGTGGTGGCGGGCCGTCGAACGAGAGCTTCAGTTCGACGCGGTCACCCGGCAGCGCGGCAACATCCAGCGCTTTCAGATTGGCCGCCAGTACCATCGGTGACAGCAGCGCTATCCATAGCGAAAAACCGAGGGTGGAGAAAATCCTGTTCATTGTTCGACTTCCACTATGAGTGCTCTTTCAAAGGAATGGTGCGCGGCCGCTCCAGCCAGGCGCCGTCGCCGTCGGGCACAATCTCGACGACATCGACCTGGGTTGCAGTGATGGCGACGATGCGGCCATCGTTGCGCCCCAGGTAGTCGCCGACCTTGAGGCGATGCACCCCGCCCGCGCCGCGCAGCAGCGCAAACGAGCCCGAGGCATTGGCAATCGTGCCGACCATTTCGAATTGCTCGATATTGAACCCTTCAAGGTATTGCTTGACCCGGTTGGGGTCGGGTTTGACGTTGCGCGAGCCGTGCTTCTGCCCAGCCAGATCAACCCGTGCCTGGCGCGAAAATGGGCTGCGCAGGTTGGCGGCGCTGTAGGTGAATGTGGGGTAAGACCGAAATGTCGGCGTTGGTTCAATCTTGCCCGCTGGCCGCAGGCGCACTTCGTTGAGGTAGGCGTCGAGGTCGCTGAAGTCATCGCCGCCACCGCAGCCGCTCAACGCCAGCATCATCGGCAGGACCAGATAACGAATCGGGGTCATTTCACCAACCCCTTGTCGTTGTAGCGATACGTCTTGGCGAGGATGCTCATGCGCAGCTTCGGCCCGCCTTCGGGATTGGCCGGCGCCAGTTCGAAATCATGCAGAGTGACAATCCGTGGCAGTCCGGCGACGCCGCTGACGAAAGTCGCAAGGTCATGATAGGCGCCGGTTACGGTGATCTGGATCGGCAGTTCGATGTAGAACGGCTGCGTAACTTCCGGCAGCAGCTTGATCTCCTCGAATTCCAGACCGCTGCCCAGACCGGTGCGGGTGATGTCTTCGAGCAAGCCCGGCACCTCGGTGTCGCTGGGCAACTGCCGCAGCAACACGCCGAAGGTGTCTTCCATTTGCTTCATTTGCTGGGTGTACAGCTCAAGATTCGCGGACAGCCGCGCCTTGCTGGCGAATTGTTCCTTGAGCGTGGTTTCCTCCTCGCGCTTGAGGTCGAGCTGATTTTCCATATCGCTGATAAAGAAGTAGTAACCAAGCGCGAGGATCAACACCATCACCAGCGCACCGCACAGGGTTTTCACCGCCGGCGGCCAGGAGCCGATGTTGCTGGTGTCGAGGTCGTTGAAATCGACATTGCGCAGGCTCTGCAGCCACTCGGAGGCGTTCATTGTTCGTCCTCCGCAACCTTGGGCTGGGTCTGACGAACGGTCAGCTGGAAGACATTGGCCTGTTCGATCTGATCGGCGCTGCTGGCCTTGACCTCATTCAGGCTCGGCGCGTCGAACCAGTCGGACGCGTCGAGGTTGCGCATCAGCTCGGAGACCCGGTTGTTCGACTCCGCCGCGCCACTGATGGACAGGGTCTTGCCGGCCATTTTCACATCAGTGAAATACACGCCGTCCGGCAAGGTACGCGCCAGTTGATCGAAGACTCGCCCACTGATTTGCCGGTTGCCCTGCAGGTCCTGGATGATGCGCATGCGTTCGACCAGTTGCTGGCGTCGCGCCTTCAGCTCACTGATCTGCTTGATGCGCTCATCGACCACAGCGATCTGTTTGCCGATGTAATCGTTGCGCGCCATCTGCCGCTCAATGGCCGCGCTGATGATCTGATCGGCAATCAGCACCGCGCCGATCGAGCCTGCGAGCACGCCGATCAGGATCAGCAGGAAGCGTTTGCGTCGTTCTTCGCGGCGCTCTTCGCGCCAGGGTAGAAGGTTGATCCGCGCCATCAGTCGAAACTCCTGAGCGCGAGCCCGCAGGCAATCATCAATGCCGGCGCGTCACTGGCCAGCGCACCGGCGTTGACCTTGCTGCCCAAGGCCATGTCGGCAAACGGGTTGGCCACCTGGGTCGGTGTGTTCAGGCGCTGCTCGATGAGACGATCCAGGCCAGGCACCGAGGCAGTACCGCCGGCCAGCAGGATATGGTCGACCGCGTTGTACTGGCCGGAGGCGAAGAAAAACTGCAGTGAACGTGAAACCTGCTGCACCAGCGCTTCACGAAATGGCTGCAGGACTTCACTCACGTAATCGTCAGGCAAGCCGCCCTGCTTCTTCGCCAGGCCTGCCTGTTCGACAGTGAGGCCATAGCGGCGCTGGATCTCTTCGGTAAGCTGGCGTCCACCGAATAATTGCTCGCGGGTGTAGATGATCTTGCCGTTGTGCAGGACGCTGAGGGTGGTCATGGTGGCGCCGATGTCGACGACCGCTACGGTCAGGCGCTCCTGAGACGCCGCCAGATGCGTCGCGAGCAGGCCGAACGAACGCTCCAGCGCGTAGGCCTCGACATCCACCACCCGCGCGGTCAGGCCGGCGAGCGCCAGCGCCGCTTCACGTACTTCGACGTTTTCCTTGCGACAGGCGGCGAGCAGTACGTTGACCCGTTCGGGATTGCGCGGCGAGACGCCCTGGACTTCAAAGTCGATGGCGACTTCGTCCAATGGATAGGGGATGTATTGGTCGGCCTCGATCTTGAGCTGGTTTTCCAGTTCATCGTCGGACAGCCCGGCGTCCATCTCGATGACCTTGGTGATCACCGCCGAACCGGCCACCGCCACCGCCACGCTCTTGACCCCGGTGCGCGCCTTGACCAGCACCCGGCTCAGCGCCTGGCCGACGCCTTCGAGTTCAGCGATGTTCTTTTCGACCACGGCGTTCGCCGGCAACGGCTCTACCGCGTAGGCCTCGACCCGGAAACGCTCGCCCTGACGGCTCAGTTCCAGCAGCTTCACCGACGTGGAGCTGATGTCGATCCCCAGTAACGCATTGGTCTTTTTATTGAAGAGTCCCAGCACTACCAATTCCCTATGACTTTCCGTGAGTTACGGACTCTGTAATACGCATTGCGTTCCTTGACCCCCGCCTTGACAGAAGCGCCAATGACGCCCCCGACGGAAAAGTGCTTATAATGCCCAGCGATTTTTTCCGCTTTTTACTGCCCGCGCGGATGGCTCTGTGTGTAACCGCAGCCCCGTGCCAAATTCATTCTTTGCTCTGGATGTCCAAAAGCCTTGATTCGTCTGCTGAAATTTTTCGGTTGGTCCATCGTCGCCGTTTTCTGCGGACTGCTCTTAGGTCTCAGCGGCGCCTTTCTTTACCTTAGTCCGGGTTTGCCGTCTGTGGAGGCGCTGAGAAGCATTCAGTTGCAGATTCCTCTGCGCGTCTACAGCAGCGACGACAAGTTGATCGCAGAATTTGGCGAAATGCGCCGCACACCGATCCGTTTCGCCGACATTCCCCCCAACTTCATTAATGCGTTACTCAGTGCTGAGGACGACAATTTTGCCAACCACTATGGTGTCGACCCGAGCAGCCTGATGCGCGCGGCGACCCAATTGGTCAAGAGCGGACACATTCAGTCCGGCGGCAGCACGATCACCATGCAGGTGGCGAAGAATTTCTTCCTCACCAGCGAGCGCAGCTTCTCGCGTAAAACCACGGAAATTCTCCTCGCCCTGCAGATCGAACGGCAGCTGACCAAGGACGAGATCCTGGAGCTGTACGTCAACAAGATCTATCTGGGCAACCGCGCCTACGGCATCGAGGCGGCGGCGCAGGTGTATTACGGCAAATCGATTCGCGACGTCAGCCTGGCGCAGATGGCGATGATCGCTGGCCTGCCGAAAGCACCGTCGCGCTTCAATCCGCTGGCCAACCCGGCGCGCAGTAAAGAACGCCGCGACTGGATCCTCGGGCGCATGTACAAGCTGGGCAAGATCAGCGAAGCCGACTACACCGCGGCGGTCAACGAGCCGCTGAACGCCAGCTACCACGTGCCGACGCCGGAAGTGAACGCACCGTACATCGCCGAAATGGCCCGTGCGGAAATGGTCGGCCGTTATGGCAGCGATGCCTATACCGAAGGTTTCCGGGTCGTCACCACGGTGCCGAGTAACCTGCAGGAAATGGCCAATACCGCGCTGCACGAAGGCTTGATGACCTACGACCAGCGCCACGGCTACCGTGGCCCCGAGTCGCGCCTGCCAGGCAAGACGCGCGAAGCCTGGGCCAGCGAACTGACCAAACAGCGCACCATCAGCAGCCTCGAACCTGCGATCGTCACCCAGGTCGACAAAGCCGGCCTGCAGGTTCTGACCCGCACCGGCGAAGAACATGTCGCCTGGGACACGATGAAATGGGCGCGGCCGTTCCTCAACACCAACAGCATGGGCGCCAATCCGCGTCAGCCTTCGGATGTCGCCCAGGTCGGTGATCTCATCCGCGTACAGCGGCAGAAAGACAACTCGCTGAAATTCAGCCAGATCCCGCAGGCGCAGGGCGCGCTGGTGTCGCTGGATCCACAGAACGGCGCGATCCGTTCGCTGGTCGGCGGTTTCGCCTTCGAGCAGAGCAACTACAACCGCGCCATGCAGGCCAAGCGTCAGCCAGGTTCGAGCTTCAAGCCATTCGTTTACAGCGCCGCTCTGGATAACGGCTACACCGCCGCCACCCTGGTCAACGATGCGCCGATCGTGTTCGTCGACGAGTACCTGGACAAGGTCTGGCGACCGAAGAACGACACCAATACCTTCCTCGGCCCGATCCGCCTGCGTGAAGCGCTGTACAAGTCGCGCAACCTGGTGTCGATCCGCTTGCTGCAGGCCATGGGCGTAGGCAAGACCATTGACTACATCACCCGTTTTGGCTTCAACAAGCAGGACCTGCCGCCGAATCTGTCGCTGGCACTGGGCACCGCGACGTTGACGCCGATGGAAATCGCCACTGGCTGGAGCACCTTTGCCAACGGCGGCTACAAAATCACTCCGTACATCATCGACAAGATCGAAAGTCGCAACGGTGACACGCTGTTTGTCGCTAATCCGCCGACGGTGCCACAGGGCGGTACAGCGACCGACGGTATCGCCGCGCCGGCCACCGAGTCGTTCACGGTCAATGCCGCTCCGGCTGGCGGCGAAGCAGCGGGCAACCCGGCAGTGCCACAGGCGCCAGCCGTGGCCGAGCGGATTGTCGATGGGCGCACCACCTATATCCTCAACAGCATGCTGCAGGACGTGATCAAGCTCGGTACCGGCCGTCGCGCACTGGCCATGGGCCGCAGTGACATCGCCGGCAAGACCGGTACCACCAACGAATCGAAAGATGCCTGGTTCTCCGGCTACAACGCCGACTACGTGACCACGGTGTGGACCGGTTTCGACCAACCGGAAAGCCTCGGCCGTCGCGAGTTCGGCGGCACTGTGGCGCTGCCGATCTGGATGAATTACATGTCGGCGGCACTGAAGGACAAGCCGCCGCACGTGCAGCCAGAGCCGGAAGGCATCCTCAGCCTGCGCGTCGACCCGGTCAGTGGCCGTGCAGCGTCGCCGAGCACCCCGGGCGCGTACTTCGAGCTGTTCAAGGCTGAAGACACCCCGCCGTCGGTGAATGAGCTGGGCAACGGCGTCGTACCGGGCAGCCCGCTGCCGGCGGATGAACAGGCGCCGATCGATCTGTTCTGATCCGGCAGCCATTGAAAAGCCCCGCCTTCGTGAGAAGTGCGGGGCTTTTTATTGCCTTGCGCGAGCAAGCTCAACAGATCGCAGCCTTCGGCTGCTCCTGCATTGCGCTGCCCAACAAAAAGCCCCGACTCTCACGAGCCGGGGCTTTCGTTTGAAGCGCTACAACAACTTAGCCGTTGAACACGTCATCCACGCTTTTGAGCGGGTAGTTCTTCGGATACGGCAGGGTTGCCACGCCAGTCTCGATCGCCGCTTTGGCCACAGCGTCGGAGATCAGGGTGATCAGGCGCTTGTCCATTGGCTTGGGAATGATGTACTCACGACCGAATTCCAGCGGAGCACCACCGTAGGCATCGCAGACGTCCTGTGGCACCGGCAGTTTGGCCAGTTCACGCAGGGCATTGGCTGCGGCGACTTTCATTTCTTCGTTGATGCGCTTGGCGCGAACGTCCAGGGCACCGCGGAAGATGAACGGGAAGCCCAGCACGTTGTTGACCTGGTTCGGGTAGTCCGAACGACCGGTGGCCATGATCACGTCGCTACGGGTGGCGTGGGCCAGTTCCGGAGAGATTTCCGGATCCGGGTTGGAGCAGGCGAACACGATCGGGTTGGCCGCCATCGACAGCAAGCCTTCAGCGCTCAGCAGGTTCGGGCCGGACAGACCGACGAACACGTCAGCGCCTGCCAGTGCGTCAGCCAGGCTGCGCTTCTCGGTGGCGTGGGCGAACACCGCTTTGTACTGGTTCAGGTCGTCACGGCCGGAGTGGATCACGCCGGTACGGTCAACCATGAAGATGTTTTCGATGCGAGCGCCCATGCTCACCAGCAATTTCATACAGGAGATGGCAGCAGCGCCGGCACCGAGGCAGACGATTTTCGCTTCCGGCAGGGTTTTGCCAGCGATTTCCAAGGCGTTGATCATGCCGGCTGCGGTAACGATCGCCGTGCCGTGCTGGTCATCGTGGAACACCGGAATGTCGCACTGCTCGATCAGAGCGCGTTCGATTTCAAAGCACTCTGGCGCCTTGATGTCTTCCAGGTTGATGCCACCGAAGGTGATGGAGATGCGCTTGACGGTGTCGATGAAGGCTTGCGGGCTTTCCGAGTCGACTTCGATGTCGAACACGTCGATGCCGGCGAAGCGCTTGAACAGCACGCCTTTGCCTTCCATTACAGGCTTGGAAGCCAACGGGCCGAGGTTGCCCAGGCCGAGAATCGCGGTGCCATCGGAAATGACTGCCACCAGGTTGCCCTTGCCGGTGTATTTGTAGGCCAGTTCAGGATCGCGAGCGATCTCGCGCACTGGTTCAGCTACGCCGGGGCTGTAGGCCAGCGACAGGTCGCGGGCGGTAGCAGTGGCCTTGGTGAGCTCGACACTCAGCTTCCCCGGACGAGGATTGGCGTGATATTCGAGAGCGGCAGTTTTCAGATCAGACATTTTGGCATTCCGCTTTTTTACTGTTGGACAGACTGGTCAGCGAGGATACGCGCCTCGCAAAGTCCCCACAAGACTGGGCAGTCACCGCTGTCAAGCGCCCTGCCCTACGACTTTGGGCCAAGAGCCACGGCGCATAAGGGCTGGACTGTTCACAATCAATCGCAAAAATGTCTACAATTTTTTCTTCAGCGCGGCATGTGCAGCATCGAAGGATGGGTCAATGGCAGCAACCAGCGCCGCTGACCCTTTGGCAAGCCACCACGCTGGGATCGATCTATTACCCAGCCGCGCGCCTCGATCTGCTTGCCGTTCAGCGCCTGCAAGCGGGCGCTGTCGAATTGTCCGAACAGATTGGGTGCAACCCGCAATACAAGGCTGCCTTGCAACTCGATCCAGATTCCGCCGCGATTGCGCTGCACCTTGCTCACCCGACCACTGACTATGGCGAAACCCGAGCGCTGGATGTGCTGTGCTTTGACTACCGGCGATTGCCGCCAGAGGCCAAGCCCGGCCTGGCGTGCACTGCGTTCGGCGGCCTGTTGGCAGGCGACCAGATCGACATTCGGCGCCACGGCGACCTGAAAACCCAGGCCAGCGGCAAGCATCTGCGCTTGGAGATTGACGCCACTGGCGCTGTAAATCTGCGCCAGCGTACGGCCGTAATGGTCTTTCGCCTGCTTGCCCAGTCGCAGACCGACGCGGCCGCCACTGTCATCGACCAGCGCCTGCAGGTGTTTGCGCGCCGCGACGGCGAACGGCTCGTCGCCGCGACCCTGCTTGCCCAGTTCCGGCGTATTGAGGCCGATCATGCGTACATTGCGGCCATCGGTCAGGCGCAGGGTGTCGCCATCCACCACCCGCTGCACGCTGACGCTGGTCAGCCCTGCGGCTGTCGGGCAGAACGCCTGGGCGGCGGACAGCCAAATCGCAGACACAAAAAAGGCGCCCGCAAGGGACGCCTTTTTCATCAGTCTGGAGAAGTCGAGACGACCTTCCAAAATGATCAGCCTCAGGCTTTTTTGCCGACGCCGAAAGTAGCGAAACGGTCTGCGAACTTCTGCACACGGCCGCCGGTGTCCAGAGTCTTCTGCTTACCGGTGTAGAACGGGTGGCATTCGTTGCAAACGTCGATCGCCATGGCTTTGCCGTAGGTCGAACGAGTTTCGAACTTGTTACCGCAGCTGCAGGTAACAGCAATTTCCGGGTAGTTCGGATGGATATCGGCTTTCATGGTGTCTTCCTCAGGCTAGCGTGCCGCCACCCAACACTATTGTTGAATACCGCACGTAATTAGGCCGCGGATTCTACCAGACCTTTTCAATCGCGCAAGCTGTCACCGAGACCGACCGTCTGCTAGGCTCCCGGCCTTGCATGCATGTCCCTGCGGTAGCGAGCAAGCTCTCTACCGCATTCGATCTGCGCTCGGCCTTATTCCCTGTTTTATAGAGATCCCCCCGCGTGCCCGACGCCATTTTGCGCCTCGCCCTGCCTTCGCCTCTGCGCCGCCTGTTCGATTATCGGGCGCCAGCCGGGGTGCGGCGTGAGCAATTGCAGCCGGGCATGCGCTTGCGGGTGCCGTTCGGCCGTCGCGAGATGATCGGCATTCTCGTCGAGGTCACCGACACCAGTGAAGTGCCGGCGGAAAAACTCAAACCGGCGCTGGCCCTGCTCGACGCGACTTCACCGCTGCCGCCGGCGCTGTTCAAGCTGTGCCTGTGGACCGCGCAGTATTACCAGCACAGCCTCGGCGACACCTTGAACTGGGCCTTGCCGGTGCTACTGCGTCAGGGCGAGCTGGCCGAGGCCCGCCAGGAGCGGTTCTGGTCGATTGCCCCCGGCGCCAGCGTCGACGACCCGCGGGTCGCCCGTGCGCCACGCCAGCGCGAGGCGCTGACCACGCTGGCTCAACATCCGCACGGTGTGGCGCACCAGTTGCTGAGCAAACTGATGCTGAGCAAGGACAGCCTTGATCTGCTGCTGGCCAAAGGGCTGGTGCAAGTCGAAATCCGCCGCCACGCCCCCGGCGCTCGCCATGAACACTGGCTGGCGCAACCGGAGCTGCCGCTCAACAGTGAACAGCGCGCGGCGTATGAAGCGATTCGCGCCGGCTTCGACAGCTATCACGCCTTTCTCCTCGCTGGCGTCACCGGCAGCGGCAAGACCGAAGTCTATCTGCAACTGATCCGCGAGACCCTCGAAGCCGGCAAGCAAGCCTTGGTGCTGATCCCGGAGATCAACCTCGGCCCGCAAACCCTGGCGCGCTTCGAACAGCGCTTCAACGCGCGGATCGCCCTGCTGCACTCGGCCGTCAATGATCGCGAACGCCTGGAAGCCTGGCTCGCCGCCCGTGATGGCGAGGCCGACATTATTATCGGCACCCGCTCGGCGCTGTTCACGCCGATGAAAAATCCCGGGCTGATCATCATCGATGAAGAGCACGACGGCTCTTATAAACAGCAGGAAGGCTTGCGCTACCACGCCCGCGATCTGGCGCTGGTGCGCGCGCGGCAGGAAAACATCCCGATCGTGCTCGGTTCCGCCACACCGTCGCTGGAGAGCCTGCACAACGCCTACACCGGGCGCTACGGCCTGCTGCGCTTGAACGAGCGCGCCGGCGGCGCCAAACAACCGCGCTTTCTGCGCCTGGACGTGAAAAGCCGGCCGCTCGACAGCGGCATTTCCGGGCCGATGCAGCAAGCGATCGGCCAGACCCTCGCCAGCGGCCAGCAGGTGCTGGTGTTCCTCAACCGGCGCGGCTTTGCCCCGACCCTGCTCTGCCATGATTGCGGCTGGATGTCGGAGTGCTCGCGTTGCGATGCGCGCATGACCGTGCACCAGCGTTACGGTGAATTGCGCTGCCACCATTGCGGCAACGTCGAGCGCACGCCGCGCCAGTGTCCGAAGTGCAGCAAGGTCGATCTGCGTCCGGTGGGCGCTGGTACCGAACGCGCTGAGGAGCGTCTGGCGATTCTGTTCCCGGATTACCCGGTACTGCGCGTCGATCGCGACAGCACCTCGCGCAAGGACGCGATGAACCAGCTGTTCGCGACGATCCAGAAAGGCCAACCGTGCATCCTGGTCGGGACGCAGATGTTGGCCAAAGGGCACCATTTCCCACGGGTGACACTGGTGTCGATTCTGGATGCCGATGGCGGCCTGTTCTCCGGCGACTTCCGCGCCAGCGAGCGCATGGCGCAGTTGATCGTGCAGGTCGCCGGGCGTGCCGGGCGGGCTGAGGAACCGGGCAAGGTGATCATCCAGACACACCTCGCCGACCATCCTTTATTGGTGCAACTGACCGAGCAAGGTTATTTCGCCTTCGCCGAGCAGGCCTTGAGCGAACGCCGCGCGGCCGGTTTGCCGCCGTTCGCGCATCTGGCGCTGTTGCGCGCCGAAGCGCACAAGCCGGGGCAAGCCGAAGGCTTTCTCGATGAAGCGTGCAGCGAGGCCGAACGCCTGCTGGCCGAATTGAATCTGAACGGCATCGAGTTGCTCGGGCCGGTGCCGGCGCCGATGGAGCGCCGTGCCGGGCGTTATCGCGCACAGCTGTTGTTGCAGGCGACCGCGCGGGCGCCGTTGCACCGCTTGCTGGCCAGCTGGATGCTGGTGCTGGAACAGATGCCGAGCGGGCGGGCGGTGCGCTGGTCGCTGGATGTTGATCCCGTCGATTTGTATTGAAGCGCTGAAAGATCCAAAGATCGGCCGAACGCGGCCCGAGCCTTCGGCAGCTCCTACAGGAAAATGCCGATTCATGTGTAGGAGCCGCCGAAGGCGGCGATCTTTTGACTCTGATGTCACCACATATCCACATCGTGCCTGCTAAGGTTGGCAAGCCCGTCTTCGCAACGGATAATGCCCAGTTTTTCCACCCGCGCATCGATGCGCCCGCCGCGCTTGCGGTCGAAAGAGAAGACCATGAAAGACACCATTCGCCAGCTGATCCAGCAAGCCCTCACCCAACTCGTCAACGAAGGTGTGTTGCCTGAAGGCCTGACGCCGGCGATCCAGGTGGAGAACGCCCGCGACAAGACCCACGGCGACTTCGCCAGTAACATCGCCATGATGCTGGCCAAGCCTGCCGGCATGAAACCACGCGATCTGGCAGAAAAAATCATCGCCGCACTGCCCGCTGACGAAAACGTCACCAAGGCCGAAATCGCCGGCCCGGGCTTCATCAATTTCTTCCAGAACACCCAGGCCCTGGCCTCGCGCCTCGACGCCGCGCTGGCCGACGCCCATGTCGGCGTGCGCAAGGCCGGCCCGGCGCA
The DNA here is from genome assembly GCF_002836515.1 of Pseudomonas sp. Choline-02u-1. GTDB lineage: Bacteria > Pseudomonadota > Gammaproteobacteria > Pseudomonadales > Pseudomonadaceae > Aquipseudomonas. The sequence continues at coordinate 113,327 of NZ_PJBC01000004.1, forward strand.
GCGCACCGTGGTCGATCTGTCGGCGCCGAACCTGGCCAAAGAGATGCACGTCGGCCACTTGCGCTCGACCATCATCGGCGACGGCGTGGCCCGCGTGCTTGAGTTCCTCGGCGACGACGTGATCCGCCAGAACCACGTCGGCGACTGGGGCACCCAGTTCGGCATGCTGATGGCGTACCTGCAGGAAAACCCCATCACCAGCGACGAGCTGTCCGATCTGGAAAACTTCTACCGCGCGGCCAAGCAGCGTTTCGACGAGTCCGAAGAATTCGCCGACCGCGCCCGTGGCCTGGTGGTCAAGTTGCAGGCTGGCGACGCTGAATGCCTGGCGCTGTGGACCAAATTCAAAGACATCTCGCTGTCGCACTGCCAGAAGATCTACGAACTGCTCAACGTCAAACTGACCATGGCCGACGTGATGGGCGAAAGCGCCTACAACGATGACTTGATCAATGTGGTCAACGACCTGAAAGCGGCGGGCATGCTGGTCGAGAGCAACGGCGCCCAGTGCGTGTTCCTCGACGAGTTCAAGAACGCCGATGGCGACCCGCTGCCGGTGATCATCGTCAAGGCTGATGGCGGTTACCTGTACGCCACCACCGACCTCGCTGCCGTGCGCTACCGCAGTGGCAAGCTGAAAGCTGATCGTGCGCTGTACTTTGTCGACCAGCGTCAGGCCCTGCACTTCCAGCAAGTCTTCGCCGTGGCGCGCAAAGCCGGTTTCGTCACCCATCCGATGGAAATGGAACACATGGGTTTCGGCACCATGAACGGCGCCGATGGCCGTCCGTTCAAGACCCGTGATGGCGGCACCGTGAAGCTGATCGATCTGCTCACCGAAGCGCAGGAACGTGCCTACAACCTGGTCAAAGAGAAGAACCCGACGCTTGCCGAAGACGAGTTGCGCAACATCGCCAAGGTCGTCGGTATCGGCGCGGTGAAATACGCCGACCTGTCCAAGCATCGCACCAGCGACTACAGCTTCAACTTCGACCTGATGCTCAATTTCGAAGGCAACACCGCGCCATACCTGCTGTACGCCTACACTCGCGTGGCCGGGGTATTCCGCAAACTGGGCAAGGACTTCAGCGAAGTCGACGGCCAGATCGTCCTCGAAGCGGCGCACGAGCAAGAGCTGGCGGCGAAGCTGGCGCAGTTCGGTGAAGTGCTGAACAACGTGGCTGAAAAAGGCACGCCGCACATTCTTTGCACCTACCTGTACGACGTCGCAGGCCTGTTCTCCAGCTTCTACGAGAACTGTCCGATCCTCGCTGCCGACACCCCGGCGCAGATGCAGAGCCGTCTGCGTCTGGCCGCACTGACCGGTCGCACCCTCAAGCAAGGCCTGGAGCTGTTGGGTCTGGAAACTCTGGAGCGTATGTAAGTTGGCCGCCAAGAAGAAACCTGCACCCAAGCGCGGCGCCAGCCGCTATCAGGCCCCTGCGAAACAACCGATTCCGGGCTGGCTGTGGATGGCCATCGGCCTGACCGTCGGCGCGTTCATCGTGTTTCTGATGAAACTGGAACCGGGCAAGGGCAGCGACACGGTCAAGCGCGAGAAGGTCGAGCAGCAGCAGAAAGCGTCGAAGATCGCCGAGGCCAACAAGACCCCGCCGAGCCCGACGCAGCCGGTGAAGCCGAAGTACGATTTCTACACGTTGCTGCCGGAATCGGAAGTGATCGTGCCGCCGGACGCGGTACCGGAGAAGACCCTGCCGACGCCGCAAGTGCCGGCCATCCCGACCACGCCGGTGACCCCGGCGGAAGCGGCGAAGATCGACACCGCACGGGCGCAGGCGGCCCTGGCCGGGATTACCCCGCCGCCAGCACCGCCGGTGAGCAAAGCGGCGCCGGTGACCAAGTTCTTCTTGCAGGCCGGTTCGTTCCGCAAAGAGACAGATGCCGACAAGGTCCGCGCGCAGATCATTCTGCTCGGCCAAGCCGTGGCGGTGGAGTCCGGCACGGTGAAAGACGAAACCTGGTATCGCGTTTTGGTCGGCCCGTTCAGCAACCGCGAACAGCTGACCACAGCGCAGAAACAACTGGCCGGCGCCGGCTTCAGCAACCTGTTGTTACAACAACGCCAGAGCCGCTGATACCTGCTGATCGTTCCCACGCTCTGCGTGGGAATGCCTCAACGGACGCTCTGCGTCCCCGGCAGTGAAGGGACGCGGAGCGTCCCGGGCTGCATGCCCACGCAGAGCGTGGGAACGATCAGTTGACAGACACCGCTCGTCCCCTCTCCCGCACCAAGGTTGAAATCCCCTCCAGCACCCCCATATGAATGGGCATAAGGCATTTTCGCCCCGCTGCGTGGAGACTCTTCCCTTGACCACCATCGTTTCAGTCCGCCGCCACGGCAAAGTCGTCATGGGCGGCGACGGCCAGGTTTCTCTCGGCAACACCGTGATGAAAGGCAACGCCAAAAAGGTCCGTCGCCTGTACCACGGCCAGGTCATCGCCGGTTTCGCCGGTGCCACCGCCGACGCCTTTACCCTGTTCGAACGTTTCGAAGGCCAGCTCGAAAAACATCAGGGTCACCTGATCCGCGCCGCCGTCGAACTCGCCAAAGAATGGCGCACCGACCGCTCCCTGAGCCGCCTCGAAGCGATGCTCGCGGTCGCCAACAAGGACGCCTCGCTGATCATCACCGGCAACGGTGACGTGGTCGAACCCGAAGATGGCCTGATCGCCATGGGTTCCGGCGGCGCCTACGCGCAAGCCGCCGCCAGCGCCCTGCTGAAAAAGACCGACCTGTCGGCGCGCGAGATCGTCGAAACCGCTCTCGGCATCGCTGGCGACATCTGTGTATTCACCAACCACACCCAGACCATTGAGGAGCAGGATCTCGCTGAATAAGCCTGTCGCGGCCTGTGTGCCACGGCTTGTTTGTGCTTGAGGACCGTCAAATATTATGTCCATGACTCCCCGCGAAATCGTCCACGAACTCAACCGCCATATCATCGGCCAGGACGATGCCAAGCGCGCCGTCGCGATTGCCCTGCGCAACCGCTGGCGCCGCATGCAGCTGCCTGAAGAGCTGCGCGTTGAGGTGACCCCGAAGAACATTCTGATGATCGGCCCGACCGGTGTCGGTAAAACCGAGATCGCCCGGCGTCTGGCGAAACTGGCGAATGCGCCGTTCATCAAGGTTGAAGCGACCAAATTCACCGAGGTCGGCTATGTCGGCCGCGACGTCGAGTCGATCATCCGTGATCTGGCTGACGCGGCGATCAAGATGCTCCGCGAGCAGGAAATGACCCGCGTGCGCCACCGCGCCGAAGACGCTGCCGAGGACCGCATCCTCGACGCGTTGTTGCCGCCGGCACGCATGGGTTTCAGCAACGAAGAGGCGCCGGCGAGCGATTCCAATACCCGTCAGCTGTTCCGCAAGCGCCTGCGTGAAGGTCAGCTGGATGACAAGGAAATCGAAATCGAAGTCGCCGAAGTCTCCGGCATCGAAATTGCCACGCCGCCGGGCATGGAAGAGATGACCAACCAGTTGCAGTCCTTGTTCGCCAACATGGGCAAAGGCAAGAAGAAGTCGCGCAAGCTCAAGGTCAAGGAAGCCCTGAAACTGGTGCGCGACGAAGAAGCCGGGCGTCTGGTCAACGAAGAAGAACTGAAGGCCAAGGCGCTGGAAGCGGTCGAACAGCACGGCATTGTCTTCATCGACGAAATCGACAAAGTCGCCAAACGCGGCAATGTCGGCGGCGCCGATGTGTCCAGGGAAGGTGTGCAGCGCGACCTGCTGCCGCTGATCGAAGGCTGCACCGTCAACACCAAGCTGGGCATGGTCAAGACCGACCACATCCTGTTCATCGCTTCCGGTGCGTTCCACCTGAGCAAACCGAGCGATCTGGTGCCGGAACTGCAAGGCCGTTTGCCGATCCGCGTCGAACTCAAGGCGCTGAGCCCGGAAGACTTCGAGCGCATCCTCAGCGAACCGCACGCCTCGCTCACCGAGCAATACTGCGCGCTGCTGAAAACCGAAGGCCTGCACATCCAGTTCCAGCCGGAAGGCATCAAGCGTCTGGCGGAGATCGCCTGGCAGGTCAACGAGAAGACCGAGAACATCGGTGCCCGTCGCCTGCACACGCTGCTTGAGCGCCTGCTCGAAGAGGTATCGTTCAGTGCCGGCGATCTGGCCAGCGCCCATGACGACAAGCCGATCCTGATCGACGCCGAATACGTCAACAGCCACCTCGGCGAATTGGCGCAGAACGAAGACCTGTCCCGTTATATCCTGTAGGTCACTTCTCCCTGTAGGAGCTGCCGAAGGCTGCGATCCTTTGATCTTGATCCTGAAAAGCAAAATCAAAAGATCGCAGCCTTCGGCAGCTCCTACAGAGCTCATCACAGTCGGATGACCTGCAATGACTAATATTCCCACCGACATCAAACTGCACAAAGCCTCGAAAACCCTGACGCTCACCTACGCGTCCGGCGAGGAGTTCACCCTGCCCGCCGAGTTTCTGCGCGTGCACTCCCCCTCTGCCGAGGTCCAGGGTCACGGCAAACCGATCCTGCAATTGGGCAAGCTCAACGTAGGCCTGAGCAAGCTGGAACCTGCCGGCAATTACGCACTGAAACTGACCTTCGACGATGGTCATGACAGCGGCCTGTTCACCTGGGAATACCTCTACGAACTCGGCAAACGCCAGAACGAACTCTGGGACGATTATCTTGCCGAGCTGCGCGCTGCCGGAAAATCCCGTGATCCGAACGAGTCGTTCGTCAAGCTGATGCTCTAGCCCGTGGTTCTTGCTCTTTAGAGGGCATTTTCTAACTTCATCTGTTTGAATGCTGCGCCTGAGCGGCCGAGGATCGGCTGCTTGCGAAAAAAATTAAACTCGGGTAACCAATGGAGCTGGCAAGTTCCCTGCAGTGCTCTACGACTGTAAAGCAGCTATGCAGAATCAACGGTCACCCGAGCAGTAGTACCCGGCATTGGCTGTGGAAACGACAGCGCAAGACCGGGTACTCGTCTCAGGACAATGGAGCGTCGTAGATGAGTGACAAGAACAACGATGACCTGAAGTACCAAGCCTCGGAGAACACCCTGGGGCTGAACCCCGTCGTCGGGCTGCGCGGAAAGGATCTGCTGGCCTCTGCTCGAATGGTGCTGAAACAAGCCATCAGACAACCGATTCACAGCGTCAGGCACGTGACTCATTTCGGCCTCGAACTGAAGAACGTGCTGCTGGGCAAATCCGCCCTGCAACCGGCCGGCGACGATCGTCGCTTTGCCGACCCGGCGTGGAGCCAGAACCCGCTGTACAAGCGTTATCTGCAAACCTATCTGGCCTGGCGCAAGGAACTGCATGCCTGGATCGATGACAGCAGCCTGTCACCCAAGGACATTGCCCGCGGGCACTTCGTCATCAACCTGATGACTGAAGCCATGGCGCCGACCAACACCGCGGCCAACCCGGCGGCAGTCAAACGCTTCTTCGAAACCGGCGGCAAGAGCCTGCTCGATGGCCTGTCCCATCTGGCCAAGGACCTGGTGCATAACGGCGGCATGCCGAGCCAGGTCAACATGGGTGCCTTCGAAGTCGGCAAGAGCCTCGGCGTGACCGAAGGCGCGGTGGTGTTTCGCAACGATGTGCTGGAGCTGATCCAGTACCGGCCGATCACCGAGCAGGTCCACGAACGGCCCTTGCTGGTGGTGCCGCCGCAGATCAACAAGTTCTACGTGTTCGACTTGAGCCCGGACAAGAGCCTGGCGCGCTTCTGTCTGCGCAACAACGTGCCGACCTTCATCATCAGCTGGCGCAACCCGACCAAGGCCCAGCGCGAATGGGGCCTGTCGACCTACATCGAAGCGCTGAAAGAAGCCGTTGACGTAGTCACGGCGATCACCGGCAGCAAAGATGTGAACATGCTCGGCGCCTGCTCCGGCGGCATCACCTGCACCGCCCTGCTCGGCCACTACGCCGCGCTTGGCGAGAACAAAGTCAATGCCCTCACTCTGCTGGTGAGCGTGCTCGACACCACCCTGGACAGCGACGTCGCGCTGTTCGTCGATGAGCAGACCCTGGAGACCGCCAAGCGCCACTCCTACCAGGCCGGCGTGCTCGAAGGCAAAGACATGGCCAAGGTCTTCGCCTGGATGCGCCCCAACGACCTGATCTGGAACTATTGGGTCAACAATTATCTGCTCGGCAACGAGCCGCCCGTATTCGACATCCTGTTCTGGAACAACGACACCACTCGTCTGCCCGCTGCGTTCCACGGCGACCTGATCGAGATGTTCAAAAACAATCCACTGATCCGCCCCAATGCACTGGAAGTGTGCGGCACGCCTATCGACCTCAAGCAGGTCACCGCCGATATCTTCTCCCTGGCCGGGACCAACGATCACATCACGCCGTGGAAGTCCTGCTACAAGTCGGCGCAGCTGTTTGGCGGAAAAGTTGAATTTGTGCTGTCGAGCAGCGGCCATATCCAGAGCATCCTCAACCCGCCGGGCAACCCGAAGTCACGCTACATGACCGGCGAAGAGATGGCGGCAACCGCCGATGACTGGCAGGAAAACTCGACCAAGCACACTGATTCCTGGTGGCTGTACTGGCAGGCATGGCTGGCCGAACGCTCGGGCAATCTGAAAAAAGCGCCGACGAAACTGGGCAACAAGGCGTATCCGGCGGGCGAGGCTTCGCCGGGCACTTATGTTCACGAGCGGTAACTGACACCACCAAATTCCTACTGTAGGAGCTGCCGAAGGCTGCGATCTCTTGATGTTGCTTGAAATGCAAGATCAAAAGATCGCAGCCTTCGGCAGCTCCTACAGGGGGCGAGGTGGACTTGAAATCTACAGGGCCTCACGCATGCCGCAACCGTTCATATTCCGCACCGTCGATCTGGATGGCCAGACCCTTCGCACAGCGGTGCGCCCCGGCAAGCCTCATTTGACGCCCTTGCTGATTTTCAATGGCATCGGCGCCAACCTGGAGCTGGTGTTTCCGTTCGTCGCAGCGCTCGATCCGGACCTGGAAGTGATCGCCTTCGATGTTCCCGGGGTCGGCGGTTCGTCGACGCCGAACCGGCCGTATCGCTTTCCAGGGCTGGCCAAACTGACGGCGCGGATGCTCGATTATCTCGACTACGGTCAGGTCAATGTGATCGGCGTCTCATGGGGCGGCGCCCTGGCGCAGCAGTTCGCCTACGACTATCCCGAGCGCTGCAAGAAACTGGTTCTGGCCGCGACCGCTGCCGGTGCAGTGATGGTGCCGGGCAAACCGAAAGTGCTGTGGATGATGGCCAGCCCGCGCCGCTACATCCAGCCATCCCATGTGATTCGCATCGCCCCGATGATCTACGGCGGCTCGTTCCGTCGTGACCCGACGCTGGCTGCCAGCCATGCGGCGAAAGTGCGCTCGGCGGGCAAACTCGGTTACTACTGGCAACTGTTCGCCGGCCTCGGCTGGACCAGTATTCACTGGCTGCACAAGATCCATCAGCCGACGCTGGTATTGGCCGGCGACGACGATCCGCTGATCCCGCTGATCAACATGCGCATGCTCGCCTGGCGCATTCCCAACGCGCAGTTGCACATCATCGATGACGGTCATCTGTTCCTGATTACCCGCGCCGAAGCGGTAGCGCCGATCATCATGAAGTTTCTTGAGCAGGAACGTCAGCGCGCGGTGATGCACCCGCATCCGACGCCGCTGGGCGGCTGAGTCCGGCGGCAGACTTTATGCAGTGATTTTTCCAGCAAGTGCGCGGCAGGACGCCACGCAGGCAGCAACCGGCAACAGCGTCTATGGTGTTCTGGTTCGGTGAGTGTGTTTGCCCTGAAGACGAAGGAGTGTTGAGTCATGCGCGAAAAACCAGCGACGGGCGTGGTGCCCAGCCCCGCCGTGTTTATCAACGCCCAGAGCGCGATAGCAGGCCTGCGTGGCAGGGATCTGCTGTCGACACTGCGCAGCGTCGCCGCCCACGGCTTGCGCAACCCGTTGCACAGCGCCAAACACGCGTTGAAATTCGGCGGACAACTGGGCCGCGTACTGCTCGGCGAAACCCTGCACCCGACCAATCCGCAAGACAGCCGCTTCGCGGATCCGGCGTGGAGCCTCAATCCGTTTTACCGGCGCAGCCTGCAGGCATATCTGGCCTGGCAGAAACAGGTCAAAAGCTGGATCGATGAAGGCGACATGAGCTTTGATGATCGCGCCCGCGCGCACTTCGCTTTCAGCCTGCTCAATGACGCCGTGGCGCCGTCCAACACCCTGCTCAATCCGCTGGCGGTCAAAGAGCTGTTCAATTCCGGCGGGCAGAGTCTGGTGCGTGGTCTCAGCCATCTGTTCGATGACCTTTTGCACAACGACGGCCTGCCGCGGCAAGTGACCAAGCAGGCGTTCGAGGTCGGCAAAACAGTAGCGACCACCACTGGGGCTGTGGTGTTTCGCAATGAAATGTTCGAGTTGATCCAGTACAAATCGATGAGCGAAAAGCAGTACGCCAAGCCGTTGCTGGTGGTGCCCCCGCAAATCAACAAGTACTACATTTTCGATCTGAGCCCACAGAACAGCTTCGTCCAGTACGCCCTGAAAAACAGCCTGCAGACGTTCATGATCAGTTGGCGCAACCCCGATGTGCGCCATCGCGAATGGGGCCTGTCGAGTTACGTCGAAGCGGTGGAAGAAGCGATGAATATCTGCCGGGCGATCACAGGCGCGCGGGAAGTGAATCTCATGGGAGCGTGCGCCGGCGGCCTGACCATCGCCGCCCTGCAAGGCCATCTGCAGGCCAAACGGCAATTGCGTCGGGTCGCCAGCGCGACGTATCTGGTCAGCCTGCTCGACAGCCAGATCGAAACCCCGGCCACGCTGTTCGCCGATGAACAGACACTCGAAGCAGCCAAGCGGCGTTCGTATCAGAAAGGCGTGCTCGACGGTCGCGACATGGCCAAGGTCTTTGCCTGGATGCGCCCCAACGATTTGATCTGGAGCTACTTCGTCAACAATTACCTGCTAGGCAAAGAGCCGCCGCCCTTCGACATTCTCTACTGGAACAACGACAACACCCGCCTGCCTGCGGCACTGCACGGCGACTTGCTGGATTTCTTCAAGCACAACCCGCTGATCCACGCTGGCGGTCTTGAAGTGTGCGGCACGCCGATCGATCTGCAGAAGGTCAACGTTGACAGCTTCAGCGTCGCCGGCATGAACGACCACATCACCCCGTGGGACGCGGTGTACCGCTCAACCCTGCTGCTGGGCGGCGAGCGGCGCTTCGTGCTGTCCAACAGCGGCCACGTGCAAAGCATCCTCAATCCGCCGAGCAACCCTAAAGCCACCTACGTCGAAAACGCCAAACTGAGCAGCGACCCGCGCGCCTGGTATTACGACGCCAAACATGTCGACGGCAGCTGGTGGCCGCAGTGGCTGGAGTGGGTAGCCCAGCGCTCCGGCGCCCTGCACGAAACCCGCACCACGCTCGGCAATCCGAATTATCCACCGATGGAAGCGGCACCCGGCACCTATGTGCATGTGCGCTGACGCTCAACCGAATTTTTGCTAAGAAGACTGGATGAAAACCCGCGACCGGATTCTCGAATGTGCGCTGCAACTGTTCAATCAGAAGGGCGAGCCGAACGTTTCCACCATGGAGGTGGCCAACGAAATGGGGATCAGCCCCGGCAATCTCTACTACCACTTCCACGGCAAGGAACCGCTGATTCTCGGTCTGTTCGAACGCTTCCAGCATGAACTCGCACCGCTGCTCGACCCGCCGCCGGAAGTGGAGCTGGCGCCGGAGGATTACTGGCTGTTTCTGCATTTGATCGTCGAGCGACTGGCGCAATACCGGTTTCTTTTCCAGGACCTGTCGAACCTTGCCGGACGCCTGCCGAAACTGGCCAAGGGGATTCGCAATCTGCTCAACGCGTTGAAGAGAACGCTGGCGTCGCTACTGGCGCGGTTGAAGGCTGCCGGTCAACTGGTCAGCGATACGCAGGCGCTGGGGCAACTGGTGGAGCAGGTGACCATGACGTTGCTGTTCTCGCTGGATTATCAGCGGATTCTTGACCGGGAGGGCGATGTCAGGTTGGTCGTGTACCAGATCATGATGCTGGTGGCGCCGCATCTGTTGCCGCCGGTGAAAGTGGCGACAGAGCGGATGGCGCTGCAGTACCTTGAGGATCACGACTGAACGAAATGTTCCTGTGAATGCAAATTTCATCTGTGGGAGCGGGCTTGCTCGCGAAGGCGTCTTGTCAGTCGACATTTGAGTTGACGGACACGCCCCCTTCGCGAGCAAGCCCGCTCCCACAAGGGATCGATGGCATTGTTGCGACACAAAAACGCCCGACCTTCACAGGCCGGGCGTTTTTGATTTGCCCTGAAATCAGGACTGACTGGATGGCGTCGACGGTGTCGATGCTGCAGTCGGGGTGGCGGCTGCCGTTGGCGCCGCAGCGGAGTTTGCCGCGCTGGCCGGAGCGGTTGGAGCAGTTGATGGCACGGCGGGCGGTTTTGGCGCGGCGGCTTTCGGCGCGGCCGGTTTTTTCGCTGCAGGCTTTTTCGCCGCAGCCGGTTTGGTCGCAGGCTTCGCAGCGGGTTTGGCGGCAGCGGCTTTCGCTGCTGGCCTGGCCGCTGGTTTCGCTGCCGTTTTAGCCGCAGGTTTCGCTGCGGTTTTAGCAGCAACCGGTTTGGCGGCAGCCTTGGTTGCAGGTTTGGCAGCAGCGGTTTTTGCGGCCGGTTTGGCTGCAGCTTTCGCAGCAGGTTTAGCCGCCGCTTTGGCCAGTGGCTTGGCTGCGGTTTTCGCCGCAGGTTTGGCCGCTGCAGTTTTAGTGGCGGGCTTCGCCGCAGCGGTTTTCGCCGCCACAGGCTGAGCTTTCAGACCGGTGAGTTTTTCGATCTGTTTGGTCAGCGTGTCGACCTTGGCGTTGAGCGCCTTCACCTCATTGCGGCTCGGCACACCCAGGCGCGAAATCGCGCTGTTCAGGCGCTTGTCGAAAGCGCCTTCCAGCTCGTCCCACTTGCCCATGGCGCGGTCTTTCACGCCGCTGATGCGCGACTTGGCCGAAGAGGTCGAGTCCTCGACTTTCTTGCCGACGGCAGTCTTGGTGAGCTTCTCGGCCTTCTCGCCATCTTTGACCAATGCATCGAAGAGTTTGCTGCCGTCAGTGTCGATCTTCGAGTACACGCCTAAACCAGCCAGCCAGATTTTGCGGGAGTAAGACTCGACCTTCCCGACCCACGAGCTGCTTTCTTTATCGGTGTTCTTTTTGCCAGCCATCCCGTTCTCCTTAAGATTTTCGCGCGACGCGTTCGAGCAATGCCGTCAGCTCATCGAGCTTAGCAGAGAGTGCCTCAACGTCATGTTTAGACGGAATGCCGATCCGATTCAAGGCGCTGGCCACACGGTTGTCGAAGGCCTTCTCGACCTTGTCCAGCTGAACTTCAACGCGGCCCTTGAACGAGCTGACTTGGGTGGCCGCGTCATCGATCTCGGCGTTGGCCGCGAGGAGTTTTTCGCTGACCACTTTTTTGCCTTTCTTTTCAACAGTTTGACCGGCGGCGACGAGCTCTTGAAAGTACTCGCTGCCCTCCTGACCGACCTTGGTGTAAGCACCCAGGCCTGCCAGCCAGATCTTGCGGGCATAGGATTTGACGTCGCTCAACGTCGAAGTCGGAGCGTCGATTTTTTTCTTCAAAATGACTTTGGCCATGGTGCACCTCACGCGCAGAAGGTTTGAGGAACTGCCGGACGAGTGTCGGGCTCAGGCACAAAGTAGGTAGAAAAATTAGAAAGGGCACCCTAACCAGCGGGAGCATCACAAAACAAATGTGGGAGCGGGCTTGCTCGCGAAGGCGTCGTGCCAGACAACTTTCAAGTCGGCTGACACACCGCTTTCGCGAGCAAGCCCGCTCCCACAGGGGATCGGATTTCAATCTGGAGTCAGGCCAAAGCTTTGTCGAGGGCTTTCTCGATCTCGGCTTTGATCATGCCGCTCATGGCCGACATCATCAGGCCAAGCTCGACGTCGACCCTGATCGAATCGTCCGCGACATGCACTTCGCCTTTTACGCCTGAGCGCTTGAGGTTCAGGGTGTCGCCGGACCACTGCGGCTCCAGGCCGTATTGTTCATTGAGCTTTTTGGCCAGTTTGTCGGCCTTCTCGCGGGCGGCTTCCCTGCCCAGGGTGTGGGCACGCTCAACACTGATTTTGGCCATGGAATAACTCCTGATGATTGAATGGCTGACGGTGAATCTTGACCGCATCTGCGGCAAATCGTCCCGAAGGTTGCCCATCTTACCTTTAGCCATTCCAAGACAAAGCATGGCTTGGGGATTAGAATGTCGCGCATTCTCTTCTGGTGACAGCGATATGACTGATCAGCGCAAAGGCAGCGATGCCGAACCCACCACTCACTTCGGCTTCAAAAACGTTCCGGAAAGCCAGAAAGCGGAAAAAGTCGCTGAGGTTTTTCATTCCGTAGCCGCTAAATACGACCTGATGAACGACCTTCTGTCGGGCGGCATGCACCGTCTGTGGAAGCGTTTCGCGATCGAACTGTCCGGCGTGCGCAGCGGTAACCGCGTGCTCGACATCGCCGGTGGCACTGGTGATCTGACACGCAAGTTCTCGAACCTCGTCGGCCCGACCGGCCAGGTTGTGCTGGCCGACATCAACGAGTCGATGCTCAAGGTCGGCCGTGATCGTCTGCTCGATCTGGGCGTTGCCGGCAACGTCGAATTCGTCCAGGCCGACGCGGAAAAACTGCCGTTCCCGGACAACCATTTCGACTGCGTGACCATCGCCTTCGGCCTGCGCAACGTGACGCACAAAGAGGACGCATTGCGTTCGATGCTGCGCGTGCTCAAGCCCGGCGGACGCCTGCTGGTGCTGGAATTCTCCAAGCCGACCAACGCACTTATGTCGAAAGCCTACGACGCCTACTCGTTCGCCTTCATGCCGCTGATGGGCAAGCTGATCACCAACGACTCGGAAAGCTATCGCTATCTGGCCGAATCGATCCGCATGCACCCGAATCAGGAAACCCTGAAGTCGATGATGGTCGAGGCCGGTTTCGACCGCGTGACCTATCACAACATGACTGCAGGCATCGTCGCCCTGCACCGCGGCATCAAACCCTGATGTTGCTCACCGGGCTGCTCGCCAGCGTCGAACTCGGCCTCAACCGGGTGCTGCGTCTCGACAGCACGGCGCTGCCGCGCCTGGCGCATCTGACCGGCAAAGTGATCGCGGTCGACTGCCGCAGCCCGGCGTTGCAACTGTTCATCTTGCCCAGTGACGAAGGCCTGATGCTGGCATCGCAGTGGGCAGCGGACGTCGATTGCACGTTGCGCGCACCGGCTTCGAGCCTGGTGAAACTGGCCCTGAGCAAAAACAAGACCGCCGTGCTGCACGCACCGGAAGTCGAACTCGATGGCGACAGCGGTGTGTTGCTGGAACTGGCCGGCGTGCTGCAAGACCTCGAGCTGGACTGGGAGTACGAACTCTCGCGCTGGCTCGGCCCAGTCGCCACGCAACTGCTCGGTGGCCACCTGCGCAGCCGCGCGCGCTGGTATCAACAAGGATTTGCCAGCCTCAACCAGAATCTTGCCGAATACCTCGCCGAAGAATCGCGCACCCTCGTCGGGCAACGCGAAGCGCAAGCGCGATTCAGCGAACTGGACCGGATCAAACTTGATCTGGAACGACTCGAGGCGCGTTTCGAGCGCCTTTCCCGATCCCTCGACCCAAGCGATAACGCATGAAGCTGCTTGCCGTCCGCCGTCTGTTGCGCATCCAGCGCGTCGTGATCCGCTACCGCCTCGATGACCTGCTGTTCGATCTGCCACTGCCCTGGTTTCTTCTGGCCGTGCGCTTTTTGCTGCCGTGGCGCTGGCTGCCGCGCAAGCCGCTGGAGCTCAACCGTGGCGCGCGCTTGCGCCTGGCGTTGCAGGATCTTGGGCCGATCTTCATCAAGTTCGGGCAGATCCTTTCGACCCGTCGCGACCTGTTGCCGGAAGACATCGCCGATGAGCTGATGCTCCTGCAGGACCGCGTACCACCGTTCGATTCGCAAGTGTCGATCAAGCTGATCGAAGAACAGCTGGGCAAGAAAATCAGCGAAGTGTTCAGCCGTTTCGACGTTGCCCCGCTGGCCTCGGCCTCGGTGGCGCAGGTGCACGCGGCGCAGCTCAAAAGCGGCGAAGAAGTCGTGGTCAAGGTGATTCGCCCGGGCCTGAAACCGATCATCGCGCAGGATCTGGCATGGCTGTTCATCCTCGCCCGCGCGGCGGAAAAATTCTCCGCTGACGCGCGCCTGCTGCACCCGGTCGACGTGGTGCAGGATTACGAAAAGACCATTTACGACGAACTCGATCTGTTGCGCGAGGCGGCCAACGCCAGCCAGTTGCGCCGCAACTTCGAAGGCTCGCAGCTGCTTTATGTACCGCAAGTCTATTGGGACTGGTGCCGGCCGAAAGTGCTGGTGATGGAGCGCATCTACGGGATTCAGGTCACCGATCTGGCGACCCTCGCCGACCAGCGCACCGACATGAAAATGCTCGCCGAGCGCGGCGTCGAGATTTTCTTCACCCAGGTGTTTCGCGACAGTTTCTTCCACGCCGACATGCACCCGGGCAACATCTTCGTCAGCACCGTCAACCCGTGGAGCCCGCAATACATCGCGATCGACTGCGGCATCGTCGGCAGCCTGACCCCGGAAGACCAGGATTATCTGGCGCGCAACCTGTTCGCGTTCTTCAAGCGTGACTACCGCCGTGTGGCGCAGTTGCACATCGATTCGGGCTGGGTGCCGGCGGAAACCAAACTCAACGAATTCGAAGCGGCGATCCGTACGGTGTGCGAACCGATCTTCGAAAAACCGTTAAAAGATATTTCATTTGGCCAGGTGCTGATGCGCCTGTTCCAGACCGCTCGCCGTTTCAACATGGAAGTGCAGCCGCAACTGGTGCTGTTGCAGAAGACCTTGCTGAACATCGAAGGCCTCGGGCGTCAGCTGTACCCGGATCTGGATCTGTGGAACACCGCGCAGCCGTTTCTCGAGCGCTGGATGCGTGAACGCGTCAGCCCGAAAGCCTTGCTGGGCAACGTGCAGAGCCAGCTGGAGCAAATTCCGCACCTGTCGAACATGGCCCGCGATGTGCTCGAACGCATGTCGCAACCCCACGCCAAAGACCCACCGCCGCCGTGGCGCAAACGCAAGGACGACTGGTTCCTGCGCCTGCTCGGCTGCGCGCATCTGGCCGGCGGCGCGATCCTCGCTGCGGGTGGTCCGCTGACCGAGTGGGCGCACTGGCCCGCCGGAATCATGGTGGCGGTCGGTTTGTATCTGGTCGTTCGCCGATAGCACGATCGAGCTGCAAGTTATAAGCTGCCAGCTTCAAGCTTGACGCTACAGGCACACCGCAACGTGCGTTTACTTGCAGCTTGAAGCTCATGGCTTGCTGCTGCTTTTCGAGATTTGACGATGAAAAACTGGCTGGACGAGATCAAGTGGGATGCTGACGGCCTGGTGCCGGCGATTGCCCAGGATCACAAGACCGGGCGCGTATTGATGATGGCCTGGATGAACCGCGAAGCGCTCGAGCTGACCGCTGCGGAGAATCGTGCAATCTACTGGTCACGTTCCCGTGGCAAGCTGTGGCGCAAGGGCGAAGAGTCCGGCCATGTGCAGACCCTGCATGAGATGCGCCTGGACTGTGACGCCGATGTGATCATCCTGATGGTTGAACAGATCGGCGACATCGCCTGCCACACCGGCCGTCAAAGCTGCTTTTACCGGGTCTTCGAAAACGGCGACTGGAAAACGGTCGACCCGGTACTGAAAGATCCGCACGCTATCTATTCCGCAGGACACACACATGAGTGACACCCTGACCCGCCTCGCTCAGGTACTTGAAGAGCGCAAAGGCGCAGCCGCCGACAGTTCGTATGTCGCCAGCCTGTATCACAAGGGGCTGAACAAGATTCTGGAGAAAGTCGGCGAAGAGTCGGTCGAAACCATTATTGCCGCCAAGGATGCCGCGATCAGCGGCGATTGCAGTGATGTGATCTACGAGACCGCCGACCTGTGGTTCCACAGCATGGTCATGCTCGCCCAACTGGGGCAGCATCCGCAGGCCGTGCTGGATGAACTGGACCGTCGCTTCGGCCTGTCCGGACACGTCGAGAAAGCCTCGCGTCCGTCCGCCTGAACAACTTTTAGAGAGGAATCGCCACATGGGCATTTTTGACTGGAAACACTGGGTCGTCATTCTGATTGTCGTGGTGCTGGTATTCGGTACCAAGAAACTGAAAAACCTCGGCACCGACGTTGGCGAGTCGATCAAGGGCTTTCGCAAAGCCATGAACGACGACGAAAAACCGGCCGAGCCGAGCGTGACCCCGCCGGCCCAGCCTGTGCCACCGGTGCAGCCTGTGCCACCGGTGCAGCCGCAAACCACCGCTCAGGCCAACCCGCCGCACACCATCGACGTGCAGGCGCAGAAAGTCGAAGAGCCGATCCGCAAAGACGTGTGAGCACTGACTAATGTTTGGTATCAGCTTCTCTGAACTGCTGCTCGTCGGCCTCGTCGCCCTGCTGGTGCTCGGCCCCGAGCGTCTGCCGGGCGCGGCGCGCACCGCCGGTCTGTGGGTCGGCCGCCTGAAGCGCAGCTTCAACGCGATCAAACAGGAAGTTGAACGTGAAATCGGTGCCGACGAGATCCGTCGGCAACTGCACAACGAACATATTCTGTCACTGGAGCAAGAGGCGCGGAAAATTTTCAATCCGAACCAGCAGGAGCCGACGCCGGTCGAGCCTGTGGGCGAGCAGACGATTCACAGCGCTGCCGCTCCGACGGCACCTGCACCAGCTGTAACACCGCCAGGACCGGCGCCGGTTACTGCGAACACATCGGTTGAACACGTAGCGCCCTCCGCCGCGCCGGCTACACCAGCGCCTCAAGACCCTACACTGCCGCCGCGAGCCCCATGAGCGATCTCCCCGAAAACGACCAGCACATGCCGCTGGTTTCGCACCTCACCGAGTTGCGCACCCGCCTGCTGCGTTGCGTGGCGGCGATCTTCATTATCTTTGCCGGGCTGTTTGCGTTTACCCAGCAGATCTACACCTTCGTCTCGACGCCGCTGCGCCAGTACCTGCCGGTCGGCGCGACGATGATCGCCACCGACGTGTCGTCGCCTTTCCTGACGCCGCTGAAACTGACAATGATGGTTTCGCTGTTCCTCGCGATTCCGGTGATCCTGCATCAGATCTGGGGCTTTATCGCGCCAGGCCTGTACAAGCATGAAAAACGCGTTGCGGTACCGTTGCTGATCTCCAGCATCCTGCTGTTCTACATCGGCATGGCGTTCGCCTATTACTTCGTCTTTCCGCTCATCTTCAAGTTCTTCGCCGCCGCTACACCGGCCGGCGTGGAGATGATGACCGACATCGCCAGCTACCTCGACTTCGTCATGACGCTGTTCTTCGCCTTTGGCGTCGCGTTCGAAATCCCGGTGGCCGTGGTGCTGCTGGTATGGATCGGCGTGGTCGACGTCAAATACCTGAAGAAGATCCGCCCGTACGTGATCATCGGCTGCTTCGTGGTGGGCATGATCCTCACTCCGCCGGACATCTTCTCGCAGACCCTGCTGGCCGTGCCGATGTGGATGCTGTTCGAAATCGGCATCCTCTTCGGCGCGCTGGTCAGCAAGCGCGAACGTCCGGACGAAACACCGGCCGACGACCACAACGACCAGCCGCCAGCGACCCAGGCATGAACCTGCTGCTGCTCGAAGAGGCCGACTTCATTGCGGCCGACCGCGTGATCCTGCGTGATCGGCGCCTGACCCATATGCAGCAAGTGCATCGCGCGGAAGTGGGCGACAGCCTGCGTGTGGGGCGCATCAACGGCTTGATGGGTTCGGCCGAGCTGCTGCGCCTGGAAGCGGGCGAAGCGGAACTGCGTGTCAGCCTCGATCAACCACCGCCGGCCAAGTTGCCGCTGACCCTGGTGCTGGCCCTGCCCCGGCCGAAAATGCTGCGCCGCGTGTTCCAGACCGTCGCGACCATGGGCGTGGCCAAGGTGATCCTGGTCAACAGCTACCGCGTCGAGAAAAGCTTCTGGCAGACGCCCTTTCTGGAGCCGGAAGTGATTCGTGAGCAGTTGATTCTTGGTCTTGAACAAGCTCGCGATACCGTGCTGCCAGAGATCGTCATCGAAAAGCGCTTCAAGCCTTTCGTTGAAGATCGTTTGCCGGCGATCACCGAGGGCACCCTTGGCCTGGTCGGCCATCCCGGTAATTTCCCGCCCTGCCCGCGCGCGCTGAGCGAGCCAGTGACCTTGGCCATCGGCCCGGAGGGGGGCTGGATTCCTTACGAAATCGATCTGCTGACCAAGTCCGGCCTGCAACCGGTGCAATTGGGCGAGCGCATCCTGCGCGTCGAAACCGCTGTCACCGCCCTGCTTGCACGCCTGTTCTAGCGCGACACCGATCCCTGTAGGAGCTGCCGAGTGCAACGAGGCTGCGATCTTTTGATCTTGCCTCTAAAAAAACAAGATCAAGAGATCGCAGCCTCGTTGCACTCGTCAGCTCCTACAAGCTCCTATAAGTCCTACGGTCGCGGACAAGTGGCGTTACAGATTGCCATCACCCAGCCGATACAACCCCTATAAGTCCAATTAGTGGTCCGAAGGGAGTGGTCGCATGTACCGTTGGTTAGCCGAGAGTCTTGGAAACGTCAGCGTCAAACGCAAGCTGGGCATCGGTTTCGGCCTGGTGCTGTTGCTGACACTGTTGATCACTTTCACCGGCTGGACCGGCATGAGCGGCATCATCAGCCGTGGCGACAAGCTCGGCTTCATCTCCAGCCTCAACGAGCTGACCAAGGACCTGCGCCTGGCGCGCATGGACTACGACATGCGCCGTGGCGAACAGGGCCCGGGCGCGGTCAATGGATACCTCAACCAACTTGAAAGCGGTCTGCAATCGGCACGCGGCATGATCGAGCAGCCGTCCGATGTCGCGATGGTCGACCAACAGCTTGCTGCGGTCACCGAATACAAACGCGCCTTCGGCGAAATGACCCAGGCCACCGTGCAGCGTGAAGATGCGCGCAGCAAGCTTGGCGCCAACGCGGACAATGCTGTGGCCAAGGTCGGCGAAGTCGAAAGTGCGCTGCTGCAAGGCGACAGCGTTGCGCAATACAACGCGGTGATCGAACTCAGCAAACTGTTGCAGCAGGCGCGCTATCAGGTGCGCGGCTACACCTACAGCGGCAAGGCCGACGCCGAGCAACCGGCGCTGAGCGCCATCGATAACGCCCTGAAAAATCTCGAGAGCCTGCCGACCCGCGTGCCGGAGCAGCACATCGCCAACCTGCAGCAGGCCACCGACTCGCTCAAGGCCTATCGCGCCGCCGTCGCTCAGTTCCGTGATTCACAGGTGAAGAACGCCGCTGCACTGGCCAACATGTCGGCTCAGGGCGACATCCTTATCGCGGCCAGCAAGAAGCTCACCGAATCGCAAACCGTGGTGCGCGACACCGATGCCGCCCATGCCAAGAACATGCTGCTGATCGCCACCGTGCTGGCGCTGGTGTTCGGTTTGCTGGCAGCGTGGATCATCACTCGGCAGATCATCATTCCGCTGACCCAGACCCTGAAAGTCGCCGAGCGCGTGGCGGCCGGTGATCTGACCCACAACCTGGTTTCCCTGCGTCGCGACGAACTCGGTCAATTGCAGCGCTCGATGCAAAGCATGACCCAAGGCCTGCGCGAGTTGATCGGCGGCATCAGCGACGGCGTCACGCAGATCGCCAGCGCCGCTGAAGAACTTTCGGCGGTGACCGAACAGACCAGCGCCGGGGTCAACAATCAGAAGGTCGAGACTGATCAGGTCGCCACCGCCATGAACGAGATGGCCGCCACCGTGCAGGAAGTCGCACGCAATGCTGAAGAAGCCTCAGAGGCCGCTGTCGCCGCTGACCAACAGGCCCGTGAAGGCGACAAGGTCGTCGGCGAAGCCATCGCTCAGATCGAACGTCTGGCGGTCGAGGTGGGTCACTCCACTGAAGCCATGGGCGAGCTCAAGCGTGAAAGCGACAAGATCGGCAGCGTCCTCGACGTGATCAAGTCAGTGGCCCAGCAAACCAACCTGCTGGCCCTCAACGCCGCCATCGAAGCGGCCCGCGCCGGTGAAGCCGGACGTGGTTTCGCCGTGGTCGCCGATGAAGTGCGCAGCCTTGCCCAGCGCACGCAGAAGTCCACCGAAGAGATCGAGGAGCTGATCGTCGGTCTCCAAAACGGTACCCAGCAAGTGGCGACGATCATGGACAACAGCCGCAGCCTCACCGACAGCAGCGTCGAACTGACCCGGCGTGCCGGTGGCTCACTGGAGAGCATCACCCGCACCGTCTCGGCGATCCAGGCGATGAACCAGCAGATCGCCGCAGCCGCCGAGCAGCAGAGCGCCGTGGCCGAAGAGATCAACCGCAGCGTGCTGAACGTGCGCGATGTGTCCGATCAGACCTCGGCGGCGAGCGAAGAGACCGCAGCGTCCAGCGTCGAGCTGGCACGGTTGGGCACGCATCTGCAGATGCTGGTGGGCCGCTTCAAAGTCTGAGTTGATGCACGACCCCGGTTCGCCTGGAACCGAGGTGATGCCATTCGCGAGCAGGCTCGCTCCCACCTTGGAATGCGGTTCCCTGTGGGAGCGAGCCTGCTCGCGAAGGCAGCGGCGCGGTTTGCGCGTCGTAGGTAACGGGCGCGCCAATTCGGCGACGGATGCTTTGCACTGGTTTTAGGTTTGATCGGTGTTTGTTCGCAGCTCAACAGCGGACATAAAAAAACCCCGCTGAATCAGCGGGGTTTTCTCATCAGGCCGGCTGAGCCTGCAGGCTCACCGGTCGCAGCGGCAGCAACGGCGCGTGCGGATCGGCTTTCACCGAAGCGCGCCAGGCGTCCAGCCACTCGGCGTGACCTTCGGCCCAGACCTGCTCGTGCAGGCGTGCCAGTGCGACAGGGTCGCTAAGCAGTTGCAGGCGATCATGGTTGTTCAGCCCGGCCGGGCCGACCTTGATCGCGTGACGCACACGTTCCTGACGCAGCCACTCGATCGGCTCGGCCTGGCCGTGACGCGAGGTCGCCAGCGAGCACGCCAGGGCGTTCTGCTGAGGATCGACCACGGCGCGGACGAAGCCGTCGTTGAGGGCGTGATAGCGGTTCTCGTGGGTGTACTGATTGGTTGCCAGCAAGGCCTGTGGCGGATTGTATTCCTCGGGGATGAGAAACAGGCTCTCGTCACGGGTCTTCAGGCCCAGGCCGACACGGCTGGAGATCACCGATACCGGGATCGACAGCATCAGCGAACCGACGATCGGCACCAGCCACCAGAGGAAGCTCGGGTTCAGCCAGATCACCAGCAGCGCCCAAAAGAAGCCCAGCAACGTCTGCGGACCGTGGCGCTTGACCGCTTCGCTCCACGGCGTCGAGTCGTCGTCACGCTGCGGCGAGTTCCAGGTCGCGGCCCAGCCGAGGAACGCGGCGAGGACGAAGCGGGTGTGGAAAATCATCCGCACCGGTGCCAGCAGCATGGAGAACAGCATCTCCAGCAGCATCGACAGGGTCACCTTGAACTTGCCGCCGAACTCTTTCGCGCCCTTGGCCCAGATCAGGATGATGCTCAACAGCTTCGGCAGGAACAGCAGCACGATGGTCGTCGAGAACAGCGCGATGGCCTTGTCCGGGTGCCATTGTGGCCACAGCGGATAGAGCTGACGCGGTTCGAGGAAGTACTGCGGCTCCATCAGCGTGTTCACCGCCAGCAGCGCGGTCGACAGCACCAGGAAGAAGAACCACAACGGCGCCGACAGGTACGACATCACGCCGGTCAGGAACACCGCGCGGTGCACCGGGTGCATGCCCTTGACCAGGAACAGGCGGAAGTTCATCAGGTTGCCGTGGCACCAGCGACGGTCACGCTTGAGTTCGTCGAGCAGGTTCGGCGGCAACTCTTCGTAACTGCCCGGCAAGTCGTAGGCAATCCACACGCCCCACCCGGCCCGACGCATCAGCGCAGCTTCGACGAAGTCGTGGGAAAGGATTGCACCGGAGAATGCGCCTTTACCCGGCAACGGCGCCAGAGCGCAGTGGTCGATGAACGGCTTCATGCGGATGATCGCGTTGTGACCCCAGTAGTGGGATTCACCCAACTGCCAGAAGTGCAGACCAGCGGTAAACAGCGGGCCGTACACGCGGGTGGCGAACTGCTGCATGCGCGCATACAGGGTGTCCATGCCCGACGCACGTGGCGCGGTCTGGATGATCCCGGCGTCCGGCGTGGCTTCCATCAGGCGCACCAGACTGGTCAGGCACTCGCCGCTCATCACCGAGTCGGCGTCGAGCACGACCATGTACTTGTAGTCACCGCCCCAACGACGGCAGAAGTCGTCGAGGTTGCCGCTCTTGCGCTTCACACGACGGCGGCGACGGCGATAGAAGATCTTGCCGAAGCCCTTGGCCTCGCGGCAGACATCCAGCCAGGCCTGTTGCTCGGCGACGCAGATATCGGTGTCGTTACTGTCGCTGAGGACGAAAAAGTCGAAGCGATCCAGATCACCGGTGGCCGCTACCGATTCGAACGTCGCCCGCAGACCGGCGAATACACGCGGCACGTCTTCGTTGCAGATCGGCATTACCAGCGCAGTACGCGCATCTTTCGGAATCGGCTCGTTACCGGCGCTTTTCCCGGAGATACGGTATTTATCGTGGCCGGTGAGCAACTCGAGGAAGCCCATCAGTGCGGTCCAGAAACCGGCCGAGACCCAGCAGAACAGAATCCCGAACAGAATCAGGATGCTGGTTTGCAGCGCGTACGGCAGCACTTGCGTGGCGGTTTGCAGCAGCGGCTGATGCAGGACTTCTTCCAGATCGACGAACGACCAGCCCTGGTACGGCATGATGCCTTTCATATACCAGCCGGCAACGATGGTCTGGCCGAGCATCAGCAGCAACAGAATGTAGCGGCGGATCGAACCGACGGTGCGCCAGCGTGCGGCCGGCAGTACATTGGCGTCCTTCGGCGGCTGCGGCGGGTTGGTGCGCCCGGTCAGACGGCGCCAGCCACGCACCAGAATATTGGTGCGCCATGGTTCAGGCACAACCTTGGTACGGTGGATCGGCGGCGTGGCCTTGAGGCTGACCCGACCACTGGCGTCGAGCACCAGCATTTCCGCTTCGGCCAGTTCTTCGGCCGTGCTCAGGGTCAGACGCTTGCCCACCGAAGCCTGGGCGGCTTCGGCAGGAGCGTCGAATGTCGAGGACGACAGGCGTTCATGCAGCTCGCTGAACGACTGGCAACCCGCGAGTTCCGCGCGTTGCTCGTCGGTCATCGGCAGATGCGCCAGATACTCGGACAGAGTCTCTGGCTGTACTTGAGAGTTACTCATCGGCAGGCAACTGATAGCTCCAGGTCTCGGTCAGGACTTCTTCAGTCGGTGCCGATTCCGGTGTGGCTGGGGCCGCGTCGGCAGCGACTGGCTGCTTGGCGTCTTTGTTGGCCTGGTCCTTGGCGTCGGCGGCAGGCTTGGCTTCAGCCTGTCTGGCTTCGGCGGCCTTGGCTTCCTTGTCGAGTTTTTCCTGTTGCTTGGCGGCCACCTTGTCAGCCTTGGCGACCGACGAGTTGGAGGCCGGCACGGATTTGCCCAGATCGGCTGTCACGACAGGCTGAACCAGGGCGGCGCGCATTTCGGTTGCCTTGCTCGGATCCTTGATCTTCATCCGCAGAGTCAGGCGCCAGCCCTTGGTTTCCGGGTTGTAGCGCACGCTGTTCTCGACCAGCTCGGCGTTGTCGCCAACGCTGACCTGACTGCGCACGTCGGCATCCGGCGTCAGGGCTGCCAGTGACGGGCCTTCGAAGTCGACAAGATAGGCAACGCTGCCATCCGGCTGACGGATCAGGTTCGATTGCTTGACGTCACCGGTCGAACGCAGAGTCTGTGCCACCCAGGCGCTGTCCGGCGCGTGGATCGCTGCTTCGTCCATGGTCCAGTGCATGCGGTAGGCGAAGTCCAGCGGCTGGCCTGGCTCCGGCATTTTTTCCGGGCTCCAGAACGCAACGATGTTGTCGTTGGTTTCGTCAGCGGTCGGAATCTCTACCAGATCGACAGTGCCCTTGCCCCACTCGCCCTTCGGCTCGATCCAGGCGCTTGGGCGCTTGTCGTAGCGGTCGTCGAGGTCTTCGTAGTGGCTGAAGTCACGGCCACGCTGCAGCAGACCGAAACCACGCGGGTTCTCGACGCTGAAGTTGCTCACGGCCAGATGTTTCGGGTTGTTCAGTGGGCGCCAGATCCACTCGCCGTTGCCGGCATGGATCGACAGACCGCTGGAGTCGTGCAGTTCACGACGGTAGTTGAGGACTTTCGACGGCTGGTTGGCGCCGAACAGGAACATGCTGGTCAGCGGCGCGATGCCCAGTTTGCCGACCTTGTCACGCAGGAACATCTGCGCCTTGACGTCAACGATGGTGTCGCTGCCCGGACGCAGGATCAGGCGGTAGGCACCGGTGGCGCGCGGCGAATCGAGCAGAGCGAAGATCACCAGGTGCTTGTCGCCAGGCTTGGGCTGCTGAATCCAGAATTCGCGAAAACGCGGGAATTCTTCGCCCGACGGCAGCGCGGTATCGATGGCCAGACCACGGGCCGACAGACCGTAGGTATGCCCTTTGCCGACGACGCGGAAATAGCTCGCGCCCAGCATGGTCATGATTTCGTCTTGCTTGTCGGCCTTGTTGATCGGGTACAGCACACGGAAACCGGCGTAGCCCAGTTGTTCAGTGGCTTTCGGATCAAATTTCAGATCGCCGAAATCGAAGCGGCTCGGATCGTATTTGATCTCCGAGACAGTATTCGCGGTGATTTCGTTGATTTTCACCGGCGTATCGAAATGCATACCCTGGTGATAGAAGGAGAGCTTGAACGGCGTCTTCTGATCGGCCCACTCAGCCTTTTCGGTGAGGAAGCGGATCTTCTGATAGTCCGCGAACTTCATTTCGCGAAATTCGTTCGGCAGGTTGCTGCGCGGGGCTTCGAACTTCTGCCCGGCCAGCTCTTTGGCCTTGGCCGATACGTCGTCAAGATTGAACGCCCAAAGCTGACCGGCGCTGAGCAGGCACAGGAGCGCCGAACCCGCTACCAGAGCACTTCGCATGCGTTTGGCAGACATTTTTGCTGCATTACAGGGACTAACAATCACGAGCAACCCTCGCCGAAAACAGATCAATAAACCAACGGCCAGATGAAGTGCCTGTAGGGTTTTCGGCAGTAAAAAACCGACCTTTCAGGGCACCCTTGCCAAGTTGGCGAGCAATGTTCCGACTCCGCCGGGGCAAAATGATTCCCCAATCGGATCCAGACAAGTCTCTACCTAAGTCAAAACGGATCAACGAATGTCGATCCCCGCAGCGCGCGATTATCTAGTAGCCCGGATGACAACGCATCAGGGGTAACAAAGTATTTATCGCGAAAACAGCCTAAAAACAGTCGAAATTTCCGAAAAAGGTGTTTCAGGCACTGTCAGGTCTGTAACAGGAAGGTTACCGGGCCGTCGTTGACCAAGTGCACCTGCATATCGGCGCCGAATCTACCTGATGCCACAGTGCCATGCATCTGTTTCGCTTTGCTTAATAGATAGTCGAACAATTCCTCACCCAGCGCCGGCGGTGCGGCCGTGGAAAAGCTCGGACGCAGGCCGCTTTTGGTATCGGCGGCGAGGGTGAACTGAGAGACCAGCAGCAACCCGCCACCCACATCCGCCAGGGACAGATTCATCTTGCCCTCGGCATCACTGAATACCCGATAGTTAAGCAGCTTATGCAGAAGTTTGTCGGCGCTGGTAGGCGTGTCGTCGGGTTCTACCGCCACCAGCACGAGCAAACCCTGATCGACCGCGCCGACTACCTCGCCGGCGACCTCTACCCGCGCACCGCGTACGCGTTGCAACAGCGCCTTCATGCTTCTTCGAGCGGCAGGTCGAGCAGGCGCTGGGCCATTTTGCTCGCGGCGCGCACCAGCGCATCGGTGATGCCCGGCTCGGATGCGGCGTGGCCGGCGTCTCGGATGACCTGCAATTCGCTGTTCGGCCAGGCCTGATGCAATTCCCAGGCGTTGTCGAGCGGGCAGATCACATCGTAGCGGCCATGGATGATCACGCCGGGCAGGTGGGCGATCTTGCCCATGTCGCGGATCAACTGGTTTGGCTCAAGGAACGCATTGTTGGTGAAGTAGTGACACTCGATCCGCGCGATCGACAGTGCGCGCTGCGGCTCGGAGAAACGATCGACCACCAGCGGGTTCGGCCGCAGGGTCGCGGTACGCCCCTCCCAGGTCGACCATGCTTTCGCCGCATGCATCTGGGCGATCTGGTCGTTGCCGATCAGGCGTTTGTGGAAAGCGCTGAGCAGGTCGTCGCGTTCGTCCAGCGGGATCGGCGCGATGTAATCCTGCCAGTAATCGGGGAACAGGCGGCTGGCGCCGGCCTGATAGAACCATTCGATTTCCTGCGGACGGCAGAGAAAGATCCCGCGCAGAATCAGACCGTGGACCCGTTCCGGGTGGGTTTGTGCGTACGCCAGGGCCAGGGTCGAACCCCACGAGCCGCCGAACAGCACCCATTTTTCGATGCCAAGGTGCTTGCGAATGCGCTCCAGATCCTCGACCAGATCCCAGGTGGTGTTGTTTTCCAGGCTGGCGTGCGGGGTGGAGCGACCGCAGCCGCGCTGGTCGAAGGTGACGATGCGATACAGATTCGGATCGAAATAGCGCCGGCTCTGGGCGTCGCAGCCGGCGCCTGGGCCACCATGAATGAACACGACCGCTAATCCCTCCGGCGATCCGCTTTCATCGACGTACAGCGTATGGGTGTCATCGACAGCCAGATCGTGCCGGGCGTGGGGTTTGATCTGCGGAAACAAAGTCTGCATTGCGCGCTCCGTAAGGGGTCGAGGTCATCCCTGGGGGGACTCGTATTATTCTGCCGTTGGGCATCATAAACCCGATTTGCGTCAATGAGCATGCCCCGGGGCCTGATCGTTCCCGCGCGGAGCGTGGGAACGATCAAATGCATCGACCTGTGGGAGCGGGCTTGCTCGCGAAGGGTCCGTGTCAGTCGACATGAACAGTGACTGATACACCGCCTTCGCGAGCAAGCCCGCTCCCACAAGGGTTACGCGCTGTAGTGAGATTTTGCCCAGGCCAGATAGCCCTGCAGCAATTCCCTGAGCACCACCCGCGTCGGCTCGGCCAGGTCGGCGCGGTAGCGGAACGGTTCGAACTCTTCCATGTAGGTGGACTGGCACAGTTCCAGCTGCACAGCGTGGATGTTTTGCGCCGGATCGCCGTACTGGCGGGTGATGTGCCCGCCCTTGAACCGACCGTTGAGCACATGGGTGAACTGCGCGTGCTGCGCGCAGATCGCTTCCAGTTGACTCGCCAGTTGCGGATCACAACTGACGCCATTGAAGGTGCCGAGGTTGAAGTCCGACAGCTTGCCGTCGAACAGGTGCGGGATGATCGAGCGGATCGAGTGCGCATCGAACAACAGCGCGTAGCCGAATGCGGCTTTCAGTCGCGCCAGCTCTTGCTGCAAGGTGCGATGGTAAGGCGTCCAGATCTGCTCCAGGTAAGTCACACGTTCCTCTTTCGACGGTTCCAGACCTTGCTGAAACAACGGAATACCGTCGAACAACGTTGCCGGATACAACCCGGTGGTCGCCCCGGCATACAACGGCTTGTCGTCGGACGGCCGGTTGAGGTCGATGACGAAGCGCGAATACTCAGCCGCCAGGGTGCTGGCGCCCAGCTCCTCGGCAAAGTCGTAGAGCTGCGGAATATGCCAGTCAGTGTCCGGCAGGCTCTTCGCCGCCGGGATCAGCCCGGCTTCAACCGCCGGGGTCAGACGCACACCGGCGTGGGGCATGCTGATCAGCAGCGGCACGCGACCTTGTTTGAAACTCAGAACCTTGTCCACAACCGCCCTCCTAGAAATTCGATTCAACGCCGTGACGCACGACGCGCTTGTCCAGATCGCCACCGAGCCAATAGGCCAGATCCGCCGGACGCTCGATGTCCCACGCCACGAAATCAGCGACCTTGCCAACCTCCAGCGAGCCATGGGTCTGCGCCATGCCCAGCGCCTGCGCGGCATGGATGGTCGCCCCGGCCAGAGCTTCTTCCGGGGTCATGCGCAAACAGGTGCAAGCCATGTTCAGCATCAGGCGCAACGACAGCGCCGGCGAGGTGCCGGGGTTGAGGTCGCTGGCGATGGCAATCTTCACCTTGTGCTTGCGCAGCGCATCCATCGGCGGCAATTGGGTTTCGCGCAGGAAATAGAACGCGCCCGGCAGCAACACGGCGACGGTGTCGGCAGCGGCCATGGCGATGGCATCGTCCTCGTCCATGAACTCCAGGTGATCGGCGGACAAGGCTTTGTAGCGTGCGGCGAGGCTGGAGCCGTGCAGCGAGGACAACTGCTCAGCGTGGAGTTTCACTGGCAGTCCGAGTTGTTGCGCGGCGACGAAGACCCGCTCGACCTGCTCCGGCGAAAACGCCAGGTATTCGCAGAACGCGTCCACGGCATCGATCAAACCTTCGGCGGCAAGGGCCGGGAGCATCTGCTCGCAGACCAGATCGATGTAATCGTCGGCGCGATCCTTGTACTCCGGCGGCAACGCGTGCGCCGCCAGGCAAGTGCTGCGCACGCTTATCGGCAGCTCTTCGGCCAGGCGCCGGATGACCCGCAGCAGCTTGCGTTCGTTGGCCAGATCGAGACCGTAGCCGGATTTCATTTCCACCGTGGTCACGCCGTCGCGCATCAGGCTTTTCAGACGTTTGGCGGCGCTGGCGAACAGCTCGTCTTCGCTCGCTTCACGGGTTGCGCGCACGGTGCTGGCGATGCCGCCGCCCTGCGCGGCGATCTCGGCATAGCTGACGCCTTGCAGACGCTGCTCGAACTCACCGCTGCGGTTGCCGCCGAATACGGTGTGGGTGTGGCAGTCGATCAGACCGGGGGTGACCCAAGCACCTTGCAGGTCATTGACCGCCGAAAATTCGCCGGACGGCAATTGAGCGCGCGGGCCGATCCATTCGATCAGCGTGCCGGACGTCACGATCGCGGCATCCTCGATGATCGAATAGGCGCCGTTGGCCATGGTTGCGACTTGGCAGTGTTGCCAGAGGGTTTTCATCCCGGTTCCTCTTATAGTGATCGTTCCCACGCGCAGCAAAGGAATGCAGCCCGTGACGCTCCGCGTCACTGGACGCGGAGCGTCCCTTGAGGCATTCCTTTGCTGCGTGTGGGAACGATCAGTGGGTAGGGTTAAAGGCTCGGCAAAAGCTTCGCCGGCACCAGCTCGGTCAGACACCGCGACGCCAGCAACTCAGTCGCCGCATTGATGTCCGGCGCAAAGAACCGATCCTTCTCATAGAACGGCACTTCCTTGCGCAAGATC
Organism: Pseudomonas sp. Choline-02u-1; assembly: GCF_002836515.1. Lineage (GTDB taxonomy): Bacteria > Pseudomonadota > Gammaproteobacteria > Pseudomonadales > Pseudomonadaceae > Aquipseudomonas. The sequence continues at coordinate 142,806 of NZ_PJBC01000004.1, forward strand.
GCCCGCGCCTGTTCCAGCTTCGGCGAGGTCTTCAGGCCATTGCGCAGGTCCAGCCCCTGCACCGCCGCCAGCCATTCCACGGCGAGAATGCCGCGAGTGTTCTCGGCCATTTCCCAGAGACGCTTGCCCGCCGCCGGGGCCATCGACACATGGTCTTCCTGGTTGGCCGAGGTCGGCAGGCTGTCTACCGAATGCGGATGGGACAACGCCTTGTTTTCGCTGGCCAGTGCCGCTGCGGTGACCTGGGCAATCATGAACCCGGAATTCACCCCGCCATTGGCGACGAGGAACGGCGGCAGTTGCGACATGTGCTTGTCCATCATCAGCGAGATGCGCCGTTCGCTCAGCGAGCCGATTTCAGCGATGGCCAAGGCCATGTTGTCAGCGGCCATGGCCACCGGCTCGGCGTGGAAGTTACCGCCGGAAATCACGTCGCCTTCAGCGGCGAATACCAGCGGGTTGTCGGAAACCGCGTTGGCTTCCACCGCCAGCACTTCAGCGGCCTGACGGAACTGGGTCAGGCAGGCGCCCATGACTTGCGGCTGGCAGCGCAGCGAATACGGGTCCTGGACCTTGTCGCAGTTCTGATGCGAGGCGCAGACTTCGCTACGCTCACCGAGCAGATCGCGGTACGCGGCAGCGGCATCGATCTGACCTTTCTGCCCACGTGCAGCGTGAATGCGCGCGTCGAACGGCGAGCGCGAGCCGAGCACGGCTTCTACGGTGAGACTGCCCAGCGACAGGGCACCGGCAAACAGGTCTTCACCTTCGAACAAACCGCGCAGCGCAAACGCTGTGGAAACCTGGGTACCGTTGAGCAGCGCCAGACCTTCTTTAGCCGCTAACGTCAGCGGCGTCAGGCCGGCGACTTTCAGCGCCTCGGTCGCCTCCAGCCACTCGCCCTTGTAGCGCGCCTTGCCCTCGCCCAGCAGCACCAGCGACATGTGCGCGAGCGGCGCCAGATCGCCCGACGCACCGACCGAACCTTTCAACGGAATATGCGGATAGACCTCGGCATTGATCAGCGCGATCAGCGCATCGATCACCTGCCGACGGATGCCGGAAAAACCGCGGCTGAGGCTGTTGACCTTGAGCACCATGATCAGTCGCACCAGCTCATCGCTGATCGGCTGGCCGACGCCGGCAGCGTGCGAGAGCACCAGCGAACGCTGGAGGTTTTCCAGGTCTTCACTGGCGATGCGCGTCGAGGCCAGCAGGCCGAAACCGGTGTTGATGCCGTAGGCGGTGCGGTTCTCGGCGAGGATCTGCTCGACGCAGGCAACGCTGGCCTCGATCTGCGCACTGGCGCTGTTGTCGAGGGTCAAGGTGACCGGGTTCTGGTAGACGTCACGCAGTTGGGCCAGGCTCAGTTGGCCGGGGATCAGGTTCAGCGCAGTCATTAAAATGCTCCTGTTAGGCATTGTTATTAACTACCAGTCGCTCCGGAGCATTCCGTTATCCGTCGTTTTTCGTCTTGTGAACGATCCACGCCTTGGCACGCTGGTATGGGTAGTTGTCAGTGCAGATTCGGTAGAACGTTGTGCAGCAGATTCGGGTCTTTCAACACGGTCGCAGCGGCAGCGATATCCGGCGCCAGCCAGCGATCCTCATCGTAGGCAGGGACCGTTTCGCGCAGCAGGCGCCAGGCGCGGTCAGTGCCCACGCCAAAGCGCTGCTCCTTGAGGAATTCCAGCGCCTGCGCCGCCAGCAGGTATTCGATGGCGAGGATCTGCGTGCAGTTTTCCAGCGCGCGATGCAGCTTCAGCGCAGCGTTAGTGCCCATGCTCAGGTGATCTTCCTGCAGGCCCGAGGTGATGTAGTTGTCGAGTACCGCCGGTTGCGCCAATTGGCGGTTTTCCGCACACAGCGAAGCGGCGACGTATTGCACGATCATCATTCCGGAATTGACCCCCGGATTGGCCACCAGAAACGCCGGCAGACCGCTGACGTGCGGGTTGACGAGGCGATCGAGACGACGCTCGGCAATCGAGCCGATTTCAGCCATGGCAATCGCCAGCAGATCTGCCGCCATCGCCACCGACTGGCCGTGCGGGTTGGCCTGCGACATCACCCGGAAATTGTCCGGCGTGCCGAGCAATAGCGGATTGTCCGTGCAGCCATTGAGTTCGGCTTCGACCTGATTGATCGCATGCTGCAGTTGATCACGCGCCGCGCCGTGCACCTGCGGGATAGAGCGGATGCTCAGCGCGTCCTGCGTGCGAATGCCCTTGCTCGCGGCGATCACTTCGCTGCCATCGAGCAAGGCGCGCAGGTTGTTGCCCACCTGCTGCATGCCCGGATGCGGCTTGAGCGCGATGATCTCGGCATCGAACGCATCGATCTGGCCGCGCTGGGCTTCGAAACTCATCGCACCGATGACATCGGCCCATTGCAGCAGGCGCGTTGCATCGGCAATCGCCAGGCAACTGAGACCGGTCATGCACGGCGTGCCATTGACCAGACACAAACCGTCTTTTGCCCCCAAATGCATGGGCTCCAGGCCTTCTTCGGCCAACGCCTGTTGCGCCGAAATGATCTGCCCGCGATAGCTGACATTGCCCACGCCCAGCAGCGCGATACCGATGTGCGCCATGTGCGTCAGGTAACCCACCGAACCTTGCGACGGCACCTGCGGGGTGATACCGCTATTGAGCAGCGCCAGCAGCCCTTCGACTACGCGCCGATGCAGGCCGGATTTGCCGTGGCTGTAGTTGTGGACCGCGGCGCAGATGATTGCGCGGGTCTGCTCATCACTCAGGACCGGGCCAACCCCGCAGGCATGGCTGAGCAAGGTGTTGCGCGAGAGCTGGCTGAGCTGTTCGTCTTGCAGCGAAACGTTGGACAGGCCGCCCAGACCGGTGTTGACGCCATAGGCGCGCTCGCCGCTGGCGACGATGCGCTGGACGATGGCCTGAGCGTTGTCGATGCGCGCCCACGTGTCGCTGGACAATTCCAGCGGCGCACCGTGACGGGCGACAGCGACCACCTCCTGCCAATGCAGGTGGTCGCCAGTGATGATGATTTTTTCAGCCTGGGACATCTTTAACCTCATCCAAATATCGATGCAGCTTCACCGCCGCCTTCGCGAGCAAGCCCGCTCCCACATTAGATTTGTGGTGTTCACAAATTTTCGGCACAACGCCGAACACATGTGGGAGCGGGCTTGATCGCGAAGAGGCCGGCACTATCACCGCAAATCTCTTTAAACCACCGCCGCCCGCCGCTGCACAAACCGGTCAACATACTCATCCGCCGGTGAATGCAGGATCTCTCTCGGCGTGCCGACCTGAATCAACCGGCCGTCCTTGAGAATCGCGATGCGATTGCCGATGCGCACAGCTTCGTCGAGGTCGTGGGTGATGAAGACGATGGTTTTGTGCAGGGTCTTCTGCAGTTCCAGCAACTGATCCTGCATCTCGGCGCGGATCAGCGGATCCAGCGCACTGAACGCTTCGTCCATCAGAATGATGTCGGTGTCCGCCGCCAAAGCGCGGGCCAGGCCGACGCGCTGACGCATGCCGCCGGAGAGCTGGTGCGGGTATTTGTTTTCGTAGCCTTTGAGGCCGACGGTATTGATCCAGTGCAGCGCGCGTTCGGCGCAGACCTGCTTGCTCTCGCCACGCACTTTCAAACCATAGGCGACGTTATCGAGTACGGTTTTGTGCGGCAGCAGGCCGAAACTCTGGAACACCATGCTGATCTTGTGTCGGCGAAATTCGCGCAGGGCGTCCATGTCGTACTGCAGGATGTCCTCGCCATCAACCAGAATCGCCCCGCTAGTGGGATCGATCAGGCGATTGAAGTGGCGCACCAGGGTGGATTTGCCCGAGCCGGACAGGCCCATGATCACAAAGATTTCGCCGGTGCCGATGCTCAGCGACAAGTCGTTCACGCCGACCACGCAACCGGTTTCGTTGAGCACCTGATCCTTGCTCTTGCCCTGGCCGACCATGGCCAGCGCATCCTTGGCGCGGTTGCCGAAAATCTTGAAGACGTTGCGCACTTCGATCTTGCTCACGCTTGCGTTGCTCATTTGTTCACCTCGTGGCGTGGCCGACCGTAGGCTTGAGTAATGCGGTCGATGACCACAGCGAGAATCACGATCGCCAGCCCGGCCTCCAGACCACGACCGACGTTGAGGGTCTGAATGCCCACCAGCACGTCTTCACCCAGGCCACGGGCGCCGATCATCGAGGCGATCACCACCATCGACAGGGCCATCATCGTGGTCTGGTTGATCCCGGCCATGATGCTTGGCAGCGCCAGCGGCAGTTGCACGCCGAACAGTTGCTGCCAGCGGTTGGCGCCAAAGGCGTTGATCGCCTCCATCACTTCACCATCGACCTGGCGAATACCCAGATCGGTCAGACGAATCAGCGGCGGTGCGGCGTAGATCACCGTGGCGAAAATCGCCGGCACCTTGCCCAGGCCGAACAGCATCAGCACCGGAATCAGGTAAACGAAACTCGGCATGGTCTGCATGATGTCGAGCAGCGGCATCAGCACCGAACGCAAGCGATTGCTGCGCGCCGAGAGGATCCCGAGCGGAATGCCGATCAGCACTGAAATGATCGTCGCGACCATCATCAGCGCCAGGGTCTGCATGAGTTTGTCCCAGAGACCGACCGCGCCCACCAGAAACAACAAACCGACAATCACGGCGGTGGTGACGACTTTGCGCGTGGCGTGCCAGGCGATCACACCGACAATCGCCAGCATCAGCCACCACGGCGCCGCACGCAGCAGGCCTTCGAGACTGACGATGGCCCACAGCAGCGTGTCGGAGATGTGGCGGAATACGTCGCCGTAATTGGTCACCAGCGAATCGACCCAACCGTTGACCCAGTCGGCGATGGAAAAGGTAAAGCTTTCGGGAAACATAAGGGACTCTCAATCAAGGGGTTGCGATCAAGCGTCCGGCTGCCGTAGCTGGCAGCCGGGGAATCCTGACCTACAAGGCCGCGTCGATTTGCCTGGCTGCGTCTGCACTGACCCACGCATGCCAGACTTCAGGATGTTCCTTGAGGAAGATTTTCGCCAGTTTTGCCGACTCGATACGTTCCTTGGCCATGCGCCCGAGGTTCTGGTTGAGCAAGTCGATCGGCAGGTTGACCTTTTCCAGCACGGCGACCAGCTCTGGAGCTTCGTCGTGAAAGGTTTTCGACAGGCCGACCTTGATGCTCACGGTCTTGTCGACGCCAGGTTTCTCTTCCAGTTTGACCGCATCGATCTGGCCCATCAGCGGGGTTGGCGACCAGTAGTAGAAAAGGATCGGCTCGCCACGCTTGTAACTCGACAGCACCGCCGCGTCCAGCGCAGGGCCGGTGCCCGGACGGAAGTTGGTGTAGCTGTTTTCGAGGCCATAGCTCTTGAGCATTTCGCTGTTGTCGAGCTCGCAGGTCCAGCCGGCCGGGCAATTATAGAAACGGCCCTTGGATGGCTCTTCAGCGTCCTTGAACACGGCGGAATACTTGCCCAGATCAGCGATGTTTTTCAGGTCCGGGGCTTTCGCCTCAAGCTTGCGCTTGGCGTCGCCTTCGATCACGTAACGCGGCACGTACCAGCCTTCGACCGCGCCGACTACCGGTGCGCCGACACCAACGACTTTGCCGGCCTTCTCGGCCTTGTTCCAGACCTCGCTGCGGCCGACCCACTCTTCGGCGAACACTTGAATGTCGTTGCTGCTCAGGGCGTTTTCCATGGTGATGGAATTGCCCGGCAGACTGTCGGTCTTGCAGCCGTAACCTTTCTCCAGCACCACTTGCAGCATGTCGGTCAGGAGCATGCCGCTCTCCCAGTTCAGCCCGGCGAATTTCACCGGTTTGCCCGATTCGCACCAGCCGGCGGCTTGCGTCGCACCGGCACTGGCCAACAGGCCCATGGACAGCAATGTGGTCAGCAGGGTCTTGTTCGATTTCATTGTCGTGACGCTCCTAATCATGAATGGGCTTACGGCAGTTCAAGAGGCATCCAGCCTGGTCCACGTCCAGATCAGGCCTGCGCCGCAGCGCGACCGGCCCCGCTCGTTTTTGCTTGTTGGGTGCTGTTCTGCTCGACCGGCAGAATCAGGCGATCGGGCACTGCGCTGTGCCACTTTTTCGCGCAGAGGTAATAGACGACGGCCGGCAGCAAGAGACCGATGATCCAGGAGATATCCACGTCACCGAGAGCGGCGACCAGCGGCCCGGTGTAGAACTTGGTCGAGATGAACGGCAACTGCACCAGCACGCCGAACACATAAACGCTGATGCCGAGCAGGTTCCAGCGGCCGTATCGACCGTTTGGATCGGCCAGCGCCGGCACGTCGTAGCGCTCGCGGGTGATGCAGTAGTAGTCGACCAGGTTGATCGCGCTCCACGGCGTAAAGAAGGCGAGCAGAAACAGGATGAAGGACTTGAACGCACCGAGGAACGAGTGTTGCCCGAGCAGGGCAATCAGCGTCGCCGCGCCGACAATGAACAGCACGAACACCAGCCGCTGCATACGAGTCACCGTCAGGTGCCCTTTGAAGCCACTGATGACGGTGGCGATGCACATGAAGCTGCCGTAGGAGTTGAGCGTTGAGATGGTCACCTTGCCGAAGGCGATGCTGAAATACAGCAGCGCGGCGGTGGCGCCGGTACCGCCGAGGCCGACGATGTAGGCGACCTCATGACCGGCGAATTGACCGTTGGCCGATGCGGCGGCAAACACGCCGAGAATCATCGCCACCTGGGCGCCGATCACCGAACCGGCACCGGCGGCGAAGAAGGTTTTCACCGATGAAGTGGCGCTCGGCAGGTAGCGCGAGTAGTCCGCCACGTACGGGCCGAAAGCGATCTGCCAGGACGCCGCCAGCGATACCGCCAAGAGGAAGCTGCTCCAGCTGAAGTGGCGGATCTGCAGGAGCGCGCCGACGTCGGTCTGGCTCATCAACCGCCAGAACAGGAACACGAAAGCGATCACGCCAATGACACTGGCGACGCGGCCGATCCAGTGGATCACGCGATAGCCAAGCACTGTGACCAGCACGATGACACTGGCGAAAATCAGGATGCCAACGCTGTCGCTGACACCGAACAACTGACCCAGCGCTTGCCCGGAGAGCACCGTCCCGGTAGCCGTGAAGCCCAGGTACATCAGGCACACCAGCACGATGGGAATCGCCGCGCCATAAACGCCGAATTGCACGCGACTGGAGATCATCTGTGGCAGACCGAGTTTCGGCCCTTGCGCAGCATGCAGCGCCATCACGCCACCGCCGAGCAATTGCCCGATCAGCAGACCGATCAACGACCAGAACACATCACCGCCCAGCACCACGGCCAGGGCCCCGGTGACGATCGCGGTAATCTGCAAATTCGCGCCCATCCACAGGGTGAACTGACTGAACAGACGACCGTGTCTTTCCGCTTCCGGGATGTAGTCGATCGAACGCCTTTCGATCAACGGTGTACTGCCTGCACGTTCGTTGTTAACCGCCATGATTCAACCTCTGTGGATTGTTATTTGGGTTGGTTCGCACACCTGTAGGAGCTGTCGAGTGAAACGAGGCTGCGATCTCTTGATCTTAAAAATCAACATCAAAAGATCGCAGCCTTCGGCAGCTCCTACAGTGCTTTTGCGTTATTTACCGGTGACCATCGGCAGATTCAGCCCCTGCTCTTTCGCGCAGTCGATCGCTATCTGGTAACCGGCATCGGCATGGCGCATGACGCCGGTCGCCGGGTCGTTGTGCAGCACGCGAGCAATGCGCTGGGCGGCTTCGTCCGTGCCGTCGCAGACAATCACCATCCCCGAATGCTGCGAGAAGCCCATGCCGACGCCGCCGCCGTGGTGCAGCGACACCCAGGTCGCGCCGCTGGCGGTGTTCAGCAGCGCGTTGAGCAGCGGCCAGTCGGAGACGGCGTCGGAACCGTCCTGCATCGATTCGGTTTCGCGGTTCGGGCTGGCAACCGAGCCGGAGTCGAGGTGGTCGCGACCGATCACTACCGGCGCCGACAGCTCACCGCTACGGACCATTTCGTTGAAGGCCAGACCGAGCTTGGCGCGCTGGCCCAGACCGACCCAGCAGATACGTGCCGGCAGACCCTGGAAGCTGATGCGCTCGCGGGCCATGTCCAGCCAGTTGTGCAGGTGCGCATCGTCGGGGATCAGCTCTTTGACCTTGGCGTCGGTTTTGTAGATGTCCTGGGGATCACCCGACAGCGCCGCCCAGCGGAACGGGCCGATGCCACGGCAGAACAGCGGACGGATATAGGCCGGCACGAAGCCCGGGAAATCGAAAGCGTTTTCGACGCCTTCTTCCTGAGCCATCTGACGGATGTTGTTGCCGTAGTCGAAGGTCGGAATGCCTTGTTTCTGGAACTCCAGCATGGCTTTCACATGCACCGCCATCGATTGCTTGGCGGCTTTGATCACAGCGGCCGGTTCGGTCTTGGCGCGAGCGCGATATTCGTCCCAGCTCCAGCCCGCCGGCAGGTAACCGTTGAGCGGGTCGTGGGCGCTGGTCTGGTCGGTGACCATGTCCGGGCGCACGCCACGCTTGACCAGTTCCGGGAGGATTTCTGCGGCGTTACCCAGCAGAGCGATGGAGATCGCTTTGCCTTCTTTGGTGTATTTGTCGATACGCGCCAGGGCGTCGTCGAGGTCTTTGGCCTGCTCGTCGACGTAACGGCTTTTCAGACGGAAGTCGATGCTCACCTGCTGGCATTCGATGTTCAGCGAGCAGGCGCCGGCCAAGGTGGCGGCCAGCGGTTGCGCGCCGCCCATGCCACCGAGGCCGGCGGTGAGCACCCAGCGACCCTTGAGGTCAGCGTTGTAATGCTGGCGACCGGCCTCGACGAAGGTTTCGTAGGTGCCCTGAACGATGCCCTGGCTGCCGATGTAGATCCAGCTGCCGGCGGTCATCTGGCCGTACATGGCCAGGCCTTTGGCGTCGAGTTCGTTGAAGTGCTCCCAGCTCGCCCAGTGTGGCACCAGGTTGGAGTTGGCGATCAGTACGCGCGGAGCGTTGCTATGGGTCTTGAACACGCCGACCGGTTTGCCCGATTGCACCAGCAGGGTCTCGTCGTCGTTGAGGTTGGTCAGGCTTTCGACGATCTTGTCGTAGCACTCCCAGTTACGCGCAGCGCGTCCGATACCACCGTAAACCACCAGCTCTTTCGGGTTCTCGGCAACTTCCGGGTCGAGGTTGTTCATCAGCATGCGCAGCGGCGCTTCGGTCAGCCAGCTCTTGGCGGTCAGCTTGTTGCCGCGGGCGGCGCGGATCTGCACATCACGAAACTTGTTGCTGTTCTGGGTATTGTCAGTCACGAAAAAGACTCCTCAGCGATCAATTCAAACCAACCCTGGCAGTGGGCAGCAGCCTGCGCGCCTCGATGCGCGACAAGCGAATCAGTGGACGCTGCGGAGAGTCTCGGACGACTCATACGCATACGTCTTTACTTGTACATACAAGCATATGCAATCAAGCGGCCAACTCGCTGAAAGGGCGTTCAGGAAAAATCACAGGCAAGGCTGGAGAGCGCCTGAGTCGCGGGTTCTGGCGTGGATGAAATTTTCTGGATGGGTATTACGAGGCGATGCGATATGGCCAAGCGAACGTGGTTTTGCGCCACGCTGGGGCGTTCGGTAACAAGTTGGTGCGGATTTTGGGAACAACCAAAATCAAAAGATCGCAGCCTTCGGCGGCTCCTGCAGGGTGTACTCAATCCCACTGTAGGAGCTGCCGAAGGCTGCGATCTTTTGGATTTTCGAATCAGCGTGCAGTCAGTTCAATGACACAACAGCCAGCATCAACGCAGACTTCAACAAGCCCCGAATTACCGTCCAGTTGCAAACAATCATGCCGCCCCAATTTAGACGCGCCGTCACCAACCCGCACTTGGAGCAAGTCACTGACACTGAACACCAGCACCGTCGATGCCGAGCTGAAAAACCGCTGCTCCCCCTCCAGCCAGTGCAACCGCGCGCTGTAACGCTGCGGCGCGTAGATCAGATTGAAGTCGCGAATCGCACCGCCCAGCAGCGTGCACGACACCTGACTTTCGCCGCTGAAGGCATACGGGTCGAGCGGTAACAGTGGGCGGGTATCGTCACCGTCGACGCACAGGATCATGCCGTCACCTTGCAACACGGTGATGACCCGCTGATAACCGGCGAACATCGAAAAACCGCCGGATTCGGCAATGTCGGCAATCGACAGGCGCCAGCCGAAACCGTCGAGCCCTGCACCGGCGTCACGGGTGATTTCTTCGGTGCTGCCGCCGCCGTTTTTCCACGGCATGCGCGGGTAGCCTGTGGCGCGCAGAACCTTCAGTTCGAAATTCATTTATGGAACCGCCCTTCCAGACGATGGCGCGAACCCGGGTGAATCAGTCGCGCCGCGGTCACCGGCTGCCGCCCCGACCACGTGCGGCGACGAATCAGCAGGCACGGCTCACCCTTTTCAATCTGCAGCAATTTGCACTCGGACGGCTCAGCGAGAATCGCCTCGACCACGTGCTCGCCCTCGGTCAGCGGCGCAACCTGATTGAGATAGGCGTAGGGCGTTTGCAGGGTGAAGTCCTGCTTGAGGTATTCCGGCGCGACCAGGGCGTTGACGAAACGGTCTTCGATTTGCACAGCAATGTCGTTTTCGTAATGCACGATCAGCGAGTGGAAGACCTTCTGCCCTTCGCGCATGTCCAGTGCCAACGCGCGCTCGGAGCCGGCGGCCTCTTCTTCCAGGGTGATGACCTGGCAGGTGTGGCGATGGCCGCGCGAGGCGATTTCATCGGCGATGTTGTGTACTTCAAACAGCGCAGACTGGCTCTTCGGTTCAGCAACGAAAGTGCCGACACCCTGCATGCGCACCAGCAGGCCGTCGGCGGTCATCTCGCGCAGGGCGCGGTTGATGGTCATGCGGCTGAAGCCGAGCTGGCTGACCAGTTCGCTTTCGGACGGCACGCGGTAGTGCGGCGGCCAGTTACCGCTGTCGATCTGCTGGGTGATCATCTGTTTGACGCGGGCGTACAAGGGCGCCGGACTGTCGCCCATGTTCGCGGCCAACGGAGAAACTGGAGGCGGAGTCGGCACGGTTGATCCCTGTTCATTGGATGAAAGTGACTAGCTTGCCGGAGTTTACCGGGCAGGCAAACGTCTGTATATGTATATACAAATTACACACGATGGGGTGCCGAACGATGTCCGCCTTCTTTGCCGAACGCGCGCTGCTGCCTGATGGATGGGCCAACAATGTACGTCTCGACGTCAGTGCCGACGGCCTGTTGACTCGAATCCAGGCCGATTCCACTGCAGACGGCGCCGAACGGCTCTGCGGGCCGTTGCTGCCTGGGATGCCGAATCTGCACTCCCACGCCTTCCAACGCGCCATGGCTGGATTGGCCGAGGTGGCCGGCAACCCCAACGACAGTTTCTGGACCTGGCGCGATCTGATGTATCGCCTCGTCGGAAAAATCAGCCCCGACCAGCTCGGCATCATTGCCCGTCAGCTGTACATCGAAATGCTCAAGGCCGGTTACACCTCGGTCGCCGAATTTCACTACGTGCACCACGACAGCAACGGCCAGCCTTACGCCGATCCGGCCGAGCTGGCGGTGCGCATCAGCCAGGCCGCCAGCGAAAGCGGCATTGGTCTGACCCTGCTGCCGGTGCTCTACAGCCATTCCGGTTTCGGTGGCCAGATGCCAAACGATGGCCAGCGTCGCTTTATCAACAGCACTGAAAACTATCTGAATCTGCAAGCGCGTTTGCAGCCGTTACTGGCGCAGCAAAAAGCGCAGTCGCTGGGTCTGTGTTTCCATTCGCTTCGCGCAGTCACCCCGCAGCAGATCAGCGAGGTGTTGGCGGCCAGTGACAAACACTGCCCGGTGCATATCCACATCGCCGAACAGCAAAAGGAAGTCGACGACTGCCTGAGCTGGAGCGGTCGTCGTCCGTTGCAATGGCTGTACGAGAACATCGAAGTCGATCAGCGTTGGTGCCTGGTCCATGCGACGCACGCCAATTCCGAAGAGGTCACGCTGATGGCCGACAGTCGCGCAATCGCCGGGTTGTGTCTGACCACTGAGGCGAATCTTGGCGACGGGATTTTCCCGGCGGTGGATTTTCTCGCCCAGGGCGGGCGCATGGGTATTGGCTCCGACAGCCATGTCTCGCTGAGCGTGGTGGAAGAGTTGCGCTGGCTGGAATATGGCCAGCGCCTGCGCGATCAGCGGCGCAATCGCTTGTATGGCGCGCAGCAACCGATGGTCGGTCGCACCCTGTATGACGCGGCGCTGGACGGCGGCGCGCAGGCGCTGGGGCAGCCGATTGGTGCGTTGGAAATCGGCAAGCGCGCGGACTGGATCGTGCTTGACGGCAACGATCCGTATCTGGCGACGGCTTCGGGGGACGGGATTCTGAATCGCTGGCTGTTCGCCGGTGGCGATCGGCAAGTGCGTGATGTGCTGGTCAATGGCCAGTGGGTGGTGCGCGATGGCCGGCATGCCGGCGAAGAGGATAGCGCCCGAGCCTTCACCCAGGTTTTGCGCGATCTTTTAGGCTGACCCAAAACGACTGTGGGAGCGGGCTTGCTCGCGAAAGCGGTGCATCAGTCAATATTCATCTCGACTGATACACCCTCTTCGCGAGCAAGCCCGCTCCCACATTTGATGTGTATCGAAGCTTAATTCGAAGTCTTGGCCATCTGCCGATCCGACGCGCGCCAAATCAGGCGTGTGGTGTCGTATCCCTGCTGCCGCGCCTTGCTCAGCAGCTCTTCGCGCACTACGCCGTTGACGGTCGGCGTGCGTGACAGCAGCCACAGGTACTTGCGACTCGGATCGCCGACGATGGCGGTCTTGTAATCGTCGCTGACGTACAACACCCAGTACTCGCCCTTCGCCACGCCCGGCACCAGGCGCGAGAACCAGTTATCGAATTCGACCCAGAGTTTGTCGGTCTTGCCCGGCACCTGTGGATAAGCCGTGCCTTTGGCTTCTTCCCACTGCCACTGCGGGGTCAGGCAACGGTTGAGCACACCGATGTTGCCGTCAGGCTTGAGGCTGTAGTGGGCTTCGGATTGCGCGCAGTGGCGCTGGAAGTACATCGGCAAGCGTGCCAGTTCATACCAGGTGCCTTGATAACGCTTGAGATTGACGCTGTCGACGGTCTTCGGCGCCAACGGGTCGACGCCGGAAGTGGCGCAGCCAGCCAGTACCAGGCCAGCAAAAAGGATCAGCAATAACCGCTTCATTTTTTTCTCCGTGGGCGCGAAGCCCCGGTTTACTTCAGGCCTTGGCCGGAAAACATCAGCACTTTGTCACCGGCGTACTGCACGCTGATAAAGCTGTTCTTGTCGCCCCAGGTGCAGCTGGACATACCGAGCGCGCCCGAGCAATCGGTGGGCTTGCCGAGAAGGGTTTCCACTTCGGACTTGGCCATGCCGGCCGAGAGCTTCGAGTAGTTTTCCTGATTGACCTTGCTGCATGCGGCCAACAGCACGCAAAACGACAGCAGGGCGATAGATCGCAGCGACATGGTGAAACTCCTGAAACGAGGGGGGATGGCATGGTGCCAACCAGAAGCTTAGAAGAGCAAAGTGTCATCTGGTTCCGTGAGCGAACGCCTATTTATCAGCCCGCCCGTCTGGCTTTTGCCGATAAATCAAAAACTTTGTGAAGCCGTCGAGCATTTCGTCGACTTTGCGCACACGCGCCTAATCTTTGGCGCGGCGCGGTCGAAATAAGAGCAGCGCAACGCTGCCGAATATGGCAAATTGCCGCCCTTTCCTGACCAGCCCATTCGCGGTAGTTCACTCGATGACCAGAAACATGAAATTCAGCCACAAAATCCTGTTGGCTGCCGCCCTTGTGGTGGCCGTTGCGTTCGCCTGTTTCATCTTTTTCAACGACTATCGCCAGCGTCAGGCCTTGAGCAGCAGCACCGAAGCGACCATGCAGGAGCTGGGCAGCCTGACCACCAGCAACATCCAGACCTGGCTGGAAAGCCGTATCCAACTGCTGCAATCGCTGTCGCAGCAGGTCGCCGTCGACGGCAATGCGCCCGCCAGCCTCAAGCGCATCATTGACCTGCCTGCGTACACCGGCAATTTCCAGCTCAGCTACTTCGGTGGCGCTGACGGCGTGATGTTCTCGGTGCCAGCGGGCAACCGCGCGCCGGACTACGACCCACGCGCGCGTGGCTGGTACAAAGCGGCCAACAGCGCACAACAGACCATCGTCACCGAACCGTACATCGCCGCTTCGTCAGGCAAACTGGTGATCACCGTCGCCACCCCGGTACAGCGTCAGGGCCAGATGCTCGGCGTGGCCGGGGCCGACATTGATTTGAGCAGCGTCAGCGCGATCATCAACTCGCTGAACTTCGGCGGCCACGGGCACGCATTCATCGTCAGCGCCGAAGGCAAGATCCTCATCCACCCGGACAGCAAACTGGTGCTCAAGACCCTCGCCGAGGCTTATCCAAACGGCGCCCCACACGTCAGCCCGGGCCTGAAAGAAGTCGAGTTTGACGGCAATACCCAGTTGATTTCCTTCACCCACGTCAACGGCGTGCCGTCGGCTGACTGGTACGTGGCGCTGGTGCTCGACAAAGACACCGCGTTCTCGATGCTCAGCGAATTCCGCACCTCGGCACTGATCGCCATGGTCATCGCCGTGCTGATCATCATCGGCCTGCTCGGCATGCTCATTCGTGTGTTGATGCAGCCGCTGCTGACCATGGGCCGTGCAATGCATGACATCGCTGAAGGCGAAGGCGACCTGACCAAGCGTCTGGTGATTCATGGCAACGATGAATTCGGCGCACTGGGCACGTCGTTCAACCGCTTCGTCGAACGCATTCACACTTCGATCCGCGAAGTGTCGTCGGCCACCGGCCAGGTCAACGAGGTCGCCCTGCGTGTGGTCGCTGCCTCGAACTCGTCGATGTACAACTCCGACCAGCAGGCCAGCCGCACCAACAGCGTCGCCGCGGCGATCAATCAGCTCGGCGCCGCCGCCCAGGAAATCGCCCAGAACGCTGCCCTCGCCTCGCAGCATTCCAGCGATGCGCGCAGCCTCGCGGTCGACGGCCAGCAAGTGGTGGATAAAACCATCCACGCCATGCAACAGCTGTCGGCAAAGATCAGCGACTCTTGCGGCAACATCGAAACGCTGAACAGCAACACGGTGAACATCGGCCAGATTCTCGAGGTGATCACCAGCATTTCCCAACAGACCAACCTGCTCGCGCTCAACGCTGCCATCGAAGCCGCGCGCGCCGGTGAAGCCGGACGCGGTTTCGCCGTGGTCGCTGACGAGGTGCGCAACCTCGCGCACCGCACCCAGGATTCGGCGCAGCAAGTGCAAAAGATGATCGAAGAGTTGCAGGTCGGTGCCCGCCAGGCGGTGACCATCATGACCGAGAGCCAGCGCGAGAGCGAAAGCAGCGTCGGCATCGCCAATCAGGCCGGCGAGCGCCTGGACAGCGTGACCCAGCGCATCGGCGAGATCGACGGCATGAACCAGTCGGTGGCCACTGCCACCGAGGAACAAACGGCCGTGGTCGAGTCGATCAACGTTGATATAAACGAGATCAACACGCTGAATCAGGAAGGCGTGGAGAACTTGCAGGCGACGTTGCGCGCGTGTTCGGATCTTGAGCAGCAAGCCGCGCGGTTGAAGCATCTGGTCGGCAGCTTCAGGATCTAAGCCGCGGCCTCAGGCTTCCTCGCGAGCAGGCTCGCTCCCACAGGGATCTCCGGTGGTTACACAATTTGAGTGCACCACCAAATCCTGTGGGAGCGAGCCTGCTCGCGAAGGCGGCAGCAGCGACGAAAACGTTTCGAACTGAAATACGCTTGGTCAGCCCGTACAGACTATGGACCAAATTAAGACTAAACTCAGCCCTGTTCAATTTGGCAGGGTTCATCATGAAGCTTTCTTCGCAAATCAAACCGATCAGTTACCTGAAAAGCCATACGGCCGAGATCGTCAAATCAATCACTGAGAGCCGCGAGCCGCTGGTAATTACCCAAAACGGTGAAGCCAAGTTAGTCGTTATGGATGTGAAGAGTTTTGAAGAGCAAGAAGGCACGATGGCCTTGCTCAAATTGTTGGCGATGGGTAATCGGGAGATTGAGGAAGGCAAGTTCAATGACGCTCAAGATGTCTTTGCCGAACTGGATAAGGCCGATCATCAATGAGTTTAAAGGTGGTTATCCTTCAGTCCGCTCAAACAGATCTCAAAGAAATTCGCACGTACCTCGTCAAAGAATTCTCCAGCCAGATTTGGCAAAAAACCTATGCCGATCTCAAAATTTCGATTCTTGGTCTTGCAGATCTGCCTTATTCAGGATCGATTCCCGAAGAGATCGAAAAGCTCAATCTCGGCCAGTATCGGCAAATCATTTCAGGTATGAATCGGATTATTTATGAGGTGCGAGAAAAAACGGTTTTCGTCCATATCATTGTCGATACGCGAAAAAGCCTACCGGCACTGTTGATGAAACGGCTTCTACGAGGCAATCCTTGATTTAGAACCAGGATCCGGGTTGACCAAGAAACTCCAACTCCTCCACCGTAGACTCCCGCCCCAACACCGCATTGCGGTGCGGAAACCTGCCAAACCGGGCAATCACCTTCTGATGCCGCTCGGCATAATCCAGATTGTCGGCGAACACCGCCCGCTCCGTTTCCGGCTGTTCAGCCACCAGGGCCATGAATCGCGAGACGGTTTCGTTCTGCACCGCGAGGTTTTCACAGTGTTCGAACACCAGGTAAATGAACACGCGCTGAATCGGCTTCAACTGCCGATCAAAATCCGCCGCAACGCCCTGCGCGACAAGCTTCTGCGCACGTAAATCGCCGGAAAATGCTTTGGGAGTGTCGCGATAGATCATGCGCGGCAGCTGATCGAGCAGCAGCACCAGCGCCAGCCAACCGTCGGGACGTTGCGTCCACTCGGTCAATTCGCCAGCCAGGGCCTGATCGACAAAGACCCCGAAACGCGTCTGCGCTTCGAGGTCTTGGCTGTTTCGCTTGCCGAACCACAACTTGCCCTTTTCGGCCGCTACTTCGTTGGCTGATTCGGCATGTCCGAACCACCAGTCGAGCAACGGCTGCCAGGGCGCGTGCATGGTTTATTCCTTGTGGTAGGCCGTGGCGCGGGCAACTTCTTCTTTCGAGCCGAGGAACACTGCAACGCGCTGGTGCAGGCCTTCCGGCTGGATGTCGAGAATGCGCTGGTGACCGTCGGTGGACGCGCCGCCGGCTTGTTCGACGAGGAACGACATCGGGTTGGCTTCATACATCAGGCGCAGCTTGCCGGGTTTCGACGGCTCGCGGCTGTCGCGCGGGTACATGAACAGACCACCACGGGTCAGGATGCGGTGCACGTCGGCAACCATCGCCGCGACCCAACGCATGTTGTAGTTCTTCTTCAACGGGCCTTCTTCACCGGCCAGCAGTTCGCCAACATAGCGCTGCACCGGGGCTTCCCAGTGACGCTGGTTGGACATGTTGATGGCGAATTCCTGGGTGCTTTCCGGGATGGTGATGTCTTCGTGAGTCAGGACGAAGCTGCCCATTTCGCGGTCCAGCGTAAAGCCTTTGACGCCGTCGCCCAAGGTCAGCACCAGCATGGTCTGCGGGCCGTAGATGGCGTAACCGGCGGCCACTTGCTGGGTGCCTGGCTGCAGGAAGGCTTTTTCGTTCAGCGGCTCGTTCTGGCTCAGGTATTCGTTCGGGCAACGCAATACCGAGAAAATAGTGCCGACCGGGGCGTTGATGTCGATGTTCGACGAGCCGTCCAGTGGGTCGAACACCAGCAGGTACGCGCCTTTCGGGTATTTGCCCGGGATCTGGTAGGCATTGTCCATTTCTTCGGACGCCATACCGGCCAGGTGACCGCCCCATTCGTTGGCTTCGAGCAGGATCTCGTTAGAGATCACGTCGAGCTTCTTCTGCACTTCGCCTTGCACGTTCTCGGTGCCCATGCTGCCCAGAACACCACCCAGGGCGCCTTTGGATACGGCGTGGCTGATCTCCTTGCAGGCACGCGCCACCACTTCGATCAAAAAGCGCAGATCGGCAGGAGTGTTGTTGCTGCGGGTCTGCTCAATCAAATAGCGACTCAAGGTAACGCGGGACATGGACGGCTCCGGTGGAATGGGGGGCTGAAAACCCGCGCAGTTTACAGGGAGTCTGAAAACCTAGCGAGCGAAGACGCCGGCTAACGTGCGCCTGGGTGTATTTGCCTGTATGAGACGTGATTGTCGGTGGAGAGTTCAGGTGTCGGATTGAGCGTAGTTCGAAATCGGACGAAGGTGATTGGCTTGGCAAATGTATTGATTGAGGAGCCGCCTTCGCGAGCAAGCCCCGCTCCCACATTCGATCTGCATAGTGCACAGATCCATTGTGGGAGGCGGACTTGCTCGCGAATGGCGCGCAGCCGCTCATGCTCCGGTATTGGCGGGCGGCTTGCGCAACAGGCTGAACGCCATCGCCCCCAGAAACACCACGCTCAACAGCAATACCGCCCACAGCCCGATTTTCTTCCAGTTGGTCCCGGCCACCGCGGCTGCGGTCGTCGTCGAAGTCTGCGTCACCACGGCTTCGCTTTGCACCGAGGCCTTGCCCAGCGTCGCCAGCATCTGCGGTTTGAAATCCGGAATCAGCGTGGTCAACGGCAGGTTCGCCGTTTTCACCGTGGCATTGCCCAAGGCCAGACTGTACGGCCCATCGCCTCGGGCGAGGAAAATCACCTGGGTGGCGCGCAATGCGTATTTCAGATCCGGCGCCTGCTCACCCAGCCCGCCGCCGCGCTCATCCACGGTCAGCTTGAGTTGCTGCACGGTCTGCCCGGACAGCGGGATTTCGTTCTGCACCACGTCCTGATTGTTCTGGCTCAGGCGATACAGCAGGCCACTGCTCAATGTCTGCCAAGGCAAGTGGCTCTCGCGCCGGCCGGCCAACGTAACCGGGGCCAGACTGTTTGGCTGTTTCAGCTCAACCTGCACCCGCTCGACATTCAGCCCCATCGGCAGCTGCCAGATGTATTCCCCGGCCTTGGTGCTGCTGCCGGCCACGCTCGACGACCAGACCAGTGGCAGCGGCAGATTGCGCGGGTCGCTGCTCTTCAGTTGTGCCGAAGTCAGGATCGGCGCCGAACCCGGCGACTCCCACAGCAGGCGCACGTAGCGCGCGGTCTGCCCCGGCAAAGTCACTTCGTGCTGTTCGATGCGCTCATCGGAAAAGGTCAGCCGCGCCACCTGGCCCTCGCCCCAGGATTGCCAGTGCTGCAGATCGTCGCTGGCCTCGATGCTGAAACGCTGGAAACCGTCGCGCTCGCTGGTCCAGTCGAGGATCAACTGCTGCAACGGTGCCTTGATCGCACTGGCATCCAGCAGCCAACCGCGCAACACTTCTTCGCCCGCCTCCAGTTGCGAGGACGGCTGCACTTCAACCAGCGTGCCGTTGGTGGTCGACTGCACGCGCACATTGGGCGCGCGCTCGCTGGCGTCGGCGGCGTTGTACAGCGGGAACCATTTGACCTCGTGCAGCTTGCCGTCGTCGCGGGTCTGCGCCGATTCGCGAGCCAAGGCATAGGCCTGCGCTTCGCCGGCGGCGTTGAACACACGCAAGTCGCTGAGATCGGTCTGGCGCGCCTGCAATTGCACGCTCAGCGGCAATTCGAGGCGATACCACGGGCCATTGCCACTCACCGACAACGGCACCTGCGTGGCGAAGTCCGCCGGTTTTTCCTGAGCGCCGGCCACCATTACCACGCCCAGCACCAACCATCCCAGATTCAGCATGCGACTCACGAGGCAACTCCTTCGGTTTCCGGCGCGGGCTTGTCCGCCGCCGGTTCAGCCTCGACGCGTTTGGGTGGCAGCGGCGCAAAGTAGCCAACCACCAGCAGCAACACGCCGACGCCGATAAACGAGACGATCCGGGCGAGGCCGCCACGGTTGCTCAATTCGACAAAAATCAGTTTCGCCACTACCAGCGCAATCAGCGCCGCACCGATCAGCCAGACTTCGCGTCGATGGCGCAGATGGCCGCCGATCATCAGCCCCAGCGCCATCAACGTCCAGACGATCGACAGGCCGGCCTGCACCAGCATCGACGCGAGCAGCTGATCGAGCTCGAACGGGATGCCGGCCCAGTGATGCGCAGCGCGGGTGACCAACGCGGTGCAAAAGGCGAACAGCGAGACCCCGGCGATCAATTGCGTGCCGTGGTCGGCGTAGTCCTGGCGGATCGACAGCTGCGCAACCGCGCTGCGCGACCAGACATAAACGCTGAACAGCGCGAACAGCAGTCCCAACTCCAGTGGATTGAGCAGCGGCACGTAAGGCAACGGCTCGGCATTGCCATCGCTGACGCCATTGGCCAGCCAGAACCACGCCAGCATCAGCACCGCCAGCGGTGCCGCTGCGTACAAGCGGTACTCGCGAGCAAACGCGGCGACCGGCCACGGCCAGCTGCGCGGTGCCGCCATCAACAGCAAATACAGGCTCGGCAGAATCGCCCAACCCAGCCAGCGCCAGGCGTTGTACTGCTCGGACAACAGCAGCAAGCCGTAACGCAACTCCAGCGCCAGCACGCCGATCAGCAGCCAGCAACCGAGCACATGGGCGGCGCTCAACGCGCGCACCGGCAACATCCACGCCAAGCGACGCAGGCTGAAGAAGTGCACCGCGAACAGCACCGGCCACGCCAGCCAGCCGAAGTCGGCGGCCGGGTGGTAGCGCGAATGCCAAGCGCCGAGCAAAACCAGCGCAGCGGCCGGAATCAGCAAGGCGCAGAGCAAACCCAGCGCCGGCCATTTCAAGCGCAGTGACAACAGCGTCCACAGCGCCACACTGATCGCAGCGACCAGCAGCAACAATGTGCCTTGCAGGTTCGGCGAGGCGAAACGCAGGATTTCGCTGACCCACGCCAGCGTCCACCAACCGGCGCCCCAGACCAGCAGCACCTGCGACAAGCGCTGCAAACCCAAGGCATCGAAAGCAGTGACATGGTTGCCCAGTTGCAAGCGCCACGCACCGATCAGCGCGGCCAGCCCCAGCACCAGCGGCGTCCAGAAGCCGCCATGGGCCAGCGGTTTCAGCCCTTCGCTGGGCAGCGGCCCGAGCCATTCAGGGCCGGCGAGCAGAAACGCCGCGCCGCCGACCACCTGCAACAGCAGCCCGAAAACGAAACTCAGACGCTGTTGCAGGTACAGGCTCAGCCAGATGATCAGCAAACCGCTGGCCGCCCACACTGCACTCGCGGTTTGCCACGGCAGCACGAACAGCACCGCCAGATTGATCAGTACCAAGCCGGCCAGCAGCACCACCGACAAGCCGCGCAGCAGGCGCACGTCGCTGCGCACCATCTCGTCCCGCGCCGCCAGCAGCATGCCGGCGATCAACGCCACGCCAATCAACGACGCACTGAGCAAACCGCTCCAGCCAGCGCTGAACACCACCGCCGAATCTTCACCGGCCGTTTGCAGGCGCAACAGGAACAACGCACCGCCCAGCAACTGCACGGCGAACGCGGTAAACAGGAACGTGCGCGATTGAATTCGCAAGCCAACAAACAACGTCGCCAACCCGGCCAAGGCCCAACTGATCGCCGTGCCCTGGATGAACAGGAACAACGGTGCGAGCAGATAAAGGAACGTCAGGCCCAGGCATGCCAGCACTGGCAGGCCGTGCCTTTCCCACGGCGATGTCAGCTCAGGCGTAGCCTTGCGCAGTTGGAGGAAACTGAACAGCAACGCGGCGCCAAGCATTAGCGCGCCCAACGGTGCGCCGTCGAGCAGGCTGCTCTCGCCGAGCTGCAATTGGCTGAGAAACGCCAGCGCTGAACCCAGTTGTAGCAACAAGGCAAAAGCCCGGGCGAACGGACGATGCTGACGCAACCCGAGCCAGAAAATCCCCGCGCCTTCCACGGCCCACGCCGCTGAAGTCCAGCGCGCATCGAGCCCCAGCGGAATCGCCAGGCTGGCAAAAATCACCCCCAGCGCCAGACAGGTTTCGCCCAGCAGCATCGCGCGCCCGCCCATCAGCGTTTTGGCCAGCGCCATGTAGATCATGCCCAGCGCCAAAGCGCTGAAGGCCGCGGCAAATTCGAGGTGCTGGACCAGCGCGAACTGCAAACCGAAGCCAATGATCGGCGGGCCGAACAACATCGTGCCGTCGACGTAATCGCCCTTGCGCGCCGACCATTGCAGCAACGCTTCACGGTCGGCCTCCGCCGGCGCGTCCGGCATGTCGCGCAACTTGCGCCGGGCGAACAGCAGGCCGATGGCGAGGTACATGAGGAAAAACAGGATCAGAAACGGCTCGGTGCTCCACAGCAGTTCCGGCGTGTAGGAGCGCAGGCCCCAGGCGAACCCGATGCCGAACGTGCCGACGAAGCCGATCAGATTGAGCAGGCGCCAGGCCTTGAACCAGGCGATGGCGAGAATGCCGGCATTGAGCAAAGCGAAATAACTGAACAACGCGACATGATTGCCTTCGCCGGTAGACGTCAGAATCGGCGCGGCGAAACCGCCCAATGCCGCGGCTGCCGCCAGCCCCAGTGCATCCTGAGTGATCGCCAGAATGGCCGAGAACACCGTCACCGCGACCAGCAAGCCCAGCGCGGCGGACGGATCAAGCAACGGATGCAAACGCATCGCCGCAAACACCGTCAGGTACAGCACCGCGATCCCGGTGCCTTGCAGCATCAGTGCATAGTGGCTGTTCCGTCGGCGTAGCCACCAACCGAGCGCCAGCAGGGCCAACGCCGCTGCCGCGACGCCGGCGTAACGCAACTCGATCGGTACCACCATGCCTTCGGTGGCGTAACGCAGCAAAAACGCCAGACCGAAAAACAGCAGCACCACACCCACGCGCAACACAGTGTTGCCGCCGAACAGCCAGTTGCGCGCAGCGCTGATGCCACGTTCGATCAGGTTCGGGCCACGGGGTTCGGCAGGTTGTTGTGCTGGCGCAGCAGGAGCCGGTTCGGCACGCCAGGCATCGACGGGCAGCGGCTGACTGGTTTCGCCGACGACGGCGGAAATCGGTTCGAGTTCGGGCGGCAGTTCCCAGATCAGCTCAGGGGTAGGGGCGGCCTGCTCAGCCACGTTGACGGGTTCGACGACTGGCTCGGCTTCAGGTGTCGGTGTCGGCGCATGCGAGGGCGCCCCCTCCAGCACAAACAGCCGCTGAGCCACGCCTTGCAAGGCTTCGCGCACCTGCTCGAGCTGGCGCTGTTGCTCCGCCGTTTGCGCGCCGAGGCGCGCAATGCGTAGCGCCTGGCCGATGACCAGCCCTAGCAGGGCGCCCAACAGCGCGCCACTGAATGACTCGTCGAGCAGTCCACCGAGCACCAGCCCGATCAACATGAACATCCATTGCATGGTCGATATCCCTGAGCGCAAAGGCCAATCCGGGAAGATTAGCGCAGCCTGTCGCAAAAAGATCGCAGCCTGCGGCAGCTCCTACAAAGGTTTATGCGAACACCTGTGTAGGAGCTGCCGAAGGCTGCGATCTTTTCCGGCGCGCCGATTATATCGAGCCAGGCGGGAAGTTACTCCAGCGCTTTCCAGATATCCGTCGCGTACTCGCGTATCGTCCGGTCGGAAGAGAACCAGCCCATTCGCGAAGTGTTGAGCACCGCTGAACGCCACCAGTTCTGCGAATCGTGCCAGTGCGCATCGACGCGCTTCTGCGCTTCCCAGTAGGAGTCGAAGTCGGCACAGACCAGGAAGCGGTCATAGTCGATCAGCGAGTCGATCAGCCCGGTGTAACGCGAGGTGTCGTCCGGTGAGAAAACGCCGCTGCGAATCGCTTGCAGCACATCGTTCAAACGATGGGACGCGGCGATGTCGGGCACGGCGCTGAACTCGTGGTTCTGCTTGCGCGCTTCAACCTGTTGCGCACTGAGACCGAAGATGAACATGTGCTCGGCACCGATGCGCTCGCACATTTCCACGTTGGCACCGTCGAGGGTGCCGATGGTCAGCGCGCCGTTGAGGCCGAACTTCATGTTGCTGGTACCCGACGCCTCGAATCCGGCGGTGGAAATCTGTTCGGACAAGTCTGCCGCCGGGATGATGCTCTCAGCGAGGCTGACGTTGTAGTTGGGCAGGAACACTACTTTCAACAGACCGCGCACCGTCGGGTCGTTATTCACAACTCGGGCGATGTCGTTGGTCAGCTTGATGATCAGCTTGGCCTGGTGATAACTCGCCGCTGCTTTACCGGCGAAGATCTTCACCCGTGGCACCCAGTCGACTTCCGGCTCGGCACGAATCGCTTGGTACAACGCCACGGTGTGCAGCAGGTTGAGCAGCTGACGTTTGTATTCGTGGATACGTTTGACCTGCACGTCGAACATCGCCGCCGGATTGACCGCAATCCCCAGGCGCTCGTGAATCAGATAGGCCAGCGCCTTCTTGCTGTGCAAACGCTGCTCGGCGAAGGCTTTGCGGAATGCAGTTTTTTCGGCGAACGGTTCGAGTTCGGGCAGGCGCTCTTCGGGATGGTCGAGCACATCGGGGCCGAGGGCATCGACCAGCATCGAGGTCAGTTCAGGATTGGCCTGATACAGCCAGCGGCGGAAAGTGATGCCGTTGGTTTTATTGTTGATCCGCTCCGGGTAGAGCTTGTGCAGTTCGGCGAATACGGTTTTGCGCATCAGTTGCGTATGCAGACCGGACACGCCGTTGACGCTGTGCGAGCCGAGGAACGCGAGGTTGCCCATGCGCACGCGGCGGCCGTTGTCTTCTTCGATCAGCGACACAGCGCGCAACACGTCGAAATCGTGGATACCCTTGGCCCGCAGCGAATCGATGTGCTGCGCGTTGATCAGGTAAATGATCTGCATGTGCCGTGGCAGCATGCGTTCCATCAGCCCGACCGGCCAGGTTTCCAGCGCTTCCGGCAGCAGCGTGTGGTTGGTGTACGACAGCGTGTCGACGGTGACTTGCCATGCCGCGTCCCATGCGACGTCGTAGACGTCGACGAGCTGGCGCATCAACTCGGCCACCGCAATCGATGGGTGAGTGTCGTTGAGCTGGATCGCCGCGTGATCACCGAGGGTCAGCACCGAGGTGTGCATGTTGCGGTGACGGCGCAGCAGATCCTGCAGCGAAGCGGCGACGAAGAAGTATTCCTGGCGCAGGCGTAGCTCTTGCCCGGCTTCAGTGCTGTCTGCCGGGTAGAGGACGCGGGAAATACTTTCGGCGCGGGCCACTTCCGCCACGGCGCCCAAGTGGTCTCCGGCGTTGAAGCGCTCCAAATGCAAATCTTCCATCGCCCGCGCGCGCCACAGGCGCAAAGTATTGACGCTCGCGCCGCGCCAGCCGACCACCGGCGTGTCGTAGGCAATCGCCCGCACGGTTTCCGCCGGCGACCAGACCTGACGGGTCTTGCCGGAGGCATCGGTGACGGTTTCGACGCTGCCGCCGAAGCCGATCGGGTACACCACCTCAGGGCGTTCGAATTCCCACGGGTTACCGAAATCCAGCCAGTGTTCGGTTTGCTCCTGTTGCCAGCCATCGACGATCGCCTGACGGAACAAGCCGTGTTCATAACGAATGCCATAACCATGGCCGGCGATGCCGAGGGTCGACATGCTTTCCATGAAGCACGCCGCCAGGCGTCCGAGGCCGCCGTTGCCGAGCGCCGCATCAGGCTCAAGCAGGCGGATGCGCTCCAGATCGACGCCCAGCTCTGTCAGCGCTTCACGGGCAACGTCGAGCAGGCCAAGATTGCTCAGGCTGTCGTAGAGCAGGCGACCGATGAGAAATTCCAGCGAGAGGTAATAAACCCGCTTCTGGCCTTTGCGGTAGATCTGGCGGGTGTGGTCCATCCAGTGTTCGACCATGTGATCACGCGCCGCCAGGGCGATGGCTTCGAACCAGTCATGGTCGAACGCGTGATCGGGGTCTTTGCCCACGGCGTAGGTGAGTTTGGTCAGGACGGCGTCGCGGAATGCGGCCACCTCTGCTTCGCGAACTAGTGGTTCTTGAGTCATCAACAGGACCTCGAGCGAGCGGGAATTTTCTGAGCCTAGACGGTCTGACCGGCGGTATCGGCTCTGGTTCGGCAGTATTTGCCCGGACTGTGCGCCAGTGCGACATAACCTTGGCGGATGAGCCAGTGAATGCAGGGGCCGTGCCGTCCTGTCGGGCAAAATGCGGTTGCTGTGAAAATATCCGGCGAAAGGTTGTTCAAAATTCCACCGCTCCCGGTATGATCGCGCGCCCTGATGCACACACGCCTGGTAACTCCCGATGATGAAGCCCAACCTGATCGCCGCCGCCGAGATTGATCGTCTCGATACGTGGGCCAAATACTCGGCGCCGATGTGCGGCTCCTGTATCTCCAGCTGCTGCACGCTGCCGGTCGAGGTCAAGATCAAGGACCTGGTGCGCATCGGTGTGGTTGACGAGTTCGAACTGGGCGATCCGCCGAAGAACATCGCCAAACGTCTGCAGAAGGAAGGTCTGGTCGAGCGCTTCAATCAGAAATCGGGGATCTTCACCCTGCAGCGCATGAGCAACAACGACTGCTATTACCTGGATCGTAAAAGCCGCCTGTGCACCATTTATGACAAACGCCCTGACACCTGCCGCAACCACCCGAAAATCGGCCCGCGGCCGGGGTATTGCGCCTACAAGCCCAAAGAAGTTGAGCGCGTGCAGAATTCCCGCTCGATCGAGAAATTCTGAAGATCAAAAGATCGCAGCCTTCGGCAGCTCCTAAAGGGGAATGCGTATCCCTGTAGGAGCTGCCGAAGGCTGCGATCTTTTTTGCCTTGATTGCCGGGCAAACAAAAACGCCCCCGGTCTCGCGACCGGGGGCGTTTTCTATTCCAGGGCTGAATTACGCCTTGGCTTTCTTGGCAGCGCGGGTACGCTCGCTTTCGTCGAGGATCTTCTTGCGAAGACGGATCGACTTAGGCGTGACTTCGCACAGCTCGTCTTCCTGGATGTATTCCAGAGCCTGTTCCAGGGTGAAGCGAACAGGTGGGACCAGAGCGATGGTTTCGTCTTTACCCGAAGCACGCATGTTGTCGAGCTTCTTGCCTTTGGTCGGGTTTACACCCAGGTCGTTGTCGCGGCTGTTCTGACCAACGATCTGACCGTTGTAGATCTCCTGGCCGTGTTCTACGAACAGCTTGCCGCGAGCCTGCAGGGTTTCCAGCGAGTAGGTCAGTGCCTTGCCGGTTTCAACCGAAACCAGAACGCCGTTCTGACGACCGGACATGTGGCCCGACTTGACGGTGTCGTAACGATCGAAGATCGAGGTCAGGATGCCAGCACCGTTGGTCAGGGTCAGGAACTGGTTACGGAAACCGATCAGACCGCGAGCAGGGATGTTGTATTCCAGACGAACACGGCCCTTGCCATCCGGCACCATGTTGCTCAGGTCGCCTTTACGCAGACCCATCTCTTCCATCACCTTGCCCTGAGCTTCTTCAGGGATGTCGATGGTGACGTTTTCGAACGGTTCCTGCTTCACGCCGTCAACTTCACGGATGATCACTTCAGGACGGCCCAGGGCCAGTTCGAAGCCTTCGCGACGCATGGTTTCGATCAGTACCGAGAGGTGCAGCTCACCACGGCCGGAAACCTTGAACTTGTCAGCCGAGTCGCCTTCTTCAACGCGCAATGCAACGTTGTACAGCAGCTCTTTGTCCAGACGGTCCTTGATGTTACGGGACGTCACGAACTTGCCTTCTTTACCGCAGAATGGCGAGTCGTTGACCTGGAAGGTCATGGAAACAGTTGGCTCGTCAACGGTCAGAGGCTTCATCGCCTCGACGGTGTCCGGGTGGCACAGAGTGTCGGAGATGAACAGCGAATCCATACCGCTGATGCAAACGATGTCGCCTGCTGCAGCTTCTTCAACGTCGATGCGGTGCAGACCGTGGTGACCCATCAGTTTCAGGATACGGCCGTTACGGCGCTTGCCGTCGGCACCGATCGCCACAACCGGGGTGTTCGGCTTGACGCGGCCACGAGCGATCCGGCCAACGCCGATAACACCCAGGAAGCTGTTGTAGTCCAGAGCGGAGATCTGCATCTGGAACGCGCCATCACGGTCAACGGCCGGAGGCGGAACGTGGTCGACTACCGCCTGGTACAGCGGAGTCATGTCTTCCGCCATGGCGGTGTGGTCCAGACCGGCAATACCGTTCAGGGCCGAAGCGTAAACAACCTGGAAGTCCAGTTGCTCTTCGGTCGCACCGAGGTTGTCGAACAGGTCGAAGATCTGGTCCAGAACCCAGTCCGGACGCGCGCCTGGACGGTCAACCTTGTTGATCACCACGATCGGACGCAGGCCGGCTTCGAAAGCCTTCTTGGTCACGAAACGGGTTTGCGGCATAGGGCCATCTTGAGCGTCAACCAGCAGCAGAACGGAGTCGACCATCGACATTACGCGTTCAACTTCGCCGCCGAAGTCGGCGTGGCCCGGGGTATCCACGATGTTGATGTGGTAGCCGTTCCAGTTGATGGCGGTGTTCTTCGCCAGAATGGTAATACCGCGCTCTTTTTCCTGGTCGTTGGAGTCCATCACGCGCTCGTCGTTGAGCTCGTTGCGCTCCAGGGTGCCGGATTGACGCAGGAGTTTGTCTACCAGGGTGGTTTTACCGTGGTCAACGTGGGCAATGATGGCGATGTTGCGTAGATTTTCGATCACTTGTGTATCTCGATCAGAGGATTCGGTTTGCTGACAAGTCATGGCAGCGATTAGCAGTAGTGTCCGGCATGGCCGTTACAGCTTGACGGCGGTGTCGGGGGGCCGGTGACGCAGGCCACAGGCAAACAGCCCCGGGCACTTAGCTCGGTCGATAAACGCGCACATTGGCATGCCCCTCACTGAGCAAATGGTGGGCATGCAGGCGACTCATCACGCCTTTGTCGCAATACAGCAGGTACTGGCGAGTAGGGTCCAGTTCCTTGAAACGTGCGTTCACTGCATAGAACGGCATCGTCTGTACCTCTATGCCGGCGAGCTCCAGCGGGTCATCCTCGGCGGCATCCGGGTGACGGATGTCGATCACGATCTGACCGGCCAGCGCTTCGCTGACTTCTTCAATCTGCAAATCCTGGCCCAATTCGTCGATCACCCGATCGATCGGCACCAGTTTGGCGTTGGCGAGCGCACGCTCGAGCACCGCCATGTCGAATTCTTTCTCTTCGTGCTCAACCCGACCGCGTTTGGCGGCGGTCTTGGGGTTGACCGAAATCACGCCGCAGTATTCCGGCATGTGCCGGGCGAAATCGGCAGTGCCGATCTCGTTGGCCGTGTCGATGATGTCCTGCTTGTGCGCGACGATCAGCGGACGCAGCACCAGCTTGTCGGTCACGCAGTCGATCACCGACAGGTTCGGCAGCGTCTGGCTCGACACCTGGGAGATCGCTTCACCGGTCACCAGCGCATCGATATGCAGGCGTTCGGCGATCTCGGACGAGGCGCGCAACATCATACGCTTCAAAACCACGCCCATATGACTGTTATCGACTTTGCCGAGAATTTCGCCCAGCACTTCCTCGAACGGCACACTGACAAATAGCACGCGTTGCGAGCTGCCGTACTTCTTCCAGATGAAGTGCGCGACTTCCATCACGCCCAATTCGTGGGCACGCCCGCCGAGATTGAAGAAGCAGAAGTGCGCCATCAGGCCGCGGCGCATGATCTGGTAAGCCGCTACGGTGGAGTCGAAGCCGCCGGACATCAGCACCAGCGTCTGCTCCAGGGCACCGAGCGGGTAGCCGCCGATGCCGTTGTGCTGGCTGTGAATGACAAATAACCGTTTGTCGCGAACTTCGATTCGGACTTCGATTTCCGGCGCTTTCAGGTCGATTCCGGCCGCTCCGCACTCGCGACGCAGCTTGCTGCCGACGTATTTTTCGACGTCCATCGAGCTGAATGCATGCTTGCCCGCGCGCTTGCAGCGCACCGAAAAAATCTTCCCGGCCAGCGCATCGCCGTAGTGCTGCTTGCACTTCTCGGTGATGTCGTCGAAGTCGCCCAGCGGGTACTCGTCGATCTGCAGAAAGTGCGCGATCCCCGGCATGCAGGTCAGGCGCTCACCCATCTCTTTCAAGGCTTTGGGGTCGGTTACACGGGTTTCCAGTTCGAGATTGTCCCACACGCCGTTCACCACCACGGCCGGGTCCAGGTCACGGAGCACGGTGCGGATGTTCTTGGCCAACTGGCGGATGAATTTCGTCCGGACAGGTCGGCTTTTGATGGTGATCTCGGGGAAGACTTTTACGATTAGTTTCATGAAAACAGCGCGCGAACGGCCAGCCGAAAAAGGGGGGCGCGGATTATAGCGGAAATTGCTCAAGGTTTAACCAGTTTATGTGCAGAAGGTTTTGCGCGCACCAAAACGGGTCATTTCTCAATTTAAACGCAACATTACGGGGCGAGATTTGTCGATTCAGTACCTCACGCACCTTAATAAGCGTGAATTCGGGGCAAAAAACCCATGCTGGGGCACTGGCATGCAATTTGCTCCCTTGTGAGGCAGGTTGCCTTGGCAGAGTATTCGCGCCGGCATCACCATTATTAAGGGCATCCACTACCCGCCCTAATTCACCCGGAGGACACTATGTCGAAGTCGGTTCAACTCATCAAAGATCATGACGTCAAGTGGATTGATCTGCGCTTCACGGACACCAAAGGCACTCAGCACCACGTGACCATGCCGGCTCGCGATGCGCTGGATGACGACTTCTTCGAAGTCGGCAAGATGTTCGACGGTTCCTCCATCTCCGGCTGGAAAGGCATCGAAGCCTCCGACATGATCCTGATGCCGGTCGACGACACTGCCGTGCTCGATCCGTTTACCGAAGACCCGACTCTGATTCTGGTCTGCGACATCATCGAACCTTCGAGCATGCAAGGCTACGATCGCGACCCACGTGCAATCGCCAAGCGCGCCGAAGAGCACCTGAAAGCCACCGGTATCGGTGACACCGTATTCGCCGGCCCAGAGCCAGAATTCTTCATCTTCGACTCGGTGAAGTTCAAGTCGGACATTTCCGGCTCGATGTTCAAGATCTACTCCGAGCAAGGTTCGTGGATGTCCGACCAGGACATCGAAGGCGGCAACAAGGGCCACCGTCCAGGCGTGAAAGGCGGCTACTTCCCGGTTCCACCATTCGACCACGACCACGAAATCCGTACCGCCATGTGCAACGCACTGGAAGAAATGGGTCAATCGGTTGAAGTTCACCACCACGAAGTGGCAACTGCCGGCCAGAACGAAATCGGCGTCAAGTTCAACACCCTGGTGAAGAAGGCCGACGAAGTTCAAACCCTGAAATACGTTGTACACAACGTTGCCGACGCTTACGGCCGCACCGCGACCTTCATGCCGAAGCCGCTGTACGGCGACAACGGTTCGGGCATGCATGTGCATATGTCGATCTGGAAAGACGGCAAGAACACTTTCGCCGGTGAAGGCTATGCCGGTCTGTCCGATACCGCTCTGTACTTCATCGGCGGCATCATCAAGCACGGTAAGGCCCTAAACGGCTTCACCAACCCGGCGACCAACTCCTACAAGCGTCTGGTCCCAGGCTTCGAAGCTCCGGTGATGCTGGCCTATTCGGCTCGCAACCGCTCCGCGTCGATCCGCATTCCTTACGTGTCGAGCCCGAAAGCCCGCCGTATCGAAGCACGCTTCCCGGATCCGGCTGCCAACCCGTACCTGGCCTTCGCAGCTCTGCTGATGGCTGGTCTGGACGGTATCCAGAACAAGATCCACCCAGGCGATGCGGCCGACAAGAACCTGTACGACCTGCCGCCTGAAGAGGCGAAAGAAATCCCACAGGTGTGCGGCAGCCTCAAAGAAGCCCTGGAAGAGCTGGACAAGGGCCGCGCGTTCCTGACCAAGGGCGGCGTATTCTCCGACGATTTCATCGACGCTTACATCGCGCTGAAATCGGAAGAGGAAATCAAGGTTCGCACCTTCGTACACCCACTGGAATATGAGCTGTACTACAGCTGCTGATCCGGTAGCGCTGCGTAAAGTGGCGTGACAGAAAGAGGCCTCCTTCGGGAGGCCTTTTTTGTTGTCCGGATTTTGTGACGCTACGCATTTCTCATGTGGGAGCGGGCTTGCTCGCGGAAGCGGTGGGTCATTGAAATAAACTGTTGCCTGAAACGACGCCTTCGCGAGCAAGCCCGCTCCCACAGGGGATTTGTGGTGTTTGAATGATCTTTGGATGTGTCGCCAGTTGGGCCAACCGCCGCAGCTGTCCTATGCTGCTACCCATCGTTTTCAATCCCGGTCGATTTCATGGGTCGCACGTTTCTCTACATTCTGCTGCTGATCGCCCTGCCCGCCGCTGCGCAGATCTACAAGTACACCGACGCCAACGGCAACACCGCGTACAGCAATCAACCGCCGGACGGCGTGCAGGCGCAACCGGTCGAGTTGCCGCCACTCAATCGGGTCGAGCCGCAAGCGCCGAGCGCGCCGCAATCATCCAGCGCCCAAGCACCGCAACCGCCGCGCAACCCCTATGAAATCCTCGAGCTCACCGGTCTGCCGACTGACGAGGCCGTGCGCGCCAACAACGGCACCTTCACGGTCAATGTTCTGATCAAGCCGCGCCTGCAACCGCCGCATCAGCTGAGACTGGTGCTGGACGATGTGCCCTACGGCCAGCCGAGCAACGTGCCGGTTTTGCAACTGGTGAATATCGATCGCGGCGAGCATCGCCTGGCCGTGCAAGTGATCGACGGCCAGACCGTCATTCAGCAGAGCCCGCCCGCAGCCTTCACCGTGCAACGCGTGCATACGCCATGATCCGTGCAGGGCTGTTACTCATCCTGGCGCTGATTGCGCTGCCCGCCCGGGCCGAGGTCTTCACCTATATCGACGCGCAGGGCAACCGCGTCTACACCGATCAGCCACATGCCAACGCACAGCGAGTGCCGATCGCGACGAGCAATCGCATGGCTGTGCCTGCCAACACCGCCGCGCCGATCGCCACGGCGAAAAAATCCGCTGAAGCACCACCCTTCCATTACGACATGCTGCGCATTCTGATCCCGGAGCCCGACGCCACTTTGCGCAGCAGCGCCGGCGAGCTGATCGTCAGCGTCACCAGCGAACCCCGCCTGCAAAGCGGCCATCGTTATCGGCTGCTGCTGGATGGCAAGGCCACGGGCGAGCCCGGCGTCAGTCCGGTATTTGCCCTGAGTAACATTGATCGCGGTAGCCACAGCCTTTCGATCGAAATCCTCGACGCCGCCGGGCAAACTGTCGAACGCACCGCCAACCAGCCTTTCCACATGCTACGCATTTCCCTGGCGCAGAAACGCAAGGTTCAACCCTGCGTCGCAGAAGACTACGGCGTGCGCCCGGAATGCCCGCTCGAGGACAAACCTGCAGAGCCGAAAAATCCGTTTCTGCGCTTCTTTTAACGTCCGCCAGCCATCCGCACTCTATTGGTGCACTAAACTGCATTCCACCCACATGCCATCCCATTTTGGTTCGAAACTTCCCGTTTGAGCTGGCTCCGTGCCATACAAACGCGCGTCAAACGCCTGTTTCAGAGGCCAGACGCTTCTTTTCGGAGCCTTGGTTTGGTTTTTGCATTTTCCCGACATCAGCGCTTTGTTCTCGCGCACGCCTTGCTCCAAAAGGGGTCCAGATGACCATAAGCGACGCTATTCACCGTTTGCTGCTCGACAACCTGACCACGGCGACCATCCTGCTCGACGCCGAACTGCGTCTCGAGTACATGAACCCGGCGGCGGAAATGCTGCTGGCCGTCAGCGGTCAACGCAGCCATGGCCAGTTCATCAGCGAGCTGTTTACCGAATCCCCCGAGGCGCTCAATTCCCTGCGCCAGGCGGTCGAGCAGGCGCACCCGTTTACCAAGCGCGAAGCGATGCTCACCGCCCTCACCGGCCAGACCCTGACTGTGGATTACGCGGTCACGCCGATTCTCAGTAACGGCGAGACTTTGCTTTTGCTCGAAGTGCATCCGCGTGACCGCTTGCTGCGGATCACCAAGGAAGAGGCGCAGTTGTCCAAACAGGAAACCAGCAAGATGCTGGTGCGCGGCCTCGCCCATGAAATCAAGAATCCGCTCGGCGGCATTCGTGGCGCGGCGCAATTGCTGGCCCGCGAACTGCCGGAAGACAGCCTGCGCGATTACACCAATGTGATCATCGAAGAGGCCGACCGCCTGCGCAATCTGGTCGATCGCATGCTCGGCTCGAACAAATTGCCGTCGCTTGCCATGTGCAATGTCCACGAAGTGCTCGAACGCGTTTGCCAACTGGTCGAAGCCGAAAGCCAGGGCTGCATCACGCTGGTGCGCGATTACGATCCGAGCATTCCTGACGTATTGATCGACCGCGAGCAAATGATCCAGGCCGTATTGAACATCGTGCGCAACGCGATGCAGGCGATCAGCAGCCAGAACGAGCTGCGCCTGGGCCGCATCAGCCTGCGCACCCGCGCCATGCGCCAGTTCACCATCGGCCACATCCGTCATCGCCTGGTCACCAAGATCGAGATCATCGACAACGGCCCGGGCATCCCGGCGGAACTGCAGGAAACCATTTTCTTTCCGATGGTCAGCGGTCGCCCGGACGGTACCGGGCTCGGCCTGGCCATCACCCAGAACATCATCAGTCAGCACCAGGGCCTGATCGAGTGTGAGAGCCATCCAGGCCACACCACCTTCTCGATCTTCCTGCCACTGGAACAAGGAGCCACATCGACATGAGCCGTAGTGAAACCGTGTGGATCGTCGATGACGACCGTTCTATCCGTTGGGTTCTGGAAAAGGCCTTGCAGCAGGAAGGCATGACCACCCAGAGCTTCGACAGCGCCGATGGCGTGATGAGTCGTCTGGCACGGCAGCAGCCAGACGTGATCATTTCCGATATCCGCATGCCGGGCGCCAGTGGCCTGGATCTGCTGGCGCGGATTCGCGAACAACACCCAAGGCTGCCGGTCATCATCATGACTGCTCACTCGGATCTGGACAGCGCTGTCGCCTCCTATCAGGGCGGCGCCTTCGAATACCTGCCCAAGCCTTTCGACGTCGATGAAGCCGTTTCGCTGGTCAAGCGTGCCAATCAGCACGCCCAGGAACAGCAAGGCCTGGAAGTCGTACCGGCATTGACCCGCACTCCGGAAATCATCGGCGAAGCGCCGGCGATGCAGGAAGTGTTTCGTGCTATCGGCCGCTTGAGCCATTCCAACATCACCGTGCTGATCAACGGTGAGTCCGGTACCGGTAAAGAACTGGTCGCTCACGCCCTGCACCGTCACAGCCCTCGCGCGGCTTCGCCGTTCATTGCGTTGAACATGGCAGCGATCCCCAAGGATCTGATGGAGTCGGAGCTGTTCGGCCATGAGAAAGGCGCCTTCACCGGCGCCGCCAACTTGCGTCGCGGCCGCTTTGAACAGGCGGATGGCGGCACGCTGTTCCTCGATGAGATCGGCGACATGCCGGCCGACACGCAGACGCGTCTGCTGCGCGTGCTGGCCGATGGCGAGTTCTATCGCGTCGGCGGCCATGTGCCGGTCAAGGTCGATGTACGCATCATCGCCGCGACCCACCAGAACCTGGAAACCCTGGTGCATGCCGGCAAATTCCGTGAGGACTTGTTCCACCGCCTCAACGTGATCCGCATCCACATCCCGCGCCTGTCGGATCGTCGCGAAGACATCCCGACCCTGGCCCGACACTTCCTCAGCCGCGCCGCGCAGGAACTGGCGGTCGAGCCCAAGCTGCTGAAGAGCGAGACCGAGGAATACCTGAAAAACCTGCCATGGCCGGGCAACGTGCGTCAGCTGGAAAACACCTGCCGCTGGATCACCGTGATGGCCTCGGGGCGTGAAGTGCACATCAGCGACTTGCCGCCAGAACTGCTGAACCTGCCGCAGGATTCAGCGCCGGTGACCAACTGGGAGCAGGCGCTGCGTCAGTGGGCCGATCAGGCGCTGGCGCGCGGCCAGTCGAGCCTGCTCGACAGCGCCGTGCCGGCGTTCGAGCGGATCATGATCGAGACGGCGCTGAAGCACACAGCGGGCCGTCGCCGTGATGCTGCGGTGTTGCTGGGCTGGGGGCGTAACACCCTGACGCGCAAGATCAAGGAACTGGGGATGAAGGTTGATGGTGGCGATGATGATGAGGGGGAAGAGGCTTAACACATAATAGGCGAGCACCCGATATCCCCTGTGGGAGCGGGCTTGCTCGCGAATGCGGTGGGTCATTGAAATATAGGGTGACTGACACGACGCCTTCGCGAGCAAGCCCGCTCCCACACTTGGTTCACCGTGCACCGCATGGATGCACGATGACCTGTGATCGGGCACTGCCGGTCTTTCGAATGACCACCTCAAAACCTTAAAAGCTCACCCTTCAAAAATAACGAAAGCCCCGAATTCCGGGGCTTTCGCGTTTCCGAATCGTTTGTTTGTTTCAGCAAATTAAAACCTGGCACGGCGCCTGCAATACGTTCTTCAGGTGATTCGATTCACCACCCGTTTCGGGGACCTTGGTACAGGCAGGCCGGGGATTCCCCTCTTTACATCGGGCTCATGCCGCAACGGATGAGCCCATCCTTTTGGGATCCTTGGTACAGGCAGGCCGGGGGTTCCCTCTTTACACTGGACCGACGCTCGCAGCGAAGTCCGCCCCTTTTGGGAACCCTGATACAGGCAGGTCAGGGATTCCCGCTTTTATTCCTCCCACCCGGTTTGAAGCTCAATCGAGCTTCGGACGCTTGGGCAGATGATGCAGGGGCTGATTTTGCCGTCCCGGGTCATTTTCACGAATCTCGGCCTCCAGCCTGTCCAGCATCTTCCCAGGGCTCCATTCGAAGGTCAGGATATTGTCGAGCCGTGCCTGCTCGCCAGGTATGCACTCGCTGTAAATCTTGAGGAACGACCAGACCCGCCGCTGCAAAAGCGGATACTCGACATGGAATTCGGGGGTTCGACTCAGTTGCCTCATCGCGCCCGTCAAGCTCGAGCGAGGACCGAAGCTGTCCCAGAGCTGGAGTTTTTCAGTCAACTCCTTTCCCGGCGGCACGTTTCGCAGCCAAAGGTGGGCCGACCGGTCATCGCTTGCAACTCCCAGCCAGATATCGCTACCCGTTGCGATACGTGCATGGATCAGCCGTCGGAGTGAAGCAGGATCCGTTATTGGATTGCCGAGGAGATTGAAACCGGCTCTGATCTCAATGGATTCGGGAATCGATGTAATGCGATTGTTCGCCAGATTCAGGATTTTGCCGGGAATCTCGTTGGTGATGCCCTCGGGAAACCTGTCTAACCCGGCAAAGGAAAGATCCAGTTCCTGCAGCACGGTCATTCGTGTGACTGAAGGCGCAACCGAGAGCGGGTTATTACTGAGTTTCAGTACTTCCAAGCGCAACGGCCCGTTATCGGCATCAAGTCCTCGCAGCTGTTGTATACCGTTCTGCTCCAGATCCAGGACGCGCAACCCGGTCATGCCGACCACCGAAAAATCAGGCGACAAGTTGGCCCTTTGCAGCGTCAAGCCTCGTAACTGCGCAAGGCTTCCCGACACTTCAACGTTTCCCGCATCCACGGTGAACCTGAAGCCGGGATCGGCAGAAGACATGCCATATCCGAAAATCAATTTCAGACTTTCAAGATTGGGGAACGCTGAAAAAAACCGCTCCGGCAGAGGCACGGCTAACCCCGTTAGCTCAAGGGAAACGATGGAGTTGAATTGTGTTGCCAGTGACGGATGATCTGGCCACCTCGAAACACTCGCAGACAGCTTGAAACCCACCGGCCGCTTATCGTGAAAGACCAGTTCGTCAGGCTCTCCTTGCCACGTGTACAGACGGCGTAACGTGGGGCCCAACTTATCGCCGTCATACAGGTAGGAGTTCGTCCAACGGCTGAGTTCCTGATCCAGTTGCACAAGTCCAGGCTGGAGCCGTTTGAGCTCCACCTCTGCCGCATCCTTGGCACTGAAGTGCACGCGGAAATGATCGGCTTGTTGATCGCTCGCTTCCGGAAAGTATTGTCGGACCTGCGCTCGGGTGGTGGACTCAGCGACAGCCAGCAAACGCCCTACGTCGCCAGTATCACCGCGCAGCACCGAGCGCGCCGGCGATGGTTCGCTTGGCAGGCCTGTTTCTGCCTCCAGCCTTTCCAGCTTTTTCAAAGGGCTCGGTTCATTCTTCAAAATGTCCTTCAACCTGGCCTGAAGGCCGGGGTCAGCCTTACTGTAGCTCTCGAGAAATCGCCAGACCCGTTGCTGCAAAACCGGGCGCTCAACGTGAAATCCAGGCGTACGCGCCAAGTCCACCGCAATTTGCCTAGCCACAAGCCAATATGCGTCAACGTCAACACTGTCCCAAATTTTCAAGTTTTCAGACAGTTCCTCTATCGGCAAATGTCGTAGCCAGGCATTTGGCGAGCGGTCAAAATTTGTTTCCCCCAACCAAACGTCGGTGCCTGTTTTTGTACGCGCGTCCATCAGCCGCCGGTGGCTCGCCAGATCAGTTATGGGGTTGCCCATTAGATTGAAGCCCGCTCTGACCTCAACGGACTCAGGAATCGATGTAATACGGTTTTTCGAAAGATTCAGGACTTTCCCGGGAATTTCGGAAGTGATGCCCTCGGGAAATCGGTCCAGACCGGTATTGGAAAGGTCCAGCTCCTGCAGCGCAGTTCGGCCTGTAAGTGAAGGCATTTTAGAAAGCCGGTTGTCGCCAAGCCTCAATACCTCCAGTCGTAACGGCCCGTTGTCAGCCTCAAGCCCTGATGGCAGCTGCTCTATGCCGGTCTGCGTCAAATCCAATACGCGCAACTCGGTCATCCCGGTCACGTCAGGTGCCACTTTCAGGGCAGCATTGCGGTTCAGATCGAGGACCTGCAAGCTCAACCGCCCGGGCAGGCCATTCACTACGGCATTCAGATCAGCCCCCCCGTGAATGTTGCCAAGTGTCAGTGCCCGCAGTTCAGGCATGCCTGCCAGCGAGAACTCGGCGGGTAAATCGCAGTTTTGCAGGCTCAGCGAGCGTAAATGAGGAAGCTTTGCCAAGTCCTGGACGACGCTTCCCTCAAGCTTGAGCCTCGCTGCAGAATGACCGCCAGAGAGAATGGATGGCCGGCCAGACACCGTCAGACTTTCAAGGTTGGGAAACAGCGCAGATAAACGATGCGAGTGCGGAACTTCACCCGAGCCAAGGGTCAGGGCGACAACAGAGTTGAATTTTTCCAAATGAGGAAAAACGTTTGGAAGAGAGCCGAAATCCAGATCCAGCTTGAAACCCACCAGTCGGCCTTCGCGATAGACATGCTCACCGGGCCCGCCTTGCCACTTATGAAGCCTGCGTATCCTGCTCGCCATTTCCTCGCTGATACCACCGTACTGCCGCTCTAGCTCGGGGCTCGCACGCTCGATCCGCCTCAGTTCCACCTCTGCCACATCCTTGTCGCCAAACCGGGCGATAAAGGCATCGGCGGCCAGGTCGGTCGTTTCCGGAAGGTACCTTCGGACCTGTTCTCGAGTGGTTGGCTTGACGAGCGTGCGCTGGTACCAAAGACCATTATCGGCATTACGCAGCATCACCGGCCCTGGGAGCAGTTCGCTTGGCCGTCGGGCACGATGCAATCCAGTCGTCGGGTCCACGGCGACAAGCACGAAAGCGCCCTCGGCCACCTCAACGTAAGTACGATTGTTGAAAACCCTTAAGCCTTCGGCGTTGGCCACTGGAAGTAACGCCCGGGCGTTGACTACGTAATCGTCCAGTATCGGTTGAGGCGCAAGCAAACGCGTTGCAGCCGGGGCCGCGTGAATAACGACCGTCGGAGTCGCCCCAGCGGCACCTGCGCCAACAGCGCCAACAGCGCTGGACGTCCCGGCTCGCGGCCCAGGATCATCAATGGAGCGTCCTGAGCCGTAATCTCTAAGGCCCGATGGCCCGGGGAGCGGAATATCCGCGTCGGCCGGTCGGGTCGGGCTGGTCGAAGCATCCACTCTCACGTGGCTGCTGCCACCGGTAGGTGGTTTTACTGGCATGTTTTTCATCCTTGAAAAAAGTCGCCCCTGACAGTCGTGCAAGGGACGAACGCTTTCGGCATCCTGCCGGGTTAAAAGAGGATCGCAAGATAGCCTGTGCAAGCACTGAAGGAGAGTGGAAAGACAGACAGGCGCAGTGGGAAACGACGTCAAAAAGCGTAGGGGTACTCGAGAAGGACGGCAGGAGTGCGATCAGTTCGTTTGCAAGCGGATCTCCAGCCGCCAGCGGTCGTCGACCTCGCTGCCGACCCACTCGCCTTTCAGCGGCCGTGCCGCCAGCACGGTCAGCAGCAAGCCACCATCGCTCTTGCGCGTGCGCCAGTTGACGTCCCGGCCATTGAGTTTCAGCTGACCTTTTTGCGCGTGCCCTTCAGCCTGAAACAGCAGCGCGACGCTGCCGTCGATGATCTCGCCATGCAGCTTCGGTTCGTTGTTGAACCACACCACCAGGCCGCCATCGGTCACCTCGACCTGCTGCAGCACGCTGGGGTCCGGCGTGGTCAGACGGCCGATCATCAGCCCCACCATCAGGCCGACAATCGCCAACGAACCGATCACCCGCGGGAATAGTTTCGAACGGTTGTCCACAGGCGGCGTAGAATGCCGCTCATCTTTACCTTCGGAGCCGTGCATGTTTCACGTCATCCTTTTTCAACCAGAAATTCCGCCGAATACCGGCAACGTTATCAGGCTGTGCGCCAACAGCGGCTGCCACCTGCATTTGATCGAACCGCTGGGTTTCGAGATGGACGACAAGCGCCTGCGCCGCGCCGGTCTCGACTACCACGAATATGCCACGCTGCAACGCCATGCGGACCTCGCCAGTTGTCTGGAAAGTCTCGGCAATCCACGCTTGTTCGCGTTTACCACCAAGGGCTCGCGGCCGTTTCATGACGCGGCGTTCGTGTCGGGCGATGCGTTTATCTTCGGCCCGGAAAGCCGCGGTTTGCCCGCCGAGGTGCTCGATGCCCTGCCCGCCGAACAGCGCCTGCGGCTGCCGATGCGCGAAGGCTGCCGCAGCCTGAACCTGTCCAACACCGTTGCGGTCGCCGTTTACGAAGCCTGGCGGCAGAACGACTTCAAATAACGATGCATAGCAAATGTGGGAGCGGGCTTGCTCGCGAAAGGTGCACCAGATGACATCACTGTCGCCTGACACGCCGCCTTCGCGAGCAAGCCCGCTCCCACATTGGACTTGCGTCAACGCTGGTATTTACTGAACGGTTGGCGTCTCGCCGCTTTCCTGCATGCGCTGCAGCTCTTGCGCGTATAGAGCGTCGAAGTTCACCGGGGCCAGCATCAGCGCCGGGAACGAGCCACGGGTGACCAGGCTGTCCAGGGTTTCACGGGCATACGGGAACAGAATGTTCGGGCAGAACGCACCGAGGGTGTGGCTCATCGAAGCCGCGTCCAGGTTCTTGATCAGGAAGATACCGGCCTGTTGTACTTCAGCGATGAAGGCCACTTCTTCGCCGTTTTTCACGGTCACGGAAAGGGTCAGCACCACTTCGTAGAAGTCGCCTTCCAGCGCTTTCTGGCGAGTGTTCAGATCCAGACCGACCGCCGGATCCCACTGCTGGCGAAAGATCGCCGGGCTTTTCGGGGCTTCGAAGGACAGGTCGCGTACGTAGATGCGCTGCAAGGAAAATTGCGGTGCGGTTTCTTCTTCGCTGGCTGCAGTGTTCTGTTGGTCAGTCATCTCAGATCCTTATCGATCTTGGGTCTTTAGGGAGTGCTGTACGTGGGTGCAGCCGTTCAGCCCTTGAGCAGCGCGTCGAGTTTGCCGGCGTGCTCCAGGGCGTACAAATCATCACAACCGCCGATGTGCTTGTCGCCGATCCAGATCTGCGGCACGGACGTGCGCCCGGCCTTTTTGGTCATTTCGGCGCGCAGCTGCGGCTTGCCATCGACCTTGATCTCTTCGAAGGCCACGCCTTTGCTGGCGAGCAGGTGCTTGGCGCGCGAGCAGTAAGGGCAGTAATCGCTTGAGTAGACGACGACGTGGCTCATATCACTTCACCAATGGCAGGTTGTCGCCTTTCCAGCTGGAAATCCCGCCGGACAGCTTGGCGGCGGTGAAGCCGGATTTCATCAGTTCGCGGGCGTGGGTGCCGGCGGTCTGACCGAGGGCATCGACCAGAATGATGGTCTTGGACTTGTGCTTTTCCAGCTCGCCGGCACGGGCAGCCAGTTTGTCCTGCGGGATGTTCACCGCTCCGACGATGTGGCCTGCGGCGTAATCCTTGGCCGGACGGATGTCTACCACCACGCCTGCATCTTTATTGACCAGTGCGGTCAGCTCGCCGGTGCTCAGGCTTTTACCGCCGCCCTGCATCGTATGCGCCAGCAACAGAGCCAGCAGTACGACGAAGATACCGACAAGAATGTAGTGGTTAGTGGCAAATTCAATCAGGTGAGCAACCATCGAAGGAGGTTCCAGGGCGTTAAAATGTCGGCCAGTATACACAGCCACTATGGTCGGCCAAACCCCGTCCGGCGGTGACGTGGTCGGAACTTCGCTTTAAACTCCAACTCCGTTTTGCATCGCCCTCTTCTTTATCAGCCACGAGTGGATTCCATGACGACTACGCCCAAACCTTTGGTCCTGATGATTCTCGACGGCTTCGGTCACAGCGACAGCCCCGAATCCAATGCCGTGTTCGCGGCGAAGAAACCTGTCCTGGATCGTCTGTGGGCCACGGTGCCGAACGGCTTGATCTCGGGCAGCGGGATGGACGTCGGCCTGCCGGACGGCCAGATGGGCAACTCCGAAGTCGGCCATATGAACCTCGGCGCCGGGCGCGTGGTGTATCAGGACTTCACCCGTGTGACCAAAGCGATTCGCGATGGCGAGTTCTTCGAAAACCCCACCATCTGCGCCGCTGTGGATAAGGCCGTGGCCGCCGGCAAGGCCGTGCACTTCATGGGCCTGCTGTCGGATGGCGGCGTACACAGCCACCAGGATCACCTGATTGCCATGGCCGAACTGGCCTTCAAGCGCGGCGCCGAGAAAATCTACCTGCACGCTTTCCTCGATGGCCGCGACACGCCGCCAAAAAGCGCTGCCTCGTCGATCGAACTGCTCGACGCGTCCTTCCAGGCACTCGGTAAAGGCCGGATCGCCAGCATCATTGGCCGCTACTTCGCCATGGATCGCGACAACCGTTGGGATCGTGTCGCCCAGGCCTATAACCTGATCGTCGATGGCAAGGGCGAATTCAACGCCGCCACCGCTCAGGAAGGCCTCGAAGCCGCTTACGCCCGTGGCGAAAGCGACGAGTTCGTCAAAGCCACTTCCATCGGCGAGCCGGTCAAAGTCGAAGACGGTGACGCCGTGGTGTTCATGAACTTCCGTGCCGACCGCGCCCGCGAGCTGACCCGGGTGTTCGTCGAAGACGATTTCAAGGAATTCGAGCGCGCCCGTCAGCCGAAACTGGCCGGTTTCGTCATGCTGACCCAGTACGCCGCAAGCATCCCGGCACCGTCGGCCTTCGCCGCCGGCAGCTTGGAAAACGTCCTCGGCGATTACCTGGCGAAAAACGGCAAGACCCAGCTGCGCATCGCTGAAACCGAAAAATACGCTCATGTGACCTTCTTCTTCTCCGGCGGTCGCGAAGAACCATTCCCGGGCGAAGAGCGCATCCTGATTCCGTCGCCGAAAGTCGCCACCTACGACTTGCAGCCGGAAATGAGCGCACCCGAGGTGACCGACCGCATCGTCGATGCCATCGAAAACCAGCGTTACGACGTGATCGTGGTCAACTACGCCAACGGCGACATGGTCGGCCACAGCGGCGTGTTCGACGCAGCGGTCAAAGCGGTCGAATGCCTGGACACCTGCGTCGGGCGCATCGTTGAAGCTCTGGAAAAAGTAGGCGGCGAAGCACTGATCACCGCCGACCACGGCAACGTCGAGCAGATGGCCGACGAATCCACCGGCCAGGCGCACACCGCGCACACCACCGAGCCGGTGCCGTTCATCTATGTCGGCAAACGCGACCTCAAGGTGCGTGAGGGTGGCGTACTGGCGGACGTAGCGCCGACCATGCTGATGCTGCTGGGCCTGGAAAAACCGACAGAGATGACCGGCACTTCCATCCTCGTATAAACGCCGCTAATCCCTGTGGAGGCGGGCTTGCTCGCGAATACGATGGATCAGTCGATATCAATGTCGCCTGACACAGCGCTTTCGCGAGCAAGCCCGCTCCCACAGTGGATTTTGGTGTTTTTCTGTCCAGTTATCACACAGCCCCAATTGGGCGTTTTTTTTGCAGCCTCGGGCGGGCATACTAGGCCGTCCCTTACCCTGGTGCCGCCCGCCCCTATGCTTCGCGTCCTGATCGCCCTTGCTCTGACCTGTCTGCTCCAGCCGGCCTTCGCCGACGAGCGCGCGCAAACCCAACAGCAGTTGGACGCCACGCGTCAGGACATTGCCGAGCTGAAAAAGCTTCTGGGCAAGTTGCAGGAAGAAAAATCCGGCGTGCAGAAAGAGCTCAAGGGCACTGAAACCGAGATGGGCAAGCTGCAGAAGCAGGTCGACGCCCTGCAGAAAGAACTGCAGA
Organism: Pseudomonas sp. Choline-02u-1; assembly: GCF_002836515.1. Classification (GTDB taxonomy): domain Bacteria; phylum Pseudomonadota; class Gammaproteobacteria; order Pseudomonadales; family Pseudomonadaceae; genus Aquipseudomonas. The sequence continues at coordinate 187,388 of NZ_PJBC01000004.1, forward strand.
AAAGCGAATCCGAGCTGCAGCGGCTCGATGCAGAGAAAAAAAAACTCCAGAGCGCGCGCACTGAACAGCAGCGACTGATCGCGATTCAGGCCCGTGCGGCCTATCAGAACGGTCGTCAGGAATATCTCAAGCTGCTGCTCAATCAGCAGAATCCCGAGAAATTCGCCCGCACCCTGACCTATTACGATTACCTGAGCCAGGCTCGCCTGGAGCAGCTGAAAAACTTCAACGAAACCCTGCGCCAACTGGCCAATGTCGAAAAAGACATCGGCCTGCAGCAGGCGCAGTTGCTGGTACAGAAAAGCGATCTCGACACTCAACGCGAAGCCCTCGAGAAAGTGCGCAAGGAGCGCCAGCAGGTTCTCGCCAAACTTAATGACGACGTGAAAGCCCGCGACCAGAAACTCGCCGCCCGCGAGCAGGATCAGGCAGACCTGTCTAAAGTCCTTAAAACCATTGAAGAAACCCTGGCCCGTCAGGCTCGTGAGGCAGAAGAAGCGCGACAGAAAGCGCTGATCGCCCAGCAGGAAGCGGAAAAAAAGCGCTTGCGTGAGGCGCAGGCTGACACCAGCGACGCCCCACGAAAACCCGCCAGATCAAGCCCCGGCGCGCTGGTATCGAGCAGCGGTGAAACGTTTGGCGGGCCTTTTGCTGCAACCCGGGGAAAACTTCCGTGGCCGGTTGATGGTCGATTACTCGCACGCTTCGGTGAAAGCCGCGGCGACGATGCCCGAACCAAGTGGGACGGCGTGATGATCAGCGCCTCCGCCGGCAGTCAAGTGCATGCCGTCCATGGCGGTCGCGTGGTGTTCGCCGACTGGCTGCGCGGTGCCGGGCTGCTGGTGATCCTCGATCACGGCAACGGTTTTTTGAGTCTGTACGGCCACAACCAGACGCTGCTCAAGTCGGCGGGTGATGTGGTCAAAGCGGGTGAGTCGATCTCCACTGTCGGTAACAGTGGCGGTCAGGACACGCCAGCGCTGTATTTCGCAATTCGTCAGCAGGGTCACCCGAGTGATCCGGCGCAATGGTGTCGTGCGCAAGGATAAGCGCCGCATCTAATTCAGGAGTTCGTTCGACATGCTGCATTTGTCCCGCCTTACCTCGCTGGCCCTGACGATCGCTCTGGTGATCGGCGCGCCTCTGGCGTTCGCCGCGCAACCGGCACCGGCCGTGGCTCCGGCAGGCACTGCTGCAACCGCCAAGGCGCCACTACCGCTGGAAGAGCTGCGTACTTTCGCCGAGGTCATGGACCGGATCAAAGCCGCGTACGTCGAACCGGTGGACGACAAGACCCTGCTGGAAAACGCGATCAAGGGCATGCTCAGCAACCTTGACCCGCATTCGGCCTATCTCGGCCCCGAAGACTTCACCGAGCTGCAGGAAAGCACCAGCGGTGAGTTCGGCGGTCTGGGCATCGAAGTCGGCGCCGAGGATGGCTTCATCAAGGTCGTCTCGCCGATCGATGACACCCCGGCGTCGAAAGCGGGTATTCAGGCCGGCGATTTTATCGTCAAGATCAACGGCCAGCCAACCCGCGGCCAGACCATGACCGAAGCCGTCGACAAGATGCGCGGCAAGATCGGCCAGAAAATCACCCTGACCCTTGTGCGCGATGGCGGTACGCCGTTCGACGTGACCCTGGCGCGTGCGGTGATTCAGGTCAAGAGCGTCAAGGCACAGCTGCTCGAATCGGGTTACGGCTACATCCGCATTACCCAGTTCCAGGTCAAGACCGGTGACGAAGTCTCCAAGGCGCTGGCCAAGCTGCGCAAGGACAACGGCAAGAAGCTCAACGGCATCATTCTCGACCTGCGTAACAACCCGGGCGGCGTGCTGCAATCGGCGGTGGAAGTGGTCGACCACTTCATCACCAAAGGCCTGATCGTTTACACCAAGGGCCGCATCGCCAACTCCGAACTGCGCTTCTCCGCGACCGGCAAGGACGAAAGCGAAGCAGTGCCGATGGTCGTGCTGATCAACGGCGGCAGCGCTTCGGCTTCGGAAATTGTCGCAGGCGCCCTGCAGGACCAGAAACGCGCTGTGGTCATGGGCACCACCAGTTTCGGCAAGGGCTCGGTACAAACCGTGCTGCCGCTGAACAACGACCGCGCATTGAAAATCACCACCGCGCTGTACTTTACGCCCAATGGCCGTTCGATCCAGGCCCAGGGCATCGTCCCGGACATCGAAGTGCGCCGCGCGAAAATCACCAACGAAGTCGACAGTGAATACTTCAAGGAAGCCGATCTGCAAGGGCACCTGGGCAACGGCAACGGCGGCGCCGACAAACCGAGCGGTTCGGCTGGCAAGGCCAAAGCCATGCCGCAGGATGACGATTATCAGCTCGCCCAAGCCCTGAGCCTGCTCAAAGGGCTGAGCATCACATCCGGCCGTTGAGGATGTCGCTGCGTTTTCTGTTCGTTCTATTGTGCTGTCTGGCGGGTACTGTTCACGCAGAGCCCGCCAGCCCGAAACCACCCAAAGCCTACCTGACGCTGATCATCGATGACCTGGGGCAGAACCTGCCCCGGGATCGTCGCGTGCTCGCCCTGCCCGGCCCGGTGACCACCGCGATCATGCCGGATACGCCGCACGCTACCGAGTTTGCCCGCGAGGCCCATCGCGCGGGCAAACTCGTCATCCTGCACATGCCAATGGACCCGGCCACCGGGCCGTATGCCTGGCATCCGGAACTGCCGATCGAAGAGCTGCAGAAACGCCTGAATGCGGCGTTCGAAAAAGTGCCATTCACCGCCGGCATCAACAATCACATGGGCAGCCGCATGACCGCGCAGCCAGCGGCGATGGCGTGGTTGATGGCTGAGTTGCAGCGCCGGCACAAGTTCTTCGTCGACAGCCGCACCAGCGCTCAAACGGTCGCCGCGCAGCAGGCGCAGAAAATCGATCTGGCGAGTGTCTCGCGAGACGTATTCCTCGATGACGAACGTACCGAAGCGGCGATCGCCACTCAGTTGCAAACCGCGATCGCCCTGGCCCACAAACAAGGTTCAGCGGTAATGATCGGCCATCCGTATCCGCAGACGCTGGCGGTGCTCGAGCGCGAGTTGCCCAAGCTGAAGGCGCAAGGCATCGACTGGATCGATATCAGGCAGATGATCAGCGTGCGCAGCAACCGTGCCATGGCTGGCCATGGCAAGGACGGCGTTTACCGGTAACACCCGGTCACCTTGCAATACATAGTTACCACCGAACGCCCCGCCTCGTTCCGGATAGTGAGACCTGCAACAGGTCGCGGCTCCTTTGAGTCGCTTTCAACTATCAGGAGTGCCTATGACAAGCAATGCCCCGATCATCCCGCCCGTTGGGCGAGCTGAACCGATCCGCATCGATAACCTGCTGATCAACTTCACAACAGAATTCCTGCGCATCTGGGATACCGACGGTGTGTCGTCCAGACCTGCGTCGTTCTGGCGCCCGACCCCGGCTCCCGACGCGCTGCCCGGTTATTTCCCCTTGGGCGATGTCGTCACCAGAGGCGTTGGCAACATCAATGGCGAACGAGTGGTGGCGGTGGCTTGTGAGGCAGATATCGCCAGCACTGACCCCACCAAGGGCCGGGCGCTGCGGCGTCCCGATGATTATGAGCTGGTCTGGAAGGATTCCGGGTCAGGCTCAAAACGAGATCTGTCGATCTGGCGACCGCTGCCTCCTGCAGGCTATGTGGCGCTGGGGTCGGTGTGTTCGAATGATCATGAAAAACCTTCGCTGAACGCGGTCCGCTGCGTTCGTGCAGACCTGGTGATCGCTTCGAATTCAAGCGAGTTGATCTGGGACGACAAAGGCAGCAAAGCCCGGCAGCGCATCAGTAGCTGGAGCGCCGTTCCTCCAGCGGCTTCACCGGGCGAGGTCTATTTGGCATCGGGCAGTTTTTTCAGCTTGAGTGACTACACCCGACCTGCCAGTTTCCCCGTCTATTGCTTGCGCTTGCAGATTGGCCTGCAGCTTTACACACGCCCATCGCCACCGATTCTCTGCGGGGAAACGCCGACCCCTGTAGACGCAGTGGACGATCCTACTTACAGCGCCGTTCTGCCCTGGTTCACGGTTAAGGATCCGCGTTACACCGTCGCCGAGCAGTTGCGTGATTCACCTTCCTACCTGCTGGAACGCAAGGATCGGTACGTGCTCGTCGGACACGCACGCAACAGTGGCAACAACAGTCAGATATTCAGATGGACTGCGCCTCGCGCTCAACGCACTGCCGGCTTGCGGACTTTCACCCAAACGACTTCCGTCGAATTCGGCGCCCAATGGAAAACCGGTCAGCACAGCGCGCTGATGTTTTCCGCACGCCTGGGCCATGATTTCACCCAATGCGAAGTGCATGCGAATGATTGGCTCAATACGGCGGCAATCGAAGTGGTTGCGGTGGTGGACAAAAACCGCTCAGTGGCGGCCTATCTGGTGCAGAGCGATTACAGACTGGTGCGCGCCGACGGCACCTCAGTGACGGACGGCTTCAGCTACACCGATGGCAATAGCCTGCACATCAGCCAGTACGCGGCAACCGAGCCCGAAATCATCGTCGCGCCAGATACGGAGGCAGTCGAAGATCAGGCTGTGCAGCCGTCTCTGAGCGAGAACGAAATCAGCGCCCCGCTGCCAGAGCCCGACCCGTCCGCCGCTACAGATAGCGCGCCATGATTTCATCGACCACGCCTTCTTTGCGCAGTTGATCCAGCGCGGTCTGAAGCTTGTTCACCACCTCATCGGAAACGTCCTTGTTCAGCGCCAGGTACAGCTCGGCGCTGTTGAAGCGCAGCACGGTCTTCAGACCGGTCACGCCATCCTGCCGCGCCAGATAACGGCCGGCAGGATCACCCGTGGCCCACAGATCGATCTGGCCGTTGACAAGTTTTTTTGCATTGTCCTGATCACGCAGCACCACGATCGGCTTCAGGCCCTGCTTGGTCAGCGTTTCGGCAATCGCGTCACCCTTGTAGGCGCCGATCTTGTACTTGCGCGCATCATTGAGCGTCTCGAGAGTGATCTTGCTGTCAGCCTTGGCCAGCAGGATCCAGTCATCCGGGCCGATCGGGCCGACCCACTTGAACAGTTTTTCGCGATCGGGCAGGCGCGCCATGACGAAGGCCCCGTAGCCGGGATTTTCCAGCGCGAGTTTGTAGACGCGCTCCCAGGGGAAACGCAGGGTCAGGCTGTAAGTGAGGCCGGCGCGCTGGAACATCTCGCGAACGATGTCAGTGGCAATGCCGTTGATGTTTTCGCCCTGAGCGAAATTCTTGCCGTTTTTCGCCATGTTGTACGGCGGGAAGTTTTCGGTGAGCAGCACCAGATCGGTGGCGGGACTGGTTTCGCCCCGGGCATTGCTGATGAGCAACAATGAGGCGCTGGCGAGAACAACAAGCAGGCGTTTGATCATGTCGGGCTACCGGAATCCATGGCGTGCCCAAGAGTGCCTTGGGTGCGCCATGCTGTCCACTGGCCTGTATGAAATCAATGCGCCTCGGCCCAATCGGGGGCGGCGATAAGATATTCCTTCGGCGGGCCTTTCTTAACTACGCCAACAACAAACAGAGTTGAAACTCCTGGCAATAACCACATGACTTACATTTGGCTACAGCACAAATAACATAACAATGAAAGATTCAAATTAGAGTAATTGGAACCAGGCTTTATTATTTCACCCCTCGACTAAGGATCGGTCATGAACTACACATCAAAAATAACAGCAATTATTGCCTTTCCGGCAATCATCTTCGCTCTAACGTCTTGTTCATATGCAGTTCCTGCACCTGCAGAGCCGGTTCTTTTGAACAATTCTCTTGGCCAGAATAATCACTTGAATGGTATTGGACAGATCTTCAAAGGAGACCTTCGCTATTGCACGGCTTTTCTCGTCGACAGCCGCGACTCTGAAAATAACGCAAACGGCCCGGCGTATATCCTTACCAACGGACATTGCGCGTCCATCTGGATTGGAACGGTCGCGGATCGTTCCTATGAGGGCCAGATACAATTCAATTACTTTCAAGACACGCAGCTGGAGGGCAGGCGTTACGACATCCAAAAGATCAACTGGGCCAGCCTGGCCGGCACCGATGTAGCGGTCATGCAATTGAACAGTTCGCTGCAAGCGGTGATCGCCGCCGGCATCAACCCGCTCAAGGCGGCGCCCAAAGCACCTGAGCAACTCACCCAGGTCACGGTTATCGGCGCGCCCTCAAGTGCGCCGGGCCTGAGGCTCTCGTCCTGTACTCAAGAGCCAGCAAACACGACACTGATCAAGTATCTGACCGTTCATACCGATTACCAGAAACAGGATTGCAAAGGCATTGAACCGGGGTCATCCGGTTCTCCGGTCATTGATATCGCTACGGGAGAAGTTACCGGCGTCCTGTCGGGAACCACTTATGGGATATCAACGGGCGACCTGTGCTTTTGGCATGGACTTTGTGCAAAGCCTGATCGCCGAGCCGTTTTGCCTGATCAGGCCAGCCAGAGTTTCCCGATCGATTATCTGATGCCCTGTTTTTCTGAAGGTCGCTTCAACATGAATGCGCCTGCCTGCTCGCTAAAGCCTGAATTCAATTTCAGAGCCAGAACCAACTCAGACGTTACGCTTTATAAAGCACCTCAGAAGGAATACGAAAAGAGTCCAGCCTGGGACGTGAACTTTTCAATGAGCACGAAATTCTTTCGATTCAAAACCGTGCGCGACGCCCATGCCTGTTACCTGCCAGAAGATTACAGCAACCCGATCAATCTCAGCACCGGCCTTGTTGATGCACCGATCGGCAGCATGGCAGGCTTATATTATCTGTGCCTGGTGGGTGTCGACTCAGTTGAGCAACAACTCATCGCGGGCGAATTACGCAACACACAAATTCTGCCGGCGCGGCTGGTTAATCCAGGCGGGATTTCACTGTCTGAACCGGCGCCTCACATCAAGCACGGCGCTGAAGAACTGCTGATCGAATATCGTCAAACCACCGATCGCAATATCTGGACTCAGATATACGTCGGGGCAGTCGATTCAACAGACTGCGCCGGCATCGATTCGAGAAGCTACACCAAGATAGGCGACAGCTTTCTGGTACCCAACGAAGCCCTGCCGTTGACGCTGTGCAGCTACACCATGGATCGCGACTTCAATACCTCTGCCGTGCGCACAGAAATACTGCAAAAACCTTGACCCGTCGGGCGGCAAGCAACCCGCATGGGTTTGCGCCCGACCGTGTTCAGACTCAACCTGATCAGCGCATCACGATGCCGCGATGCGCCATGTAAGCCTTGGCTTCCTGCACGGTGTATTCGCCAAAGTGGAAAATACTCGCCGCCAGCACCGCACTGGCGTGGCCTTCAAGAATGCCGTCAGCCAGATGCTGCAGATTGCCGACGCCGCCGGAGGCGATCACCGGAATGCCCAGCGCGTCGCTGATCGCGCGGGTCACGCCGAGGTCGAAGCCGTTCTTCATGCCGTCCTGATCCATGCTGGTCAGGAGGATCTCGCCGGCACCGAGGCCTTCCATTTTCTTCGCCCACTCGACTGCGTCGAGGCCGGTCGGCTTGCGCCCGCCGTGGGTGAAGATTTCCCAGCGCGGGGTTTCGCCGGGGCCGGAGACTTTCTTGGCGTCGATGGCGACGACGATGCACTGCGAGCCGAAATGCTGCGCAGCTTCGCCGACGAACTCCGGGTTGAACACAGCAGCGGTGTTGATCGAGACCTTGTCCGCGCCGGCATTGAGCAGGTTGCGGATGTCCTGCACGGTGCGCACGCCACCGCCGACGGTCAGCGGGATGAACACCTGACTGGCCATGCGCTCGACGGTATGCAGCGTGGTGTCACGACCGTCGACGCTGGCGGTGATGTCAAGGAAGGTAATCTCGTCGGCACCCTGCTCGTCGTAGCGACGGGCGATTTCCACCGGGTCACCGGCGTCGCGGATGTTCTCGAACTTCACGCCTTTAACGACCCGGCCGTTGTCCACGTCCAGGCAAGGGATTATGCGTTTGGCCAGCGCCATGGTCAGTCCTCAGCCTTGGTACGAATCGCAGAAAGCTTGCGCTTCGGCGACGTCGAGGGTGCCTTCGTAAATCGCCCGGCCCGTGATCGCGCCGATAATGCCCGGTGCCTTGGCGTCGAGCAGCGACTTGATGTCACCCAGGTTGTGGATGCCGCCGGAAGCGATCACCGGGATCTTAGTCGCCGCAGCCAGCGCAGCGGTGAACGGTACGTTGCAGCCCTGCATCATGCCGTCTTTGGCGATGTCGGTATAAACGATCGACGAGACGCCGTCGGCTTCAAACTGTTTGGCCAGGTCAATGACCTGCACGGTGCTGATTTCCGCCCATCCATCGGTGGCGACGAAGCCGTCTTTGGCATCCAGACCCACGATGATCTTGCCCGGAAAGGCGCGGCAGGCCTCAGCGACGAACGCCGGATCCTTAACGGCTTTGGTGCCGATGATCACGTAGCTCACGCCGGCCTTGACGTAGTGCTCGATGGTTTCCAGCGAACGGATGCCGCCACCGATCTGGATCGGCAGGGTCGGGTAACGCTTGGCGATCGCGGTGACCACTTCACCGTTGACCGGCTGGCCTTCAAAAGCACCATTCAGATCGACCAGATGCAGACGACGGCAACCGCCCTCCACCCACTTGGCAGCCATGCTCACCGGGTCATCGGAGAACACCGTGGAATCTTCCATGCGGCCCTGGCGCAGACGTACGCAAGCACCGTCTTTGAGATCGATAGCGGGAATAATCAGCATCTGGCAAACCTTAAAATTGGAATGTTCAGCTTGGCTCGGGAATCAGTTTTTCTCGAGCGCCCACAGGTCGCTTTCGATGCTTTCAAACCGTTCCTTGAGGTGGGTCTGCACATCGAAAATCGCCCTGTTGTAATAGTGCGGAGCAATCTCGCGGGTAAACAGCTCAAGAATTTCCGCCGCCTCGAACGAACCCAGATCCAGTTCGAAACGGTCTTCCATGAACCGCTGAATCTTGCGATTGGCCTCGCTCTCCTGCTCGGGAGTGAGGGTCAGAATCGGCGGCTTGGATTTCTTGACAGCCATTTACCAGCGACCGTCCCACGCAGCGAAGTTCTGCAGCAGTTGCAGGCCGTGGGTATGGCTTTTCTCCGGGTGGAACTGCACGGCGAAACGCGAACCGTCGGCCAGCGCTGCGGCGAAATCGACACCGTAATGACCGCTTCCCACCACCTGACGCGCATTGGCGGCGGCGATGTAGTAGCTGTGCACGAAGTAGAAACGCGCCAGATCCGGGATGTCATGCCACAACGGGTGACTGATATTCTGCTTCACCTCGTTCCAGCCCATGTGCGGGACCTTCAGGTGCTCGCCGTCTTCGTGCAGATCCTTGCCGAAGAATTTCACCGCGCCTGGAAACAGGCCGATGCAGTCGACGCCGGCGTTCTCTTCGCTGGTATCGAGCAGGGCTTGCATGCCGACACAAATGCCGAGGAACGGCCGATCCTGGCTGACCTCACGGACCAGCGAATCGAAACCCAGGCGACGGATCTCCGCCATGCAATCGCGAATCGCGCCAACGCCCGGGAAGACCACGCGGTCGGCTTCGCGAATCACGTTCGCATCGCTGGTGATCAGCACCTTGCCGGCGCCGACATGCTCCAGGGCCTTGGCCACCGAGTGCAGGTTGCCCATGCCGTAGTCGATAACTGCAACCGTCTGCATTACAAAACGCCTTTGGTCGAAGGCATCTGCCCGGCCATGCGCTCGTCCAGCTCGACGGCCATGCGCAGCGCGCGGCCGAAAGCCTTGAACACGGTTTCGATCTGGTGGTGAGTGTTGGTGCCGCGCAGGTTGTCGATGTGCACGCTGACCAGCGCATGGTTGACGAAGCCCTGAAAGAACTCCTGGAACAGGTCAACGTCGAAGCCGCCGACCGTGGCGCGGGTGTACGGCACGTGCATCTGCAGGCCCGGGCGACCGGAGAAATCGATCACCACGCGCGACAGCGCTTCATCGAGCGGCACGTAGGCGTGGCCGTAGCGACGGATGCCTTTCTTGTCGCCAATGGCTTTGGCGAACGCCTGGCCGAGGGTGATACCGACGTCTTCCACCGTATGGTGATCGTCGATATGCAGATCGCCCTTGCATTCGATATCCAGATCGATCAACCCGTGACGGGCGATCTGATCCAGCATGTGCTCAAGAAAAGGGACACCGATATCGAATCGGGCCTTTCCGGTGCCATCAAGGTTGATCGAGGCTTTGATCTGGGTTTCCAGAGTGTCGCGCTCGACAGACGCCTTACGTTCGGCCATCACCAGCTCCGCAAAATCATTGGGCGAAAAAGGCAGCCATTATAGGCACGCAGGAAGCAAACAGAAACACGAGAGGTGAGATGGTTGACGGATAGAATGCCCGGCGGTCGCGGGTAGACATGTCCATACAAGCCAGTACAGGCATGCCAGAAACAAATGTGGGAGCGAGCCTGCTCGCGAATGCGGTACGCCAGCCAACATTGATGTCGACTGGTGCTCCGTCTTCGCGAGCAGGCTCGCTCCCACAGGTTCGGTGTTTATTCAGCCAACACCTTAGTGAAACAGTACCGCCGTCTTCTGCAGGGTCACCCACACACCCCACGCCAACGGAATACCCACTACCAGCCATGCCGCGATGGCCAACGGCTTGCTGCCCGGCGCGGCTTTCCATTCCAGAACGGTGCTGGCATCAGCACCCTTGTCGTGGCCCAGCGCTTGTTCGGCGGCAAGTTCAGCGTCGGTCATGAAGTACTTGTCGGCTACCGGGCGCACCATCAGGTTGCACAGGAAGCCCAGCACCAGCAGGCCGGCGAGGATGTACAGAGTGATGTCGTAAGCGGCAGCGCGCTCAACGCCGATGCTCAACTGATATTCACGCAGGTAGTTGACCAGCACCGGACCGAGTACACCGGCAGCAGCCCAGGCAGTCAGCAGACGACCGTGGATCGCACCGACCATCTGTGTACCGAACAGGTCGGCCAGATACGCCGGAACGGTGGCAAAACCACCGCCGTACATCGACAGGATGATGCAGAACGCCGCCACGAACAGCGCAACGTTGCCCAGATGGCCCATGTTCGGAATCAGCGCGTACAGGGCAAAACCCAGGGCGAAGAACACGAAGTAAGTGTTTTTGCGGCCCAGGTAGTCCGAGAACGAAGCCCAGAAGAAGCGGCCACCGATGTTGAACAGGCTCAGCAGGCCGGTAAAACCGGCGGCAATTGCGGCGATCGAAGCCAACTGACCGGCGTCGAGTTGACCGAACGGCACGTCAACGCCTAGCAGCTTGCCGCCGAACACTTCCTGCAGCAGCGGCGAAGCCATGCCGAGGATGCCGATACCGGCAGATACGTTCAGGCACAGCACCAGCCACACCAGACGGAATTGCGGAGTTTTCCACGCTACATTCACGTGAACGTGACGGTTGGTGATCATCGCGTTGGAAGCTTTCTTCGCCGGAGCGGTCCAGCCTTCAGGTTTCCAGCCGGTTGGCGGCACGCGGTAGGACAGTGCGCCACCGATCATGAACACGAAGTAGATGGCTGCCATGGCCACGAAGCTCTGCCATACGCCCACGCCTTCTGGCGAAGCGAAGTGGCTCATCAGTGCCGTCGCCAATGGTGCGCCGACCATCGCGCCGCCACCGAAGCCCATGATCGCCATGCCGGTCGCCATACCGCGCTTGTCCGGGAACCACTTGATCAGGGTCGACACCGGCGAGATATAGCCCAGGCCCAGACCGATACCGCCGATCACGCCGGAGCCGATCCACATCAGCCAGATCTGGTGGGTATAGATACCCAGCGCGGAAATCAGCAGACCGCCACACCAGCACAAGGCCGATACAACGCCAGCCTTGCGTGGACCGGCGTGTTCCAGCCAGCCGCCCCAGATCGCTGCCGAGCAGCCGAGGAAGATGAAGAACAGCGTGTAGATCCAGCCGAGCATGGAGATCGGCCAGTCGCAGTTCGACGAAAATACCTGTGCGATGAAGCTCATGTCCGGCGCGCAAGCCACCGGCGCGGTAACGCCGAGTGCCTTGGACAGCGGCAACCAGAACACCGAGAAGCCGTAGGCCATGCCGATGCACAGGTGAATGGCCAAAGCGGCCGGTGGAACCAGCCAGCGGTTAAAACCGGGCTTGGCGATGATGCGTTCCTTGGACAGGAACGCAGGCTGATCGGCTTTGAGGCCGTCCGCCGTGATGCTCGTGCTCATTGTGTATCCCCCAATTGTTAGTATGGTTCGCCAGCCACTGCTCACCCTCGGCCTTATGCACGCAGGCATGACCGTTTTTTGAGGTGAAGCTCCTTGAAGGCGCGACGTTAAGTCGCAGACGGGCGGACGAACTGGCGAAGGTTACCATTCTCAGGTGACAGAAAAACCAAACTGATATCACCTTTTTTCTGTCAGCTGCGTCCGTCCCCTGAAGGAGCTGCGGAACGCTGCGATCTTTTGATGTATTTGAAAAATGCCAAAATCAAAAGATCGCAGCGTTCCGCAGCGCCTACAGTCGGCATTTCAACGGGGTTACCATGCCGGATGTTGTTGAGGTGTCTGACGACAGATATATGCATTTGGTACTTGTCCCATTTATGCGTGCGAAAAGTTACCCATCGCCTCGGTGTGGCTGAACAGCGGGTGAACCAAGCGCCGAAAAAGGCGTCGCAAACGGGGGCCTGATTGCGCTTTCCGGCGCCAGCCGGGCACCCTCAAACACAGACGCCGGTGGCAAAGTGGCAGGTACCGTTGCCGACCCTCGGCAGATGACGCCACACCGAACCGGGTGCCGGCAGCGCTATACTCCCCGGCCATATGACCAATTCGACTAACTACAAGGACTCGCCCATGAAAGCGTTCGGCAAAATCCTGGGTCTGGTACTTCTCGGGCTGTTGCTGATCATTGTGGCGGCAGGCTTTGCCCTGACCCACCTCTTCGATCCCAACGACTATAAAGACGAGATCCGCCAGATAGCCCGCGACAAGGCCCACATCGAGCTGACGCTCAATGGCGATATCGGCTGGAGCCTGTTCCCATGGCTCGGCCTGGAATTGCACGAAGCCAGCGTCGCCACCCTGGCCAAACCTGCCGAACCGTTCGCCGACCTGCAGATGCTCGGCCTGTCTGTGCGCGTGCTGCCGCTGCTGCGCCGCGAAGTGCAAATGAGCGATGTGCGTGTCGAAGGCCTGAACCTGCGCCTGAACCGTGACAAGAACGGCCACGGCAATTGGGAAGACATCGGCAAGGTGCCCGTTGCGCCTGGCACGACCACGCCGGCAAAAACCGACGCGCCGGCCAGCGAACCGACAGTTGCCGTGGAAAAGCCGGCCCAGCCGATCCGCCTCGACATCGACAGCCTGACCGTCAACAACGCCCGCGTTGAGTACACCGACGAGTTGACCGGCAAGCAATTCAGCGCCGAAAGCATTCAGTTGAGCACCGGCCCGGTCCACGACTCGACCAATATTCCGGTAAAAGCCACGGCGTTTCTCGGCACCAATCAACCGGTGCTGCGTGTGCGTACCGAACTCAGCGGCGAGCTGCGCTTCGAACGCGCCGTGCAGCGCTACAAGTTCGAAGACTTGAAGCTGTCCGGCGAACTGGCCGGTGATCCGCTGCAAGGCAAGACCATGACTTTCTCGGCGCAAGGGCAGCTATTGCTGGATAAAGCCGCGAACGTCGCCGAATGGACCGGCATCAAGATTTCCGCCAACCAGCTGCGCGCCTTGGGCGAGCTGAAAGCCAACGACCTCGACAAGACCCCGCAGATCACCGGCGGCATTTCCATTGCCCAATTCGATCTGGCGAAATTCGTCGACAGCGTCGGGCAGACCTTGCCGGCCATGGCCGAAGGCAGTCTGAGCAAGGTCGAACTGGTCAGCCGCATCGCGGCCACGCCCACCAGCGTCGCCTTCGATAACATCAACCTGAAGCTCGACGACAGCAGCATCAGCGGCCGTATCGCCGTCGAAGACTTTGCCAAGCAATCGTTGCGGATGATCCTCAAAGCCGACACCTTCAACGCCGACCGTTACCTGCTGCCGAAATCGGCGCAGGCCAACAGCGCCACGCAGACGCGTCAGGCCGAAGTCGCCAGCACCGAGGCCGGCGCCGTGGCAGGCACCACGCCGCTGCCGGACAAACCGAGCAAAACCGCCTGGAGTACCGAGCGCCTGCTGCCGGTCGAACGCCTGGCCAAACTCGATGTGGACGCTGACCTGACCTTCGGCCAATTGACCCTCGACAAGTTGCCGATCGACAACGCCGCGCTCAAGGCCAGCGGTCAGGGCGGCCTGTTGACCCTGACCAATCTCAGCGGCGACTTGTACAACGGTGGATTTGTCGCCAACGGCACGCTCGACGTGCGCCCGAGTGCGCCGGTGTTGAATCTGCAGACCCGACTCAATCGCGTTCCCGCAGAAAAAATCATCGAAAGCCAAGGCAAGAATCCGCCGGTCAAAGGTCTGGTGACACTTACCAGCAGCTTCACCGGCAGTGGCAACAGCCAACAGGCGCTGATCGATACGCTGAACGGCAATGCCAGTTTCGTCATCAACAACGGCGTGCTGCTCAATGCCAACCTTGAGCAGCAACTGTGCAAAGGCATCGCCACGCTCAATCGCAAAACCCTCAGCGGCGAGCCACGCGGCAAGGACACGCCGTTCGAAGAACTCAAGGGCAATCTGACCGTGCGCAACGGCGTTGCCAACAACCCTGACCTGAAAGTGCGCATTCCCGGCATGACCGTCAACGGTGACGGCGATATCGATCTGCGCGTTTTGGGTATGGACTACCGCGTCGGCATCATTGTCGAGGGCGACACCAGCGCCATGCCCGATCCGGCCTGTCAGGTCGGCGACAAATTCGTCGGTATCGAGTGGCCCCTGCGCTGCCGTGGCCCGCTGGAACTGGGCGCAAAGGCCTGCCGCATCGACAATGACCGTCTCGGTCAGGTCGCCAGCAAGATGGCTGGCAACAAGCTCAGCGAAAAGATCGACGAGAAACTGGGCGACAAAGTCAGCCCGGAACTGAAAAACGCATTGAAGGGGCTGTTCAAGCGATGACAGCGGAGCAGTTTTCCACGGCGGTGCTGGAGTGGTTCGACCGCCATGGCCGCCACGATTTGCCGTGGCAGCAGGACATCAATCCGTATCGGGTCTGGGTTTCCGAGATCATGTTGCAGCAGACTCAGGTCAGCACGGTGCTCAATTACTTCGAGCACTTCATGACAGCGCTGCCAACGGTCCAGGCACTGGCCGAAGCCCCGGAAGACGAGGTGCTGCATCTGTGGACGGGGCTGGGTTATTACACTCGCGCACGCAATCTGCAGAAGACCGCGAAGATCGTCGTCAGCCAGTACGCTGGCGAATTCCCGCGAGACGTGGAGAAACTCACCGAGCTACCGGGTATCGGCCTGTCCACCGCCGGCGCGATTGCCAGCATCAGCATGGGCCTGCGTGCGCCGATCCTCGACGGCAACGTCAAACGCGTGCTCGCGCGCTTCACCGCGCAAGAGGGCTATCCCGGCGAACCGAAGGTCGCCAAGCAGCTATGGGCCAACGCCGAGCGCTTCACCCCGCACGATCGGGTCAACGCCTACACCCAGGCGATGATGGATCTTGGCGCCACACTCTGCACGCGCAGCAAGCCGAGCTGCCTGCTGTGTCCGCTGAAGCGCGGCTGTGAAGCGCACATGCTTGGCCTGGAAACCCGCTACCCGATTCCCAAGCCACGCAGAGCCATCCCGCAGAAACGTACGCTGATGCCGATGCTCGCCAACGGCGAAGGCGCGATTCTGCTTTACCGCCGCCCGTCGACAGGCCTGTGGGGAGGTTTGTGGAGCCTGCCGGAACTGGATGATCTGGAAGATCTGCAACATCTGGCCGATCAGCACTCGCTGACCATGGGCCAGCCGCAAGCACTGCCGAGCCTGGTTCACACGTTCAGCCATTTCCAGTTGTCCATCGAACCCTGGCTAGTTCAGGTGCAGGAGGCCAGTCATCACGTGGCCGAGGCCGACTGGCTCTGGTATAACCTCGCCACCCCGCCGCGCCTGGGCCTTGCTGCCCCGGTCAAGACCTTGCTCGAACGCGCGGCCGCCGTCTTGAATGCAGGAGAATCGCCATGACCCGCACCGTAATGTGCCGCAAGTACAAAGAACAACTGCCCGCCCTGGAACGCGCCCCTTTCCCGGGCGCCAAGGGCCAGGATATTTTCGACCACGTCTCGGCCAAGGCCTGGGCCGACTGGCAGAAACACCAGACCCTGCTGATCAACGAAAAGCGCCTGAACATGATGAACGCCGAAGATCGCAAATACCTGCAGGGCGAAATGGACAAGTACTTCTCCGGCGAGGAATACGCCAAGGCCGAAGGCTACGTGCCGCCAGCCGAATAACCCGCAGATTTCGTAAGCGACGGAATTAATTTAAGAAATTTTCAAAAAGTCGTTGACGTAAATCCGAAAAACCCTTTTAATGCGCCCCGTTGCCCAGATAGCTCAGTCGGTAGAGCAGGGGATTGAAAATCCCCGTGTCGGCGGTTCGATTCCGTCTCTGGGCACCAAATACCGAAAACCCTGAATCGCAAGATTCGGGGTTTTTTTATGCTTGCGATTTAATGAGGCTGGTTTCGCACCGCTTGATCCGCGCTACCATCAGCCCCCCCTTACGGAAGAGGGTCATCCCCGCCATGAACCAGAAACGAACCCGCGTGCCCCTGCCCCATCCGCCGCCGCCCCGGGAAGGTCTGGTGTCCAGAGGACTGGCAATGATGATTTGCCTGTTTCTGATCGGTACCGGCGCGTTGCTGGGCTACTCGGCCATCGATGGCGTTATCCACGAGACGATCACCACCGCCACGCGCGGCGGGCCGGCCAAGGTCTACACCCTCGCCATGCAGCCGGGCGCGTACTGGTTTCATGTCGTACTTCAAGGTCTGTTCGGCATGTTACTGATGGCCGCAGGCCTGGCGTGGCACAGACTGACGCGCATCGAAAAACCCGCGGCCAGAACCAAACGCAAATCAGGTTCGCGTTAACGGTTGTCCTCAAGCGTACGAAATGGACTACAGACGTCAGCCCGGCAAAGCTTCGGTCCTCGGCAACGTCCTGCAATCGCCATCTCCTCTTCCTGCGGACTTCACCGTCTCCCCCGACATACTCAAACGGCGACAATCGTCATGCTTTTGCGTCTGTTCACTCTGACGCGGAAGACCCGATGAGCCAGCTCATACCTGCTGACACGCAAGACCCGAAAGTCGATTCACTGCTGGGCGAACTGGGCGAGTTGATTCGCCAGGCGCGGCAAAAAGTGCTGCGCGCGGTTGATACGATTCAAGTGCAGACTTGCTGGCAGATCGGCCGGCATATTGTCGAATTCGAACAGAAGGGCGCTCAGCGTGCGGGCTATGGGAAGCAGCTGATTGGCCTACTGGCTAGGGACCTGACCGGGCAGTTCGGTAAAGGGTTTGATGAAACCAATTTGTGGAAGATGCGCCTGTTTTATCAAAAGTTTCCAATTCGAGACGCACTGCGTCCCGAATTGAGCTGGACCCATTACCGTCGCCTGCTACGCGTCGAAAACGAGAAAGGGCGCCTGTGGTACATGAACGAATGTGCCGACCTCAACTGGTCGAGCCGCGCCCTTGATCGGCAGATCCTGACGCTCTATTACGAGCGCCTGCTCATGAGTCAGGACAAAACCGAAGTGGTCGAGGAAGCGACCACCAACATCAACGCGATGAAATGCAATCCACGGGAATTCATTCGCGATCCGGTCATGCTCGAATTCCTCGGCCTGCCCTCGGCGGGCAAAGTCAGGGAAAGCGGCCTCGAACAAGCTCTCATCGATCACCTGCAAAGCTTTCTGCTTGAACTGGGCAAAGGCTTCTCCTTTGTCGCTCGGCAACAACGCATGAGCACTGACGGCGTTGATCTCTACATCGATCTGGTGTTCTACAACTACCTGCTCAAGTGCTTCGTGATTATCGACCTCAAACGCGGCAAGCTCAGCGCCCGCGACGTCGGGCAGATGGACATGTATGTACGCATGTACGACGAGCTCAAGCGCAGCGAGGGCGACAAGCCGACTGTCGGCATCATTCTGAGCGCCGAGAGCAACGACTCGGTTGCGCGTTATTCGATGCTCAAGGGCAATGAGCAACTGTTCGCCAGCAGTTACAAAACGATATTGCCGAGCGAAGAAGAGTTACGCGCCGAGCTGAACCGCGAACAGGCGCTGATTGAAGAACGCTTGCTCACCCAATCCGCTGAATAAACCGGCTGGATTGTTCACAGGCACCACTGAGACTATCGTTGGCAACTCTCCGCCGAGGTCACGCGCCATGAGCAGTCAGCACACAACCGAACTGGAAGATGTGGAATTGAGCCAACCGGTTCTGACTGCAAGCGAAGGTATTTCCTTCAAGGAAACCGCCGATGACGGCTATGCACTGGGCGGTTTCACCTGGCGCCACACCTCGCCCAACCCGCAACGCCCGGTGGTCATCATCAACGCCGCCACGTCCGTGCGTTGCCGTCACTACTCACGATTCGCGGCTTACCTGTTCAGCCATGGCTTCGACGTGATGACCTACGACTACCGCGGCATCGGCGAATCGCGCCGCGCTTCGATCAAAGGCTTGAACGCGTCATGGACGGATTGGGGCGCACTGGATTTCGAAGCGATGCTCAAACGTGCGCAGCGGGAGTTTCCCGGGCAGCCGATCGATGTGGTCGGCCATAGCTTCGGCGGTTGCGCGGCGGGGCTCGCCGAATCCGGCAGAGTCATCCGACGGTTGGTCACTGTCGGCGCGCAGTTTGCGTACTGGCGCGATTACGCTCCCGAGCAGCGCTGGCGCATGTTGGGCAAATGGCATGTGGTCATGCCTTTGTTGACGCTGCTCTGCGGCTATTTCCCCGGCAAGCGGCTCGGCTGGCTGGAAGACACGCCAAATGGCGTTGTACACGACTGGAGCACGCCTGCCGCGCGGTTCGAACAGCGCCCGAGCGGTCGCGTTCTGATGCAGAAGACCGGTGCCCTGCCCTTCGCCAACGTCCATGCACAAACTCTGGCCATCAGCATCAGCGACGACCCTTACGGCACGATCCCGGCCATCGAACGCCTGCTCGACTACTTCAGCAACGCGGCAAAAACCCACCTGCGTATCGAGCCGCCGGACATCGGCGAGCAACAAGTCGGACATTTCGCCTTTTTTCGCAGCGCATACCAAGCCACACTATGGCCCATCGCTCTGACCTGGCTGCAGACCGGCGCACTGGCCCCCGACACACCCGGACGGCAAGTCCCGCGCAGCTGAGCCCTTCTCCACGCACGACGGAACACACCATGGCCTCCGCCAACAAGCAGCAAAAACGCGCCGCCCGGGCCAAGACCAAGGCCAAGCAGAACCGCACCAAACGCGCCGAGACGCCGGTCGAACTGGACCCAAACGATGACCGCATCGACTTCGAATCGGTGGACCTGACCGAGCTGTTCAAGAAAATGATCGACGCCGAAAAGATCAGCCAGCAAGCGATGTGCAGCGCGTTCCTCGAAGACCCGCTGCTGGAACTGGTCTATGAGCAGGAAGGCGAAGAAGGCGCGATGGATTTCATCCTCGCCGCGCTGATCGAATATCGCCAGTGGTCGCAGGAAACCGACGAAGCCGGCGCGCTGGCGTGGATCGAATCCCCGGCCTTCCAGGCCGACTATGTAGCGGCGTCCGACGCGATCGCCGCACAAACCCAACAGAAGAACTGAGTTCCCATGGCATCCCTGAACAAGCAACACAAACGCGCCAAACGCGCCAAGGTCAAAGCCAAGCAAATCCGCATGGTCGGTCGTAAACCGCTGGATCAGGACGAAGACCTCGGCCACCTCGCCGAGCCGATCCCGGAATACACCCTGGCGATGTTCAGCAAAATGCGCGACGCCGAAGCCGTCAGCCGCAACGACATGCTGCTGACGCTGCTGCGCGAACTGGCCTTCATCATCGTCGACCATCCTGAACTGCTGGACATGGAAAACGCCGACAACGAAGGCATGGCCGCCACCCACCTGGCCGCCGACATGCTCATCGACTACCGCATGTGGGCCGACGGCATGACGATCGAAGAAGCCCAGGCCTGGCTGAGCGAACCGCAGTTCATCACCGATTTCGGGGTGGCGCTGGATGCTTATGGCAAATCAGTGGACTCGCCGGAAGAAAAGAGCGAATAAATCCTGCGCAGAAACAAAAACGGCCGCTCGTCATCCCTGACAGCGGCCGTTTTCACATCACGCGTTGCGACTCAGTTCAACACCACCGCACCACGCTTTTCCAGCTTGCGACGGCGCGATACCAGCAGGCCGGCAGCCACCACCAGCAGGCTCAGCAGGCCGGTGGCGAGGATTTCCACGCGATGGGCTTCCTGGAACAGCATGATGGTCAGCGCCGCGACGATGAAGATGATCACCGCCCAGGTCAGGCCCGGGAACAGCCACATGCTGAAGACGATCTTCTCGCCGCGCGCCATGCGCTGTTTGCGCATACGCAGTTGCGAGAAGGCGATCACCAGATACACCAGCAGCGCGATGGCGCCGGAGCTGGCCAGGAGGAATTCGAACACCGCGGCCGGCGCCACGTAGTTGGCGAAAGTGCAGAGGAACGCGGCGCCGGTCGACAACATCACCGCCCAGTAAGGCGTCCCGCTTTTGTTGGTGCGGGTCGACATGGCCGGGGCATCGCCGCGCTTGCCGAGCGAGAACAGCATGCGCGAAGACGTGTACAGCGCCGAGTTCAGGCAACTGGTCACCGCGACCAGCACGACGATATCGACGATCATCTTGGCGTTCGGGATGCCCATGCGCTCAAGTACGGTCTGGTAGGAACCCAGGTTGGCCAGCGTAGGATCGTTCCAGGGCACCAGCGCCACGACGATGAAGATCGACACCAGATAGAAAAGGCCGATCCGCCAGATCACCGAGTTGGTCGCTTTGGAGATCTGCTTGCCCGGGTCTTTCGATTCCGCCGCCGCGATGGTGACGATTTCGGTGCCCATGAACGAGAACATGGTGGTCAGGATCGCGCCCAATACAGCGCCCATGCCATTAGGCAGGAAGCCACCGCTGTCGAACAGATGCGACACACCGCTGACCTGACTGGTCGGCAGGAAGCCAAAAATCGCCGCCAGCCCGAGGCCGATGAAGCCGATGATCGCCAGCACTTTGATCAGGGCGAACCAGAACTCGAATTCGCCGTAGTTCTTCACGCTGAACAGGTTGGTCACGGTCAGCAGCATGGTGATGACCAGAGCGAAGGCCCAAATGTCCACGCCCGGGAACCATGCGTGGAGGATGGTTGCGGCGGCATTGGCCTCCAGCGGAATCACCAGCACCCAGAACCACCAGTACAACCAGCCGATGGTGAAACCGGCCCAGTGGCCGATCGCGCGGTCAGCGTAAGTCGAGAACGAACCGGTGTCCGGCGAGGCGACGGCCATTTCGCCGAGCATGCGCATCACCAGCACCACCAGAGTACCGGCGGCGGCGTAAGCCAGCAGCACGGCCGGGCCGGCGGCAGCAATGGCGTGGCCGGAGCCGACAAACAGACCGGCGCCGATCACACCGGCGATCGACAACATGGTCACATGACGCGGTTTGAGCCCCTGTTCGAGGCCAGTGGAGCTTGGGGTACTGCTCATAGAGACTACCTTTGCAAGGAAAGCGAGTGCATCCGGCCGGTCTGAAAAATTCTTTCTCGTAAAAAGAATCCAACGGGCTGTTCCTTATTCTGCACGCAATATTTGCGCCAAAATGTTTCAAGTCCTTGGGGGCCGGGGGTTACGACATCCGATGCAAGTCCTTGAGTTTAATGGCTATTCGCCAGAGCGTTACCCGGCGACTCACTTTAAGGACAAATCAGCGCACCAGAAACACACAGAAAAAGTGTGTGTCGCACAGAAAAAGGGCGAATAAGGAACGTTCAGCCGGATAGCGCTTCCAACACCCCGCCAAAGCTGGCAACATCGCGCCTTTTTTTACGCGGCACCCAAGGGTTTGCACGTCAAACACCCGTTCGGTTGTTGATGGGGCGACAGTCTGCTGCGCCGATGCGACAACCCGCCACCTGCCACCCGTTTACCGCTCGTAGCGCTGTTGGCTGCCATTGAAACGCTATGCTAGCTTGGCCGCCTCGCCAGGAAGGCCCGCCAACAGCAGGAGCGCAACATATATGAGGAACGCACATGGCTGAGGCCACGCCCGCGCTTGAAATCCGCAACTTGCACAAACGCTACGGACAGCTTGAGGTGCTCAAAGGCATCTCGCTGACCGCCCGCGACGGCGACGTGATCTCGATCCTCGGCTCTTCCGGTTCCGGCAAGTCCACGTTCCTGCGTTGCATCAACCTGCTGGAAAACCCCCACCAGGGCCAGATCCTGGTGGCTGGTGAAGAACTCAAGCTCAAAGCCGCCAAAAATGGGGAACTGGTTGCCGCCGACGGCAAGCAGATCAATCGCCTGCGCTCGGAGATTGGTTTTGTATTTCAAAACTTTAATCTGTGGCCGCACATGAGCGTGCTCGACAATGTCATCGAAGCCCCGCGCCGCGTGCTCGGCCAGAGCAAGGCCGAGGCCATCGAAGTTGCCGAAGCCCTGCTGGCCAAGGTCGGCATCGCCGACAAGCGCCACGCCTACCCGGCGCAATTGTCCGGTGGCCAGCAACAGCGCGCAGCCATCGCCCGCACACTGGCGATGCAGCCGAAAGTGATCCTGTTCGACGAACCCACCTCCGCGCTTGACCCGGAAATGGTTCAGGAAGTACTTAGTGTCATCCGCGCATTGGCCGAAGAAGGCCGCACCATGCTGCTCGTGACCCACGAAATGGGCTTCGCCCGTCAGGTCTCCAGCGAAGTGGTGTTCCTTCATCAGGGCCTTATAGAAGAGCAAGGATCGCCACAGCAGGTGTTCGACAACCCGCTTTCGGCGCGCTGCAAACAATTCATGTCCAGCAACCGCTAACGGAGCAACATGCATGCAGAATTTCAAGAAGGTCTTTCTCGCCGCCGCCGTCACCCTCGCGTTCAGCGCCGGTGCCATGGCTGAAACCCTGAAGATGGGCATCGAAGCGGCCTACCCGCCGTTCAACAATAAAGACGCCAGCGGTCAGGTGGTCGGCTTCGACAAGGAAATCGGCGACGCCCTGTGCGCGAAGATGAAAGCCGAATGCTCGGTCGTCACCTCTGACTGGGACGGCATCATTCCGGCCCTGAACGCGAAGAAATTCGACTTCCTGATCTCCTCGCTGTCGATCACCGAAGAGCGCAAGGCCGCGGTGGACTTCACCGACCCGTACTACTCGAACAAACTGCAGTTCATCGCGCCGAAAAATGTCGACTTCAAAACCGACAAGGACTCGCTCAAAGGCAAGAAGATCGGCACCCAGCGTGCGACGCTGGCGGGCACCTGGCTGGAAGACACCTACGGTGATGACATCTCGGTCAGCCTCTACGACACCCAGGAAAACGCCTACCTCGACCTGACATCCGGTCGTGTCGACGCGATCCTCGCCGACAAGTACGCCAACTATGACTGGCTGAAAACCGACGCCGGCAAGAACTACGAGTTCAAAGGCGACCCGGTGGTGGAAAGCGACAAGATCGGCATCGCGGTGCGCAAGGGTGACAACGAGCTGCGCAACAAGCTGAACGCCGCACTGAAGGAAATCGTCGCTGACGGTACCTACAAAAAAATCAACGACAAGTATTTTCCGTTCAGCATCTATTGATCTGACCTGTGGGACCGGCGCCGTGATCAAGCGACGCCGACTCCCGACTTTGCCTCCCGCAATTTGAACAGAAACCCATGATTATCGACCTCTACGGATTCGGCCCGGCGCTTGCCGCTGGTGCGCTGATGACCGTCCAACTGGCCCTGACCGCACTGTGCCTGGGCCTGGTGCTCGGCCTGCTCGGCGCCTTGGCCAAAACTTCTCCGTACAAGCCGCTGCAGTGGCTTGGCGGCATCTATTCGACGCTGGTGCGCGGCGTCCCGGAATTACTCTGGGTGCTGTTGATCTACTTCGGTACGGTCAACCTGATGCGCGCGCTCGGTGAATACTTCGGCAATCCCGACTTGCAACTCAATGCCTTCGCCGCCGGCGTGATCGCCCTGGGCCTTTGCTTCGGCGCCTACGCCACGGAAGTATTTCGCGGCGCGATTCTCGCCATTCCCAAGGGCCATCGTGAGGCCGGCCAGGCCCTGGGCCTGTCGAAATGGCGCATTTTTACCCGGTTGATCATGCCGCAGATGTGGCGCATCGCCCTGCCGGGCCTGGGCAATCTGTTCATGATCCTGATGAAAGACACCGCGCTGGTTTCTGTTATCGGCCTGGAAGAAATCATGCGTCACGCGCAGATCGGCGTGACTGTGTCGAAACAGCCGTTCACCTTTTATATGGTTGCGGCCGTCATGTATCTGGGCCTGACGGTGCTGGCGATGACCGGCATGCACTTCCTGGAAAAACGCGCCGCACGCGGCTTTGCGAGGAGCGCTCAGTGAACTGGGAAGTGATCATCAAGTGGCTGCCGAAACTGGCGCAAGGCGCGACGCTGACGCTGGAACTGGTCGCCATCGCTGTCATCGCCGGCCTGCTGCTCGCCATTCCGCTGGGCATCGCCCGCTCTTCGAAACGCTGGTACGTGCGCTCGCTGCCATACGCGTACATCTTCTTTTTCCGTGGCACGCCGCTGCTGGTGCAGCTGTTTCTGGTCTATTACGGCCTGGCGCAGTTCGACGCCGTGCGTGAAAGCGCTTTGTGGCCGTACCTGCGCGATCCGTTCTGGTGTGCGACGGTGACCATGACACTGCACACGGCGGCGTACATCGCCGAGATTCTGCGCGGCGCGATACAAGCAATTCCGCCGGGCGAAATCGAAGCCGCGCGGGCCTTGGGCATGTCCAGGCCGAAAGCGATGTTCTACATTATCCTGCCCCGGGCAGCGCGCATCGGCCTGCCGGCCTACAGCAACGAAGTGATCCTGATGCTCAAGGCCAGCGCGCTGGCGAGCACCGTGACCCTGCTGGAATTGACCGGCATGGCCCGCACAATCATCGCTCGCACCTACTTGCCGGTGGAAATCTTCTTCGCCGCCGGCGTGTTCTATCTGGTCATGGCTTACGTGCTGGTTCGCGGCTTCAAGCTGCTGGAGCGCTGGCTGCGCGTCGATGCCTGCCAGGGCCGCTGAAACTTCCCACGTGCTGACGGGCGAGGACTTACTCGCCCGTTTCACGGCGCTGAATACTTTTCTGATTGAACATCAGGCGCTGTGGAAACCTCGGCCGTTCACGCATCTTTCGCTTGCCTGGGAAGCGTCCTACCCGGCCTTGTCGTCGTGGCTGCGCGAGCGATCGCTGGAAGATGCGGAACGCGCGCATAACCATCCCGCTGATCTTGTCGATGCGCCTGAGCCGTTTGCTTCATTGGCGACGTTGTCGGCGAAGTTGAGCGCGGTCGGTGAGTTGCCTTCACATGTGCTGGAAAACGCTGGTCATCGATTGAATGTCGATGTGCCTGGACGCAAGTGGCAGCAGATCGAGGCGTTTGCCAGTCGGTTGTCGTTCGCCGCGCAGCCCACGCATTGGCTGGACTGGTGCTCGGGCAAAGGGCACCTGGGGCGGCGCTTACTGGGTGAAGGGCAGCAACTGACCTGCGTGGAGTACGATCCGGCTTTGGTCATCAGCGGCCAGACGTTGAGCCAGCGTCATCATCTGCACGCTTTGCATGTTGAACAGGATGTTCTGGCAGCAGACGCAGCGACCGTTTTAAGCGCTCGACACACCCCCGTCGCCCTGCACGCCTGCGGCGATCTGCACGTACGCCTGATGCAATTGGCGAGTGCCGCCGAATGTCGGCAAATGGCAATCGCGCCCTGCTGTTACAACCGCATCAGTCGCAGCGAGTACCAGGCATTGTCCTCAGCGGGTTTGCGATCCGCCCTACAGCTATCGCTCGAAGACCTGGCGCTGCCGATGAGCGAAACCGTCACCGCCGGTGCACGAGTTCGACGCCAGCGCGACACCTCCATGGCACGACGCCTGGGGTTTGATCTGCTGCAACGGCAAGTGCGCGGCGTAAATGAATACCTGCCAACCCCATCCCTGCCCAGCGCCTGGCTGGACAAACCCTTCGCTGACTACTGTCGCGATCTGGCAGCGCTGAAAGAGTTATCCACAACGGGCACGCCCGACTGGCAGGCGCTGGAAGCCGCCGGCTGGCAGCGGTTGGCCGAAGTCCGGAACCTCGAATTACTCCGCGGGCTGTTCCGACGGCCACTGGAGCTTTGGTTGAATCTTGATCGAGCGCTGTTTCTCACCGAGCAAGGATATGACGTGCGCCTCGGCATCTTTTGCCAATCAATGCTCACACCACGCAACTTACTGCTGCTGGCCGAGCGTTGAGAACACCCTGAAGCCTGTGGATAACTCTGTTGATGGAAACTTCTTGGATCCAGTATCCCTGCCTGTTTCAAGCAACTATAAGCACTGATCATTTTTTGCTCGCATCAATAAAGAACTGCGAGAACAGCGATTTGCGGACAAGATGAGAATGAATTCATGAACATGAATTCGAACACCCTCCTGCTTATCCATATGTGCATAACCCGCCCGTTGAAAGGCATCACCGCGTCAATTCAATGATTCACAAGCACAGAAGTCCGATATTTCCACGCACGCAGGCCATCCGACTCGGCATTTCGAGCAGTGCAACGCCGCGCACGGCAACCCTGCGTAAAAGACAATTTGATCTTCGCTCAAAAATAGTCTGAATTCAGGGGTTTACAGAATCAGCCCAATCGCTATAATCGTCGCCCACACGCCGGTATAGCTCAGTTGGTAGAGCAACTGACTTGTAATCAGTAGGTCCCGGGTTCGACTCCTGGTGCCGGCACCATACAAAATAAAGCCCCTGCAGAAATGCAGGGGCTTTGTTGTTTCCGGGGCGTGGGTATTTCGACAATTTCATTTCCAGTGCAAATAGTCCTCCACTCACACGTCGCCCGATTAGCCACACGTCCTTTGACACACATCCAAAGCATGCACTCCAACCGCCGGCCCGCCTGCGGATTCAAACTCGAGAACATCTGCAAGCCATCAATCTAAGTCACCCTATGAAGCCCTCGTAGATACGAGGGCTTTTTGCGTTTCAGGCCTGCCGAAAACCTGCGCACCTCACACCCGGTTGCCGAATGGGAACTAAATGCCGACTGCGGCAATCCCTAAACAGGTACTGAGCTGTGGAGCAGTCATGCCCCTTCATCTCGTAACGAATGGACTGAACGCATGACATGGACTTAAAGATCCGATGAATTCAACATCAGAAACGTCAAACGGCTCCGCACGCTCCCGGCGAATCAATGACTTTGCTGACTGCCGCAATATTGCTCACGGCGCTGTATTCATCATTGCTTCGGGCAACTCCGCGAAGGATTTTCCGATCAGAGAGTTCGCTGGCATTCCAATGATCACGGTGAACGGCGCGATATCAATGTTCATGGAAACGGGCATTGAACCGTTCTTCTACGCCTGCACCGATACCAGTTTTTCAAAGCAACAGCCTGAACTGTTTGCCTATGCGATGCGCATTAGTCAGCGCGTAGCTTTGTGGGGGAACCAGGCGGAGGAACTTGCCGTTGAACCGACGGGCGATCTCTATCTGCTCAAGAAAGCGCCCAAGCCAACACTGACTGAATGGCTACTGCGTATCGACAAGGATCTGGTACGTAATCGCGCTGTTCTGGGTAGCCGAAACCGGAGTATCGGCTTCAGCAAAAACCTCGCTAACGGTTTCTTTGATGCTCGCACCGTTTTGTACCTCGCACTCCAGATTGCCTGTCACGCAGGTTTCTCCAAGGTGTTTTTGGTGGGAGCGGATATGAACCAGTCTGCCGGGCGCTTTTACGAGACTGATGGCAGCTCCATCTCCCCGTGCGGGCTGGACCAGCATTTTCATTCCAGAATTCTTCCATCTCTGAAACTCATGTCGGAGAAAGTCGTCGGCAGTAAGTTTGCCGTTTACAACTTATCGCCCACTTCGCGAATTCCATCCAGCGTCATTCCCGTCAAAACCCTCGACGAAGTCAAAGCGATAATTCAGAGCTGACTGACCTCAAACACAAACGAAATCTTGCCCTGACTCGCATTCCAGACATAGCGCAAATGCTTGCCCTGCCTCGGAATCGAAACCGCCGGAGGCCGGAACGCCGCAACACATTCCTGCCCAGGCAAACGCACGCTGTTGTAGAGCAGGCCCCAGGATTGAGCATCGCGCAATTGCCGCGCAAATACCTGGGATGGCCCGTAGGCTCCGGGGTCGGGCTGATGCAAATGATCGAAGCCCCGGCGAACGTCATGCAGCGGTTTGATCACCTGATTGACGTAAGTGCGCATGGTCAATTCGAGGTCGGCTTCGTGGGTCGCGGCGAGAAAGCGCTCCTGATGAAAACAGGTTTCGGCGATGGCCGCTGCCTGGCTGCTGGCGGCGTAGTACACGCCAAAAGTACCGTCGCTGAAACGGCTGCGTTTACCGACATGAGTGAACGCGGCCATCACCGGACTGGAACCGGGGCCGGACAGACGATCTTCCGGGCGCACGCGAGCCAGTACGCCGGCCTGTTCGATCAGCCGATCATTGGTCAGCGCTTCGATGGCGTAGGCCACTTCGAGGTCTTCGGGGTCGAGGACGTCCTCGAACAGCGCAATCGGCGGGAAGCTGCTGTTGACGATGCGATAGGCCCGCGGCCACGGCACATCGACCAGCGCCGGGGTTTTCAACCGCGCACTCCGTCGAGGTAGCGGCGCACATCGGCAATGTCGACCACCCGGCCCGCCAGCATGTAGTCGATGGCAGTTTTGCCATTGAACGGTGCCGCCATGTTAGGGCTGCTGACCCAAGCGTAAGCGCGCTCGCGGCTGTTGCTGAAGATGATGCTCAGCGCCTTGTGAATGCCCATCAAGTAAGAAATGCGCTCGAGGGTGTCATGGGGCAGGCGTATGTTTGGCAGGTGCTTGTATTTATAGAACGTAGTGTTGCCGACTCCTCCGAGCAGGGTGCGCTGTTGCTCGGCGTTGCAGCCCCAATGTTCCATGAGGTTGAAAAAGAACTTCAGCGCAACGCGGCCAGCTTCGGGGGCGTCAAGTTGTTCGCGCGGGTTTAACGCTATAGATGAAGTTGGCATCGGGCCGCCTCCAGAGAAATCATCGTGTCGTGAGAGTAGTACATATCGGTACCTTTGCTAAAAATCAATACACAAACGGACGATAAAGCAGGCTGAACAAACCGTCTTTCCTGCACAAATATTCCGTCCTTTTTTGATCTCCATCACCCCCACCCAGCCAAAAAACCCGATCCTCCGTCAGCCTCCAGCCATCGGCGGGGAAATCAATTCACTACTAAATCCGCGACAACTATGCTCAGGTGCAGGAATATAGCCGGCATATGGCGCCGTTTCGGTCGTTTCGTAAACAACAATACCCAGCCCACTTCAGAGGGCATTACCCATGGATAGCAGAACCTTACGCAACCTCATGCGCATCGTGCAGACCGGCTCGTTGTCGGCTGCAGCCGAGCATTCGTGCCTGACCGTGCAGGCCTTGGCTGCACAGTTGAACAAGGTCGAAGAACAGTTCGGTTTCCGCTTGTTTCGTCGTTCCAACAAGGGCCTGACGCTGACACCGCAAGGCACGGAGCTCACGCCTTACATCGACAAAGTGTTGATCGCCACGCGACAGATGGAAGAAAAGGTCGAGGCGCTGAAGGTGCCGGGACAGCGGACATTGAAGGTGGCGCTGAACAACACGCTGTCGCCTGACTTCAACCGGCGCATGATCGGACGTCTGATCGAGGTGTTTGCCGATTACCAGATGGAATTCAGCTACGCCGAGTCGATGGAAAATCTCAGCAAGCTGAAGAACGAAGATTTCGACCTTGCCGTGCTCATCGGCCCACAACGCCCGGGACTGCCGAGCATCGTGCTGCCAGACGTGCAGGTACAGGTGGTCGGTGCCCATTGCGGACAGGAGAACGATCCGCTGACCTTGCTTGGCAACAAATTCCAGGTGCGTCCTGCGGAAGACTGTCCGTATTCCCACAGCTTTTTGCGTTTTCTCGACGCTGGGCTGGGCAACCACGAGAATGGCCAGCGCATGGTCTATTCCTGCAGCGAAACCCTGACGTTGTCGCTGATTACGCAGATGGACGCAGTCGGCATGGTCTCGCGTGAAGCGGCGCAGAAGAACGGTCTGACAATTTTTCCCGGTTTCGAGGACTTTCTCGAAGTGCGCCTGGCGGTGAACAATCCGGAGTTGTCGAGCCAGGCGTTGAGCGATGTCGTCGATTTGCCGTTACATGAACGAGCCGAGCGCAATGTACGCAGCCGTCCCCACCGCCACACTGAGAAAGAGGTTTTTGCTGAAATACGCACATAGCAACGTCGGAATTGCGGCATAGAATTCCGGGCGATCGAGCTGAATCTGCCGGTCCTTGATCAACAGGGGCGTGAGGCTGATCGCAGCGACGATCGCCACCGGCAAATATTCCAACGCCCGCGCCACGAACGGCGGCCAGTGTTCGGTGTTGATCTGCAGCGGCAAGGCGCGCGGCAGAAAGGTCACGGCCATCATCAGCACCACCACCAGAATCAGGAACGTTTGGTCAGGCATACACCTACTCCGCAGCCCACGAACGTGGCGATAAATACGTTGAAGGGCGAACTGCCGATCAAGCTCAGGGCGCCCATGCAGACGACGGCAGCGGCCGCTGCGATCAGCTTGTTGCGCGTGTTGCACAGCGAGACCAGCACGTAGAGCATCATCGCCGTCAGCGCATAGTCGAGCTGATATTTGATCAGATGCGCCGCGTATTGCGCGCAGACCGCGCCAAGCAAACCGCCGAGCACCCAGGAGGTGTGGCAGAACAGGTTGAAACCGATCAGGTAACGCACATTGACCGGGGCGCCTGTGCCGAGTTTGACGCTGTGCAAAGCGAAGGATTCATCCGTCAGGCCACCAGCGTATGCCCAACGCTCCATGCGGCTCAAACCAAGGGCTCGCAAGGCCTTGGCCATGTACACCGACATCAGCATGTGCCGCGCATTGATCAGGAAAGTGGTCAGCACAATGGTGGTCAGCGATGCGCCGCTGGAGATCAGCGCCAGCGCAGCGAATTGCGAAGCGCCAGCATAAACAAACAAGCACATCGCCACTGGCAGCCACATCGGCAGCCCGGCGTTGACCGCCATCAGCCCGAAGACAAACGACACGGTGAAGTACCCGGCGACCACCGGGCTGGCTTCGGCAAACGTGCGCGACGGCTGGTGAGTCGCCATCAGCGGCGCGCTGCCGGACCTTTCATTCATAGATCCCTCTCAAATGTTCGTTCGCCGTGAGGTTCGCAAAAACCCTGGGCGGTCCAGAATCGCTTGCCCGCGAGGTTAGCATCGTCGACGAACAGAAACATCCGCAGCACCCCGACCCGCTTCATGTCGGATGACGCGGCTTCGACCAGGCGCTGGCCCACACCCTGGCTGCGATAGCGCGGGCTGACAGCCAGATGATTGATCGTGCCGCGACTGCCGAGCATGCCGCCCAGCACCGCGCCGACGATTTCGCCGTCGACATCGAACGCCAGATACGCCGTGGTGGTTTTCTGGATCAATACACCGCGCAGGCATTTGGCGTCCTGCCATTGGCAGAACGACACTTCGTCGAACTGGCGGAAGAAGCGTTCCATGCGCTGGGCATCCTTGGTGGTAGCGCGGCGCAATACCACAGGCGTTGAGCACTCGACGCCGTCGATTGGGGTGATCTGATTAGCGAACAATGTCGAAAGCGGTCCCGGGCCGCGAGAAGGAAATCGCCAGAATCTGCCGGTACGCCATGGCATGAGTGTGGGTGTTGCGCGCCGGAGTCACGTAATGGCGCATGTCGCGATCGAGGAAGTAAGTGGTATCGAGAATTTCCTCGTAAGTGGTCGCTGCCAGTTGCTGCTGATGGACGTCGTATAAGCGACTCTCCGCACCCTCGACATTATTGCGCCCCCAGAAGTGCACACCGCTGAACGGATAGCCATCGCAGTGAATGCCTTCCGGGGTGATTTCCAGCTGTTTGCCGGGTTTGATCTCGATGCGGATCTGATGAATCTGGCACTGCCAGATTTCATCGTGCAACTCTTCCGGCAGCACGCTTTTGTACACTTCGAAATCAGTGTCGATCAGGCTGCGCATCACCGGCGAAGTAATCACTTCCTCGGAAAAGTCCTGGAAGTGGCGCACCACGCCGCCGACATAGGCATTGTTCTCTTTCGATTGCACATAGGGGCGATGCTCAAGCTGGGTGAGTCCGCGGGTTTTCGGGTTGTATTCAAAGTCACTGTAACGACGGTAGCGCATGCCGGCTTCGGCCTGACCGTAGTAACTGTCAGGCTCCATGTTTTCCCAACTTTTGGTCAGTCTGACGAAGTCGGCAAAATGACCGTAGAGATTGAAGTCACCACCCTGGACGTTGACAAATTTGTCGCGCCGTAGCGATTCGCCCACTTCTCTGTTCAAAACGATCATTACCAATTCTCCGCTGCGTTGAACGCCCTAATCTATTAGGTGGAGAAATGGCGTCCATGAGAAAGAATTTCAGGCATTTGAAACACTGCTTGAAACGAAATTCGCAGCGCTTTAAAAACAACTTTCACATCACAAAAACACTGGTTTTTCCGGTTTCCGTCGAAAAAACGTCGAAAAAAAACCCCGAGCGAATCGGGGTTTTCTCATTTCTCTTACAGCGGATCGATCATCAGAAGATGTTGATCGGGTAGTCCACGAATACACGCACCTCGTTACCGCTGACGTTGTATTCACTGGACTTCTGCGACACACGCAGGATCGAGCTGCGCAGCTTCACGCTCAGGTCTTTGGCCGGGCCACTTTGCACGACGTACTTGAACTGGTTGAAGATTTCGCGCTCGGTGCCGCCTTCGCTGGTGGAGGTGGTGATGTTGTCGCCACGTACGTAAGCAAAGTTGTAGCTCAGACCCGGAACGCCAAACGAACCGAAGTCCAGGCCGTAGCCCAGTTGCCAGCTGCGTTCGTCTTCGGCGTTGAAGTCGGACCAGTAGGAGTTGGCCAGGTAGATGGAGTTACCACCGTCGCCGACACGACCCTGATCTTTCTGGTAACCGCCATAGGCGTAACCGAGGTTGCTGTCGCCAGTGGAACGCTGATGCGCCACGGTGAACGAGTGCGGGCCGGTGGCGAACGTGGCTGCCAGGCTCCAGATCTTGTTGTCGCGACCGGTGACGATGCTTTCGCCCGGCACGGTGTTTTCTCGCACGTACGAGCTGTCGAGTTTGGTGCGATAGCCGTTGAAGTCCAGGGTCAGCGACTGATCCTTGTTGAACGGGATGACGTAGTTGGCATTCACGTATTGTTTCTTCAGGACGTCTTCGACGTCGGACGCATACAGAGCGCCTTTGAAGTTTTCGGTGAACTGATAGCTGCCGCCCAACACGTTGATCGACTTCAGACCGCCGCTGTCACGGCCTTCATCGCTCTTGCGCGACTCGGCGGTGAAACGACCGGCGTTCAATTCCAGACCTTCGATCTCACGGGAAGTGACCAGAGTCCCGGTGTAACTTTCCGGCAGCAGACGCACGTTGTCGTAGCTCAGCACCGGCAAGGCCGGCATCTGGTCGCCGTAGGTCAGCACGGTGTTGGAGAAACGGAATTTGACCGCGGCGCCGCCCTTGGCGATGTCGTGGTTCGCGCGACCGTCATTTTCCTGCCTGAAGAAATCGATACCGCCAGCGCCGCTGCGGCCCTTGCCGCCATCCAGACGCAAGGCGTACAGACCGAAAGCGTCCACACCGACACCGACAGTGCCTTGGGTGAAGCCCGACGAGAACGTACCGATGGCCGCTTGGCCCCATTCGGCCTTGTCCTTGTTTCCGTCTTTGTAATCACGATTGATGTAGGCGTTGCGCAGCAGCACTTTCAGGCTGCTGTCTTCAACGAAGCCCTTGGATTCGGCCTGGTCGTTTGCCATGGCCTGTGTAGCACTCAACATCCCCAGTGCGATCAGACTGATTCGCTTGTTCAACATTTTGTTTTCCTTATCACGGGTTGAAACGCGCTGTGTCGAACGGCTGAAACGGCGCTTTTGCACTCTTGTATTCACCCCGAAACAAAAAGACCCGCCACCGATGATTCATGGCGGGCCTGCTCCTTTTTTTGATTCATGGCGGTTAGCCACAGGCGTTGGGCCGAATCGTAGCCGCGCCCTGAACAGTGTATCAATTTCAAGAATCGTCTAGAAACAAGCAGAAATCGTCTAAGAAATGGAAATTTTGCGCTGGCGGCTTGCTGTTAAATGCGTGGAGCCAGTGAATCCGCTGCGTGACAGACGTAGCGTACCTACGCCTGACTGGAAAAGGGGATGTATTACAATTTTCTTCCGAACCCGGCCGACCTGTGAATCTGACAAAGTTGGATCAAAGCAGACATAAGTTGAAACAATCAACCAAGTGAAGTAATAAGGAATAATTAACGGAAGCAAATGCAAAGCATTACCATCCGCGCGATCGAATTCTCCCACCCTCTCGGATGCGCTGTTAAATGCCTGCCCCGTTCTGTCTCACGCCCTTGACCCTTGGGCTTTCTGCTTTGCTGTCCAGCGGTTTTGCCTTCGCTGCAACCGAATTACCCGCTACTGCGATCAACGCCGAAGCGCAGGCGGATGACCCGCGAGTAAGGCTCAGTAACACCGCGACGCGCACCGCCACGCCGGTGCGTTATGTGCCGCAGGCGATCGATTCGATCAAGACTTCGAACGTCGCCAACTACGGCACCAATGATATTGGCGACGCATTGAGCGGCATGCCCAACGTCAGCAGCAGCGCCGACACCCGCTTCGACAGCCTGCGCATCCGTGGCTTCGATGCCAGCAACGACTTTTATCTGGACGGCATCCGCGACGACAGCCAATACAAGCGCGACCTGCACAATGTCGAGCGCGTCGAAGTGCTCAAAGGCCCGGCCGCAGTGCTGTACGGCCGCGGCAGCCAAGGCGGGATCGTCAACCGCGTGAGCAAAATGCCCGAGTTCGGCCGCCGCTCGACGATCGAGGCCCAGGGCGGCAGCGAAGATTTGCGCAGTCTTTACGCCGACCTCAGCACCGACCCGAGCGAGAACATCAGCCTGCGCCTGAACATGGGCAACATGGACGAAAACAGCTTCCGCGATGGCGTCAGCGGCAATCGCCAGTTGTTCGCACCCTCGATGAGCTGGCAATTGACCCCCGATCTGAACTGGCTGGTGCAGTACGAATACAGCCGCTACAACCGCACGCCGGATCGCGGCATACCCGGCGTCAACGGCCGGCCGGCGGACGTAGGTCGTGATACCACGTATGGCAACGATCACGACTTCATCGACGACAAGGCGCAATCGCTGCGTTCGAAACTCACCTTTGAGCTCAACGACAGCTGGCAACTGCGCCAGACACTGGGCGTATTCAAGCTCGACAGCGATTTCGACAACACCTACCTCACCGGCTACACGCCAGCGACCAACAAGGTCACGCGTCAGCACTGGCAGCAGGACCTGACCACCCGCAACGTCTACAACAACCTCGAACTGGAAGGTGGCTTCGATACTTTCGGCCTCGAGCATCGCCTGCTGACCGGCGTCGAGATCGGTAGTCAACGCCGCGATCCGACGTTGTATAACGCCGCCACCGGCCGAACGCCCGGTGCGCAACCCGTTCCGTCGCTCGATCTGTACAGCCCCAACCGCGATCTTCGCCACACCGGCAGCATGCAGGTGGCCAGCAGCAGCCATACCGAAGTGGAGAGCCGCGCGGTGTACGTGCAGGATCAACTGCGCTTGAACGACCAATGGCAACTGCTCGGTGGTTTACGCTACGACACCTTCGCTATCGAATCGACCAACAAAATGCGCAATATCTCTGAGGATCGCGACAGCCACAGCACCAGCCCACGCGTCGGTCTGGTCTGGACGCCGCTGCAGAATCACTCGTTCTACGCTTCGTGGTCGAAGACCTTTTCGCCGGTGGGCGGCGGCTTGATTGGCATCACACCGGGCGCGGCCGGTAATACCAACGACCTCAGCCCCGAACTGACCAAGCAGAAAGAAATCGGCGTGAAGAGCGATTGGCTCGATGACCGTTTGAGTACCACCCTGGCCGTTTACGATCTTGAGCTCTACAACCGCCGCACTGCCGATCCGAACGACCCGACCCTGACGGTAATGTCCGGTCTGCAACGCTCACGCGGTATCGAATTGACCGCCACCGGCAACCTCGTCGGCAACTGGTACGTGCGCGGTGGCGTCGGCGTGCAGGACGCAACCATCGAGAAGGACAACAACGGCCTGGAAGGCAAGCGCATCAACAACGTCGCCAAGCGCAACGCCAGTCTGTTCCTGACCTGGAAACCGGAAATGGGCTGGTACGGCGAGACCGGCCTGACCCTCGTTGGCCAGCGTTATGCCGACAATGCCAACACCGTGGTATTGCCAGGATATGGTCGCTGGGATGCGCTGGTCGGTTACCGGATGAAGGAGTGGGATCTGCGTGCGGCGCTGAACAACATTGCTGATCGCGAGTATTACGCCTCAGCGACCAGCCAGTATCAGATCCAACCGGGTGCGCCACGCAGTGTCGTGATGACCGGCACCTACAGTTTCTGATTGCACATAACATCTGGTGGGAGCAAGCCCCCTCCACAGATTCAATGTTCGCGATGGTATTTGTGTCGTGCATAAAAAAGCGCCGCCCTCCCGGCAGCGCTTTTTCCAATCCCTGTTGTTCTTCCTATCCTTCCATCACAGCCCACAACGCATCCAGTTCGGCCTCGCTGAACAGGTCAGCGGGATAGCGCTCGATCATCATCCGGCGCGGATCAGGTTCTCTGATCTGACGCGTTCCATTGGATTTCAACCAGTGCGCCACACGCTGGAGCGTTTCGCCGTTGACGGCCATGGGATGCAAAGTCCGCTCGCTGATTACGTTCACTTCGGCGTTCATTTCAGCGCTCTCTCCCGTTCGTGAGCGGCTACGTTATCCAAGATTCATGACAGAACTGTTGAAGTTCCTCTCCCTCCCTAGTGCAACAGAAGCAATACAAGAGGTATGCCAAGGTTTTTACCGGGACGACCAGTGGAGGCAAAAAAGCCCGCGGTCCTTTCGGGCTGCGGGCTTGGTGTTCCTGACCGGTACGTTAACAAACGTCAGGCTTTTTTATCTGCCAGCTCAGGCTGTTACGTCTGACCTCACTCTTTGTGCGGCGCCGGTTGTTGTTGGGTAAGGCAGTGAATATTGCCGCCGCCCAGTAACAGTTCGCGCCCCGGCACCATTACCACTTCGTGCTGCGGGAACAGCTTCTGCAGAATTTCCCTGGCCGGCGCGTCCATTGGGTCATCGAAGCTCGGCGCGATGATGCCGCCATTGACGATCAGAAAGTTCACGTAGGAACCCGCCAGACGCACGGAAGGATTGCGCTCCTGCGAACCGTCCACCGCGTCAACCCCGGCGCATTCTTCTTCGGTCGCATACAGCGGCCCCGGTATCGGCATCTTGTGCACCGTGAACGGGCGACCCTTGGCGTCGGTGCTGCTTTGCAGCACGTTCATTGCAGCCTGGCAGCGCGGGTAGTTCGGATCCTGCGGATCGTCGGTCCACGCCAGCAAAACTTCGCCCGGGCGCACGTAGCAGCAGAAGTTATCCACATGGCCGTCGGTTTCATCGTTGAACAAGCCATCCGGCAACCAGATGATCTTGTCCACGGCCAGGTTGTCGCTGAGCACCGCTTCGATTTCTTCGCGGCTCAGGTGCGGGTTGCGATTGCGGTTGAGCAGGCATTCTTCGGTGGTGATCAGCGTGCCTTCGCCATCGACATGAATCGAACCGCCTTCGAGCACGAAACCTTCAGTGCGGTAGCGCGGGCTGCGCTCGATTTCGAGGATCTTGCCGCCGACTTGCGAATCACGGTTCCACGGCGCATACAGGCCGCCATCGAAACCACCCCAGGCGTTGAAATCCCAGTTCACGCCGCGCACTTCGCCACGGTTGTTGATGACGAAGGTCGGACCGCTGTCACGCACCCAAGCGTCGTCGCTGGACATTTCCACCACGCGGATATTCGGCACATCGAGGCGCGCGCGGGCGTTTTCGTATTGGCCAGCGGAGACCGCAACGGTCACCGGCTCGAAGCGGGCGATAGCTTTGGCCACCGCGGCGTGTGCGGCCTGCGCCGGTTTGCCGCCCAGGCGCCAGTTGTCCGGGCGCTCGGGCCAGATCATCCAGGTCTGGGTCTGTGGCGCCCACTCGGCCGGCATGAAGAAGCCGTCGGCGCGTGGGGTACTTTTCAATGTGGTCATCAGGACTCCAGGGAACCGTCGAGGGTTTTCAACGCGCCGTACAGATTTGGCCGGCGGTCGCGGAATGAACCCCACGCGCTGCGAATATGTTCCAGCTCGTCGAGGTTGAACGTGTGCACAAGAATACCTTCTTCGGTTTTATTCAGCTCCTGCACTTTTTCGCCGAACTGGTTGGCGATAAACGAGGAGCCGTAGAAGGTGATGTCGTAGCCGTCCTGCTCTTCGTTGCCGATGCGGTTGCTGGCAATCAGCGGCATCAGGTTGGCACCGGCATGGCCCTGCTGCACACGCTGCCAATGATCGCGCGATGAGATGGTCTTGTCGTGTGGCTCGCTGCCGATGGCAGTCGGATAGAAGAGGATTTCCGCACCCTGCAGCGCCATGCTGCGTGCAGCTTCCGGGAACCACTGGTCCCAGCAGATGCCCACGCCGATTTTTGCGTAACGGGTGTTCCATACCTTGAAACCGGTGTCGCCCGGGTTGAAGTAATACTTCTCGTGATAACCCGGGCCGTCGGGGATGTGGCTCTTGCGATAAATCCCCAGATTACTCCCGTCGGCGTCGATGATCGCGATGCTGTTGAAGCGTGCCCGCCCGGCCAATTCGTAGAAGCTGATCGGCAGCACTACTTGCAACTCTCTGGCGATTGTCTGGAAATGCTTGATGGCGACGTTCTCTTCAACCGTCGTCGCCAGTTGCAGGTAATCCGGATTCGGTTTCTGGCAAAAGTACGGCGCCTCGAACAGCTCCTGAATCAGGATGATCTGCGCGCCTTTGGCGGCAGCTTCGCGGACCAGCCTTTCAGCGGTTTCGAGGTTGGCTTCAAGATCCCACGAACAGGCCATCTGCGTGGCGGCGACGGTAACGATACGGCTCATGAATCATCTCCGGGCTAGTGCTTTGACGGTCAAAGAATTTGACCGAAAAGAAAACGCGCGCACCGGACAAGCGATCGCCACCCCGGAGCAATGGCGACTTTATAACCGATAAATATCGACTTTAAAAGCGACTGAAACGCCTTCTATCTAAATAAACCCAGAAAATACCGATACAAATCGAATTTATCGTCCAAAACAAACGTGGGAGCGGGCTTGCTCGCGAAAGCGGTATTTCAGTCACTAGAGAGGGTGACTGAAATACCGCTTTCGCGAGCAAGCCCGCTCCCACAGGAGGATGTGCGGTGCTTACAGGCCTTCAGCAAGCACCCGATCCAGCATATCGACAAAGAAATCCACACTCTGGCGCGACGTCACCATTGGCGGCTTGATCTTGAGGATGTTCAAGTCATCGCCGGTCGGCTGCATGAAAATCCCCAACTCGCGCAGGCGATCACACAGCAACGCGGTCTCGGCGGTTGCCGGCTCCAGCGTCTGCCGATCGCGGATCAGCTCCAGGCCCAGATAAAACCCGGAGCCGTGTACCGCACCCACCAGCGGATGTTTATCGATCAATGCTTGGAGCCGCGCCTTGAAGTGGCCGCCGACCACCTGGGCTTTCTCCCAGAGTTTTTCTTCCTCCATCACATCCAGCACCGCCATGCCGATCTGGCAACTGACTGGACTGCCGCCCGCCGATGAGAAGAAATAACCCTCGGCCTCCAGCGCCTCGGCTATTTCCCGGCGAGTGATCACCGCGCCAAGTGGCTGGCCGTTACCCATGCCTTTGGCCATGGTGATGATGTCCGGCACTACGCCCTGCTCTTCGAAGCCCCAGAAAAAATGGCCCATGCGCCCGTAACCGACCTGCACTTCGTCAGCGATGCACACCCCGCCTTGCGCGCGGACCTTCTCATACACCTGCGGCAAATAGCCCGGCGGCAAAGAAATACCCCCGGCATTGCCGTACACCGGCTCGCAGATGAAACCGGCCAGTTGGCGCTTCTGCTCGGCCAGTTTTTGCAGATGATGCTCGACGCTGCGCACGTAATCCGGCGCCGAATCGGCGCCACGGAATTCGCCGCGATAAGTGTTCGGCGCCGGCACCGGGTGCACCCAGTCCGGGCGGCTTTCCAGCGCCTTCGGGTTGTCGGCAATCGACGTCGATACCGCATCGGCGCCGACCGTCCAGCCGTGATATGCCTCGAGCACACTGACCATGTCGCGCCCGCCGCTGTAGGCCCAGGCCAGACGAATCGCCAGGTCATTGGCCTCGCTGCCGCTGTTGACCAGGAACACGCGATCCATGCCCTTCGGCGCCAGCTTCAGCAAGCGCTCGGAAAACTCGGCGACCGCTGCGTAGTTGAAGCGCGAGTTGGTGTTGAGCAGCGACCACTGCCGCGCCGCGACCGCCGCCATCCGCGGATGACCGTGGCCGAGCACCGCGACGTTGTTGAGCATGTCCAGATACGAACGGCCCTGCATGTCGATAAGGTGATTGCGCCAGCCGCGCTCAATACGTGGCGGGTCGACGTAATAGTGTTTTTGCGTGCGGGCGAAACTGGCGTCGCGGCGTTCGAGCAGGGTTTTCGCGTCCAGCTCAGGCTCGGCATCGCAGGCCAGCCCGAGCAAGGTCGCCGGTGATGGGCACAAAGTCCGCCAGGCTGATGCGCGGGTCGGCGTGCAGAACAGCGGCGCGTCGAGCTCCGCTTCCCGGCACAACTGCACGAGCAGCGGCGCCGTGACCGCACCGAGTTTCTGGCCTTTCTTCAGTGCTGCGCCATGGCCAGGAATCGGCGTCACGCCCCACAGGCGGACGCTGAACTGCGGGCCATCGAGTTGCAGCGCACCGTCCGACGTTTGATTCAGAACGCCGGCGAACGGTGCTTGCACTTCGGCCCCGACGGGCACACGCAATTCGACATGTAACGGGAACGTGTCCGGCTCAGTCGCGCTGTCCGGCCGGGTGCGTGACAAGCGGTACTGGCCATAACGCGTCGCTGCCAGCCCATGCACCGCTGCCGCTTCTGTCAGCAAGCGTTGATCGATGCCTTCCTGCTCCCAGTTGCCAGCCTCGAAGTGCGGGCTCAACACGCCCAGATCGATCAGCGCAAATTCGCGCCCGACCAGGCCGGGCAGCAGCGGCGCAAATTGAATGTTTTCGCCACTCGGCAGGGGCTGGTCCACGGCCGCCAGAATGGCCGCTTCCATCAGCGCCAGGGGCACCGAGGTCGCGACGCGGAAAATTTCCCACTCATGGCTGAGGTTGTCGCGGCTGTAGGTATTGGTGGGATCGATGCTCACCTGCTGCTCGCCACTGAGCACCAGCACCGCCGCCCGCGCCACGATTAATGGCCACAGCGCTTGCAGCTCAGCGTACTGCAACGGATTGACCGCGTGATAAGCCTGGACCGCCGGCAGGATGACAAACGGATCGCCATCGGCGTGGTGCAGCAAAGCCGCACAGGTCACCGACAGATCAGTGATGCGCCAGGTGCGCACCAGATCACCGAAATCGATCACACCCTGCAGCTGCCAATGCCGCTGAGCATCGCGGGCCCAAACGACGTTGTCATCGGTGATATCCATGTGGATCGTCTGTACCGGCAGCTTGTCCAGCAACGGCCGCAAGCGGTGCCGGGCCTGCTCGGCAGCAGCGCTGATCGCCGCACGCTGCGGCTCGTCGTTGATCACTGGCAACAGATGACTGATCAAAGCATCGGCGTGACGCGCATCCCATTGCAAGGTGCGCTCAAGGCCCGGGTGATCGAAACCTGCCAAGGCCAGATCCATCTCGCCACAGAGCCGGCCAAACCCGGCGACCACGTTCTGGCCAAGATGATCGAAATCGGTCAACGGCTGCCCGTCGATGTACTCCAGCAATCGCACATGAACCGCTTCGCCATTGGCTTGCAGCGACAACAGGTCTTCACCGTTATTGGCAGCAATCACGCGAGGCACCTTGATCGGCGAGTGCTCGGCCAGATACTTGAGCCCGGCGTGCTGGGCTTGCAGCTCTACAAGCGCGTAATCGCCACGACAGACTTTCAACACGAAGCGCCCATTTGCGCTGTCGACGCGGTAATTCAGATCCTGCTGGCTGCCGAGCGCCTGCAACGTGCCGCCAATTCCGTAATATTCGGCCAGCCATTGCAGCGCCTGCGCCTCTGAAACCTGCGGACCGGGCAAACTGGCGCGATGAATCAACGTGGCGAGCGGCATGAAACGACCCCTGAAATTTTATTAGGCGCTTATATCGCCATTGCCTTAGCGGTTGCGCAACCCCCGGCTTCAATGAACGCTCCAATTCAAACCCAACACTCGCGCCCTGCAGCACTTTGCGCAAGAATGTCGGCCATTCACACTCATCAATGGAAATCCTCATGAATGTCATCACCACCGAGCTGCCCGGTGTTCTGATCATCGAACCCAAGGTGTTCGGCGACGAGCGCGGTTTTTTCTACGAGAGTTTCAATGCCAAGGCGTTTCAGGACGCCACCGGTCTCGATACGCAATTTGTCCAGGACAACCATTCGCGCTCGCAAAAAGGCGTGCTGCGTGGCCTGCATTACCAGTTGCAGAACACCCAGGGCAAACTGGTTCGCGTGACCGTGGGTGAAGTGCTTGATGTGGCGGTGGACATCCGTCGCAGCTCGCCGCATTTCGGCAAATCGGTGGCGGTGCGCCTGTCGGCGGAAAACCATCGTCAGCTGTGGGTGCCGGAAGGTTTCGCTCACGGTTTCGTGGTGCTGAGTGATTTTGCCGAATTCCTCTACAAGACCACCAACTATTACGACCCGACCTCCGAACGCAGCATTCGTTGGGACGACCCGGCGCTGGGCATCGACTGGCAACTGGACGAAGCGCCGAAGCTGTCGGCCAAGGACCAGGCAGCCGCGCTGCTCAAGGACGCTGACGTCTTCGCCTGAGGCCAGGTCTGTACGAAAACTCGCCGAGCGGTGATCAGGCAAGGCAAA
This sequence comes from Pseudomonas sp. Choline-02u-1, assembly GCF_002836515.1. Lineage (GTDB taxonomy): Bacteria > Pseudomonadota > Gammaproteobacteria > Pseudomonadales > Pseudomonadaceae > Aquipseudomonas. Next base: position 230,674 of record NZ_PJBC01000004.1, read on the forward strand.
AACAGGCGAGGAAGCGGAGTCCAGGTACCTAAATGAGCATTCCGAGCCTGTTTTTAACGCAGCATGATCGATGCGCAGGCAGTTTTCGTACAGAGCAAAGGCATAATGCGCCTGTCCCTACAGGCGCTACCGGCTCATGAAAGCATCTCTCCCTCGCAGACCCCGCTGGCGCAGCCTCGCGCTGTTGGCCCTGTGCCTGGCGCCGCTGCTGTGGCCGCTGGAACACCTCGCCGAGCGCTATTACCGCAGCGAACTCGCCGGGCAGAATCGCCAGACCCTCGATCTTTACGTCGCCAACCTGCTCGGCACCCTGCATCGCTATGAAGTGTTGCCGCAGATTCTCGGCGACTTGCCGGCCCTGCGCGCAGTCCTCGGCGCACCGGATGACGGCGTCACCCAAGGCAACGCCAACCGCCTGCTGAAAAACATCGCCGCGCAGACCGGCGCCGAAGTCATGTACCTGATGGACACCTCTGGCCAGACGCTGGCGGCGTCGAACTGGGACAAACGTGACAGTTTCGTCGGCCGCAATTTCGCCTTTCGCCCGTATTTCAGCGAAGCCATGGCCGGGCGCCTCGGGCGCTTCTTCGGCCTCGGCACGACGTCCGCCAAACGCGGCTACTTCTTCGCCGCCGCGGTGCGCAACGGCGAGAAGATCATCGGCGTGCTGGTGATCAAGGTCGACCTCGACCACACCGAAAGCCTGTGGGGCAAAACCCCGGAACAACTGCTGGTGACCGACCATAACGGCGTGGTCATCCTCACCTCGCGGCCCGAATGGCGTTTCCGCTCGACCCGCGAGTTGAGCGATACAGAGCGCTCGGCGATCACTGCGATCCAGCCGTACCCGACGCGTGAGCCGCGGCCGCTGAACCTCAGCCCCGACGCCTGGCTGATCCAGACCCACGATATCGCCGAAACCGGCTGGAGCGTCAGCATCCTCGCGCCGCGCACGCTGATCGACCGCCCGGTGCGCACCGTCGTCGCGATTGGCGGGGCGACGCTGCTGGTGGTGATGCTGCTGCTGGGCCTGATGATGCAGCGCCGTCGCCATTATCTGGAGCGCATCGCCTTCGAGGCCAAGGCGCGACGTGAGCTCGAAGGCCGGGTTGCCGAGCGCACCAGCGATCTTGAAGGCCTCAACCGACGCCTGAAGCAGGAAGTGCTGGAACGCGAAACCGCGCAACAGGAATTGGTTCGCGCGCAGGATGATCTGGTTCAGGCCGGCAAACTGTCGGCACTGGGGACGATGTCGGCAAGCATCAGCCACGAACTCAATCAGCCGCTGGCGGCGATCCGCAGCTACGCGGAAAACGCCGAAGTGCTGCTCGATCATCAGCGCACCGACGACGCGCGCGGCAACCTCAAGTTGATCAGCGAACTGACCGGGCGCATGGCCTCGATCATCGCCCACCTGCGCGCCTTCGCCCGTCGAGACCGCCACGCCCCGGAGAGCGTCGCCCTGCAACCGGCGCTGGACGATGCGCTGGCCTTGCTGGCCAAACGTCGGCGCAGCATGGAAGTCGAACTGATCCGCGACCTGCCCGCCGCGACGCTGTGGGTCGAGGCCGGCGAAACCCGCTTGCGCCAGGTTCTCGGTAACCTGCTCGCCAACGCTCTCGATGCCCTGACTGAAAAAGGCCCGCCGCGCAAATTGTGGCTGAGTGCCGAAGCCACCGCCGACGGCGTCAATCTGTACATTCGCGACAACGGCCCCGGGTTCTGCATGGAAGCCCTTGGCCGCGCCAGCGAGCCCTTTTACACCACCAAGACTCGCACGCAAGGCCTGGGTCTGGGGCTGGCCATTTGCGAAACGCTGATGCGCGCTTTCGGCGGTGAGTTGTCGTTCGCCAACCATAAGCAAGGCGGCGCCCTGATCACCCTGCGCCTGCGCGCCGGCGCGCCCGGGGTCAGCCTGCAACCGTCCGAGGATCGAAGTGCATGACCATCGACAATCGCATCCAGGTAGTGTTGATCGACGACGATCCGCACTTGCGCCAGGCCCTCGGCCAGACCCTGGACCTGGCCGGCCTGAAAATCCTGCCGCTGTCCGAAGCCAAGGGCCTGGCTGCGCAACTTGAGCGTGACTGGCCGGGCGTAGTGGTCAGCGATATTCGCATGCCGGGCATGGATGGCCTCGAACTGCTGAGCGAATTGCACGCGCAGGATCCCGAGTTGCCGGTGCTGCTGATCACCGGCCATGGCGACGTGCCCTTGGCGGTGCAAGCGATGCGCGCCGGTGCTTACGATTTTCTGGAAAAACCGTTTGCCAGCGATGCCCTGCTCGACAGCGTCCGCCGTGCCCTCTCGCTAAGGCGACTGGTGCTGGACAACCGCAGCCTGCGTCTGGCGCTGAGCGATCGCAACGAACTGAGCGCGCGGCTGGTCGGCCATTCGACGCCGATGCTGCGCCTGCGCGAGCAGATCGGTGCGCTGGCAGCGACCAAGGCTGACGTGCTGATCCTCGGCGAAACCGGTGCTGGCAAAGAAGTCGTAGCCCGTGCATTGCATGACTTGTCGAGCCGGCGCAACGGCCCGTTCGTGGCGATCAACGCTGGCGCGCTGGCGGAATCGGTGGTGGAAAGCGAGCTGTTCGGCCACGAACCCGGCGCCTTCACCGGAGCGCAGAAACGTCGCATCGGCAAATTCGAATTCGCCAACGGCGGCACGCTGTTTCTCGACGAAATCGAAAGCATGAGCATGGACGTGCAAGTGAAATTGCTGCGCATGTTGCAGGAGCGTGTCGTCGAACGCCTGGGCGGCAACCAACTGATCCCGCTGGACATTCGCGTCATTGCCGCGACCAAGGAAGACCTGCGTCAGGCCGCCGACCAGGGCCGCTTCCGCGCCGACTTGTATTACCGTCTCAACGTCGCGCCGTTGCGCATCCCGCCGCTGCGCGAACGAGGCGAAGACGCCTTGGTGCTGTTCCAGCATTACGCCGACGAAGCCAGTGCTCGCCACGGTTTGCCGCCCCACCCATTGCAACCGGCACAACGCGCTCTGCTGCTGCGTCACACCTGGCCGGGCAATGTGCGTGAGCTGCAAAATGCCGCCGAGCGGTTTGCGCTGGGACTGGAGCTGGCATTGGATAATAGCGCTGATGGCAGCGGCGGCACGCCTGTCGAAGTAGTCAGCGGCGGCCTCAGCGAGCAGGTGGAAAATTTCGAGAAATCGCTGATCGCCGCCGAACTGGCGCGCTCGCACAGCTCGGTGCGCAGCCTCGCCGAAGCCCTGGGCATTCCGCGCAAAACCCTGCACGACAAATTGCGCAAACATGGCCTGAATTTCGGCGACAGCAGCCATGGGGAAGAGAACGAATGAGCAGCGAAAGCGCATACCTGCAAACGGTGCTGCACCACGACATTCCGCTCACTGCCGAGATGGGTCTCGAGGTGCTCGAGTGGCGCGAGCAACAATTAAGCCTGCACCTGCCGCTCGCACCCAACGTCAACCACAAGAGCACCATGTTTGGCGGCAGCCTGTACTGCGGCGCGGTGCTGGCCGGTTGGGGCTGGTTGCATTTGCGTTTGAAGGAAGAAGGAATTGGCGACGGACACATCGTCATTCAGGAAGGGCAGATCAGTTATCCGCTGCCGGTGACCGGAGACGCCGTGGCGATTTGCCCGGCGCCTGATGCGGCAATATGGAAGAAGTTTCTGGCGATGTACCGGCGTTATGGGCGAGCGCGGTTGACGCTGGATACGCGGATCCTGAATGCGGGAAGTGCAGACGATGCGGTGAGATTTACCGGGCAGTACGTTTTGCACCGCTGAAGCAAAAGTTCTCAGGAGCGTGCCAACTCCAACAGTTGCGCACGCCACGCAGCCTTCGCCGGCAACGCCAGAAAAAACCCGTTCAACAGCGATTCCCGCGCTGGGTAACAAAACGCTTCACCGTTCAGATCCAGCACCTCGCCTCCCGCCCCTTCCAGCACACCTTGAGCTGCCGCCGTGTCCCACTGCGAAGTCGGCGCCAGACGCGGATAGCAGTCGGCAGCACCTTCGGCGAGCAGACAAAATTTCAATGAACTGCCGATATTGGCCAGTTGCAGCTCACCGAGACTGGCGCTCAAACCGGCCAGCAAACGCTCTTGCTCGGGACTGGAATGTCGACGGCTGGCCACCACGGTAAACGCCTCGCCCGGCGCTGGCACATCGCGTACCTGAATCGGCACCGGCGTTGCGCCCTTGTCGCCACGCCATGCACCGAGCCCGGCGCCACCGACGTAAAAACGACCGCTGGTCGGCATCGTCACCACGCCAAACACCACTTGACCGTTTTCGATCAGTGCGATGTTGACGGTGAATTCCTCGCTACCGCTGATGAACTCCTTGGTGCCGTCCAGCGGATCCACCAGCCACCAGCGCTGCCAACCGGCGCGCACGCTCTGCGGGATATTGGCGTCCTCTTCCGACAACACCGGAATGCTCGGATCAAGCGCCGTCAGCCCGGCAACGATAAGGTGATGCGCAGCCAGGTCGGCGGCCGTCACCGGCGAATCATCGGGCTTTGCCGTGACTTCAACGCCGACACGCCAGAACGGCAGAATCGCCTCGCCAGCCTGCAGAGCCAGCTCAATTACCGGTGCCATCAACGGATGGGGATAATTCATCGACGTCTCACTCATAGCTGAATATCCCGCGCTGGCTCAGCAGGTCACGGACCAAATACAGCGCCGCCAACGCGCGGCCTTCGGTAAATTGCGGGTTGAGCGCCAGCGTCGACAGTTCGCGCAGGTTGACCTTGTCGACCCGCATCGGCTCCGGCTCATCGCCTTCCAGCCGTTCTTCGTAGAGATCGGTGGCCAGCACCACCTGGATCTTCTGGCTCATGTAGCCGGGCGACAGCGACAGCTCGGTCAGATGTTCCAGTTGGCGCGCGCCATAACCGGCCTCTTCCTTGAGCTCCCGCTCGGCTGCCGCCAGCACGTCTTCGCCCGGCTCGATCAGGCCTTTGGGCAAAGACAGTTCGTATTCGTCAGTGCCGCCGCAATATTCCTCGATCAGCACCGCATGTTCAGCGTCGAGCATGGCGACAATCATCACCGCGCCGTAGCCAGCACCTTTGCCGACCAAACGCTCGTAGGTGCGCTCCACGCCATTGGAAAATCGCAGCTTGAGTTCTTCGACGCGAAACAGGCGACTGGTAGCGACGATCTCGCGGGCGAGTACGGTGGGTTTCTGGCGCATGCAAAGCTCCTTGGCGTGAACGCGCTACTATAACGCGGCTTTCCCGATTGTTTGCGTCGGATATCCTTTCATCGTTCGAGACGTTGCCATGCCATCTTTACCGTGGTCCGACATTGATACCGTTCTGCTCGATATGGACGGCACGCTGCTGGATCTGCACTTCGACAATCATTTCTGGCTCGAGCACCTGCCCCAGCGCTACGCCGAACTGCACGGTATCAGCCGGGCCATGGCCGAACTGGAGTTGCAGCCGTTGTTCGAACGCCACGCCGGCCAGTTGCAATGGTATTGCCTGGATTTCTGGAGCGCGGAGCTGAAGCTTTCGGTGCGCGAATTGAAACAGGAAACCGCGCACTTGATCGCCCTGCGCGCGGATGCCGATACTTTTCTCGACGCGATCAAGCGTGCCGGCAAACGGGTGATCATGATCACCAATGCGCACCGCGATTCGCTGTCGTTGAAACTGGAACGGATCGAACTGGCACCGTACTTCGAGCGGCTGATCAGCTCGCATGACTATGGTTATCCCAAGGAGAACCCGCAGTTCTGGGATGCCCTTCAGGCCGACATCGGTTTTGATCCGGCGCGCAGCCTTTTTATCGACGACACCTTGCCAATCCTGCGCAGTGCACGGGATTTTGGCGTGGCGCATCTGCTCGCGGTGAAAGAACCGGACAGCCGCAAAGGGCCGAAGGACACCGCAGAATTTGCCGCAGTCGAGGACTACCGCGATCTCATCGCCGGACTGTGATCCCTGCAGGAGCTGCCGATCGCGGCCCGAGCCTTCGGCAGCTCCTACATGACTGCGTTACTTTGGAATACGCAGCTTTTGCCCCGGATAAATCTTGTTCACATCCTTGAGCATCGGTTTGTTGGCTTCGAAAATTTTCTCGTACTGGTTGGCATTGCCATAGACGCGCAGTGAAATCGCACTGAGCGTGTCACCTGCCTTGACCTCGACAAACTCGGCAGCCACGACGACCGGTCCGGTCACAGTGATCTGATCATCGACACTGCCTACGCCCGCAATATTGCCCACGGCCAGCAGGATCTTTTCCTTTTCCTCCTGGCTCGCCACTTCACCGGTCACCGTCACCTTGTCGCCATCCACGGTCGCCTGCACGTTGGGATTGCCCAGCCCGACCTTGCTGATATGTTCCTTCAACTGCTCACTGGCGTTGGCATTGCCTGGGGTCAACAGATCGATCAGCTTCTCACCGGCCTCTTTTACAAAGCTCAAAAGACTCATAGCGCACACTCCTTGATTTGGGTTCCAGACGCCCAAGCCTAGACCACCCCAGCCAAACCCGGTTCCAGTCCGACCAATGACGCTGCCGCGCCGCAGGCGGTAGAATCGCCCTACCCCGCCAACCGCCCGGAGCGAAGATGGACATCAAGCAGCTGAAATTCCTCATCGCCCTCGACGAAACCCGCCATTTCGGCCAGGCCGCCGCGCGCTGCCACATCACTCAACCGACCTTGTCGATGCGCCTGCGCAGCCTCGAAGAAGAACTTGATCTGCCATTGGTCAATCGCGGCCAGCGCTTCGAAGGCTTCACCGCGCCGGGCGAGCGCGTGCTGGCGTGGGCGCGCACGGTGCTGGCGGCGTACGACGGCTTGCAAGCGGAAGCGGCGGCCTGTCGCGGCAACCTGATCGGTACGCTGCGCCTGGGTGTGGTGCCGCTGTCGAGTTTCGATCCGTTGCCGCTGATGCAACGTCTGCATGCGGCGCACCCGGACCTGCGCTTCGAGCTGTCGTCGCTGAGTTCCGAACAGGTGCTCGAACACTTGGCGAACAATCGCATCGACATCGGCGTGTCGTACCTTGAACGCCTGGACAACGAGCGCTTCGATTCGCTGGCCTTCAACGAGACGCGCATGGGCCTGCTTTACGACGAGCGCTCGTTCAACTTCGGCGAAGAACCCCTGAGCTGGGAAGCGCTGATCGAACTGCCGCTGTGCATGCTCACCAGCGGCATGCATTTTCGCCAGTCCATCGACCACAACTTCCACAGCCGCGGCCTGACCCCGCAGCCGCTGCTGCAGACCGACGCCGTGCATCAACTGCTGCAAGCGGTTCACGGCGGTTTTTGCTGCGCGATCATGCCGCTCGATGGCGGCGCGGAAACCCTCGCCGATCACCTGCGTCTGCAACCGATCGAGAACGCTCATACCCTCGCACCGCTGGGCCTGATCATGCGCCGTGGCGCCCCCCGCTCAGCGCTGGCAGAAGCCTGTTTCGCGCTGTATCAGAAATTGCCAAAAGACGCTTGATCGACGGCATCTATCGGTAGATCGGTAATAGCGATTAGACGCGACATCTTGCCGCGCCTAGTCTTGACCTAGATCAAACCGTCGGTGATGCCATGAACGCCAAGCGCCCAGCCTGCGCGGCGCCAGCAATTGAAACGCCCGCGCCTGCCGCCAGCCAGACCTACAGCTACAGCGATCTACCTTTTGAGGCATCGGCCAGCACCGCGCTGGCCGAGGAAGTTGCGTTGGCGATCGCCTACAACGGCATCAGCCAGGCAGTGATGCTGGTCACGCCGACGGACCTTGAGGATTTCATCGTCGGTTTCAGCCTCGGCAGCGGCATCATCGAAGACCCCAGCGATATCTACGATCTGCAACTGACAGGCGCAGGCTCTGCGCAATACGCGCAAGTGACCATCGCCAACCGTGCGTTCTGGAACCTCAAGCAACAGCGGCGCCAGTTGGCCGGCACCAGCGGCTGTGGACTGTGCGGCGTCGAAGCGGTCGAACAGGCCTTGCCCGATCTCAACGTATTGCCGGGCGCAGCGTTGCCACCGATCGAATGGCTCGACGGTTTGCGCCAGCGCATCGGCGCGTTCCAGCCGCTCGGCCAGCACTGCGGCGCGGTGCATGCGGCGGTGTTCATGAATGCCAGCGGTGAATTATTGCTCGGTCGCGAAGACATCGGCCGCCATAACGCGCTGGACAAGCTGATCGGCGGACTGATTCGCCAGAAGATATCCACAGAGGGCGGGCTGGCGATTGTCACAAGCCGTTGCAGCCTCGAACTGATCCAGAAAGTCTTGCGTGCCGGCATCCAGACCCTCGTCAGCCTGTCGGCACCCACCGGCCTGGCCGTGCAATGGGCCCGGCGCCACAACCTCAATCTCATCCACCTGCCGCAGAAAAGTGCGCCGCGGGTGTACAGCCCCGCGATGGAGAATCAAGCGTGAGCCAACATCATCAAGCCGACCAGAAACCTGTCCCGCGCTACAAGCCTTACAAAGGTGCCGCCGGCGGCTGGGGCGCCCTGATCAGTGTGGCTCAGGCGTGGCTGACCAGCGACAACGCCCTGAAGAACCTGCGCATGATGCTCAAGACCAACCAGAACGGTGGCTTCGACTGCCCGGGTTGCGCCTGGGGTGATTCGCCGGAGAGCGGCATGGTCAAGTTCTGCGAGAACGGCGCCAAAGCGGTGAACTGGGAAGCGACCAAGCGTCGCGTCGATGCGAAATTCTTCGCCAAGCACAGCGTCACTGCGTTGCTGGAGCAGAGCGACTACTGGCTGGAATATCAGGGCCGGCTGACCGAGCCGATGGTCTACAACGCTGAAACCGATCGCTACAAGCCAATCAGCTGGGAAGATGCTTTCGCCCTGATCGGCAAGCACCTGCGCAATCTGCCGAGCCCGGATCAGGCCGAGTTCTATACTTCGGGCCGCGCCAGCAACGAAGCGGCGTATCTTTATCAATTGTTCGTACGGGCTTACGGCACCAACAATTTCCCTGACTGCTCGAACATGTGCCACGAGGCCAGCGGCGTGGCATTGGCGCAGAGCGTCGGTGTCGGCAAAGGCACGGTGACCTTCGACGACTTCGAACACGCCGATGCGATTTTCGTCTGGGGCCAGAACCCCGGCACCAACCACCCGCGCATGCTCGAACCGTTGCGTGAAGCGGTGAAACGCGGCGCCCAGGTGGTGTGCATCAACCCGCTCAAAGAGCGCGGCCTGGAGCGTTTCCAGCATCCACAGCACCCGATCGAAATGCTCACCAACGGCGACAAGCCGACCAACACCGCGTACTTCCGCCCGGCGCTCGGCGGTGACATGGCGGTGCTGCGCGGCATGGCCAAGTTCCTCCTGCAATGGGAACGCGATGCGCAAAAGGCTGGTGAGCCAGCGGTGTTCGACCATGATTTCCTCAATGCCCACAGCGCCAACGTGCTGGAATATCTCGCCACTGTCGACGACACCTCGTGGGAGCAGATCGTCGAGCAGTCCGGCCTGACGCTGATCGAGATCGAGCAAGCGGCGCGCATGTACGCCAAAGGCAAAAACGTGATCATGTGCTGGGCAATGGGCATTACCCAGCACCGTCATTCGGTGCCGACCATTCAGGAAATCGCCAACCTGATGCTGCTGCGCGGCAACATCGGCAAGCCGGGCGCCGGTCTGTGCCCGGTGCGCGGTCACAGCAACGTGCAGGGCGATCGCACCATGGGCATCAACGAGCGTCCGCCGGTGGCGTTCCTCGACTCCCTCGAACGTCGCTTCCAGTTCAAAGTGCCGCGTCATAACGGTCACAACGTGGTCGAGGCGATTCATGCGATGGCCGAAGGTCGCGCCAAGGTGTTCATCGGCTTGGGTGGCAACTTTGCCCAGGCCACGCCGGACAGCTCGCGCACCTTCGAAGCGCTGCGCAATTGCGACCTGACCGTGCAGATCAGCACCAAGCTCAACCGCAGCCACCTCGCTCACGGCAAAGACGCGCTGATCCTGCCGTGCCTGGGCCGTACCGACATCGACATCCAGACCGAAGGCCCGCAAGCGGTGACGGTGGAAGACTCGTTCAGCATGGTGCATGCCTCCAACGGCCAGTTGCAGCCGCTGTCGAACCAGATGCGCTCGGAACCGTCGATCATCGCCGGCATCGCTGCCGCGACGCTGGGCAGCCAACCGGTGGACTGGAACTGGCTGGTAGCCGATTATGGGCGCATTCGCGAACTGATCGCCGACACCATTCCAAGTTTCAAAGACTTCAACGACAAGATCAAAAACCCGGGCGGCTTCTATCTGGGCAACTCGGCTGGCGCCCGCAAATGGAACACGCCGTCGGGCCGCGCCAATTTCCGCGCCAATCAGTTGCCGAAAGATCTGGTCCATGAGCGCACCCGTGCTACCGGGCAGGTGCCGGATCTGATCCTGCAATCGATGCGCTCCCACGATCAGTACAACACGACGATTTATGGCCTCGACGACCGCTATCGCGGCGTGAAGGGCCAGCGCGACGTGCTGTTTGCCAATGAGGCTGACATCATTCGTCTGGGCTTCCGTCCGGGGCAGAAGGCCGACATCGTGTCGATCTGGGACGACGGTCGCGAACGCCGGGTGAAAGGTTTTACCTTGTTGGCGTTCGACATTCCTGCCGGGCAGGCAGCGGCGTACTATCCGGAAGTCAATCCGCTGGTGCCACTGGAGAGCACGGGCGATGGCAGCCACACGCCGACATCCAAGTTCATTGCGATCCGGCTGGAAGCGGCGAGTGAGACCGGGTTGATCATGGCCAAATCCGCTTAAGCAAAGATCAAAAGATCGCAGCCTTCGGCAGCTCCTACACCGATCCTTGTAGGAGCTGCCGAAGGCTGCGATCTTTTAGCTTCTGCTTTTCGACCGCCCACAAAAAAGGCCGTTTTTGCATAAAAACGGCCTGTCCGAAGTAGTTAAAGACCGGCGAAAATCGGTTAAGTTCCGGTGAAAAAACAGTAACTTGCAATCTTGTATACAAGTCGTGTTATTCGTCGGATTTTGATTGTCACGCCCATTGCAGAGCCTCAGGATCGGCGCCGTCATCCCTTTGAGGCTCATCCTCTATGAAGTTCTCCTCGATTCTCTTGTTGTCCCTTGGCCTGGTCAGTGGCTTCGCTTCTGCCGGAGGCACCACCGAAGCAGGTGTGGGCGGCGCATTGGGCGGGGTTCTTGGCTCGGTCGTCGGTCAGTCGTTAGGCGGCAATACAGGTTCCACCATCGGCGCAGCCTTGGGCGGCGCGGGTGGTAGCGCAGTCGGCGCAGACAAGCGCAGCCGTGGCGAAGCAGCCATCGGCGGTGCATTGGGTGCAGCCGGCGGTAACGTGGTTGGTCGCAGCCTCGGTGGCACCACCGGCAGCCTGATCGGCTCTGCCGCTGGTGGCGGTGCAGGTGGCGCGCTGGGTAACTACATGGGCAACAAGAGTGACGACGATGATCGTCGCTACGACCGGGGCCATGATGACCGTCGCTACTACCGCGACCGTGGTCATCCAGGTCGCGGCCATGCCTACGGCCATCGTAAGCATCACAAGTACTATCGCCACCACTAAGGCGAAGGCTTGAACGAAAATCGCGGCCCTTTGGGCTGCGATTTTTTTTCGCGTCTAGATGACCAGCCTCTCCAGCGCCCCGCGCAAACCGGCAGGAATCGGCACCGGCTGATTGCTCGCCCGATCCACGAATACATGCACGAACCGCCCCGCCGCACACGCCTCGTTTTCGCCGACCTTGAACACCGCGAGTTCGTATTGCACCGAACTGTTGCCAAGCTTGCCGACCCGCAGCCCGATCTCGATCAGATCGGGGAAAGCGATGGACGCGAAGTAATCGCAGGCCGAACTGACCACGAATCCCACCACTTCGCCGTCATGAATATCCAGGCCCCCGACCTGAATCAGATACGTGTTCACCGCCGTATCGAAGAAGCTGTAGTAGGTAACATTGTTGATATGACCGTAGGCGTCATTGTCGTGCCAGCGTGTAGTGATCGGCTGGAAGTGGGGGTAGTCGGAGCGTTGATTCATGCAGGACTCTCGCATTTTCTAGAATGGATTTGACCGTGAGGACGACCCTTTACCTGTAGGAATGGGCCTGCCCGCAAAGGCGCCTGCACAGCCTGTCAAATTAACGATCTGCAAACCCCTTCCCCTGCGCCGCCAGCTCGCCAATCAGCCGCGCCGGTTTCCATTGATCGCCCTGACGCGCCTCCAGCGCCAGCAAGCGCTGATGAATATCCGCCAGTCCCTGCTGATCCGCCCAAGCCATCGGCCCGCCCTTCTGCACTGGAAAACCATAGCCATTCAAGTACACCAGATCGATGTCATGGGCCGAGCCGGCAATGCCTTCCTGCAGAATCTTCGCACCTTCGTTGACCAGCGCCAGCAGACAGCGCTCAAGAATTTCGCCCGGGCCGATGTCGCGACGCTGAAATCCCAGCTCTTCGCTGACCCGTAGCACCAGCGCATCCACCTCGGGATCATGCTCGGCCTGGCGACTGCCTGGTTCGTAATGGTAGTAACCGTTGCCGGACTTCTGCCCGAACCGCCCCATCTCGCACAGTCGGTTATCGATCTGCAACTGCGGCGCATCCTGACCTTTGCCAGCGAGCTCCCGAGCACGCCACTCCAGATCGATGCCGACCACGTCGTACATGCGAAACGGCCCCATGGCGAAACCGAAGCCTTGCAGCGCAGCATCCACCTGCTGTGGATAAGCGCCTTCGAGGAGCATCTTGCGTGCTTCGAGTACATACGGATGCAGCATGCGGTTGCCGATAAAACCGTGACAGTTGCCCGACACCACGCTGACCTTGCCCATGCGCTTGCCGAGCGCCAGCGCTGCCTCCAGCGCTGCTGGCGAGGTCTGCGCACCGCGCACGATCTCCAGCAGTTTCATAATGTGCGCAGGGCTGAAGAAATGCAGGCCCAGGACCTGTGCCGGGCGCCGGGTTGCGGCGGCAATGGCGTCGATATCCAGCGCCGAGGTGTTGCTCGCCAGCAGTGCCTCGGGCTTGAGCAGGCCATCCAGTTCGCGAAAGATCTTCTGCTTCAGCTCAAGGTTTTCGTACACCGCTTCGATCACCAGGTCGACATTGCGAATCGCCGCGTAATCCGCCGCCGCTGATACGCGAGCCATTCGCGCATCCGCCTCGGCCTGATCGATGCGGCCCTGACGCACGCTGTGTGCATAAGTGTCGGCGACCGTTGTCAGAGCTTGCTCAAGCATCTGCGGGTTGTTATCGACCCACTGCACGCTCACGCCGGCATTGGCCAGGCACATGACAATGCCACGGCCCATGGTGCCCGCGCCGATCACGGCAGCCTGCTGGATATCAAAGGATGTCTGGCTCATGTTGTTCTCTTGTAAGTGGCCCTGAGACAGCTTCCAACCTTAGTCAGGCAACAGCGGTTTTTGAAGTTTATTAGCGTGATGATCGATATTCAGCAGATGGATCCAGCTCGCCCAGAATTGCGCGCCTGATCGAGCAAATGGTAGTCCGCCCACTCGCGGACCTCAGCGTAGCGGTACTCTTCCAGTGCCGCATATCCTGGTATCGCGCGAGCCTTGAGCCTGGTGAACAACGGCACGCTGATACCGCACAGGAACCGCGTCAGCCGTTCGGCCGTGGGGAAGCTGCCTGTGTGTTGCTCATGCCTGTGGATAAATTCCCCACACAGCTGCGCGAAGTTTTTATCCACAAGCGGAGGCAATGCTGGCGGCTCAGGCAATCGTGCGGTCTGGCCGTGACACACCGAGCAATGGCCACAACGCTCAGGAGCATTGAGATCGCCGAAATATTCCGCCAGGCGATAACCCAGGCAGCGCTCAGTGGCGAACACCTCGAGCATGGCGTGAATCCGCGCCACCTCCGTCAGTTCGTGCCGAGTGAAATACCCGTGCAGTTCAGCGCTCAGGGCATCGCTGTCAAAATCGCTGTGCAGCAGGCTGTACACCTCGGTCATCTGCTTGCTTTCAAGCTCGACCCAGCCCTTTTCCTGAAAATAGTCCAGCGCTGTCACCACTCGATTGCGCTCGGCGGAATACTGCGAGTACATCGCCTCGAAATCCACCGTGGCCCAGGTACGTGCGCGAGTTGATGTCTGGATGATCGCCGCCACGAAATCCCTTCGCTCGCCCTCGAAGCGCTGGAGCAGTGCTTCAGGCTCAAGCAGATATTTGAAGCGGTATTCGGCGTAATAGGCGTAACGCGGCGCGATCAGACCCCGCAGTTCCAGCTGCACCAGCAACGTCTTCAACGGCAACGAACGAATATTGCTCTGATCGGCCAGTGGCCCGAGCAAAAATTCCCACTGCCCCTCCGGCACTGAGGCTTTGAGTTCATCGAGCACATGACGAATCCCAGCGCGCTCAGGCGTATCGCCATAAACGAAATTCTCCAGCACATTGAGGCTGTCGCGGTTGGCCAATACCAGGCAATCGGAGGGCTGCCCGTCGCGCCCGGCACGGCCGATTTCCTGACTGTAGTTTTCGATGGATTTGGGCAGATCGAAATGCACCACGTTGCGGATGTCGCTCTTGTCGATGCCCATCCCGAAGGCGATGGTGGCAACGATGCAGTTGGACTGACCGACCATGAAGCGATGCTGTATGCCTTCACGCTGATCGTGGGGCAAGCCTGCGTGGTAAGCCTCGGCCTGCGTTCCGTTGCGTTGAAGGTGTTCGGCAATGTGTTCGGCGGTCTTCTGCAACGTGACATAGACAATGCTCGGTTGCCCGGGACGTGCGGCCATCCATTCGACCAGACGCCGACGTTTGTCCTGACCGCGCACAGGCTCGACCAGCAGGTTGAGGTTGGAACGATAGAAACCGGTGGTCACCACATCGCCCGGTGCGATGGCGAATCTGGCCTGCATGTCGGCGATGACCTTTGGTGTGGCCGTGGCGGTAAGCAACAGGGCCTGCGCAATGTTGAACTGACGTTGGTAGTCCGGCAGTTTCAGGTAATCGGGGCGAAAATTATGGCCCCATTCGGAAATGCAGTGCGCCTCGTCGATCACTAATAACGAGATCGACACCTGCTGCAGGAAGTTGCGGAAGCGCTCGTTTTTCAGACGCTCGACGGAAATCATCAGAATTTTCAATTCACCCGAACGCGCACGGGCCATTACGTCGTTGGCATCCTCACGGCTCTGTGCCGAATCGATGCTCCCTGCCGAGATGCCGTGGCGTTTGAGAAACGCCAGTTGATCCTGCATCAACGCCAGCAACGGCGAGACCACCAGTGTCAGGTGCGGCAACAGAAGCGCCGGCAGTTGGTAGCAAAGCGATTTGCCGGAGCCGGTAGGAAAGATCGCCGCCGCCGAACGCCCCGCTAGCACCGCGCTGATGGCGGCCTCCTGACCGGGCCGGAACTGTGGGTAACCAAAAACCTGTTCCAGGGTGTTGTGCATTTGCTGTCACTCCTTTGACTGCTGCCTTGCCCAAAGCCTAGCGGGCGATTGCAGCGAGTCGAGAAAAGGTTGCAGGTCAAAACGATACGGAATAATACAGCGGATCAAGCGCACCCAAGGGATCGTAAGCCAGATAAAAGCCTCCATGACAGTTTAAAAACCAACCACAACAAACTTCCAAGACAGACAAAACATTACAAACCAGCTTATTAAAACGACAAGAATCGATACAACGAAAAACTTTATCTGCTCAGCTCACCCAAACTAAATTACTTGCTCTCCCAAATAATAAGAGGGCAACACAATGACGATCTTAAGCATATTTTTTTGCGGCACCGGCTCTAACAAATTTGACCAACACCATAAAAACTTCTGGGATGGCGAAATCGTCTCCACGCTTGCTGCTCACCACAACGGACGTGAATTTGCCGAGTGGATTGTCGTCGATGGCCCTGGCAGCGGCAATCTGCAAGCCGATGACCTGTTCACCAAGACGTCTGAATACGGCCTGACCGGCACCCTGTTTGGTAAGGGATGGGAGGAAAACGTGCAACACGCCGTAAATATCATCAAAGGCAAATGTGACTGGCAGCGTAAACAACTGACCGAAGCAGAATATAACCGCCTCAAAGCCGCAGGCATTCCTATTGAAGATGTAAAAGTTGAAGGCTCCTGGTTATGGCGCAATTACAACTATGGCGATCGCAGCATCACCCAACAGAAATTGCAGGAACAAATCATCAAGACTTTCCGCAAGGACGGTGTTATTCCAACCACAGTCAATCTTGTCGGCTGGAGCCGGGGCGGTATCAGTTGCCATATGCTCGCCAATGCAATGTTCCAGGACGCGGCCCTCAAACATGTTCCGGTGAACATCTTTGCGATCGATCCAGTTCCGGGAATCGGTAACTTTCAGGAAAACCGGATAAAACTTCAATCCAACGTCAAGGAATACATCGCGTTCTATGCCCGCGACGAACGCTCAAAAGGTTTCAGCTGCGTGATCCCGCAAACCGCCACCGGCACCAGGACTTCGATCTATCCAATGGCCGGTCGCCACGCCACCCTCGCGGGCAACGCCACATCGCTTGGGGGCGAGCCAAGCAGCAGCAGCGACCTCAACGCTCTGATCGAGCCAGGACGCATCGTTCGCCATCTGGCAGAAACCTCCCTCAAGCGCTGGGGCGTGTCACTTGCCAAAACCCTCAACCTGAGCGATGCCGACCTGCTGCGCCTCACCGGCGCCATCGTCAGCGACGAAGCGCGTTACAAGAAAATGCCCAGCCAGTCCTACACTTATTTCACCGAACTGGATCAAGGCGAGCGCTATGTTTCGCTCGGCAGCAAAGGCGTGCCGTTCTCGGCAGTGAAAGGCACGATCTACCGGCCGGCAACCGGACTGACCACTAGCCTGCTGGACATCTCCAGTTACGGGCATCTGCGTTGAAAATCGTTGAAAAATCGGTAGCAACGTCCGGCAAACAGTTCGTCCCGTTCCGGCTCTGCGCGATGCCCTGTCTGCCATCCCGATCCCGGTGGGGCGAAGCTCCATCCCGCGAATTTCATGTGAAGGCATTACGGGTCAAGATCGAGAATAAAAAAAACCGCCCCAAAGGGCGGTTTTTTCAATCATCGCAAACCAATATTTACAACTTCGGCCCAGCCGCCTTGATCGCGTCGCTCACTTCGAACTTCTTGAAGTTCTCGATGAACAGACCGGCCAGTGCTTTCGCTGCCTCGTCGTACGCCGCCTTGTCAGCCCAGGTATTGCGCGGGTTGAGCAGGTTGGTGTCGACGCCCGGAACGGCCAGTGGCACGTCGAGGTTGATGGTGTCGAGGTGTTCGGTGGCAGCACCGATCAGTGCGCCGCTCTGAATCGCGGCAATCACTGCGCGGGTGGTCGGGATGTTGAAGCGCTGGCCAACGCCGTAGCCGCCGCCAGTCCAGCCGGTATTGACCAGGTAGACCTTGGAGCCGAAACCGCGGATGCGCTTGATCAGCAGTTCTGCATATTCGCCAGCCGGACGCGGGAAGAATGGTGCGCCGAAGCAGGTGGAGAAAGTCGACTTGATGCCGCTGCCCGAACCCATTTCAGTCGAGCCCACCAGCGCGGTGTAGCCGGACAGGAAGTGGTAGGCCGCTTGCTCTTCGTTGAGGATCGACACTGGCGGCAGCACGCCGGTCAGGTCGCAGGTCAGGAAGATCACCGCGTTTGGCTCGCCACCAAGGTTCTTCTCGGAACGCTTGGCAACGTGCTCCAGCGGATATGCGGCGCGGCTGTTCTGGGTCAGGCTGACATCGGCATAGTCGGCGTGCTTGGCGTCGTCGATGACGACGTTTTCCAGCACCGCGCCGTGCTTGATGGCTTTCCAGATGACCGGCTCGTTCTTCTCGGAGAGGTCGATGCACTTGGCATAGCAACCACCTTCGATGTTGAAGACAACGCCTTCGCCCCAGCCGTGCTCGTCGTCACCGATCAGGTAACGGCTTTCGTCGGCCGACAGGGTGGTTTTACCGGTGCCCGACAGACCGAAGAACAGGGTCACGTCGCCTTCTTCGCCGATGTTGGCAGCGCAGTGCATTGGCAGCACGTCAGCGGCCGGCAGCAGGAAGTTCTGCACCGAGAACATGGCTTTCTTCATCTCACCGGCGTAACGCATGCCGGCGATCAGCACTTTCTTCTGCGCGAAGTTGATGATCACGCAGCCGTCGGAGTTGGTGCCGTCACGCTCGGGCACGCACTCGAAGTTGGCGACGTTGAGCACCTGCCATTCTTCACGGCCAGCCGGGTTGTACTGGGCCGGATTGATGAACAGGCAACGACCGAACAGGTTCTGCCAGGCAGTCTGCGTGGTCATTTTCACGGCCAGGTAGTGATCTTCCGCCGCGCCTACATGCACGTGGGAAACGAAATGCTCTTGCGCGTTGTTGAAGGCCTCGACGCGAGCCCACAGGGCATCGAACTTGTCGGCCGGGAACTTGCGGTTGATCGGGCCCCAGGCGATAGCGGCCTGAGTGGAAGGCTCTTCAACGATGAAACGGTCGACTGGCGAACGACCGGTGCGGTGACCGGTGCGAACAACCAGAGCGCCGGTATCGGCAAGCTCGCCTTCACCGCGATTCAGGGCTTCTTTTACCAGATCATCAACACTCAGATCGGTGTACACGGCGTTATTGGCTTGCGTCATGAGGTTCCCCGTCGGCCAGTGGCCGAGTGTGCTCCAAACGTTTTGTAGTAGAAAGTCGTGCACTACTACCGCGAAAAAAGTGGGCCGGATTATGCCAGAAAAGCCCAAAAAGAGTAGGGTCCTCCCGTCGTAACGGCGATATTCCGTCATTGCGCAGTGAATTTACCTGCGCTGAACCGTTTTAGTGACGGGTATCTGACGGCGTATCGACGCCCGCGCCAGCGAACAACTGAGCGATATCAGCCGCGTCGAACAGGTACTGCTGATTGCAGAACTGGCAATCGATTTCGACTTTGCCACCCTGCTCGGCTGCCAGCGCCAGCGCATCTTCCAGCCCAAGACTGACCAGCGCATTGCCGGAGCGTTCCCGCGAGCAGCTGCAGTTGAAGCGCAAATGCTGGACATCAAACAGGCGCACCTGCTCTTCGTGATAGAGCCGGTGCAGGACGGTTTCGTTGTCCAGACTGAGCAGTTCATCGGCGCCCAGAGTGCTGGCCAGCGCGGTGAGGTGCTGCCAGCTGGCGGCGCGATCTTCTTCGTCTTTCAAGCGATCGGCGGGGAGTTGTTGCAGCAACATGCCGCGTGCACGACGACCGTCGGCGAACAGCTTGAAGCGCGTGCCGACTTGCTGCGACATGACGAAGTAGTTGGTGAAGCAATCGGACAGGGTTTCGCCGTCAAGGTCGACAATCCCCTGATAACGCTGGCCAACAGTCGGGTCGATAGTGAGCGCCAGAACACCGTTCGGCATCAGGTCGCCGAGTGTGGCGTCCGCCGCGATCTCTTCGGCGTTATAGCGCGCCAGGCCGCGAATTTCGCGCTCGCTGGAGCATTCGATCATCAGCAGCGGAATCGGCCCTTCCGAACGCGCCTGCAAGATCAGCAAGCCATCGAACTTGAGCGTGCCGACCAGCAAGGAAGCGGCCGCCATCAGTTCGCCGAGCAACTGCGCGACCGGCTCCGGGTACGGGTGTTTGGCAAGGACTTCGGCATAGCTGCGCTCCAGCGCTACCAGTTCGCCGCGAGTATCGCTGTCATCGAAGATGAAGCGCTGTGTGAAATCGGTATCCGCTAGGTCGGTCATAGGTCTGGGTATCTGAATGTGATGACAAAATGGTTACAAAACGTGAAAATTTGCGCTTGCTGGCACTTTTTTTGGTGCCGGCGCTTTTTCGCCATGGGAGGCATTTTATGAACAATCCGGGTTTGTTCCAATCAAGGTGGAACCTCGGCCGGCTGGTTCTGTGTAACGTAGTGCCGTTGGCGCTACTGGCTTTCTGGTTATGGCCTACGGGCCAGATGCTGTGTGTGATTTTCGACGAGTGGCTGTTCCGCTCGCTCAACACACCGCTGGCCAGCAACCCGATATGGCTCCACATCTGGGCAATTGCAAGTCTGCGCCCGTTCGACATCGTCGTCGGACTCATTCTTCTGACGCTGCTGATCAAGGGCGACTGGATCTT
This sequence comes from Pseudomonas sp. Choline-02u-1, assembly GCF_002836515.1. GTDB lineage: Bacteria > Pseudomonadota > Gammaproteobacteria > Pseudomonadales > Pseudomonadaceae > Aquipseudomonas. Next base: position 250,708 of record NZ_PJBC01000004.1, read on the forward strand.
CAGGGCGATCGACGTGCGCCGCGCATTCTTCGGTTTTTTCTCGATTCTTCTATTGATGGTGGTGATCCGCGCGCTGTTTTCCAAATTCGCCGATCACATGGGCTGGCAGCACAGCAGTCCATCGATGGTGCTTGAGGGCGCCGTGCACATCAGCGATTACTTTCCCCACCTGGAGAAAACCTGGGAGCTGAAGGACCGCTCGGGGCAGAGCTTTCCCGGTGATCACGCGTCGGTGCTGTTGATCTGGGCACTGTTCATGGGCGTCTTCAGCCGCACGGTCGGGCAGTTTCTGACGGTCTGGGGCCTGGCCGTGCTGTTCATGATGCCGCGCCTGGTCGCCGGGGCGCATTGGGGCCAGGACGACTACATTGGGGGCGTGCTGCTGGCGGTATGGGCGCTGGGCTGGGGTTACTACACGCCATTTGCCCATCACGCGGCGAACTTCTGGTTGAAGCTCACCGCGCCGGTTTTCGCGCTGCTGGGCAAGCTGCCGATGGTGTCGCGGATGAGCGTCATTTCCGCCCGGTAAATGGTGACGTTTCGAAAAGATCGCAGCTTCGGCAACTCCTGCACAGGATCGCATTCAACTGTAGGAGCTGCCGTAGGCTGCGATCTTTTTATTCGTCATTGCTGCCGCGAAACCTGAACAGATCACGCCGCTGTTTCTTGCTCGGCTTGCCGTCGGTGCTCACGCCCAATGACCCGGCCTTGCGCATGGCCGCGGCCGCTTCACGCTTGGCAATACTCGCCTCGGTCTCGGCATACAAAGTCTGCGCTTCGGGTGCGCCACGACGCACGATGGACAAGGCCTCGACCCTCACGGTACGAACTTCGAAACCGGCGCGAATCTCGAACTCATCACCAATGCGTGGCTCCTTGCCAGGTTTGCACCGCTCGCCACGACAATGCACCTTGCCACTTTCAATTGCTGCTTTGGCCAAGGCACGGGTTTTATAGAACCGCGCCGCCCATAGCCATTTATCAAGACGGACCTTGTCGTCCTCTTCCTGCTTCTGTCCCATATGAATTCCTCGCTCAGCCAGTAGTCGGAACTGTACTACCGTTTCTGTCGGGCGCAAGAACTCGGCCCTCCAGATAGACTGTGATCTTCGCCGCCTGACCGGCCTGGAGTGACCGCGTGACTAAATTTCCAACTTCTTTGACCTCGCCCAACGGCGGTTGCCAGGGCTGCCAGCAGAGCGAGCCGCTGAACTTCGATTTTTCCTTTGCCTACCAGCCGATCGTCGACCTGCGTGACCAATCGGTGTTCGCCCACGAAGCGCTGGTGCGAGGCGTGGCCGGTGAAGGCGCGTTGTCCGTGTTAAATCAGGTTACAGAAGACAACCGCTACCGTTTCGACCAGCTCTGCCGGACTCGCGCCATCGAAGGCGCGGCGAGCCTTAATATGCAGACACACTTGTCGATCAACTTTTTGCCCAACGCCGTCTACCGTCCAGAGCTATGCATTCGCAGCACGCTGGAGGCCGCGCGAAAACACGACTTTCCGATCGACCGACTGATTTTCGAAACCCTGGAAATCGAGCACGTAGATAATTATCGCCATTTGACCAATATTCTGCGTGAATACCGCGAATTCGGCTTCAAGACCGCCATCGACGATTTCGGTGCCGGTTATTCGGGGCTCAATCTGCTGGCAGATTTCCAACCGGATCTGATCAAACTCGACATGGCGCTGATCCGTGACGTCGATCAAGACCGCGTCCGTCAGGTGATTGTGCGGGGGATTGTCACAATGTGTGCGGAGTTGGACGTTACAGTCATTGCCGAAGGCATAGAAAGCGCCGGGGAACGGGATTTTCTCGCAGACTGTGGAATATTTCTGATGCAGGGCTACTGGTTCGCCAAACCTGCATTCAAAGCGTTGGCCCAGGTGCCGGACAAGGCCTGGAAGCGTTAACCCTTGGTTTTTTTCTTTGAAGACATTTGATCATTTGACCGTTGTCGGTCTGCGCGAGTGGGTGGCGCTCCCGGGCCTGGGAGTGGCGGGCCTGCGCGCAAAAATCGACACCGGCGCCAGCACCTCCAGCCTGCACGCTACCGACATCGAGCCGTTTGAACGCGACGGCGAGAAATGGGTGCGTTTCACTGCGCACCTCGGCACGGTCGTGCAGTTACGTCACCGGCGCTGCGAAGCTCCGCTGGTCACGCGCAAAACCATCAAAAGCTCCAACGGCCATGCGCAGGTGCGCTACGTGATAAGCACCACGCTGGCGCTGGGTGATCGGGTCTGGCCGGTGGAGTTCACCCTGGCCTGCCGCAAGTCGATGCGTTATCGCCTGTTGCTCGGTTCCAAAGCCCTGATCGATGGCCAGTTGGTGGTCAATCCGGGCATCAAGTATGTACAAGACAAGCCGGTGTTCCCGGTATCTACCTCCTCCACAGGTGTTGCATGAAGATCGCTGTGCTGTCGCGTAATCCGCGTCTGTATTCCACCCGCCGTCTGGTCGAAGCCGGAATCGAGCGCGGGCATGAAATGGTGGTGATCGACACCTTGCGCGCCTACATGAACATTGCCAGCCACAAGCCGCAGATCCACTACCGCGGCAAACCACTGGAAGGTTTCGACGCGGTGATCCCGCGGATCGGCGCGTCGGTAACGTTCTACGGCTGCGCGGTGTTGCGTCAGTTCGAAATGATGGGCGTATTCCCGCTCAACGAATCGGTGGCCATTGCCCGCTCGCGGGACAAATTGCGTTCGCTGCAGCTGCTGTCGCGGCGCGGAATCGGTTTGCCGGTCACCGGTTTTGCTCACTCGCCGGACGATATTCCCGACCTGATTGCCATGGTCAACGGCGCACCTTTGGTGATCAAGGTGCTCGAAGGTACTCAGGGCATCGGCGTAGTGCTGTGCGAAACCGCGACGGCGGCCGAGTCGGTGATCGAAGCGTTCATGGGCCTGAAGCAGAACATCATGGTTCAGGAATACATCAAGGAAGCCGGCGGTGCAGATATCCGTTGCTTCGTGGTGGGCGACAAGGTGATCGCGGCGATGAAGCGCCAGGCCAAACCAGGCGAATTTCGCTCCAACCTGCACCGTGGGGGCAGCGCCAGCCTGATCAAGATCACCCCGGAAGAACGCATGACCGCGTTACGCGCTGCAAAGGTCATGGGCCTGGCAGTGGCGGGTGTGGATATCCTGCGTTCGAACCACGGCCCATTGGTGATGGAAGTGAATTCATCGCCGGGCCTGGAAGGGATCGAGACCACCACCGGCAAGAACGTGGCCGGGATCATCATCGAACATCTGGAAAAAAATGGCGGGCCGAATATGACCCGCACCAAAGGCAAGGGGTAAAGCAAAAGATCGCAGCCTTCGGCAGCGCCTACATGGGAATGCGTTTCCTGTAGGCGCTGCCGCAGGCTGCGATCTTTTTTCAGCCGTTACACGGCATCTCTAGGCAACATCAACCCAAGCGGCAATCTCACCCGCGCTTCAAGCCCGCCTCCGGACCGATTGCGCAACTCGACATTGCCGCCATGCATCGCCGCAATTCGCTTGACGATCGCCAACCCCAACCCCGTGCCTTTGCCGCCCCGAGCCCGATCGCCCCGGGTGAACGGGTTGAAAATCGCCTCAAGCTCGGACGGATCAATCCCGGCGCCACGGTCCATCACGCTCAGCACCACATACGGAGCGCTGGTATCCCCCGACACGTACGCCGCCACTTCGACGCCACTACCGGCATGATTCAAGGCGTTGCCAATCAGGTTGTTGAGCAGGCGCTTCATCGACACGCGACGCAGCGGGAATGGCTGGATCGGTTCCAGACGCAGGCGCACTTTCTCTTCGCTCTGGTTGTACGGCGCGGCGACTTCGCGCACAAGATCGCTGAGGTCGACTTCTTCCACCGACTCGTCTCGACCATCGCGAATGAACGCGAGGAACTGGTCGAGAATCGCGTCCATGTCTTCGATGTCGCGAACCATGTCGTCAGTCAGATCGGTGTGAGCCCCCATCAATTCCAGCGCCAGGCGCAAGCGCGTCAGCGGTGTGCGCAAGTCGTGGGACACCCCCGCGAGCATCAACTCGCGCTCGCGTCCGGCCTGCTCGACGTCTTCGGCCATCTGGTTGAAGGCGCGGTAAACCTCGGTCATTTCGCTGGGCGTGTCGCTGATCGGCAGGCGCACGCTGCGGCCCTGACCGAGCTGCCGTGCGGCATATACCAGACGCTTCAACGGCTGGTTGAGCTGGCTGACGAAAATCCACGCCGACGCTGTCGACAACAGGCCGATGGCGAGGAACCAGCCGAGCACGTTCCAGATTTTCTGGCCACGCAGCGGATGCGGGTAAAGCGGCACCTTCAGCCAGCCATCGCCCAGGCTTGGCGCGCGCACCCACAGCGCCGGTGGTGAGTGCATGCGCAAACGCACTTCGGTGTCGGCCCCCAGCTCCGCCTGCATCTGGCGCTGATAGATTTCGCTGTACGGCCAGTGCTGTTCGCCTTCCGGCACGCCGGCGCCGACCACACGGATCAGGGTTGCGGCATCGGCAATCTTTGCACGGTTTTCTTCATCGGCGGCCCAATAGGCGCGCAGCGTCAGGGCGACGCCGTGGCTGTATTGGCGATCCACCAGCACGTCCTCGTTCATCAACAGATAAACCAGGGTCAGCGCCTTGGAAAACAGCACGACGATCAGCACCAGCCAAAGGGTGCGAGAGAAAAAACTTTGGGGGAACCAGACGGGGGTTTTCATCTTTAACCGCTACACACTTGCAGGAGCGAGCAATGCTCGCATATTGCAGATTGCGAGTCTGTGGCCATGGCCGTGCGACCAGAGCCTTGCAGACCCGCTCCTACAAATCACCGATCACTTGGTGGCGGTGCCATCCGGAACGAACACGTAACCCACACCCCAGACGGTCTGGATGTAGCGCGGCTTCGACGGATCGGGTTCGATCATCCGACGCAGACGCGAGATCTGCACGTCGATGGAACGCTCCAGCGCATCCCATTCACGACCACGGGCGAGGTTCATCAGCTTGTCGCGGGTCAGCGGCTGACGTGCGTTCATTACCAGCGCCTTGAGTACAGCGAACTCACCGGTGGTGAGCATGTGCACCTCATCGCCGCGCTTGAGCTCGCGGGTGGCCAGCGACAATACGTAATCACCGAAGGTGACATTTTCGTCTTCGCTGCCCGGTGCGCCCGGCACCGGTGCGGCCTGACGGCGCAATACGGCTTTGACACGCGCCATCAGCTCGTCGGGATTGAACGGCTTGGCCAGGTAATCGTCGGCCCCCAGTTCAAGCCCCTTGATACGGCTCAGCTCATCGCCCTTGGCGGTGAGCATGATGATCGGAATCTGGTTGTTCGCCCCACGCAGGCGGCGGCAAGCGGTAAGGCCGTCTTCGCCCGGCAGCATCAGGTCGAGAACGACCAGATTGAACACTTCACGCGCCAGCAGACGGTCCATCTGCTCGGTGTTCGGAACGGTACGGGCGCGATAGCCCTTGCTGACGAAGAAGCGTTCCAGCAGGCTGCTCAGCCCCGGATCGTCGTCAACGATGAGAATTTTTTCGCCTTCAGCAGTTTGTGCAGTGCTGCTCATTGGATGCTCCTTTTAGCTCGGCGCGCATTATGGCGTAGCTGCCGTTATACGCACCGTGTGCATTGTTAGCAGATTTTTCCTTCACTGCCAGAAAACCGGGGTTTATGCCTACAGCCTGCAACGCCCCCGAATGACAGAACGCTGGTTATAATGCGCGGCGTTTTGCGCCAGGCAACGTCTGAATCGTTACCGTAAGTGGCCGGTATTTTTTCAGGCCCTGTGCAGCAACTGTTCGATTTCACGGGTCAATGGGCAGCCTCTTGATCCAGGCAGCGGCAATTTTCCAGCCGCTCAATCAGCCTCCAGGCCTTTATCTGCGTGCCTGCGAGCCTGCTTTTCATACTATGTCAGGTGGTTTTATGGACAGCATCAACAGCCGCATCGCCGAGGAACTCGGCGTACGCCCACAACAGGTCGAAGCGGCCGTCGCGCTACTCGATGAAGGCTCTACCGTTCCCTTCATCGCCCGTTACCGAAAAGAAGTCACCGGCAGCCTCGACGACACCCAACTGCGTCATCTGGAAGAGCGCCTGCGCTACCTGCGAGAACTCGACGAACGGCGTATCAGCATCCTCGCCAGCATCGAGGAGCAAGGCAAGCTCACCCCCGCTCTCGAGCGCGACATCAAGCTCGCCGACACCAAAACCCGTCTGGAAGACTTGTACCTGCCGTACAAGCAGAAGCGCCGCACCAAGGGCCAGATCGCCCTCGAAGCCGGCCTCGGCGAACTGGCCGACGGCTTGTTCAACGACCCGAACCTGTCGCCGGAAACCGAAGCCGCGCGCTTCGTCGATGCGGAAAAAGGCGTGGCGGACGTCAAGGCTGCGCTGGAAGGCGCCAAGTACATCCTCATGGAGCGTTTCGCCGAAGACGCCAGCCTGCTGGAAAAATTGCGTAACTACCTGAAACAGGAAGCCACCCTCAGTGCCCGCGTCATTGCCGGCAAGGAAGAGGAAGGCGCCAAGTTCCGCGATTACTTCGAACACGACGAGCCGCTGAAAAGCATGCCGTCGCACCGTGCCCTAGCGATTTTCCGTGGCCGCAACGAAGGCATTCTCAGCTCCGCGCTGAAGGTCGGCGACGAGCTACCGGGCACCATGCATCCGTGCGAAGGCATGATCGGCCAGCAATTCGGCATCCAGAACCAGAACCGCCCTGCGGACAAGTGGCTCAGTGAAGTGGTGCGCTGGACCTGGAAGGTCAAGCTCTACACGCACCTGGAAACCGACCTGCTCGGCGAGCTGCGCGATGGCGCCGAAACCGAAGCGATCAACGTTTTCGCGCACAACCTGCACGACTTGCTGCTGGCCGCACCGGCCGGCCCGCGCGCCACTTTGGGCCTCGACCCGGGCCTGCGCACTGGCTGCAAAGTGGCGGTAGTCGATTCGACCGGCAAGCTGCTCGACCACGCCACGGTTTACCCGCACGTGCCGCACAACAAATGGGACCAGACCATCGCCATTCTCGCTGCGCTGTGCGCCAAGCATTCGGTGGACCTGATCGCCATCGGCAACGGCACCGCCAGCCGCGAGACCGACAAACTGGCGATCGAGCTGATCAAAAAATATCCAGCAATGAAAATGACCAAGGTCATGGTGTCCGAAGCCGGCGCATCGGTGTACTCGGCATCGGAACTGGCGGCCAAGGAATTTCCGGATCTGGACGTGTCGATCCGTGGCGCCGTGTCGATCGCCCGTCGCCTGCAGGATCCGCTGGCCGAACTGGTAAAAATCGACCCGAAATCCATCGGCGTCGGCCAATACCAACACGATGTCTCGCAGCTGAAACTGGCGCGGGGTCTTGATACCGTGGTCGAGGATTGCGTGAACGCCGTCGGTGTCGATGTGAACACCGCCTCCGTGGCACTGCTGGCGCGGATCTCCGGCCTCAACGCCACATTGGCGCAAAACATCGTTGCTCACCGTGACGAACACGGCGCGTTCAAGACCCGTGCGGCGCTGAAGAAAGTCGCGCGTCTGGGCGAGAAAACCTTCGAACAGGCTGCCGGTTTCCTGCGCGTGATGAACGGCGACAATCCGCTGGATTCCTCGGCGGTGCACCCGGAAGCCTATCCGCTGGTGCAGCGCATTGCCGCTGAAACCGACCGTGACATTCGTTCGCTGATTGGCGATGCGGCGTTTCTCAAGCGCCTGGATCCGAAGAAATTCACCGACGAAACCTTCGGTCTGCCGACCGTCACCGATATTCTCCAGGAACTGGAAAAGCCCGGTCGCGACCCGCGTCCGGAGTTCAAAACCGCCGAGTTCCAGGAAGGCGTCGAGGACCTCAAGGATCTGCAACTGGGAATGATCCTTGAAGGCGTGGTCACCAACGTTACGGCGTTCGGTGCGTTCGTCGACATCGGCGTGCACCAGGACGGTCTGGTGCACATCTCGGCGCTGTCGGAGAAGTTCATCAAGGACCCACGCGAAGCGGTCAAGGCCGGTGACGTGGTGAAAGTGAAGGTCATGGAGGTCGACATCCCGCGCAAACGCGTCGGCCTGTCGATGCGCATGAGCGACACCCCGGGCGAGAAGGTCGACGGCGCCCGTGGCTCGCGTCCAGGCTCGGCACCGCGCCAGTCTTCCGGCAACGCGCCGCGCAAGGAAACCGCTACCGCCGCGCCGGTGAACAACGCAATGGCCTCGTTGTTTGCCAACGCCAAGCAATTGAAGAAACGCTGATGGACATGCCGGCCGGGCTCGTCGAGAGCGCCTTTTTCAAGCTGTTGGGCTGCCGCCTGCACAGTCTCGAGACCGGGGTGGCGCAAGTCGCCCTGGCGCTTGAGCCCGAGCTGCGCAACCGTGGCGGCAAGCTGCACGGTGGCGCGCTGTTCAGTCTGGTCGATATTGCCATGGGCCTGGCGTGTTCCAGCAGCCATGGCTTTGATCAGCAGAGCGCGACCATCGAATGCAAGATCAACTACATCCGCGCCGTCTCCGACGGTGAGGTGCTGTGCACGGCGCGGGTGATCCACCCGGGCCGTCGTACGCTGGTGGTCGAAGCCGAGGTGATGCAGGGCGACAAACTGGTCGCAAAAGCGCAAGGCACCTTCGCTGTCTTGTAGATGTTGTTCATCATTTTGAGTTAATTTCGGCGCTGTGATCGCAGCGTCGAGCTTTTCTGTGGGAGCGGGCTTGCTCGCGAGGGCGGTGTGTCAGATGACTTGATATTGACTGACACTCCCTCTTCGCGGGCAAGCCCGCTCCCACAGGTACTGCATGATCTTCGCGTGCGTCTGCCAGATTCAGGGATTGAAGTAGGCGGTTCGAAAGGACTATTCCAGTCCAAAAAACCAGGCGATAACGCCAGTTTCAACTTCACCCTTGTAGACCGTCCTGCCCACCCCCATATTGGGGCGACTGACGCGTGAAGGAATCCAAATTGAGCGAACTTCTCAACCGCCGCCTGGCTCTGCTCGGCGAGCGCGCCAACCTCTCTCTGCTCAAGCAGTGCCTGCACGGTATCGAACGTGAATGCCTGCGCGTGACCAGTGAAGGTCGCCTGGCGCAAACGCCGCACCCCGAAGCCCTGGGTTCCGCGCTGACCAACGAACAGATCACCACCGACTACTCCGAGTCGCTGCTGGAATTCATCACGCCTGCCCTGCCGGATCCTGCCGACACACTGGCGAGCCTGGACAAGATCCACCGCTTTGCCTACAGCAAACTCGGCAGCGAGTACCTGTGGAGCCCGTCGATGCCGTGCCCGTTGCCGGCCGAGGAAGACATCCCGATCGCCTATTACGGCACCTCCAACATCGGTCAGCTCAAGTACGTTTACCGCAAGGGCCTGGCCCTGCGTTACGGCAAGACCATGCAGTGCATCGCCGGGATTCACTACAACTTCTCGCTGCCGGAACAGCTCTGGCCGCTACTGCGTGAGGCCGAAGGTTTCGTCGGCACTGACCGCGATTTCCAGTCGGTGTCCTACATCGCCCTGATCCGCAACTTCCGCCGCTACAGCTGGCTGCTGATGTACCTGTTCGGTGCTTCGCCGGCGCTGGATGCGGGTTTCCTGCGCGGGCGTTCGCATCAGCTCGAACAGCTCGATCCGGACACGCTGTATCTGCCGTACGCGACCAGCCTGCGCATGAGCGACCTCGGTTACCAGAGCAACGCCCAGGCCGGCCTGACGCCGTGCTACAACGATCTGGCGAGCTACACCGACAGCCTGCGCAAAGCCGTGGCCACGCCATACGCGCCGTACGTTGAAGTCGGCACGCACAAGGATGGCGAGTGGGTGCAGCTCAACACCAATATCCTGCAGATCGAAAACGAGTACTACTCCAACATCCGCCCGAAACGCGTGACTTACACCGGCGAGCGGCCGATCCAGGCCTTGATGGCGCGCGGCATTCAATATGTCGAAGTGCGTTGCCTGGACATCAATCCGTTCCTGCCAATGGGCATCGACCTCACCGAGTCGCGCTTCCTCGACGCGTTCCTGCTGTACTGCGCGTTGAACGACAGCCCGTTGCTGACCAATACTTCGTGCGGCAACGCCACTTCGAACTTCCTCAGCGTGGTCAAGGAAGGCCGCCGTCCGGGACTGCAATTGCAGCGCGACGGCCAAGCGGTCGAAATGAAGACCTGGGCTGGCGAACTGCTTGAGCAAATCGCTCCGCTGGCTGCGCTGCTCGATCAGAGCCACGGCGGCGATGCGCACAGCCAGGCGCTGGATGCGCAACTGGCGAAAGTCAGCGATCCGTCCCTGACACCGTCGGCGCAGGTACTGGCGGCGATGGCCGAGCACAAGGAAAGCTTTGCGCAGTTCTCGCTGCGGCAGAGCCAGGCCCATGCCGAGTTCTTCCGCAGCGAGCCGTTGCCGGCGGATGAGCAGGCGAAGTTCGAGGAAGTGGCGCGCTCGTCGCTGGCGCAGCAGGCCGAGCTTGAGCAGAACGAGGTCGGCGATTTTGATGTGTTTGTCGGCGCGTATCAGGCGAGCATCCTCGCCATCAGCAATTGATATAGAACATCCTTTGATCGTTCCCACGCTCTGCGTGGGAATGCAGCCTGTGACGCTCCGCGTCACTTTGGACGCAGAGCGTCCCTTGAGGCGTTACCACGCAGAGCATGGGAACGATCAGTCAAAGGCTCACATCCTCTCCTGTCTTAGATTTTTCCGCTCATAAGCTCATTCGAAAAAGTTATTTATTTTTCGATTCTTAGATCATTTAGTCTCCTTTCACGCCGACACTCGGTCGCCTGATCTGGAGCTCTCACTTGAAACTGAATTCCCCGCTTCGCCTGCTCGCCGCCGCCTCACTGGCCGCTGCAAGCTTCCTGGCCCAGGCTGCCGATCTCACTGTCGCCTACCAGACTACCGTCGACCCGGCCAAAGTCGCTCAGGCCGACGGCGCTTACGAGAAAGCCACCAAGGCCGATATCAGCTGGCGCAAATTCGATAACGGTGCCGACATCATTGCCGCCATCGCGTCCGGCGATGTGCAGATCGGCTATCTCGGTTCGAGCCCGTTGACCGCCGCGATCACCCGCAAAGTGCCGGTCGAAACCTTCCTGATTGCCACGCAGATCGGCGCCGCTGAAGCACTGGTCGCGCGTGAAGGTTCCGGCATCAAGACTCCGCAGGATCTGATCGGCAAGAAAATCGCCGTGCCGTTTGTGTCCACGGGGCACTACAGCCTGCTCGCCGCGCTCAAGCACTGGAACATCGATCCGTCGAAAGTCACCGTTCTCAACCTCGCGCCGCCAGCGATCATCGCCGCATGGAAACGCGGCGATATCGACGCCACTTACGTTTGGGATCCGGCACTGGGCGTGGCCAAGGAAAACGGCAAAGTGCTGATCACCTCCGGCGAACTGGCCAAGTTCGGCGCGCCGACCTTCGATGCGTGGATCGTGCGCAAGGACTTCGCCGAGAAGCATCCGCAAATCGTCACCGCATTCGCCAAGGTCACCCTCGACGCCTACGCCGCTTACCGCAAGGATCCGCAGGCCTGGCTGGCCAACCAGAGCAACGTCGACAAACTGGTGAAGCTGTCTGGCGCCAAAGCCAGCGACATCCCATTGCTGCTGCAGGGCAACGTCTACCCGCTGGCGGCTGATCAGGTCAGCGACCTTGGCGCGCCGACCACCAAAGCCATCACCGACACCGCCGCGTTCCTCAAGGAGCAGGGCAAGGTCGACGCCGTGCTGCCGGACTACGCGCCATACGTCAGCGCCAAATACATCACCAACTGATCGGGAGATAACAGCGATGGCCTTGCTACAGCTGGAGCGCATCAGCGCACAGTACCCGGGCAGCCCGGAGCCGGTGCTGGCGGATATTTCTCTGACCCTGGGGCCGCAGCAGTTGCTGGTCGCCCTCGGTCCGTCCGGCAGCGGCAAGACTTCGCTGTTGAACCTGATTGCCGGTTTCGTCGAACCGAGCGCCGGGCGCATCACCCTCGACGGCGTGCCGGTCAAAGGCCCGAGCGCCGAACGTGGCGTGGTGTTTCAGGATGACGCTTTACTGCCTTGGCAAGATGTATTGGCCAACGTCGCCTTCGGCCTCGAACTGGCCGGTGCCAGCAAGGAAAAACGCGAACAGCGCGCCCGTGAAATGCTCGCACTGGTCGATCTCGCTGGCTTCGAAGACCGGCGCATCTGGCAACTTTCCGGCGGTCAGAAACAACGCGTCGGCCTCGCCCGCGCCCTCGCCGCCGACCCGCGCGTGCTACTGATGGATGAGCCGTTCGGTGCGCTTGATGCATTTACTCGCGAACAGATGCAGGAGCTGTTGCTGCAAGTCTGGCAACGCACGGCCAAGCCGGTTTTCCTGATTACCCACGACATTGAAGAAGCGGTGTTCCTCGCTACGGATCTGATCCTGCTGGCGCCGAATCCGGGGCAGATCGTCGAGCGCCTGCAGCTGAACTTCGGCCAGCGTTATGCCGCTGGGGAGTCGGCCCGTGCGATCAAATCCGATCCGCGGTTTATCGAAACCCGCGAGCACGTGCTGAGCAGAGTCTTCTCGCAACGCAGCGCCGTAACCCGGCAGGAGCGCGCATGAGCAGTTACGACGTTTCCGCTGCGGCGGTGAAAACATCTTCGGTGAGCATCCCGGTGGGCCGCAGCCTCAGCACGCGCTGGATCAGCCTGTTGACCTTGTTCGCCTTGTTGGCGATCTGGTGGGCCGTGACGGCCACTGGTTTGATCGAACCGTTGTTCCTGCCGCCACCCGCCGCCGTGCTGCAAAAGGGCTGGCTGTTGGCGACTTCGGGATACATGGATTCGACGCTGTGGCAGCACTTGGGTGCCAGCCTGAGCCGCATTGGTCTGGGTCTCGCTTTTGCGATTCTGACCGCCGTACCGGTGGGCATTGCCATCGGCGCCAACCGCATCGCCCGTGGTGTGCTCGACCCGCTGATCGAGTTCTACCGCCCTATTCCACCGCTGGCCTATCTGCCGCTGATCGTGATCTGGTGCGGCATTGGCGAGTTGTCGAAAGTGCTGCTGATCTATCTGGCGATTTTCGCGCCGATTGCCATCGCCACCGCTACGGGCGTGCGCACCGTTGATCCGGCAAAACTGCGTGCGGCGCAGTCGTTAGGCGCGACACGCGCGCAATTGATTCGTCATGTGATTTTGCCAAGCGCGTTGCCGGACATTCTCACTGGCGTGCGCATTGGTCTGGGGGTTGGCTGGTCGACGCTGGTCGCTGCCGAATTGATCGCGGCCACCAGCGGCCTCGGTTTCATGGTGCAGTCGGCTGCGCAGTTCCTGGTGACCGATGTGGTGGTGCTGGGGATTCTGGTCATCGCCCTGATCGCCTTCGCCATGGAAATGGGCCTGCGCGCCCTGCAGCGCAAACTCGTGCCATGGCACGGCCAGGCGCACTAAAACATCTTTTGAATCCCCCCTGTAGGAGCTGCCGAAGGCTGCGATCTTTTGATCTTGATCTTCTTAAAAAGCAAGATCAAAAGATCGCAGCCTTCGGCAGCTCCTACAAAGGGTGGTCTCACCGAATTGAAGAGAAAGACCATGAGCAGCCTCAACATCACCCCGTTAAGCTCGGCCCTCGGCGCGCAGATCAGCGGCCTCGATATCAGCCAGCCGCTGAGCCTGGAACACCGCGATGCCATCGAGCAGGCGCTGCTCAACTATCAGGTGCTGTTCTTTCGCAACCAGCCGATCGAGCCGGCGCAGCAGGCACGTTTCGCGCATTATTTCGGCGACCTGCACATTCACCCGATCTACCCGAACGTGCCGGAACAACCGGAAGTTCTGATCCTCGACACCGCAGTCACCGACGTACGTGACAACGCGATCTGGCACACCGACGTGACCTTCCTGCCGACGCCAGCGATGGGCGCCGTGCTCAGCGCCAAGTTGTTGCCGGAGTTCGGTGGCGACACGTTGTGGGCCAGCGGGATTGCGGCGTATGAAGCGTTGTCGGCGCCAATGAAAAACCTGCTGGAAGGCCTGACCGCGACCCACGATTTCACCCGCTCGTTTCCGCTGGAGCGCTACGGCAACACGCCCGAGGCGCTGGCGCAGTGGGAAGAAGCGCGGCGCAAGAATCCACCGCTGTCGCACCCGGTGATACGTACGCATCCGGTCAGTGGGCGACGGTCGTTGTTCGTCAATGAAGGATTTACCTCGAAGATCAACGAGCTGTCGGAAACCGAGAGCGAGGCCATCCTGAAGTTTCTGTTCGCCCATGCAACGCGGCCGGAGTTCACCATTCGCTGGCGCTGGCAGAAGGACGACATCGCCTTCTGGGATAACCGCGTGACCCAGCATTACGCAGTGGACGACTACCGCCCGGCGCGGCGGGTGATGCAGCGGGCGACGGTGTTGGGGGATGTGCCGTTCTTTCGCTGAGCCTGATCGTTCCCACGCTCTGCGTGGGAACGATCAGTCTTCGGAAGGCTTACTCCGCCGTCGAAGGCTTCTCCCAAAGATTGATCCCGCCCTCCTGGGCAAACCGGTCAATCTCCGCCAGCTCTTCGGCACTGAAACTCAGATTCTTCAACGCGCCAACGTTCTCGATAATCTGCTCCGGCCGGCTCGCGCCGATCAATGCCGAAGTCACCCGCGGATCACGCAGCGTCCACGCCAGTGCCAATTGCGCCAGGCTCTGCCCGCGACGCTGGGCAATCTCGTTCAACGCTCGCACGTGAGCGATGTTGGCCTCGGACAAGTGCGAAGCCTGCAACGAACCGCCGCCCGGGCGATTGACTCGCGCATCGGCCGGCACGCCGTTGAGGTATTTGTCGGTGAGCAAGCCCTGCGCCAGCGGCGTAAAGGCAATCACGCCCGTGCCGAGTTCATCGGTGGTATCGAGCAGATCCTTCTCTACCCAGCGATTGAGCAGGTTATACGCCGGTTGATGAATCAGCAGCGGCACTTTCCACTCTTTCAGCAGCGCGGCCATTTCGCGCGTTTTCACCCCTGAGTAGGACGAGATACCGATGTACAAAGCCTTGCCCTGTTGCACTGCAGTGGCGAGAGCGCTGGCGGTTTCTTCCAGCGGGGTGTCCGGGTCGAAGCGGTGCGAATAGAAGATATCCACGTAATCCAGACCCAAGCGTTGCAGGCTCTGGTCGAGACTGGCCAGCACGTATTTGCGCGACCCACCGCCCTGGCCATAAGGGCCGGGCCACATGTCCCAGCCAGCCTTGCTGGAGATGATCAGCTCGTCGCGATACTGCTTGAAGTCCTCGCGCAGCAGGCGGCCGAAATTGATTTCGGCGCTGCCGTACGGCGGGCCGTAGTTGTTGGTGAGGTCGAAATGGTTGATGCCCAGATCGAACGCGGTGCGCAGCAACGCGCGCTGTGTATCGATCGGCGTGCTGTCGCCAAAGTTGTGCCAAAGGCCCAGCGACAGCGCTGGCAGCACCAGACCGCTGCGGCCAACGCGGCGGTAGGGGATGGAGTCGTAGCGGTTTTCGGCAGCGGTGTAAGTCATCGAATGCTCTCTTGTCAGTTTCAGGTATCGACGGCGTTGCGAGGAGCCCAGCATACGCCGACGAGTGCGCTGAAAAATAAAGACTCGATCAATAGCTGAAACGTTTCACAAAACTGCCGAAAGGGACGCGCGTTCGCTTTGAGCGCCGAGCCTTGAAAAGACCCGGCGCTCAGCCGCCGATCAACGCACCAGATGCAGGAACTGCATGTGCCGTTCGTACTGGTCGAGGATGTCGTTGATGATCTGCTCTTTGGTGTAGCCGACCAGATCGTAGTCCTGACTGCCCTCGCTCAAATGCACTTCGGCGCGGTAGTAGCGGCGGTTGTTGAGTTGTTTCGAACCCATGCCTCCGCGCGCGAACGATGGCGTGAAGTAGCCGCGCATCTGCACTTGATAGATGAATGGATGTTGCTCGCCATGACCGATTTCCAGGCTGACGTTGTCATGCGCCGGATCCGGCTGGGTGACCACGTGCAGACCTTTTTCGACGAACACGGCGGTCACTTCCTCGATCGCCGGGCGCACCGTGCTTTCCATGAAGCGATACACCTCGTCGCGCGACGGGAAGTGCACGGCCTGACTCAGGCGCTGGCGCCAGCCGCCAGTGCCGCGCCGTGAACCGGACACCGGCGCCAGCGAATGCAGCTGCGCGATCTGCTTCTGCGATTCCAGATAGAACGCCTTGTGCAGGCCCCACATCATCAGCAGCAGAATCAACGAGAACGGCAACGACGTGAGGACAACCGCTGACTTGAGTGCATCGATGCTGCCGGAGAACAGCAGCGCACTGGTGATCAGTGCAGTCATCGCGCCCCAGAACACCCGCAGCCATTTCGGCCCGTCTTCATCCGGGTTACCGCCCTTGGCCGACAGGGTCGAGAGCACGACGGTGCCGGAGTCCGCCGAGGTGACGAAGAACACGAAGCTGATGAACACCGTCACGGCGATGACGGTTTTGCTCCACGGATAGGTTTCCAGCAACAGATAAATGCTCATCGACGGATTGTCGATGGCCGACATGCCCAGTGCGCTCATGCCGTGATTGAGGACTTGATCGAGGGCGCTGTTACCGAAAATCGACATCCACGCCAGGGTGAAGCCGAGCGGAATCAACAGCACGCCGAAGACGAATTCACGAATGGTGCGACCACGGGAAATCCGTGCGATGAACAGGCCCACGAACGGCGACCATGCAATCCACCAGGCCCAGTAGAACACTGTCCAGCCACCCAGCCAGTCGCTCGGCTTGTCATAGGCGTAGAGGTCGAAACTCTTCATCGGCAGGGCGCCGAGGTAGTCGCCAACGTTCTGGATCAGCGTATTGAGCAGGTGCTGCGTGGGTCCGGCAAACAACACGAACAGCAGCAACCCGCAGGCCAGCAGCATGTTGATATCGGACATCACCCGCACGCCTTTATCGACGCCGGAGACGGCAACGATGATCGCCGCGCCCATCATCAGGGTGATCAGGCCGACCTGAATCCACTGGGTATGAGCGATACCGAATAGATAGTCGAGACCGGAATTGAGGTGCAGCACGCCGAAGCCCATGTCGGCACCGAGGCCGAACACCGTGGCGATGATGCCGAAGCCATCGACCGCGTAGCCGATCGGGCCGTTGATGCGTTTGCCGATCAGCGGATACAGCGCCGAGCGTAGCGCCAGCGGCAGGTTGTGACGGTAAGCGAAATAGGCGAGCGCCATGCCGACGAAGGCGAACACGCCCCAGCCATGCAGACCCCAGTGCAGAAACAGAATCTGCATCGCTTGCCGCGCGGCATCAGCCGTGCCGGCCTCGCCCTGCGGCGGCTGCAGCATGTGCGTCAGCGGTTCGGAGACGCAGAAGAAGAACAGCGTGATGCTGATCCCGGCGGCGAACAGCATGCCGGCCCAGGACAGGTAACTGAATTCGGGCTCGTCGTGGTCGGCACCGAGTTTTATCTTGCCGTAGCCGGATAAGGCGGTGACCACCACGAAGACCAGATACAGGGTCATCGCGAGCATGTAGTACCAGCCGACCGTATTGGCCGCCCAGTTTTGCGCTTCCAGCAACCAGGCGCCGGCCTGCTCGGGGATGGCGATGACGACAAGACCAAACAGCAAAATGACCGTCGCGGCGAAGTAGAACACCGGCGGATTCATGCGCACCAGACCGCTGGCGGGGGGAGACGATGCACTCATGAAACGTGCACCTCGAGGGGTTGAAACGTGGCTGAAATGATCGGACTCAGCAAAGGCAAGCCTCCTGTTGTGAGCGGGCAGCGAACCACCGGTTTAACTTGAATGAACGTTCAAGTTAAACATGAATGCGGTGGTAAGGACTAATCGCAGGGCTGGGCGGTAGGTTTCCTACAGCGCCCAAGGAGGGATATGACGCGGGTCTGAGGGGATTTGTTCAACAGCAAAATGCCTGATGCCCGAACCTGTAGGAGCTGCCGAAGGCTCGGGCCGCGTTCGGACGATCTTTTGATCTTGATGTTTAAAAGCAAAGATCAAAAGATTGCAGCCTCGTTTCACTCGTCAGCTCCTACAGGTCGCATGTTTGCAGGCTATTTTTGCGTCCCGTCATCATGCTGCAGATTCGCCTGGGTCAGATTCGCCCCCGCCGGCACGCTGCGCGTCAGCCACACGTTGCCGCCAATGGTCGATCCCTTGCCGATGGTGATCCGCCCCAGAATCGTCGCTCCGGCATAAATCACCACATCGTCTTCGACGATCGGGTGGCGCGGATGGCCCTTCTGCAATTGCCCGTCCTCATCGGCCGGGAACCGCTTGGCGCCCAACGTGACGGCCTGATAAATGCGCACGCGCTCGCCAATGATCGCGGTTTCGCCAATTACTACGCCGGTGCCGTGATCGATAAAAAAACTGCGGCCGATCTGCGCGCCAGGGTGGATATCGATGCCCGTCGCCGAGTGGGCGATCTCCGCGCTTATCCGCGCCAGCAAAGGCAAACCGGCACGGTATAAATGGTGCGCCAAGCGGTGGTGAATCACCGCAAGAATGCCCGGATAGCACAGCAGCACCTCATCAACACTGCGCGCCGCCGGGTCGCCGTGGTAAGCCGCCAGCACATCGGTATCGAGCAGTGTGCGCAACCCCGGCAAGGCCAAGGCAAAATCCTGCACGATCCGAATGGCCCGAGCCTCGACTTCACTGTCATCCTGCGCGCTGTGTCGAGCGACGTAACGCAGCTCCAGGCGCGTCTGTGCCAACAAAGCATTCAGCGCAACATCGAGCGTGTGCCCGACGTAGAAATCTTCACTTTCTTCACGTAGATCAACTGGCCCCAAACGCATCGGGAACAGCGCGCCGCACAACGCCTCAAGGATTTGCGCCATCGCCGCCCGGGACGGCAATTCGCGGCCACCCTGCTCTCCTGAAGCCCGACCATTCTGTGCACGCCACTGATCCCGTGCGCTACGCAGTTGGCTGACGACGGTCTGCAATTGCCAATGGCTGGAACGCTCGCTCACGGTAAAGACTCCTCACGGGCGGCCGGACTGTCTGGCCGCGTCAACGGCGCCTACTTTACGGCATGCCCTGGCCGACGAATTAAGAACCGATAGTGCTGGCCTCAGTCCATTTGGCTATAAGCGATTGGCGGTTGCCCGGGTAAAAACGCGTGCCTATAGTCCTCTCATTCTTTTGCGCCAGTACAGACTCATGATCAAACAACAGCTGCAACGCTTTACCCGTCTCGACCTGCTGAGCCATCCCACGCCACTGGAAAAACTCGAACGCTTGTCCGCCTGGCTCGGCCGCGAGGTGTACATCAAGCGCGATGACCTGACGCCGCTGGCCATGGGCGGCAACAAGCTGCGCAAACTCGAATACCTTGCCGCTGATGCGCTCGCGCAGGGCGCCGACACGTTGATTACCGCCGGTGCGCTGCAATCGAACCACGTTCGTCAGACCGCTGCGCTGGCCGCCAGGCTCGGTCTCGGTTGTGTGGCGCTGCTGGAAAACCCGCTGGGCACGGACGACGGCAATTACACCGGTAACGGCAACCGGCTGCTGCTCGATCTGTTCGATACCAGGGTCGAGATGGTCGACAACCTCGACAATGCCGACGAACAACTGGCCGCCCTCGCCGCGCGTTTGCGCAGCAACGGCAAGAAGCCGTATCTGGTGCCGATTGGCGGCTCCAATGCGCTCGGTGCTTTGGGTTATGTGCGCGCCGGGCTGGAGTTGGCTGAGCAGATCAAGGACAGTGGCCTCGATTTCGCCGCAGTCGTGCTGGCGTCTGGCAGTGCCGGGACTCACAGTGGTCTGGCGCTGGCGCTGAGTGAGGCGCTGCCGCAACTGCCTGTGATTGGCGTCACGGTTTCGCGCAGTGAAGAAGATCAGCGGCCGAAGGTGCAGGGTTTGGCCGAGCGCACGGCAGAGCTGCTTGGCGTCGAGGTGCCGGGCAACTTCAAGGTCGAGCTGTGGGATGAATATTTCGGCCCGCGTTATGGCGAACCGAATGCCGGCACACTGGCGGCGGTGAAACTGTTGGCGGGTCAGGAAGGTCTCTTGCTTGACCCGGTCTACACCGGCAAGGCGATGGCCGGTCTGCTCGACGGCATTGGCCGGCAGCGCTTCGATAACGGCCCGATCATCTTCCTGCACACCGGTGGCGCGCCGGCGTTGTTTGCTTACAAGGATTTCCTGTAACTGATCGTTCCCACGCTCCGCGTGGGAATGCAGCCCGGGACGCTCTGCATCCCTTCCAGAGCTGGAACGTGGCGTGCCTTGAAGCATTCCCACGCCGATCGGGGGAACGATCCTTATGCAAGAAAGGAATAACAGTTTTGATATTGAGTATTTTCAAGTCTATAAACGACATCATATAGTCTCGCCGCAGGCGAATTTCGGGCGAGACGCATAAGCTGCTTTAAGGCAGGATAGCGCTGTCGTTCAAATCACCCATTTGCCTACATTTCCTTAAGCGTCTTCCATAAGAAAACACAGGGGCTTGTCATGAATTTTTCCGCACTACGTCGCACTCTGCTGGTCGGTTCGCTGGGTCTGGCCCTGAGCGCCGGCCTGATCGGTCAGGCAGTGGCCGGCGAGCAGCTGCAACAGATCAAGGACAAAGGCGTTCTCAACGTCGGCCTGGAAGGCACTTATCCACCGTTCAGTTTCGTTGACGAGAACGGCAAGCTGTCCGGTTTCGAAGTCGAGCTGTCCGAAGCGCTGGCGCAAAAACTCGGGGTCAAGACCAAGATCCAGCCAACCAAATGGGACGGCATCCTCGCCGCGCTGGAGTCCAAGCGTCTGGACTTGGTGGTCAACCAGGTCACCATCTCCGACGAGCGCAAGAAGAAGTATGACTTCTCCGAACCGTACACCGTCTCCGGCATTCAGGCTCTCGTGCTGAAAAGCAAAGAGTCGGCCCTGAACATCAAGACCGCCGCCGACCTGTCCGGCAAGAAGGTCGGTGTAGGCCTGGGCACCAACTACGAACAATGGGTTCGCGCCAACGTGCCGGGTGCAGACGTGCGTACATACGACGATGATCCGACCAAGTTCGCCGACCTCAACAACGGCCGTATCGACGCCATCCTTATCGATCGTCTGGCCGCACTTGAGTACGCCAAGAAAGCGCCAAAAACTGTCGCTGCCGGTGAAGCTTTCTCCCGTCAGGAGTCCGGCATCGCCCTGCGCAAAGGCGAGCCTGAATTGCTGGCTGCGGTGAACAAGGCACTCGACGAACTGCGTGCTGACGGTACCCTTGAAAAACTGTCGAAGAAATACTTCAACGCAGACGTCACTAAATAATGGAAGCTGGTTTTCAATTCGGATTCGGACTGGACTTCCCACAGTTGAGCCAGCAGATCGCCGAAACCACAGCCCTGCTCGTGAACTCCGCGCCCTTTCTGCTAAAGGGCGCGTATTTCACAGTCGTTCTCAGCCTCGGCGGTATGTTTTTCGGATTGGCGCTGGGCTTCGCTCTGGCGCTGATGCGCCTGTCGCGGTTCAAGCTGCTGAGTTGGCTAGCTCGCGTTTATGTGTCGTTCTTTCGCGGCACGCCGCTGCTGGTGCAACTGTTCGTCATTTATTACGGCTTGCCGCAACTGGGCATGGAGCTTGATCCCTTGCCGGCAGCGCTGATCGGCTTTTCGCTGAACATGGCCGCCTACGCCTGTGAAATCCTGCGAGCTGCGATCGGTTCGATCGAACGCGGTCAATGGGAAGCCGCTGCGAGTATCGGCATGACCCGCGCGCAGACCCTGCGCCGGGCCATCCTGCCGCAAGCGATGCGCACGGCGTTGCCGCCGCTGGGCAACAGCTTTATTTCGCTGGTCAAGGACACGGCGCTGGCCGCGACCATTCAGGTGCCGGAGCTGTTCCGTCAGGCTCAGCTGATCACCGCCCGGACTTTCGAAGTCTTCACCATGTATCTTGCCGCCGCACTGATCTACTGGATTCTGGCCACGGTGCTTTCGCACTTCCAGAACAAGTTGGAAGAGCGTGTCAATCGGCATGACCAGGAGTCCTGATCCGATGATTGTCGTGGAAAAACTGACCAAGCAATTCAAGGGTCAGGTCGTGCTCAATGGCATCGACCTTGAGGTAAAGGAGGGCGAAGTCGTCGCGATCATCGGCCCCAGTGGCTCGGGAAAAACGACGTTCCTGCGCTGCCTGAATTTCCTTGAAGAACCCACCAGCGGCCGGATCAAGGTCGGCGATATCGAAATCGATACCCGCCGCCCGCTGAACCAGCAGCAGGGTCTGGTGCGCAACTTGCGCCAACACGTCGGCTTCGTGTTCCAGAACTTCAATCTGTTCCCCCATCGCACCGCCCTGGAAAACGTCATAGAAGGCCCGATCGTGGTCAAGAAGATGCCTCGCGATCAAGCGATTGCCCTGGGCAAAAAGCTGCTGACCAAAGTCGGCCTGGCGGGCAAGGAAGACGCTTATCCGCGTCGTCTCTCCGGTGGGCAGCAACAGCGCGTGGCGATTGCCCGGGCGCTGGCGATGGAGCCGGAAGTGATTCTGTTCGACGAGCCGACCTCGGCACTCGACCCGGAACTGGTCGGCGAAGTGCTGGCGACCATTCGCGGTCTTGCCGAAGAAAATCGCACCATGGTGATTGTCACTCACGAGATGGGCTTTGCCCGTGACGTGGCCAATCGCGTGGTGTTTTTCGACAAGGGCGTCATTGTCGAGCAAGGTGAAGCAAAAGCACTTTTTGCCAATCCGAAAGAAGAACGCACTCAACAGTTTCTTAGCAAGTTTCTCAACCACGCCTGAGAACTACCGGTGCAATCCTGGCCAACTTCCACGGATGGAAGTTACGCCTTTCTCCTATTACTCGAATCGTTTGAACATTTGTTACTCAGTGCGCGGATATACATTGCGCAATGGTTCCACTCATCCATGAACGCTCACACATCCACACACGCTTGCCCAAGTTCAAACCCTTAAAAAATGCGGCCGAATCGGCGTTTTCCTGTAGCCCTCTTTACTACTGCGCCTAGGCTTAATACCTCAGTGACGTAGGAACTTTCTGATTAACCTGTAATTCACAGATTAACTAATCCCTTCTATTGACACCCCTCTCCGCAGACTTTTATCTAGTCGGCAACCGGCGCTACTTAGTTCAAACAATCCGCACTAATGCTGAGTAAATACTGGTCCTTTTATTGCCAGTTGATTCGCGCCTTTTGTTTTCCAGAAACGGATTTCGCTGCGAGACTTCAAGGAGAGAAACCGATGACCCGCATTTCGCACACCCCCGAACTTGCAGCGCCAACGCTGGTATGCGCACAAAAAACCGGCATCAACCTGGCGACAGCGGCCCACCTGCTGATCGATGTGTCGCCCTATCCCGACATGGACGTTGGCGACCTGATCGAACTGTTCTGGAACAAATGTTATGTCGCGTCAAAAGTCCTGAGCGCGGCCGATGTGGGCGACTCGGTCAGCCTGCGCGTACCGGAGAGTTTCATCACTAACGGCACCGCGCGCATTCACTACCGGGTGATGCAGGTCGGCCAGGGCCCGGCGTTGTCGGCCGCGACCCGGGTGCAGGTCAAACTCGATTGCCCGGGTGGTCAGCCCACAGCGCAATGCGAAGACGAAAACCAGCGACTGGCGCCCGTGGTCATCCCCGAAGCGATCCGCCGTCAGGGCGTGAACCCCAGCCAGATCAAACGCGGCGTACCGCTGACCATCGAGCCTTATCTGAACATGGCCGAAGACGACGCCATCACGTTGCGCTGGGGCGATACACGCATGGACCTGGCGCCGATTACGGCCGCCGATGTCGGGCTGCCGATTCAGGTCTGGGTGCCACCGGCGGTGATTGTCGAAGCAGGCGAAGACCTGCGGCTGGATGTGACGTACTGCATCCTCGATCGGGTCGGCAACAATTCACGCTGGGCGCCGCCGCGTACGTTGAAAATCGGTTGTGTGAATTCATATGTGAAAGTCCCATTGAAGCCCGAATTCAAGGCCGCCGAAACGCGCGCCAAATGAGTTCCGGTCGGGGTGAGAGGCACGTCCTCTCACTTGCACACGATGACCAGCCCGAACATCCCGCCTTCTATACATATTCCTAAAAGTTAGTTTATTTAATTTTTATACGCGCTTAGGGTATATGCACCGGACCACCGGACATTCTTTCATTCGTCGCGCTTCGCGACGTTTTTCTTGAAATGTGAGGTAGGTATGGTCCGGAACACAATCACCCCAGTGCAGATCGCCAGGGCATTGCGTGCAGCCAGGGAGCGGCACTGATGTCCAGTCTTGCAGATGCAAACGTGCAGTCCGATCTGGATATCGCCCCACTGTTGTTGCCCGCGCAAGTACTGCGCAACGACGCGCAAGCCATCAAGGCCGCCCATGAGCTGGCGCAAGCGGCCCGCATGCAGGCGGCCAAACGCGACCGCCAGCGAAAACTGCCGTGGTCGGAAATCGAACAATTCACCCGCAGCGGACTCGGTAGCATTGCCATCCCGCGTGAATACGGAGGCCCGCAGGTTTCCTTCGTCACGCTGGCCGAAGTCTTCGCGATCATTTCCGCCGCCGACCCGGCGCTCGGGCAGATTCCACAGAACCAGTTCGGCATCATCAATCTGGTGCTCGGCAGCGCCACCGAAGCACAGAAAAAGCAGTTGTTCCAGAGTGTTCTGGAAGGCTGGCGCATCGGTAATGCCGGCCCGGAACGCGGCACAAAAAACACGTTGGAACTCAAAGCGCGAATCACCGCCGATGGCGACGGTTACCTGATCAACGGCCAGAAGTTCTACTCCACCGGCGCGCTGTTTGCACACTGGGTCGCGGTGAAAGCGCTCAATGATGAGGGCAAGCAGGTACTGGCTTTTGTTCGTCGCGGCACCCCCGGTTTGCGCATCGTCGATGACTGGTCGGGCTTCGGCCAGCGCACCACCGCCAGCGGCACGATCCTGCTGAACAACGTGCGCGTCGAGTCGAGCCTGGTCATCGACAACTGGAAGATCAACGAGAAGCCGAATACCCAAGGCGCAGTGTCGCAGCTGATTCAAGCGGCGATCGACGCCGGCATCGCCCGTGGCGCCATTGACGACGCCATCGAATTCGTCAAAACCCGCGCGCGACCATGGATCGATGCCAAGGTCGAGCGCGCCAGCGATGACCTCTACGTGATCGCCGATATCGGCAAACTGAAAATCGAACTGCACGCCGCCGAAGCGCTGCTGCGCAAGGCCGGCAAAGTCCTCGATCAGGTCCACGCCGCGCCGCTGACCGCCGAATCCGCCGCACGCGCTTCGATCGCCGTGGCTGAGGCGAAAGTGCTGACCACCGAGATCTCGCTGCTGGCCAGCGAGAAGCTCTTCGAACTGGCCGGCAGCCGCGCGACCCTCGCCGAATTCAATCTCGACCGTCATTGGCGCAACGCCCGCGTGCACACCCTGCACGACCCGGTGCGCTGGAAGTATCACGCGGTCGGCGCCTATCGCCTGAACGGCACCTTGCCGGCTCGCCATTCCTGGATCTGAGACGACCAGACATCTGGAGGAAAAACATGACGCTTTCCCATCACGTCGCGGTCATCACCAGCGATGAGCAAGCCCTGATTGTTGCCAGCGACCTGGCCGAAGACTTCAAACGCGACAGCGCGATCCGCGACCGCGAACGCCGCCTGCCCTTGGCGGAACTGGAAGTGTTTTCCCGCTCTGGCCTGTGGGGTATCAGCGTGCCAAAAAAATACGGCGGCGCGGACGTATCCAACGTCACCCTGGCCAAGGTCATTGCTCTGATTGCGCAGGCCGACGGCTCGCTGGGGCAGATTCCGCAGAACCATTTCTACGCACTGCAAGTACTGCGCGTGAATGGCAGCGATGAACAGAAACAGCGTTTGTACGCCGAGGCCCTCGCCGGCCAACGCTTCGGCAATGCACTGGCGGAGCTGGGTACCAAAACCGCTCACGACCGCGTCACCCGTCTCACCCGCGACGGCGCTGGTTATCGCATCAACGGTCGCAAGTTCTACTCGACCGGAGCGATTTACGCGCAGCGCATTCCGACGTCGGTGGTCGATGAAAACGGCGTACAGCAACTCGCGTTCGTCCCCCGCAACAGCAAAGGTCTGACCGTGATCGACGACTGGAGCGGCTTTGGCCAGCGCACCACCGGCAGCGGTTCGGTGGTGTTCGAAGACGTCTATGTCGGGGCTGAAGACGTGCTGCCGTTTCAAAGTGCTTTCGAACGGCCGACCACGGTCGGCCCGCTGGCACAAATTCTTCACGCCGCTATCGACACCGGGATCGCCCGCGCCGCTTACGAAGACGCTCTGCATTTCGTGCGCAGCAAAACCCGTCCGTGGATCGATTCCGGCAATGACAAGGCCACCGAAGATCCGCTGACGCTGAAAAGCTTCGGCCACCTGAGTATCCGCCTCCACGCCACCGAAGCCCTGCTTGAACGCGCCGGCGAAATTCTCGACGCCGCACAGGCTGACACCACTGCCGAAACTGTTGCAGCGGCCTCGATCGCGGTCGCCGAAGCACGCGCGATCAGCACGGAAACCTCTCTGGCGGCGGGCAGCACTTTGTTCGAACTGGCCGGCAGCCAGGCCACCCTCGCCGAACACGGCCTCGACCGCCACTGGCGCAACGCTCGCGTGCACACGTTGCACGACCCGGTGCGCTGGAAGTATCACGCGGTGGGCAATTACTACCTCAACGATGAAAACCCTCCGCTGCGAGGGACGATCTGATGGGCGCTGCGAAAAAGAAGATCCTGCTCAACGCGTTCAACATGAACTGCATCGGCCACATCAACCACGGTTTATGGACGCATCCGCGCGACACCTCGACGCGCTACAACACCATCGAATATTGGACGGAACTGGCGCAATTGCTGGAGCGCGGGCTGTTCGATGGCTTGTTCATCGCCGACATCGTCGGCGTCTACGATGTTTATCAGGACTCGGTGGACGTCACGCTGAAAGAGTCGATCCAGTTGCCGGTCAACGACCCGTTGCTGCTGGTGTCGGCAATGGCTGCAGTGACCAAAAACCTCGGCTTCGGCCTCACCGCCAATCTCACTTACGAGCCGCCGTACCTGTTTGCCCGACGCATGTCGACGCTTGATCATCTGAGCCGTGGCCGGGTCGGCTGGAACATTGTCACCGGTTACCTGGACAGCGCCGCCAAGGCCATGGGTCTGCGTGAACAGGTCGAACATGACCGCCGCTACGACCAGGCCGAAGAATATCTGCAGGTGCTGTACAAGCTCTGGGAAGGCAGCTGGGAGGACGGCGCGGTGCTCAACGACCGCGAGAAGCGCATCTACGCCAATCCGGAGAAAGTCCACAAGGTCGAGCACAAGGGCGAGTTCTATCAGGTCGAGGGCTATCACCTCTGCGAGCCTTCACCGCAGCGTACGCCGGTGTTGTTTCAGGCCGGCACTTCCGATCGTGGATTGCTGTTTGCCGGGCGTCACGCCGAGTGCGTATTCATCAGCGGCCAGAACAAACCGTCGACCAAGGTGCAGGTCGACAAGGTCCGTGCCAGCGCCGTTGAAGCGGGGCGCAATCCTCAAGACATCAAGGTGTTCATGGGCCTCAATGTGATCGTCGGCACCACTGAAGCAGCGGCGTGGGCCAAGCATGCCGAGTACCTCAGCTACGCCAGCGCCGAAGCCGGCGTGGCGCATTTTTCCGCGTCCACCGGTATCGACTTTGCCCAGTACGAAATCGACGAACCGATCCAGTACGTGAAGAGCAACGCCATTCAATCGGCGACGAAAACCCTGCAGAACAACGACTGGACCCGGCGCAAATTGCTCGACCAGCACGCCCTCGGTGGCCGCTACATCACCGTGGTCGGCTCGCCCGAGCAAGTGGCGGATGAACTGGAATCGTGGATCGCCGAAACCGGGCTGGATGGCTTCAACCTGACCCGCATCATCACGCCGCAAAGCTATGTCGATTTCATCGAACTGGTGATTCCAGAGCTGCAGCGGCGCGGTTCGTACAAAACCGCGTATGACCGCGGGACCTTGCGCGAGAAGTTGTTTCACGGTGAGGCGCAGTTACCCGAGCAACACACCGGCTCCGCGTTTCGTCGCTAAAAGCTTCGCGAGCAAGCCTGCTCCCACAGGGCTATGCATTCCAAAATGTGGGAGCGGGCCTGCTCGCGAAGAGGCCCGACCAGACACCCAAAATTTATGCACTGACTGGAAAAACCACCATGACCAGAAAAATCCTGTCCCACCCAGTCAAAGCACTGGCCCTGGCCTTCGGCCTGTTCAGCTCGGCGGTGTTTGCTGGCGATGCGCCGCTGAAAATCGGCACCACCGCAGCGTTTGCGATTCCGCTGGAAGCCGCCGTCGAAGAAGCCTCCAGGCAAGGCCTGAAAGTCGAACTTGTGGAATTCACCGACTGGATCGCGCCCAACGTCAGCCTCGCCGCTGGCGACATCGACGTGAATTATTTCCAGCACATCCCGTTCCTGGAGAACGCCAAAGCCGCGTCAGGTTTTGATCTGGTGCCGTTCGCCCCGGGAATCATCAACAACGTCGGCCTGTATTCCAAGAAGTACAAAAGCTTCGATGAGCTGCCCGAAGGCGCCAGCGTTGCCATCGCCAACGACCCGATCAACAGCGGTCGCGGCCTGCAATTGCTCGCCAAGGCCGGGTTGATCACCCTGAAACCGGGTGTAGGCTACAAGGCCACCGAGGACGACATCGTCGCCAATCCGAAGAACATCAGGATCCTTCAGGTCGAAGCCGTGCAACTGGTGCGCGCTTACGACGACGCCGACCTGGTTCAGGGTTACCCGGCCTATATTCGTCTGGCGAAGACGTTCGATGCCGGCTCGGCGCTGCTGTTCGACGGTCTCGATCACAAGGAATACGTGATCCAGTTCGTCATCCAGCCGAAGAGCAAAACCGACCCGCGCCTGATCGAGTTCGTCGACATCTATCAGCACTCGCCGGCGGTTCGTGCGGCGCTGGACAAGGCCCACGGCAAGCTCTACCAGGCCGGTTGGGAAAGCTGAACATGACTGCCGCCATCCAACGGCGACTGGAGCTTCCAGAGCCACACAACGCTGAAAAAACCGAGCTGCACCCCGAGCTGAATCGCGCCCACGTACGCTTTATCGGCGTGGGCAAAACCTACAACGGCCGGCAAGGCCCGGTCGCAGCGTTGCAGGGCGTCGACCTGGCGATTCAGCGCGGTGAAGTGTTCGGCATCATCGGTCGCAGCGGCGCCGGCAAGTCGTCGTTGATCCGTACGATCAATCGTCTTGAGCAACCGACTTCGGGCCGTGTGCTCATCGATCAGGTCGACATCGGCGGATTCGACGAAGACCGTCTCGTCGCATTGCGTCGGCGCATCGGCATGATCTTCCAGCACTTCAATCTGATGTCGGCCAAGACTGTCTGGCAGAACGTCGAATTACCGCTGAAAGTGGCCGGTGTGCCGAAGGAACAGCGTGAGAACAAGGTTCGCGAACTGCTAGAGCTGGTCGGCCTGCAAAGCAAGCACACAGCCTATCCGGCACAACTCTCCGGTGGGCAAAAACAGCGTGTCGGTATCGCCCGCGCCTTGGTGCATGGCCCGGACATTCTGCTCTGCGATGAAGCGACATCGGCGCTCGACCCGGAAACCACGCAGTCGATCCTCGGCCTGCTGCGCGAGATCAACAAACGCCTGGGTCTGACCATTGTGCTGATCACTCACGAAATGGCGGTGATCCGCGAGATCTGTGACCGCGTCGTCGTGCTTGAGCATGGCCATGTGGTCGAGCAAGGGCCGGTGTGGCAAGTGTTCGGCAATCCGCAACACGCAGTCAGCCAGACCCTGCTCGCGCCGCTGCAACACGCCTTGCCGGAAGAACTGCAAAGCCGTTTGCAGGCGCAATCAACGGTTTCTGATGCCGCTGCTGTATTGCGTTTGCAGTTCACCGGCAGCGCCGCTGATGAACCGGATCTGGCCGCGTTGTTCGCGGCATTGGGTGGCCGAGTGAAGCTGCTTCAGGGCGGTGTGGAACGGATTCAGGGTCATGCGCTGGGGCAGCTGTTGCTGGCCGTCAGCGGCTCGGCTTTGAGCACCGAACAATTGCGTGAACGCGCCGGACAATGGGCGCAACGGGTCGAGGTCTTGGGTTATGTGGTTTGATCGCTTGCTGCAGGGTTTTATCGACACCTTCCTGATGGTTGGCGTGTCGTCGCTGATCGCGCTGCTGGCGGGCATTCCCATGGCGGTGATTCTGGTCACCAGCGACAAGAGCGGGATCTATGAAGCGCCGGTGTTGAACCGGGCCTTGGGCGCCTTCGTCAATCTGTTTCGCTCGATCCCGTTTCTGATTCTGATGGTCGCGCTGATTCCGTTCACTCGTTTGATCGTCGGCACGACCTATGGCGTGTGGGCCGCGGTGGTGCCGCTGACAATCGCGGCAACGCCGTTTTTTGCGCGGATCGCCGAAGTCAGCCTGCGCGAGGTCGATCATGGCCTGATCGAAGCCGCACAGGCGATGGGTTGCCGACGCTGGCATATCGTCTGGCATGTGCTGTTGCCCGAGGCGCTGCCTGGAATCGTCGGGGGCTTCACCATCACTCTGGTGACAATGATCAATTCATCCGCCATGGCCGGTGCAATTGGTGCGGGCGGGCTGGGGGATATCGCTTACCGCTACGGCTATCAGCGCTTCGACAGCCAGATCATGTTGACGGTGATTGTCTTGCTGGTGGCGTTGGTGGCGGTAATTCAGTTGGGTGGCGACAGGCTGGCGCGGGGGCTGAATAAGCGCTAAGGTCGATAGCGGCAGGTGGCCATCAACCAAGCCCATGTGATTGCAGTTTTTTGGGCAATGCCCTTAGCGAAAATCAGATGTTTCCTACGCAAATTTTATCGTTTCGCCAGCCCGAACCACGCGGCTTTGCAGGACGATTCCTAGAATGATTTGCCCGCTTGTACCCGAAATACCCTGTAGCTAATCTCCGGTCGTCACTGTTTTGCGGTGACCGGATTCAGTTGTCCGGATTCGCTGGGCGTGCAGTCAGGCCTGACCTCGGCAGAGGCGTTAGCTGTCCGATGTTGGCTGCATGCAGGGCACTTTCGGGTGCGCGATGACCGGCGGCCGGCGACTGATCCACGTGCAGCCGCCGTCCTGCTCGTTTACTCGCGAAATGGTTGGCTCCCACTTGAAGTCAGGAGTTTACCCATGGAAAAAAATCTTGCCGATCCGCCACTCAGCCTTACCTCCAGCAAGCGGTTCACCGAGGATTTGCTCAAGGACCGCTCTGCACTGTGCCGCGCCGTTGATTCGCATCTGGCCGGCACTCAGGTCACGTTGGCGGGACAGAAACGCGTCTACAGCATCAGCGAAGATGTGACGCTGGAAGACGCGCAGTTGTACGTCGCCGACCTGCTGCGCTGCGCCTCGGTGACCGTCCATCAATGCGGTGACCAGCTTGGGGGCGCGGATCGAGCCATGGTGTTCTCGGTCTGGCATCTGCTGGAGATGGCCAAAGCGATGATGGACCGTTCGATCGATTGCCTGGGAGCCAAGCAGCTCTGAAGTCTGGCACTCATGGCCGCCTGCACTGGCACCAGCGCAGGCGGCGTTTTTTTGCCCGCGAAAAAGCTTATAGTCCGCTCTCTCATCGCCATACAGCATCGACCATGAAACAGACGCCCAGCGACCTCGAACAGATCACCGCCACGACCCTTGGTCATTACAACTCAGTGGCCGAGGATTTCCGTGAGGGCACTCGCGACCACGATGTCAGCCAGAATATCGAGGCTTTGCTGCGCCACATTCAGGCTGATTCGCCGTTGACGATTCTCGATTTCGGCTGCGGCCCCGGGCGGGACCTGCAGACGTTCACGCGCATGGGCCACGTCGCGATCGGCCTCGATGGCTCGCAGGAGTTTGCGCGCATGGCCCGCGAGGACAGCGGCTGCGAAGTCTGGCAGCAGGACTTTCTCAAGCTTGATCTGCCGGCGGAACGCTTTGACGGGATTTTCGCCAATGCCGTGCTGTTTCATGTGCCGTTGCAGGTATTGCCGCACGTGTTGCAGCAATTGCACGGCACCTTGAAACCGGGCGGCGTGTTGTTCAGCTCCAATCCGCGCGGGGACAACCGCGAAGGGTGGAATGGGCCGCGTTATGGCTCGTACCACGATCTCGACGCCTGGCGCGCTTTGCTGACAGCGGCAGGCTTTGTCGAGCTTGAGCACTATTACCGACCCGCCGGGTTGCCGCGCGAGCAGCAGCCGTGGCTGGCGAGCGTGTGGCGTCGAGTTGATTGAAGATCAAAAGATCGCAGCCTTTGGCAGCTCCTGCGTTGGAATGCGTTTCCCTGTAGGGGCTGCCGTTGGCTGCGATCTCTGGTTCTTGCTTCAGGAAGATTCCTTTTCAGGCTCGCGAATCTTGTACCAGGCCACATACAGCGCCGGCAGAAACAGCAGCGTCAGCAACGTCGCCACCACGATCCCGCCGATCATTGCGTAGGCCATCGGGCCCCAGAACACTTCGCGAGCGATCGGGATCATGCCCATGCTCGCCGCCGCAGCGGTGAGCAGAATCGGCCGGCGCCGGTGCTCGGTCGCTTCCACTACCGCATCCCATGGCGCGTAGCCCTTCTGCTCGAACTCATCGATCTGCGTCACCAGAATCACCGAATTGCGGATGATGATGCCGATCAGCGCGAGAATCCCCAGAATCGCCACAAAACCCATCGGCGTGCCCGTCGGCACCAGCGCCAGAACCACGCCGATCAGTCCCAGCGGTGCAACACTGGCGACCAGGAACATCTTCTGCACGCTGTGCAACTGGATCATCAGGAACGTTGCCATCAGGAACAGCATCAATGGCAAGACCTTGGCAATCGGCCCCTGCGCCTTGCCGCTTTCCTCGACCGTACCGCCGGTGGCGACCTTGTAGCCGACGGGCAGTTTCGACGCAAAAGCATCAATCGACGGCTTGAGCAGTTTCACCAGGTCGGTCGGCTGAATCTCGTCGCGCACCGAGGCCTTGATGGTGATGGTCGGTAAGCGATCGCGCCGCCACACCAGCGGCTGCTCCAGCTCATAGCGCACGGTGGCGAACGCCAGCAGCGGAATCGAGGTGCCGCTCGGCGTGACGATCTGCAGGTTCTGCAGGGTTTCCGGCGTACCGCGTTCGGAATCCACCGCGCGACCGACCACGTTGATCAGGTAGATATCGTCATCCACTTGAGTCAATGGCGAGCCGCTGACGATGCTGTTCATCAGGTTGGCCACGTCTTCGGAGGACAAACCGAGTTGCCGCGCCTTGTCCTGAGCGATATCGATGCGCAGGACTTTGCCCGGCTCGTTCCAGTCGTAAATGATCTCGCCAATGTGCGGGTTCTTGTCCAGTTCGGTGGCCAGGTCGATGGCGTGTTTGCGCACCTGATCGACGTCCTTGCCGCTGACCCGGTACTGGATTGGACGCCCTACCGGCGGGCCCATTTCCAGGGCCTGGACGTAGCTGCCGATGCCGACGAAGTCTTTGTGCAAGCGCTCGCGCAGGCGCTGGCTCAGTGCCTCGCGGGCTTCGAAATCCTTGCTGACGATCACCAGTTGCGCGTAGTACGGGTTTTGCAGTTGCTGGTCCAGCGGCAAGTAGAAACGGATCGCGCCCTGACCGATGTAAGTGCTCCAGCGCACGATGTCCGGGTCGCCCTTGAGCGTGGCTTCGAGCTTGTCCACCGCTTTGCGGGTTTCGTCGATCGAGGCGTTTTGGGGCAGGTTCAGGTCGACCAGAATTTCCGGCCGATCCGAAGCGGGGAAGAACTGGTTCTGCACGAAACGCATGCAGAACACCGCCAGCACGAACAGCAGCACGGTGACGCCGATCGCCCACCAGCGATTGCGCATGGCCCACAGCAGCCCGCCATTGAACGCCCGGCCAACGCGACCCGGCTCGGCATCGTGCGCCTTCACCTTGTCGCTGAGGATGTGCACGCCGATCACCGGTGCGAAAAACACCGCCACCACCCACGACACGATCATTGCCACGGCGATCACCGCGAACAGGGTGAATGTATATTCACCGGCCGAGCTGGCGTTGAGACCGATGGGCACGAAACCGGCGACAGTCACCAGCGTGCCGGTGAGCATCGGGAACGCCGTCGAGGTGTAGGCGTACGTCGCCGCCTCCTCCTTGCTCTCGCCCATTTCCAGGCGTGTGACCATCATTTCCACGGTGATCATCGCGTCGTCCACCAGCAGGCCGAGGGCGATGATCAGCGCGCCGAGGGAAATCCGCTGCATGGTGATGCCGCTGTATTCCATGAACACAAAGACCATTGCCAACACCAGCGGAATCGAGCAGGCCACCACCAGGCCGGCACGCACGCCGAGGCTGATGAAGCTCACCACCAGCACGATGATGACCGCTTCGAACAGTGCGCTGGTAAACCCGCCGACGGCTTCTTCCACCACCACCGCCTGATCGGACACCGTGTGCACGCCGACGCCGACCGGCAAGTCAGCGGTGAGCTGGTCGATACGCTCGTGCAGTGCCTTACCGAACTCCTGAACGTTGCCGCCCTTCTGCATGGCAATCGCCAGGCCGATCGCCGGTTTGCCGTCGAAGCGGAATTCAGGCGTGGCCGGGTCGACGTAGCCGCGGCGGATCTCGGCGATATCGGCCAGACGATAGAAACGGTCGTTGAGTTTGAGATTGACCTCGGCCAGATCCTTTTCCGAGGCGAATTGCCCCGACGTGCGCACGGAAATCCGCTCGGGCCCGGCCTCGATCACCCCGGCCGGCGTTACCGCGTTCTGCGACTGCAGGCTTTGCACCACTTGACGCTGATCGATGCCTAACGCTGCGAGTTTGCGCGTGGAGAAATTCAGGTAAATCGTTTCGTCCTGCTGGCCGACCATTTCGACCTTGCCCAGCCCCGGCACGCTGCGAATCTCGGCGCGCGCCTGCTCTACGTAATCGCGCAACTGGCGCATGGTCAGGCCGTCGGCGGTGAAGGCATAGACCGAGCCGTATACGTCACCGAACTCATCGTTGAACCCCGGCCCCTGAATGCCCTGGGGAAACTGGCCGCGAATGTCGTCGATCTTCTTGCGCACCTGGTACCAGATTTGCGGAATGTCCTCGGCGCCGGTGGTGTCGCGCAGGTAAACGTAGACCGTCGATTCGCCGGGGCGCGTGTAGCTTTTCACATAGTCGAGGGAGTCGAGTTCTTCGAGCTTTTTCTCGATGCGGTCGGTGACCTGTTTAAGGGTTTCTTCCTGGGTCGCGCCCGGCCATTTGGTCTGGATCACCATCGTCTTGATGGTGAACGACGGGTCTTCTTCGCGACCCAGATTGAAGTACGAGAACACGCCCATCAGCAGCCCGACGAACATCAGGTACCACACGAAAGACTGATGCTTGAGGGCCCATTCGGAGAGGTTGAAAGAGCCTTTCATTGACTGTCCTCGTCAAGTTTTACCGATTGTCCGGGTTTGAGACTGTTGACGCCGGCGCTGACCACGCGCTCGCCGTTTCGCACGCCGCCAGCGAGCACCACACTGTTGTCACTGCGGCTGACCACGCTGACGTCTCGCGGGTTGACGGTTTTGTTTTGCGTGTCGATCACCCAGATACGGGTTTTGCCGTCGAATTCCTGCAGCGCCGTCAGCGGCAATTCGATCCGTGGTTTGATCGCTGAACTGAGGGTCACGCTGATTGCGGTGCCGAGGCGGAAACCGTCCGGCGTATCCGTCAGGGTGAGGCGTGCACGGCGGGTGCGCGTGGCGCTTTGTGCCTGGGGCTCGATCTCGCGGATGATCGCCGTGGTGTTGATGCTCGGGTCCAGTTGTGCGGCCACCGAGAACACCACGTCGCTGGGCAACTGATCGACCAGCGTATCGGGCAGATCGATCACCGCTTCCTTGATGTCCGGTTGCGCCAGCGTCACCACTTGCTGCCCGGCCGTCACCACTTGCCCGGCTTCGGCGTTCCACGCAGTGACCACGGCTTTGTGATCAGAGCGCAGCTCGGTGTAGCTCAATTGATCCTTGCTCTGGCTGACCGCCGCCCGCGCCTGATCGAGCGAGGCCTGGGTGGTTTTCAGCTCGGTGTTGGCGACATCCAGTTGCGCCTGTGCACCGACGCCGCGGTCGAACAGCGCTTGCTGACGACGTGCATTGGCCTGGGCGTTGATCAGTTGCGCCTGGATTCTCGCCAGATCGCCCTGAGCCGAGCGCAACTGGTTCTGCTGGTCGGACGGGTCGAGGGTGGCGAGCAAGGTGCCCTTCTGCACCTCGGCGCCGACGTCAACGTTACGGCTGGCGATACGTCCACCGACGCGGAAACCGGTGTTGCTCTCGTAGCGCGCCTGAATGCTGCCGGCAAAGCGCCCGAGGCTCTCTTCGTTCAGTGCCTTGACCGTGACCGACAGCACCGGCCGTACCGGTTCCGGCGGTGTTTCCTTTTCCGAGCAGGCGCCCAGCAGCAGCGCGATGCACAACAGGCCGAGGCGCTTCATGGCTGCGCTCCCGGCTGCAGATCCTTGTAAGTGTTTTCGGCAATCTCGACTTTCATGCCGGGGTGCAGCAACTGGCCGCCGGCGACAATGACTTTCTCGCCGCCCTTGAGGCCTTCGCTGATGATCACTTTGCCGGTCAGGTAACGACCGACCGTGACCGTATGCAACTGCGCTTCACCCTTGTCATCGACCAGCCATACCGCCGGGTCGCTGATGTTTTTTGTGAGTGCCGACCAGGGCAGTTCCACCGCCGATTTGCCGGTGCCTTTGGCGGTAGCGCTCACGACCGAACCGAGCTGCATGCCCGGCGGCAGCTTGTCGAGACTGACCTTGACCTGCACGGTGCCCGATTGTGCCGACACCGAAGGGGTGATTTCGCGCACGGTGCCGGTGGTTTTGATCTCGGGGTTATCGAGCAGGCTGACCACGATCGAACGATCGGATGGCCGCTCGGCCAGCAGCGATTCGTAGACATTGAACACCGCGTCGCGGTCGCCATCACGGGCGAGGCTGAAAATCGGCGCGGTGGCCTGTACCACTTGGCCGACTTCGGCCTGGCGCTCGGTGATCACGCCGGGTGCATCGGCGATCAGCGCGGTGTAGCTGAGCTGGTCCCTGGCGTTGGCCAATTGCGCCTGCGCCGCGCTCAATGCGCTCTGGCTGCTGCGTAGCGCCGCTTGCGCCGAATCGTATTCGCTCTGGCTGGTGTAGCCCTTGGGCAGCAGCTTTTGCTGACGGACGAACGCCGCTGCTGCCTGCTTGACGCGGGCCTGTTCGGCGACGACCTGGGCTTGAGCGGAATCGACGTTGGTCTGCAGATCTTTCGGATCGAGTCTGGCCAGCACCTGTTTGGCGGTGACGCGGTCGCCGACATCGACCCTACGCTCAATGATCTTGCCGCCGACGCGAAACGACAGCTGCGTCTGCACTCGCGCCTGCACATCACCGGTGAGGGTCACCGCTGCGGCGTAGTTGGCCGGTTCGACCTCTTGCACAAAGACCCGTGGCAAATATTCCTCAGCAGGTTTCTTGTCGCCGCACGCGGTCAGCAACATGAACAGACTCAGCATGACCGCTGTTTTCATTCCGGGACTTGCCATGCAGACTCCTTCCTGTGTACGAACGTGCAAGTGACGATACGACTGTGAGCTTAGGACAGGGTTCAACGTTCGCCTGAGCGATCACAACATTTCCCTTTAGGAGCTGCTGAAGGCTGCGATCTTTGTTTTTAAAGATCAAGATCAAGATCAAAAGATCGCAGCCTTCGGCGGCTCCTACAAGGGGCACCTACAGAGAAGGAATTCCATGCTGCATACCCTGGCGGTGGCCAATTACCGCTCGATCAACAAACTGGTGATTCCGCTCGGGCGCCTGAACCTGATCACCGGGCCCAATGGCAGCGGCAAGTCCAACCTCTACCGCGCCTTGCGCCTGCTGGCGGAAACCGCGCAGGGCGGCGTGGTCAATGCGCTGGCGCGCGAAGGCGGGCTGGATTCGACGTTCTGGGCCGGGCCGGAAACCATCAGCCGGCGCATGCGCAACGCAGAAGTGGCGATCCAGCCGACGGTGCGCCAAGGGGTGAAGCGACTGCGACTGGGATTTGCCGGTGAGGATTTCAGTTACTCGATCAGTCTCGGTCTGCCCGACTCCAACGGGCATTTCATGCTCCCTGAACATTCGCGACCGATCCCGTCGCGCTTCGGTCTCGATCCGCAGATCAAGCGCGAATGTATCTGGGCTGGCCCGCATTACCGTCCCGCCAGCCTGCTGGTGGATCGCGACGGCCCGCTGATCCGCGCACGTACCGAGCGCCAATGGGATGTATTGGCGCAGCACACGCCGAATTTCGACAGCCTGTTCGATCAGGTCGGCAGCCTGCGCAGCTCGCCGGAAGTGTTCCAGATGCGCGAGTTCATCCGCCGCTGGCGTTTCTATGATCACTTTCGCAGCGATGCCGACGCGCCGGTGCGTCAGCCGCAACTGGGGACACGCACGCCGGTGCTGCACCACGACGGCCGCGACCTGGCGGCGGCGCTGCAGACCATTATCGAAATCGGTGACGGCGACGCAATGCGTGCAGCGATCACCGATGCGTTCCCCGGCGCACGGGTGCATATCGAAGCGCAGGCCGGCGGCCGTTTCGCCATCGAGTTTTATCAGGAAGGTTTGCTGCGGCCGTTGTCGGCGGCAGAGCTGTCGGACGGCACCTTGCGTTATCTGCTGCTGGTTGCGGCGTTGCTGACGCCGAGGCCACCGTCGCTGATGGTGCTCAACGAACCGGAAACCAGTCTGCACCCGGATCTGCTGCCGGCGCTGGCGCGGCTGATCATTCGCGCTTCGCAACAGTGCCAGGTGTGGGTGGTGTCCCATGCGCGGCGGCTGATCTCGGCATTGCAGGAAGATCCGGAGTGCAATTGCATCGTGCTGGAGAAGACGCTGGGGCAGACCGGGATTGTCGGCCAGCGAGTGCTGGATGAGCCGGCGTGGCACTGGCCGGACTAACCCACTCCGATCGTTCCCACGCTCTGCGTGGGAACGATCGACAGGCAATCACCCCTGCCACTTGCCTCCTTCAACAATCACACTCTCAGGCCGGGTGTCATCACTCAGTTCCTTGCGCACATATTGGTCATACAGCTTGAGCAGGTATTTCTCCTCGCCCAACTTGGCCAACTCGCTGTTGACCCAATCACGCAACTCGAGATTGCCCTTCTTCACTGCCGGCGCAATCGGCGCCTCGGCACCCAGTTTTTCCTCGAGCACGCGATAGCCCGGGTTCTGCTTGGCCCAGCTGAACAGCACCAGATTGTCCTGCGCGTAGGCATCGCCACGACCATTGGCCAAGGCCTGCAGCGACTCGGAGTTTTTTTCGAACTTGAGCAGTTTCCAGTCCGGGTGGTTCCTGGTCAGCCAGATATCGGCGGTGGTGCCGGTGGTGACAATCGTGGTGCGCGTCGCCAGATCATCGAGTGCCTTCACCGAACTGCCCTGCGGCACCAGCGCCTGCACGGCCACCTTGAGGTTCGGGTTGGTGAATTCCACCGCTTCCTTGCGCTCCGGGGTGACGGTCATGTTGGCGAGTATCAGGTCGACCTTGTCGCTTTGCAGAAACGGAATGCGGCTCGCGGGTTCGACAGCGACGAACTCGACCTTGTTTTCATCGCCGAGCAGATCCTTGGCGAAACGCCGGCCGATGTCAGTGTCGAAGCCGACGTAGCGCCCGGCCTCATCGACGAAGCCGAACGGTGGCTTGTCGGTGAAGACGCCGACGATCAGTTTGTCGCGGGCCTTGATCTTGTCCAGATAACCGGCGGGCGCAGCGCTTTCGCTGGCGACTTTCGGCTTTGGCGGCTCTTCGGTTTTACCGCAACCGGCGAGTAAGGCGAGGCTGAGCAGAGGCAGTAACAACGCGGCAGTTTTCATAGCGGTTCCAGTTCCTTTTTCGGATTCGTTTTTGGCGATGTTGCAACGAAGGAGAACTTCTCCAGAAACTGCTGCGCGCGTGCGGTTTGCGGGTTCGTAAAGAAAATCTCGGGCGGGTTCTGTTCGAGGATGCGCCCGGCATCCATGAACACGATGCGATCGGCCACCGCGCGGGCGAAGGCCATTTCGTGGGTGACGATCAACAGGGTCATGCCTTCGCGGGCCAGGTCCTGAATGACTTGCAGCACTTCCTTGACCATCTCCGGGTCGAGGGCGGCGGTGACTTCGTCGAAGAGCATCACCCGGGGGTTCATGCACAGCGAACGAACAATGGCGATGCGTTGCTGCTGGCCGCCGGAGAGCTGACGCGGGAAAGCATCGCGCTTGTCGAGCAGGCCAACACGCTCAAGCAGGGCTTCGGCCTGCTGTTGCGCTTCGCGACGCTGGCGCTTCTGCACCTTGAGCGGGCCGAGCAGCAGATTGTCGAGCACACTCATGTGCGGGAACAGGTGATAACTCTGGAACACCATGCCGATCTGCTGACGGATTTCGCGCCAGTCAGTGGCTTTGTCCAGAAGCTCCCGCCCGACGAATTTCAGGCTGCCGCTGTGCGCTTCTTCCAGACCATTGAGGCAACGCAGCAAGGTGCTTTTGCCACAACCGCTGGGGCCAAGAATGACGATCACTTCGCCGCTCTGCACTTGCAGGTCGATGCCATTGAGCACCTGCTGCGCGCCATAGAATTTGTTGAAACCGTGAAACTCGATCAGTGCGCTCATGCTTGCGTCCAGCGCCGCTCCAGCACGCGCGAGGCGGCCGAGAGCGGGTAGCAGATAAAAAAGAAAAACAGGAACAGCGCGCCATAGATCAGCACCGATTCGTAGGTGCGCTCGATGATCTGCTGGCCGACCTTGATCACGTCGACGACGCCGATCAGCACCGCCAGCGAACTGGTCTTGATGATCCGCGTGTAGACGTTGATGGTCGGCGGCGTCATGCGTTTGAGCGCTTGCGGCAGCAGCACGTAGCCATAGAGTTGCGCAGTATTGAGACCAATCGACAGCCCCGCTTCGCGCTGCCCGCGCGGCAACGAATGCAGCGCACCGCGCGCCACTTCGCCGACCTCACTGGCGCCCCACAGCGACAGCACCAACACCGCGCACCAGAAGCTCGGCAGGCTCAGGCCAAAGAAAATCGGCAAACCGAAGAACAGCAGATACAACCAGACCAGCACCGGAATCGCCCGGAACAGCTCCAGATAAACGCGCAAAATCGCGTTCAGCCACGTTACGTTCAACGTGCGCAACACACCGTAAAGCACACCGCCCACCGTGCTGATGGCGATGCTCAGAAACGAGATTGAAAGCGTCTGCCCGGCGCCTTTAGCCAATTGCGGCAACGACACCCAAAGCAACTCAAGACCCGAACTGGCCATGCTGAAGCCTCCTTTCCAGACGGCTGAGCAATAGCGACAGCGGCAAGAACAGCAGCACGCAGATCAGCGTCAGCACGGCGAGCATTTCGTAGGTTTTGTAATAGAGCGCGATGTAGCTCTTGGTGGTGTAGAGGATTTCCGGCACCGCCACCGCCGAGACCACAGTGGTTTCCTTCAACAGGAAAATGAAATTGGCGAACAGTGTCGGCAGGCTGAGGATCCCCGCCTGCGGCAGGATCACGTAGCGCAGCAACTGGCCGTGGGACAGGCCAATCGAACGCCCTGATTCGAGTTGCGCCTGGGGCACCGCATCGACCCCGGCGCGCAGCACTTCGGTGAGGTAGGCGCCGCCCAGAAAAGTCATGGTGATGATTGCTGCGGCGTAACCGGAGACCTTGATTCCCAGAGCCGG
Source organism: Pseudomonas sp. Choline-02u-1 (assembly GCF_002836515.1). GTDB lineage: Bacteria > Pseudomonadota > Gammaproteobacteria > Pseudomonadales > Pseudomonadaceae > Aquipseudomonas. The sequence goes on from NZ_PJBC01000004.1 coordinate 292,407, forward strand.
AAGAGCGAAGTAAACGAAGAACAACTGGATCAGCAGCGGCGTGTTACGCGCCAGCTCGACATAGCAGCCGACCAGTTTTTGCAGATAAGGCGTGCGAAACACCAGAATCGTCGCGTTGAGCAGCGCCACCAGCAGCGAAGTGCCGATCGCGATCAGACCGACCTGCAGGGTCACGCCCACGGCTTTGAGAAAGGCCGGCAGGGTGCTGAGGATAAAGGCGTAGTCGAAAGTCATGAAGCGTCCTGACGCCGCTCGGTAAGCGGCGGTGATGCAATCCATGGACAGCGGGTGGCTGTCCGGCAGGCACTGACTTTATAGGTATAAAAACAAGAATTTAAATACCGTTAAAGCATATTGATATCACCCAAAAAACTATCCTGCAGGTTTGCCGGGAAGGAATAAGAAGGCTATTTTCCTTTGCGTTGTAGGACATATCTTTTTTTCACGAAAGACCTCCAAGGACCCACAGCTTTTGGCCAGACTCTCGGGCCATTCATCACAAGGAACAACAACATGGACGTAAAAGTGCCGCAGCGGCTGGATCCGCAGGACATCTTGAAATTGCTGAGGGCGCTGCGCCGGGCCTTGAAAACGCGGGTGGCCTGAAGCAAGGGCCAGATCAAAAGATCGCAGCCTTCGGCAGCTCCTACAGGAGACCGCATTCCCCTGTAGGAGCTGCCGAAGGCTGCGATCTTTTCTCTAAAAAGCACAAAAACGCCGATGACCATCACTGGCCATCGGCGTTTTCATATCGGAACGAAGCGTCAGATCAGAACGCCGGCAACACCGCGCCGCTGTACTTCTTCTCGATGAACGCTTTGACTTCCGGGCTGGTCAGCGCTTTGGCCAGTTTCTGGATCGCGTCGCTGTTCTTGTTGTCCTCGCGGGCAACGAGGAAGTTCACGTACGGCGAGTCAGCGCCTTCGATCACCAGCGCATCTTTCTGCGGATTAAGCTTGGCTTCCAGCGCGTAGTTGGTGTTGATCATGTCCAGATCAACTTCTTTCAGCACGCGCGGCAGCAGGGCCGATTCCAGTTCCTTGAACTTGAAGTTGTGCGGGTTCTTGGCGATGTCTTTCGGCGTGGCCAGAGCGTTTTTCGGATCTTTCAGTTCGATCAGGCCAGCCTTCTGCAACAGGATGAGTGCGCGGCCGCTGTTGCTGCCTTCGTTGGGGATGGCGATGGTCGCGCCGTCCGGCAGTTCAGCCAGGGTCTTGTACTTGCTCGAGTAGCCACCGAACGGTTCAACATGAACGCCCTGCACGGTCACCAGATACTTGGATTTATCGTCCTTGTATTTGCCCTGGTTGAAGCTGTTCAGGTAGGGCAGGGTCTGGAAATAGTTGGCATCCAGACGCTTCTCGCCAACCTGTACGTTCGGTTGCACGTAGTCGGTGAAAACCTTGATCTCCAGATCCACGCCTTCTTTGGCCAGGGTCGGTTTGATCAGCTCAAGGATTTCAGCGTGGGGCACCGGCGTCGCGGCAACCACCAGTTTCTCACCGGCGTTGGCGAAAGAAGCCGTCAGCGCAGCCGCCAATGCGGTAAACAACAGAACCTTTTTCATGCAGTGTCCTTATCGAAAATCACGGTCGTCAGCGACGACGGCATTTAATACGTGTGCCAGTGAAGTGATATCGCTGGCGTGAGGCGGACAATACCCGGATTTTTTATTCCCGGACAATAACGTTTATTCAGCTTCATATTCCATTTTGTTCATGTTGAAGAAAGTGTTCACACCGCCTCGCTCAAGCGAATCAGCCAATCTTTCAAGGTCTTACGCTCTGCACTGCTACCACCTGTATGGGTCTGCCTGACCAGACGTTCGATCTGAACCTGCGGCGCAGACGCGTCAGGCAGGTTCAGATGTTCCGGCAGGATCTCGTCGCCGGTGCTGACCAGCAGGGCAAAGTGGATGACGTTTTCCAGTTCGCGAGTGTTGCCCGGCCAGCTGTGTTGTTCGAGTACATGCTGAGCGGCTTCGCTGATCAGCGGCACGGGCAAGTCCAGACGCTGGCTGTAGATGCCAAGGAAATACTCGGCCAGCGAGAGGATGTCGCCGGTGCGCACGCGCAACGCCGGCAGCTCCAGATGACCTTCGCTGAGGTAGTGATAGAGTCGCTCGTGGAATTTCCCGGCATCCACAGCCTGGGCCAGATCGATGCTGGTCGCCGCAACCAGGCGTACATCCACCGGACTTGGCTGATGCGCACCGACACGGGTGACTTCGTGGTTTTCCAATGCCGCGAGCAATTTGACCTGGATCGGCAGCGGCAAGTCGCCGATTTCGTCGAGGTACAACGTGCCGCCATTGGCCGAACCAAACCAGCCGGCGCGACTGCTGGCCGAACCGCTATGACTGCCGGCGGCGTAGCCGAACAGTTCGGCGTCGGCGTAGGTCGGGCTGATCGCGCCGCAGTTCACCGAAACGAACAGACCGCTGCGGTCACTGGCGCGATGGATATGCCGGGCGAGCAACTCCTTGCCCGTGCCGGTCTCGCCACGGATCAAAATCGAGATCGAGCGCGGTGCCAGTTGCTCCAGCTCTTCACGCAATTGCCGCGAGCGGGGATCGACAAACACCAGCGCTTTGGCGCGAATGCTCAGGGGGCTTTTTTCCGCATCGGGAAAGGTCAGCAAGGGCTGACCGAAGGTTTCCAAACTCATGGCAGGCTCCCGCCCAAAACCGCCAGCCGACGGGGGCGTTGAATAATAAGGTCAGGCGCGACGGCGGGCGTGGTGTTCCAAGCGGTTTTGCAGGCGATAGAGGTAGGCAAACCCCTGCTCCCAACGCTGATGCCCGGACTTGACGTTGATGTGCCCGGCCCCGGCAAGAATCCCCGCCTCCGCGCCCCAGTCGCGCGCCAGTTCCAATGCGCGAGGCGCACTGACGGCGGCGTCGTTGTCGGAGCTGACGACCTGAGTGGGGAACGGCAACAGACCCGTCGGAATCGGTGCGAAGTTGCGCAGCGCCGGTGCGCACGCAGGACGCTCGACATCGGCCGGCGCGACCAGCAACGCCCCACGCACCTGACGCAGGTATTGCAGCGGCGCAGTCGCCGCCCAGTGGGCGACGGTGATGCAGCCGAGACTATGAGCGATCAGGATCACCGGTGTGCTGTCGGCGGCAATCGCTTCGGCCAGCGCGGCGACCCAGTCCTCACGGCGCGGCGCCAGCCAATCGGCCTGCTCGACCCGCGCGCTGTTCGGCAGGCTGTTCTGCCAATGGGTTTGCCAATGATCTTCTGGCGATCCTTGCCAGCCCGGCACAATCAGGTAGCGGATTGATTCGTTGCGCATGGGGAGCTCTCCTGCGTCGTGTCTGTTCCGGGTCGAGTATAGGGAGATGAGATATATCCGTTAAGGAATAATAAGCTATTTATTAATATCTGAATTGAATATAAGGAACCGTGTAGGGGCGGTGCCTGGCGGGACAAAAGTTGCGGAATAAAAAAAGGGCCGCACCCTGCCAAGGAGACGGCCCCGGAAAAACAAAATCTGTCACCGCGCAGTGATCACCGACAACTTGGTGATCCCGGCCCGTTCGATCGAAGCCATGGCTCGCGCCACTTCGCCGTAATTCACCCCATCATCGGCCTGCAACTGCACGCGCACTTGCGGGTCCTTCGCTTTGGCCGACTTGAGGTTGAATTCGAGCAAGTCAGGCTGAATCTCGTCCTTGTTGATAAACAGCTTGCCGGCGCCGTCAATGCTCACCACCAGCGGATCCTTCTGCTCGACCGGCGCCACCGCTTCGGTCTTCGGCAGGTTGATCGGTATCGCATTGGTCAACAGCGGCGCGGTGACGATGAACACCACCAGCAGCACCAGCATCACGTCCACCAGCGGCGTCACGTTGATTTCGCTGAGCACCTCATCCGCGTCTTGCGTGGAGAAGGCCATATCAAGACGCCTCCTTCGCTTCTGCCGCGTTGCCCGGCGTCGCCACCTTGTGCGCGGTCGGGTGGATCAGTACGCGGAACGCACTCTTCTGCGCCAGGCTGTAGAAGTCGTGGGCGAAGTCATCGAGATCCGCCGCCGTCAGTTTCAGACGGCGCAGAAAGTAGTTGTAAACCAACACCGCCGGCACCGCGACGGCAATACCCACGCCGGTCGCTACCAGTGCCGCACCGATCGGCCCGGCCACCGTTTCCAGGCTCGCTGAACCCGCCGCGCTGATCCCTTTCAACGCCTCCATGATTCCCCACACCGTGCCGAACAAACCAATGAACGGCGAGGTGCTGCCAATACTCGCGACCACCGCCAGGCCGGTTTCCAGCGAACGCCGTTCGCGGACGATCTGCTGGCGCAGGGCGCGCTCGAGGCGATCCTGATGGTTGATCGCCTGGCTCAGGTCATTCGCCGGCGGCGCCTCGCCCACCTGGATCGCCGCGTAACCGGCCTGCGCCACCCGCGCTGCGGCGCCGGGCTGGGTCTCGCTCAACTCTGCCGCGGAATCCAGACTCGACGCTGCCCAGAAACGTTTGTGAAAGCGCCGATCCTGCGCCTTCAGACGACCGAACTGCACAGCCTTGAGCAACGCCAGGCCCCAGGTGGCGACGGAAAAAACCACCAGCAGCCAGATCACCGCGCTTTCGATGGATTCCAGTGGAGATGCCAGTAACGTCATGATGTGTTCCCTCGTGTAAACATTTCGCGCGAATTTGGTTTCGGTTTAATGAATCTTGAAATCGATAGGCACGCTGACCCAGCCGTCCTGGGCGACATCACCCTGCTTGGCCGGAACGAAACTCCAGCGCTTGACGGCATTCAGCGCCGCGTCGTCGAGCTGCTGCCGACCGCTGCTTTTGGCTATCTGGATCTCCCCCGGCTTACCACTGGCCAACACATGCACCCGTAACAACACCATGCCTTCCCAACCGCGCCGCTGGGCCAGCGACGGATATTCCGGTGCCGGGTTTTTCAGATACGCAGCGTTGGCTGAAGCCGGAGTGACGGGCGCTGGTGCTGGTGGCGCAGGAGGCGCTGGCGCGGCGACCGGGGCTGCCGGTTTCGCTGGCGCTGGCGGCTGCTCTAGTGCCTTGGGCGCGGGTTTGGGCGGCGGTTTCACCACCGGTTTGGGTTTGGCGATCGGCTTGGGCGGCGGCGGTTTTACCGCCAATTCCTCTTCCATCGGCGGTGGCGGTTCGACCACCGGCGCCTGTGGTGGCGGCGCAACAACCGGCGGCGCTGGCGGAGCCGGACGCGAAAACTCGATGCTCATCGGCGGAATTTCCGGCGGCACCACCGGCAGCGCTGGCGTTGGTTTCTGGCTGACCCAGTAAATCACCGCGCCATGCACGACCAATGCGAGCACACCGAGCAGAAGGGTTTCGCGCCGACTCAAAATGCCCTTGGGTGCACGCTGCAAACGCAACTGCCCCAACGGCACCCGGTGCGGCCGGCCAAGATCGACCAGTTCGCCACCCGGCGTTGGCCGCCACAGCAAATCCCCTGCGCTGGCGACGGTCTGGACATTGCCCATTGTTCAACTCCCTGCGGTCTCTTTCGTTCTACTAATCAAAGCGATCGACTTGCCCTTCGTAATGCCCCCACGGCGTAGTCGACGGGATCATCATTGGCTGTGGACGCTTATCACCGAAAGTAATCTTTGACGTTATGTATAGACCTTCGAGGAATATACAAAATGCCTTTTTTACCGAGGCCGCGCGCCACAAGGGCTGCAGCAACCGACGACAAATCGCATGCTTTTACGGCATGAAAAGTATTCGTTCACGGCATTCATCCGCGCTCGTTTAACGACTGGCATTGGTTTGCCGGACGCCGACGGTAGGCGCGATCACTGCAGTTTCCGAGCGCGGCGTACCGGTCGGCACCCAGTCATAGCTCACTGGCAACGCTCGATATACCCAATTGCTGATCGCGTCACTGCCCGGCGCTTTGCCCAGATAAGGGCTGACGTACTCCCAGACGTTTTCACCGCTGGCGGTGACTTGGAAAAATCGGCCATTCATGCCTTCGTCGATCAAGGTGTTGCCGTTGGGCAAACGCCGCGCGCTGCTGATGAACGAGCTATAGAACGCCCAGCCCGGCTGCTTCGAATTGGCCGCGCTGTACTGCCAGACGATCTGGTTTTGCTGCGGGTCGATTTCCAGCACCCGTGAACCGGATATCAAGCCGAGGGTGACGTTCGGATAGCCCGCCGAACCCTGGTTATCGAACACCAGCAGATTGCCGGCGCCAGGCAGTCCGGCGGGGATGATGTGCGCGTCGTGCTGACCGACGAACTGATCGACCGGGCGCGGCAGTTTCTGCGCGGTTTTCGGATTGATCAGCGGCAGGTTCGGCCCCAGTCGCCAGACCACTTTGCCGCTGTTTTTATCGATGATGGCGATGAAGTTGGCGTTGCGTGAATCGATCAACAGATTGTCCGGGCTGAAGCGCTTGTCACCGGCGTCGAACCACTTGTTCGGCCCGACCAGACTGAGGTTGTTGATGTGCAGGTAATCCGGGTTGTCACTGGCGCGCACCAGTTTCAACTGCTCGGCACTGAAGCCGAATTCGCCCAGATGTTCCGAGGCGAGCCACTGCCATTTCACTGCGCCGTCGGGGCTGACTTCGTAGATTACATCGTCGATGACTTCGGGCGTCTTGAAGCCATTGACCTTGTGCACTTTGTTCGCCAGCACCACGGTGTTGCCATTGCTCAAGCGGCGTTGGTCGTGATGCTGCTGCGCCGCCCCACCGGGTGCCTTGTCGCCCCACTGCCAGACGACTTTGCCGTCCCAGTCGAGTTCGCCGACGCTCTGATTGCCCAAGCCATTGCCCGCCGAGCCGAGCTTGCCGGGATCCTTGTCACTCAATTGCAGCAGTACGTGGCCGCGTTTACCGCCGACCAGTTGCGGGTCGATGATGGCTGAAGGGAAACCGGCCTGCGCCCAGGTTTTCACTTCGTTGCCATTCATGTCGATCAGGTGCGTCTGCTTGTCGGCGCCGCTGAAGATCACGTACTGGTTGAACGCCTTGTCCGGGTCATAACGGGTGACGCCGGTCGGGTACACACTGGGCGCGGCGAAGGCGCCGCTGCTCAGGACTGCGCCGGATAACAGCAGAGGTAAAACGCTTTTGATGGGCAACATGGTGCAGCTCCTTGAAAGCTCGATCAGAAGTCGTAGCGACCGGTAACGCCGAGGGTCCGTGGCGTGCCGAGCAGGCCTTCATAGCCGCCGTTGCCGCCGGTCCACAGGGTCGTGTAGTAGGTTTTGTCGAAGGCGTTTTTCAGCCACAGCGAGACATCCCACTGGCCCTGATTGAAATCGCCGCGCAGGCCAGTGGAGAGGTTGACCACCGCGTAACTGGGGATCTGCCCGTAGTCGGAATCCTCGACCGTACCCACCGCTTTGGAGCGGAACGCATAGCTGCCGGTGACGTAGGGTTCTAAGCCGTTGTCCAGATTCCATTTGTATTCGCCGTTGGCGTTGCCGATCCATTTCGACGCGCCCACCACTTGATGGCCGCTGAGATCGCATGAGGCCGGCGCGCCCGGGGCCTGGCTGACTTCCGGCGGGCACGGCGCATCTTTGTAAGAGAGGTAACTGACATCGTTGTACGAGCCGTTGAAGTTCAGCGTCAGGCCACGCAACGGCACCACGGTGCTTTCGAACTCGATGCCGCGCGAGCGCACCGAACCGGCGTTGGTCAGGTATTGCACGCGGTTGGCGGCGTCATAGGCGTTGGTCTGGTAAGCGTTGACTTGGGTCCAGAACACGTTGGCGTTAAGTTGCAGACGGTGATCCCACAGGGTGCTTTTGAATCCGAGTTCGGCGTTGTTGGCGCGCTCGGTGCCGATCAATAGTGAGTCGGCGCCAGCGGTAGGTGCGGAGCCGACCGCAAGGTTGACCCCGCCGGATTTCTCGCCGTGGGACAGCGTGGCGTAACCAAGCACGTCGTCGGTGATGCGATAGCTCAGATTAAGCAGTCCCGAGGGGCTGGAGCTGTACTGATTCAAGTCACCGGAATCGTAAGCGCCGGCACGCCCGCGGCGCGCATTGGCTGCCGCGCCCGCCACCGCTACACCGCCGAGCGGCGCGTTGCGGCTGACCGAGGCGTTTTTCTCTTCGTAGGTGCCACGCACCCCGGCCGTGAAATCCAGGCGATCGCTGAGGTGCCAGGTGCCCTGGGCAAACAGGGCGAAACTGTCGGTCTTGATGTGCCCCTTGCCGACGCTCGTGACATTGGCCAGGCTGCCGGCCGGCGTGCCGTTCCAGATGTCGGCCTGCGGGCCGTAATAGGCAAAGGATTTGTTGTCCAGATCCGAGCCGAAATAGTAGGCGCCGACCACGTAATCGAAGAACTCACCCTTGGGCGAGGCCAGGCGAAATTCCTGCGAATACTGTTTGTCTTCCACCGACACGCCAGCGTTGTAACTGGCCGGCACGTTGAGGCCGTCGTCGTTGCGCGGGGTGAAATTCCAGAAGCGGTACGAGCTGACCGAAGTCAGGGTGAAGTCGCTCGGCAAGGTCCAGTTGGCTTCCACCGACGTGCCGCCCTGATGCACGGTGACGTGCTGGTCGTTGTCGAGATTGACCTTGCGCTGCCGACCGTTGACCAGCGTAGCCCCGGCCGCGCTGGCCCGAGATTCATACAGGTTGACGCCGTTGATGGTCGGCCCGGTGTTGTAAAGCACGCGGGTGCCAGCGCTGGAATCTTCTTCGTTGTAATCGCCGATCCAGCGCAGGTTGAAATCTTCATTGGGCTTGAACAGCAGCTGCGCGCGAAAGCCCTCGCGGGAGCCGCCGTTGAGGTCGTGGCCGTCGTATTCGTTCTTGATGTCGCCGTCACTGCGCGTGCGATACGCGGAAAAACGCCCAGCCAGTTGATCATTGAGCGGCCCGGAGATCGTGCCCTTCGTCTGGAAATAACCGTCCTCGCCGACCGAAGTTTCGATGCTGCGCTCGGGCGTGAAACTGGGCGCGCGGGTGCTGATGTTGATGACCCCGGCAGTGGTGTTCTTGCCGAACAGGGTGCCCTGCGGCCCGCGCAGAACTTCGAGCTGTTCGATGTCCATCAGATCGAACACCGCCATCCCCGGACGGCCTAGATAGACGTTATCAATGTACAGGCCAACGCTGCCTTCCAGCCCATCACTGGCCGGGTTGTTGCCCAGGCCACGGATCGACACGCTGGACTGGCGCGCATGCATGTAGGCGACGTTGACGCTGGGCACCAGTTGCTGCAAATCCTGAATTCGGTAGACCCGTTGCGTCTCCAGATTCTGCCCGCTGACCACACTCATGGGCGTCGGCACATCTTGCGAGCTTTCTTCGCGGCGGCGGGTGGTAACGGTCACCGTTTCCAGCTGCGAACCGTTGGCCGCCGCTGTGCCTGCCGGGACCGGTGGCGGGGTTTCGGCCTCTGCAGCATAACCGTGAGTCCAGCTGGCGCTGCCCGCCAGTAACAGCGCCAAAGGCAGGCGTTTGAGCCGTCGGGAGGATGGGGGTAACGCGAGATTCAACGGACTCATGACGCGGCTCCTGGTCAAAAAACACACAGATATTTTCAACGCTGCATATTCTTTTCAGTTATTTATTTATGGATTTACAAATATTTACTGCATAAGAGATTGCCTTTATAAGGAGTCGACCTAATGCATATCCAATGCATTTCCCGGATATTTTTTATGTGAAAAATGCATATCGACTTGCGCCAACTGCGTCACTTCATCGCTCTGGTTGAGCAACGCAGCTTCGTCGCCGGCGCGCAGGCAGTGAACCTGTCGCAGTCGGCTTTCAGCCGCAGCATTCAGGCGCTGGAACACAGCGTCGGCTGCCAATTGGTCGACCGTGGACGCAAGGAATTGCCGCCGACCAAACAGGGCCAGGTGCTGCTCGAACATGCGCGGCGGCTGGTCAGCGGTGCGCAGCAGATGGCCAACGAGATCAGCCAGTTCAACGGCCTCGAAGCCGGGGAGTTGCGCTTTGGCTGCGGGCCGGCTCCGGCGGCCGGATTGATTCCGCGCGCGATCGGCGCGTTCATCGGCCGCTACCCGAAAGCGCGGGTGCAGTTTCAGGTCGATGACTGGCAAAGCCTGAGCAAACGCCTGCTCAGCGAAGAATTCGAATTCTTCGTCGCAGATACCCGGCAATTCGAGGCCGACCCGGATTACCAGACCCACCGCTTACGAACGCGCAAATGGCATTTCTGCTGCCGCGCCGGGCATCCGCTGACAGCGTTTGAACGCATCACTGCCGAGCAGTTGCTGAGTTATCCACTGGCGGTCAGCATCCGCCCGCCAAACCTGCGCAAGGTCATCGTCGACCTCAGCGGTCGCCCGGATTTCACCCCGAATGTGGAATGCGAAAACGGCTCGAGTCTGTTGAGTGTGGTGCTGCGATCAGAAGCGATCGGGATTGTCGGCGCGTATTCCGATGCGCTGCATCTGGCCAAGGGTGAGCTGGTCTGTTTGAAGATTGAAGGCCTGGCCGATGACCTGGAGGAGCTGTACACCCGCTATGGCATTGTCAGCCGCGCCGGGTATCGGTTGTCGCCCCTGGCCGAAGCGATGATCGAGCAGATCAAGGCGATTGACGCGGTGGATGAGGAGGTGTGTTCGCTGGCTGGCCTCGCAGTCTGAATCGTCGCGGTCATGCGACCACCACGACCGGCGATCGAGCAGAAACATCCCAACCCATTCTTTGAGGCTTGGTCATACTGATGATTTTTGGATGAGCATCAATCGCACGTAGCAACTTTTTCAATTTCTGTTTCAAGTCGGCCAAATCGACTCTTGGCAAATGAGCTTGTGGCTGCTCAATATGAACGACAACTTGAAGTCTCTGGCAATTCAGAACATCCCGGCTCAATTGCTTCTCATCCAAGTCGATGGCATGCAGTCGAGCAGGTAATAACGCCGCTAGCGTGCAAAATACCTTATTTGCAATTGCTCCTGGCAGATCTGAAGGTTTAACCGCCTGTGGATGACGATAGTCTTTCACCTCGACCAAGAACGCAGTATTTTCGGGAGAAAGGACCAGAATATCGATCGCCTGGATCTCGTTTCGTTGTTTTACAAACTGATTTCGATAATATCCCCATTCGTCAAACTTGCTAGCCCGCCACCTGTCAGGAAAACTAAAAAAAAGCCCATCCACGTTGAGCGTGAGCATATCAAGACTCCAATTCCAGATAACGATCGGACTGCTGGAGACTTTCCTCGAGCGCGGTGATATCTCCTATATCTTCCAAACTAAGTCCCTGCTGAATAACAACACCCGTTTCGCTAGAATGCAATCCGAAAAATGCAGTGTCCGCAGGCCGCTCCGCTAGTAGTATTTCCAGTTCACGCAACAAGAATAAACTGTGAGTAGCCACAAAAATCTGAATACCACTGTTACTTAGCTCAATGATTGTGCGCGCGACTTGTTTGATCAATCGCGGATTAAGATTCGCTTCGGGCTCATCCCAAAACAAATACCCTTGATGAAGAAGTGCGCCGGTACTTATTAAGCGAGCAAGCATCCCTAATTTACGCAGACCTTCCGCAACGAGAGGCATTTCCATTCGACCATTACTATTACGCAAATAAAATCGTCCGCTTTTATCCAATTCAATGCTGCCCTGCATTGCCTTTTCCAAAGGTGCCAGCAATTCACGAACTCGCTCCTCAGTAGGACCTTTACGCAACAAACCACCCAACAAACGGCAGGTATCTCTCCAAGTTTCTTCAAACTCTAAATAGTGGCTTTCATAAACAGCAAGAAAGTTAGGATAAATACTTAGCAATTCACGAGTCGGCAAATATGTGGGCGTGGCGTCGAGCCAACGCTTAGGAAGATGTTCGACGCTGACTTCTGTCTTACTGTTAGTTGCAAAGCTAAAAGCGAGGTCGTAATCGTTATTATCGAATGAAATACTGACATCACACCGCTCGCGTCCCCGCTTTCGTCGAGCCAGCCGACCGAGGGACTCAGGGCGAAACACGCCAATCAGTTTCTCTGCCATACGCAGTTGCAATGCTGACTTGGTAGGTTCTACAGACAGAACGGCAGGCCTGTTACTTTCCTCAGAGCTTGTCGCCAACCCCGCATATGCCAGTTTCAAGAGATGCGTTTTGCCAGCACCGTTTTCCCCGACAATCACATTCAATTGCTTCGCAAACCGGAGATTAGCCTCTTCAAAGACTGTGAAATTTTTCAGGTGAAGTTGCTTGAGCATGGTGACCTCGTAGATTGCAGAGCGGCGGCACGAGCTGAGTTGTCAATAGCGACGCCAACGTAACCTATGTTGAAGTATCGAAGGATTTGTATTAACAGGATTGAAACCAAGAAAACGTCACCGCTGGCAAAAATTTCACAGATGATAGCTTGGTTAGCTGGTGCCTGCTTAAACATAAAGTCCTAACTGATCGTCCGCACGTACCTTCTCCACCGTAGGTTATGCAGAGACTACATCAAACCCATTCCCCAAATGCACTTGCCGAAAACCCCCACCGACAGCGAAAACCCTCACCTGTCCCACTGACCGGTGAACCCCATGCCCACTCCTCCCAACCCCGTGCGCAACGTGCTGTACATCATGTGCGATCAGCTGCGCCGCGATTACCTGTCCTGCTACGGACACCCGCATCTGCACACGCCAAACATCGATCGCCTCGCTGCCCAAGGCGTGCGTTTCAGCCGTGCCTACACCCAAGGCACGATCTGCGGCCCGTCGCGGATGTCGGCCTACACCGGGCGCTATGTCAGCAGTCATCAAGTGGCGTGGAACGCCGTGCCGTTGCCGCTGGATGAGCTGACGATTGGCGATTACTTGCGACCTCACGGCATTCGCACCGCGCTGGTCGGCAAGACGCACGCCACGGCCAATGTCGACGCCTTGCAGCGCCTGGCGATCAACCCGCAAAGCGCGCAAGCCGAGCTGCTCAATGAGGTCGGCTTCGAACCGTACCTGCGCCACGACGGCATCTATCCCGACGACACGCTGTTCGACGACAAGCGCGAATCCGCCCCTTATACCCATTACCTGCGCGAACACGGTTTCGAGGGGCGCAATCCCTGGCATGACTGGGCGAATGCCGCCGAAGGCGAGAACGGGGAAATCCTCAGCGGCTGGAAAATGCGTCATGCGAATTTGCCAGCGCGAATTCCCGAGCAACACTCAGAGACTGTCTACACTACAAATCGCGCCATCGACTTCATCACCGAGCAAGGTGAGAAATCCTGGTGTTTACACCTCTCGTACATCAAACCCCATTGGCCCTACATCGTACCGGCACCGTACCACGCCTTGTACAGTACTAAATCGATTCTCGAAGCGGTCCGCGCGACGCCCTCCGCAGCCAGCAAACACCCCGTATACACTGCCTTTCGCCAGCATGAGGAAAGCCTCAACTTCTCCCGCGATTCAGTACGATTGAATGTAATCCCCACCTACATGGGCCTGATCAAGCAAGTGGATGATCAGTTGGGGCGGCTGTTCGATTTTCTGCAGAGCAATGGGCGCTGGGACGACACGCTGATCGTGTTCACCAGCGATCACGGCGACTTCCTTGGCGATCATTGGCTGGGCGAGAAGGAGTTTTTGCTCGAGCAGGCGGTAGGCGTGCCGTTGATCGTTCGCGATCCCCGGGCGGCGGCGGATGTCACTCGCGGCACTGTCGATGATCGGCTGGCGGAAACCATTGATGCGTTGCCGACGTTTATTCAAGCGCTGGGATTAGCGGGCGCGGAACATCGACTGGAAGGGCGCTCATTGATCCCGTTGCTGCACGGGGAAAATCCCGATTGGCGTCGCTATGCAATCAGCGAATACGACTACGCCTTTCAAGCCCCGGCGCGGCAACGCCTCGGCCAGCCGATCGACCGTTGCCGCATGACCATGGTGCGCAGCGAGCGTTGGAAATACCTGGCGTACGACGGCTTTCGACCGCAGCTGTTTGATCTGCTGAATGATCCGCAGGAGCTGCGCGATCTGGGTGAGGACCCGGCGTACGCGGCGGTGCGCGAGGAGCATGCGGGGTATCTGTTTGAATGGCTGCGCGGATTGAAGCGGCGTACGACGATCAGCCATCAAGAGATCGATTTGCGCGGGCAGCGGTTTCGTTATGGCGAGCCGGAAACCGAGAAGGTCGTTCAGATCGGAGTGTGGTGAAAGCCCTTCGCGAGCAGGCTCGCTCCCACAGGTTCAAGCGATCGTTCCCACGCTCCGCGTGGGAATGCAGCCCACAACGCTCCGCGTCCCAACAGCGAACGCAGAGCGTTCATCGAGGCATTCCCACGTAGAGCGTGGGAACGATCATTCAGACGCCGACGATATCCGGACCTTTGATAGTCTGGCTGCGCTGCCCATTCACCCCCACCGGCACCTCGCCCTTGAGCGTCACGCGGCGCACCACGCGATCCTGGGTGCCGTAATCATCAATCGCGTAATGCTGCGTCGAGCGGTTGTCCCAGATCGCCACATCTCCAGCCTGCCAGCGCCAGCGCACGGTGTTTTCCTGGCGGATCACATGGCTCTGCAGCAAACCGAACAGGTGTGCCGAATCTGCCTGTGAATAACCTTTGATGCGTTTGACGAAATGCCCCAGCAGCAAGCTCTTTTCGCCGCTGATCGGGTGCACGCGCACCACCGGATGCTCGGTTTCGTAAACGGTCGAGGTGAAGACCTTGCGATAGCGCTCCAGTTTTTCCGCCGAGACGTCCGGCTTCGCACCGGCGTAGTCGTACTCGTTGCTGTGCACGGCGGTGAGTTTGTCGGCCAGTTCACGCAGCTCGCTCGGCAAGCCGCTGTATGCCGTTGCGGTGTTGGCCCACAGCGTATCGCCGCCAAAGGCCGGGGCGACCACCGAGCGCAGGATAGAGGCTTTCGGGTAGGCGTCCACGAAGGTTACGTCGGTGTGCCAGGAGTTGGCGCGCTGACCTTCGGCGCCGTCCAGCTCGAGCAGGTAACGGGTGCCTTCGCGCGATGGCACGGTCGGGTGCGCCACCGGTTCGCCAAGCAGATGGGCGAAGGCTTCCTGACGTTGATCGTCGAGCTGCGTCTGCTCGCGAAAGAACAGCACTTTGTATTCGACCAGCGCCTGCTGGATGGCTTCGACCGTGGCGGCGTCCAGCTCACCGGACAGGTGCACGCCGCGGATTTCGGCACCGATACGACCGGCTACCGGGTGAATTTCCAACGCGTGAGAAACGGGTTTTACGGCGAGTGCGGCATTGCTCATGGGAAGACCCTCATCGACGGTTTGCGGTTTTGACGGCAGCGAAACAACGCTCTATCCATATTCCATTTATATCTAATAGATATTCACATGCTTCGTTGACGGAATAAGAACTTGCATTTAAAACCTCAAGCAACCCTCCTCGCAAATGCCTTCGAGCTATTTTTAGGATGCCGGAAAAGCATATGGATCTTCGCCAGTTGCGCTACTTCATCGCCCTCAACGAACACCGCAGCTTTGTCCGCGCGGCCGACGCCATGGGCATCACTCAACCGGCGTTCAGCCGAAGCATTCAGGGGCTGGAGCAAGAGTTCGGCTGCGTGCTGGTTGATCGCGGCAACAAGGATCTGCGCCCCACGCCCGAAGGCCAAGTGGTGCTGCAACACGCCCTGAGCCTGGTGCAGGGCGCGGCATTGCTCAGCGCTGAAGTGACACAAATGACCAAGCTCGACGCCGGTGAAGTGCATTTTGGTTGCGGGCCGGCGCCGGCGGTGAAACTGGTGCCGGACGCGGTGGCGCAATTCATCAATGCGCACCCGAAAGTGCGCACCTGTTTTCAGGTGGATAACTGGGAAAAACTCAGCCGCGCGCTGAGTCGCGAAGAGATCGAATTCTTCATCGCCGACATCCGCCATTTCGAGTCCGACCCGAATTTCCAGACGCAACCGCTGACGCCCAAGCGCGGCGTGTTTTTCTGCCGGCCGGGGCATCCGTTGCTGGCCAAGGAAAGCCTGTCGACCAACGACATGTTCGACTATCCGCTGGCCGCGACGCTGATTCCACCGGGCATTCGCAAGCTGCTGGCGAACCTCAGCGGGCGCATCGATTTCTCTCCGACCATCGAAACCGAGCACTTTCCGGCGCTGGTCAAAGTGGTGCTGCAATCCAACGCGATCGGCGTCGGCACGGAGGAGGCGTTTGTCGAGGATGTCGCCAAGGGTTCGCTGGCGCTGTTGCATTGGCGCAACCTGCCGCAGAACCTCGAAAGCATGAACGCGCGCTGCGGCATCGTCAGCCGCACCGGATTCCGCTTGTCGCCAGCGGCGAGGGCAATGATCGAGACGCTGGTGGCGTTGGATCGGCGGGACGTCAGCGTCGCTGTCTGAAAAACCTTTGGCAGACGCCGATCGTTCCCACGCTCTGCGTGGGAATGAATCCCGTGACGCTCTGCGTCACAAAGGACGCGGAGCGTCCTCGGCTGCATTCCCACGCGGAGCGTGGGAACGATCTGGATTTTTTGCTTCTAGAGCTTGGCCGCTGAGAGTTCAGGCGCCACCCAATCGCTGACTTTGAACGGCTTGCGAATGAGCTTCTGCTGCGCCGCCAGGTCGACCTTGTCTTGCAGGCCGCTCAAGAACACCGGATCCAGCGTCGACGGGAAGATCTCGCTCAAATTCTGATCCTTCAGATCCTGAGCCAGAATCACCGGTGGATAGCTCGCCAGCCCTGATACCAGCTGCACATAGGCGTCCTTGTTGCTGTCCTGAGTCAGCCACTCGACCGCTTGCTGCTGCGCCTTGAGCAGTTTGGCAATGACCTCAGGATGGGCGTCGACAAATTTGCCATTACCCAGCAACACCGCCTGCACGCTGCCAGCGCCGCCGAGGTCTTTGGTGTTGAGCGGCAATTCCGCCAGGCCTTTGGCTTGCAACGCACTCAGCGCGGAGCTGCCCCACGAGGCATCGATCTGCTTGGCCGCGAGTGCCGAGACCGCCGCGTTGAAATCCAGATTGATGACCTTCACGTCCTTCTCGCTGAGGCCCTGACTGGCAAGCGCCGCATCGAACGACAGCTGCGTCGCCGTACCGCGGAAGATCGCCACGCGTTTGCCTTTGAGATCCTGGAGGGTTTTGATCCCCGAGCCCGGCACAACGCCCAGGTATTGCTTGACCCCGCGCGCCGTGGCGCTGAGCAGGCGCGTGTCCAGACCATTGGATTTGCCGATGATCGCGGCGAGGTCGCCGAGATAGGCCAGATCGACCTGGCCATTGGCAAACGCCTCATTGATCACCGGCCCGGCGCCCTTGAAGAAACTCCACTGGATCTTGATGCCCTGCTCGGCGAAGGCCTTTTCAAAGATCTGCTGATCGCGCAGCACATCGACAATGCCGCCGCCGCTGTGTTGGGTGCCGGCGCTGAGGTCGGGCACGGCGATGCGGATTTCCTTGAGCTCCTCGGCCTGGGCGCTGAGCGCGAGAAAGCCTGCAAGCGCCGGGGCGGTCAGCAGGCGGATGATTCGTTTGAAAGGGAGGTTCATGGGTGCGGCTCCTTGATCGCTGAGGAGGCGAAAGTAGGCTGAATGCGCACCTTCACTTAAATACTATAAATGCACATTTTTATATCTTTATGAGCTAAGCGACGATGTGAGCGGCTTGCAGCGGGATATGCATTAACAGCATCGAAAATATTCTTCGAATGCATTGGATGCGTTAAGGGCTGCAAGCCTTAAATGGCTTCGCTTATTCCCAAATTGATATTTATTATTTTCCCTTATAACTGTTTTAACGTGGCTAATACCGCTAAAGATCACAGCCTTCGGTAGCCCCTACAGGCGGAATGCGATCTTCTCTTGACTCGATCTTGATCCAACCCGACAACGGAGGTCACCCATGGCCCGTCAATCCCTGCTCCGTCTGCCGCTGGCCGCGCCGCCGCTGAAAAGCCGTCGCACCTGGCCCAGTCTGAATCAACGCCTGTTGCCCTGGCTGCTGCCCGTCAGCCTGTTCGTCCTGTGGTGGCTGGCCGCGCGCAATCAGTGGATGAGCGAGCAGATCCTGCCGGCGCCATCGCTGGTGTGGAGCAGCGCTGTGGAACAGGCGCATGGCGAGCTGTGGAGCCATCTGTGGATCAGCCTGCAACGGCTGTTCTTGGGTTTGCTTGCAGGCGTTTCGACCGGCGCGGTGTTCGGCGCCGCGCTGGGTTTCAGCCAACGTCTGGAGCGCCCGGTTTTTCCGACATTTGCTGGATTGGCGCAGGTGCCGACGCTGGCGTGGATTCCGCTGTTCATGGTGTTTTTCGGCATCGGTGAAGTGCTGAAACTGGTGGTGCTGATCAAGGCCATCGTGGTGCCGGTGACTTTGCACACACTGGTCGGCGTGCGCGATGCACAACCGAAACTGCGCGAAGCCGCCGCCGTATTGCGCCTGCCGCCGCGTCTGCTGATTCGTCGCCTGGTGCTTCCCGCTGCGCTGCCGGCGTTCATGGCCGGCGTGCGCCTGGCACTCGCCGCCGGCTGGACCTCATTGCTGGCGGTCGAGCTGCTGGCCTCCAGTGAAGGCATCGGCTATCTGATGGTCTGGGCGCGGCAGTTGTTCATGCTCGACATCGTGTTCGTGTGCATTGTGGTCATCGGTCTGATCGGCGTGGCGATGGATCGCGGCATCGGTCTGCTCGACCGCAAACTGGTGCACTGGCCGCACTCGGCCACTGCACACATCACACGCGGCCCGCGCTACCAAGGCTGGCAACGCCTGCAACCGTGGTTGCTGCCGCTGGGCTTGTTGGCGCTTTGGCAGATGGCCAATGATCAGCAGTGGATCGACGCGAATATTCTGGTCAGCCCGGCGACTGTGCTGAGCACGACGTGGGACGGACTGCTCGACGGCACGCTGGTCAACGGCATGGCGCTGAGCCTGAGCCGCACCCTCGGCGGCTTGCTGATCGGTGGCGGCCTCGGTTTCGCCTTGGGCTTGCTCCTCGGCCTGTCGCGTTTCAGCGAACGGTTGCTCGGCCCGACACTCGCCGCACTGCGGCAGATTGCGATTTTCGCCTGGGTGCCACTGCTGACCGCGTGGTTCGGCCTCGGAGAACTGGCCAAGTGGGTGTTCGTCGCGCTCGCCGCATTTTTCCCGCTGTTCATCGCCACCCAGCGCAGCGTCGTCAACCTCTCGCCGCAACTCAACGAGGCCGCGCAGGTGCTATGCCTGAGCCTCGGCCAGCGTCTGCGCCGACTGGTGCT
Organism: Pseudomonas sp. Choline-02u-1; assembly: GCF_002836515.1. Lineage (GTDB taxonomy): Bacteria > Pseudomonadota > Gammaproteobacteria > Pseudomonadales > Pseudomonadaceae > Aquipseudomonas. The sequence continues at coordinate 311,540 of NZ_PJBC01000004.1, forward strand.
GCCCGGCGCTGCGCCGGGAATTTTCGCCGGGCTGCGATTGAGCCTGATCTACGCCTGGCTGGGCACCATCGGCGCTGAATATTTCATGCCGTCCAATGGCGGCATCGGCAGCCAGATGATCGGCGCGCAACAGTTGCTGCGCATGGATCTGATCATGGCCGGCATGCTGCTGGTCGGCCTCACCGGCGCCCTGCTCAACCTGATCGGCCAACGCCTGGAAATTCGCGCGACCCGCTGGAGACACGCATGAACGCACCGATTGTCAGCTTCAACCACGTAGGCAAATCCTTCGCCGTCAACGGTTTCGAACTGGAGGCAATTCGCGAATTCAACCTGGACATCGCCGAGGGCGAATTCGTCGCCATCGTCGGCTCCAGCGGCTGCGGCAAATCCACTTTGCTGCGTCTGCTGGTCGGCCTCGACACCGAGTTTCGCGGGCAGATCAGTGTCGATGGCAAGGCCGTCAGCGGCATCGGCGGCGAGCGCGGCATCGTCTTTCAGGAACATCGTCTGTTTCCGTGGCTGACGGTCGCCGACAACATCGGCTTGGGCCTGGTCAATGAGCCGCTGAGCACAGCGCAGAAACAACAACGCATCACAGACTTTATCGAGCTGGTCGGCCTCAGCGATTTCACCGCAGCCTATCCGCATCAACTCTCCGGCGGCATGGCGCAGCGCGTGGCGATAGCGCGCGGCCTCGTCGCCAGCCCGCGAATCCTGTTGCTCGATGAACCCTTCGGCGCCCTCGATGCGCTGACTCGCCAGCAAATGCAGGACGAGCTGCTGGCAATCCGCGAGCGAGCAAAGATCACCACGATTCTGGTGACCCACGATGTCGAGGAAGCGATTTTTCTGGCCGACCGCGTGGTGGTGATGGAGCCGCGTCCGGGGCGGATCAAGCAAGTGGTCGGCATCGCTTTGCCGCACCCGCGCCAGCGCAGCAGTTACGACTTCCATCAGTTGCGTGAAGAACTGCTGCACGAGTTGACCAGTGACGACCATTACCAACCGAGCGCACCGGTGCAGATCCGCGATCTGCCGCTGACGTTCATTGCCTGCTGAACAGGAGTTTCGCAATGCCGCAACGTCCCAACTTTCTGGTGATTCTGGCCGACGACCTAGGCTTTTCCGACATCGGTGCGTTCGGCGGCGAAATCGCCACGCCTAACCTTGATGCACTGGCCCGCAACGGCCTGCGCCTGACCGATTTCCACACCGCACCGACCTGCTCGCCGACGCGCTCGATGCTGCTGACCGGCACCGATCATCACATCGCCGGCATCGGCACCATGGCCGAAGCGTTGACCCCGGAACTGATCGGCAAACCCGGTTACGAGGGCTACCTCAACGACCGCGTCGTCGCGCTGCCCGAGCTGCTGCGCGAGGCCGGCTATCAAACCTTGATGAGTGGCAAATGGCATCTTGGTCTGAAGGCCGAACTGGCACCCCATGCGCGCGGCTTCGAGCGTTCGTTTTCGCTGTTGCCGGGCGCTGCCAACCACTATGGTTTCGAGCCGACCTACGATGAGCAAACGCCGGGCCTGCTGAAATCCACCCCGGCGCTGTACATCGAGGACGATCAGTTTGTCGATGAGCTGCCGAAGGATTTCTATTCCTCCGACGCCTTCGGCGACAAGCTGCTGCAGTACCTCAAGGAACGCGATCAGACCCGGCCGTTCTTCGCTTACTTGCCCTTCTCCGCGCCGCACTGGCCGCTGCAGGCACCGGCCGAGATCGTCGAGAAATACCGTGGCCGTTATGACGCCGGCCCGCAAGTGCTGCGCCTCGAACGCCTGGAAAAACTCAAGGCGCTGGGCCTGATCGACGCGGACGTCGAGCCGCACCCGCTGATTCAGCTCAGCGCGCAGTGGGACGCGTTGAGCGATGAGCAAAAGCAGATTTCCGCACGAGCCATGGAGGTCTACGCGGCGATGGTCGAGCGCATGGACTGGAACATCGGCCGGGTCGTCGATTACCTGCGCCAGCAAGGCCAGCTCGACAACACCTTCATCCTGTTCATGTCCGACAACGGTGCCGAAGGCGCGCTGCTGGAAGCGTTCCCCAAGTTCGGTCCGGAGCTGATGACCTACCTGAACCAGCACTACGACAACAGCCTCGACAACATCGGCCGGGCCAATTCCTACGTCTGGTACGGGCCGAACTGGGCGCAAGTGGCAACCGCGCCGTCACGCTTGTTCAAGGCTTTCACCACCGAGGGCGGGATCCGCGTGCCGGCGCTGCTGCACTATCCTCAACTGCCACTCAAAGGGCAGATCAGCCATGGTTTCGGCACGGTGATGGACATCACCCCGACCATTCTCGATCTGGCTGGCGTGCGGCATCCGGGCAAACAGTGGAAAGGCAAAGCGGTGGCGCCACTGCGCGGCAAGTCGTGGCTGGGCTTTTTGTCCGGCGAGACCGCGCAGGTGCATGACGAACACACGGTGACCGGTTGGGAGTTGTTCGGCCGACGGGCGATTCGCCAGGGCTCGTGGAAGGCCGTGTGGATTCCCGGGCATGTAGGGCCGGCGACCTGGCAGCTCTATGATCTGGCTAGCGATCCGGGGGAGATTCATGATCTGGCGTTGAGTCAGCCGCTGAAACTCACTGATCTGATCGGGCATTGGCAGCGCTATGTCGAGGAGACCGGAGTGATCCTCAGTGCTTCGCCGTTTCAGCCGGATTGACGTTGCCTGACCTGACGCCTTCGCGAGCAGGCCCGCTCCCACAGGGGATTTGTGTCGATCACAGATTCAATGTGGGCTTGCTCGCGAAGAGGCGCTTGAAAACAACCCATCAGGCCTGAGCTGAACGTACCTCTTTACTCACCATCTCAGCCTGCCGAACAAACCGGTTCGCCCGCCCGAACGTCCCAAAATCATTAAAGCGCACGCCCATCTCGCGCATCACCTTGTGTGCCACCGGCACGGTCATCTGGCGAATGTAGAACGGCTCCTTGACCACGAAATGATGAATCCCGTGACTGCTGCCGAAGTTGAAGCAGAACGCCTGCAACGGCCACAGCCACCAAGGGTTCAGCACCTGGCATTGCTGCAGCACATTGCCCGGTTCGACGTCACCGTAGTAATGCATGTTCGAGCTGATGAAGTGCAGGCAAAAAGTGCGCAATACGTTGGGGCCGATGATCACCACGGCGGCGATATCGATCACCTGCATCACCGAGAGCGTGGTGGCCGACCACTCGATGGGCGAGCCGAGCAAATGCGCGATGCCGTTGGCCGCGTGAAAGCCGAGAAATACATACCACGCGCCCCAGTGCAGCAGCGCCAGCGGTGCGTAGACCTTGAGCACGCGTTTGCCGATGCTCAGCTTGTGCGCCCAGGTCTTGGCGCGGAGCAGGCGGATGAACGCCGACATCATGTTGTCGCCCACCATCAACAGTCGCGCAAAACCCCACGGCTCGCCGTTGGTGATCGCGCGCTCTTCCATGTCGGCTTCGGTGCCGGACACTTTGTGATGGTTGAGGTGCAGATGCCGACGGATCCAGGGATTGATCGTGCTCGGCCGCGCCAGCCAGACCAGGGCCATCATCAGGTTGTGCGGCACGCGCTGTTTGCGGAAGTACATGCTGTGGATCAGGTCATGTTCCAGCTCATGGGTCAGCGAGGCGAAAAACGCATTGAGCAGCAGGCACACCCACCAAGCCATATGGCCGGTGATGTACAGCGCCGCCGAGCCGATCATTCCGGCCAGCGCGAACGCCAGAATCCCCGTGCCCAGAGCATCCTGATGCTGAAGAATCGGGTAGCGCTCACGCAATTCCACACCTTTGGCCAGCACCACCTGGCGAATATGTGCCGAGCGCTGCGCCGCATTCAGTCGTTCGGGGCTTGCAGAAGTACCGTCCATGCTTCCATCCTCGGGTCTAAGATGAATGCATCGTGCCTCGCCGTGGTTCGATCCGCGCTAGCCAAGAACGCCAACCTGTTGACCGGACGCGCCAATCCGCATGAAGGAACCGACCTCCCTTGCCAGCTGGACCCGCGCCTTGCGCAAACAACTCGACGCGCTGGGGCTGGACAGCTTTGCCTTGTGCCAACGGGCCGGGCTCGACCCGAGCCTGATGGACGACCCCAACGCGCGCTATCCGCTGTCCGGCACCACGCGTTTATGGGCGCTTGCCGTCGAGGCCAGCGGCGACCCGGCGCTGGGCTTGCGCGTGTCGCGTTTTGTCAGCCCGACCACTTTCCACGCGCTCGGGTACGCGCTGGTAGCCAGCGGCAGTTTGCGCGAGGTGTTCGAGCGCATCGTGCGTTATCACCCGGTGGTCAGCGATGCGCTGGAACTGGAACTGAGCCGCCACGAAGACCGCTATCAATTCCGCCTGAAAATTCCCCCAGGCAACCCGGCGCCGGCCTTCGAAGCCATCGACGCCTTCGCCGCGATCTATGTGCGCACCTGCCGCAATCGACTCGGCCGTGATTACGCGCCGCTGGCGGTTTATCTGCGCCGCCCTGAACCGACCGATGCCCATCAATGGCACAAAGTCTTTCGCGCATCTGTGCATTTCGGCTGCGCCGAGGATCGCCTGGAATTCGCCCTCGCCGACTTCGATAGCCACCTCGACGACGCCAACCCGGAACTGGCCGAACACAACGAAGCGGTGCTCAAACGCACCCTCGCCCAGCTCAAGCCGCTGACCTGGGAACGCAAAGTGCGCGATGCCATTGAAGAACAATTACCCGAAGGCGAACCGAGCGCCGAACGCATCGCCCAGGCCTTGCACCTGAGCCTGCGCAGCCTGCAACGGCATCTGGCGGATGAAGGTTGCCGCTTCGACACCTTGCTCAACGAAAGCCGCGAAAACCTCGCGCTGCTGCACCTGCGCGACCCGCAATGCTCGTTGAGTGAGGTGAGTTATCTGCTGGGATTCGCCGACACCAGCAGCTTCAGCCGCGCGTTCAAGCGCTGGACGGGTATGACGCCGGGGCAGTTTCGCGATGGGTTGCGTTGAGTAACTCGGCATTTGCCGTGCATCGACTGGCCTCTTCGCGAGCAAGCCCGCTCCCATATTTGAAATGCATTCCCCTGTGGGAGCGGGCTTGCTCGCGAAGGCGTCCTTCAAATCACCAAAAAGCCCAGCTCGAACACGGTGCCGTCAGCATCACTCCTCACCCGCACCTGCCCGCCATGCAACTGCATGATCGACTGCACAATCGCCAGTCCCAACCCACCCGAATCCCCCGGTTCAGCACGCGAAGGATCGACGCGATAAAAGCGGTCGAACAGTTTGCCAAGATGCTCAGGCGCGATGACCGGGCCGTGGTTGTGCACTTGCAGCCAGCACCTATCCGGTTCGTCGCGGCGTTGCAGGCTGATCAGGGTGCCGGGGTCGGCATGGCGGACAGCGTTGGCCAGCAGGTTGCCGAGGGCGCGTTGCAGCAGTTGCTGGTCGGCGAGCAATTTGCCGTGCATGCGGTTTTGCAGCTGAAGTTCGCGATCATCGGCCAGGGCTTCGAAGTAATCGCAGAGCTCGTCGCCAACGTTGCGCAAGTCCAGTGGTTGCAGATTGAGCGCGCGTTCGGCCTGTTCGGCGCGGGCGAGGAACATCAGGTTCTCGGCCATGCGCTTGAGCCGTTCGAACTCTTCCATGTTCGAGGCCAGCACTTCCTGATATTCAGCCGTGCTGCGCGGGTGGTTGAGGGCCTGGCCGTTGCTCGCGAGCAAGGTGTGCAGCGGCGTGCGGATTTCATGGGCGAGGTCGGCAGAGAATTGCGACAGGCGCTGCACGCTGTCGTCCAGCCGCACGAGCATGGCGTTGAGCGCGTGCACCGGTTCGCGCAACTCGGTCGGCGTGCCGTCAACCGGCAGGCGTCGATCAAGGCTGCGCAGATCGATACTGCGTACGGCCTCGCTCAACTGATGCAACGGTTGCAGTCCCCGACGCAGCAACAACAGGCCCAGCGCAAAAGCGAGCAACGCGCCGAGGCCGACGGACAAATACAGGCGCAGGCGATAAATGCCGAGCATCTGCTCGCGCTCGCTGAGCACCTTGCCGGCAATCACGGTCAGGGTTTCACCGTTGGGGCCTAGCGCCTGGCCGGACAGCAAGGCCAGTTCGGCACCGTCGTGCGCCTGCCAGGTGAGCACGTCGCGGCGCTGCGGCATTTGCTCTCGCGGTAATGCATTGAGCGCAGGCAACTCACGCTGGCGCGGGTTGATCGCGATCACGCTGGAACCGTCAGCCCGGCGCACCAGCAGCAGGCTGTCGAGATTGCCGAGCATGTTTTGGTACAGCCGTGGTCGTGCCTGCAAGGCGTCGAGGCTGTCGCTGTCGGCGAGCAAGGCGCGCACTTGCTCGAGACGACCAAGCAGGGCCATGTCGTCCCGAAAGGCCAATTCCGAGGCCAGCGAGCGGTAGAGAAAAACGCCGATTGCGCTCAGCACCAGCGCGCAGACTACGGCGAACGCCAGTGCCAGACGCCAGGCGATCGATTTACTCCACATCGTCCGGCGCTTCCAGTTGATAACCGACGCCGCGCACGGTGTGGATAAGTTTCGGCATGTACGGATCGTCGACCTTGGCGCGCAAACGCCGGACGGCGACCTCGACCATGTTGGTGTCGCTGTCGAAATTCAGGTTCCACACCTGCGAAGCGATCAGCGTGCGCGAAAGCACTTCGCCCTGGCGGCTGGCGAGCAATTGCAGCAGGGCGAATTCCTTGTTGGTCAGGGCGATGCGCTGGCCACCGCGACTGACGCGGCGGCGCAGCACGTCGATTTCCAGATCGGCGATGCTGTACGACTCGGCTTCGCGCATCGGCCCGCGTCGCAGCAGTGTGCGCACCCGCGCGAGCAGTTCGGCGAAGGCGAAAGGTTTGAGCAGATAATCATCGGCGCCCAGCTCAAGACCACGGACGCGGTCTTCGATGGCGTCCTTGGCGGTGAGAAACAGCACCGGCGTGGCGCCGCGCTGGCGGATCAGTTGCAGCAATTGCCAACCATTGAGGCCCGGCAGCATCACATCGAGGATGATCAGGTCGTATTCCTGCTGCTCGATGAAATAGCGGCCATCGAGGCCATTGAGCGCCACATCCACGGCATAACCCGACTCGCCCAGGCCCTTGGCGAGGAAGTTGGCGGTTTTGGCTTCATCTTCTACGACCAGCAAACGCATGGCACACCTCGATTGATCAGGTACACAGGCTAGGCGTGTTCGGCGCCGTTGCCCATTACAAACTTGTAATCCGCCTGACGGGGTTCTGACGAAGTGCGCCGGTTAAGGTGCAGACCTTCCCAAACGGAGCCTGCACATGACCGTCAAATACCTTGTCGCCAGCCTGATCATCGGCCTCAGCGGCGCCGCGAGCGCCACGCCAGAACTGCCGCGCCACGCCGATCTCGACCTGAAAACCGCTCGCTGGCTGGCCGACAAAGCGATGAGCAGTTGCACCGGCACAGTGTCGGTGCTCGACCGTGGCGGCAATCTGCTGGTGACGTTGCGTGGTGACGGCGTCGGCCCGCACAACACCGCCGCCAGTCAGCGCAAGGCCTACACCGCGCTCTCGACCAAGACGCCGACGCGGCTGTTCGCCGAGCGCGCCCGCAGCAACCCGGAAACCGCCAACCTCAACACACTCGATGAATTGCTGTTGCTCGGCGGCGGCATTCCGCTGTTCGCCGGCAGCGAACTGGTCGGCGCCATGGGCGTGGCCGGCTCCGGCGGCGGTGAGCAAGACGAAAATTGCGCTCGCGCCGCCGCCGACAAAGCCGGCCTGACCACCACCCGTTCCACTAAGGAGATCCAACCATGACCACCTTGCGCATGACCCTTGCAGCCCTCGGCCTGAGCGCTGTTTCAAGCTTGGCACTGGCCGCTGGCAACCCGCTGAGCGTGCACGTGCTCAACCTGGAAAACGGCCTGCCGTCACCGGGCATCAACGTCACCCTGGAAAAACACGTCGGTGAAAACTGGCAGCCACTGGCCCAGGGCACCACCAACGAACAGGGGCGAATCGCCGAACTGTTCCCGGCCAAACAGACTTTTGAAGCCGGTGAATACCGCGTGGTGTTCAAGACCGGTGAGTACTACCAGAAGATCAAGCACGAGACGTTCTTCCCGGAAATTCCGGTGATCTTTCAGGTCAAGCAGACCGATCAGCATTACCACATCCCGCTGCTGCTGAGCCCGTACGGTTTCTCGACCTATCGCGGTTCTTGATCTCTACGCCAATCAAATGTGGGGGCTTGCTCGCGAAGGCGCAGTGTCAGTCGACGGATGCGTTTACAGGCACACCGCTTTCGCGAGCAAGCCCGATCCCGCAGTTGATGTGAAGCGTTAGTCAAATCGTGGTCAGTGCACGCAATCGCGCGGCATCGAGGATTTCGATCTCGCCGTACGCCAAACCAATAATCCCCTGCCCCTGCAGATCCTTGAGGATCTGGTTGGTGGTCTGCCGCGACAGCGACAACATTGCGGCCAGTTGCTCTTGCGGCAGTTGCAGCACCCGGCGTGGTGCGTCGAGTTCGCCATAGCCTTCGGCGATCATCAGCAAGCGATGGGCCAGACGCGCCGGGGCCGGCAGCAAGCTCAGCTGTTCGAGATTAATAAAGGCCAGGCGCAACTTGTGGCTCATCAGCAACGCCAGATGCCGCCAATACTGCGGCTGTTCGTCGAGCAATTTGAGCAACGCCGCCTGCGCAATATTCAGCAAGGTACACGGCCCGACCGCATAGGCGTCATGGGTACGTGGCTGACCGTCGAACAGGCAGATTTCGCCGAACCAGTGCGGCGCCTCCACCAGGCTCAACAACGCTTCCTTGCCCTGCTCGCTCACCGCGCCAATGCGCACGGCGCCATCGAGCACCGCGTACAGACCGCACGGCGCATCGCCGCGCTGGAACAGCCGTTGCCCCGCCGTCAGCCGCCGCTCCCGGGCCAGCGCCAGCAGGCTATCCTGAAAAGATCCAGGCAGATGACTGAACCACTGGCCGCTGAGCAACCGTGCACGAATTTGCATAACCACTCCTGGAGTGTCGCCTGCCCGACAGAGCGAACGCGGATCCCGAGGGATGATGCATCCAACCCCACTGGAGGAACAACAATGAAAAGCCTCGTCGACCACCTCAGTCAATACGCCGCCTACCACCGCGACCCGCGCAACATCGCCAGCCACTTTATCGGCATTCCGCTGATCGTGGTGGCGGTGGCTGTGCTGCTGTCACGGCCGCAATGGGCGCTGAGCGGGCTGTGGATATCTCCGGCGGTTGTGGTGGCGCTGGCCTCGGCGTGGTTTTACCTGCGTCTGGAGGTGAAGCTTGGCGTGTTGATGACAGTACTGATGGGGCTGTCGGTGTGGGCCGGGCATGCGCTGGCGCAGCAGAGCACCCTGGTCTGGCTGAGCAGCGGCCTGGCGATGTTCGTGATCGGCTGGGTGATCCAGTTTGTCGGGCATCACTATGAAGGGCGCAAACCGGCATTTGTCGATGACATCAGCGGGCTGATTGTCGGGCCGCTGTTTGTCGTCGCCGAGTTGGCGTTTTTGCTGGGGATGCGGCAGGAATTGAAACAAGAGATCGAGTTGCGGGCGGGGGTGGTGCGGGTCAATCCGAATCGCAAAGCGGCGGCTTAGGCCGCTTGAAAGATCGCAGCCTGCGGCAGTTCCTACAGTGGGTTTGGTCGATCACGAAATGTGTGACCAACCGAAACCCCTGTAGGAGCTGCCGCAGGCTGCGATCTTTTGATCTTAGAGGCTGGCGACTTTCTGCCAGACCTTCGGCTTGAAGAACAGGGTTTCACCCTTGGCCAACCCGATCAGGCTGTCGTGATCCTTCACCACTTCAGCCTCGATCAGATCCGTCTGCCCTTCAACCTTCAGCGTCACTCGGGTAGTCGCGCCCAACGGCCGGATATCACGCACCTCTGCCGCGTGGTGATCTTCCAGCTCATGCCTGGATAACGACACTTCGTGCGGGCGGAACAGCACGTGGTTGTCGTCGCTCAGCAGCAAGCGATTCGAGTCGCCGAGGAAGTGATAGACGAAATCGCTGGCCGGGTTTTCGTAGACGTCGCCCGGTGAGCCGATCTGCTCGATCACGCCTTTGTTCATCACCACGATACGGTCGGCGACTTCCATCGCTTCTTCCTGGTCGTGGGTCACAAACACCGAAGTCAGGTTGATGTCTTCGTGCAGCCGCGCCAGCCAGCGCCGCAGTTCCTTGCGCACCTTGGCATCGAGGGCGCCGAACGGTTCATCCAGCAGCAGCACTTTCGGCTCCACCGCCAAAGCACGGGCCAAAGCGATACGCTGACGCTGACCACCGGACAACTGCTCCGGGTAGCGATCCGACAACCAGTCCAGTTGCACCATGTTCAGCAGTTCGTGAACCTTGCTGGCGATCTGGCTTTCGCTCGGGCGCTGGTTTTTCGGTTTCATGCGCAGGCCGAACGCGACGTTGTCGAACACTGTCATGTGGCGGAACAAGGCGTAATGCTGGAACACGAAACCGACGTTACGATCACGCACATCGTGGCCGGAAACGTCTTCGCCGTGAAAAACGATGTTGCCCTGATCCGGGGTTTCCAGACCGGCAATAATGCGCAGCAAGGTGGTTTTGCCGCAGCCCGACGGACCAAGCAGCGCGACCAGCTCACCGCTGTGGATATCCAGGCTGATGTTGTCCAGCGCCTTGAACGCGTTGAAATTCTTGCTGACGTTACGCACTTCGATCGACATGAATTATTCCTCCGCGGCGCTGGCGCGCAGGCGGTTGATACGGTTTTCGCTCCACTGCTTGAGCAGCAGGATGAAGAGCGCCAGGATCAGCAACAGGCTCGCCACGGCGAACGCGGCCACGTGGTTGTATTCGTTGTAGAGGATCTCGACGTGCAGCGGCAAGGTGTTGGTCACCCCGCGAATGTGCCCGGACACCACCGACACCGCACCGAACTCACCCATGGCCCGCGCGGTACACAACACCACGCCATAAATCAGGCCCCACTTGATGTTCGGCACGGTGACGTGCCAGAACATCTGCCAGCCATTGGCGCCGAGCAGGCGCGCCGCTTCTTCTTCCTGCGTGCCTTGTTCCTGCATCAGCGGAATCAGCTCGCGGGCCACAAATGGCACGGTGACGAAAATCGTCGCCAGCACAATGCCCGGCAGGGCGAAGACGATCTGGATGTCGTGATCCTGCAGCCACGGCCCGAACAGACCCTGAGCGCCGAACATCAGCACGTAGACCAGACCGGCGATCACTGGCGACACCGAAAACGGCAGGTCGATCAGTGTCACCAGCATGCTCTTGCCGCGGAACGAGTATTTACTCACGCACCACGCGGCGCTGACGCCGAACACCAGGTTAAGCGGCACCGATATCAGCACTGCAAACACGGTGAGTTTCAACGCCGAAAGCGCGTCCGGTTCAAAAATCGCGGTGAAAAATGCACCAAGGCCATTCTTCAAACCCTGCGATACCACAATGAACAACGGCAGCAGCAGAAACAGGAAAAAGATCAGCCAGCCAAGACCGATCAGGACTCTGCGCGAAGTCGCACTGCCACGCCGCGCAGCGTTGGCCGCAGAGGCAGCCGCAATAGACGATTGGGACATGTTCGCGCCTCCTTATGGGGTTTCGATGCGCCGCTGCAGCAAGTTGATCAGCAGCAACAGGACAAAGGAAACCACCAGCATCAACACGCCGATGGCCGTGGCGCCGGTGTAATCGTACTGGTCGAGCTTGACCATGATCAGCAGCGGCAGGATCTCGGTTTTCATCGGCATGTTGCCGGCGATGAAAATCACCGAACCGTACTCGCCGACGCCACGCGCGAACGCCAGAGCAAAACCGGTCAGCCAGGCGGGCAGCAGTGCCGGAACCAGAATGTGGCGAAATACTTGCCATGGCTTCGCACCCAGGCACGCCGCCGCTTCTTCGACTTCACGGGGAATGTCGGCCAGCACCGGTTGCACCGTGCGCACCACGAACGGCAGTGTGACGAAGGTCAGCGCCAAAGTGATGCCCAGCGGGGTATAGGCGATCTTGAAACCCAGGTCAGCGGCAAACTGCCCGACCAGTCCGGCCGGGGCGTACAGCGCAGTCAGTGCGATACCGGCCACGGCGGTGGGCAGCGCGAACGGAAGATCGATCATCGCGTCGATGACCTTGCGCCCCGGGAAGGTGTAGCGCACCAGCACCCAGGCCAGCAGCGTGCCGATGATGCCGTTGATGATCGCCGCGCACAGCGCGGTGCCGAAGCTCAGCTTCAACGCCGCCAGCACCCGCGGTGCGGAAATGATCGTCCAGAACTGATCCCAGGTCAGCTGGGCGGCGTGGACGAACATCGCCGCCAGCGGGATAAGCACAATCAGGCTGAGGTACACCAAGGTGTAACCCAGCGTCAGCCCGAAGCCGGGTATGACGGGGGAGATACGACGCGACATAAAAGTCCCTGGTTGAAAACGCATCAATGTGGGAGCGGGCTTGCTCGCGAATGGGGGTATTCATTCAACATTTACGTCGCCTGACATACCGTCTTCGCGAGCAAGCCCGCTCCCACATGGTTTCGTGCCTGAGCTTCAGGCCCGTTATGGGTCAGATTACTGCGCCTGATAAATCTGGTCGAACACGCCGCCGTCGTTGAAGAATTTCGGCTGCGCGGATTTCCAGCCGCCGAAGTCCTTGTCGATGGTCACCAGTTCCAGTTTCGGAAACTGCTGGGCGTACTTGGCCGCTACGTCCTTGTCACGAGGTCGGTAGAAATTTTTCGCGGCGATTTCCTGGCCGGCCGGGCTGTACAGGTGCTTGAGGTAGGCCTCGGCGATCTGCGCGTTGCCTTTCTTCTCGGCATTCTTGTCGACCACCGCCACGGGTGGTTCGGCAAGAATCGACAGCGACGGCACGACGATGTCGAACTTGTCTGCGCCGCCGTCTTCTTTCAGCGCCAGGAACGCTTCGTTTTCCCAAGCCAGCAACACGTCGCCCTGGCCGTTGTTGACGAAGGTAATGGTCGAACCACGGGCGCCGGTGTCGAGGATCGGCACATGCTTGAACAGGGTTTGCACATATTCCTTGGCCTTGGCTTCATCACCGCCGTTGGCTTTCAGGCCATAGGCCCACGCGGCGAGGAAGTTCCAGCGCGCACCGCCCGACGTTTTCGGGTTCGGCGTGATCACCGAGACGTCGTTCTTGACCAGATCGCCCCAGTCCTTGATGCCTTTCGGGTTGCCCTTGCGCACCAGGAACACGATGGTCGAGGTGTAAGGCGTGCTCGCTTGCGGCAGGCGCGTCTGCCAGTCGGCGGGCAGGCTCTTGCCGAGCTTGGCGATTTCGTCGATGTCACCAGCCAGCGCCAGGGTCACCACGTCAGCACGCAGACCGTCGATGACCGCACGACCCTGCTTGCCCGAACCGCCATGGGATTGCTGGATTTTCACCGTGTCGCCGGCATGATCTTTCTGCCAGAACTTGATGAATTCGGCGTTGTATTCCTGATACAGCTCGCGCGTCGGGTCATACGACACGTTGAGCAGTTCGTAATCCTTGGCAACGGCGGAACCGGCAAACACGGCACTGACCAGCGCGGCCAAAGCGTAACGGCGAATCGACGACATGGTGAAAGCTCCTGGAATTCCTGGTGGTGGCTTTTTCTTATGTATTTCGGAAATTGTGGTGCCGTTTAAAAGATCGCAGCCTTCGGCAGCTCCTACACACACAGCCCCCTGCAGGCGCCGCCGAAGGCTCGGGCCGCGATCGAACGATCTTTTGATTTCAGCCCGGCTGCTTACCGGGCTGCTGCAAGCGGAATTTCTCCTTGCGTTCGATCTGCACGACCTGGGCGTTATGCACAGTGATCTCCACCGCGCCAAACCGCAGATCGCGCAGCGCGCTCTGGATTTCACGCAAGATGGTGCTTTCGTCCTGACCGTCAACGCTGCGAAGGGATGCGCTCATGGTGCTGCTCCTTTGAAGGGGATTTGCCTGGCAGTGGGCGGCACTGCGTTCGGCGTGGGAGCAATATAAGAGAGGCATGGATATTCTTAAAAAGACTATTTAAGAATGTTTATATAACCAGAATTGTTTACCTGCCTTCACAAGGGGTTGCAGCCTCTAAAAGCAAAAGATCGCAGCCCTCGGCAGCTCTACACCGATCCATGTAGGAGCTGCCGAAGGCTGCGATCTTTTGATCCTTCACTCAATCACAGGCGCTCTTGCCCAATCGATATCCTGCGCAGGCAACGGCCGCCCAAACCAATACCCCTGCCCCAGATCACACGCGTGCTCCAGCAAAAACGCCGCCTGCTCAACCTGCTCGATCCCTTCAGCATGCACCTGCATGCCCATGCTCCGCGCCAGCGCGATGATCACCCGGACGATCGCCACGTCATCCTCATCCCACGGCAAACCTGCGACGAAGCCCTGATCGATCTTGAGTTTCTGCACCGGCAGCCGCTTGAGCCGCAGCAGCGAGGAATAACCGGTGCCGAAATCATCAATGGCCAGGCGCACACCCAATTCACGCAAACGATGCATCTGCTCCAGCGCCACCTCCGGATCGTCCATCACCGCGCTTTCGGTGACTTCCAGTTCCAGATACGCCGGATCCAGCCCCGTGTCGTGCAGCACCTGCGCCACCTGCTGATAAAGCTCACGCCGGGCAAACAGCCGCGACGAAACATTCACCGCGACGAACGCCAGCACCACACCGCTCTGCTGCCATTGGCACATCTGCCGGCAGGCCTGCTGCATCACCCAGGCATCAATGTCGGCGATCAGCCCAGTGCGCTCGGCAATCGGAATGAATTCTGCCGGCGACACCAGCCCGCGCTGCGGATGTTGCCAGCGCACCAGTGCTTCGACGCCGATCAGACGGCTGCTTTGCAGGTCATGCACTGGTTGGTAATAGACGCGCAGTTCCTCTTGCTCCAGTGCGCGGCGCAGTTCGAAGGCGATTTCGACCCGTTGCTGGGCGTGGGCGGTCAGCTCTTCGGTATACAGCGCGTAGCCATTGCGCCCGCTGCTTTTGGCCTTGAACAGCGCGCTGTCGGCATTGCGCAACAACTGCTCGGCGCTCAAGGCATCGCTGGGGAACAGACTGATGCCGATGCTGGCATTGATGAACAGTTGATTGCCGTCAATCAGCATCGGCTCCTTTAACGCGTCCAGCATCCGTTGCGCCAATGCCGCCGCCTGCGCAGGCTGTGGACAACTTTCCGCGAGCACCGCGAACTCGTCGCCACCCAACCGCGCCAGGGTGATGCCGGAACCGAACAGTTCCTGCAAACGCGTCGCCACCGCTTTGAGCAATCGGTCACCGACGTTATGCCCGAGACTGTCATTGATCATCTTGAAGTGATCCAGATCGAGCATCAGCAGCGCACAGCCACGCTTGTGCGTTTGCGCCGACGCCAGCGCCTGCTCGGCGCGGTCGCTGAACAGCAGACGATTGGGCAGATCGGTCAACGGATCGTGATGGGCCAGGTGTTTGAGCTCGGACTCGGAATCCTTGATCGCACTGATATCGGAGAACACCGCCACGTAGTGACTGAGCCGACCGAAATCATCGTGAATCGCCCGGATGGTTTGCCACTGTGGATAAATCTCGCCGGTCTTGCGTCGGTTCCAGATCTCCCCGCTCCACTCACCTTCGGCTTGAAGAGTGGCAAACATCGCCTGATAAAAGCCCGACGGATGGTGGCCGGACTTGAACAGGCTGGGCTGCTGGCCGATCACCTCGTCGCGCCGATAACCGGTGATCTCAATAAAGGCGCGATTGACGTGCACGATCAGGCCCCGATGATCGGTAACCAGCACACCTTCGCGGGTGCAGTCGAACACGGCGGCCGCCTGACGCAGGCGCTCACGGTCGCTATGGCGCTCGCGCAGACGCGCACCAATGCCGAGAAACCGGCAAAGACGCGCCCGCGCGAGAAAAATCAGCCCGGCGCTGACCGCCGCCAGCAGATAACCGTTGATCAGTTGCCAACGGGCCAGCTCAGCGGAGTCATCGAAGAATTTGCTTAATAAATGATCAGAAACCCGCAGCCATACGGCGGCCAGTACGAGGTAGAGCAGCGCTGCACGCAGGGCATCGCGGTAAGTCGCAGACATTCGGTCGTCCATGTCCCTACAAAAAGGTTGGAATTATAGGTGAAGAAACATTCAGCGACTTCTTATCTGAAAGGCCGACTGGTTTTATCTGTGTGCTTGGTGATAATGCAACGGCTGTTTTTATCTTTATCGAGGGCCCTATAGCCTATGTGGTACGAAGGTTTTCTTGGCTTGTCGGCCTGGTCACTGGTCGCGGTCACCCTGCTGATGACCCATGTGACTATTATTGCCGTCACGGTCTATCTGCACCGATACTCGGCCCACCGCTCGCTCGAGCTGAATGCGGGTCTCAAGCACTTTTTCCGTTTCTGGCTGTGGCTGACCACGGCACAGAACACCCGCGAGTGGACTGCCATCCACCGCAAACACCACGCCAAATGCGAAACCGAAGATGACCCGCACAGCCCGGTGATCAAGGGTCTGTCCACCGTGCTGCGCACCGGTGCCGAGCTGTACCGCAGCGAAGCGCAGAACCCGGAAACCCTGCGCATCTACGGCAAGAACTGCCCCGAAGACTGGATCGAACGCAACGTCTACAGCCGCTACCCACTGCTGGGCGTAGCGATCATGGGCGTCATCGACCTGCTGCTGTTCGGCACCATCGGCATCACTATCTGGGCCATCCAGATGATGTGGATTCCGGTGTGGGCTGCGGGGGTTATCAATGGTCTGGGCCATGCTGTCGGCTATCGCAATTTCGAATGCCGTGACGCGGCGACCAATCTGGTGCCGTGGGGCATCCTGATCGGCGGCGAAGAACTGCACAACAACCATCACACCTACCCCAACTCGGCCAAGCTGTCGGTGAAGAAATGGGAATTCGACCTCGGCTGGGCGTGGATCAAGGTCTTCTGCTTCCTGCGTCTGGCCAAGGTGCAGCGAGTCGCACCGATCGCCCACCGCGTCGAAGGCAAGGGCAGCCTGGATATGGACACCGCCATGGCGATCCTCAACAACCGGTTCCAGATCATGGCCCAGTACCGCAAATTGGTGATCGGCCCGCTGGTCAAGCAAGAGCTGGCCAAGGTCGATCATTCGGTGCGCCACCAGTTCTACCGGGCCAAACGCCTGCTGTCGCGGGAAACCAGCCTGCTGGAAGACCGTCATCACCTGCGCATCCAGACCATGCTCGAACACAGCCAGGCGCTGAAAGTCATTTACGAGAAACGTTTGGCTCTGCAGCAGATCTGGGTCAAGACCAGCTCCAATGGCCACGACATGCTCGCCGCCATCAAGGAATGGATTCACGAGGCGGAGGCCAGTGGCATCCAGTCGTTGCGTGACTTTGCCGATCAGCTGAAAACCTACTCGCTGCGTCCTGCGGCGGTCTGACCCGCCATTGGCTGCGATCTTCTGATTCTGGATCAAAAGATCGCAGCCTCGTTGCCTGCATCAGCTCCTGCACCTCGCCGCCTGGCGGGACTCGGTAGTGGCCGGGAACTTCGCCGAAAATCCTCTATCTCAATGACACTTCGCCATCCCGGCGGGCTGTCCTGTGGCCGTTGTCGACATTGCGACGCGCCCTTTGAGATTTGTGCCGATGGTCAACAACAACCAGAAAGACACATCCTTCACCCAATGGCCCGAGGCCGCGCAAACGCTGATGGCGCTGATGCATGCGCAAGGCGAAGTGGCGCGCCTGAGCGAGCGCGAACAGCTGATCAGTTCGCTGCTGGTCAGCGTCAATGCCGTGCTCTGGGCCTTCAACTGGGAAACCCGACAGGTGCTGTACGTCAGTCCGGCCTATGAACGGATTTTCGGCCGTTCCGCCGCGCTGTTGCTCGCTGACTACAACCAGTGGCGTGACAGTATTTACCCAGATGATCTGGAGTACGCCGAACAGAGCCTCGCCGAAGTTCTGCACCAAGGTGCGGTGGAAGATCGCGAATACCGCATCATCGCTGCTGACGGCCAGGTACGCTGGCTCAGCGACAAATGTTTTATCAATCGGCAGGACGAGCCTGGGCAACCGGTGATCATCGTCGGCATCGCCGAAGACATCACCGACAAGAAGCACATGGAAACCGAGCTGCAGCGCTTGGCCACCACCGATGTGCTGACGCAAAGCAGCAACCGCCGCCACTTCTTCGAATGCGCCCATCGCGAGTTCGCCGAGGCGCGCCGGCAAGGCACGCCGCTGGCCTTCCTGCTGCTGGACATCGATGACTTCAAAGTGATCAACGACAGCTACGGCCACCCTGAAGGCGACAACGTGCTGCAACGGATTGCTGAGTGCGGCCGCGGCTCATTGCGCCGTGGCGACCTGTTCGGGCGGATTGGCGGTGAGGAGTTCGCGGCGGTGTTCCCCGGCTGTGCGCCCGAGATGGCCGTGCAGGTGGCGGAACGATTGCAGCAGGAGATCCAGCGACTGCGCTTCAACCACGACGGTCAGCCGTTCAGCATCACCGTGAGCCAGGGCCTGACCAACCTCACGGACGAAGACAAGAGCCTCGACAGCCTGTTCGCCCGGGCGGACGCGGCGATGTACGAGGCGAAGCGGCAGGGCAAGAACCGGATTATTGCGGCCTGAGCACACCGTTCAGTCATATGAATATTCGAAGTGGGAGCGGGCTTGCTCGCGAAAGCGTCGTGTCCGTCAAGTGTTGTATGCACTGACATGACGCCTTCGCGAGCAATCCCGCTCCCACAGTTTGAAATGCGGAATCAGGTTATTTGCGCATCCGCATCAATTCCGGCAAGCCGATCTTGAGCAAACGCGCCGTCCGGCTCTTCGCCAGCTCCTCGACGCCTTCGTGCTCGGTCAGCCGGGCCATCTGCGCCGCCATGTTCATCACCAGCGCCTCGCGGGAATACACGCCGCCGCCCAGCTGGTAGACCGAAGCAATCAACTCGCGCAACTCCAGCGGCAGTCGCCAGCGAGTGCGCAATGCCGAGCCATAAGAAGCGCCATACTTCGCCAACGCTTCACCGACCTCTTCCAACTCGTCCAGCTCGCCGCCGGCCTGCTGCCATTCCTGCAAACAGCGCAGCAGCGCAAGATCACCGAGCCGATGCAGCATACCCGCGCAATAGCAGCGCTCCTGATCGAGATCGAGCAAGCGCGCCAGCGTACGCGCATATTCCGCAGTATGCAGAGAAAGCCCCCAATAACGCTCTGCGTAGTCCGCCAGGCATGGATCGCTGAGCCGCGCGCTGCGTTTGAGCGCCAGCCCGAGAATCAGGTTCATGCTCTGCCCGGTGCCGAGTCGATGCAGCGCCTGAGCCAGGGTCTGCACCGGCGCGCCGTAGTGTTGCGCGGCACTGTTGGCGGCTGCGATCAGCACGGCGGTAATCTGCGGATCGGTGCGCACCTCTTCCTCCAGCAGCTTGAGATCCAGCCCCTCGGGATTGAGGCTGCGCTTGACCGCCACTTGCACATCGGTCATCAGCGGCGCGCCATCAGCCTGCTCGCGACGCCGCTCAAGGAACACCGACAGGGTCATGCCCGGCGCCAATGCCGGCACTTCGCAAACCACCGCTTCGCCAGCATTGAGCAGCAAACCTTGCAAACGCTCGGTCAGGCCTTCCATGTTCAACGGTTTGGTCAGGTACGCCGTCGGCGCCAGCGGAATCGCTTCGCGCACGCTGGCGCTGTCGTTGCGGCTGCTCATCAAAATGAACGGCAGCGGCGGATTACGTTTGCGCTGACGCACGCTGCGCAGCACATTCAAGCCATCGACGCCGGGCAACTCCCAATCGACGATGGCCAGGTCATAGGGCACCTCGCCAAGCAACGACAACGCTTGTTGGCCATCGGCACACAGATCCAGCCGCGCATCGCAGCGCACGTTGAGCAGCACTTGTTTGAGCAGGTCGCGGGACCACGGATCGGCCTCGGCAATCAGCACCCGGGGTACGGCGGGTAAATCAACGGCAGTCATGCGCGCTCTCCTTGCAATGCCTGAACCTTAGCCAATGCTGGCGATTCGATACAGCGCAAACACGTCCGATGTGTTTCTACAGCCATAAAAAAACCCGCCGAAGCGGGTTTTTGTCGAGCAGGTCACAGCAATGGATCAGAGTTCAGAGAAGCACTCTTCGATGATCGCCAGACCTTTGTCCAGTTGCTCGTCCGGCGAAGTCAGCGGCACCAGCACACGCAGCACGTTACCGTAAGTGCCGCAGGACAACAGGATAAGGCCCTTGTCACGCGCCTTGGCCACCACAGCGGCTACAGCGGTCGGGTTTGGCTTGTGGCTGTCACCGTTTTCGAACAGCTCGAGCGCGATCATCGCGCCCAACGCACGCACTTCGCCGATCACCGGGTACTTGGCCTGAATCGCCTTCAGGCCAGTGACTAGACGCTCACCGACAGCCTTGCAGCGGTCCAGCAGTTGCTCTTCCTCAAACACTTCCATTACCGCCAGCGCAGCGGCGCAAGCGATCGGGCTACCGGCGTAGGTGCCGCCCAGGCCGCCCGGAGCAATGGCGTCCATGTATTCGGCCTTGCCGCAGACGCCGGCCAGCGGGAAACCGCCAGCGATGGATTTGGCGAAAGTGGTCAGGTCGGCGGCAACGCCCATCTGTTCCATGGCGAAGAAGGTACCGGTACGGCCAGCGCCGGTCTGCACTTCGTCAGCGATCAGCAGGATGCCGTGCTGGTCGCACAGCGCGCGCAGGCGCTTCATGAATTCTTTCGGCGCGACGTAGAAACCACCTTCGCCCTGCACCGGCTCGATGATGATCGCAGCGATGTCTTTCGGCTCTGCGTCGTTCTTGAAGATGCGCTCGATGGAAGCGATCGAATCGTCGATGCTGACGCCGTGCAGTTCGTTCGGGTACAGCGCACGGAAGATGCCGCCTGGCATCAGGCCCATGCCAGCCGAGTACGGCACGACTTTACCGGTCAGGCCCAGGGTCATCATGGTGCGACCGTGGTAGGCGCCGGTGAAAGCGATCACGCCAGCGCGGCCAGTGGCGGCACGGGCGATCTTCACGGCGTTTTCCACCGCTTCGGAACCGGTGGTGACCAGCAGGGTTTTCTTGGCGAAATCACCCGGGACCTTGGCGTTGATTTTTTCGCACAGCTCAACGTACGGCTCGTAGGCCAGCACCTGGAAGCAGGTGTGGGTCAGCTTGTTCAGCTGTTCAGTCACGGCGGCAATGATTTTCGGGTGCACGTGGCCGGTGTTCAGTACAGCGATGCCGCCGGCGAAGTCGATGAACTCACGACCTTCAACGTCGGTCACGGTGGCGTTCTTGGCCGACTCGGCGAAGATCGGGTGGATCTGGCCAACACCACGAGGTACGGCATTGGTGCGGCGGGCCATCAGTTCAGCGTTAGTCTTGCTCATTACAGTCCTCATTCGCCGCTCATCGGGCGGCGCGGTTCAAGGATGAAGCGGGAGGAAGCGGCGGTGGCAGCATGCGATGATCGACTGCCACGGCGTTCCCGGCCGCAGAGAAAATGCAGGTTTTAAACCACGCAAAGGGACAGCGCTCTCGTGCCCTTTGCGTTTGCAGCGATCCCTTTCCCGGCTCAGATGCCCAGGCAGAGGTATTTGATTTCCAGGTAATCTTCGATGCCGTACTTGGAGCCTTCGCGGCCCAGACCCGAGGCCTTGATGCCGCCGAACGGCGCGACTTCGTTGGAGATCAGCCCGGTGTTGACGCCCACCATGCCGTATTCCAGCGCTTCGGCAACACGGAACACACGGCCGAGGTCGCGCGCATAGAAGTACGAGGCCAGACCGAACTCGGTGTCGTTGGACATCGCGATCACTTCGGCTTCATCTTTGAAGCGGAACAGTGGCGCCAGCGGGCCGAAGGTTTCTTCCTTGGCCACCGCAGCGTTTTTCGGCACGTTGGTCAGAATGGTTGGCTCGAAGAAGTTGCCTTCCATCGCCTTTCCGCCAGCCAAAACGGTGGCGCCTTTACTCACGGCGTCAGCGATGTGCTCTTGCACCTTGGCTACGGCTTTTTCGTCGATCAGCGGGCCGGTGGTGGTGCCGTCTTCCAGACCGTTGCCGATCTTCAGTTTGGCCACTGCCACTTTCAGCTTTTCGGCGAACGCATCGTAGACCGCGTCCTGAATGTACAGACGGTTGGCGCAGACGCAGGTCTGGCCATTGTTGCGGTATTTGGAAATGATCGCGCCTTCAACGGCCTTATCCAGATCGGCGTCGTCGAACACGATGAACGGCGCGTTGCCGCCCAGTTCCAGCGAGACTTTCTTGATGTCCTTGGCGCATTCGGCCATCAACTGGCGACCGATTTCGGTCGAGCCGGTGAACGACAGCTTGCGCACGATCGGGTTGCTGGTCAGCTCGCTGCCGATGTCGCCGGCGCTGCCGGAGACCACGCTGAACACGCCCGCCGGAATGCCCGCGCGCTGGGCCAGTTCGGCCAGGGCGAAAGCGGAAAATGGAGTTTGCGATGCCGGCTTGAGCACCATGGTGCAACCTGCGGCCAGCGCTGGGCCGGCTTTACGGGTGATCATTGCCGCCGGGAAGTTCCACGGAGTAATCGCGGCGGTGACGCCGATTGGCTGCTTGATCACGATCAGGCGCTTGTCCGGCTGATGTCCCGGAATCACGTCGCCATAGATGCGCTTGGCTTCTTCGGCGAACCACTCAATGAACGACGCGGCGTAAACGATTTCGCCCTTGGCTTCGGCCAGCGGCTTGCCCTGCTCAAGGGTCATCAGGCGTGCGAGGTCGTCCTGGTTTTCGATCATCAGTTCGAACCAGCGACGCAGCTTGCCGGCACGCTCCTTGGCGGTCAGTGCACGCCAGGCCGGCAGCGCCTTGTCAGCGGCTTCGATGGCACGACGGGTTTCGGCAGCGCCCATTTTCGGCACGGTGCCGAGGATTTCGCCAGTGGCCGGGTTGTTGACCTTGATCGTCTGACCGTTGTCCGCATCGACCCAAGCGCCATCGATGAAGGCTTGCTGGCGGAACAACTGGGTGTCTTTAAGCTGCATGTCGGCTTTCCTTAACAGCACCGCGGCCTGCGCGGAGCAAATTATGATTGTAGAAAGGCGCCTCGCAAGGCTGCCGTCAGGGAAATCAGTGAGCGGAGTGTGGCGCATCTACAGTGCACGAGCGGGCGCACCTGCGCTGCAACATCCCGTCAACGAGCGTTTGAAATCTCAAACGGATCGTAGGTTCAAAGGGGGTAAAGGACAATAGGTCGTTCGAAAAAAAGAACAAAAATGCCGCTTTTCAGATCAACGCATCAAAAACCCTTGCCGCAGGAAAAACCATAGATCAACCCCGGCAAAGCGCCAAGCGAGGGTTTTGCAGGACGTTACCGCTTTAAGGAATGCAGCGATTTGCGCCGACACGCACACTGACAAAACCCGCCAAACCCGGCATGGACGCCCCGAGCCGACCTAGGTATGATGTCGCCCGCTGCACCAGTAGCTCAGCTGGATAGAGTACTGCCCTCCGAAGGCAGGGGTCATGGGTTCGAATCCCGTCTGGTGCACCACCTTCTATCCCTTGTATTACAAGGGGTTAGCTCCACTGCCAGAAACCTGTCCTAGTCCTGAAAGTCGTTTTTGCCACAAATTTGCCACACTCAAGTGTGGCGGGAATGGTCGAAATGGCAACAATCAGGAATCGCGGCGAGTATCAGTGGGAAGCGCAAATTCGCCGTAAGGGCTATCCAGCCCAGCGCAAAACCTTCGAAACCAAATCCGATGCCCAAGCCTGGGCACGCATGATCGAAAGCGAAATCGACAGGGGTATCTTTGTCTCTCGGGTCGAAGCTGAACGCACCGCCTTTCATCAACTCATTGATCGCTACATCTCCGAGATCGCTCCGAAGCACAAAGGCGCCTATTCGGAAATCAAACGCCTGGAAGCGCTCAAGCGTCATCCACTGGCGACACGCATCGTTGCCACCCTCACCTCTTCAGATTTTGCCCGCTACCGTGACGAGCGCCTGAAGATCCGCAAAGGCAATACGGTCAAGCGTGAGCTGGCTTTGTTTCAGTGCGTGATCGAGGTCGCTCGCCGCGAATGGGGAATTCACCTTGCGGAAAATCCAGTCAGGATGGTCAGCCGTCCCAGCTACAACGACGAGCGCTCGCGACGGCTTGACCCAATTGAAGAGCAATACATGCTCGGTGCCCTAGAACTACGTGAGCGCCGTGCTGATGGGACCTACGCCGATGCATCACACAATCCCTGGATACGGCCCATCGTCCAACTGGCGATTGAGACAGCGATGCGCCGAGGTGAGATTTTCGAGCTGCGCTGGAAGCATGTGAACTTGGATCGTAGAACCGCGCATCTACCAGCGACGAAGAACGGACTGCCCAGAACCGTCCCGCTTTCACCGAAAGCTATTCAGTTGCTCAAGGATTTACCGCGCTCGCTGTGCGGGCGAGTCTTTCCCACCACGGCTGATGCTCTCAAGAAGGCGTTTGTGAGAGGTCTGGAGCGTGCGAGGCTGAAATACTTGGGAGATTGCGACGTAGCGCAGATCAGGCCTCAGGAAGACTTCCTGATCAATCTGCGCTTTCACGACCTGCGGCATGAAGCGACCTGTCGGCTTGCGACCAAGCTACCGAATCTGATCGAGCTTGCTAGCGTGACGGGGCATCGGGAGGTGAATATGCTGAAGCGGTATTACAACATTACTGCGGAGGAGCTGGCGGCGAAGCTGGCCTGATCAGTCGAACTGGAAACCGAATTCGATAGCCAACGCCTTAAACTGACTATTGAGTTCGGCTCGACGAACGACAATGGCATTACGTTCGAACTCCCCGGCTCTGTAAGCCGTGTTGAATGCACTGATAATTTCTTCTTTCGTTAAAATTATCTCTGTAGCTTGTCTCCTAGTCTTTTCCATTAACCCCCGCACTGCGAGCTGCGCGGCTTCGCTATGGAACGACTCCATGACCAAAAATCCAAAGACGTAATCCTTGATCCAGCCTTCGGCCAGCGCCCACATCAACATCCTTCGATACGTGGGCCAAGCCATATGGGCCTCACCGCTAACGTAGCGCCGCAGGGTCCTCCCATTTTCCAGCCCTGTGATGCTTGTCAGCTGATCTTCTAGCGAGATCTTTGACATTTTTGACGATCGCAACATGAGCGCGAACAGATGCTTGACTCTGTCTACTGGCACTCGAACCAAGAAATTCTTTCGTCCCGATTCTCGATGCCTTGTCATTTCAAGCGCCACGAAATTCGAAACGTCTTCATCTGGGACGTCAGGTAAAAGCAGCTGCGACTGAATGCTTGCGCTCATGAGGCCGATATCCCCTGCCAAAAAGCTGTCCTAGAAATGGAGCGCTTGATTGGCGAAAACTGGAGTCACTTCAGACCAATCGAGCGGAACCGAGATGACAGTAGACTACGAAACCATTCTGAAAATCCAAAAGCTTGGGGACGACGTTCTCGTTGGCGTAGCAGAGGTAGCAGCGCTGACCGGCTTCAGCTTGCTGACAGTGCGTCAACGGAAATTGCCAGGTCTTGATCCTGTTCCTGGTCTTTCACGCCTGAGATGGAGACTCGGGGACTTGAGGCAGTGGATGCGTGGTGGACCGGCGGCGACTTCTGCACTTATTCCCCCTCCGGTACATGCGAGCGCTCGCCATACTGGTGGACGTCCAACCAAGAAGACTCAGGTGGAGGGACGAAAATGAGCAGCCTGGAGATATCGCTAAATTCCATTGATCGCCAAGACCCAGAGGATCGGTTGAAATCCAATACACACTGGTTTCACGTTTTTCAGGCGATGGTGGAACACGAGCTCTCGAAGCTGGGGCCAGATGCCTTCGCAGTCTACTGCGTCATCAAATCCCATTGTGATCTGAGAACAGGATTATCAATCCCCTCAGTTCAGACGATCGCAAAGAAGGCAGGAATCAGTGAGCGCCAGGTTATGAGAAAAATAAAATCGCTCGAAGACCAAGGCTATATTTCCAAATCACGCGCTCGAAAGTACAACCAGTATCAGCTGACTGAAAAAATAATGATCAGCGACTCTCAGGGTCGCCACCGCGGTCATGCGCAATGGAAGTATCGGCCCGGCGAGATCAAAGACGCGGTGCAGGAGCTTAAGCGCATGCTAATTAGCAAAGAAACTGAAGGTCATCACATACATATCGAGCACCTGCAGATCATTGAGAGACAAACCAATATCGGCTTCCAGATCAATCAAGCCGACCTTGACCATTTGGCTGAGAGCAATCCAGACCTTTTCAATAAGCTCCTATCCATACGAAGCGCAATACATGAGCGCAATCGGAACGACGAGTAAGTTATACACAGGACTGACAGTCACATGACATATGGACAGGTACCGCATCGCTTCGGCTGACTGCATGTCATGTGAAACGTGGTTTGAGGTGACACAGGGTCACCCATACAAGAAGAGAAAAAACCATAAGGCCGAGGACGCTTGAAAACTCGATTTAGGTACCCCGTGCGGACCAGTCGGTATGCCACCCCGATGTCAAAAACTCAGCCTTACCAATGATTGATGCTGCCATAGGACAACCACTGCGAGGCTGGCCATTCTAGTTGGAGGGAGCAAAGTGATGATGAGAGTAGACCCACAAGCACCACTGCACCAATTAGCCGATGAGTGCCAGAAAGTTGTATCTAGCCTGCAGAAGAGATCGGCGAAACGCGAAGCCCCCCAAAAAAGAACGACTCAAGAATACCTGAGACTGGCTGCAACTTTGATAAAACGGTCGTTATACACACCCGGTGGATTGTCGGAAGTATTACAAGCAACGGAGTGCAGTAGCACCTTTTACAAGCGCCTAGCGGCCGTTCAATATACATTGCTACAACATCATGAACTGCTGATGGCGCGCCTGGCCGAGACAACTGATGCGATCCAATCTAGACATTTGACACATCAGCTTAATTTCCATTTAAGGCGACTGATGCAATTACGCGAATCACAAGACATTGGCTTCATACATACTAGACGTAAACGCCGCAGTAAACGCCAGGCTCTCCGGGGACTACCCGCCAGTTGGCGGCATGACCTATATGAACGCGCCGACCACGGAAAATATGCCTTACCGATACTAGTGGCCTCTCTAACAGGCTGCCGGCCCGCAGAGCTTCAACACGGCGTGGCAGTATGTAGAGAAATAGATCCGACGACCGGTGAAGATTTTATTGCTTTTTGTATACGAGGCGCCAAAGTTAAATCCGGGCAAGGACAATCATGGCGGATAATCAAATACAGTGTGGATGATCCTCATCCACTCGTCCGTGAAATATGTAAATTCGCATACTGCAGCGACGACGTACCGGTACAAGAAGTAAAAATTGAGAGCGCGTTGAATTTTACGGTTGAGGTACGACGCATAGCCAACGACCTATGGCCACAGCACAAACAGTCCGTCACGGCTTACTGTTTTCGGCACCAATGGGCGGCTGATATGAAAGCTTTCACCGACGGAGATAGCGTTAGCCGTGGCTTAGGACATGCTTCCGCAAAAACCCGGCGCACCTATGGAACAGCAAGCCAGGGTGGCAAATATGGCTTGACTCCTTTAGCTATAGTGGCGACCAATCCGGTTCGAACGTTTACGACAGATCCTCGGCGTCAATCGGCCCCGGAATCAATAGAGCCTTAGTAACTCATTAGGAATAGAACAACCAAACCTTCCACACTCTCACCACAATCCTACCATCATAGGCACACATTCCTGCCACAATGTAACCGAAGTTTTACCATACTAACGACACATTCCAGCCACAATGCTTACACACTGTTGTGGCTGATTTACCTTGGACGCAACATCCTGATTTTTTGTCCCCAGCGATTTCATACATTCTTTGTGCTGGCTCTGCCCAGCACAAAGAATGTGGCCGCAGAGACTGATTTCGTTAGAAATCAGTCTCTGCGGCCTTGGGGACAACCTATGCTTTCAATGCGTCCAACCCTTCTTGACCTGAATCCCAATTGCGTCCCAGTGACGGGTTGCCGCCACTAGCGGATGTTGTGCACAGCCTTTGAGGCTCGGAGGAGTACCCTACTCCTCAGACCAGAAGAGACTATCGCTGAAAGCACTTATTTCGCCGCAGCGGAATCCATCAGTGATCCTGGCGTGACTGCCAAGGCCTCTGCAAGCTTGTAGATGTTCAACAATGCAATATTGCGCTGCCCACGCTCCACGCCCCCGAGATAGCTGCGCGCCAAGCCGCTTTCCAGCGCTAATCGCTCCTGCGACCAACCTTTCGCCTTCCTGATCTCAATCAGCCGCAAGCCGAAGGCGGTACGTGGGTCAATCGCCATTATTCTCTCCCGTAAAGGAGAGGATGCTATGAGTACCCCTACTATAGGACCACGCCCTATGAGTTCACGCTCTATAAGTGACAAATGTAAAAACATACCCTAGCATGTCCTCTATGAGTGACATTGGAGGTAGCTATGAAAAATGCTTTGAAGATCGCGGGGATCCGCCTAGCCAGTGGTATCGCGATACCTGCAGCGGGCCTATCAGGACTCGCGACAATAGGGTCATCACTGGCCATGGCCCTTTCGAGTGAGAACCGGACAACCGACGTATTTCAATTTTTCCTAGTAGTCGTTTCAATTCTCTGTCTCGCGATGTGGTGTTTGGTACAACAGCAAAAACGAGCGAAATCACTCGTCGCCTCTGTCAACCATCAGGAATGCTTGGGCCTCGACGGTACCCAGTTGCTCGGCTATCCAAGCCCGGCATTCATAGTATTTGACCAAACCAAGAAGAAGCTCGCCCAATGCCAAAGTGCGACTGGGGATTATCGAATCCGAGACTTCTCGTGGGTCATGGGCTGGCATTGCGAATGGCGGGAGGTTGAGGCGGTGGAGATGGGAGGCAGTGCCCGAGTCGTCAACGCGACAGGCATGAGCGTTCCAACATTCCAGCGCACACGTCGACTTAAAGACTTCGCACTGGTTTTGACGGTTGCTGATGCAAGCCATCCGACCCTACGCTTTCCAATGAGTCAGCGCGCAGCACAAGAGTGGTGTACCCGGTGCAATGTGCTTTTCAATGGCTAGGCATGAGGCGTCTGGTTGGCAGATAACGACTCTGAAGATGCTCATGGTCCCTGATATCCCCCTCGTTTTGATGGATAACTAACTGCTTTTATCTGAGAGGATGATCGAAAAAGCCCATGATGCGTTCATTCGCCTTTACCACAGTCTGCCGAAATGCTTCGAGCAGCAAAATTAGTAAGGAGGCCATTTGTTAGAACGAATGCAGTACGCATGGCGCTTCGATGCTGAAGCACAAGAATTTCACAGCGTAGCTCCCCTAATAGTCAGAAACGATCCCGGCGACTACTACGTCGTAAGGGACGGATATGGAGATTTGTGGGTGCATGACCCTTGGGGCCGTGAGTGTCACGCTGATTTCGATTTTGTAGAGGTCCATGGAATGAAATTCGATAGAGGGCAATTCGATCCGGAAAAGGTCGATGATCAAAGAACTAGTAAAGAGCCGCCGCCCCGGACCTTGTTTTCTCTTTCACCGGAAGAGATAGAGGACTTGCGCGCTGAAATGAAGCGGGATGGCGCATATATGCGTGAGCGTTTGCAAAAACTCGGTAAGTTGAAGCTCGGTAAAGACGGCTAATGATCTTGCAATGAGAGAGGTGCTACCACCGACTTGGGTTCAACCATGATATCGACGTGAGACTACCCCACCAGCAGTCCGCTGAGAGCCCGCGGGGCGGTGCTTTATGCTGGAAAACTTGAGTCCGCAAGGAGTTGATAGGCCGTTCATTTCTGTTTCAAGCAGCAATACCCTAATTCTGCCGCTATTTTTTACCCATTATTCGGCTTAACGCCGTCGTCAATAGCTTCCCCGACGGCGATCACTAGATGCCGAGCCAAAACGAAGCCGGAAGGATAATTGACACGATCTCTAGCGAGTGGAAATCGCCACCCGCGTAATATCTATAGAAAATGCTCTGCGGCCTAGAGCAGCAAAATCCCTGCAATCTGAGACGCTTTGGTCAAACACGAGTTGATCGCCCTTGCGACGTAGGTAGCGGTCAGTGCCGCAGCTATCGCAGTTTGCTCGAAAGCCGAGAGGACTTTGAAAAAATAGATTCGCCTTAGCGCCACAAACAGGGCATTTTTCCAAGGCAACGATTTCTTGATTGTGTTGCTCCAGGGCTTCCGCTTGCCGAGTTGAGTTAGCCGCGATGAGTGCATGTTTGAGCACAGCAATCGAGCCTTCTGAGACGGCTTCCCTCACCTCAAATGTGTGACTCTGATGATCAACATGCAGCCCATGAATACCGCCAGCCAAAGCCAGTACCTTCACCGGAATTTTGGTTAGCGGCTGGCCGTAAGATCGCAACACCATACGGTAAAGGGCTGTATCAACGAGCTGGCCAAAGCGCTCCACGCAGTACATGTCAGATGGTGACAGAGCAATCCACTGCCCCTGATATGCAGCCTGTTGAGGCTGCTGTCGAATAGCAGGCCAAGCGATGAATCTCTCCAGAGGAAGCTGCAGAGTTTCATCCAACAAATGCGCATCGGTTAACCATGGCACTATAGTGAGAAGAACTTCCTCACAAGCATGCTCACCTGAAACAACGCTGACCAATTGCCAATCCAACCCGCTCTGCTGAAGACGTATACATCTGCCCGCCCAGATGCCCTCGTCTTGATCAGGCAGATATGGGCGTAGCGCATGACGCAGCACTAGACCGGCATAACGTGAGTAGGCATCAGCCAACCACTGATTATGACTGAACCGCTCTTCAGGGCTGCTTCGAGTAGCCATCGTCGTTTGGCCCAGAAGATCCCAGAGTAAGGCTACATGCCGATAATGCGGGTCATGACTCAGGATGTTAGTCAAATGCAGCGCACCCACGACCTGGGCTTGCCGGCTGACCAACAGGTACACACCACTCTGCTGCAACCCCGAAATGACTCGGTGCAAATACTCTACAGTTTCCAACGTTTGGCTCAACAACTCAGAAACCCTACTGGTTGCAGCTTGGTCAAATGTCATCCCCCAGAGTCGGCAAACCTCGCGAGAAAGACGAAAATCAACGCCCTCAGATTCGTAGAACTTCAGTGCCTGATCCAAGGTTGCCTGCAATCCCTTAAGCGCTGACAGACGTCCCCGTAGATGGCCCTCGGTTTTATCAAGCAACCGGGCGTATATGCGGTTTTCGTAGATACCGTAGTCATCCTCGCTGAAGCGTGCCAAAACCTTCTTGGGGATCACCCCACTAAGTGTCTGCCGTTGCCAGAGCTCCGAATGGGATGCCAGATGAACAAGGGCTCCTTTAGCCAATCTACGTGCCCGCGCGACATCGGCGACTTCATCCTCGTAGTGAAGATCCAGCCGTGGCCTCTGCGAAATTTGGTGCAGGTGCCCTTGTTGCACTACATCAAGCAAATGCTCCTCAAACGGCAGAAGATGACTCTGGGTATCAATGATCGCGGCAGGCATCAGCGGAGACATCAACGGATCCTGAGACAGGCCAACATCAATCGCCGCTACGGCTTTGCACAACGTCTCTATTTCCGCAGATTGCGCTTGCGGGGATAAAGAGAAAGAGTGCACCTCATTGCCCAACTGGCAGCGTTCGCCTCCATCACTCACTAGAACGCCAGTAAAAACCGGCGTGTGCCCATTGAAGGCTGGCCCATCACCGGCGTGCTGATAACGGCCCGGCTCGACGATTTCTGATAGCTGCCGGAACTGCTCGCCAGTGAGTCGATCGAGCCACATCAGTGTCGACCGTCCAAACGTCGAATATCCGCATCCAGCAATTCGATGGACTTCTGTGGCTCGCCGTCAAGACTAGCTTCGACCCAGAAGTCTTCTAAGGCGCCTCTCAAGTTTCTGACTGCTTCAACGCCGACGTTATAGCGGCCTGTGACCTTGCCCTGGCGCATGACACGTGTGGAGAGCAAGTGGTCGAGCGCCTCTCCCGAGGAAGCACCGCATGCCAGCATCACCGGAATGAAATCCAACGCCTGCTTTTCAAAACGGTTGCCCCATCCCAACGCGAACCGGCTACCTAATTGCTCAGTGAAGGCATCCCCCGTCAAGCGCTGCAGCAACTCGACAACCTCCTCCTTATGGTCTGCCCGAGCCTTAGTAAACGCTTTGCGCAGTGAGCGATAGGAGTAGCTTGCCGGCTCCATTCCCTTGATTTCAAAGCGATGATCCTGCTTAGGCAGCGTCATGACATGGGCGCGATCGTAAGTTTTGTCAGCCAGTTCATTGGTCGTTTCGTCGTGGTTGGCCGTGCCAATGAACCACACATTTTCTGGAACCAGGATCTTTCGCCCTTCGCTCAACATGGAGGGAGCATTGGGAAGCGCGGTCTCGGAGAGACTGATCAAGCGCTCGCCCCGGTTGTTCTTTTCCAGCGCCGAGAGAAACTCAGCAAAGTACTGTTCTGGCCGCGAGAGATTCATCTCATCCAGCAGGATGACGTTGCAGGTATCCTGCCAACGAGGCGTCTGCGCTTTGTACAGCGCCTGCAGGCAATCCTTCTCATAAAAACGCCGCTCAAAAGCGTTGTAATGCCCGAGCAAATCATCTCGATCGCGCCAGCCGGCCTGCACGGCAATGTCCGTGCAAAAACCACCCATCGCTTTAGTGAAAGCCTTGGCCAAACTCGTTTTGCCTGTACCGCTGATACCCTGGAAGACGTGCAACTGGCTCATGGCCAAGCCGCCAAGCAACACGCGGATATCTTCTAGGGGGTAGAACAGCTCTACATGCTCCTCAGCTCGGGCAATCCGATGCTGCAACTGCTCAGCAAATATTTTGAGGTCAGGCACCTCATCCAAATCCATGCTAGCCCTGTACTCACGGTCGGAATCCATAAGCGACATGGCCGGGAAGGGTGTCTGCGTTTTCTGGGAGTTGGTCAGTTGCTGGATTCGGCTTTCAAGGTCATCAATATGCACAGCCAGCGTGTTTTTATGCTGTTCCAGCACACGCTTCTCCCGCGCGACAGCCTCCAACTCAGTCGAGGCAACGCGCTTGATGCTCATCTCTCGCCGCAACTCATCGAGCTCCGGTCGAAGAACTGAGATGTCCCGCTCCAGATCAGCTTTGCTGCTACGCAGATATTCATTCTCCCTTTGCAGCTCGGTGGCGTCAGACTGTTCCAGATCGCGCTTCAGGGCTCTATTGTCATGCTTCAAGTTTTCCAACTGCTCGAGAATCTCAGCCCCCGATTGCTCACCCAGTGCCTGGTTGAGCTCCTGAATCTCTGCCCACTGTTCCTTCAGCTTTTCGGCTTTATCCCAGGCACTGTCACGCTGACGCTCCAGACTGGAAATCGCTTGGACATGCCTAGCACGCTCCGCATCCATCTCAGTGGCGATACGCAGCTCCAGTTCATCCTCTGCAGCCTTGATATCAGCCCACTCGCGATCAAGCCTGCTACGCTCTCGATCGAGTCTCATTTTACTCTGGTTGATTTCATGCTCACGTTGATCCAGTTGCCTGATCCGCTCGGCCTCTTCCTCGGTGCAATTAAACTTGACCTCCGCCAGACGCCGGGCTGTCTGCGAAAGCTCGGCATCCAGCTTGCGCTTCTCTTCCTGCAACTGCTGCAATTGAGCTTCAGATTGCCGAGCCAACTGAAGCTTACGATCCTCGAGCTGACGCAGCGCTTCTTCGTTCTGCTCGAGGAAGTTGGCTTGCGCGTTTGCTTCACGAACACTCAGTGAGCGCTCAGTATCCAGCAGCTCAGACTTCCTAATAGCAAATACCTGCTGCTCACTCGCTAGATCCGCCTTGCCACGCTCCAAGTCTGCGCGGGCAAGCTCAAGCGTCTGCTGCAGGTCCGTCACCGCCTGCTTGCTCAGCTCAGCATCCGAAGCGATTAAATTGGCCGCATTCCAGCGCTCGGAGTACTCGTCATGCAGGCGTTCCTTGAATCTCGTCAACTCCCTGCAAACATCTGCAAACTGCTCAATCCAACGGACCAGATGGGTGTCGCGCTGAAGACGCTCGATTACGCTATGCAGCCAGTCCTGATCGATCTGGATGTCCAGCTTCACATCAAACGACTGATAAACTCTGGATGCACTCTCAAATGAAGCGCTCCAGACAGGAACTAGCTTTTCCAGTGAAGAACGTGAAGCTCCTGTGATGACAGGTGCCGCCGGAATATGCGGCGAGCCAAATTTGTTCGGGTTCTTCTTCGCCATTACATCCATTCCTTAAAACATGCAGTGAAGCTCAGGGCGTACTGAATGCTGTCCAGCGCCATCTGACGGGTGAGTTGTGTTGTTTCTCGTCCGGTAAAGCTGCTCTGGGCGTGACTACTTCGATTTCGCAGATCAGCAAGATCTAAAAGCTTATCCAGCTGAAGGTCACGATCACCCAACACCATGAGCGGATGCTGCGGCGTATTAAGAGTGCCTATGGCTGCGGCAAAAGTGAGCGCTTTAAGAGAGGACTCAGGCTTGGAGCAAGCCCAGATAACCTGATCAATCTTCTGTCTAGCCAGCAGCCTGATAACACCCTCGGTGAAGGCCGGGATCTGCAGCGCTAAGAGAATCCGTTGATTGAGCTTCTGGTCGGATCTCTGCAGTTTTGGTAACTGCCCTACGTTCGCTGGATATGTGCGAATTAGCCACTGCATGACGACCTCCAGTAGCTTCTGACACTCCATCAGCGCCGCGTCCAACTCTTGGTCGTGGCTATCACCTTGATGAAGCTTCTCGTTGCGCACTAGCAGTGCAGCTAAATGGCGTTTGATATCGGGCTGGCGTTCCACCCAGGGGAATTCGATGAGAACTTGCAGCTCAGCCTGCTTACGCACTGCCTCCAGCCACTGCTCCACCGTCTGATCGTCCGCACGCGCCATACCCACTAATGACTCCAATCGGGCCACCAGTTTTGGGTCACGATCGATCACCTGCCGCAGGGTGCTCTGCAGCCACCAGGCATTTTCTCGGAGCTCAAACGGATCCCTGACTGACCACAGTTCAAGGCCGGAAGCATCCCCCGTTATCCAAACCAGAACCCGCGCTGATTGAGGAGCATCATCAAGTCGCTGCCCCCCCTGCAGACTGATTTGCCTAAGTACCCAACTACCCTGGTCAAGTTGTTGGTTGGCTCGATAGTCTTCCCGATAATCCCGGTAAGCCAGCATCAAGGATTCGTGATCAAGGGCTGGCAAGTCGGATTTCCCGCTTGGGATCATGAAGGGTTTGATCGTACGACCGGTTTTTCTTTCATCCGTGAACTCTGGATACCGAGCCAAAGGATCTCTGGGCTCGACCTGATTGATCTCTGCAATCAACCGCGGCCAGAACTTTCCGGTCAGAGCGTCTTGTAGCAAGTAGCCAGATTTAAGGTTGCCATCGCCTTCCGCCTCATCATTCAGGGTCTTTTCGCCCTTGGGAGTCAGCGCACTCGCACCATCAACTAACCACCCATTGCTAATGCCCTGTGCAAGCACCAGCTTGATCAAATTCAGATGAAGTCCAGTTAGCTCGGCAATGATCTCGGGATGGCTGGTACGCGCACGGATAAGACCAAACACTGCACGCTGAAAAAGATTCAGCAGAGGCCGTTTAGCCTCGGGGTATAGCACGCGATGCACTAAAACCGGCCAGAGGACAGGCTTTTTAGCCCCTCTTGGAGCCGCGCCAAACTTCAGATATGAGCGGGTCTCAGCGAATACAGCCATGCTCACCTCCGCAAAGTTTATACAACGCGGCTAAGGCCGGCACCGCTACCTCGGCATCCGGACTGGTCGCCAAACTCGCATCTCCCACACAGATCAGCATTTGCCTTTGACGACTCATTGCCACGTTCATACGGTTTGGTAATCGTAGAAAGCCAAACTGGCGGTTCAGCTGTTGTTCATGATCAAGCGCTTGATCGCCAGCATCATTACCCGCCTTCATTTGCTGGTAAGTACGAACACACGACAGCAGCACCACATCAAATTCCTTGCCTTGGAAAGCATCGACAGACCCGACGCGCAGACGCTCTTCGACACTAACCGTTCCGTCACTGCGGACCTTTCTAGCCCATTTGAAGTGCTCATGTGGCTCGTATGTGCCGTCACGTCGCTCCATCAACGGCACACCGTCGATCTGATGCTGGGCAAGCTTCTCCATGATCAGATCTCGCTGTGCCGCATAAAAGGTGATGATGCCAATCGACAAGACATCGCCACCGGCCCTCAGAAGCTTTACAACTTCCTCAGCAATGCGTTTAGCTTCGCTTTCCCTGATTCGGCTGCGGGTGCCTTCCCGGTGCTGATCCCGGCCTTGCGCTGCAGGGACGTCGAGCCACTGACAAACATGTTCGCGATAATGCTCTGCCGATAGGCCCAGACCGTCGAGAAACTCGCGAGTGAAAGCAAATTCTTCCGCCCCCTTACCAGAATCGAGGACTTCCAGGCCAACAGACTCGTAGAACTGCTTGCTGATGAAATCGCCTAGTATCGGATGCATACGGAACTGGGTATTCAGCATCACCACCCGAGGAATCGAGCCCGGCACATCCAAATCCCGCAGCTTTATGCGCATGCGCTCGAACAAGCTGGACCGAAACGCAGCAAGTTGCAGCTCTGTCAGGGCATGTTCCTCTTGCAACTTCCCCTCAATGTCTGGCTCGAGCATGTGCGGTAGCTGCCGGTCATCCCCCACCAAGACGATGCGACGTTTGGCCATGGCCATCGGCACAAACAGGTCCAAGGGGTTGGCACGAGCGGCCTCGTCGATGACCACGGTATCGAATTCGATTTCGGTGCTATCGAAGCCCGCCACCGACTTCAGACTTGCCATCTGCCGACCAGCCGATTGCTGACAGGTTGCTCCCACTACCATGGAGTATTCGTTGACCACGGCCTTGGCTGCATGGCGATCAACTGCCAAGCCATCGGCAAGTTGCTCCAGCACCCAGGCGACGCCTTGCTTGCGCTGCCGAAGCTTGCCCTCCAGATGTCGGTCGATATCGTCCAGCAGAGCCAGACCTTCGGGGTCCGCCTGACGCTTCAGTTCTGCAGGCCGATAGTCCGGCAAATACTGCTCAAGCAGGCTGGTCTGGCAATCTGCGAGTGCATGCAAGGTCGGCTCAGCCAGCTCAGAGCTGTCTGCCGCCTCTTGCAGCAAGGCCAGTAGCTCGGCGCGGCAGTTCTGACCGTGGCGCCTCAACCAGTTGAGCAGATCCCATGCTCGATCCGGGCCATCGTCGGCGAATGAGGATGTCTCGACACGCAGTGCTCGGATATGTCGCAAGGCCTGGACATCCAGCCGGCTCCCGGTAGGGCTCGGCGCCTGTTGCTTTAACTTCGCGACATAGTCCTCAAGCTGGCTTTCAAGCTTGGGCGGCAATACCACGCCTCGCTGATCCAAGTCGCGTAAACCATCCAGAATGCTCTCGAATGCTTGAGCTTGTTGAGCGGGTAATGCACCTGAAACTCGGGCAAGTGCCAGCTTGACTGATAGCCCCCTTACCAGTTCCAGTTCAGGGTACTTGCAATACTCTGCGGCTATCTTCTCTTGCAAGTGGACCGCTTGCCGCTCCAGCCATGGATCAATCAGCGCCGCCTCATCATGGGTGCCGCGCTTACCGCCCACACGAGCCCCGGGCAACCCGAAGACATCGCTGCGATCCAGCGCGTTGTCGACCGCATCGTGCTGAAAGCTGCTGATCAAAACCTGCGAGGCTATATTCCGCTCCTCTGCCACCTCGGCCAGACGGCGTTGCAATGCCGCAATTACCTGCGTCTTCCCTGTACCAGGCGGGCCGATAATGATCGCGAGATCAGGGGTATTAAGTGCGCTTACCAGAGCCAGCTTTTGCCTCTCTGTAGGCTCCCCCCCATTAAAGGCCTCCAGCACATAAGGTGTAAGTCCTTCGATGGTCCGGCGCCTTGCCGCAGGCACCGCCACTCCCTCCAGCAGCCATTTCAATTGCGGCAGTCGCTTGCCTGAGTCAATCGATTGTTTGGCAGCAAGACGGCGCTTGCCTACAGAGCGCTGGCCAGCCAATGACAGATACAGCCACCCTTCGCCCTGCTTTGGACGAACGTCACGCTTACTAGAGGCCGGTTTGAAAACCACACAATCGGGCTCGAACCGTAAGGTACCTCTTGGTGTATTTGCAGCTGTCTTCGTTTCCTCAGTGGAAAGCTCTTCCAACCAGTCAGGTCGCTCATCACCTAGGTCAACTTGGGTATCAGCGGCCAACTCAAGATTGCGCCAGCGCTCTCTGAACTCTCTATAGTCGTCTTGAGATTTCGGCGTCAGACGCCAAATATTTTCACGCCCTTCTTCATCCCCTTGACAATGCACATAACGCAGAGAACGTAAGGTCTCTGCCTTCATCAACTCACCCTGCCACTCTTTATCGTTGTAGAGGTTCCACAACTCCAAATAGCTGGCGTTGTCGCGTAAAGCGGCATCCAACAACGCTTGCTGACTGGCGCTGTTGAGAGACGTTGCGACAGAGGCGTCACGAAATTCAAACTGGCCAATCAGCAATGAAAATGCACTGTCACGACGAGAGTGGCGAGTAACACGTTTGATCAGCAGCCCACGGTCCTGCCGCTGTTCCACGTCGGCGCGCCAGCCCTTGCCCAGCAACTGGAAACTACCTTTGGAGGTGCTGTTGCTAAACCTGGCGACGCTGAGCCAGTCACCTTCGGACTGCCCGCTCACCAGAAACTGCTCTGCGAACCAGCGGCAGGCAAGGTCGATGCTGTTATCGGCGATCTCCTGCTTGGTGTAGAGCTCATCGGCAAGCAACTCGTCGACACCCAGTTCAAGTTGCATGGCGGATACTTCGACAGGTGCGCAGTACTGCATCAGGAGCTTGCCGCCTTGTTTACTAGTCAGCAGCCAACGGGTCTGGTCACGCAGTACCAAGCGGCTAAACAGGCCATGATCAGCCGCAGAGCATTTGACCCTGATGCGTGCGTCACCCTGCGCTGCGAGCCATTCATCCTGATAGCCCTGCAGGAAAATCGCCTGACCAGCCTGAAGGGTATCGATGCGCTCATCCGTAGAGAGCGGTAGCACATCTTCGGATAGCATCGGGAAGTCTTTAAATTCCATGCGCGATCACCACCTGAACTGCCAAATTACATGGGATCGGTCCAGTTCGCCGACATGGATCTGGTAAGGCTCTGCATGCTGTCCGCGCAGACTTTCCTTGAGGCCTTGATAACGCTCCAGTGGCTTCGTCGCCGCTCCCCGTTGGATATACAGCTTGCGCTGCGGCAGCGGGTGAATACCCAGCCCCTTCTCGCCATACTCGATACGGATGTGGTCGGCAGGCCATTGGTCATAGCTGAAAGTTGGTAGTAGCCGCTTGAGCTCCACCTCGCCCCCCGGCTGCAGCCAGACCTTTCGGCCCGTTGCGATCATCTGGGCAGGTGTATCAGAGGAAGCCTGCGACTCAGCAGGCAAAGCAATGAACTCCTCAAAAAGCACCAAGCGAGTATCCGCAGGCTCATCGCAGAAAAAGCACGAAGCGTCGTCGACAGAATTCACATCCACTGGCAGCAGGCTGGTACTGCCGCAACCCGCGCAGCAATAGGTGCGCTCATCAATCTCAACCAGAGCCTCAAGCCACTCGGCCATGCTCGGGCGCTCGCTAGGGCGATGAAGTCCCTGTTCAAAGCAGCGGCTAAAAAGCGCAGGCAGCGTGCTGTGCTCAATCAATTGAAGAGGCAGGTTGGCAAAGGACTGATTGGCATCGTCCTGCGTATCGTTAACCCAAGGACGCTCACCCCGTAGAGCGGCTTCCTCTTCCTCGGGCTCCCCATCACAGACCAGCTCGCCCTTGAAGGGGTGATTGTGGGTAAGCAGCTGATAGGCGATGACGGCGAAGCTCCAGCTATCCGTCAGGCTGGAAAGAAGCGCATCTCCACGCACCACCTCAGGCGCCCCATAGTCGGCTGTGTGCACGGTCAGACCGCTATGTGCATCCAGGCTGATGTTGTCGCAATCGATCAGCCAGGTCTCTGCATGTTCAGGGTCATCCGACACGAAAATGTTGCTCGGGGATAGATCGCCATAAAGCATGCCACGCGTATGAAGTTGATTCAGTGTTCTGGCCAACTGGCCCAGAATACGAATGCGACGTCGCAAGCCACCCTGCCGCAGATAATCGGCAGATGCAGCCTCTTCGGCATTTACGAAGCTATCGAGCAGACTTTGTAATGGCACCAACCCATCCATAAGTTCCATGACATAGCCAAAACGTGGAGCTGCTAGAAGCGCCAGCGGTCTGGCGAGTTTCAGTCCGCCTAGATCCAGATTCACCAGCCAGGCGATATGTTGCTGCCAGCGAAGGCGGGCGTGCTCGTCCTTCTTCGTAAAACCCTTGATCAGAACCTGCGGGTACTGTGTCCGATAAACGATTCCCTGCCCGCCTCGGCTCAACTCTTCCCTCAGCTCGTATACTGAGCCTTTGGTATCTTGCACCAGGCGCTTCTGCTGCACTGTCGTAGTAGCGGTCATCTGCTTCAATCCGTTAAGAATATTCCAGCGATAGTCTTGTCATCGCCATGACGGGGCGTGGTCCATCCGTGCAGCTCTCGAGTTAGCCAATGGCGCATACCGCGCCTGCTGCTGCGCAAATGACGCTGATAGATCGCATCGAAAAATGGCTCAAGCTGTTCAGGGATCAGGTCATCCGATATGCCATCTGTCATCAGCACCACCCCGTCTCCTGGCTGACTGAGCTCGAGATCGGCGCTGTAGCTTCCGTTAGAATCTGCCTGCGCCAAGGTAGTGGTCTGATTGCTGAAGCCCAGACGCTGGCTAGTCAGCACCTTGAACACGCCCAGGCTTCTAACAAGCAGCAAACCATCGCCCACCTGACCAACCACACCTCTCCCAGAAGCATCTACCTGAGCCCAGAGGCATGTTGTTTCATAGGCCCTGTAACGGTCACCAAAGTGGGCAAGCCAAGCATCGCGCAAGGCTGAGGCTATCGCGCCATGCGGCACGCTTTGTCTCTGACGGGCTATTTGCCTGAAGAGCTGAACGACCTTTCGAGAGCCAAAATGGCTGAGTGGGCGACTGCCTAACCCATCTGCCACGGCAATACACCAACCGCCGCGCAAACCGCTGACACAAAGGGCGTCTTGATTAGGCGTGCCGTCCAGTTGATGCGCCGGACCTCGCACCGACGCACCGCCTCCCAGCAGGCGCATCAGAACTCCCAGTCTTGATCGTCGGCGCTTGGTATCAGTAGGGGGGTTGATTGATTGGGCGTAGCGGACTGACTCCGAGCACTGACACTCATGCTCACTGCCCGAAAAAAACGGTGAATGTCTCGAGCATTCTCGGCACGAAACAATGGCGCTTCGGGGTCGTTGGCGAAGTCACGGAGCATCTGCTCATCCGCATCGGCGCCAATGGCCATGGCAAAGCGAGTGGCTTTAGAGGAGCGCTCGCCATTGATCAGGCGAGCAAAAGGCACTTCCCAATCATCATTGGGGTAGCCATCAGATACCAACACGACAACCGGTGTATAGACGCGGGTAGCGTCTTCGATCATTTGGCCGGCTAGCGAGAGAGCTCCACCCAGCGGGGTCATACCCTCTGCCACCAATGGTGTAAAGCTCTGCAACTGGTGAGCCGGTGTCAGCGGCAAATTCAGCTCAGCTTGGCTACCACCAAAAGTGATCACACTGACTTGGATCTCTGCGCGAAGACGACTCTCGCTGGAAAAGCTGGCGATCATGTCCTTGAGCCCTTTATTCAGGGCCTCAATCTTGCCGTCTACCGCCATGCTGCCGCTGGTGTCAGCCAATACGATGATCGGCAGCGGGCGAGCGGTTTGGACTTGGAATTTCTTCAGTTCTGACATTAGCACTTTCCCTGTTTCAAATAAGAGACATCCACACCTTGCGCGTTTCATGCCAAAAAAATAAAACGCATATATTTCATAGGCTTGAGTGGTTTATTTCAGATTACACACAACTAAGTTAAGTAAACTTATTTACCATTTGGTAACTCATTTGTTACTTCCAGTCAGCGCTAAAGACTCTTCGTAGAACATGTCACTGGCATCCGGGCGCCACGATACACTCGAGCCGGAGCTTGATCTCCCGACTACGAGTGCACCAGAGCAGCGCAAGAAGGCCTCCTTAGGAGCTAACCACGAAGCTCGACAAGTACATCCGTCGACCACTTCTGCTCTGAGTTCTGCACTTGGGCTGTCTCCACCACTTTAGCCATGTGCATCACTTGATCCCGGGCCTCGAGATCAAAGTCAAACCACATGTCTGCATGCGAACGGAAACGAACCTGCCAATATGCAATTCCTTGGTCAAACCTAACCGTCAGGCTTCTACCATCGTCAAACTCCAAATCAAGTCGGCGCCGATGGGGGATATCACGGTTTGAGGTCTCAACCACGAGATTTATGGTCTGACCAGCCATCGCAGACAACCATTTACTAACAAAGAATTCGAAGTCGTCTTTTCTGGACCAATCATCAAAAGCCTTGCGGCCTTGAAGCTTGCCGAGCTTGAACAACGTCGAAACCTGAAGCTCAGCATCAGCAGCAATACGCCCTTTTAAAAACTTAAAAAACGTACCCAAGATCGCGATTACGGATGGGTTTTGGAGATATCGATCGGAGTACCTGATTCGGCAGATGGTTGCAGTTTCAAGTACGTCCGCAATTTGCGCGTTCTCAGCGAGAAGCGACCAGAAGCGATCGCCAAACGTTAGTAAAGGACCGTTGAGTTCTTGGTGAATGGGCAAGTCTATGATTAGGCTACTGTCGGTCGATTTACTCGCAGCGCTTGCAAGGTCAAGAGCGCTCCAACTGAGTCCAGATTGAGACCGGGAAACCACTACCAGCGCATCACTCTGATGCCACCAACGACCTGGCACACCTGCCAGCTCTGAGCGCGAGGCAAGCGTAATTATCTCGCCCGCCCTGCTTGCCTGTACGAGGACATGATTTTCACGATCAGACGAGTAGCGGCCGACACTAACACCAAGAAGAGAAAGACGCCGCAGATCCTGTAAAAGATCTTCATCGGTGAGGCCATCAGGCACAAGAAGCTCGACGGCCACTTCATCAATATTCAAATAGCGCTGGATTGCCTTACGAAATTGCGGGGCAAGTAGATCCCATTCACTCGGATCACCTGTAGCTACCAGCGTAACCGTCTCCACGCCCTCATTGATTAAGCGACGCAAAACGCTTTCGATACTGCCGGGCGCATACTGTCCATCTGGCAACGACAGCTTGTCTTCCACGGAAAGGCCGACGTAGTGGGCGAATTCATCGCCCAGCCACTCCCTAGCCAACTTTCGATCAAGCTTGTCATGATCATGT
The DNA here is from genome assembly GCF_002836515.1 of Pseudomonas sp. Choline-02u-1. Classification (GTDB taxonomy): domain Bacteria; phylum Pseudomonadota; class Gammaproteobacteria; order Pseudomonadales; family Pseudomonadaceae; genus Aquipseudomonas. The sequence goes on from NZ_PJBC01000004.1 coordinate 354,849, forward strand.
CGGGTCTGAGAGTCCAATAGGCATTCACTGCAACCGCTCTCGCAATGATCGCAGTGCAGAGTTTTAAGCATCCGGCTCAGCAGATCTTCGATATGCAAGGGAGCACTTGAGGCGAAACCCGCGCCACCGCTAATCACGTCATAAAGCTGCAAAATTCTTATTGGCTGACCGTTTTCCAGCTTGCTTGGTCGTGTTGCATAACCAAGTTCAGAGGCCGAAACCCCTAATATCTCGGCAAGAGCTGAACGCATGGCCACAGCCAAGGTCATCGCGATACAACGCCCTTGGTCGTTATCTGCAATGTACTCACCACTTACTGGATGGTGCAATATCAACTCGAACACGTCAGTAAGGGAGGTAACACCCAAGCTGACATTGGGGACAATACTCCCGCTTCCTTGGCAAGGCAGTCTTCTATTGTTCTGGTCTTTATCAGCTTTGCTAGGCCGGGGTGGAAAGTGCTCGCCTGATGGGGATAAGCCTAGAGGAAACTCATCTGCTGTCAGCATTGATGCCGCGCGACCACAACTCATGCATAGTGCGAATCCAGCACCGTTCTCGCCGGAACTGTGATGAAAAACCTGGCCTTCCGTACCATAGGCCATTGCTCCCACCGCAGGATTCGGTAGCGGCGTTTTGGCCGCTCTCACAAAGACCCATGCAGTTTCAACGGGTACAAATTTTTGATGCTGGATATCGTTCGACGCAGACTGATAAGCATCAGTAACAAAACCAGATGGCTGCAGTACCTTGCGGACATTTGACGACTTAATGATGGCGAGGCATTCATTGTTGGTACACGTAAGCTCATCGCTTTTGACCAAGCCTTCCTCATAGCCAAGCTCGCCGCAGACGTCACAACGCCAGGCGATGTCCATCTTCTGAGCTTCATTGGTATCAGCGTTCAAATTGTGCCAATGCAAAGAAACACCAACGGACCTAAAGACTCGTCCATCCAAAACAATTTCGGCTCCCGGCGCATACTCTCTAATTGCAATCGCGAGGTTGCGAGAAGGAAGCCCCTTGTACCGGGACACATTATCCTCACGGTCGCGCTTTACCTTCCTCTCGGCTCCTCCCTCACGGATATAGTCCTCAATTGTAAAATTATCGAAGTTGACCACATCAGTAGGAAACCCATAGCCCGGTAGGAAGGTCCGGGCAGATAGGTCACGCAACAGGTACTCATTGCAATGACGGGCTTTCTCGACCTGAAGACGCTTGAGGTAGGGGCTGTTAGGCTTTGCCTGCTGCTCTTCTGAAAGCAGATAGCGGAAACTCCCCAACCAGCGGCCTTGTAACGCCTTCAACTGATCCATTGAGCGTCTGCGCAGTTGATCAGGCGTTATCCCTGCCAAGGCGGTTCCCTTGACCAATAGCGAAAGCGCCTCATCGATGTCGCAAACAGCGAACCCCAAACGTTCAAGAAAGCGGTCGCATTGCGAGCCACCATTCGAATCGTCATAGAACCACTGCGCGTTGAGACTGGTTTTCTCAGTTTGAGTTGGGCCTACAACATTGCAGAGGAAGTCAGACAGCACCAATGAGTTCACATGCCGCTGTACAAGCCGAGCAGAGTTTAGCGCTACTGCCGGTGCAGGGATTTTTGTTTCAAATGGCCAGCTAGGGTTGGCAAAGACTTGCTGGTCATGCGGATTGTTTTTGCAAAGCGTATAAGCGAGAGCTCTGGACTCGTTGCTGCGGCCTGCCCGTCCAGCGCGCTGGAGATAATTGGCCGGATGTGGCGGCACGTTGTTCATAACCACGGCGGAGATACCGCCGATATCGACACCCATCTCCATGGTAGTGGAACAATTCAAAACGTTGATCTGGCCCTTTTTGAACATATCTTCATATGAACCAAGACGCTCGGAAGACTGCTGCGCCGAATGCTCAGCAGTACGGTAATAGAAGCCGCCTTCAATCGACCTGTCATTGATATCTGTCCAAAGATTACGCGCACGCAGTTCAGTGATGTGCGCATCTGTCGCAACCTGAGTTCTGATTTTTGCAAGGCCCGGAGCATAGTCTTCCTGGGAGCGATCAAACTCCCAAACACTGGGTAGCTCAATCGGCTCACACATAAAACTTTTACGCTTCTCATCGGTAAGCTGGGAAAAATCCAAGTGCGCGGGTAGGTAGGGTGTAAATCCTTTGAAGGTCGTATCCAGCAGCTTGTTAGTAATTGGACAAACAAACGCTTGATCAACCAACAAAAAAAGCATGTGTTCTCTTGGCAAATAGTACCGATTTTCATCGGATTTAAGTGCTGCGCCAGGCTTAGTTAACTGCAACCAAGCCGCTCGTAACCAGGCGTTGACCAAGTCAACATCAGATGAGCTTGAGGGAGCCAAACCTGCGCCTAACAGCAGTAGTTTAGTCAAGCGGTGCGAATGGTTGCCATTACGAATCTGCGGCCAGCGTTTCACTCGACTCTCGTCAGCCTCCTTAGACTCAGGGTTGCGCAAAGTCTTGGAAGAAAAACGGCTACCAATCCAATCCTTCCACTCCTCAGACATCTGGATGAAGCTGCTTTCCCGCACATAAAAGTCCAGAGCGACTTTCAAGAAGTCACGCCAATCGTCTGCCTTCAGCCCCTTCTGCTCCCAATAGGCCGGGGCTTCTTTAATCTTTTCTAACCCAAGATAACTGACCTTCACCAGCCCTTGAGTTTCTAAACTATTTTGGCGCTTAGGCCTGCGCATAAACTCACGAAAAAGGAGCATCTCAGCCAGCTTTTGTGGCCCATCCGTCTCTTTGAATATCTCCGGCTTCTGATACTTGTTCGCTAGCAGCATCGGGCCTTTGTCTTTAAGGTCGGCCCGTTGCTTAAGCTCACTCACAAGCTCTGCCCAAGTCAAGGACATTAGCGCGGGCCTAAGCTTAATCCCATTGGCTGCAGCAAGTAGCGCCGTGAAGCGCACAACCTTGTCCTCAGCAACCTTGATCTCCTCTTTGAGACCTAGGCTGCGGTATAGCGCCACCTCTTCGTTCGCTTTAGCAATTAGTTGCTGCAGAACTTCTGGTTCGATACTACTTGATGGTGCCTGAGCATTGCCGCAGCTCTTCTGATGCCAGTTCAAAATCTCTACAACGAGTCCACGCAACCTACTGCGCTCGGCCTCTTGCTGCATACGCACCGCCATACGCGCCGTACCTTGTCGGCTGTCTGTAAAGGTAATCAGTCTCCGCCCTCGCCCCGGCAAAGATTGCGGACCAAACTCCGGTTTTTGCTCGTCATCTTGATAGTCTTGGCAATACTCAAGAACCGTCGGCACAGCGTTCGCAACATAAAATGGACCACCCAACATCGCACGACGAAACGGGAAAGCACTTTGATATCCGCTGTAGCTGCAGTCTTTACGGCTACAAACCACATCGTGGTCATTCATGCGCAGCGGCACACGCTCGCCGGAGACATTCATAAAAGCCCCTGCATGCTTATCGAACTCAACAGGGATATACGACGGGCCATCACTGCTAACAGTGCCCAGCACCAAAGGAGTCTTGGTTGTTAGCTTCTCATCGAGACTATCTGCATCGTCCTCAACCGAGGCTTCAGCTTGGAGCGAAAACTCATCCCCAGCGGAACTCTCCCACTGGATTAGCTTTCCGCCATGATCGCGCGCCAGTAAGTGTGGCTCATTGCAGTCATTGCAGAAAACCAACTCGAAAACGGGGCTGCCACAGGTGCACGCTTGTCGCTGGTTCACATAGACATATCCAAAGGGCCACTTCTCCTGCAGCGGCGTCCCATTTTTGGCTGAACAGTGTGTATCGAAGCAAGCCCAGAGACCGTGGGTGGTGCGTTGGAAGAAGTGGGCACGCAGTTTCAGGAACGCAGGCTCAGATTCATTGGGGCGAGTGCCAGAGCACAGATCCAACCAACGCAAAATCTCAGCTTGCGTTAAAGACCGCCCCTGATTTCGACTCATATGGCTGACCATCTCGGTCAGCTTTAACGGTTTAGGAGCGCTAACCAGAAAGTCTCTCAATTCATGAGCGATGGGCGAATGCACAAGGGCTTTATAACGCTCGGGATGAATCTCCGGATCGTCTTGGTCAACAGCAGGCATAGAGTCGAGCTGCTGCAAACTAACCGATTTATGCTCGCACGATGCAAGCTCAGGAATGACACGCCTACCACCCCAGACATCAATCTGAGTGACCGGAACCCCTGACAAATCAGAGAGGAACTGTTTCAGTTGCTCAGCAGCATCGTCACCGGCAATAGTTGCAGAGGTCGCAACAAAGCGGACATCCTTAGGCGTGACACCGAAGGCTGTCATCACGCGTCGTAACTGCAGAGCCAGTTCAGCAGCCTGCGAGCCTACATAAGTGTGAGCTTCATCTAGGACAATCCAGCGGAGCGACTTCTGCTCTCTCGATCTGCGCACTATCGGTGCATCGACCTGACGTACCATCATGTATTCAAGCATGGTGCCGTTGGTAACCAGGATCGGGGCTGGCTGCTCACGCATCAGCTCGCGCGACAGAATTTCGTTGGGACGTTCAATCTGCTCGGTGCGTTTTTTGGCCTGCAACTCCTCGGTATTGCCGTTATATAAGCAATAACGTATCCCGGAACCAAAACTCTGTGTCCAGGCATTCAAACGCTCACGCTGCGAGTTGATCAGTGCATTGAGCGGATAGAGAAATAGTGCTCGCACACCCACCAGCGGCTTACTGCCGACATCACGGTACTCCCGGTAGAGATCATCAAGAACCGGAACCATAAAGCACTCGGTCTTACCCGAGCCAGTACCGCTGGTGACCACCACTGAGTGCTTCTTTTCCAGCAGGGAGTGCCAACTGGCTAATTGGTGCGTGAACGGCCTCCAAGTCGATCCAAAGCGGTAGCGCCCATTGGCCTCACCATCAAGCGACGCCACGATCTCTTTACTAAGCAGCTGCTTTTGAGCCGCCAACTGCGCCATAGTAAAAGGCGACTCCTCCCAACCGAAGGTCTGCTCAAACAAGGGCGGGGCCAGGAATGAGCCTTCCTTGCCGCACTCGGCTCGCATGAGTCCGCCCAGGTGCTCACGCAAGCCCGGATCCGTAATGCTCAAAACACTTAAGGTTGATTCTGTGGTGCGGGACAACGCCTGCTCGACAAGCGCAGAGAAATACTTATCCATTGACTGGTACTGCCTTATGCATACCCATGACATTATTCAACAGACAATATTGGTAAATGCTGTTAAACCAACTCGAATCAAAATCGCGAACCTGTCGAAGGAAAAATATCGCTTCAACACTATCCTCGAAAACATCCGAAAACTTTGCTTTACCGCTAGCGATAGCAGCAGCGAAAACAGGCAGGTAAACCACAGCATTGCGGTAATCCATTTCCAACCGAAATGAAATTACTGAATCACTCTGTTTGTTGTGCCAGCGCTCCAATCTCTTGCCACCATATTCAGGCCAAGAGGCCTCACTCCGATCTCGCATCAATTGAACGTACCAGCCGTGAAGTACAGCCCTGAATGTCTTGAGATCCATATTGATTTCCGGCCCTACAGGTTTCCCTGAAAGATAACGTTGCACACTCTCCCCATACGTTGGGAAGGTCTCCCCTAATTTGGCGAACATTCGGCCAATCAACGCAGATACGGCTTCATCAGTAACGCCCTTAATCTCAAGGAAAGCGCCAAAACGCTTAGCAGCTAGATGAATTTCAGTGACGGGGAGAAATTCCCAAAAAATGGGGAACTCGGACTCAATTCGAATTAGAAACTTTGGCTCCATTTCAAACTTGAAAAGCGCCATCGACAAAGCACGGGGGTGTCCCACCAGCGCCCTCCAAGCCTCAAACGTGGCTAAAGGCAGATAACCGTAACCCTCGTACAGCGTTCTCAGGAACTGCCATCCGCTGTGCATCGGATTTACTGCCATGGAATCCAGAACAGGCGCAAATGAACTGACAGGAGAGGCATAGTCGAAGGTCAGGACCGCTTTCTGCAGACTCTGTGCGTCATCACTTTGCGGTACCGGCTCCCAACCTCCGACAATAAACAGAGGTCTGAATGAAACAGCTGATCCTTGCTTGGGGAGCAAAAGCCATGGTCCATTTTTTTCCACCAACGCCGGTAGCTCAAACTCGCCGGTGGGGACACCTTCGCTACAACGCGAACCAAGGTGAACAGCACCGCGTATCGGCTCATGCAGCAACATCAAAATCGGCTCAGGTAATCCGGCATTGCCATCCTGAAGGCTGGAGGCGCGCAGCACCTGACGATCACGATCCAGCATCATCTCGGTTGCGTACTTGCGAACTCGGAAATTGGTGTCTTGGCCATTACCAAACACCCGCAATTCAACGACCTGATCGATGCCAGATTGCAATGAAAGCAGATTCACAATCTGCTCACGAATGTTAAACAGGCTGATTTCTACAGGCTTTTCATTAGCCGTATAGGACCAACTGTAAGAAGCGTTCTTGGCGGTATTCCCCTTGAGAGTCAACTCAAGCCCGAACTTGGTAGGCGCGCCGTGGCGGCCAAACAAATAAATACGCGCGCCTAGCAGATCATCAATACTGATATCGCGCTTAAGTTGCTTACCATTACCATCAATCGCCAGGCAGCCCGAGTTGGGGAAGGGCAGCTCAATCTCAACCGGATCTGACATCAGGCTTGGCGTGACTAAAAGACGAACCCTGATCGGCGGCAAACCCTCTGTTGAGAGTTTTAGCTCGACATGATCCTCCCGCTTGATCTGCTGAGTGTAAAAACCTTCGCCTACTATTCTCAACAAACAACGCTGCTGGGTGTGCACTAGAATTCTGCCCTGACCGGGCCTTTCGCCACTGCGCAATTCAAGACGGAAGTCAGCCGGTAAGATGCCGATCTTACGACGCAACAAGGTATCGCCACTGCTGTTGCGAACGGCTACATATTGAGCACCGAGCATTTCTTGTAAAGAGCTGCTACCGGGTTGCTTACCGCCAACGAAAAGATCGCCACCTTGTTTTTGCAGCTCGCCTGTAGCTCCAGGCCATTGCACCTTGGGCAGTCCTACAAAAGTATGTGTGGGCTTTGTCGACCAGCCTAGCTCGCTACCTGCCAGCTCTAGTCCGGGGGCTGTACCGGCCGAGTGTCCTGTTCGAACTCTGTATGGCCCCTCGCAATCAACTTTTAACTCGACTCTTCCCTGTATTTTAAGTGCTCGTAGACTAAATATCGGAGTTAAATCAGTGATACTGACATTGTCGGCGTCTCCTACCTGCTCCAATGCAGTGCCGACCGGCAGCACAAGCAATAGTTCTTCACTGGCGCTATTGAATGAAGCCTGACCACATAGCTGCCACCCATCATTTACCGGTTCAAAGCCAACTGGGACCTCACCTAGCGCTACGGTGCTGTTCTCGATAGGTAAAGAAGCGATCACCACCCCCCCTACCATCGCTACCAAGCTCAGTGACAACGAGCAGTCACAACGGAGTCCCATTACCTCTCGCTGCCGCAACCTGATCCGGGCGACCCCCTTGTCCACGACGGCATAACCGGGGCCTAACTTAGCGATAACCGTACTGCCTTCCAAAATCACGAGCTCGAAGCGAGTTGTAGAGGGCTGCATCGCTAATTGGAAAACCGCTTCTGCCGGCAGCGATAGCTGGACCTTCAATACATTGGGTGGTGCTTCTTGCAAGAAGTGTCTACAAGCCCAGCCGCCAGATTCTTTGCGACATCTTCCACTCTCGACCGTGGCAGTTTTCAAGAGCCCGTTAAGCAATTCACTGCCAGTTTGGTTATCCAGCGGTAGCGGGAACAGCTCACGCCATTTCGGATTCATGGCATCCAAGCGAGCAACAGGCTCAGCGGTCTGGACCAGGCCATAGTCCCGCACCAAAGACACCAGCTGATCGGCCATATGCGCAACCAGTTCCACTGAAGTCTGCGAGGAAAACACCTTCGGTAAGCTCGCCTTCTCCATCTGCTGCACTACTTGCTGGGCAGTGCTATAGCCTAGGATATGCCACTGGTCATACTGCTTGAGGATTCGGTCGAACAGTGCGTGAAAACGGTTTCCTCCTTCACGTAGCACTTGAAAAGGCAGCCCGCCCTCACTGAACAATGAGCCGAGAAAATCCCTCCGCTCAGACTCGTAAAAGTGTATCGGGCGCTTCCAGTAGTGCTCCAGCCCTTTTGGAATCGTTTTGCCGAGATCGCCGGGCGATAGACTGTACCCCAGCGTCTTCCAGATCGGTTCCCAGCTCCAGCCATGATCTCGCTGGTACTCACGCCGGTACCACTCGGAACAGAAGAGAACCAAACAGGCGCTTGCAGCCGTGTCATTTACTGCCTTGTCGAAGGTTTCTAACTCTCTGAGCAGGTGCAACAGGTCTAGATACTCTTCATGGCTGCAATGGTAGGCGTACAGACCACGATAATCAGGGGACGGGATACCCCGTCGCAGAAGAAATCTGCCGAGCCAATTAGAGAATCTGAATATAGACTGATGCATGAGCTACTTCCCTGATTGAGCCACGACCTAACAAAGGGCGTCACAAATTGCTGCGCGCGTTAGCCTACCGGTTCCCTAGAGAGGGCTCGACAGCCCTGCCAGTAGGCCCTTACAACCCAGAGTAATACTGCTTAATTTTCTGCGCCATCAGCCGGCGACGTTCTGCAAGGAAGGCATCGAATTGCTCAGGCTGGTAGGCGGCCAAAGCCTCTGGAAGGCAGTTGGCGGCCAAGTTAATTTTGAGATCATCCAAGCGTGTGATAGCTCCATAGCGCGCCACGCCGCTATCACACTGAGCGAGCACATCGGCCATGTAGGCTGCAGGGGCGGTGTGGCCAATCTTGATATTCACTTCCTGCTGCACGTACACGTAGTTGGCAACCTGGTTGTACTTGCTTCGTTGCAATCCCCGCTGCTTCAAGAAGTTCTTCGGGAAAATGTGGTGAATATCACCATGGTGCGTGAGCATGTCCCGGACGGTGATGTCTTTTGACAGGAAGCCTTTGTCGCCGCGATTAGCCTGCGCTGCCCAAAACACTTTGATTGCTGGCGCATTGACAGAGGATGTGGTCAAAGCCTGCGGCAGGCCGAAGTCCCAGAAGGCATCAGAAAGCTCAGCCGCCTCAATCTCGCCCAATACCTCTACGAAGGGCCGCTCATGGATCTCCCTAATATCCTTGTCAAAGCGCGACTCTGGCGAACCAGAGTAGCGCCCAGTCAGCAGCGACATCACAAACCAACGGCGTACCCAGCTTTCGATATTGGGGTTATTGCCCAAGTCGCGCTTTAGCTTGAGATAGAGCACGTATGCAAAATTCAGCGCATTAGTCGAACCGATCATGGAGCGATCGACAAACCCTGCAGAGCGGATGATCATCAGAAAGCGTTTAAAGTGTGTCTCGTTGATGAACTCTTTGACCCCTTCGCTCAACGTCTTGAAGGACGATTCTTCTATCTCTTTTTCGTAGCTACGGGTCTCGAAATTGCGACCTGATAGCAGTCCAACCAAATCTGACAAGCGTCCACGAGTGAACTTAGTGGTGAACGCAACCCTGAGCATGTCCGAGTAGCTGGGATCGTACAAATCGTCGTTCTCACCTTTCAGCCAACGCATCGCACGGAAATAATCGGTCTGAACAAACGTCTTGTCGTTGTTTTCGATGTGTGCGTAGAACTCAGGCGCAATGGAAAGATGGCAGAAATAGTCGATTGCTTTGCGAAGAGTGTTGCCGTCGAACTCTTCGTTGGCGGCAATCTTCGACATGACGAAATCTGCCTGGCTGAGCACAACGCCTTTTGAGTTAATGCGGATGAAGATTTCGGTCACCGTCTCGATATCCAGATCAGCTGCTAGCTCGATCAGACCGATCTGCTTTTTGGTGATATCGCAAAGCCTGTCCAATCGCTCATAGACAAGATCTTCATTCAAGTCAGGGTTTGCAGCCAGGTAATCCCTTGCGGCTTTGTGCGACTTAAGCTCGCCGTTGACGATGGGTGCGATATCGGCGAACCAGGCTTTGTCCTTCTCGATCGCGGGGTTGCTGACCTCAAAGCGCTCTTCGATCGGGTGGAAAGCAATGCGGATGCGTATCTGCTGATAATCTTGGTTGATCACCTGCTGGCCAGCGATGGCCGCTGTCAACGCCGTAACGCGTTGCTGGCCGTCGATCAACACCTTCTTGCCTTCGGCCAACGAGCCGTCTTTGAGCTTAACAGTGGGGTTGCGCCACGCGATGATATAGCCGACCGGGAAACCTTGGTACAGGCTGTCCATCAGGTCGCGCACCTTGCTGGCATCCCAAACGAAAGGGCGCTGAATTTCCGGAATTGCAATTTCTCCAGACTTGACCCAGCTCAGGAGAGTTTCGATCAGGTGCTGGTTAACGGAGTACTTCTGAGCTGACATTAGCATTCCTTTGCACGCATAAGCGGCGAATCTACTCAGCCTGAGCCGGTATAGGTCCACCGGATCAAGTCTGGTCAAGTATGGCACTTTGCCCGAGGGTACCAGATTTGCCGCCGCTTCCAAATGTACGTCTTGGTCATCGAAGAAAATGTGCGGGTTGAACGCCGTGAGCACTTTGGGCTTGCCGACACCACCGAGGAAGAAGGCTTCGTCAACATACACGCCCCAGGCACGGAGAGTATTGATCACGCGCATTTCCGACGGGGAGTTTCGAGCGGTGACAATGGCGATTCTGATCGGTGAATCCTTGCTACCGGTGGGTAAACGCTCCTGCAACTTGGCCAGTTTTATGAGCAGGCTGGCATAGGGCCCCTCTTACATGGGGGTGTGCTGCAGTGCCGCTTCCTGCGCCTGAAAGGCATCCAGCCTTGGGTTTTGTAGACCAGCTCGCTGGCATCGGAAAAGAGCACCGTGTCACCGTCGAAGGCGATTCGTACTTGCCCTTTAGGGATCTTGGGAGCGTTGGCTGGCGGCGCCTTGAGGATCGCAGCGGCGCGCCGGGAGTCGATCTCCTTTTGCGCGTCGTCTACGTTGTTAGTGAGCAACAGATCGACATCGAAGGCATCCATGTAGTCGGCCACTGACTCGCCACCGGTGAATGCCGAGCGCGTGATCGCCAACTGATCCCGGCGAATGGTTTTGAGCACGCGGATACCTGTGTCAGGGCTGTTGCGAGACACCACCTTAACTTCGACCAGCGGGGATAGGTCACTGCTTTCAACACGCTGGTTGAGATCGGGCAATGCGTCCACCATGTGAACCGATACCCGGCTGCAGCGCAACGTCCTTTCGCTTTTGCATATAACAATAGCTGTGGACCGCGCTTTCAGGCTTCACCTTCAGTGCAGCCTTAAACATTCGGTCTGATCCCCTCATGTAGAATAGTGTGGCCAGGACACCCATCATTAAGGTGTTACCTAAATTAAGCGTCAAGAGCGCACTTCCTGTGCGCCGAAATAGCTCGACGCCATCGAGCCAAAGGCTTGCACTGCTGCGTCCCTAACCGCATGGAAACGAGTACTGTCCGTCTGCCGTGGTCATTGCAGCCAACGATAATTACCGCAGCCGATTATATCGGAGTGGCTGCGGTAGTGTTACATCGTAAGTAGTGTGAGCGCAGAAAGATCTATTTTAAAGTTGCCCAGAAAATGCTCTTTGGCTCAGCGAAAAAAAATTTTCATCTCCAAGCACTTGGGCAGACATGTAACGAAAGAGATGACTATTTGTCCTTTCCACAATCGAGACATACTTATCCTGCAGATCTCGAGGCGGAACAATTATCTTTGTAGATTTAACTATTCCAGTACTAATGGTATTCAGACCTGAAGTCGTATTACTTGCCCTCATCATCTGACGCCGCCCACCAGCCGAATTCAAATAATCATTTAAAAAGCGGGGACTTATACCCTTCGACTGAACACGAACACGTATCAGATGATTTTGATGAACAACCCCATCAATTTCCCCCGTCCAGACCGCACACCTTCCTATCTCAGTAGGATTTCCATGACCTTCAACAATTAATATATCATCAGCAATCAGCTTTACTCGACGATACTCCGACTCCAACATCTCAATGTTTTTAATTTCAGTCAACATCAGCTTGTTTCTAAGCACGTTTGCGACTCGCAAATACGGCCCTGTGATTGGCAGGCCAGTGCGCTTACTGCTAACTTGCAATCCACCTTGGACATCGCAGAGACCTCCGAGCTCTTTTAAATCCCAACCTTTTGAGTTAGCAACTACGTCGCCAAAAATAGCTGAAAATACTGACCGTAGAAAATTGTCGGCGAGCTGGATGGCTTGCTGGCGTTTGCGGCGAATAGCATCGGCCCTATCAAGAATGGCGGCGATGCGCTTTTGTTCGGGCATGGGTGGGAGGGGGATCTCGTGCTGCCAGAATAGCTGCATGGACACTCGCGGCATTTTTGCGCCAGCCACCTGCGAACTAACCCAGTCAACAAAGCTTTTTGATCGCAAGTAATAGGCTAGATATTTACGATCAAGGCGTAACGGATCAGGCAGCATCGGTACCAGTTCAGTAGTTGCTAACCCTTTCTCGTCAGGGAGAACCACTTTATTCAGGTACGGCCGAAGCTTGGAATAAAGAACATGCCGCTCATCAAAGCCATGTGTGGAGGTGCCGGCCTCTGAGACAGGCGCCATGACTTTCCTCAGAAGATTGCCTGTATCAGCCTCTACCTGATCCAAGTTTAGTGTCCACACCTCGTCGCTCGTAGAAAAGGCATGTTTGCTAGCCTTTGCAGGCGCAACATCGCCCAATTTAACCAAAGGCCAACTCACAGCATACCCTCCAGCGCATCCAAGTCTGCCAAAATCTCCTGCTCCAAACTTTTCAACCGTTGCAGAATCACCTTAGGGTCTTCGTACTGTTCGTGCTGGTACTCCACTTCTCTGTAGCGGTTAATGGAGAGGTCGTACTTATTTGTAGCGACGTCCTCTGCAAGCACGACAAACGCCTTTTTGCGCTTATCACCGAACAGGGTGTTGATGGTACTGCCGCTGACATTTCCTTCGACCATCTGACGATATTTGTGCCACTGCGCAATGGCATCAGGCAGGTCATTGCTGCCCTCGCCTTTAAGCTCAGTGCGTTTGTCGTCCAGCGAGTAGCCATCGGCCTGCAGGTCGTAGAACCATACGCGATCAGTGGTACCGCCTTTAGTGAAAATCAGAATTGCAGTGCTGACACCGGCGTAGGGCTTAAACACGCCGCTGGGCAAGCTGACGATGCCTTCGAGCTGGTTGTTATCGAGCAGTTCCTGGCGCAGTTGCTGGTGAGCCTTGCTGGCGCCAAAGAGCACACCGTCCGGGACGATGACCGCCGCACGGCCACCAAGCTTGAGCGAGCGCAGGATATGAGCGACAAACAGCAGCTCGGTCTTTTTGGTTTTCACCAGGCCCAGCACGTCGGGATTGGTGTTGCTTTCATCAAGCGTGCCTTTGAACGGCGGATTGGCCAGCACCACATCGAAGAAGTCCTGCTCCTGACGCGGGTAGTACTCTTTGATGGATTTACTAAGGGAGTCCTGATAGCGAATATTCGCGCCATTCACCCCGTGCAGCATCATGTTCATGCTGGAAACCCGCAGCATGGTGGTGTCGAAATCGAAACCCCAGAACATCTCCTTGTTGATGTGGTCACGATACGGCTCAAGCAGGTCGCCACTGTAGTGCGGATTGCCATCCTCATCCTTAAAGATACCGGCATCGCTGGAATGCACTTTGTTGAGGTATTCCATGGTCCGAGCCAGGAAGCCTGCGGTACCGCAGGACGGGTCGCAGATCACGTCGGTGGGCAGTGGCGCGATCAGCTCGATCATTGCATCGATGATATGCCGGGGCGTGCGGAACTGGCCGTTGATGCCGGCGGTGGTGAGTTTGCTCAGCAGGTATTCGTAGATATCACCCTTGACGTCGCTCTGAGTCAGCGGCAAGGCATTGACCATCTCCACGGCGGAGGTCAGTACCGACTCGTTTTTGATCTCCAGGTCAGCGTCCTGCATGTATTCGCCGATATGGCCCAAACCTTCTAGCGCGCTGCCGTCCTCACCCAGACCGTCCGCCGCATCGGACTTCGTGCCCAATTTGGCGAAGTACGGATAGACGTTCTGCTTGAGATGCTTGTGCAACTCCTTGCCACTGAGGTGATGGAAATTCTTCCAACGCAGCAACTGGCCTTCCGGCGTATTGGGGAACAGACGATCGAAAGACTTGCAGGTACGATTGGCCTTACGCTCGGCCACGTCTTCTTGCATGTCGAGCATCCGAGCGAACATTAGGTAACTGATCTGTTCGATCACGGTCAGCGGGTTGGTGATACCGCCGGTCCAGAACTTCTCCCAGAGTTTGTCGATATTGTTACGGATTTTGCCAGTAAGCATTTTTTGCTACTTCTCTTTATCAGAATTCGGAATTACTGCTGGGCGGAGACTTCGCCAGCAACACGGTCATGTGCGCTGGGGAGCAAGGGTTCGTTTGACGCAGGCGTGTCTTCAATGGCTTCGAAGATGAGGGACAGTCGCTCCACCTCAAAATCCACATGTACTGGCTCGAGTTGCGGCAGAGTCTTGCTGACCTTTGCGGACAGTTTGTCAAAGCGCTCTACCTTGCCGTAGAGGCCCTGCTGCCCCGCCAAGGCTTTTACGGTGTTGTTGTAATGATTGCTGGCTGTGTTGAGGCTACCGCCCAATTTGCTGAGGCGCTCGGCAACGATGCAAACCTGATTATAGATTTCCCCGGCCTTTTCACTAATCTCACGAGCATCGGCATTGCTGCGCTCAAGCATCCACAGGTTAGAGACGGTGCGCAGAATTGGGATCAGCGTGGTATGCGAGACCAGCACGATACCCTTCCTGTAACCATACTCAAACAGATCTTTGTTGTGCTTCATGGCCTCGATATAAGCTGGCTCGATGGGCATGAACATCAGTACAAAGCTGGGACTGCGCATACCAATCAGGTTGGTGTAATCCTTGGATGCCAAGTCGTCAATGTGCCTGCGCACAGACTTTACGTGCTCCACCAATGCCAGTTGATATTCCTCCGGCGTGCTTGCAGAGACGGCGCGATCATAAGCGACCAGCGAAACTTTGCTGTCGATGATCATGTGCTTGCCGTCTGGAATCTTGATCAGGTAGTCCGTCTGCTTGCTCCGGCCTTCAGCATCCTTGAACGCGCTCTGCACTTCGTAGTGCGCCTCCTCGACCAGCCCGCTCATTTCCAGGGTGCGACGCAATTGTGCTTCGCCCCACGCGCCACGTTGCTGAGAGTCACCCTTGAGGGCCGAGGTCAGGTTGTTGGCCTCGCTGCTCATCTTCAGCCCAATATCCAGTACCTTCTTGATCTCAGTATTTAAGCTGGTGTTGCCTTGCAGAGAAGCATCGTGAACATCGTTGATGCGCTTCTGAAAGCCCTCGATCTGATCACGGAAGGGTTTGAGCATGCCGTCAATGCTGGTCTGGCTGGTCTGGGTGAAGGTCTTGCCTTTTTCCTCAAAGATCTTGTTAGCCAGATTTTCGAATTCCTGAGTCAGCGATTTTCGGGTATCAGCCAACTGAAGCATTTGCTCCTGGAAGTGCTCTTCGCGCTTTTGCAAAGTGGTTTTAAGTTCAGTGTGCTCGGACGACAGTCCGCCGAAACGCTCCTGCAATGCATTGAGTACCTGCGCCCGCTCAGTCAACGCCTGCTTGGCTTCGCTCAACTGCTCACGTAAATCACGCTCGGAAGTCTCCAGAGACTTGGCCCGCTTACCCTCGTTGGCCAGCTCATCCTTGAGGCGGTCACGGTCTGCCTGCAACTGGTCGTTGGAAGTCTGCGCTTTTTCCAGACGATCACGCAGATCGGTGACACGCTCCTGGAGTGCCCGCCCCTCAGCTTGGGCAGTATCCAAACGTTTGGCTGCTTCGTGATGCTGCCGGTTTGCATCTTCCAGCTTCAGATGCACAGCAGCAATGACGTCCCGGCTCTGCTGTTGCTCCGTGTTCAGCCGCGTCACGTTTTCTAAGGCGGACTGCAGTTGTGCATTCAACTTGCCTTCTGCAACTTGCAGCCCGTGGCCGCGCTCTTCTGCCACCTTGAGCTGCTCAGTGAGAGCAGCCTTCTCTGCGATTACCGATGCCTGAGCCGTGTGAGACTGCTCAAGCTGGGCTGTCAGTTGGCTCAGTTGCCGCCCCTGACGCAACGCTGCTGCGAAGTAACCGAGCAGCGCAGAAACCACAGCGAGCACTGTAGTGATAACAATGATGTCCGTAGTCCATTGACTGGCTTGCATGGTCACTCCTGAACGCCAGATGGCGAGTTGTTCTCGCGAAGGAAGGGTTTGAGCACTGCGACCAACTGATCAATATCAGTCGGCTTGAAAACGCCATCGATTCCCTCATGGGAAATTCTGTTGAAGGGTGCATCGTAGAGTTTTTCGATGACGATGCTGCCGTGCTGGGCGATGTAGTTCTTCAACAGGTTCATGAAGCTCACCTGCTGAGCAGTGAGGCTTGGGTGGCTGTGAAGGAAATTCTTGAAGTGCTCTTCGATGGCCTGCGCATCCTGTCCGATCATCTCGCGAATCGTGACGTGTAGCTGCTCTGCGGTACGTCCATAAAACTCATTCAGCAAATCTAGGCTTACTCCGGGATGGCTGGTAAGAATAGTCGAGGTCAGGGTTTTCAAGTCTGGCTCAGCGATTGGCTCGCCTTTGTGGATTTTTTGTAGAATCGGATTGGCGGCGAGCATATCTGTGAGAATTTTTTTCAGTCGACCACGATACTGCATCGCCTCGCTGGCACCCGAGATCACGACTCGACGCTCCTCAGCCACCACGTTGTCATCCTTGGCCTTGGTGACTCCAACTCCGTAACTGACCGCGCTCCCCGTCTGCCGGTATTTCATGATGCCGCGCAGTTCCTGGCGGGCGTTCTCCAGCTTGCTAATGCTCGGCTGCTGCCAGAAAGCCGCACTGCGCACCTCGGCGAGAATCTCATCCTTCTGGCGCACGGCCTGGATATTCACAGCAAGCTTGTCCAGCTCAGCCAGAAGGGCGATCTTGCCGTCCTCGAAACAACTGGCCTGCTCCACCAGACAGCGTTCAATGTTGGCGACCAGCTTGTCGAGCGCGGTAGCGTGTTTGTCGTGCAATACCCGAGCGGACATCAGCGGGGCAATGGTGTTGCTCAAGAGATGCTGAGTATTAGCCTCAAAACGTTTTAGCAGGTCGGTCTGCTGCAACTGGTGCACGTTACGCAGCTCGCGCTTGACCGCCACGCTGGTTTCCGGAAGGTCATTGATGTCGGCGCGCAACAAGTCAATGGCGGCATCGAAAGCTTCGGCATGGTTGAGTGTCAGCGCTGCCTGGGCCAGTTCCAGCCGCGCCTCGAAGGTAGTTCGCAGCAGGGACTTGCTACCAGTGTCTTCCGGCTCCTGGTACTCCTGCTCGAAGAAGTCGAAGTTGCCATAGTGATCGAAGATCAGGAACTCTAGCTTGTCTTTGCCCCGACCAAACAGATTAGGACGCAGACGGGTGCCTCGACCAATCATCTGCCAGAATTTGACCCAGGACTTCACCGGCTTGGCGAACACAAGGTTCACCACCTCTGGCACGTCGATACCGGTGTCCAGCATGTCGACCGAGATGGCTATCCGAAAGTCGTTATCCGGCTTTTTGAATTCCTTGATCAACGAGCCCACATGAGTGATCCCGTTATGGATAACCTTGCAAACCTTGGTCCCGTACTGCGGGTAGAGTTTGCAGAAGAGCTTTTCGAGATGCTCGGCGTGATCCTGGCGCTGAGCGAAGATGATTGTCTTGCCTACCAGAGAGCCGGTTTCATCCTTGATGCCGTTGTCGATCAGGTTTTCCAGAATGATGCGATCGGTGTCTTCACTGAAGATCTTACGGCCAATGTCCTTGCCGGCGATGGTCGTGCGCTGGGCCTCCTCTTCGCCGAGATCTTCCTCAAGCTGGGCCTTTTGTTCGTCACTCAGGTCTCTGTAATGAATGCCATCACGCAGAAAATCGGTGGTTAAATCCTTGACGCGAAACGGCACCAGATAAGGCGGCTCGTTGTTGATGGCGGCATCCAGACCAAACTCAAACGTAGGGTCGGTGGTCTCGCAATCGAAAATATCGAACGTGTTACGGCTGATGAATTTGACCGGCGTGGCGGTGAGGCCAACTTGCAGCGCATCGAAGTAGTCGAAGATATCGCGATATCTGTTGTAGATACTACGGTGGCTCTCATCGGCAATGATCAGGTCGAAGAAGCCCACGTCGAGCTGAGCGAAGCGGTTCATCATTCCCGGGTAAGTGGCAATGAAGATTCGCGCCGTCTGATCCACCTTGCTGGTTTCACCGATGACGCAGCGTGGCTCGCTCGGCAAGTTCTGCTTGAAAGCATCGTCAGCCTGAACACGCAGCTCTTTGCGGTCGCAGAGAAACAACACTCGCTTGGCCCAGCCGGTGCGCAGTAGCAGCTCAGCCAGGGCAATGGCCACACGGGTCTTGCCGGTACCGGTGGCCTGAATGATGAGGGCTTTGCGCCGCTGATTTTGGAAATGCGCGGCAACGGTCTTGATGGCCTCGATCTGATAAGGGCGGTCGGCAATGTTCAAGTCGGGGTTGTGCTGCTCCAGCTCGGCGATACGATACTTGCGCTGATACGACAGGTACTCGAGGCTGCTCTTGCTGTAGAGGCCGTACACCGGGCGGTAGGTATTGTACTGCGCGTCATCCCAGATGAAGGTTTCGTAGCCGTTGCTGCAGAAGATCACTGGCCTCTGCATGCCCATGCGCTCGAAACCATCGGCGTACATGCGCGCCTGCTCGCGACCGGCCTGCAGGCTGACGTTGCCGGTCTTCTTGGCCTCGATCACAGCCAACGGCTGGCCGTTATCACCCCACAGCACATAGTCCGCACGGCCCTTGCCACTGGCGTTGTCAGGGAAATCGACGTCGACCTCCTGCCCAACCTGCGCGGAATCACTCACATCCCAGCCGGCTTGGCGCAGCATTAGGTCGATCATGAGCTTGCGAGTCTTCGACTCGCTCCATTGCAGGCTGTCAGAAACCTGCTGGCTCTGTTGCTGGCGCTTTTCTTGATCGGGCCGGGCTGGCGGATCGAGCTTGTAGAGGTTGCGGACGCGCTCTTGCTCAAGCTTGTCCATCACACGCTGAAGCTCTTCCTGCTGCTGGCTCAGTTCCTTTTCATAGCTGAAAACAGTTTTCTGCAGCGTCGCTAGCGCAGCAGTTGGGTCCTGAACATCGGCAAACTCGGGAATCGCAGCTTGGGCAACCCCGTAGTATTTGATAGCCATGTACATAGCCAGCTGATGGGCAGTTTTCAGCGCCTGCTGGGCGTTATGCAGATTACCTTCCGCACCATGGGCAGTGTCGTTGCCTTGAACGCGCAGAAAATTGATCTGGTGTACAAGAGGCTTGCTGACGCAGTCCGTGAAGACCGAGTTTTTCACCAGGTCGTAGAAGGTTGACTGCGGCATACGCGGCAGCAACTCTTCCTTGTAAACGGATTTGGTAAGTTCCTCAGCGAAGCTGCGAAGGCGAGTCAGCGCGCTGCCCGGATCGATATGCAGCACCGCCTCGGCCAGGCCAGCAAGATTCGCCAGTAATTCATTGCCGGAGCGGAGGAATTCGAAGTTGACTGATTTCATAAAGGCTATTCTGTCCATATCGATCCTATAGCGAGGACCGTGCCAAATTTTTAGTCGATACCGTACTTGCTCATCCAGTTGCTCAGCGTCTGCTGGCTTTTGAGGCCTAGCAGGCCCGCCGCCCGGGTTTTGTTATTACCCGTAATCCTAAGTGCCTGGCGAAGATAATGATCAGCCACGCCAGACATTACTTCTTGCAAATCAATGCCTTGAGATACATCTAGGGACGTTGGACTTTGCTTATCCTGAGGCATCTGAAACAAAGCCTGCTCGATGTCAGCCGCGCCTATCACGCTGCCAGAACACCAGAGCGCTGCTCGCAATAAAGTCGATTGCAATTCCCGAACATTGCCTCGCCAAGGGTGGCGAATAATAAGATTTTTTGCATCTATGGAAATTCTCTTACCTTTAAGGGAATTATCCTGAGCCGTGATTTCCTTCAACAGCGAATCCGCCAGCAGCAGCAGATCTCCCTCTCGCTCACGAAGCGGTGGTAGGTGCAAGACACCTACGGCTACGCGGTAGAACAGGTCTTCCCTGAAGCGCCCGTCCGCCACGGCCTGCATCAGGTTGCGATGGGTCGCAGTGATCAAACGCACATCCACCTTAATGTCCTGACTAGCTCCCACCGGAGTTACAACACCCTCTTGCAGCACCCGTAGCAGGCGTACCTGTGCGTCTGAAGTGAGTTCACCGAACTCATCCAAGAAGAGAGTTCCCCCATGAGCTTGCTGGAAAACACCGACTCGATTCTCGACAGCCCCGGTAAACGCTCCCTTGCGGTGACCGAAAAGCGTGGAGTCGATCAACTCTGGCGGGATGGCACCACAATTGACTGCGATAAAAGGCTCGGATGAACGAGAGCTGGCATTGTGTAAGGCCCTGGCGAAAAGCTCTTTTCCCGTGCCAGTTTCACCATAAATAAGCACCGGAACCTGCTTTTGCGCCAAAATCTGGGCTTGAGATTTTAGAATCAGCATGCGGCTGCTTTGCGTAATAATGCTGTCGAAGGCCGCGTTGAACGGAGCTTGCCCCTCGGAAAGCTGTAGCAGTTTGTCACCGGTGATGGTGTTAGCTGCAGGCACATACTCCGCAGTGATCTCGAATGGAACATCAACTGTCTGAACGCCCTGCTCTAGAGAGGACTGATAAAAGGTAGCTGGATAGCGTGTTTTGCCTAGCAGAATCCAGATTGCCTGCATCGCAGGCGTGCCAGGGCTGATCAGTATTGAAAGATCTGTTCGAGGCGAGGACAGCCGTTCCAAGTGCTTATTCGCCGCCTTGTAGATTTCACCGAAATGCACCGGGGAGCTCAGCGACTCATAGTGAAGCTCAATACCTATGTCCACACCCGCTTTAAGCCAGGCAAGGTAAGGCTCAACACGTTCTGCAGGATATGAGCTGAGCAACTCAACATAGTCAAATGACGCCGATTGTAAGGTCGATAAAATCGGGCCGACCTCACCCCCCCCTGGTGCCTTGAGATCATTCCCTCCGACCCAACAAGTCAATACACGCTGCTTCTTGGACACGGTCCTTGTTCCCCCGACTCATACTCCCGCTGGATCCAGACAGGGAAATTTGTGCTGCAACTCATGGGTCGGATACTAAACTATCGGGCCAGGTTGAGCTTCGTAAACCGAAATACCCTCAAAAAACATTGGTAGGGGCTTTCGGGCCCTGCCAAGCCGCGCGGACGGATTAATGGATTGTCTACGCTCCACCTAAATCCTTAGTTCGCCTTACGCCTGCAAAAATGGAGCTCATGCGCTCCACTAGCCTCTTTCAAATCGCCAACCACTTAACTAAAGTGCCATCATCTAATAGCGAGATGATGGCAATGAATACCCTCACGCCGCAATCTACTCAGTTATCACTCAGCCAATGGTTTAGCCGCAATCTGTCCGCCGTTATCGCGGTCGCAGGCGCGCAACGGGAAACGCAACGCGATGCATTGGCTCCCAGACCTTTGTCTGCGGTAAAGATCCAGCAGCAAACCGGTATCGCACGCAGCACGCTGCGGGCCCTGAAATCACCAGTTCATGGTAGCGATGCCAACCCGGACCTGAGCACGATCGAGCGTCTTGCCGAGGCTCTAGGTGTGCCACCAGCTTTCCTGTTAATGCGCCCTCAGGACTGGGCACTGCTGGCCAGCGCGATCGACAACAGTGGCGATTACCTGGCTGCAGCTCACAAGTTGGAGGCCGAAGATAGACTTCAGGCGGTCAATCCAGTGGAGAAGGTCCTGCGCGAATGCAAGGTCCACCCGGATCAGCGCCCCAGCCTTTTGGGCGCCTCGCCAGAAGTTGCCAGAGCCAATGCCCGCGATGAGTGGCGTAGACGCGCCTGTCTCAAGCTCGATGCGCTGATGCTGCGCGAGATTTCAAAATCCGGCCCACGCAAGTGGTTGGCCGCGATAGCGGGCGCCTGGGTCAGCCAGACCACGCCACACGATCCTTCTTCTAGCGAACAATAAGGAGTGCCGGGATGCCGATCATTCACGACCCCGATCTTGCGGATGTATTGATGAGTGCCAGCGCCGACGACGTGGGCCTGTTGATAGATGTGATCACCGACAACGGCAAGGGCCGCATCTCCCTGTCATCTTCAGTCTGTCGTCAGTTGATGGCCGACAAGGACAAGGGTGTCGGCGAGTCGACCCGGGCTATTTTCGCCGAGGAGCTGACTCGCTTTGGCGGCAACTCACTGGTCAACTTGTTCCGCGGCGGCAGTGGTGTGCCGTACCGCGAGCTGTTGGCGGATGTGGCCGGGCACGTCGGCGCGAAGAACAAGGCGAGCGCCAGCTGCGCCGAGATGGAAATGGCAATCATCACCAAGGTATTCGCCCAGTCCCTGGCGCGGATGAGCGAGGAAGACCGCAAAACACTGTTCGAATCCCTGGGCGGACTGGCGTACCGACCCGGCATGGGGCCGGGGGCATTGGCGGCCTTGCTGGCTTCACTCGGTAGTTCCGGGTTGGCTTCCTACAACGTGGCAGCGGTGGTCGCCAGCGCGACCATGAGCAGCCTGGTAGGGCGTGGCGTGGTGCTGGCGGGTTCGAGCACCCTGGGTCGCGGTCTAGCAGTGCTGGCTGGCCCGGTGGGCTGGGCCATCACCGGGATCTGGACGGCATTCGACCTAGCAAGCCCGGCGTACCGGGTCACCGTGCCCTGCGTCATCCAGATCGGACATATGCGCCAGAAGATGTTGCTCAAACCCACCTGTCCCGGTTGCCACGCGATAGTCGCGGCCGACGCCAACTTCTGTGGCAAATGCGGGATACGCCTGGGCGCCTGATGCCCTCTTTAGACGACCAAGGAGTGAGTCCATGAACCCTGTGATTTCCCCTCTCGAATTTCTCCTGACCAACGTCATCTGCTTTGCTGCCGGCGCGGCCACGGTGGTCGCGCTGAACCTTGCGGCGAAAGCCGTGCATGCCTCCGGCAAACGCGCCGCGCAGAGCGCCACCTGAACCAACGGATTGAGTAGGAGCGAGAACCGTGTACAGCAACCATCACGCCAAGCGACTGGTATCCCTCAAGGGGGAAATCATAAAGATCAATGCAGACATCCAGAGTCTGCGTGCCGACCTCGAATGGTTCGAGCGATTCGACCAGGAGAGCAACCATAGCAGGCTCGCTCAGGTGCAACGGGAAACTCTCGCCGCGCGGGAGCAGCTTGCCAGGGTCGAACAGAGCATCAAGGCCAGCCGCGCTGAGCTGAACAGCGCCAAGGGCGTTGCCGAGGCGGGCTGGTCGCCGTTGCACTGGTTTTCCAGTGAACGGTGCGTGGCTGAGCGCCAGGTCAGCACCCTGCAGGAGCGGCTGGCGCAGTTCAAGAGCCGGCAAGAGGGCTTGGTATCCGGGCTCGGCGAAAGCGAACGGGAGCAGCTGCGCCTGAGCGCCAATTCGCGGCGATACCAGGGCTTCGATTCATTGCAGGCCAAGGCCACCATCACGCAACTGGACAATGACGTGCAACGCCTGCAGGGCGTCGCCGACGAAGTCAGAAAGGACAGCGCCCACTGGGAGGCGGTGGCCGGAGAGGTGTATCGCAATTGGAAAATTACTCATGACCAGTTGCGGGCGACGGAGCGGGACCTCATCGATGCCGAATGCTTCATCAACCAGTTGGACAATGCGCAAAGCTCATTCGATAAAAGGATGGCCCATGACGAATGTGAAAACCGCTTTGGTATCGGGCAACGCAGTCCGGATAGGGTGTTGAAGGATCGGCAATTCCACCAGCGCAAACTGGAACGGGAAGAGGAAAAACGCAAGCGGCGCCTGCGCGACACCATTCGCCTGCTGGAAAACGAAATCCGCAACTTGGTGGTAGATGGCAATAATCTTTGCTACCTGAACGAAGCGGGCGCAAAACGGCGCTTCATCGGTCTGGAGGTGCTCAAGACACTTGTGCCTCACCTGGCCGCGACTTATGGCGTGACCTTGGTCTTCGATCCGGGCATCCGCCGCCAGCTCGATATGAGCGACAACGCACTCCAAGCGATGTTTCCGCAGGCCCGGGTACTGGTTATGCCGCCCAGCCTCACCGCCGACCATCCGGTGCTGGCCGCCGCGGAGTTCGATGTCGAGACCTATGTGATCAGCAACGACCACTACAGCGATTACCCGGACATGGCTGCGGTCCGAGAGGATCGGGTACTGCATACAGTGGTCCATCGCGACTCTGTGCAGATCCCGCAACTGCAGGTATTGCAGCCTTACTGATGCCTCACGCGTCCGGTGCCTACCGGTCATGTACAACCCACGCCTGTGCGCTCGTACAGGCTAGCAACGAGTCAAGAAAGATGGATCTGAAAGGCCACCTGCTGTACATCGATATCACCCAAATCTGCGGCATCGGTTGCGCGTTCTGCATGTACGCCGACAAGCACAAGACGGGGATGAGCATGGAGTTATCGAGCCTCGCCCGGGAGAACCTGGCGGCGCTGATCAACGCCCCCGACGTCAAGCGCATCTCCATCAGCGGAGAGGGCGAACCCCTCAACAACGCCAGAGTCTTCCACGAGATTCTTGAGCTTTCCCAGGGCGGCAAGCGTTTCGAGTTCATCACAAGCGGCTTCTTTCCCCACGAGAAGATGGCGGAGTTCTATGACGCCACCAATCGAATCGTGGTCAGCCGGGGCGACACCTGCAATATCAGACTGAGCTCGGACAGCCACCATATCGAAAAGGTGAAATGGCGGGCTCATGGCTTCAGCCTGGATTACCTGCGACGAAACAAACCGGCCGGGCTGAGCTTTTCGTTTCGCTCGATCGACACTGATCGGGAGTTCACCCGCGACTACCTCCGGGAGGAACTGGCGCGCTGGGGCCTCGACGCCGGGATCGTCGCGGGCAATGCCCTGGAAGATACGCTGGTGGTCGGCGAGGAACGGTTCGGTATCGACTACAAGAACCTCGTCCACCCGGCGGCCGACACGCCACCGGGTTACCTGGATCTGCATGGCTACATCGACGCGATCGAAGCCCGGGTCAACAAGCGCTTCACCCTCGGCAGCCTCAACCCGCCTCCCCACGCCAACGGCATGGACCTGACGGTGAAACCTAATGGTGACGTCTACCTGTACGGCATCGAGCACCAGCGCTTGGGCAATATCCACTTTGACCGGATTGGCTGGGAGCGACTGGCCAGCCATGTACGCGACACGCCCCTGGTCCGCGCCCTTTACAGCCAACCGCTGAGGGATCTGCTGGCGCGTCTCGACGACCTCGAACTGGTGCACAAGATCCTGCGCAAGGCGAATAACCCCTACTGGCTGGTCAAGGAACTGGCTAATCACGATGGTCTGTTGGAACGAATGGTGCCGGCATGATCGACTCCCACAGCCATACCTTTTATTCCAAGCATGCCGTCGGTACGGTGGATGAGTTGGTGCGGGCGTCAATCGCCGCCGGAGTGAAGATCCTCACCATCACCGATCACGCGCCGTTCCCGGTGGACAGCGACAATCGCCTGCTGGAGGCGGAACTGGAGCGCTATTTCGCCGATATTGAGCGGGCACGACAGGAGCACCAGGGGAAGATCAAGATCCTGCGCGGACTGGAGTTCGACTACATGCCGGGTGCGAATGCCTACAACCGCGAGATACTGGCCCGGTACGAGCTGGATTTCGCCATCGGCTCGATCCACTACGTCGAGTTGCCGGGCGAGCCCATGGCCAAGGTCTGGGAGTTGCCCCGGCTATCCGCGCCGGCCTTTCTCGACCGTTATTTCGCCCAACTGCACGCCTTACTGGAGTGCGGGTTGTTCGACGCAGTTGGGCATGCCGACACGCTGCTGCGCGGCGTGGCGGAAGACGTAGTGCTGCGCCGGATGGAACCGCTGCTGCAGCTGTTCGCCCGCAATGGTGTGGCCTACGAACTGAATGCCTCGGGTATTCGCAAGTCGAGCCTGTTGCCCGGTTCGACTCGTGAAGTTCAGGGCGTCTGGAGCTATCCATCACGCACCCTGCTGCCCCAATTGATCGCCCACGGCGCGGCCTTCACCATAGGTTCCGACGCCCACGATCCGCTGGACGCGGGGGCCGGCATCCGCACCCTGGTCGATGAACTGCAACCGCTGGGCCTGGACCGGATCAGCTACTTCGAAGGGCGTAGGCGCATCGACATGCCCCTGGATTTCTTCAGCCTGTCGTCTGGCACCGATACAAGGACTGTCCCGTGAACTCCCGATCGAATGACTGGAAACTACTCGCCACGGCTCCTGTCGACGAACAGCTGGCGCGCTTTCGCGAGGCCGTGGCCCGGCCGCAGGCGGAGGACGTGAATAGAGGTCTGCGCGCGTTCGCTGGCGGCTTGCTTGCGCAAGACCTGATCGATATGGACAGCTATGTCGCGGTGCTCGGTGGTCATGCACTGAACTGTCTTACGCCCGACGACACCAACGGATTCCGCGACATGAGCAGTGGTGCAAGCGCCTCCGAGCTTACGGCCATCTATAGCCGTGCCAAGTACGGCAGCCAGAAGGACATCCTTTTTCTCGCCGGCCTGGTGATCAACTATCTGGAGCGGCAGCTGGATGACCCGGAGTCACACTGGGCACGGCTGTTCACCAGCGCGCGGGAGCACGACGACAATGTGGTGCTGATGACCACTGGCTGGCGCAACGTGCCTTCGACGGCCAACGTGCTCTACGACATCGTGGTGGAGGAGATCAACGTCAAGCTCGCCCATATGGGCCTGCCCACCCTGATCAACGTCAAGCTGCCGCGCATCGCCCCTCCCTGCGAGAACTACGCAAGCCTGAGTACTGAAGAGCGTGAGCGGGTCAATCTTGTCCAGGACCATGTGATTCCCTCGGAGAACTTTTATCGATGGAGCGGCGTGCACGTCATCTTCGGTGACGATGTGCTGGTGACGGGATCAACCGCCGACAAGGTGTTGCGTGAGTCGCTGCTAGCCGGTGCCCGCTCGTTCCAGGCGATCTACCCGGTTGCCATCGATCCGCGGGTCGCCCTGACGGATGCCACCGTCGAGGAGCGCCTGAACATGGTGGAAATCAGCCACCAGCTGGACGACACATTGGCCAAACTGCTTGGGGCCGAGGATTACCAACCGATCCTGCGCACGTTGCGTCTACTGTTTTCGACGGAAAATTACCAAGCCTTGCCGGCATTTCTGGCGCGGGTGCCGGCGGCCAATTGGTTGCGGCTGTACAAGGCGGCTCTGGGGAACGAGTTCCTGCGCCAGGTCGAATGCATACCCTCGCTGACGCTGCTGCGGCACTACCTGGAGGACCTCGGGCTGCTGGGCAGTAGCGGCGTGACGGCAGAGAGGACCCCGTTGTGCGTGTGAACTACGTGAGCTACTGGGAAACGGCGGCGGGGCAAAGCATGCCGCCGTGGATCGCCTTGGCCCTGGTCTCCATGCAACGGGCGCTGGGGGACAATTTCACCCTGCTAACCCCGGGCAGCCTGGAGCATTGCATAGATGCTTCTATCCTCGGCAAGGATTGGCGCTTCGAGCCGCTTACCTTCAGCATGGACAAGGGGATCGAGGCGATCGTCGCCAGGAGCGACTTCATCCGCATGGCCTACGTTCATCGCCATGGCGGGGCCTGGATAGACGCGGACAGCATCCTGCTGCGCGACCCGACCTCCCTGTTGTTCCCGACGGGACTCGACGAGCGACTGCACTGGCACAGCGAATGCCTGTTCGCCTCACTGCCGGGAAACGCCGATCTCGCTGAGGCACTGGCGACCGGGCTCGCGGTCGAGACACATGCCTGGGGCAACCCGGGAGGGATCAAGGAGCTTGTCGCCAGGTCGCCGCATCAGCTGGTGCCAATTTCGCCCTCGGTATGCGACCCGGGTTATCGACCGGTTTACAACTTCGACAGTTGCGCGGTGATGAGGCGCACGGACATTGCAGTGAGCGATTTCCTGCTCCACGACGTAAGCCTGCTGAAGCTGTACAACACCTGGTTCAAGCGGACAGTGACACGCGACGAAACGGTGGCGGAATTCCTTGACGAGGGTACCCTGCTGTCACGCATCTTTCTGCATATCCAACCCGATCGTGGCTATTGGCTGGGGGAGAGTGAGCGCTTGATCCAACACTGTGGCTGATAGTGTTTAGATAAGTTCCACCGCATGCGCCGGCATGTGCACGCGGCAACGTTGAGCCCCGTTTAGCTCTAGGCGAGCAGCGATTACCTCGTGCACGGTCGGGGTATGCCAGTGTGGCGAGCCATGGGCGACGTACAGCCAAGCCGGCACGCGGTGGGCAAGGTGGTCGAACTCCAGCTCGATGCGCAGCAAGTCGAACACCTCCTTGGTACGTCCGCTCGGTGTCCAGGCGAGCGGCGCGGTGCGATGATGGGGATTGATCAAGCGCAGCGGCTGTCGCAGTTGCAGGTTCAGTGTGCCGGGATGGCAATCGGCGACTTCAGGAAAAGAGCGGCTAATCAAGGGCAGCTGGCGGGCCAGTGTGCCAGTGGCCACACCCAGACCTGAAACGATATGCGCATCCACTGCGAGAGTCTCAGCGATCGACTCTTGCAGCAGTTCGGCGACTGGTTGAATCACGTCAACATCAGTGAATTCGTTCATGTTTTTCTTGCCGGTATGCGTGTGCTGACGTTGTCCCTGGCGACTAAACACAATCCGGGTATGGTGTGAAAGCGGCGGCAGCCAGGGATTGGAAGAGTTGCTGGCCGGATAGATCGCGACCAATGACGCCTTCAGTCCGACGGCCATGTGCACGATGGCAGTATCGACACTCACAACCACTTTGGCCCGCTGGATTGCACCCCCGACCGCGCGGGGCGTATCCAGTTCGACCAGTGTTCGGACGTTGCAGCGGGCGATGGCGTGCTCGAGCTGCAGTGCCTCAGCCCGGCTGGCGGGACTGCACAGAATGCCGATATGGTGCTGCGGCCAGGCATCCGCCAAGGCCCGGACCAGCGAGAGCGCTTTGGCGAACCCAAGGCTTTTATCAGGTCTGCTGGCATAGGGGTTGATCAGGATATGTGTAATGTTGCTGCCGCCCTGCCGTTCCAGGAGCGGGAGCGGGAGCGGGAGCGGGACAATATAGTCGCGGTTGATCAGGGTCGCACCAAGGTCGAGCAGGACCCGGGTGTAGCGCTCGACCACGTTGAGCTGCGCGGTGGCATCACCCAGCTTGCCGCTGACGCAGTGCAAGGCGTCATCCAGCGAGTAGACCCGGGCGGGCTTAAGCAAACGGATGAACAGCATCTCGATGGGTTGGATACGGCCAACTAGGTGGACAAACACATCGACCGATCCCAGTTCCCGTACCAGTGGGCCCAGCCCGGCCAGCGTAGGTGCGCCATTGACAGGTATGACCCGGTCGACGCCAAAATCGAGCCTATGCAGGTCGACCAGCTCCGGTACGGTGAGCACAGTGACCCGGGCACCGAGCTTACGCGCTTCGCGAAAGAAGAATGAGGAAACGATCGCGTCGCCCAGTTTAGCGTCCCAGCGGGGAAGCACGATATGCAGGGGATTGGCAAGGTCGCGAGCTACCAACTCGCGGTCTACCAAGCAGCGCATCAATAGGCGCGCGATAGCTTTCCGATGGTTTTGAATAATCGACATCAGCTTTTACTTTCGGGACTAGCTACCGATGGTATCCGTAGCGCATGGCTACTACCAGGCGTTGGCCTAAGGAGGAATTTGGAACAATAGAACAGCAAGATGTACTCAATCGCCGGCTACTCGAAAAGCATAGGTTCCACTTCAAAAGTGTAAAACGCATGATGCTTGGTGAATGTAGCCCTGGTTTTCAGTCAAGATTTTTGCGGGCACCACTGAGGAAGTCCAGCAGCGGTTAGGTTTAGGCATAGACGCAACTCAATCGTCTCGATCTGTTACCGTATCTTTCCTAAAGGGCAGCGATAGAGGCATTGCTCGCAAGCAAAGACTGGCTAGGGACACGGCTTCGCTTGAGTGTCGGCGGCCTTGTATGAGCCCATATCTCGGACTGCACTGCGAAATATCCCATAGATTAACCTCACGCCAAGCTGCAGATTGCAAATATCCAACATCTACTCAAAATCCTTATCAAAATACGCGCCGCAGCTGGGACAGATCACATTCGTCACTTGATCAGCGATAGTGGTGTGGTACGTCCAGACGGTGCCGTTTTTGAAAAGAGGCGTAGGGCAGGAGTAGCAGTGGGTTCTGGTCGTCCACACACCACAGTGTCTGCAGTCCAGCAACCATCGCATCGCACCACTCTTGGTGCGCTTCGCTTTGATTGATTGATTGTCGTGGCGCTCGCCACAGCCGATGCAGAAGCTTCGGGATTCCCAGATGGTGTCATCCTGATCCGAGCTCAGTTGCCTCGGCGCAGGGAATGAGCTCTGGAATGCCAAGGCGAGCAGGCGTTTGAGGTGTTGAGTGGATTGGGCGCCGGAGGAGGTGACGCCTGCTTGTATCCAGCCCTGGCGGTGAGCGTTCGTTCTGCTGTAATCGCTATGAGCGCCCCATTCGAGTGGTGATTTGGCCGGACGTACGGTGAGCCCGCAGGGCTGGAGAATGAAGACCTTGGCATTCTCCAGCGCCTGGTCGTAGCCCTTAATGAGTATCAGCTCATCGAGCATCTGGGTAAGCTCGCCCTTCCTCCATTTGCTTCTAAACTTAGCGTCCATCACAAGCCCGATACGCCGTCCTTTGGGTGGGTTGTAACGTGTCGACTGTTCGTCTTCGGTGTGGGTGATGTCGAGGACGAAATCAGGCCTGCGGCCCGACAACATTTCTGCTTGGCAGGTGAGAGATGCACTGATTTTCAAATCATGGCGCAAGCATTCAAACCTGACGTTATTTGATCGTGTCAGCGTGCTGGTAATGAGCTTTTCTTCCCATCCGATTTCAGGCTCGAAGCGAAAGTCGTGGATCAGCAGCGTGAGTATTTTGATGAGGCACCATTTTTCATAGATTTCACTCGCATGCAGTATTCCGATGTTATTGATTTCGTCCAGCTTGGACAGGTCTAGCCCACCTCGATTAATCAGCTGACGGATTTTATTGAATGCCGATACGCATGCGGAGTAGTCCGGGTTGGACACGAGCCGCATTCCGAGCGGAAAACTCGAACTCGGTGCGACCCCGAATTTTGCCAAGCTGGCATCTGTCGCTTGCAGCAGCCCAGCCTCTCGGGCTATTTCCTGTATAGAGGATGCAATGGCTATCCTCTTCTCGGACGAGCGCTTCGCTCGTCGCTGGGCAATGGCTGCCTCACGCTTTAGTTCGCGCAGTTCATTGGTGGAGAGCGCAACCTGCCAATCTTTGACCTCGAGGTATTTGCGCTTCGCAGCCCGGTTTTCGAGCGCATGGGTTTGTGCCCAAATTCCGTGCACCGAAATGAACTTGAGTTCGCGATATCGTTTCCCACTAGAGGTAATCTTCACAGAAGTTTGCGCGCAGCCTGCCAGTGTCAGGTCTTTGCAGAAGTGATGAGCTGCAAGGATCAGCTCGAACACATCCTCAGGCAATACCACAACTCTATAATCGATCTCTGCGTCGCCGGAAGCCTGTTGGCCGTCCTGACGCTCGTAGAAAAAAGCACATTTGTCTCCGTACCTTTTGCCCAAGCGAATCGGGAAACGAGCTATTTGGTCGGGATATTCTGTAGACGGCCCGGTGAAGCATGTAAGTGCTTCGAGCCGACGCGCAATGTCTTGCGTCTGATGATCAAAAACTTCGGGATCGACAGCACGCGATTTTATTGCGCTGTCACGCGAGGCACGCTCGGCCTCCTGTGAGGTCAGTCGACGCAGGAAGTCAGTCTGCAAAGTGGCTGCGGACATATAAGCAGCGGCCACCTTGAGGGCCACCGCTAGCATATGACGCACGTACCGATTCTCGGGAATATCTGCTGACTCGTTGAACACCCGACCTGTAAAGTATCGAGCCGCAGGATTGCGTAAGTACTCATGAAAAGTAGCTGCGTTTGGCCGCAACTTCGCGATCGACTGCGGCGCCTGCCCTTCTCGAATATCGACTGCGGGAGATGCCAGCACTCTGTTGGAGGCAGCGTTCAACGCTTTCAACGCGACAGCCAACTCGGCACCTGACCCAGGACCTTGGCCTGAGGCAGTAGCTGCGGCGGCATCGTTCATGATCATCCAGAGAAGATCACCTCGAAAGTCGTTGATGTAGGCCTGGATGTCGGCGCGACCGAAACTCGAGAGTCTGTTCTCAATCCGCAGCCTCAAATTGCCGAGCCGAATGAAATAAGCGCCCGCACTACGATGAAGCTCGCTGAAGTGACGTTTGTTCAGCGGATCCCAACCGTCGTGCTGCAACCACCACTGGCCGCAGCCCTGCTGATCGGCAATGCGCAACATGGGGGTTTCTTCACCGGATGCACTGACGAAAACAGGGATTGTATTGTCGAGGGCGGACTCAAGGCGTATGCCGAGCCAGGGATGGAAATCGTTGAAGACGGTGCTCTCAACAGATAACTCGCCGCTGGCATCCCGCTCTATCTCCAGCGCGTGAGGTGCCGCCTTAATGTCCCGCGCAACGCCTTCCGATTGCCAGTTAATCACTAGGTATCGCACTTCGATTTGCAGTGACATCAACGGGTCCAGAAATTCGCGATGCCGTTGTTACTCTCAGAGCGCGAAATCAGCTCATCCAGAGACTCGACCGCTGACTCGGTCACTTGGCTTCGGTCAAGCTGTACCAATGTTTGAGCCAATGAGTCGCGCAATCCGATCAGTAAATCACGTCGCTTCTGCCCGTTGGATGAGGCCTTTTCGACATCCAGGATAATTTTGGGCAGAATTTTGTGCACAACGACATTGTTCAACGCGACTATTGTCCCGATGCCCGCTTCGGCTGCCTTCAGGATGTAATTCAGCGACTGCCTGATAGCGCGCATACCAAACTCAATGCCAAGCGGATCGAGATAGTCTCGTGACAGGGAAATCAGCAGTTTTACCTGAGCATCGGATTGATCAAATGCCGGATACTCAGCGCGCGAACCGATATCAGTGCTCAAGATATTCATAGGCAGCTGCAGATCGAGATCGAACGCCTGCAGCTCACTCTCGACTTCATCCCAGTCCATCAATACGGGATTGCGAAAGCGCATGACGTGGGCACGATCAAGAATTTTAGGTGAGAGATAGTGGGTGGTCTCGTCCACGTTGATTGCCCCGATGATCCAGACGTTCTCCGGAAAACGGAAACCGGCAGGTATATCGATCATGCCCGATAGCGAGCGCCTGATCTTCGCGTGGTAGTTGAGTAGGGTGTCTGCCTCCTGAAAGCCCGCCAGCCTGCGAAGCTCGAGGTTCGCCTGATCATTCATCAATATCTCGCAAAACGAGGCATCGTCTCCAAGGCCGGCGCGTTTTCTGGCCTCTTCCTCGAGCGTGAGGAAAATTTTGTTATCGACAATTGCCTGCCGTTCTTCAGTTGAAGAATAAAGATGTATCCAAGGCGCCTGACTCCTCGTTTCCAGCAAACTCAGAAAATCGGCAAAATAATATTCCACCCGCGCGAGGTTCATTTCGTCTAGGCAGATGAAGTGAGGTATTTGCGGCTCACGCGCCGCCTCCAGCAATGCCAGTAAAAACTGCGATGGGTGATAACGCCGTTCAATCGGGTTGTAGTAGCCAAGCAGGTCGTCCGACCCAGTCCAGTTGGGCTTTACGGGTACAACGGTGCAACGCCCCCCTACAGCCTGCGCAAACGACTTCACTAGGCTGGTCTTGCCCGAGCCTGAATCCCCCGCCAGAACAATTAAGTCATTAGTGCGTAGTAGGGTTATGAAGTCGAGCAACTGAGCACGAGTAAATAGAACACCCTTGCGCCATAGGAAAGCTTGGATGTACGAAGCAAGCCGCTCAAGACTGCCTTCAAGCTCTTTGCCGAAGTGATAGCCGTTGCGTGCATCAAATGTCGTTTGAGAGGGCAGCACTTTCTCTATGTCAGCCCTGTCCACAAGATTGAGTGCGACCATACGCTCGCCTCTTTCACGGAAAAAGGATTCCAGCTCTCCAAACTTGTTCTGCAAGGTAGACGTCCTCTGTGCAAACTCTGCTTCTAACGCTGCGATGCGGTCAGTACGCTGACCGATCTCGACCTCGATGCGCCTGTATTCATCATCAAGTACTGCTTTTCTATCGACGGTTGCCTCGACCTCCTCGCGCATAGCCTGAAGTTTCTCCCCGGCTTGTGCGGTCTCTCTTCGCACTAGGTCTTCCACGGCATCGCGCACCTTGGTAACAATAAAAGGCAACGGTGCTGATTGGATATCCTGAATATGCCACCAACTTTCGGGTATGTGGCTGAGGGGCTCTAGGGTGTTAGGGCGGACCATGCAGGCTAATGGGTCAGCGCGGCTTGTTCGCTCGATCAACGGCGAAAGATCCAACTCGGCGACAGCGAAGCCATCCACCTGCCCCGTTTTCAGATAAGTGCGCAGTTCTGACGGGGGCACGAAAACAGACATACTCGCGCCTGGACTGGCAACTGCCGAAGGAAGTCTGTTGCCTGAGTCGGGATGATGTAATTCGTTAAGAAATCCGAAGTTTTTTCCTTCAGCGCGAGATACACGACCTATTACTCGTAGAGTCGAAGAGCTTTTCTGCTGCCATCTCTGCGCAAGGTGGGTACGTAAGTCCTCGTCTGACCAATCTAATGTGGGTACAAACTCAGTATGGCCTCCTTCGTCGTTGCCGCTCATACCACTGTGATGCGTTTCATCAATCGCCACGTGCTTTCCTGCTCACAACGCTAAATTTAAGCTCAGCATGAGCTTGACGCCCGGATCATGCCAGCGAATCAGAAGCACGTGTATTTATCATGGAATGATAATGTTTGGGCTTACGGCAAGCCGAGTAGCTACGCTGTCGGACATCAAATGCCACAAATTTGCCACACTCGCCCCACTAATCAGGGCGAAAACTCGCTAACCCCAGCTAACACAACCCGTTGATTTCCCAGCTAATCCCCGCTAACGTATTGATTCTAAACGCCGACTTTTAGGACTCCGAAGGCAGGGGTCGTGGGTTCGAATCCCGCCTGGTGCACCATGAATCAAACGAGAAAGCCCCGGGCTGTGATGGTCCGGGGCTTTTTTGTGGGTGACTGTTTATGGTTATTTGGAGGAGTTACATAGGCTCCGGTGAACCACGGCGTCGTCGGCCGAGTGGGCAGTCGTCAATTTAGAGTTTACAACTGCCCTTAGCCCTACAGCCCTACTGACGAAAATCGGCTGTGGTTGTTCGCGGAGCACCTACCTAGCTGCGTTTCACCTGATGCTTTAGCTTTAGCGTCCTGATTCCAACCAACTCACAAAAACCAAGGAGGTGATATGACCAAAATGTGGATGATCCGCGGCGAATCTGGTCGCCTGTACGATGACTTCCGTGAACGCGGTGTAGTAGCAATCGGATGGTCACAGCTTGCTCCGCTAGCCAAACCTGGAATGTCACGAAAGGAAGTCACCCGCCTTTATCAAGACGTCGAGCCAAACATCAAACCAGGCACTGCCATATCAGGTGCTTCGCAAGTCTGGCGGTTTATCAATGAGATTCAGCCTGGCGACTGGGTCGTTACGTACTCTCCCGCCAACCGCACATATCTGGTTGGCAAAATCACTGGTGACTTCAAACACAACCCAGATCTTGCCGATCTCGGCATGTCTCTGACACGTCCGGTGCAGTGGATTGATCAAGAAGTCGACCGTGACAGTCTCACCTCTGCGAGCAAAAACAGCCTCGGCTCAACGCTGACAGTATTCGTCGTTCCAGATTTCGCGCTTCAAGAATTGAAAGCTAAAGCTGCTGGAAACAAACCACCTGCATTGCCGACAGTTGAAGAGGAGTATCCAGACAGCGATCCGCTGGCAGGAATGGAAAGTCTGGCACTCGAGCGCATCAAGGATTTGATCAGCGCGCTGCCGTGGGACGATATGCAGCATCTCGTCGCCGGGATCTTGCGAGCGATGGGCTATAAAACTCAGGTCTCCCCGGCCGGGCCCGATCGCGGGAAAGACATCATTGCGTCACCAGACGGATTCGGATTTGAAAATCCACGAATCATTGTTGAAGTTAAACATCGCAAGGAGCAGATGGGCAGTCAGCAGATACGCAGTTTCCTTGGTGGACGGCACAAGGATGATCGCGGACTCTATGTCAGTACCGGAGGTTTTAGTAAGGACGCTTACTACGAAGCTGAACGAGCTAATGTGCCGCTGACGCTTTGGACGCTGGATAATCTAGTACGCGCTCTGGTTGAACACTACGCGCAGACGGATTCTGAGACCAAGCGGCTGATACCACTAAAAATGACCTATCTGCCTGTCGCGCTCTGACTTGCTGACTCTCCACTCACGAGTGGAGAGTCCGAGTTTAAGCAACTATCAAGTTAAACATGACGATTCGCACCGCGGACCTTATTCAACTGGCTTTCTTTAGTGGTTTGTTGAGTAGTTTTTTTTATTGGATAGTTTTCTTGGGTAGTCCAAGAAAAACTCTTCCAATGACCCCAATACCATTCTCAGATCACACTTCCAAGCTCGATGTTTCGAAGGTAGTGAACACACAGCTGAGTTCACTCCGTCGTCCAGTCAAACTCATCATATTCATCGTCGTCATCCCCCTCCTCCTCAGCTTCGTCAAACACCTCATCTTCTTCAACGAGGTCTTCTTCCGGCTGATTCAGCAGAAATTCCTTACGTGTCTCGGTTACTGCACGCCGCATTTGTTCGCCCTTCTCCGGGCAGTTGAGCAGTTGGGCGATGCGGTCGATTTTTGCTGCCACGGTGTCCTCCCAGCGCATTGGCAATGGCTTGATAGTGCGCGTTTTCGCGGGGCAATGCCAAATGCCTGGGGTATCAGGGCAGTCCGCCGCTCGGGAGCGGCGAACCTCAGCGGTGATAGCGTCGCACCGCACTGCTGTTGCGCAGCACATGGCCTTTGATTTTTTCCATCAGTTCGGCACGGGTCAGGCCGGCGGGCAGGGCGTCCGGGGCGAGGTCGAGGGCGTAGATCTGGATGATGTAGTGGTGCGCGCTGTCACCCACTGGCGGGCATGGGCCCATGTAATGGGTGTTGCCTTTGCTGTTGGTGCCGCCGACGCCTTCGAGCGCGGATTTGGCGCCGACACCGGCCGCGATCTGGTGGGTGGTGGGCTTGATGCCGTAGTGAATCCAGTGATCCACGCCCAGGCCTTTCTGCCCATCCGGGTCGTGCATGACGATCGCGTAGCTCTGGGTACCGGCCGGGCCGGCGTTCCAGCTCAGCGCCGGCGACTGGTTCTTGCCGCCGCAACCAGGCGCGTCGCTGGCGGCGGCCGCAGTGAACAGGCGGTTGTCCGACACGCCCGGGATGCTCAGGGTGAAGCGCTCCTGGGCCTGTGCCGGGAACTGCACGCAAAGGGTCACGGCAATGGCCGCCAGCCATGGGTTGAGAGAGGTCAATCGGGTCATTCCGGGAGCACCTTGTGCAGTGAAGCCGTCGTCGGCCCGCAAACTATAGCTGTACCGTTCGTGCCTTGGCACTAGCAAATGGCTGAACCTCGCGCGGCGACCTCAACTCACATGAGAAATGCCTGCGAGGAAACCGAAGATGTCCCTGCACCGTGTCGCCCGCCTATCCGATGTCCCGCAAGACCGTGGCCTGCAAGTCGAAATTGGTGACTGCAAGATTGTTCTGCTGCGGGCCAACGGAGAATTGCGGGCGTTTCAGGGGCTGTGTCCACACGCCGGTGCGCCGTTGGCCGAGGGTGCGTTGTGTCACGGCAGGTTGATCTGCCCCTGGCATAAAGCCGCTTACCGCGCCGAGGACGGCGGCCTGTGCGAGCCGCCATCGCTGGACAGTCTCAAGCGCTACCCGCTGGAGCTACGCGGCGATGATGTCTGGGTTGATGACCAGCCCCTGCCCGATCCGCACACCCCGCCCGCTGACGATCCAAGAACGTTCGTGGTGGTCGGCGCCGGGGCGGCGGGCACGGCTTGCGCGGCGGCGCTACGGGAGAAGGGTTTCGGCGGACGCATCGTGCTGGTCGATGGCGAACCGGATGCCGGCTACGACCGCACGGTGTTGAGCAAATTTGTGCTCGCGGGGGAAATGTCACCGAAAGAGGTCCCGCCCCTGCGCGATGAAACCTTCTATCAAGCGCAGCGCATCGAGCGCGTGCAAGGTGAAGTCAGTTCACTCGACGCTCCAGGCAAAACCCTTCATCTGAACAATGGCGGCATCCTGCACTACGACGCTGCGGTACTCGCCACCGGTGGCGCGCCCAATTCGCTGAAACTGCCCGGCGCCGAACTGGCCAACGTCTTCGTCCTGCGCTCAAAAGCCCAGGCTGAACAGATCATCAACGCTGCGCAACCGGGGCAGCGCGCAGTGATCATCGGCGACAGCTTCATCGCCCTCGAATGCGCGGCGGCGCTGCGCGAGTACGGCCTCGACGTCACCGTTCTGGCCCGCCACGCAGTCCCGTTTGCCAAGCAATTGGGCGACGCCGTGGGCAAGGCGATTCGCGCGTTGCACGAAGAGCACGGGGTGAAGTTCATCAGCGAGCACGAGGCTACTGAGATCTTTGGCGAAGACAAGGTCGAGGGCGTGCTGCTCGACAATGGTTTGCGTCTGGCGGCAGATCTGGTTCTCGTCGGCGTCGGCGTCCATCCGGCTACCGAGGCGTTCGGCTCACTGCCTAAGGAAGAAGACCTATCGTTGCGCGTGGATGACGGCATGCGCGTGACCGATGGCTTGTGGGCCATTGGCGATATCGCCACGTTCCCGCTGAGCGGCCAGCCAACCCGCATCGAACACTGGCGGCTGGCCCAGCAACACGCGCGCATCGCCGCTGCCAACATGCTTGGCGGCGAGGAGCATTATCTGGATGTGCCGTTCTTCTGGACCTACCACTTTGGCAAGAATTACGACTATCTCGGTCACGCGACAGAATGGGACGAAATCGAGTTCAGCGGCGAGCCGGAAAAGCCGCCATTCATTGGCCTGTTCGCGAAAAACGGTATCGTCGTTGCGGCGGTGGCTTGCGACAAACAGCGCGCCATGGCATTGCTGGCCGAGCGGATGAAGCAACCTTTACGAATGAAAGAAGCCTCGACGCTGATTCAGGCCTGACACCGGTGCTGTAGGAGCTGACGAGTGCAACGAGGCTGCGATCTCTTGATCTTGTTTTTACATAAGCAAAATCAAAAGATCGCAGCCTTCGGCAGCTCCTACACAGGCCGCGTGGAGATCAGGTCAGGCGTTTCACCGGCTCGCGACTGTCGTCTTCTTCGGCATGCAGAAAGATCACCCGCGGGTTTTCCAGTGGCGCCAGGGGCGCGGGGAGGGCTTGTTGCTGTACCGGCCAGAAGTGTGTTTCGACGTGGCTGATGTCGCCTTCGTGATCGTTGTGAATGGTCATTACCCCCGGCGCGCGCAGTTTCTGGAAACGCTCGTCGGACAGTTTGAAACTCTGGCTCAGACCTTCATCGCCAATCACCGGCGACGGCAGACGACGCTGGGCGAAACTGCGACTTTTGCGTTGTTGATAACGCGCCCACCCGATCAGGATCACCGCGTTGACCAGCGCGACCCACATATACACCTGCAGAGTGCCCAAGGCATCGAATGCCGAATTATCGATGCGCGGGCCGCCGGTGGTCTCGATCAATGGCCATAAGCCGCGCACCAGTAGCAACAGCAGGCCGACCCAGGCCAGCACCGTGAGGATGATGTCGATCACCAGCAGAAATGGCCGTTGGCGAGTGCGGATAATTTTCATTTGATGACTTCCTCCTGGTCGTCGCCCAGCGGGCGGATGCCCCGATCAGGACTGACCCAGCGCGCGCGTTTCTTGTGTTGGCTGAACAACACCTTGGGGAAACTGACCAACGTGGTCAGCAGACTGACGAGCCAGAACACCAACGGGTACCACACCACCCAGAACATGGTCTTGCCCAGGCCCGGCTCGTAGCGGCGATCGATGATGATGCTGACGCCGAACTGCACGAGGCACACGAACGCCAGCAGCAGGCCGGTGAAGGCCGGTGGCATCAAGTGATCGACAGCGATCGCATCGGGCATGACCATGAACTTGCCCATGCCCCAGAAAATCACCGACAACAGGAAGGTGAAGGCCCAACCGGTGGACAGGCAGTATTCGAACAGCAGCGGCCACAAGTAGCGATGGCGGTACTGCCAAATGCCGCGAATGTTCTTGAACAGCACTTCGGCGCCGCCCTGAGCCCAGCGCAGACGCTGCTTCCACAGGCCGCCGAGGGTCTCGGGCATGAGGATCCAGCACAGTGCGCGCGGTTCGTAGAAAATGCTCCAGTGATCGAGCTGCAGTTTCCAGCTGATGTCGATGTCCTCAGTGATCATGTCCGGGCTCCAGTAGCCAACCCGGTTCAGTGCAGTGCGGCGGAACGCGACGATCACACCGGAAACGGTAAAGATGCGTCCGAACACCCGCTGAGTGCGTTTGATCAGCCCGATGATCGAGGAGAATTCGCCAACCTGTACGCGCCCGATCAAAGTCGAACGCGTGCGAATGCGCGGGTTGCCGGTCACCGCGCCAAGGCGTGCGTTATCCAGCATCGGCGCGACCAGATAAGCCGCAGTATTGGGCGCCAGCAACGCATCACCATCTATGCACACCAGATACTCACTGCGCGCAGCAATCGCGCCCATGCGCAGGGCCACAGCCTTGCCCTGGTTTTCCGCCAGATGCAGAACCCGCAGGCGCGGGTCTTCCTTGGCCAGCGCATCGAGCACTTCGGCG
The DNA here is from genome assembly GCF_002836515.1 of Pseudomonas sp. Choline-02u-1. GTDB lineage: Bacteria > Pseudomonadota > Gammaproteobacteria > Pseudomonadales > Pseudomonadaceae > Aquipseudomonas. Next base: position 395,711 of record NZ_PJBC01000004.1, read on the forward strand.
GTGTTGTCCTTGGAGCCGTCGTTGATCGCGATGACTTCGATGTTCGGGTAATGCTGCGCCAGCGCCGCGTGGATGGTGTCGGCGGCGTTATCGCCTTCGTTGTAGCAAGGGATCAGGATCGAAATCAGCGGCTCGCCTTCCAGCGGTGGCGGCAGCGTGTCGTCCTGCCACGGCCAGTGGCGCTCCCAGTGCAGCCAGAAATACAGGCCGCCGGCGATCCACAACCCGGACATGAACAGCGGGTAGAAGAACACGAACGACATCAGGAACTGGCCGGTGACCACGAAGATCAGCCCCAGCGGAACGCCGAGCACGATCGCCAGAACAAGCAGGGCTAACAGTCTATCCAGCATGTTATGGATTCCATTTGTTGGAGAGTGCAGGCCTTACGGTTTTCAGGTCTGGCAGATTGTCGAGGAAGTTGTCCGGGTAGTAGCCGAAACTGGTCGCACCCTGACGCTTGAGCCGGCCCATCCAGTCCGCCAGTTGTGCGGCATCGATGTCGGCCTGATCCTTTTGGTTCCAGTCGCGCGCCTGCAATTCGAACACCGTGCGATTCAGCGCACCGGGACGTTTTTTCACCGTCGCTACCAAGGCTTCCAGCCACGGGCCAGACTCGGCCACGGTCTGTTTTTCCATCAGAGGCATCGCCATCGGCGCCGTCCAGTCGTAAGTGGCGAGGAAGTCATCGAGGTTCTGCGCGAACCACGCTTCGCTCTGCGGATTGATCATCGGTTCGGCGAAGATGTTGCGCGCGGTCAGCACCTGCGGGCCGCGAATCGCACGGACCTTGGCGGTCAGCTCGTTGGTGAAGTCGATCAGGTAGCGACTCTTGAAGCGCGTCCAGCGCTGCATCGCCGCCGGATCGTCGCGCAGCGCGGCAATCGAGCCGGGCAAGCCCTGGGCGGCGTAGGCCTTCAGCGCGTCTGGCGTGGCATCTTCGAAATCCGACAGCACCGCGTCGTCGTGATAAAGCACACCGTCGACCGAGGTCAGGCGCGCGAGGTCTTCGTAGATTTCACCGATGATCTTGCGCACTTCGGGATTGAACGGTGACAGGCGTTTGTACTGCTTCGGATCGACCGATGCAGTGCCGGTTTCCGGGTCCCAGCGGGTCACGCGCGGCAGCTTCGAATCCAGTTCGAAACTCAGCACTGGCATCCACGCATAGACCTTCACATGAGCGCGGGTCCGCAGTTGCCAGGCGACGCGGTCGAACAGGTCGGCGCGCACCGGCAAGTGACGGTTGGGAAAGTACAGTGAGTGCACCAGTCCATCGCCCTTGGGATCGGCGAAGGCTTGCAGGAATACCGTGCTGGCGCCCAGATCTGACATGCGCTGCACCAGTTTGCCGAGGTTGATGTCCTGCTGCGCCGGGTCCGGGTCGTAGACGTTGTCGAGATCGACATGCACCACGCGCATCGGCCCCTCGGCCTGCACCGAGACGATGCTGTTGGCAAAATGCTCGCCGTCAGGATCGGAGGCGACGAGAAAGCGCGGCCCGCTCATCAGGTTGTCTAGCGTGTCGAGACCGTCGTCCAGAGTGAGGGCCATTTCATAGCCCTCCTCGCCGACGACGGTCAGCGACGTACCGTCGGCGGCCCCGTACGGCCAGACCCAGACCCGTGGTTTGTAGCCAGTGACCTTGCGAATCTTCTCGGAGATATTTTTCACGTCGGTACGAATGCGCGCCTGGAAATCGGCTTCGGATTCGTAGCGCTTGGTCACAGGGTCATAGCGCCGGGTCGCAGCGGCCGGCTGCAGGTTGCCCTGCGGGTTGGCGAGGATGCCTTTGTGGTTGGCATCGGTGTGAGCAGCAATCTCTACCAGCCCGGACCTGGAAATTTCGCGTATCTGCGCCCAGGTCAGAAAATCCGAACGCTGGCGTGGCGTGCCGGCAAAATCCACCGGCTGGTTCAGCGGCGTGTCGATCCAGGTGCCGACCGGCGCCAGCAAGGCGTGCCAATTATAGGCGCGCAACACCGGCAGCACGCGGGTATAGAAGCTGGCATAACCGTCATCGAAACTGAGCAATACCGCTTTCGCCGGCAGCTCCGGGCCGCCCTTGCGCGCGGCCATGATCTGGTCGACGGTCACTGGTTTGTAGCCGTTCTCGCGCAGCCACGCGAGTTGCTCGATCATGCGCTCGGTGCGCACCGCCACCACGGCCTGATCGGGATCACGGTCTTCGACATCGTGGTAAGCGATGCCGAGCACATGGTTTTTCGGCCACGGTTGTTCACTGGCCGCGACCGGGCGCTCGGAGGGCGGCGCAAAGGCCGGGGCTTGCTGGGCGCAGGCGCTGATCAGCAGCGCTCCCAGCAGAAGGATGAAACGCGAGATAAATGGCATCTTCAAACTCTTCTAGAAGCGGAAAGTGAGGTCGACGAGCAAACGGAGATCAGTTTCCCGATCACCGTCGTAAGGCCGGTTGATCACACTGAACATGCCGCCCACATCGAACACGTCGTTCCAGGCGTACCGTTGGCCATAACCGAGCAACGCCATGCCGCCGGTGCCGTGGTCGCGCTGGCTGTAGGTGCCGGCGCCGGCCTGGAACTGCTGGCTCCAGGAGGTTTCGTAGCGGTGGTAGAGCACGTGATTGACGTTGACCAGCGGCATCACGCTGAAGTCGGATTTCGGGTTGAAATACGGCACGTCGTCGGATTTCGAGTTGTGGCTGGTGCCGACTTCCAGACCGGCGTCGACCTGAATATTCGGCGCGCTGTAAATACCTTCGCGCCCGGTGACCAGCGCTTCGACACGGTTGTTGCCATCGCTGAAGTGCGACGGACTGACCGACACGCGCCACTCGCGGCTTTCGTTGGCACGCCAGCGCAGGAACGCACTGCCGCCGTTGGCCTTGATATCGCTGTTGAGTGCGCGCAGCGGCGTTTCGGCCGAGAGGTATTCGAGGCTGCCGCCGTACTGCCAGTGATCGTTGATGTCGCGGGCAATCGCCAGGCGTGCGCCCTGTTTGTCACCGAAGCCGTAATCGTGATTCGACACCTCGGCTTCGAGCGTCATGTCACGGGTGCGCCGTTCCAGGCCGACACGCTGGAAGCGGTGGTGGCCGGTGCCCTCGGCGAAATCGCCGGTGGCATAACCGGCGCCGGCGAACACGCGCCAGTCTTCGTTGATCGGCGGGCTGTACAGCGTGCTCTGGATACCGAAATCACGGCTGCCGCTGACCGCACCGGCATCGCCGCTGCCGCCACCGTTGGCCTTGCCGCCGTAGGCTTCGACGCGCAGTTCGGCCATGTCATGCACTTCGCGCTCGCGGGCCAGACGCTGCACCTGGCGGTTGTCCGGGTAGCGCGCGACCACATCGTCGACCAGTGCATCGTTCTGCCGCCACTCCTGCAACTCCATGGCGGTGCGTGCCTGAGCGACTTCCAGGCCGGCGTCGCGCGGCGCCATGCCCTCGGTTTCCTTGAGCAGGCTTTCCGCACGGCGTGGCATTTGCCGGGCGAGGTAGAGATCAGCCTGGGCCAAACGCAGGCCAAGGTTGCCCGGCGCTTGATCGACCAGAGCCTGCAAACGCTCTTCACCGTGGGGCAAGTCAGAACTGTAGGTACCGGCCTGGGCGGCGAGTTGCTGAGCGTCCATCCACTCATCGTTGGGATTGCCGACCGGCAAGCCCTTCAGTTCGACGCGCGGCCGCTGGGCTTTTGCCGCATCTTCGGCGACCTTGCGCGCCTCGTCGGCGCGGTCGCTTTCCAGCAGCGAGTAGTACAGCGCCGTGGTGTCTTCGAGACGATCACCGGCATCGGCGTCCGGTGCCGAAAGCACCTGGCGATACAGATCGGTGGCCATCTCAGGCTCACGCTGATCCAGATACGACGCCGCCACCCAACGCAGGGCGTAGGTCGGAATCTGCACGCCCTCGGCCTGCAATTTTTGATATTCGCTGATGACGTCGGCGGTGCGCGCCCGCGCTTTGAGCGCGCCCATGCGGTCGATGCGCCAGCGCGTCACGTCGTCGTGGGCAGTGGCGTCAGGCGTCCAGGTCGCGAGCAGTTTGTCGTAGTCGGCCAGCGCACGGTCGGCGATGACGTAGCGTTCCTGTTCGCTGCGGGTAGCCAGTTCGGCGAGGCGTACGCGTTCGGCAGCGAGATCGCCTTCGAGGCGGCGCAAGGTCACCGGGTCAATCAGACCGGGACGTTGGCTGGCCAGACGCAGCGCCGGCTCAGGCAGACGAGCCTTTTGCAGGGCAACCACGTACTCGCGGGCGACTTCCGGTTTGTTGCCGGCGCGGATAAAGGCCTGATCGAATTCGAATAATGCGTCGTACGGTTTGCCAGCGCGACCGAGGGCATAGCCCAGGGCGAGGCGGCGCGAAGGATCGTCGGGCTTGGCGGCGACCAGCGCCTGCGCACGGGTGACTGCCTGATCGGGTTTGCCGGCATCGGCCTGGGTCAGCGCCAGGCCCAGTTGCAGGTCGGCGTTGTCCGGCTCCAGCGCCAGTGCCTTGTTGTAGACCTGGGTGGCCTGATCCCAGCGCTTGAGGTTGCGATAGGCACGTGCTGCGGCGGTCAGCGCCTGAACCGGCAGAACGCGGTCGCGGCCCTGGGCCTCATAGACCTTGACCACTTCGGCATCGAGCCCGGCCCAACTGGCGATTTGCAGATGATCGCTGATCTGGCCGTCGCTGGCCTGACCCGGCGGCACCTGACGCAGCACCGTCAGCGCAGGCGTGTAATGCCCGGCACGGGCATCGCGCACCATCTCGTCGTAGGGTGTGTCGGCCAACGCCAGCAGCGGCCAGAGCAACTGGCTGCACAGGGCGAATCGGAACAAAGGGCGCAAACCACGATGTATTACAGGACCATCAATACGCGGCATTCGTCAGCATCCTTACATGGCCAGCCGGGTCGCAATGCCCTCCTTGCCCATTCGTAACGGTGGCCGACAATGACAGCCCTCGGCCAAGCTTGGTGAGGCAGTCTGCACGCAAGCGTAGTCGAATTTTCACAACGCAATAATTGTTCAGAATCGGCATGAGCGCCGTATAAAACCCGCACAGCAAAACGCCCGGCGCCTGTTCACACAGGGGCCGGGCGTCTGGATAGCGCGCGGTGGATTTATTGCACTTGGGTGACGCCGGCAAACTTGCTCATCAGGAAGCCGATAAACTGCTCGACGGTCATTTTCTGGCCGTTGAATTCGACCTGATTGGCCGCGTAATGCAGTTTGGTCACCACGTTGGTGCCGTCGACGACAGCCAGTTGCGAGCCAACCGCCATGCCGGCGAACATGTCCGCCGCTTCCTTGGACTGATCGACGATGGCTTTGGCGTCAGTCTGGCCATCGAGTTGCGCCTGCACGCTGAGCAGATCGACCAGCATCGGCTTGGACACCTGAATGTTCAGGTCGAGCAGCGCGATCAGTTGCTTGCCGAGTTGATCCGGCGGCAGATCCATCGATTGCGGCTTGGTCAGGTCGATCACCAGATTGGCACGGCTTTCGCCGTTGGCGGTGTTGAACGACAGATTCTCCAGCGCCAGTTGCGGGCCGGCGGCCAGCAGCTTCTGCAGATCGGCTTTGACCTGGGCGTTTTCCGCTTCGGTCAGGTTCAGCTCCGGCGCCGGCAGACCCTGGGCTGCCGCCTCGGCGGCGGCTTTTTCGTATGGCTGCAACTTGGTCTGGTAGATCTGCATCAGCGACATGGTCGACGGAATGTCGAGGTTCTTCAGGCTCATGGCCATGGCCGCCGAACCCACTTTCTTGTCATTGAGCGACACTTCGCCGATTTTGTAGTCGGCACGCCCCGAGGCATTGCTGCCGCTTTCTTCGGTGCGGTTCTTCATTTCGAAGTTCTTCACGCCCAGCACCATGGGCTTGGCACCAAAGGTGGTTTTGCTGCTGGTCACTTCCAGGGTGTTTTCGCCGGTGTAGTAGCCGTAGCTGCTCTTGGCGAGGTTGCTGGCCAAGGTCAGACCGTTGAGCTCGACCTGCACCGGCGCCTGGTCTTCAGACACGGTGACCAGTTTCAGGTTGTCCATGTAGCCGTCGGCCTTGACCTTCTGCGCCTGGGCGCTGGCGGCGATGTCCATGCTCAGACCGGAAAACTTCAGGCTCGACTGCTCATCCAGCGCGGTTTCGAACGGCACCAGGTTGAGGGTGCTGGTGGTCGATTCGTCGTAACCGATGTTGGTCACGCCCTTGAGCGGCGCGGCGCCGTTGGTGGCGGCGAACCATTTTTCCGTGGACGGGCTCTTTTCCAGCTCGTAGTTGCTGGTAGCCATGACCGGCAGCCACTTCAGCGAAACCAGACGCGAGAACGGCAACGGGCCGTGTTCGATGTGATCGACGAACAGCAGCTCGACCGGCGCATCACCGAACATCTCGCCTTCGCCCTTGAGGCGATAGTGCGCGGTGCTGGTGAAGGTATGGCGTTCCAGCGATACCAGTTCCAGCGACGCGGTGCCGTTGGAGCCGGCCATGGCGGTCTGCAGCTCTTTGTTGGCGTTGCTGACGGCGTTGTTCAATACGCCTTCGATCTTGGTCCCGGTGTACCAGGCCCCGCCTGCGCTGACCGCGCCGATGGCAACAACAATTCCGAGGAGCACGCCTGCTGATTTATTCATGAATGACCTGATCGATTTCCGTGGCTGTGGATGAAGTCGTCTTCCCTGAACCCGAGATCGGGTCGCGGCTCGACTGTACGCAATGAGCGGTGGAGATTAGCACCGGGCGTGGCGGACGGCCCAATGTTTAAAGGTTAAAAGAGTGTCTATGGACACTTGGGAGAGCAAAAAGATCGTCCGATCGCGGCCCGAGCCTTCGGCAGCTCCTGCATTTGGAATGCGATTCTCCTGTAGGAGCTGCCGAAGGCTGCATCTTTGGATTTCAGGAATATTGAACCTCGATTTCATCGAGCTGATGATCAAAGCTCTTCAACCGCGCCGTCCAGGTATACACCAGCACTTCAAAGTCGCGATCGATCACCGCCCCGCCATTGGCATCTGCGCGCACATCGCAGAAATCCAGTTGATAGCGCTCTCGGGCCATGGCCGTGGCGACGTCGGACAGCTCACGGGCATTGTTCAGCCAGTGCCAGCCTTCATCGGCGATCTGCTTGTCGAGTTCCAGACATTGCTTCTTCAGGGCTTCGAGGCTTTTTTCCAGCGGCGTGCCGGTGAGCTCGCCCATGACTTCGGCGAAGGTTCGCCCGGGCTGCCAGTAACTGCCCCAGAAGTAACGATCGAACACGGTTTCGACCCGGCGCAGGGCGACTTTGGTGTCCCAGATCAGCACGAGCATCTTGCCGCGTTCGAGCTGGCGCTTCTTGACCCGCTGCAGTTGAATCGAGGTCCACGCAACGACGACGATCGCCATCACTGCGATCAGCGCAACGGCGCTGTCGAGGAAGATCATTGCCGTGTCGATCTGATGGGCCAGCATGATTCCGTAGAAATACGTGGCCGAGAGCAGCACCAGTGCGACCAGAGCGCACCAGAAGCCGAGAGCGTAAGGGTTCTTCATTATTGGTTTCCCCTGGGCCAGCACGAGCAATGTGCATTGGCGGAGCGCTTGGCACGGGGCGCCCCTCCAACACTTCAAAGCATAGCAATGGCCTCAGGGTTTGCTGGCGCCCGAGGTGTTCGTTCGTCCGCTTTCCCAGCCACCGCCCAGCGCCAGGAACAAATCGATCTGGCTCATCGCGACTTGGGTGTTGGCCGCGGCCAGTTGCGCGGTGACATCGGTATAGGTTCGCGTCGCTTGCAGATCGGCGAGGAACGACTCGCGGCCGGCCTGGAAGAAACGGTGCGTCTGCTCGGCGGCGAGCTTCGCCGACTGCTCGGCTTCGGCCAGCGCGTCGCGGCGTTGCAGCAATGCGCTGTACTGCGCCAGCCCGGTCTGGGTCTCGCGGATGGCGTTGAGCACCACCCCGTCGAAATGCGCCAGCGCGCCCTGGGTGTTGGCCTCGGCTTCACGGATGCGCGCGCGGGCGCCGTTGGTCGGCACTTTCCAGCTCAGCGACGGGCCAAAGCCCCAGCGATTGGTTGATGGGTCGCCCAGATCGTCGATGAGACCGACGGTGCCTATCGTCGCGCCGATGCTGATGTCCGGGTACAGCTCGCCGGTGGCGATACCGATGCCCGCCGTTGCCGCCGCCAGACGGCGTTCGGCCTGACGGACATCCGGACGACGCTTGAGCAGCGCAGCGCCGTCACCCACCGGCACCAGTTGCGCGATCTTCGGCAACTCGGCGCAACGGGCCGTGCCCGCCGGCAATTGCTCGACCGGTTTGGCCAGCAGCATCGACAAACGGAACAGCCCGGCCTGACGCGCCGCTTCATAACGCGGCAAGTCGGCACGCAGGGATTTGAATTGTGTTTGCGAACGGGTGACCTGGGTTTCGTCGCCTCGCCCGGCATCACGCAGGCGCTGGATCAGCGTGGTGCTCTGCGATTGCAGATCGAGAGAATGCTCGGCGATTTCCCGCTCTTCGTTGGCAGCACAAACTTGCGTATAAGCGCGGACCACGTCCGCCACCAAAGTGATGCGTGCGGTATCGGCGGCGGCCTGGGTCGCGTCGGCATTGGCCTTCGCCGCTTCGATGCCGCGTTGCAGGGTGCCCCACAGGTCAAACTGATACGAGGCGCTGATGCCAATGTCGCCGATGTTATCCACCGGCACTTTCTCCGGCAGCAGGAACGCCTGACCGGATTCCTGCAAACGCTGGGCGCCCATCTTCACCCCGCCGCTCCAGCCGCCAGCGGCCTCGGCTTCATCCACCTGAGCCCGCGCCCGCGACAGGTTCGCCGCTGCCACGCGCAGATCGGTATTGGAAGCCATGGCCTGCTGCACCAGTTGATCGAGGCGCGGGTCTTTATACAGCCGCCACCAGTCGGCGGGCACCGGCGCCGAGACCACCGGCTTGCCGGCGACTGCCAGCTCGCCCTGAATATCCTTGCGCTGCACCGCCGCGTCGGCGGGCACCTGATAATCCGGGCCGACCATCTGACAGGCCGAGAGCATCACGCCCATTCCGGCGATCAACCAGGCCCTGCTCATGGCTGCGGCTCCTCATGCTGATCGTCGATGATCGACACGGTGGCGGTACGCCCGGCGATCATGCGGAAGTCGGCGGGCACTTCATCGAATGCGATGCGCACCGGAATCCGCTGCGCCAGACGTACCCAACTGAACGCCGGGTTGACGTTGGGCAGCAGGTTGCTGCCGCTGGTACGGTCGCGGTCTTCGATGCCGGCGACGATACTTTCGACATGCCCGCGCAATCGCGCACGATCACCAATCACGCGGATATCCACCGACTGTCCGACGTGAATGCCGTCGAGTTTGGTTTCTTCGAAATAGCCGTCAATGTGAAACGAGTTGCTGTCGACCACCGACAACACCGGGCGCCCGGCGGTGACGAATTCCTGCGGACGTGGTGCGCGATCGTTGACGTAACCGTCGACCGGGCTGCGGATCACCGAGCGGTCGAGGTTGAGCTGCGCACTGTCCACCGCTACCAACGCTTCGGCCAACGCCGATTGCGCACGGGCTACGCGCGACTGGCTTTCTTCCAGCTGCTCGGCCGGCACCAGATTGCCGAGGCCACGGTTACGCTTGGCTTCACGCTGCGCCTGGGCGAGGGTTTCCTGGCGATCGGCAACGGCGGCCTTGGCCTGGCGCAGGGCCAGTTTGAAGCGGTCCTGATCGATGCTGAACAGCACCTGGCCACGTTTGATCAACTGGTTGTCTTTCACCTCGACCTGCTGAATCAGCCCGGACACGTCCGGGGCGATCTGGATGATGTCGGCGCGAATGTGGCCGTCGCGGGTCCACGGCGCGAACATGTAATACATCACCATGCGCCAGACGAGGACAACGGCAAACGTCACGATCAGCAGGGTCAGAACCACGCGACCAATAGTCAGAAAAGGTTTTTTCATGTCATCAGGTATCGACTGAGTGAGTCCACGCCGTACAGCAGCACGGCATAGAGCGCCACGTTGAACAATGCCCGGTGCCAGACCAGACGGTAAAAGTGCAGGCGTTGCAGCACGCCGTGCACCAGCAAAAACAGCACGTAAGTGATGCCCATCAAAACCAGCAGGGTCGGCAGGAAAATACCGCTGATATCCAGATCACCGATCATAGGGGCGCTCCATCGGGCAGCGGTTCTTCAGGCTCGGCGCTGGAGACGAATTCGACGCCGGGCAGCAAGGCCAGACGCAGGCCGCTCAAGGCGTGCAACAGGTGCAGACGGGTTTCGTCGTCGCCCTGGCCGGTCAGCGCACGGCGGGTACGATCAAGTGTCATCAGCAGACCGCTCGGTGCCGGCAAGCGTTCGCCGGATTTGAGGCAGGCGCGGAAATACTCGCCGACCTCGGTCACCACTTGTCGCAACAGGGCGTTTGGCACGCCAGTCACGCGCGGGGTATAGGCGAGCAGATCGAGCATGTTCAGGCCGACACGCACTTCGCGCATTGCGATGCCGGTGTCCTGGCCGGTCAGGGCCAGACGCGGCAGGTGCTGCATCAACCGATCAAGCAACTGCACGCCCAACTGCCGATGCTCGGCGAGGCTGGCCGGTTCGGTCATGCTGACGATGTCCTTCCAGCTGAACCGGGTCAGGCGTTTGGCCGCCAGCTCGGCGCCGAACGGCCGTGCCACCAGCGTCCAGATAAACGCGAACAACAGCCCCAGCGGTCCGGCGAGGTTGGAGTTGGCGAAGGCGAAAAAGTCCGCGTCGTAGGCACCCTGAATGCTGATGAACGACGACGTGTTGACCAGCGTCAACAACATGCCGAGGTAGAAACGCGGCTGCACCGTCAGCGTGCCGATGCAAATGAACGGCACGGCAAACGCCAGCACCAGCATCGGGAAATCATGCAGGTTGGGCAGAATCAGAAACAGGTAAAGGCTGGCGAACAGCACCGACATCCCGGTCCAGAAAAAGAACCGGTAAATCTGCGGCGCCGGGTCGTCCATCGAGGCGAAGAAACTGCACGCTACCGCCGCCAGGATCACCGCGCTGCCGCCGTCCGGCCAGCCGAGCAAAATCCACAGCACGGACGCGACGATGATCGCCAGAATGGTCGAGGCCACCGAGTACAGCATCAGCCCGCGATCGATGAACGGCGTCAAACGGCCAAGTCGCCAGTGCCGATAGACCGCGCGCCAGCTGTCCTGGCGCTCGTACAGAATCGCATCCTGCAGGCTGCGGCAGTCCTGCCACAAATCGATGAATTCACCGAGGCGGTAAATCGCGTTGGAGAACAGCAACTGTTTGCGGTCTTCCAGTGCTTCGGCGCTGGGTTGCAGCGCGTCGAGTTGATCTCTCAGGGCTTGCCAGCGCGCAAGGTTGGCGTCTGCGTGGCCCAGCCATTCACGGGTCGCCGTCAGCAGCGGCTGGAATTTTTCCACCAGTTCCGGCGTGCGGCGTTCAAGGGCATACAGCGAATCCTCGAGGGCATCGATCACCGGCAGCAGGTGAATCATTCGTCCGCGCAGCTCCTTGGTGTTGCGCACGGTTTGAGGCCGCGCGCCTTCATGGGGCAACTGGCCGATCATCAATTCGAGGCTGTTGAAATTGGCGACCATGGCCATGCGCAACGCGGTGACTTCTTCCGGCTGCACATCGCGACTGAGGAACTTCAGGCTGTAGCTCGTCGCATCGGCGAACCACTTGCTCACCGCATCGTTGAACACCGGCGCCAGCCGACGCGGCCAGAACATCGCACCGACCACCGCAGCGACGGCGATGCCAAGGAAAATCTCTTCGGTACGCGCCTCGGCTACGTCCCACACCGCGAGCGGATTATCCACCACCGGCAGGGCAATCAGCGGCAAGGTGTAGCCGGCCAGCATTAGCGCATAGCTGTTGGCGGTGCGCAGATGCAGAGACATGAACAGCAGAATGCCGGTCCACAACGCGATCACCACCACCAGCACGTACGGGCTCTGCACGAACATCGGCACGAACAGCACCGCCGCCGCCGCGCCCAGGAAAGTGCCCGCCGCGCGGTACAGCGCCTTGGAACTGGTCGGGCCGAGAAACGGGCTGGAGACGATGTACACCGTGGCCATCGCCCAGTACGGACGCGGCATTTGCATGAGCAAGGCGATGTACAGCGCAATCATCGACGCTGCAAAGGTACGGACCCCGTAAAACCAGTCACGGGCCGGCGGCATGCCAGTGAAAAAACCGTTCAAGAATTGTCCACCACAGGCGAACGCGCCGCCTCAAAAGCCTTGAGTACCCGAAGCGTAGCTTCCAGATCGCTGCGCTCGATGCCTTCCAGCACTTCGTGGCGCAAGCGCACCAGCTCGGCCTCGACCGCTTGCACCAACTCGCGGCCGGTATCGGTCAGGCTCAGGCACTTGGCGCGGCGATCCTGGGCATCTTCGGTGCGACAGACGTAACCGGCATGGCACAGCTGATCAAGCAACCGCACCAGCGACGGACTCTCCATCCCGGCAGCTTGGGCGACTTGCACCTGGCGCACGCCCTCGCCCAGACGCCCGATCATTAACAATGGAACGGCGCAGGCTTCGGAAATTCCGTAGTTGACCAGCGTGGTCTGGCAGATCTTCCGCCAATGCCGGGCGGCCACCACCATGGCACTGCTGATGTTCATCTGGAGACTGTCGAGGGAATCGGACACGGGATAACGGACACTGTTAGTTTGCTAACTATCAATATCGCATTGGAGGGGAATTTCAGTCAAGTTTTGAAACAAATCTCTCCGTTAGTCGCCCTACTTGACTCAAAGCTTTCTCCATCGATACTTACAAGGTATATACGTTGTCATCACCAAATTCAGGAGCCTGATATGTCAAAACAAGCCGTTTTCACCATGAAACTGGAGCCGGAACTGCGGGAGGAGTTCATGGCGGAAGCCGAAGCGGCACACCGGCCTGCGTCGCAAATAATGCGAGACATGATGCGTCAGTATGTTCAAACCCAGCGAGAGACCCGCGAATATGAAGCGTTCCTGCAACGCAAGATTGAAATCGCTCGGGAATCCGTACGTACAGGAGACGGATTGAACAACGAAGACGTAGAAGCAGCGTTCGCGGCAAAGCGCAGGCAGGCAGAAGATCACCTATGAAAATCATATGGACGCCAGTTGCCGCACAGGATCGTGCAGACATTTGGGACTACCTGCAGGCCGCCAACCCAAGAGCGGCCATCGAAATGGATCTGCGCTTCAGCGAAGCGGTTCATCGCCTTTCCGACAATCCGTTGATTGGCCGTGCCGGCATCATTGCCGGTACGCGCGAGGTGATTCCTCATCCCAGTTACCGTCTTGTCTATCAAACGGAGCGAGATGCCGTCTGGATCATGGCGCTGGTGCATACGGCACGGACTTGGCCTCAGCCGAAGTCATCAGCCCGTCCCTTCCGCAACATCACATTCAACTGATCCACCACCTCCGCCCAATCCGCATCGTCGAGAATCTCCTCGCGCAGAAACTGCGCCTGACCTGCTGTCCAGAAAAACGCGTCGGCCAGATGCAATTCCGGCTTGAGCGGCGAATGGCTGGCGATGAATTTGTCGATGCCGGTCGGGTCGTCAGCGAGGCCAAGCTGTTTGAACAGGGCCGGTAAGCTGTGCTGCGGATTTTCCATGATGCAACCTCCTCTGCAGTCCAGGTCCGGCGTTGCGCCGTTTACTGCAGTGGAGTTGATCATAGCTGTCGCTGCGGTTCAGGGTCTGGCGACATCCGGCGAGCCTGCGGCCAGGTGCGCTGCCGGGTAGACCGATTGCCATCCGCCGCCCAACGCCTTGTACAAACCGACCATCGCCAGGGAAACGCCGGTCGAGCTTTCCACCCATTGTTCCTGCGTGGCGAGCAAGGCGCTTTGCACGGTGAGAACGTTGACGAAATCGACCACGCCTTCAACGTATTGCTGCTGCGCAGTGCGCAGGGCGATGCGGTTCTGGCGCACGGCTTCGGCGAGGCTGTCGCGACGGCGCTGGCTGGCGTTGTACGCGGTCAGTTGATCGTCGATTTCATGCCAGGCGCGCAGCACAGTCTGCTGGTAGGCGATGGCCGCTTCCTGCTGTTGGGCTTCACGCAGTTGCAGCATGCCGCGCAGGCGCCCACCGTCGAACAGCGGCAGGCTGAATTGCGGGCCGATGCCGAAGGCACGCGAGCCCCATGAACCGAAATCGCTCAGTTGCATCGCCTGCGAACCGAGGTTGCCGGACAGGGTGATGCGCGGATAGAAATCGCCCTTGGCCACGCCGATGTTGGCGGTGGCGGCGTGCAGACGCGCTTCGGCCTGGCGGATATCCGGGCGGCGCTCGGCCAGTTCCGACGGCAGGCCGATCGCGACTTGCAGCGGCGACTGCGGCACTGCCGCGTCTTTGGACAATGCTTGAGCGAGTGCCTGCGGCGGCTCGCCCATCAACAGACTGATCGCGTTGATCAGTTGCGCCTGACGCTGCTCAAGCGCTGGCAGCCGTGCTTCGATGGCGGCGACTTGCGCGGCGGCTTCGGCGACGTCGAGATCGGTCGCCACGCCATCGGCCAGCCGCAGCTGCGAGAGTTTCAGGCTATGCCGGGCGACGTCGAGGTTCTGCTCGGTGACGGCGCGGGTATTCTGCACGCCGCGCAGCTGAATGTAATTTTGCGCGGTGTCGGCGAGAACGGTCAGCAGCACACCGCGACGATCGTTTTCCGCCACTTCGAGATTGGCGTCAGCGGCTTCGGTTTCACGGCGCACGCGACCCCAGAAATCCAGTTCCCATGAGGCCGAGAAACCGGCATCCCACAGGTTGAAAGCCGAATCACCGTTATTTCCCGATGGATCGTTCAAGCCTTCGCCGCTGTTGCGTTTACGTGCGTAGCTGCCGCTGGCGGCGCTGTTCGGATAACGCTCGGCGGTGATTACCTGGCGCGCGGCGCGGCTTTGTTGCAGGCGGCTGCTGGCCAGTTGCAGATCGAGGTTGCTGTTCAGCGCGCGTTGGGTGAGCGCGGAAAGCTGCGGGTCGTGGAAGGTTTCCCACCAGCGTTCGTTCAAGGGTTCGCTGACGGCCTCGCTTGGGGCGGACCGGGCCGGTTTGGCCCAGTCGGCAGGTTGAGGGGCTTCGGGTTTCTGGAAGTCTGGGCCGACAGTGCAGGCGGTGAGACTCATTGTGAGCAAGGCACTGAAGGTTAGCTGCTGCCACTGGCGTTTTCGCGAGCAGGCTCGCTCCCACATTCTGCAATGCGTTGTCCCTGTGGGAGCGAGCCTGCTCGCGTAGGCGCCAGCCGATTCAACACCGATCATCGCTGCGTTACCTCGCGCCCGGACGCCTTTGAGCTGGCGGTATCAATACTCGCCTCCACCGACATCCCCACCCGCAACCGCTCGGCCAGTGGCTGGCCCGGTTCCAGCACGATCTTCACCGGAATCCGCTGCACAACCTTGGTGAAGTTGCCCGTCGCGTTGTCCGGTTTCACCGCCGCAAAGGTCACGCCAGTTGCCGGCGCAATGCTCTCGACGCGGCCAGTCAGGGCTTCACCGCCCAAGCTGTCGACCCGCACTTGCACATCCTGCCCGGGCTGCACGTCGGTCAACTGGGTTTCCTGAAAATTGGCCACCACATAGGCCTGCTGCAACGGCACCACCGCCAACAGCTTGCTGCCCGGCGTGACGTAGGCGCCGACGCGCACCGCACGCTCGCCGATCATGCCGTCCTGCGGCGCGGTGATGCGCGTATAGGACAAGTTGAAACTGGCGATTTCCAGCGCCGCCTGCGCGTGTTTCAGATTGCCTTCGGCGGCGTTGCGCTGGGCGGTGAGAATTTCGACCTGTTTGCGTTCGGCCGCCAGCTTCGCGGTCGCGGTGTCGAGGCGCGCCGAGGCCTGATCGATGCGCGTGCGCGCCTGCTGCGCGTTCTGCACGGTGCCGGCGCCGACACCGGCGAGATGGTTGTAGCGGTTCAGTTCCTGCTGCGCAAAAGCCATTTCCGCTTTGGCCGAGACCACGGTGGCCTGCGCCTGAGCGATTAGCGAAGCCTGCCGCTCGAGAGTCGCGTTGGCGTTCTGCAACTGCGCCCGCGCGACCAGGGTTTGCGCATCCGCCGCTTCCGCCGCTGCGCGCAAATCACGGTCATCGATCAGCGCCAGCAACTGCCCGGCCTTGACCTGCTGGTTGTCTTCGACCAGCACCTGCTTGATGAACCCGGCCACGCGCGGCACAACCAGGGTGTAGTCGGCGGAGACGAAGGCGTCGTTGGTGGTTTGCTCGGTGCGTTGGCCGAACAGCCCGGGCATTGCCAGGTACACCAGCACGCCTACCGCCAGCGCGGCAGCCACGGCCACCGCAAGTTTTTGCTTGGATTGAGTCATAAAAAACCTTCAGTTTCAGTGCAGCAATCAGGACGGCGCGCGCGGCGGATAAATCCGCGTCGGCAGCCAGAAAATCAGCAGAATCAACGCCACGGCAACGCCGGCCATGCATACGTAGAGATCGGACGAAGTCAGCACCACGGCCTGCTCGTGCAAGCGGTGGGCGAGGCCCGGATCGCTGTGATCGGCCAGCGGCGAATTGCCGAGGCTGTCGACCAACATGCTCGAATGAAAATGCAGGCGCGATGTGGTCAGCGCTTCGATGACGCCGGTGGCAACCACTGCGGCAAGACCTTTGACGGTGTTGAACCACGCCGACGCGAACGGCCCTTCCATCGGCGTGATACTGCCGGTCGACAACATCAACAGCGGCAACACCGCCATCGGCTGACCGAAGATCTGCAGCCATTGCAGGACATAGAAATCATCGCGAATCCACGCCGAGGTCAGGTGCGAACCGCCCAGACAGGACAACGTGAGCATGCCCAGACCGATGCCGAGCACCCAGCGACAATCGACCCAGCGCAAATTGCACAGCGCCGCCACCAACGGCAGCGCAATCAGCTGCGGCAACGCAGCAATGAGCATGATCGGTGCGGTCTGCGCCGGACGATAACCTTGCACCTGCGCCAGATAGCTCGACGGAATCAGCACTACCGCCAGTAGCACGATCAGCACGCCAGCGAGGGTAATCAGGGCGAACAACAGGTTGCGGATGCCGAGCATCTGCAGCTTGAAAAACGGAATCGGCTGCGACCATTCATTGATCATGAACGCCACCAACAGCAGCGAACCGGCGCCGAGTAATCCACAGATCAGATTCGACTCGAACCAGTCCAGGCGATTGCCCTGCAACAGGCCGATGACCAGCATGCAGATCGCCGGAAAGCCCAGCAGCAGGCCTTTCCAGTTGAATGACTTGAGCCGCTCCAGCCGCAGCGGATCCTGCGGCAAGCCGTAGGCAACGGCGACCATGGCGATCAGGCACGGCACGATGATCTGCCAGAAGGTCCATTGCCAGCCGACGTATTCAGTCCAAAGACCGGCCAGCGGCGTGCCGAGTCCCGGGCCAAACGTTGCGGTGAGCGCGTAGCCGGCCAGTCCGTACAGTTTGATGTTCGCCGGCAAAAAGCGCAGCGCGACGGTCATCAGCATCGGCGGCAGTGCACCGCCGGCCAGACCCTGGAGGATGCGCATCAACAACAGGCTTTCGTAATTCGGGGCAAACGGGCACAGCACGCCGAGCAACGTAAACAGGCCGATGGCGCAAAGAGTGAAACGGCGCAGTGAGAAGGTTACCGAGCACCACGGCGCGAAGGCCATGGCCGCAACCGACGTGGCGGTGTAACTGGCGACCAGCCAGGTGCCTTCGTCATAGCCGATGTGCAGCGCGCCACGAATATCTGCGAGTGCGACTTTGGTGACCATCTCGTTGAGGCCCGAGACCAGCACGGCCAACAGCACGCCGACCAGACCAATGATGATCCGCGCCCCGAACACCGGTGGCGCAACCGCCGTCGCCGGGCTGGTCGCGGCGAGAGGCGCCGTGACCGTCAGGGATGTCATGAATGAAAACTCCGGGGGTGAAAATACCGGAGCATTTTAGTGGGGCTTGATGCTGACGAAAATTGACTTATCGGCAGGTTATAAGTGCATTAAACACAAATATCAAAAGCAAAAGATCGCAGCCTTCGGCAGCTCCGACAGGTGAAATGCATTCCAGTGTGGGAGCTGCCGAAGGCTGCGATCTTTTGCTTTGCTTTTTTTAGGGCTGTGCCGCCAGCCACGTTTCATCGCAGCAGGTCTTGAGGGTTTCGCGCAGCCAGCGATGCGCCGGATCCTTGTCGAAGCGTGGGTGCCAGGCCTGGGTCAGCATCAGCATCGGCAGCGGAATCGGCAGGTCGAATGAGCGCAGTTTCAAGCCCAGCCGCCGCACGCTGAGCAGCGCTTCTTTAGGCACCGGCAGGATCAGGTCGGAGTCGGGCAAGGCAAACATCGCCGCGTGGAAACTCGGCGCGATCACCGCCACCCGGCGCTCCAGTCCCAACGCATTCAACGCCGTGTCGATCGGGCCGCGAGCGATGCCACGGCGGGACATGCTGATGTGGGAGAAACCGGCGTAGCGCTCGGCAGTGATTTCGCCGTCGAGCAGCGGATGGTTCTCGCGCACCAGGCCGACGAAATGTGTAGAGAACAGGTTCTGCACCTTCACCTCCGGCGTGAGCGGTCGGGTATTGCTGACGCTCAGATCGATGCGCCCTTCGCGCAGCGCCTCATCGTCGCCATCGCCTTCCGGGACGAAGCGCAATTCACAATGCGGAGCCAGTTGATCGAGGGTATCGAACAGTTTGCCGCCGTAGACGCCGACGAAAAAATCATTGGCGCGGATGCTGAAACGCCGCCGCAGGGTGCCCAGCTCTACGCTGTCGGCCGAACGGAACAGCAGCGCCGCCTGTTCGACCACATCTCGCACCTGTTCGCGTAACTCGAGGGCTTTGGGTGTCGGCACCAGACCACGCCCGGCGCGCACCAGTATCGGATCGCCGATGGCTTCGCGGATCCGCGTCAGGGTGCGACTCATGGCCGCCGGACTGAGGTTCATCCGCCGCGCCGCGCCGACCACACTGCCTTCGTCGAGCAAGGCGTCGAGGGCGACCAGAAGGTTCATGTCCGGGAGTTGCATGCTGAGCACTCTTGGCTGATCTCAATTGATTCGGGCGCAATGCTAGCAGATCAACAGATCGCAGCCTTCGGCAGCTCCTACCAGAGGATCGCATTTGCTTGTAGGAGCTGCCGAAGGCTGCGATCTTTTCAGGTCAGCGCTGCATACCCCACCGCTTCACCGTCACACGCTCAAGGGTGTCAAACACCAGATTTTCCACCAGCAGACCAATCAGAATCACCACCGCCAACCCGGCAAACACCTTGTCGGTATACAGCTCATTGCGATTCTGGAAGATGTACCAGCCCAGCCCGCCCTTGCCACTGGTCGCGCCAAACACCAGTTCGGCGGCGATCAAGGTGCGCCAGGCGAACGCCCAGCCAATCTTCAAACCCGCAAGAATCGACGGCAGCGCCGCCGGAATCAGGATGAACAGGACCAGGCGCAAACCCTTCAGGCCATAGTTGCGCCCGGCCATGCGCAGCGTTTCGGAGACGCCGAGAAATCCGGCATAAGTGTTGAGCGCCAGCGCCCACAACACTGAATGCACCAGCACGAAAATCAGGCTGTTCTGGCCCAATCCGAACCAGAGCAGCGCCAGCGGCAGCAGGGCAATTGCCGGTAACGGGTTGAACATAGAAGTCATCGTACTGAGCAAGTCACGCCCCAACTGGGTCGAGACCGCCAATGTCGTCAGAGCGAACGCGAGGACGATGCCGATCAGATAACCCTTGATCAGCACCATCAAAGATATCCACACCTTGGCCAACAGCTCGCCACTGAGCAGCCCGTCGAACAAGGCATGCGCGGTTTGCAGAAAACCCGGCAGCATCAGGTCGTTGTTCTGAATGCGCGCGACCACTTCCCAGATGATCGCCAGGACGATCAGGATCAAACCTTTGCGCAGCCAGCCTTGTTGCCATAACCGCGTGCTCAGCGGCAGCTCGCGCTCGACCGGCACTGCAGTCAGCGGCTCGAGCACGGTTTCGAATTCCTCACGCACGGATGATGAATGGTTCATCGGGTAGTCCTCCTGGCCGCTCAATAGGCGATGCGAATGTCGTTGAAGTCATGCTCGCGTTCGGTCTCGGGCGCCTGGCCCTCATCGAACAGCAGACGATGAATGCGTCGTGCCGATTCCTGAAACGCCGCGCCACCGAGGCTGTGCAGGTCGTATTGATGGCTGTGCACTTCGGCGCGCACGCGGCCCGGATGCGGCGACAACAAGAGAATGCGATTGCCCACCACCAGGGCTTCTTCAATCGAATGGGTGACGAACAACAGGGTGAAGCGCACCTCTTCCCACAGCAGCAGCAATTCCTCCTGCATCTTGCGGCGGGTCAGCGCATCGAGCGCAGCGAAGGGTTCGTCCATCAAGAGAATTTTTGGCTGCATGGCCAAGGCCCGGGCGATCGCTACCCGCGCTTTCATGCCGCCGGACAACGTGTGTGGATAGGCATCGGCGAACGCCGCCAGCCCGACCTTTTCCAGATAGTGCAGCGCACGTTCTTCGGCATGTTTTTTGTTCAACGTTCGCGAAGCCAGCAGCGGAAACATCACGTTCTGTTTGACGGTCTTCCACGGCGGCAGTTGATCGAATTCCTGAAACACCACAATCCGGTCCGGCCCCGGCGCATCGACGCGCTGGCCTTGCAAACGGATCTCGCCTTCGGACGGCTGAAGGAAACCGGCGACGGCTTTGAGCAAGGTCGACTTGCCGCAGCCGGACGGGCCGAGCAGCACGTAGCGGTCGGCCGGGTCGATTTCGAAACTGACTTGATGGGTGGCGCGCACCACGCGCTGCGGCGTGCGGTATTCGAGGCTGACGTGATCGACGGCCAGCAACGCTTCGCTGCGGGCGATCGGGTTGCTGGCCGCGCGGCCTGGCAAAGGGGCGTTCATGGTCGATCTCCGGCAAATCAGAAAGGCCCGTCGCCCTGGATGGTCGTGCGATACAGCTTGCGGCGCAGATGCGCGGGGCAGCCGGCGGCGAGGTGGATCAGCGAGCGGTTGTCCCAAAACACCAGGTCATGTGGTTCCCACTGGTGGCGGTAGATGTTTTGCGGCAGCACGCTGTGGGCGAAGAGTTCGCCGAGCAACTGACGACTTTCGTCTTCCGGCAGACCGACAATTCGCGTGGTGAAGCCTTCGCTGACGAACAAGGCCTTGCGGCCGTTTTCCGGATGAGTGCGCACCACCGGGTGCACCACTTCGGCGACCTGAGCCAACTGTTCAGGGGTCAGGGTCGGGCGCCAGTTGCCTTCGAATTTGCTTTCGCTGTAACGCGCCGTGTAGGAATGCGCGGCAAAGCGTCCTTCAACCGCATTGCGCAATGCTGCGGGCAAGTCGTCCCAGGCTTTGTGCATGTCGGCAAACAGCGTGTCGCCGCCCTCCTCCGGCAACTCCTGGGCGTGCAGCATCGAGCCGAGACTCGGCAGCTCTTTATAGGAAAGATCGGAATGCCAGAACTTGCCGGCGTCACCGAGACCGATGTTCTGGCCGTTCTCGATGATGTTGGAAACGATGAGAATTTCCGGATGATTGGCCAGCAGGAATTGCTTGAGCACGTGGATCTGCAGCACGCCGAAACGGCGGCTGAAATCGATTTGCTGTTGCGGGGTGATCTGCTGGTCGCGGAACACCACGACGTGGTGATCCAGGTGCGCGCGATGAATGCGCGCGAAATCCTCGTCATTGACCGGTCGGCTCAGGTCGAGGCCAACGATTTCGGCGCCGACGGCACCGCTGAACGGGCGAATCTCAAAGGTTTGCGGCGCGGCGGTCGCGGCGCTCTGGGTGGCAGTAGCTGTGGACATCTTTCCATCTCCCACGCACGGCGCGCTCAGTGGCGCGCTCGTCGATCAGACACTCACGCTCGATTGCGTGTCGGTTCAGGTCGTGCGGCGCGCCGATTGGTCGGCAGGTACGCAGGGAGAGGAATTTATAGCTATAAAAACTGGAGGTTAAATACCGTTATTGAATAACGATATGGCGAATGGTGAGGAATGGACGGCGTGATGAGTGACGGTTTTTGTCACTTACTGACAGATGCATCGATGCAACTGACGCCTTCGCGAGCAAGCTCGCTCCCACAGTTGATCTCCAGTGACCGAAAATTTGGTGTTCGGTTAAGGACCAATGTGGGAGCGAGCTTGCTCGCGAAGAGGCCGCAAGCCGCGCTGAAGACCTAGCGCTCGTGCAACGCCTCAGCCCGCGCCCGAATGATCGGCTTCAGCAAATAGCTCAACACCGACTTCTTGCCGGTGATGATATCCACCGAAGCGACCATCCCCGGGATGATCAGCAAAGGCTTTTCATCGGTGCCCAAATGGCTGCGCTCAGTGCGCACCTTGATCACGTAGTAAGTGGTTTTCTTGTCTTCGTCGGTGATGGTGTCGGCGCCGATCTGCTCAAGCTGCGCCTTGAGCCCGCCGTAAATGGTGTAGTCATAGGCGGTGAATTTGACGATCGCTTCCTGCCCCGGATGCAGGAAGGCGATGTCCTGCGGTCGGATCTTGGCTTCGACCAGCAGGGTGTCGTCCAGCGGTACGATTTCAACCATGTCGCTGCCCGGCTGGATCACGCCGCCGATGGTGTTGACCAGCAGTTTATTGACGATGCCGCGCACTGGCGAGGTGACCAGCGTACGGCTGACGCGGTCTTCCAGCGCCTTGCCGGTGGCCTGGGCCTTGTTCAGATCGGTGCGTGCTTCGTTGAGTTGAGTGAGCGCTTCACTGCGGAATTTGCCACGGGTTTCGTCGATCTTGCGCTGCACTTCCTTGATCGCCGATTCCGCGCGCGGGATGGCCAGCGTGGTCGCGTCGAGCTGGCCGCGGGTTTCCACTTCGGCGCGCTTGAGGCGCAGTACTTCCACCGGCGAGACCGCGCCCTGCGCCACCAAGGGCTCGGACATGTTGATTTCCTGACGCTGCAAGCCAAGTTGCTGACGGTACTGCGCTTGCTTGGAGCTGAACTCACGCAGCTCTTGCTGACGCTGGATCAACTGCTCCTGCAAACCACCGATTTCGTCGTGCAACTGCTGACGACGGCTGATGTACAGCGACTCTTCGCTTTTCGCCTGACCGGGCACGGCTTTGAGCACGTCCTCGGGGAAATTCAGTGGACGATCATCGACCTCCGCGCTCAGGCGCTCGACACGCAGTAGCATCGACAGGCGATCAGCTTCGGTTTCGCCAACGTTGGAAGCAAAACGCGTGTCGTCGAGACGGATCAACGGCGCGCCGGCCTCGACGATCTGACCTTCCTTGACGAACAGCTCGGCGACGATACCGCCCTCCAGGTTCTGGATTTTCTGGATCTTGGAAGACGGAATCGCCTTGCCGTCGCCCTTGGTCACTTCGTCGATCACGGCGAAGTTGGCCCAGAGCATGAGGAACACGAAGAAGCCGATGATCGCCCAGATGGTCAGGCGCACAACGCGCGGTGCGTCTTCGATCAGCGCCTTGTTGACCTCTGGCAGCGGCTGACCCTGCAGCGAGGCAGAGCCCTTGAAGTAGCGACGGATCGACTCCTTGACACCGGACTTAAGCAACACTGATCTGCCCCTTCTTCAACGCTTCCATCACGGCGGCTTTCGGGCCGTCGGCGAGAATCTGTCCGCGATCGATCACCAGCAGGCGATCGACCAGCGACAACAGCGATGCCCGGTGCGTGACCAGCACCACGGTCTTGTTTTCAATCACCGCTGCGAGGCGTTGCTTGAGGCGTTCTTCGCCGGTGTTGTCCATCGCGCTGGTCGGCTCGTCCATCAGCAGAATCGGCGGATTGAGTAACAGCGCCCGGGCCAGCGCGACGTTCTGCCGTTGGCCGCCGGACAGGTTCTGCCCGCGCTCGCCGACTTGCAGCTCGTAACCCTGCGGATGCAGACGAGCGAATTCGTGGACGCCGGCCAGTTCCGCGGCTTGCAGCACCAGCTCGTCTTCGACGTAACGCGCGCCGGACACGAGATTGTCACGCAGGGTGCCGGACAGCAGTTGAATGTCCTGCGGCACGTAGCCGATGTTGTAGCGCAGTTCGCTGACGTCGATCTGGCGGATGTCCACGCCATCGACCAGCAGCGCGCCGTCGTCCGGCTGATACAGGCCGACCAGCAGTTTGGCCAGCGAACTCTTGCCCGAGCCGCTGCGGCCAATGATGCCGATTTTCTCGCCGGGACGGATCACCAGGTTGATGTTCTTCAGCGCCGGGTTCTGCTGGTCCGGATAGGTGAAGCTGAGCTGACGGCATTCGATGGCGCCCTGCAAAACCTTGCGGCTCAGCGGCCGTTCTTCGAAATTGCGCTCCTGCGGCAGCTCCATCATCTGGTCGACCGAAGTCATGGTCACCCGCGCCTGCTGATAGCGCGTGAGCAGGCCGGACAGCGACGCCAGCGGGCTCAGCGCGCGGCCACTGAGCATGTAGCAGGCAATCAGCCCGCCCATGCTCAGGTTACCGGCGATGATCTGGTAGACGCCGAAGACGATCATGATCACCCCCGCCAGTTGCTGGATCAGCAGGGTGATGTTCATCGCCAGACCGGAAAGCATTTTCACTCGCAGCTCGAGGCGGCTAAGGGTGCCGATGGTCTGCTCCCACTGATACTGGCGCTCGCTTTCGGCGTTGTTGACCTTGACCGCGTCGAGGCCGGCGAGGGTTTCGATCAGGCTCGACTGGCGCTCGGCGCCCAGTGCCATGGTCCGCTCCATGGTCGCGATCAAGGGCTTCTGCAAGGCGTAGCCGATCAACAGGGCAATCGGGAACGCCAGCACCGGAATCCATACCAGATGCCCGCCGAGAATGGCGATCACGATGAAGATCAAAATCGTGAACGGCAGGTCGATCAGGCTGGTCAGGGTCAGCGAGGCGAGGAAGTCGCGCAGGCTCTGAAACTCATGGATGTTCTGCGCGAAGCTGCCGACCCGCGCCGGGCGGTATTTCATCGCCATGCCGACGATGCGTTCGAACAGCGTCGCCGAGATGATCAGGTCGGTTTTCTTGCCGGCCAGGTCCAGGCACAGACTGCGCAGGCTTTTCAGAATCAGGTCGAAGATGTACGCGCCGGTAATGCCCAGCGCCAGCACCCACAGGGTTGCTTCGGCCTGGTTCGGCACCACGCGGTCGTAGACGTTCATCACGAACAGCGGCGCGGCCATGGCGATGATGTTAATCAGGAAACTCGCCGCGATCGCATCGGCGTACAACCAGCGCGAACGCTTGAGGGTGTCACGGAACCACGAGCGTGCGCGAGGGATCAGCGTGCCGTGGTTGACGTCGAATTTGTGTTGCGGCTGAGCGAAGAACACTTTGCCGGTGTAATCGTCGCTCAGCAGTTCGCGGCTGACCACCGATTCGCCGCCATCGCTTTCGCTGAGCAGCACTCGCGCATCGTTGTCGCCCTGCCAGCCGAGCAGAACGGCGCTGCGGCCATCCTTGAGCAGCAACAGCGCGGGCATGGCGATCGCCGGAATCTCTTCGAGCTTGCGCTGCAACACCCGCCCCTGCAGCCCGGCGCGGGCCGCTGCGCGTGGCAGCAACTCGACACTCAAACGTTGTTTGGGCAGCGGCAGGCCGGTGGTCAGCATCGCCGCGCTGGCAGGCTTCTGGTGCAGCATGCACAGGGCGAGCAGACCATCCAGCAGCGGATCGTCGTGCAACGCGCGTGGATCATGGCTGAGTTGAACTCGACTGACTTCTGATTCCACGCTCGACACTCTTTAACAGTTGGAAGGGATAACTCAGTTCATCCCAGGCAGCTGAACCTTGGGCTTCACGTCGTTCTGCACAACGGATGCCAACGGCGCGACCACTCCCTGGCTTTTGAGCAATTGGCCCATGGTCGCCTTGATTCGGTACTGAGTAAATAACTGGACGTTTTTGATTTCCGCCAGACGGCGCGAGGCGGTGAACAGTTCGTTTTCGCTGTCGAGCAAGTCCAGCAGGGTGCGTTCGCCGAGGCTGAATTGACGCTGGTAGGCGGTGCGCACCGAGGTGCTGTGATCGACGTATTGCTGGGCGATCGGCACCTGCGCGTTGGCGTTGTTCAGGGCGTTCCAGGCCAGGCCCAGCTCTTCGTTCAACTGGCGCAAAGCGTTGTTGCGGATGTCCAGCGCCTGATTGGCCAGGTACGACTTGGATTCCAGATCAGCCTTGTTGCTGCCACCGGAATACAGGTTGAAGCGCATGCGCAGCATGGCCTGCCACTCGTTGTTGTGGCCATTCTGGCCGTCAAGATCGTTGTCGGCGGTGCGGCCCAGTTCGGCGTCGAAGCGTGGGTAGAACGTCGATTTGGCCGTGGCGAACTGCTTCTCGGCAGCGGCAATATCCGACTCGGCGGAACGCAGGATCGGGCTGTTTTCCAGCATCTGTGCGCGGGCCTCGTTGAGGTTGGCCGGCATCATTGCCATGAACGGCGCCGGGCGCTCCAGTTGATCGGGCATCTGACCCACGGCGCTGAGGAAATTGGTTTCCGAGTCGGCGAGGTTGGTCTGCTCGGTGATCAGGTTGTTGCGGGCCTGGGCCATCCGCGCTTCGGCCTGATCAAGATCGGCGCCGCTGCCGACGCCGCGCTGGGTGCGCAACTGGATCTGGTCATAGATGCGCTGGTGGCTTTTGAGGTTTTCCTCGGCCAGACGCACGAATTCGCGGCGGGTCAGCACGTCCAGATACACCTGGGCGACGGTCAGCGCGGTGCGCTCGGAAGTGCCAAGCAGCGAGTAGGCGCGTGAGCTGACGTTGGCTTGTTGACGCGCAACTTCGTTGGAGGTCGCAAAACCGTCAAAAACCATTTGCGAGAGACGTAAACTTGACTCGCTGCGGGTTAACGTCTCCCAGTGATTACCGCCACTGTTCGCTCGGGTCGTCACGCTATCGGTGCCCTCACGACCGTAACCGCCCAGCAGATCAACCTTGGGCAGGTATCCGCCCTTCGCCGCCTTCAGCTGGTAATCCGCCGCCAATCGACTGTTAACCCCCGCCTGAATCTCCGGATGGACATCCAGCGCCTGTTGCATGGCTTCTGGTAAGGATTGTGCTTGTACAAAAGAGGCGGCGAGGGCGAAGGGAGCGGCAAGGAGCAAAAGCGAACGCATGGTTGGAATTTCCCAGAACTTCTTGTCTTGAATCACAGCAAAAACGTGGCGCTGCGTCGGATGATGGCAACCCGAAAGACCGTATGTCGGAAAGTTCAAAAGAGGAACTGGATGACACGCTGAAGGACAGGTCGCCGCGGAAATATCAATGTGACATTAGTGGGGCGATTGTTTAGGATGGCTCCCAGAAGGTCAATAGTTTGGCATAAAGTTAATCGCGATAATTTATAGCCAGATTATTGACGGAAATACAGCGCCAATAAGTTATCCATTTATAGAAAGTACGTCCAGACTGAAGTGGCGCCGACGCCCGTCAGGTCCATGGAAGTCAACTGATGTGACACCCCGGAGAGTCTTCAATGAGCAGTGTTGTTGCCGTCGTCAAAAGCATTGTCGGTCAGGTTTTCGTGGTGTCCCCAGAGGGCGTGCGTCGCGTACTCGTTGAAGGCGATCGCCTGTATGTTGGCGATCAGATCGACACCGGTCTGTCCGGCGCCGTGTCGCTGGAATTGGCCGATGGCCGCACCCTTGACCTGGGTCGCGATACGCAGTGGAGCGCCAATGCGCCCGACTCCAGCACCGACCTGGCCGAAGCCACCGCGCAAGCTGCGCCATCGGTTGAAGAACTGCAGCAAGCCATCGCCGCCGGCGTCGACCCGACCACCGCGCTTGAATCCACCGCTGCAGGCCCGACTGCCGCAGGTACCGGCGGTGCTGCCGGCGGTGGTCACAGCTTCGTCATGCTCGACGCCACCGCTGGCCGCGTCGATCCGACCATTGGCTTCCCCACGGCGGGCATCAATTCTGCCGCGCAAGCTGCGCAGGACACCACCGGCGGCCTGACCACCGATACCACCACCAATGCGCTGCGTGATTCGACCCTGAGCCTCAGCGCCACGCCGACTATCACCGAAGCGGGCGGCGTGCTTGTGTACACCGCGACCCTGACCCAGGCGCCGCTGACTGACCTGACCATTACCCTGTCCAACGGCGCAGTGATCGTCATCCCGGCCGGCGCCACCACTGGCACCGTCAACGTGCCGCTGGCACCGAACGACACGGTCTATAACGACCAGACCCAAATCGACGTGACCGTCACCGGCACCACCGGCGGCAACGGCATCACCGTGACCCCGCCGAACATTCCGGCGACCACGCAAGTCACCGACACCGTCGATACCACTACCGTCACTCTGACGGCTGGCTCGAGCGTGACTGAAGGTGGCCAGATTACCTACACCGCGACGCTGACTAACCCGGCGCAAACTCCGGTGACAGTCACCCTGTCGAACGGTTCGACCATCACCATCGGCGCTGGCCAGACGACCGGTACCGTCAATGTGCCGACAGCGGCCAATGACGTTTACAACAATGGCAGCACCGTCAGCACCACGATCACCGGCGCTACCGGCGGTAACTTTGAAAATCTGGTGCCGAACGCGACACCAGCAGTCACCACGATTACTGACTCGGTCGACAACACCGGCCTGACACTGACCGCGACCAACAACATCGTTGAAGGCGGTCAGATCACTTACACCGCGACGCTGACTAACCCGGCGCAAACTCCGGTGACCGTCACCCTGTCGAACGGTTCGACCATCACCATCGGCGCTGGCCAGACGACCGGTACCGTCAATGTGCCGACAGCGGCCAATGACGTTTACAACAATGGCACTACAGTCAGCACCACGATCACGGGCGCTACCGGCGGCAATTTCGAGAACCTGGTGCCGAACGCGACACCAGCCGTTACCACCATTACCGACTCGGTCGATAACACCGGCCTGACCCTGACCGCGACCAACAACATCGTCGAAGGCGGTCAGATCACTTACACCGCGACCCTGACTAACCCGGCGCAAACCCCGGTAACCGTCACCCTGTCGAACGGCTCGACCATCACCATTGCAGCCGGCGAAACCGTTGGCACCGTCAACGTGCCGACAGCGGCCAATGACGTTTACAACAATGGCACTACAGTCAGCACCACGATCACCGGCGCTACCGGCGGCAATTTCGAAAACCTGGTGCCAAACACCACGCCAGCCGTTACCACGATTACTGACTCGGTCGACAACACCGGCCTGACCCTGACAGCGACCAACAACATCGTTGAAGGCGGTCAGATCACTTACACCGCAACACTGACCAATCCGGCGCAGACGCCGGTGACCGTCACCCTGTCCAACGGCTCGACCATCACCATTGCAGCCGGCGAAACCGTTGGCACCGTCAACGTGCCGACAGCGGCCAATGACGTTTACAACAATGGCACTACAGTCAGCACCACGATCACGGGCGCTACCGGCGGCAACTTCGAGAACCTGGTGCCGAACGCGACACCAGCCGTTACCACCATTACCGACTCGGTCGACAACACC
>NZ_PJBC01000030.1 GCF_002836515.1 Pseudomonas sp. Choline-02u-1
GCATCTCAGCCAACCAGTGGCGTCCACTGGCCAAACTCGAAGTGGAAATGGCCGTAGCCCTCGGCGCCGGCTACTCCGGCGATATACAGCTGCGGATGCAAAACGGCCATCTATTGCTGTCGATCAAGGGGGCCCTGGTCTGGGGCGCAGGCGTGAAAGGTTATTTGACCTTTGAAGTCGGCTACGACAGCATCGTGGCCCTGACGGAACTGGTGCGACAGGAAATGGCCGCGAACCAATACAAGGATCTTGAGTGGGTGGATAAGGAAGCATCAGCCTATATGGAAAAACTGAGCTTCCTTGGCGCCACAGGTATTGATGTAGTTTTTGCGTATGTGCGTGGGTATGCAATTGTTAAAGGAATATTTGAGGCGCTGACTGAGGGGGGGCGTGGGGGGCTAATTGCTTACTCAATCGTCACCGACAAAAAACAGGAAGAGATGCAGGAATGGGTATGTAACTTGCAGCCACAGGCACTTGGACCGTTGCTATTGACCCTTAGCTCATCTCCTGAACCTTTTTCAATAGAAGAAGACCTAGACAATAAAAGCGTCAAGGAAGACGAGGCATATCAACTACAGCAGAGAGCGATCGAACGTTGTTTAGGGTGGATATCATCCAACCCTAACGCTGCTTTACAGTTCGAAGAGGCAATTATACGTATGAATCGGGATGGATCGCGACCACCGCAAGCCGGGCTTACATATTGTAGAAACAAATCCAAGCTCGATTCATTTATGGCTGAACGAGTTAAAGCTCTGGACAAGTCAAGTAACGACACAAGAAGGATTTATCGCGAGCATGTAGCTAGATTAGGCGCCCGACTGAATGCACACTGTGAGTACAACATCATTTATAAAGGCCCTGCTTTCGCTCCAATCCAAGATACAAAAGCTAGCTATAAAGGACCTAACATTGATTAAAATCATATCATGCTTACTTCTATCCGTTCTTTTTTCCTGCTCAGCTTCTGCGCAACTAACACAAGAACAGCAATCGAAAAAAGAGCGAGGACTAATTTTGTACCAGCAAAGCGACTGGTACGACTCCCAACCTTTACTAGAGAGTGCTGCTATTGCTGGTGACGAGACAGCCCAATATTACTTGGCAGAGGCAATTCGTCTGAGCAACCGGTACACAACTAATGAAGCAAGAAAATGGTATGAAGCAGCTGCGCAACAGGGCAACCTATACGCAATGCTAAGACTAAGCAGCAAGAGTGACATCTGTAATGAAATGAAAAGCTGCGGTGGTAAGAGTGCAGACGAATGGCGAGAACAAGTAATACAATCAGCTCAGGAACGAGCTAAAAAAAACGACACTGAAGCAATGACCGTTTTATTCATCACCAAACAAGGATCTAGCTGGTTAGAAATGGCAGCGGAGGCAGGTGATCCTCTAGCACAGAATACACTCGCAGGAATCTACGAAGATGGGGAAGGATGGTTCATCGTTCCGGGTAGCCGCGAAAAAACTATTCAAAAGTGGTACAAGGCGTCAGCTGAAGGTGGTTATCCCAAAGCAATGTATTTTTATGCCAACTATTTATTCGAACATGGAGGTAAGAAAGAAGAAGTTGCTTATTGGTTAAAAAAATCGGCCGAAGGCGGGTACGTCAGCGCGGTCGGTAACTACGCCCTCAGCGTAGCCCATATACCAAACGATCTAGACTATCCAAAAAACCTGATTGAGGCTTATGGACTAGCCTATCTGTTGTCTAAATTCGAGGGCGGCGGGACAGCAGCTGAAGACGGCGAAAGAATGCTTCCAAAAATCACCGAAAACATGACCGAGGAAGAAATCAAGCAAGGCCTTCTATTTGCGGAAGAATGGAAGAAAACACGCCCACCACTTTCTTATTTTGTTCCCGTTTATGGTTATTGAGTTCTCGCATGGCATTGGTCTCAACTCTCTTTCAACGTAGCCAAAACCTGTTTAAGAAAACAATAAGGACTGAATATCACCAACCTTAAAGCTTGCAGAAAGTCGAGTTCCCTAAACGGGCAAAGGCCGATCCCTGGATAGCGAAATACAAGGCACACGACGGCAGCGTACGTAGCGTCAACTTCGGCAAACTGTCATTGGATCTTGAAGCCAAGGCTTGGGGCTTCGCCGGCGCAAGTCTCATA
>NZ_PJBC01000031.1 GCF_002836515.1 Pseudomonas sp. Choline-02u-1
ACGGATTCCCAACTACCGCAACCTGATGAACAGCTACTCGGCGCTGACGAAGCAGAAGTAAGCGTTTAATACACCGCAAAAGCCTGCCTCGAAAGCAGGCTTTTTGCGTTTCTACTCCATTGGCTGTGTTCTGTAAGTTTTATAAAGCTGTTGAATGTCGGGATTGTCCAGATTCGCGTAGATGATTCCTTCTTTGTCCAACCCGTCCAGTCCTTTGATCCCGCCAATCACTTCGGGCCATTCCTCACGGCTCGAGATGTCTACGACATGAGGCTTCAGATAATCATCCAAGTGGCCCTTGGAGGGATCGCGGATCTCGTCGCTGAGCGCCCGCAAATACGCATCTTTATTGGTATTCGACCAATCGATGGCAAACTTGGCCCGATAGCACAGCTCCATGTGAACGAGCAGGATAGTCCGCCCATTACCATCCAGAAACGGATGAGCGAAAGCCAATTGGCCCATCACCTCGCCCGGGCGATCCCGGAAGCGTTTTTTGTTCGTAGCGAGCTCCAGCGCATATTCGACGGATCTCTTGATCAGCTCAGGCCGCTCGAAAGGTGTGTGATGCGGGTCGTCTATTGATCCTTTGAAAACCGCGAGGTGGGGAACCAGCTCATTCCTGTCTTTGCCTGCCCATGGATAGAACCCCGCAAAGAGATCCATGAGCTTTTAGTATCGCTTGGTAGTTGATGGACCTTTTTTTGCCAGAAGAGCAAGCGCGTCTTCGATACTGGCTTCGAAAGAAAGATGTTCCGATTCCGAGACTTCAGCCGGGTCTTTGAGCTTGAGCGAGTTGCGGAGGTAGCCTTCAGTTACGAAATCGCCGAAGGGGTCGAACGTCATGCGCTGAGCTGCTTCTTCGAATGCCTTTTTTCCTGAAGGTAACTTCCTTGCAAGGCCATGATTTCAGCCTTGTTCAACACACCCTTTCGATTCAGGTTCACCAGCAGTTGCTCAACACTGTCCAGTTCAACGACATCACCGGCCAGCCGCGTTATCGTCACCGCCATGCGACTCAGTCCGTCACGCTCGGCGCCTACCCCATGTTTTTCCGCGAGCCTGCGAACTTCGCTCGCGACGCTGACAGTGGCTGATTCGCTCATTTTTTAACCCTCGTTATCTCTGCCTGAGCATAGCATGGCGTCCTTCGGGCGGATTTAACCGTCCGGTATTTCGATTCGTGGAATTGTCCGGTTTGAGTGGACGGTGAAACGCTTTTCAGC
>NZ_PJBC01000032.1 GCF_002836515.1 Pseudomonas sp. Choline-02u-1
TCGATGATTTTGGCTACGACGCCAGCGCCGACGGTACGACCGCCTTCACGGATAGCGAAACGCAGACCGTCTTCCATCGCGATGGTTTTGATCAGGGTAACAGTCATCTGAATGTTGTCACCTGGCATTACCATTTCAACGCCTTCTGGCAGCTCGCAGTTACCAGTCACGTCAGTAGTACGGAAGTAGAACTGTGGACGGTAGCCTTTGAAGAACGGAGTGTGGCGGCCGCCTTCTTCCTTGCTCAGAACGTAAACTTCTGCGGTGAACTTGGTGTGCGGCTTGACCGAACCTGGCTTGACCAGAACCTGGCCACGCTCAACGTCGTCACGCTTGGTACCACGCAGCAGAACGCCGCAGTTCTCGCCAGCACGACCTTCGTCGAGCAGCTTGCGGAACATCTCAACACCAGTGCAGGTGGTGGTGGTGGTGTCACGCAGACCAACGATTTCCAGTGCATCCTGAACGCGAACGATACCGCGCTCGATACGACCAGTCACAACAGTACCGCGACCGGAGATCGAGAATACGTCTTCGATTGGCATCAGGAATGGCTTGTCGATCATACGAACTGGTTCTGGAATGTAGGTATCCAGAGTTTCAACCAGTTTACGAACGGCAGTGGTGCCCATTTCGTTGTCGTCTTTGCCTTCCAGCGCCATACGAGCCGAACCGATGATGATCGGAGTGTCGTCGCCTGGGAAGTCGTAGGTCGACAGCAGGTCACGAACTTCCATCTCAACCAGTTCCAGCAGCTCAGCGTCGTCTACCAGGTCAGCCTTGTTCAGGAAAACCACGATGTACGGAACGCCTACCTGACGGGACAGCAGGATGTGCTCACGGGTTTGCGGCATCGGACCATCAGCTGCCGAGCAAACCAGGATCGCGCCGTCCATCTGGGCAGCACCGGTGATCATGTTCTTCACGTAGTCAGCGTGACCTGGGCAGTCAACGTGAGCGTAGTGACGAATAGTCGAGTTGTACTCAACGTGAGCGGTGTTGATAGTGATACCGCGAGCTTTTTCTTCTGGTGCGCTGTCGATCTTGTCGAATTCAACGACGGCCGAACCGAAAACTTCGGAGCAGACGCGAGTCAGAGCAGCAGTCAGAGTGGTTTTACCGTGGTCAACGTGACCAATGGT
>NZ_PJBC01000033.1 GCF_002836515.1 Pseudomonas sp. Choline-02u-1
CCCGGCCCAATTCGATGAAACCCTGATCCAGCAACTGCTGCGCTCACTATCGAGTTCGGCGCGGTCCCAATCGAACTCGCACTTAATGCGTCCTAAATCATCACAATGGGTTTCTTCATGGGCCGGCCCGGTGACCCGTGCGGTCTGACAGACCAGCGGGCGACGTGGCGCTGGCAACGGTGGGCGAAACACCACCTCGGCGGGGATTACGCTGAAGGTGTTGCGATACCCCTGGGTTAAACCATCAGCGGCTTGGGTGTCACTGATGATCGACTCTTCGAGCACTTGTGGCTGGCGGCCGAGGTGACGAATGCTGATTAATAACCACAGGTCATTGCAGCTTTTGCGCGGGTGTCCGGTCAGTTTGAAGAGATGGCCACAGCGCAGATTTGCCTGATCGCTTTGACCTTCGCCCAACTCATAGTCGCGGCGATGGCGCTCCAGCGCCTGCCGAGCCATTTGCTTGCCGGACTTTTCATTCTCGATCAACAGCGGGTACCGATAGTCCTCCAGCACCGGCGTGAACTCGGCGGTGAAGTGGCTTTCGAGCAGCAGGCTCGGACGTTTGAGGTCATAGTCACGGCGGGTGACGGTGCTGGTGCGGGTGCTGGTTCGCACACTGAAGCGGCTGACCACCGAGTGCTCGGCGACCATGCCGGAGTCTTGTTGATAGGGCGTGGCACCGAGTGTGGGCAGGAACACCTGATCATCGGTGAACACCAACAGGTGCCCGTCCGCCGAGTGCTGGTGATGCCAGGCAATACCGTCCTCGGCGCATAACCTCTGGATGAATTCAAAATCTGATTCCGCGTACTGAGTGCAGTAATCACGAGGCGGGTTCGCAGTAACGTGAAAGGTGAATGCATCACCTTGAATGCCATGCTTCTTGAGCACCTGCGCAATGATCTGCGGCACCGTGTGCTGCTGAAAAATCCGCTGATCGTGGCTGAACTGCAAATAGTGCAGCGCGGGTACCAGCGTCAGGTGATAGCGGGTCAGGCGCTTGCCCGCCTCGCCGACGAGCACGTCTTCGATACGCCCGTGAATGCCTTCGCCGTTGTGGCCAAATTGCAGAAATGCCGGTTGGCTGAGCA
>NZ_PJBC01000034.1 GCF_002836515.1 Pseudomonas sp. Choline-02u-1
AGTCTGATCAGCAGTATTCGCATGCAGGCGATGAGCGCGACTTTCGCGCTCTTCCCTCGCTCCCTTAGAGCCTCGTAGCGCTTTTTAAAGTCTGCTTGAAATCGGATAACAACCCAACTCGACATGTATAACGCATGCCTGACTCGTGCTCTCCCTCCGTATATCTGCCGTTTTCCATTGTGGTTTCCGCTGTCGTCGTTGTAAGGGGCTATGCCCGCTAACGCCGCCACTTCCCTGCGATCCAACTCGCCCAGCTCTGGCAAATAAACCAGCAAACTGGCGGCCGCGACTTTGCCAATCCCTTTCACAGACATGAGTCGATTGGCCTTTTCTGCATCCAAATCAAACATGCTCTGAACGAGGTGTTTTTCCAAGGCTTTGATCTGCACTTGCAGGTAACGAATATGATCTTTGGTCGCGCTGACAACGGTTGGCAACTGAGCCTGCTGAAGCCGACGCTTATTGTCGTCGCGCTGCTGAACCAAGTGCTCGCGACACTGAATCAGCTCGCGCAGAGCTTCACGCTCAGGAGAAATGACCTTTTCATTAGACCCATGCAGCACTTCGGCAAAATCAGCCAGAACTGCCGCATCAATCGGGTCGGTCTTGGCATTTTTGCCCATGGCCACCGCGAAGGCCCTGGCCCGACGAGGATTGATTCGCAGCACTTGGAGATTCGCCTGTTGCAGTGCCGCCATGACCTGGCGCTCGTAGCCTCCCGTGGCCTCCAGCAATACCCGACCAACCTCATAGCAGCTCAATCGTTTGATCAGCTCAACAAAGCCTTCAAATGTGTTTGGAATCTCGAAACCTTCTTTCTGTGGTTGAACCCAGACAACAAGGTTTGATTTAGAGATATCGATGCCGACCCAGGAAATCATGGCAAAACCCTCTTACACTCAGAAGTGAGAGTGCTCTGGCTCTGCCCACGCTTGTGATTCGAGTGGCGCTCGTTCAACTGTTCGGGCTTATCGGCCAGAGTGGAAAGGTGGATGGCAGCTTTGCTCCCACACGTGCTTCTAGCACCGCGGACTCACAGCTTGCCATC
>NZ_PJBC01000035.1 GCF_002836515.1 Pseudomonas sp. Choline-02u-1
TGCGCCGCTGACCAACTCGATCACCAATGTGACCGGCGGCAACTTCGAAAACCTGGTGGCGGATAAAACTCCAGTTTCGACCACTGTTACGGATGTTGCCGACACCACCAATCTGTCGCTCAGCGCCAGCAATTCGGTGGCTGAAGGTGGCCAGATCACCTACACCGCGACATTGACCAACGCCGCTGGCTCGCCAGTGACCGTGACCCTGTCGAACGGCGCTGTGATCACCATCAAGGCTGGCGAAACCACCGGCACCGCAACCGTTCCTGCACCGACCGATGACGTCTACAAGGACGCCGGCTCCGTCCAGGCAACGATCACCAGCGCTACCGGCGGCAATTTCGAGAACCTCGTTCCGAGTACTGCTCCGGCCGTGACGACAGTCACCGACACCATCGACACTTCGACGGTCAAACTGACCGCCGATACCTCGGTCGCTGAAGGTGGCACCGTGACTTACACCGCCACGGTTGGCGCTCCGGTCACCGGTTCGCCAGTGGTCGTGACTCTGGCCAACGGCCAATCCATCACCATCGGCGTCGGCCAGACTACCGGCACTGCAACCGCTGTTGCTGCGAACGATGCGCTGACCGGCAACGCGCCGATCACCAACTCGATCACTGGCGTGAGCGGCGGAAATTTCGAAGATCTGGTTGCCGACAAAACTCCGGTTTCGACTTCTGTTACGGATGTTACCGACACCACCAATCTGTCGCTCAGCGCGACCGGCTCGGTGGCCGAAGGTGGCCAGATCACCTACACCGCGACATTGACCAACGCCGCTGGCTCACCAGTGACCGTAACCCTGTCTAACGGCGCTGTGATCACCATCAAGGCTGGCGAAACCACCGGCACCGCAACCGTTCCGGCACCG
>NZ_PJBC01000036.1 GCF_002836515.1 Pseudomonas sp. Choline-02u-1
GTCGGCGGTCAGTTTGACCGTCGAAGTGTCGATGGTGTCGGTGACTGTCGTCACGGCCGGAGCAGTGCTCGGCACGAGGTTTTCGAAATTGCCGCCGGTAGCGCTGGTGATCGTTGCCTGGACGGAACCGGCATCTTTATAGACGTCGTCGGACGGGGCCGGAACAGTTGTGGTACCGGTGGTTTCGCCAGCCTTGATGGTGATCACGGCGCCGTTCGACAGGGTCACGGTCACTGGCGTGCCGGCGGCGTTGCTCAGCGTCGCGGTGTAGGTGATCTGGCCACCTTCAGCCACCGAATTGCTGGCGCTCAAGGACAGATTGGTGGTGTCGGCAACATCCATAACAGTGGTCGAAACCGGTGTTTTATCCGCCACCAGGTTTTCGAAGTTGCCGCCGGTTACGTTGGTGATCGAATTGGTCAGCGGAGCATTACCAGTCAGCGCATCGTTCGGCGCGGTGAAAGTCGCAGTCCCGGAAGTCTGGCCAACGGCGATGGTGATGCTCTGACCGTTGGCCAAGGTAACAACCACAGGCGAGCCCGTGACCGGAGCGCCGACGGTGGCGGTGTAAGTCACGGTGCCGCCTTCAGCGACCGAAGTGTCGGCGGTCAGTTTGACCGTCGAAGTGTCGATGGTGTCGGTGACACTGGTCACCGCTGGAACCGAGCTCGGCACCAGATTTTCGAAGTTGCCACCGGTAGCGCTGGTGATCGTCGCCTGCACAGAACCGGCGTCTTTGTAAACGTCATCGGATGGTGCCGGAACGGTGGCGGTGCCGGTGGTTTCGCCTGCCTTGATGGTGATCACAGCGCCGTTCGACAGGGTC
>NZ_PJBC01000037.1 GCF_002836515.1 Pseudomonas sp. Choline-02u-1
CTGGAAATTGAATCCGCCACCTGATTTGCTCCATACCGACATCATCGAATGGTCAAAGCCACTCCCGCCGGAACAATGGGCCAAACGTTCCCCGGAGTTGGAAGCCGCCATTGCCAAACGCGAGGCCGAGTTGACCGGGCGAGCGGAGGCTCAGGTATGAGCACGCCAATGGCAGGCACCACAAAAAAACGGATATTTTCGCGCAACGATTATCTGGCGCCATTACCTGTTCCTACGGGTGAAAGGCCTTGCGACGTACTCAACACCATCTGGCGCAAAAACGAGGTGTTTCTCGATATTGGTAACTACAGCATCGGTTCGGCGGTGATGGTGATGTGGCCTTCGCTGATGGTGTTCGTATTTATGGGTTACATCACCCCGGATCCCGGATTAATCTGGCTTGGGGCGTTATTTGTCATCGGTATCCCTTCACTTTTCGTTGTTCAGGGCCTCTTACGCGAAGTCCCGTTACCCATACGCTTCAATCGTCAACGTCGTGAAGTCTGCGTCCCCCGCGACAACGGCGAGTACTGGATCGTCCCTTGGGAAACCGTAACAGCCGCTGCCACTCAGCATTCATCAGTCAGTCAGGCCGGTAAAACCACGATGGGGCTGCTGGTCATCGGTTTCGAAAACCCAGACCCGCACGCTGCCGAAGACAACCAGCATTTTTCATGGGGCTTCAATTGCGGCGGCGGCACAACCGCGATGGCGCTGTGGGAATGCATGCGCAGTTACATGGAGATCGGGCCAGAAGCC
>NZ_PJBC01000038.1 GCF_002836515.1 Pseudomonas sp. Choline-02u-1
CGGCGGGCGATTGGGCACGTCCCACGGCGTAGCCTGGAAGCGGTTGCGATAGCCCTGATGGAAATCGTCTTTCAGCGCGGTGGTGTCGCTGGTCACCGACTCCTCGAGCACTTGCGGCTGCTTGCCTTCGTGCAGGACTTCGGTGAGCAGCCACAGGTCGTTCCACTTGGCTTTGGGATGTTCGGTCAGGGCGAGGAAGTGGCCGCTGACCAGCAACGGCTGATCGCTCTTGCCTTCGGCCAGTTGAAAGTCGCTGCGATGGCGTTCGAGGGCGCGTTTGGCCAGGTGTTTGCCGCGCTCGCGGTCGATGAAACGGCCCGGGTAATCGTAGTCTTCGAGGTCGGGCAGGGCGTCGCCACGGTTTTCGCTTTCCAGGGTCAGGCGCGGTTTTTCGAAGTCGTAGTCGCGGCGCGTGGTGCGGCTGGTGCGGGTTTCCAGGCGCAGGTCGAAGCGCTTGATCACCGGGTTGCTGGCGACCATGCCGGAGTCTTGCTGATAGGGCACAGGCGCGAGTTTCGGGAACACCGTCTGGTCATCGCCAAACACCAACTTGTGCGCGTTGGCGCTGTGCTGGAAGTGGAAGTGAATGCCTTCTTCCTCGCACAGACGTTGGATGAAGTGCAGGTCCGACTCGTCGTATTGCACGCAGTAGATGCG
>NZ_PJBC01000039.1 GCF_002836515.1 Pseudomonas sp. Choline-02u-1
TTGGAAATTAAATCCGCCACCTGATTTGCTCCATCCCGACATCATCGAATGGTCAAAACCACTCCCGCCGGAACAATGGGCCAAACGTTCCCCTGAGTTGGAAGCCGCCATTGCCAAACGCGAGGCCGAGTTGACCGGGCGAGCGGAGGCACAGGTATGAGTACGCCAGCGGCAGGCTCCACGAAGAAAGGGGTGTTTTCGCGTAATGACTATTTAGCGCCGTTGCCGATTCCCACCGGTAGAAAACCTTCTGACGTGCTCAACATCATTTGGCGAAAAAACGATGTGTTTCTCGATATAGGTAACTACAGCATCGGCTCGGCGGTAATGGTGCTTTGGCCGATGGTGGTGTTGTTTGCGTTCATGGGATATCTGTTCAGGATTGATCACGATGAAATGCATATTTTCGCAGTAATGACCGCGTTCATTATTGGAGTGCCAGCCTTCTTTCTAATCCAGGGACTGTTTCGCGAAGTCCCTCTACCCATACGCTTCAACCGCCAACGCCGGGAAGTCTGCGTCCCCCGCGAAAACGGCGAGTACTGGATCGTCCCTTGGGAATCCGTAACCGCCGCCGCCACGCAGCATTCATCAGTCAGTCAGGGCGGTAAAACCACGATGGGG
>NZ_PJBC01000066.1 GCF_002836515.1 Pseudomonas sp. Choline-02u-1
AGACATGGCGAACAAAATTGCACAGTTATTTTCGAAACAGAACACTAGAATAGCCCCATCTTTTTTCGGAGCCAGAGCCTGTATGTCAGAATCGGTTGACACCCCCGGGCTGTCAGATTTACCGCTGGAAGACTTGATAGCCTGTCATGAGTGCGACCTGCTGATGCGCAAGCCGACGCTTGCCCATGGTGAGAAAGCCCTCTGTCCTCGTTGTGGTTATGAGTTGTATGCCCACCGCCATAACGTGGTGCAGCGCAGCCTCGCCCTAGTGATCGCGGCGTTATTACTTTACGTACCGGCAAACTTTTTACCCATCATGCAACTCAATATCCTCGGGCAATCTTCGCAGGATACGGTCTGGAGCGGTGTGGTTGGCCTGTTCAACACCGACATGCAAGGTGTGTCGATCGTCGTCTTCCTCTGCAGTATGGCGATACCGTTGCTCAAGTTGCTGTGCCAGCTGTTTGTATTGCTGACGATTCGTTTCGACGTCGGCCGTAGTTATGGCTTGCTGCTCTATCGTATTTACCACCACCTCAGAGACTGGGGCATGCTTGAGGTCTACCTCATGGGCGTCCTCGTCGCGATTGTCAAATTGGCGGATATGGCGGCGATTACCGTCGGCCTTGGCCTGGCGTGTTTTATCGGTTTGTTGCTCGTACAAGTCTGGCTGGAGGTAGTGATGTCACCGCATCAGATCTGGCAGGCATTATCAGGAGAGGATGCCCATGCGGGCGATTGATGCGGGCATTCTGGTGTGCACCGAGTGCCACGAGCTGAACAGGCAGGAAGCAGACACCGATGAGCAGAACTGCACCCGTTGCGGCGCTCAGGTTCACGCTCGCCGCCCCAACAGCCTGACCCGAACGTGGGCTCTGCTGATTACAGCAGCAATCATCTATATCCCGGCCAATGTCTTGCCGATCATGACGGTCAGCTCTCTGGGCCAGGGTGAGCCGAGCACCATCATGTCCGGAGTGATTGAACTGGTGCAGCACGGCATGATTCCGATCGCGAGTGTGGTGTTCATCGCCAGTATTCTGGTGCCGACTTTCAAACTGGTCGGCATCGCGTTGTTGCTGTTTTCGGTACAACGACGGCAGCCATTGTCGGCCCGTCAGCGCATCTGGATGTACCGTTTCATCGAGTTCATTGGTCGGTGGTCAATGCTCGATATTTTCGTGATCGCCATTCTCGTGGCGGTCGTCAACTTCGGCCGGATTGCCAGCGTCGAAGCCAACATGGGCGCCGTCGCCTTCGCCTCTGTGGTGATTCTGACGATGCTCGCCGCAGTAACTTTCGATCCCCGACTGATTTGGGATAACACGGAGTCGGACGACGACCATGACTGATTTGCCTGTAGCGAAAACCCGACCGGCTTCGAACTGGTCGGCCATTTGGGTGCTGCCTCTGATCGCGCTGATCATTGGCGGCTGGCTCGGTTGGCGTGCCTGGTCAGAAACCGGCATCGAAATTCAGGTGCGCTTCGAGAGTGGCGAAGGTATCCAGGCCAACAAGACTGAGGTGGTCTACAAGGGCATGCCGGTCGGCAAGGTCAAGACGCTCAAGCTTGACGATGAAGGCAACTCCAAAGGGGTTATCGCCACCATCGAAATGAACAAGGACGTCGAACAGTATCTGAAAACCAGTACGCGGTTCTGGCTGGTCAAGCCAAGCGTGACCTTGGCCGGTATCACCGGTCTGGAAACATTGGTTTCGGGCAACTACGTGGCGATCAGCCCCGGTGAAGGCGAGCCGGTGCGCAAGTTCAAGGCACTCGCCGAAGAGCCGCCGCTGTCCGACGCCAAGCCGGGTCTGCACCTGACCATCAAGGCTGATCGTCTCGGTTCGTTGAATCGTGGCAGCCCGGTGTTCTACAAGCAGATCAAAGTCGGTCAGGTCAAAAGCTATGTACTGTCCGAAGATCAGAGCACTGTTGAACTGAAAGTCTTCATCGAGCCGACCTACGCCAAACTGGTGCGCAAACACACCCGTTTCTGGAATGCCAGCGGCATCAGTATCGACGCCAATCTGTCCGGGGTAAAAGTGCGCAGCGAATCCCTGGCCAGCATCGTCGCTGGAGGTATCGCGTTCGCCACGCCGGAGAATCGCAAGGACAGCCCGGCGACGGATCCAAGCCTGCCGTTCCGTCTCTATGAAGACTTCGACGCCGCCGCTGCCGGGATCCGGGTCAAGGTCAAGCTCAGCGATTTCGAAGGCCTGCAGGCCGGTCGCACGCCGGTGATGTACAAGGGCATTCAGGTCGGCAATCTGAAAGCGCTGAAGGTCGATCCTGACCTGAACAGCGCTACAGCCGAGCTGACCCTTGATCCGTTGGCCGAAGATTATCTGGTTGAGGGTACGCAGTTCTGGGTGGTCAAACCGTCGATTTCCCTCGCCGGTATCACCGGCCTGGAAGCGCTGGTGAAAGGTAACTACATCGCCGTGCGTCCGGGCGACAAAGGCGCTGCGCCGAAACGCGAATTCGAGGCGCGACCGAAAGCACCGCCGCTGGATCTGCGTTCGCCGGGCCTGCATCTGGTGTTGTTTACCGATTCGCTGGGTTCGATCGATGTCGGCAGTCCGATTCTGTACAAGCAGGTCAAGGTCGGTTCGGTGCAGAGCTACCAGTTCTCCAGAACCAAGAAGCAACTGGTCATCGGCGTGCACATCGAGAAGGAATACGAAAACCTGGTCAACGCCTCCACGCGTTTCTGGAACGTCAGCGGCATTACCCTCACGGGTGGCTTGACCGGCGGCATTCAGGTGAAGAGTGAATCCCTGCAAACGCTGATGGCCGGCGGGATTGCGTTCGAAACGCCGCAGGCCAATGCGCCGCTGAAGAAGCACATCCCACGCTTCCGCCTGTTTGCAGATCACGATGAGGCGAACAAGAAAGGCGCAGTGGTGACGATCAAGGTCGACCGCGCCGACGGTTTGAGCAGCGGCACGCCGGTGCGCTTCAAGGGGCTGGATGTCGGCAAGATTGAAAGCGTCGATCTCACCGACGACATGCAGTCTGTGATCCTCACCGCGCGGATCACCGAAGTGCCGGAGAAGATCGCCCGGGTCGGCAGTCAGTTCTGGGTGGTGAAGCCGGAACTGGGGCTGATCAAGACGCAGAATCTGGAAACGCTGGTTACCGGCAAATACATCGAAGTCCAGCCTGCGGTGAAAAATCTCGGGCCGCAGAAAAACTTCGTTGCTTTGGCTGAAGCGCCGGAAGTCACTAAACAGGAAGCCGGTTTGAGTCTGGTCTTGAGCGCTGCACGCCGCGGTTCGCTCAAGCCTGGAGTGCCGGTAACTTACCGTGAAATCACCGTCGGCAAGGTCACCGGTTATGAGTTGGGCCAAACGGCTGACCGAGTGTTGGTGCACATCCTGATCGAGCCGAAGTACGCGCCGCTGGTGCGCAGCGGCAGCCGCTTCTGGAACACCAGCGGCGTGGGCTTCGATTACGGTTTGTTCAAAGGTGTCACGGTGCGCACCGAATCGCTGGAGACGCTGATTCAGGGCGGCATCGCCTTCGCCACACCGGATGGCGAACGCATGGGCAATCCGGCGCGAGCCGAGCAGACGTTCCCGTTGTTCGAAAAGTTTGAGGATGAATGGCTGACCTGGGCGCCGAAGATTCCGCTGGGTAAGTAGCGGCGTCTGTCGAATAGCCTGCTCGCGAAGGGGCCAGCCAAATCAACACAAAATCCAGACCATAAAAAAGGGCCGCGATCAGATCGCGGCCCTTTTTTTTGCCTTCAGCTACAGCCGATCAAACCGCATCCAGCTCCGGCTCGTCTGCTTGAACATTCAACGTGGCCTTGACCACATCATGGCGGCGGATATATTTCCAGTCCGCCTCGTCAATGTAGATCCCCGCCGGGCCGCTGCCGCCCTCAAGGTCGATAGCTACACTGGCGCAGACCTGCGGCTTCACACTCGCCAGGATCGGCACGAAGCCCAGTTGCAGACTGGTCTCCAGCAATGCGGCCTGGTTCTTCTCGTCGATGTCCGCTGCCTCGTCGAGGTAGTACGGCAGGCGCACGCGGCCGGCCAGGTCACGGTCCATCAAGTGCAGCAACAAATACATGTTGGTTAGCGCCTTGATGGTCATGGTCGTGCCGTTGGAGGCCGCGCCGTCGATATCGGTGTGGATCACCGGCTGACCGTTGACCTTGGTGATC
Organism: Pseudomonas sp. Choline-02u-1; assembly: GCF_002836515.1. Lineage (GTDB taxonomy): Bacteria > Pseudomonadota > Gammaproteobacteria > Pseudomonadales > Pseudomonadaceae > Aquipseudomonas. The sequence continues at coordinate 4,179 of NZ_PJBC01000066.1, forward strand.
TCAAAGGCCAGTTCGAACAAGTCCTTGAGGCCGAGCTGGTTGTGGTTCGCCGCCACCAGCCGTGCCAGGTATTCCTTGGCCTCTTCGTTCTTGTTGTCCTGCTCGGCGCTTTGGCTGAGGTCGAACACCGAAAGGGTTTCGCCTTCTTCGTACTGCCCGGCGCTGTGGATGATCTGGTCGATGTGCTTGAGCGCTTCCTTGTTCGGCGCGAGGACGATGCGGAAACTCTGCAGGTTGGAAACCTGACGCTTGTTGATCTCGCGGTTGAACAGCGCCAGTTGATGCTCGAGGCTGTCGTAGTCGCTGCGGATGTTGCGCAGGGTGCGTGCGATGTCGGTGACCGCCGCGCGGCGCGCCTTGCCCAGTGTCAGGGCTTCATCGGTGCGGTGCGCGTAAGCGTTGATCAGCAGCGACAGACGGCGCTCCATGTCGTCTTCGCTGTCGAACTTGGCCACGCCTTTGAGGCGCACCTGGGCATACAGCGCTTCGATCTGACCGTCGGCGCGCAGCAGGCCCTGCCAGCTGTCCTGATAATCGTTGAGCAGCGGCAGCAGGTTGTCCATCGAGTCGTCGACCGGGTCCATGAACGGTGTGCCGAACGGCAGATCCGCCGGCAGCAACTGACGACGACGCAGGGCATCGTCGAGAGTGCGTTGCTTGGCTTCCATGTCTGCGATCTGGCGGCCGACCAGTTGCAGCTTGGCCGACAGTTGCTGGACGCGCTCGGTGAAGGCATCGCTGGAGCGCTTGAGTTCGTCCTGCGCGGCTTCCATCTGCGCCAGTTGCTCGAGCTTGTCGCTTTCTTCGGCGCTCAAGGTCTGGGTGCGACGGAAATCTTCCAGCGCCTTCTGCGCGTCCAGCACCTGCTGATACAGCGCCTCGGTCTGGGTCTTGCTCGCGGCGCGGTCGGCGGCCACGGCCTGCTGGGTTTTCAGTTGCTTGAGCTCTTTTTCCAGACGCTCTTTCTGATCGCGCAATGCGGCGCGGTCGGCCAGCGCTTGCAGGGCCGGCGGCTCGATGTGCGAGATGTCGATCGACAGGCCTGGCACTTCGAAACGCTCGCCCTTGAAGCCATCGAGAATCAGCTCGACCGATTTGACCCACTCGCCGTTCTCGTCGAGGGTGATGCCGTGTTCGCCCAGCGGCAGGCTGAACAGCGCGCTGTTGAACAGACGCATCAGGCGTTCGACGTCCTGTTGCGAGAACTCTTCGCGCAGACGGGCGTAGCTGTTGTTGTCGGCATTATCGAGTTGCTGCTTCACCGACTTCAGACGTTTTTCCAGATCGCGCAGACGCTCTTCGAGATCCTCGGCGCTGAACTGCCGCGACTGCGCCAAGGCACCGGCCAGTTCGTCGTGAGCGTCCTTGGCGGCAAGCAATTGTTGCTCGAGCACTTTGACGTCATCGACCAGGGCGAAGCGGTTCTTCAGCACCGACAGCTCGCCGAGCCAGCGCTGGATCCCGGAAATCTCCCGCTCCAGACGCATCAGTTCCTGAGTGCCGCCGCGCTGATCGTTTTGCAGATCGTCCTGCTCGCGACGGTAGTGCTCGGCCTGAATCGTCAGCTCTTCCTTGCGCGCGGTGGCGTAGTCCGACCAGGTGCCGAGCAGGGAATCGAGCAGCGGCGACAGGCGATGCAGTTTGCCGCGCAGCACGTCGCGCTGTTTCACGCCGTTGGCCAGTGCCTCAACCAAAGGGCCGGCGGCAACCAGCGAGTTGTAGTCCTGTTCCATGCGGCGTACATCGCGGAAGGCTTCTTCGCAGGCAGCGATGTAATCGACGCTGCCAGAACGCAGGCTGTGTTCGAAGGCATCGAGGAACAATTGCTTGAGCTTGGCCGCGGTGATTTCGCGCATGTGCAGCAGGTTGATGAACAACGCGCGGAAAGTCTTCAGGCTTTGCTCGCTGGTCGAGCGCAGCGGGATCAGCGTCAGGTCGAGCGGGATCGACGTGTGGCCGCCGACCAGCAAACGACGCAGTTCGTCAGGCTTGAGTTCGTAGGCTTTCAGGCCTTCTTTTTCGAGGTTGCTGAACAGCTCTTTCTGGCGCAGGCAGGTGTCGTTTTTCTGGTAGTGGGCCAGATCGAGCTTGCCGGCGTAGGCGAAGAACTGGTGACCGAAACCGCCACCCGGGCCGCGACCGACCACGCCTATCACGTGCGGGCCGTGTGGCAGATTCACTTCGACAAGGATGTAGCTGGTGTCAGAAGCAAAGTAGAAGCGCCGCGATTGTTCAAGGCTGTACTTGCCGAAACTCATGTCCGACATGCGCGCCAGAATCGGGAACTGCAAGGCGTTGATCGATGCCGATTTGCCGAGGTTGTTCGCGCCGTAAACCGACAGCGGTTCTTCCAGCGGGAACAGGCCGAGGCTGTAACCGGCGGTGTTCAAAAGGGCAAAGCGGCGAATGCCGTAGCGTTCCTGGCTCATGCGTCGGACTCCTGTTCTTCGGCAATGGCGCGGGCCAGTGCGTCTTCTTCGCTTTCTTCTTCAAATTCGCTCAAATCCAATGGATCGTCGGTTTCGAGGAATTTCGCTTCGGCCGCTTCATCGATCAGCACCGGTGCCGGCAGCGGCAGAACGCTGTGCACGCTGGCCGCGAGATCGCGGTCCTGCTGGACCGACAGGCACACGTCGAGGAAACGGTGCATGGGCGGCAGAAAGCGGTAGACACCGTTTTCTTCGCCGGCGAAACCCAGTTGAGTCATGCGACGCATGATCTTTTCTTCGAGTTCTTCAACGGTCTGCACTTCGGCCTGAATGAACAGGTCGCGGTACTTGTCCAGCAGCGACGGCAGTTCTTCACGGCCGAGGCTGCCGCCGTCGAGCACGGCGATCGGGTCGCGGCCCTGATCGGCCAGATGCTCGACGAGGATGAAGGTGAACAGCGCCAGACGCTGGGCGGTCTTGTTCACCGCCGCGGCGGCCATGTCCGGGACGAAGTAATAAAAGCCACGGGTGTCGCAGACCAGTTCAAAGCCCAGCGCCTTGAACAGCGTGCGGTACTGATCCTGGAAGTTGGACAGTTGTGCGTACAGCTCAGGATCACGGCGGCTGACGTGGTAACCCTTGAACAACTCGCGGAAGATCGGCGCCAGTTGCGACAGTTCGGAAAGATCAAGATGCATGGGGGATGCTCGCAGAATTCTCGGCGGCGGTGTCGCTGGCCGAGAGCAGGGCGAAGGAGCGCAGGCTGACCTGATGCTCGTGAGTGTGGTATTCGCGGCGTTCCAGACGCTCGCGCTTGAAGCGTTTTTCCCGCGACAGGCGCGAGAACCAGTAGAGCAATTCGTCGGTCGCGCCGTCCGGTTCCTGCTCCAGCAGCCAGGTCATCAGATCCGGCATCGGCAGGGACTCTTCGCAACGGTCGACCATCTCGCGCACGGTGCGCGGTGCACGTGGGGCATCGCCAGCCTTCTGGGTCTTGTGCGCCTTAGGGAAGCGCGCCGGTTTCGGCTCGAAACGCGCCAGCGCATACACGTACGCTTCGACCTGACTGGCGCTGCCGAGGAAGGTGCTTTGCGGGCGAGTGAACAATGGCATCGCCGCTTGCGGCACGGCGTCGATGCCTTTACGCCGGATCGCCGCCAGGGCCAACGCAGCACCTCGGGTCACGGCGTTGTGCCGGCGTGCTTCTTCACGCAGCGGCAGCAGCAGTTCGCGGGCGTGACGCAGAGTGAGTTGGGCGCTGGTCTGCATTTCGAGAATGCGCGCGTGGGTGCGCAGGAGCATGTCGTCATCGACCAGATGGCCAAGGCGCTGCTGTTCGCTGAGCATTTTCAGCAGCACCGTTTCGACCTTGCGCACGCCCTGTTCGAAGGCGCCGTCGGCGTTGACCAGATCGATCATCGGCTCGACGTATTCGTCCCACGTCGCCAGTACTTCGGCGTAACGCTGACGCAGCGGAATCTGCCGGTCGCTGGTCTTGGCGCGTTCAGCCACGGCGACCAGCGCCTGTTCGTCGTTGTCGAGCTTCTTCAGTACGTCGCGCACGCGCATGTCGAGCAGGCGCAACTGGCGGGCGAGGTCGTTGCCGTCGCGTACGTCGAAGGCGTCCTGGATGTAACCGGCCAGCCGTTCGAGGTGACGCAGGTAGGCTTCGATTTCCAGGCACAGGCCCAGCCGGTGTTCGCGGCGCAGATAGGCCAGGAAGTCGTGGATCTGCGCGTTCAGCTCGAAACGGTTCGGGCTTTTCGCCACCGGCACCAGAATGTCGAGGCGGATCCACACGTCGAGCAGGCTGGTGATGTCCTGCGGCGTGCTGTCGAGTTGTTGGGCGGCCAGTTGCGTGCGCAGTTCGTTGAGGCTCAGGGTGCCTTGGTCGAAGTGCTCGCACAATGGCTCCAGAAGTGCCCAGTGTTCAGCGAGGGCGCGCAAGACGCGCTTGGGTTCGATCATCGGAATGGCCGGCTGGTTGGCAATTAAAAGCGGCGATTGTACTGCATCACAGGCGTGGCGATTCACTCTCGGGACGGGCTGTCGCATTCTTTGCTCAAAGCGCAGCGGCGCGGTGCAGCACAGGCTATCGATCAACAGCAAGCGATCTTGCGCGAAGGGCGGTAGAATCAGCGCACTTTCCGTTATCCACAAGTGGCCGACCTTTGCTTATCGAGTCCCGCCGCCGCGCCTATTTGAACGCCATGCAGGTGGTCAACTGGCTGCCGCGCACCGAACTGCCTTTCGCCGCACCGTCGCGGCCCGAGCTGCTGGAAATACCTGAGCCTGAGCTTGAGGTCCCGGTTGCACCGGCGCCTCAGGCCCAAGCACCCGGGCAGTCTGCCGCGCGTCCGGTGGAGCGGCCGGTCGAGCGGCCGAAAATCGAAGTGCCGCGTCCGTCGCTGGCCAGCACCCGCAACGGCGCGAAACCGGTGGAAGAAGTCGACGAGACGCCGGTGGTGGCCAAACCTGCGCCAGTGCCGCCGCCGCGTTTCGCCCTGCAACTGCTGCGCGCCGGGCGCTGCCTGCTGCTGGTCGAGTTACCCACAGGCGAAGCGTTTCAAAGTCGCGATCCCGCCTACCTGCTGCTCAAAGACATGCTGCGCGCCGCCGGTCTGCCCGATGCACCGCAGATCGTCGGCGAACCGGTGCGCTGGCCGTGGCTCAATCGCGGCACCCTGGACCAAGGCCCGGAAGCGGCGCGCGACTTTGTGCAGGGCTTCCTCTCGGTACAGATGGAAGCAGCACCCTGCGCCTGTTTATGGTTGATCGGCTTGCCAGCGGTGAAGTTCGCCGGTGAAGCGGACGCCGAAGCGTTCAATAGTCAATTGCAGATCGAAGGTCTGGGCCTGGCCTGGGCCATTCCCGGTCTGGAACTGTTAATGGAAGAGCCACAGCGCAAGGCTGCTGTCTGGCAAGCCATGCGTCGGCTGATGGCGCGCTGGAAACAATCCGATGAGTGAGGCTGTAACCTTTCGCCCGATGACCGAGGCGGATCTGGACGCTGTGTTGAAGATCGAATACGCCGCGTACAGCCATCCGTGGACCCGCGGGATTTTTCTCGATGGCCTGGGCAAATATCAGATCTGGCTGATGTTCGAAGGGCAGCAGCAGGTCGGGCACGGCGTGGTGCAGATCATTCTTGATGAGGCGCATCTGCTCAATATCACCGTCAAACCGGAAAATCAGGGGCGTGGGTTGGGGCTGACCTTGCTTGAGCATTTGATGTCGCGAGCGTATGCCGCTGAGGCTCGGGAGTGTTTTCTCGAAGTGCGCGACAGCAATACTGCCGCGTTCAAGTTGTATGAGCGTTATGGCTTCAATGAGATTGGCCGGCGTCGCGATTACTATCCGGCGGTGGGTGGACGTGAGGATGCGGTCGTGATGGCCTGCACCCTCATCGACTGATGCCATGTAGGAGCTGCCGAAGGCTGCGATCCTTTGATCTTGTTTTGGATTTTGCAAAAAAAGTCAAAAGATCGCAGCCTTCGGCAGCTCCTACATGGAGCGACTTTCAATCAGCTGATCAGCGCTTGCCATCCAGCGGATCCAGGTCCGCCAGTTCCGCCTCATCCAGCCCGTCACCGCCGCCGATGTCATTTTCCCCGACCTCGCTCAAATCCCAATCCGCCGGATTACCCTCGCCGACTTCCTCGGCATCGCGTGCACCGTCCTCGCGAATCAGCGTTTCCGGGCTCAGGTCATCGTCAGTCGGCTGGTGATCGTCCACCGAGGCCCCGGTCAGACCCGCCTCACGCACCCGCTCAGCCGGCATCAGCTGTTCTCGTTCACGCTCGGGCAGCTCATCACCGATCTTCGCGCTGGGCTCTTCGTCGTCGAAATCCAGCTCGTGCACCGAGCCCATGCGGTCTTCGTTATCATCGATGGGTTCCGGTTGCACCGCATCATAAGGGCGTCGTGAATCAGTCATGGCAAATCCTCATACTGTGGGCCTTACTGAGTGGACTCACCGGGCGCGCGAGAATTCCAACGGAAACACTTTGCGCTGGCGGCGTGACTTCGACGGGTGGTCGTCTATCAAACCTGCGCATCTTTCTTGAGGCCTTAAACATGCACGATCTACAAGACCTGATTGATAACAACGAGCGTTGGGCTGACGCGATCACCAAGGAAGACCCGGACTTCTTCGCCAAACTGGCGCGCCAGCAGACACCGGAATACCTGTGGATCGGCTGCTCCGATGCGCGTGTCCCGGCCAACGAAATCGTCGGCATGCTGCCGGGCGATCTGTTCGTACACCGCAACGTCGCCAATGTCGTGCTGCACACCGACCTCAATTGCCTGTCGGTGATCCAGTACGCCGTCGACGTCCTCAAGGTCAAACACATCCTCGTCACTGGCCACTACGGCTGCGGCGGTGTGCGTGCGTCGATGCAGGATCGCCAGTTTGGCCTGATCGACGGCTGGCTGCGGTCGATCCGTGATCTGTACTACGAGAAACGCGAAGAGCTGGCCAAGTTGGCGACCGAAGAAGAGCAGGTCGACCGGATGTGTGAACTCAACGTGATCCAGCAAGTGGCCAACGTTGCGCACACCAGCATCATTCAGAATGCCTGGCATCGCGGCCAGCCACTGTCGATACACGGTTGCATCTACGGCATCAAGGACGGTCGCTGGAAAAGTCTGAACACCACCATCAGCGGTTTCGAGCAATTGCCGCCGCAATATCGCTTGCGCCCGGTCGGCGCACCATAATTGCGGCTCTTGCCGTAATCCCGGGTCAGCATTGGCTGGCGCGAGGTTGCTCCGGCAACGATTACAGTGCCGGCGCGGGCGCGGCAGCCGCAGGCAGTGGCGCTTTCAGCTGCTGCAGTTGTTTCTTGACCGCTGGCGTGGCGCACTTGGCGGCGGCCTGTTCGGCACTGAGATCGCGGATCGAGGTGTAGAACAACTCGCACGTGGTGACCTTTTGCGTCACCTGCCATGTTTGCGTGCAACTGTTCAGCGTGGACTGCGCATTGCTGCCCGGTTCGCTGCCCATCCCGGCCTGCCAGCAAGCCGCGCTCAAATCCTGGCCCATGACTTTCAGGCCTGCGGCGTCAGCCTTGGCCTGGGCATCGTCGCCGGTATAGCTCTTCGGATCAGCGGCGTACCAGATATAGCTCGGATGATTCGAGCCGAGCACCGGCACATTCACCCCTTCGCTCGGACTGATGCTTGCCAGACCCAATACGGCGACCGTCGGCCCATATTGTTCCTTGATCCAGTTGCGCACCGGCGCCCCAAACGCAACCATCGGCAGCGTCGCGCCGCTGGCGGTCTGGCTGAACTGCTTGACCAGCGTGGTCTGGTAGGCCTTGAAGTAGTCGTAGACGTCCTCCAGATCCCCGCCGGCACTGGACGGCGCGGCGATCGGCGCGATGTCGATGATGGTCTGATAAGCCGGCGTCTGCCCGGCAGGGATGCCGTTAGTGGTCAGCAAAGACGCCCAGCGATCGGTGGTGTTCGAACGCAGATAGTCCTGCGCCTGGGTCAGCGAGTAGTCAGGCGGAAAGTGCAGCAACTCGACGCTTTTGCGATTTTCCAGGGCCATGCCCAGCGGCAGGAAAAAATACCAGCTGTAGGTCCATTTGCCCTCGGCATTGAGCTTGCTGGCGCCGGCGTAAGCCAGATCGCCGGCGTCGAGCAACGCCGACAGCGGCTTGTCATAGCCGTCCGGCACTCCGGTGATCTCGGCGTAGAGCTGATCGTTATCGGTTTTCACCAGCACCTTGGCATCGGCGTAGCCATCACGCTGCACGCTCTGGCTCAGGTAATGAGCAACGGTCTGCTCCAGCGTCCAGTTGCGGAAGCAGATCACGCTGCAATTGTTGGGGTAGGCGAAGAGGCGGGTGACGCGCTCTGTGCTGCCCAGTTTCACGTCGACATCGGCGTGAGCGGCGGCGCTTAGCGTCAGTGCAACGAGGGTAAATCCTGCGAGTTTGAACATGCTCAGATCCATTTCAGCGTGGGTTCCCCTCGATTTGGGGGCGCGTCATAGTGGATCAGCGGTGTTTGACAGAAAAGCGGTCGAGTGTGGATTTCATGATTTCCACGCCAGACCTGTGCAAGCGAGCGCTCGCTCCTACAGGCCTGGCTCGTTTGCGCTACGGCATCACCGGCGGCGTATACGCCAATGTCGTCCCCAGCGCCCACAACAACAGCAGCACCAGCGGCGTATGCACCAGCAGTTGCACGAACGAGAAGCCGATCAGATCCCGCGCCTTCAACCCGAGCACGCCCAGCAGCGGCAGCATGTAGAACGGGTTGATCAGGTTCGGCAGGGCTTCGGCGGCGTTGTAGATCTGCACTGCCCAGCCGAGGTGGTATTGCAGGTCATTGGCGACTTGCATCACGTAGGGCGCTTCGATGATCCATTTGCCGCCGCCGGACGGGATGAAAAAGCCGAGAATCGCCGAATAGACGCCCATCAGCAGCGCATAGGTGTCGTGGGAGGCGATGCTGACGAAGAAGGTCGAGATGTGATGCGCGAGGGTTTGCGCATCGGCGCCCTTGACTGTGGTCATCAACGCAGCGATCGAGCCGTACAGCGGGAACTGGATCAACACGCCAGTGGTGGTCGGCACCGCGCGGGCTACCGCATCGAGGAAGCTGCGCGGGCGCCAGTGCAGCAGCGCGCCGAGCATGATGAACAGGAAGTTGTAGGTGTTCAGCCCGGAAATCGCGGTGATCGCCGGTTTGGTCGAGAACTCGTGTAACAGCCATCCCGCTGCCAGCAGCACCAGCACAATGATCAGTAACGGGCTGTGTTCCAGCCATTCGCCGGGGCGAGTGCGCGGTTGCAGCGGCGGCAGGTTGAAGGCCGGGTCGATCCCGCAGGCCTCAGCGTCGCGTGCCGAGTTCGGACCGGGCGCAGTGGCGTAGGCGATGATGATCGAGATCACGATCAGCGCCAGCAGCATCACGCCGGACTGCCAGAGGAAAATGGTTTCGGTGAACGGGATCACGCCAGTGATCGACAGGATCGACGGCGGCAGGCTGCCCGGGTTGGCCTGCAACTGTGCGGCCGACGATGACAAGCCCAGCGCCCACACCGCGCCAAGTCCCAGGTATGCCGCAGCACCGGCGGCGCGGTAATCCATTTTCAGATCGGTGCGGCGGGCGAGGGCGCGCACCAGCAGCCCGCCGAACACCAGCGACAGACCCCAATTGAGCAACGATGCAACCATCGAGATCAACGCCACCCAGGCCACGGCGGAGCGGCCGTTCTTCGGGATGCGTGCCAGTTTGTCGATCAGTTTGACGGCAGGCGGCGAGCTGGCGACGACATAGCCGCCGATTACCACGAAGGCCATTTGCATGGTGAACGGGATCAGGCTCCAGAAGCCGTCTCCGAAGGCCATCGCCGCAGCGATGGGTTTGGCGCCCATGGCCAGGGTGGCCAGCGCAACGATGATGACGGCCAACGCGGCGAACACCCAGGAGTCGGGAAACCAGCGTTCGGCAAAATTTGAACAGCGCAGGGCAAAGCGCGCGGAGCGGCTATCTTCGATATCAACGGCCACGGGAAGTACCTCGGATTTTTTATGGTTATTTTGGTCTATGGCCACAATCTCAGCATTGACACCGCCTCTGTAGGAGCGAGCTTGCTCGCCAACGCGTCAGGTCAGTCAACAGTGATGCTGAATGTACCGGCCTCTTCGCGAGCAAGCTCGCTCCCACAGGGATTTATGGTGGTTTGTAAATTGTGCGCCAGCAGACAGGCACTAACAGTAAATCAAGCGCGGCCATTTTGTTGAGCGGGTTTTCGCAAACCGAGACGATGGTCTGACGGGTTGTCGATCCGCGTATTTGCGTAGACCATGGGCGCCTTGGTTTTTGCCGATACCTGAGTTCTTTGTCATGACTGCCACTTCTCCAGCCCGACCGGCGCCGTTCAGCCGTGCCGACTACAAGACCCTCGGCCTTGCGGCGCTCGGTGGGGCGCTGGAAATCTACGATTTCATCATTTTCGTGTTCTTCGCGCTGACCCTGAGCCAGCTGTTTTTCCCGCCGGAAATGCCCGAGTGGCTGCGTTTGCTGCAGAGCTTCGGCATCTTCGTCACCGGTTATCTGGCGCGGCCACTGGGCGGGATTCTGATGGCGCATTTCGCCGACCGGCTGGGCCGCAAAAAGGTTTTCAGCCTGAGCATTCTGATGATGGCGCTGCCTTGCCTGCTGATCGGGATCATGCCGACCTACGCGCAGATCGGCTATTTCGCCCCGTTGCTGTTGCTGGCGCTGCGCATCCTGCAGGGCGCGGCGGTGGGCGGCGAGGTGCCGAGCGCCTGGGTGTTCGTTGCCGAGCATGCGCCTATCGGCCATCGCGGTTACGCACTCGGATTCTTGCAGGCCGGGCTGACCTTCGGTTATCTGATCGGCGCACTCACCGCGACTTTCCTTGCGCAGGTGTTCACTCCTGCGGAGATTCTCGATTACGCCTGGCGCTATCCGTTTCTGCTCGGTGGCGTATTCGGCGTGGTGGGCGTTTATCTGCGCCGCTGGCTCAGCGAAACCCCGGTGTTCATGGCCATGGAGGCGCAGCGCGAGGCGCGGGTCGAGCTGCCGTTGCGCACGGTATTGCGTGAGCATCGTCTGGCCATGTTGCCGGCCATGTTGCTCACCTGCGTGCTGACCTCGGCAGTGGTGGTGTTCGTTGTGATCACCCCGACGATGATGCAGAAAACTTTTGGCATGACTGCCAACCACACTTTCGGCCTCAGCGCCCTGGGCATCGTTTTCCTGAATATCGGCTGCGTGATCGCCGGGCTGCTGGTCGATCGCATGGGTGCCTGGCGCACGGTCATGCTTTACAGCCTGTTGCTGCCGCTGGGGATTGGCGTGTTGTATGGCTGTCTGATCCTCGGCGGACATTGGATCGGCATTGCCTATGCAGTCGCCGGTCTTGCCTGCGGAGTCGTCGGTGCGGTGCCTTCGGTGATGGTCGGGCTGTTCCCAGCGCGGATTCGCGTGTCAGGCATTTCCTTCACCTACAACATTGCCTACGCCGCCTGGGCGAGTTTCACACCACTGCTGCTGATCGGTCTGATGCCATGGAGCCCATGGATTTGCGTGATGTTCTGTGCAGTGATGGGTGCGGTGGGGATTCTGACGGCAGCGTATTTCGGTGCGCGCATGCCGCGCACGGGGCCGTGTCAGGCTGCCGGTGCTGCCTGAGCCGAGAGCGCTGGACTATTTTCGACTGACGGGTCTTGCGCTGGCTTTAGAAAAACTCCGCCAGGCCGATGGCTAGGTTGTACGCCGCTTTCAACCCTGCCATCGGTGCTTTCCCATGTTCAATAAACGCTTGAAGCAAGAGCTGGCCGCTCTCCGCGAAGAACTCTCCAGCCTTGTGCAAGTGAAGGAAAGCCTGGAAAGCGAAATGCTCGCACTGACCCTTGAGCCCGACGGGCGGATTCGTTCGGTCAACCAGAATTTTCTCGATGAAATGCTCTACAAGAGCCAGGACCTGGTCGGCCGGGCAATTGAAGACATCGTCCCGGCTCACGTCAAATCCGACGAATTCCATCAGCGTTTCAAGAACTCGATGAGCCGTGGCGAGCATTTCGCCGGCGCCGTGCGATTGTTGCGCGGCAACGGCGACGAAGCGTGGTTGCGTTCAATCGTACAGCCGGTGCGCTCCTCTGATGGCCGGATCAGGCACATTTCCTTTTACGCCAGTGACCTGACCCGCACCATCGAAGCCTCCCGCGAGCATGAGAACCTGATCGGCGCGCTGGTGCGTTCCACCGCCGTGATCGAGTTCGACCTCAACGGCAATGTGCTGACCGCCAATGATCGCTTCCTCAACGGCATGGGTTACAGCCTGGCGCAGATCAAGGGCAAACATCACCGTACGTTCTGCGCCCCGGAAGAGTACAACAGCGCCGAGTACCAGAACTTCTGGCGGCGCTTGAACAGCGGCGAATTTGTCGCTGGCCGCTTCAAGCGTATCGACAGCCATGGTCGTACGGTGTGGCTGGAGGCGTCCTACAACCCGGTGGTCGATGCCAACGACAAACTGTACAAAGTGGTTAAGTTCGCCACGGTGATCACCGATCAGGTCAACCGCGAGCAGGCGGTTGCCGACGCGGCCAGCATCGCTTACAGCACCTCGCAACAAACCGACAGCACCGCGCAACGCGGCACCACGGTGGTCACCCAAGCGGTGAACGTGATGCGTGACCTGTCACGGCACATGCAAGCCGCCGGCGAAGGTATCGAGGCGCTGAACGAGCAGTCGCTGGTGATCGGCACGATCGTCAAAACGATCAGCGGCATTGCCGAACAGACCAACCTGCTGGCGCTCAACGCCGCCATCGAAGCCGCCCGGGCCGGCGAACAGGGCCGTGGGTTTGCCGTGGTCGCGGATGAGGTTCGGCAACTGGCCTCGCGCACGAGCCAGGCGACGGACGAAATCGTCGGCGTGGTACGGCAGAACCAGGAAATGGCCCGTAGCGCCGTGGCCCTGATGACCGACGGCAAGCTTCAGGCTGAACAAGGCCTGGCGCTGGCGGCGGAAGCGGGCACGGTGATCGTCGAGATTCAGGACGGTGCGCAGAAAGTGGTGGATGCGGTGGGCCAGTTTGCCAATCAGCTCTCTCACTGACCTGCACGCCGATCCCTGTAGGAACTGACGAGTGAAACGAGGCTGCGATCTTTTGATTTGAATTCAAGCATCAGAGCCAGGATCAAAAGATCGCAGCGTTCCGCAGCTCCTACAGTTGTCGCCAACAGATCTTTCGGGGCTGGCGCTACAATCGGCTCCTTTTCCTCCGGAGCAGATTTCCATGAGCGTCTCTCACCGCCGTCCGGTGCCCCTGAACAAAGCCTATCGCCTGCTTAATCATGGGCCCACCGTTCTGGTCAGCGCTGCCCACGATGGCCAGCGCAACATCATGGCCGCTGCCTGGGCGATGCCGCTGGATTTCGAACCGCCGAAAGTCGCCGTCGTGCTCGACAAATCCACCTGGACCCGCCAGTTGCTTGAAGCTTCCGGCACGTTTGTACTGAACGTGCCATGCGTTTATCAGGCCGATATTGTGCAAACCGTCGGCAACACCTCCGGCCTGCAAATCACCCGCAACCAAGGTCAGGACAAGTTTCAGGCGTACGACCTGCACACCTTCGCTGGCGAACAGGTTGAAGCGCCGCTGCTCGAGGGCTGTGTCGCCTGGCTCGAATGCCGCCTGCTGCCAGAGCCGCGCAATCACGAGCAATACGACCTGTTCCTCGCCGAGGTCATCGCCGCGCAGGCCGACGAACGTGTATTCAGCGAAGGCCGCTGGCATTTCGAAGGGCATGATGGATTGCGCACGCTGCACCATGTCGCCGGCGGGCATTTCCTGACGATTGGTGATGGGGTGGACGGCAAGACGTTGGAGGTCTGATTCACTCCTGCGAAAAGGCCTGCCGCTCGGCAGGCCTTTTTCAATGCAGTGTCTCAATCCCCTACCGCTTCTCCCTCACGTCGAGGATCGGCACCACCGGTCAACGTCGCTTTATTCTGCGCATCCTTCACCCGCACGATCGCTTGGGTGCCGCTGGTCATGTCGATTTCGCTGATCGCGTGGCCCTTTTCCTTCAATGCCTGAATCAGGGCCGCGCTGAACTGCCCCTGTTCCAGTTCGGTGGGGCCATTGCGGCTGCCGAAGTTGGGCAGGTTGATTGCACTTTGTGCATCGAGGTTCCAGTCGAGCAGGCCGATGGTGGTTTTGGCGACGTATTCGATGATTTGCGAGCCGCCGGGGGAGCCGACCGTGGCGACGAATTCACCCGTGTTGCGATCAAAGATCAGCGTCGGTGCCATCGACGAGCGCGGGCGTTTGCCGGGTTCGACGCGGTTGGCGACTTTGTGGCCGTTCTCTTCGGGGATGAACGAGAAGTCGGTCATCTGGTTGTTCAGCAGAAATCCCTGAACCATCAGGTGCGAGCCGAATGCGGCTTCGATGGTGGTAGTCATCGACACAGCGCCGCCGAGGTCATCCACCGCAACCACTTGCGAGGTCGAGATGCGCAACGGCGAACGGTCCGGCGCGTAGGCCATTTGTACGCCCGGTGGTGTGCCCGGTTTGGCGCTGCCCATGCTGCGCTCGCCGATCAGGCTGGCGCGGCTGGTCAGATAGCCCGGATCGATCAGGCCTTTGACCGGGACCGGGACGAAGTCGGTATCCGCCACGTATTGCGCACGGTCGGCGTAGGCCAGGCGTTCGGCCTCGGCGATCAAATGAACGGCCTGTGGATTCGGTTCGATGCCGGCCGGCTTATTGGTTTTCACTGGTTTAAGCGGAGCCAGCGACAGGCGTGGGTCGCGAGTCTCCAGCGCCTGCAACGTGCCGAGAGTCTGTGCCACCGCGATCCCGCCCGACGACGGCGGCGGCATGCCGCAAACCTGCCAGCGCTTGTAGTCGGTACACAGCGGCGCGCGCTCCTTGGCCTGATAACGCTGCAAATCGTTCAGCGACAGGCTGCCGGGGTTGGCGTGCTGTTGAACCTTGGCGACGATTTCTTCGGCGATCGGGCCTTTGTACAGCGCATCGGCCCCTTCGCTGGCGATGCGTTTGAACACGGCGGCCAATTTCGGGTTCTGCAGGCGCGTGCCCACCGCTTTGACGCTGCCATCCTCATTCAGAAAGTACGCAGCCATATCCGGCGACTGGCGTATCAGTGGATCAGCGGTCAGCAGCGAATGCAGGCGCGGGGAAATCGCAAAGCCTTGCTCGGCCAGTTTGATCGCCGGCTCAAACAGCTTCGCCCACGGCAGGCGACCGTGTTGCCGATGCGCCAGCTCCAGCGCGCGCAACACCCCGGGCGTACCGACCGAACGCCCGCCGATCTGTGCTTGCGTAAAGGCCATCGGTTTACCGTCGGCATTCAGGAACAGCTTCTCGGTGGCCCCGGCCGGCGCCGTTTCGCGGCCGTCATAGGTGCGCACCTGTTTGCCGTCCCACAACACGATCATCGCACCGCCACCGATCCCGGAAGACTGCGGCTCAACCAGCGTCAGCACCGCCTGCATCGCAATGGCCGCATCAATCGCGGAACCGCCCTGACGCAACATCTCCCGCCCGGCTTCGGCCGCCAGCGGATTGGCTGCGGCAGCCATGTGTTTATTGGCGTGGCGGGTTTGCAGATCAGTGCGGTAGCCGGAAGCAGCTTCTGGTGCTAGTGGCAAGGAAGAAGAGGGTGGGGCGTTGCATGCGGTGAGGGTCAGAGCGCTGACAAGCAGTGTCAGGGCTGGCAGGCGAAAGCGGCTCAAGGGCAAGGTTGGAAACACGTGGGCTCTCCGTCCGTGGGGTAGAAGTCCTGGGGACTTTATCGACCGGGCGGGCGGGGTGCAAACCGGGTGAGAATTTTCGCCAGTGGCGCTAGGTGGCTGCGACAACGGATCACCTGAAAACGATTCTCCGTTGACGTTAAGCGGTAGATTGCAAGTGACGCAGAGCGCAACTTTTCTGAAGGCATAAAAAAACGGCCTACCTTTCGGTAAGCCGTTTTTAGTACTTGGTGGCTACACAGGCAATTGAACTGGACGACTAACCTACTGTATCTATTGGATATTCTTAATCTGTGATATTCAAGGGATACACCAGGGGATACACGGCGCCGTCTGCTGGGCTGTTTTTGGCCTGCTCGCCGTCGTCCAGAATTCACCATTGACGCTACTCACCTGTACCCGACGAACGGTAACCACGCTTCGAACCGACGCCAAGAAGCGCTACCCCGGGACGGGGGAGTGGCCGCGGCTACCTGCCATCCCATTTCGGTAGGGCAGGTGGCGAAAACTCACCGGCGCCTCTCACAGCCTCATTTCCCTGATGACCTTCCGCGGGTCTGCGCCTTGCCTGAGCGCTCGTCGCGCGTCCTTGGTCAGTTGATCGAGCGCCTGCTCCTCGAAGGTAGCCGCCATGGCGCTGGCCTTTCTGATGATCAGCAGCGCCAGCTCGGCGGGGATCTTAACTTTCTCGGTTGGCAGGTAATCGCAATCGATCACAGACACGGCACTGTCCTCTGGCTCGCGGAATGCTGGCGCTGGACCGGGTCGGCGCCAGCGATGATCTGCAGAGTTTATCAGTGCGCAATCGAACTACCGGGATTCCGGTAGTTTCCTGCCGCCTGCTCCGGCCTGCTGTCAGGAGCTAAGGCGCCCGCAAGAGACTAGACGAGACCGGAGCGCGTCGGCATGCCGTCACCGCCAGAAGCCGCGAACCACGAACCCTCCCGGCAACCGATCGGTATCCTGCTGTCCGGAATCCGTCTAATGCCTGTCTAATATTTTTGTGGCGCGGCCGGCTCGTGGGCGCTGGCCTGTCCATCTACCGTTCATCCTTGACGGGTGTGATCTTGAATTTTTGACGAGACGGGCGTCGACGGGGCCGCGCGAATCGCCGCAGGCCATGCTATGCGCGGGTTTGCCGTGCCCGGTTGTGGTTTGCCCTAGGGAAAACCGTCAAGACCTGTCCAAAGTTTGGTCAAGGCTCCGTCAAGGATGGTCAAGGATTCCGGCGTGGTCTGCGCTGTGACAGCCCAATCCGTTCAGGACGCCTCGGCTATCGCCGTCAGCATTCCGAGCTGGCCAGGCCTTGATGGCCGTAGCGCCCCGTCACCCCCAACCAAAATGCGCCCGGTCAATCCGTCCAGAGCCTGTCCAGAATCCGTCAGGGGTCTATCAGGGGTGTGAGACGGTCAGCCTCCCCACTTTGACGCGGCCAAGGCGGAACAAGCCCCTGACGCCCACCGGCCTTGGATTCCGTCTCATGCCTGTCTTACATTCCGTCAAAGCGTGGTCAAAGTAGACCGCGGCGCGGGGAGTGGCAAAACCGCCACATTGTGTTGAGTCCACCACCCGAGGTCGCGGCTATTGCGCTCATTCATGGGGTGTTTCCCCAATGGGGTAGAACGTTCTCGCCGTCCTGAAGAGCAATGTGCCGTTCGGTGTGCCGGTTTACAGAAGAAACCACTGCTTATGGTGGAAGCCTCAGTGGAAACCTTCGACGACCACAACTCTGGATAGCGGGGATGCCTGGATGTCAGCCCGAGGTTTTACGAGTTTGTCGCGAAAGGTCGGCATGGGGACGACGGTTCGCGCGCAATGGTGGTTGCGAACCAGGTGCGAACTTGGTGGCGGCTCCAGTGCCAGGCGCGTACTGATCGTGCGTACCGGGCTGCGTACCAGCGTTGGGAATCTCGCTCCCACAGGGGATATCCGAGTAATGCTCGCTGCCATCAAAGATGATCCAGTTTTGGATCATCTTTCGCGGGCTTCTGGGTGCGTGAAGATCGTGCGTGAAGACGTGCGCGAAGGTTCATTCGGTGACCGGTGGGAGTGGTCACTACTGATGGTCACCGCGAATGGTCACTGGCTGGATGCCTGGCCCAAATGCCGACCTGAGATCAATGCTGCGCGTACTAACTTTTGCTAACAGATGGTGGATACCAGCGTGGATACCGGAAACCATTCGTCAATTCGCCTGAGTCCGCTTTTTGCTGGCTCGGTCTTCTGTGAACATCTGTGACGTGAAATCGATGGCCCCGGCTTTGGACGAATGGAAAAATGACGAATAATTTGATCGCCGCCCGCAACCTCTTCGCTGAGGCTCAGCAGGCCAAGAGCCTGCGGGCGGAGGCAATATCTCTCCGCCTGGCAGTTCGTGCTGTGCTGAGACAGCTCGAGGCCCAGCGAGGCCTTTACCTCGTCCGGATGCTGCAAGTGGATGATGTACTGCAGAGACTCGATTCAACTCATCGAGCGCGTACGGGCCAGCTATTAGGCTGGCCACCAAATGCGCGTTGTTCGCGCTACACCAGCAGCCAATCACAGCCCCACCCAGACGTGGAAACGCATCAATAAACCGTGCAATCGAACCGTTTGGCGTCCATGGTGTAGTTCCATGGAGAGCGCGGCTTATGACTTCCGGTGATCGGCTTCACGATAAAGTTCTGAGTTACGCCCACGCGGAAATCCAAATCATCCTTGCTGGATCGGCGAATCCGCAGTTTCACTTCGATCAGCTGCTCAGGACCCTGGGAGCGTTTGTTCATTGCGAAATCGTTACCCAAGATGAAGCGGACAGTATCCTGACGGAGGCGAAAGTTGCCTTGAGTGTCGCTGTGCAAAATATTGATGACCTGTCACGTCTATCAGCGGTTGCACGCTCGGATGAACCTGACAAAACCTGACATCGCACGACGCGTTCGGGAGCCGACGTGACAATTGTTGACATCTCAGCCTGCTCAAGCCGCACTGTGCTCGTAATTGTTTCCAAGGCCGGTCAGGCCTTTGGCGTGCTGCTCGATTTAGATTCCACTTCGATCACGTCGAATATCGATCCGTCCTTCAGCGTCAGTACCAGCCCTTCGACATAACCCGCGATGTGCTCCGGGAAGGTTGGCCGACCGTCGTCCTTGCTCTCGAAATAACGGAAGGCGCCATCATCGTCGATCTGCCCGACGAGATTATTGCCTTCGTAGAATCGTCCGTTGTAGAAGTGTCCATCGATGTAGGCGTCATTCCCGCGTTGCAGAGCTCGGTAATATCGCTTGGGGGTCATGGTGTGAGCCATAGAGTGTCCTCGGACAGAGGGTGGAGGAATGGTTACCAACGGTGGTTACCACGCTTGGTTACCAACTTGATGAAGGGGCGGTGGACGGCTCAATCCTTGGAGCCGTCCACCGCCTCATTCTGGCTATAGCGAACTTGGGCGAATATCTAGCCCGACATTAGTGTCGCCGCCGATGCGAAAACGCTTCACCTGGCCGGGTTGGACTGTGGCGGACTGCTCTTTCAATGGACCAGCCCAGCTACATAGACCCGACCCGCGCTCATCAGCACCCAGTCCGATAAGGTGTTCGCCGGCGGGAACATACAGACTCAAAGCTTCGCCTGTGTCGATCCGAGCAACCGCGCGACCATCGAGATGGACTGCGACAAAGCAGCCCCCAGCAACGAATCCGGTATCGCGCGTCACCTGAATTGTTCCGTACGGGCCCGCTGGCTTTTTCCCATAGCTCATCACCCTGTCACTCGGCACGGGTTTGGCTTTATCGAAGGCAACAGGTGATGTGGAGCACCCCGTCATCAGTACTAGCAAAGCTGTTGCGGCGAAAACTTTTAACATGAGAACTCCTTGTCTTGATGCCGCAACTCTAGCACCGGCGCTTGACGGTCACACCTTGTCTTCAGCCAGGATCGAGGCCGAGATGATCATCCCGCCCCACCGGCGTTCGCCGATGCAGATCGGTACCGGGTTGCCGCTGGCCGTGGTGTTTCGTGCGCTGCCGAATGCATAACTCGGCCTGTTTTCCGGGGCTGCGCTTTGTTTCAGTCCACCCTGCTGCGAGCTAATTAATTGGATCGCGCCGCCAATAGCGGTCGCATACCCGGCAGCTGCCAATGCGCTCGCAAATGGGGATGCTGCTCCTCCGGATGCATAGGTAATGAATGCCGAGGCGGCAATCATTACAACCCCGAGAATTGTCTGGAGAACACCAGCGCGCTTGCTTCCAGAAATCACGGGTACGATTTTTAAAGATTTGGTGCCCCCCAGGTCAAAGCGACTTGTTCCGACGTTTTCCCCGTTTCGGATTATCGCGAACTTCATACCCAGCCGGGCCAATCGGTCAACCTCCTCTGAAAATCCCTCGACCGTTGATCTCAGGGCTTTGAAGACCTCCCAGGTACTGCCAACGTCAAGCAGGTAGTCCTTTTTGCGGAAGAACTTTCGACCGAGGATGCTGGTGAGCTCGATAGTTGTTTTTGGGGTGTAATGAATAGCTAGCGCTGCCATTGGTTTTATTCCTGTGGGTTGGTGGTTGGTACGGTGGTGCCCAAGCGAATGGCGAGCAGGGATCGCGACATGCGGGCCTGATCGAATATCACTTGCTCATGCAGAGGGTTGTAGTTCCAGATCCGGTCGTGGATTGCTTTGTACGCCCTTGCACCACGAAACGTTCCTCCCAGCAGTTCGGCCGAAACTCGCGCCTCCTCCTCAGTAAAAAACGGCCCGTCGATGGTCACCTTCACGCCATCGCGGACATGCTGGACATCCCAAACCAAATAGCCGGAATCTGGTCCCTGACTCGGAGGGTGTGACTCAAACCGATTGGTTTTGCATGCTTCCTCGAAGCGATCCCGATGTGTCTGCGGGAGGCTAGCTGCGTTGCTGTCCTGTTCCGTCATATGTACCTCTGGTGCGCCGCAGGCGCTGGTTATGGGCTGATGCCCGGCTGTGTTGCTCCGTGTCGCGACACCTTTTCGTGATTCGCAAAACGTGTCGCGTAATTGGGTTTCTACTTGCCGACGATGCTCAGGGTGGGCGGAAGCTTTGGGCCAAACGGTGCGCCAGGCGCGAAAGGGTCTGGCCGCAAATGCTCTGGGCAGTCCCTGATGAAGTTGGCAGTCGCGATCTGACAGGCGTTGAACAACGGCGCGTCGTTCCATTCCTGTCCTCGGCGTGCGGCGCTGTCCTCCAGGGAATGGGCGAACACCAATTCCGCCAAACCGTTCACGCCGTCCTTCCTCGCCGCCTCCCGCTCCACGGCGTTCACCGCCAGCAGATCGCACACCCGGTCGAAGCCCAAGCCATCCATCAAGCCTTCGGTGTCCAGCATCAGCGACCGGCCGAACGCGCCCAGCACCTTGCGCACGTCATCCCATTCAGCGCTCCGATGGTCCGAAGACTTCTGCTGAATCTCGTAGATCTTGTTGGCGGTGAAGGGCAGGTAGTGGCGCAGCTTGCTGGCCTCCCGCCGTATGGCTCGGCGCTCGGTTCGGATGTCGTCTGCTCTCTGGCCGAGGATGCGACAGAGCCGGCGGGTGGTGATCAAGCTTGTGCTCTTGCTGGCGCCTGGCTTCTGCGCGATTTCCAGCAGGGCAATGACGATATTGGCCTTCATGGTTTTGTCTCCATGGGCGTGCGGTCGTAATCAGCGCGCAACTCGGCACCAACGCCGCAATAGCGATTGGTGGGCGCGTAGCACGATCGGCAGGCCATGATGTGGTTGAGGTATGCGTCGCGCGCTCGCCGCCACTCAGGCGTGGCTGTGGCGGCGCTTGCGTGTGGGCTTGTGATGAGCCGGGGAGTGCGCTCGACAGGGTTGGCCAGCACCAGGCGTGGGCGAGGCCGACTATCCATTTTTGGCGTGTCGGTACTGGCAATGGCTGGCGGCATGTGATTGAGCAAGCCGGAAAGGAGGCTCATGGCGTCACCTCGGCCTGATTGCTCCATTGCCCATATGTGTCTCTAGAAAAAAATCGGGGGAACGGGGGAACAGTGGGAACACCCAATGATTCCGGGGCTTTCAGAGGGGGATTCTGTACCCCACGTTTTTTTGTGGGGAACAGTGATAACCAAACGTCAGGAAAGCGCTGTCCTCTTATATTCAAAAACATGTTTGTGTTCCCCCTGTTCCCCAAACACCAAATAAGGGGGAACGGCTACAGGCCACGTCTTTGCTGGCTGTTCCCCCGTTCCCCCTGTTCCCCACGTTTGTAGGTTCCTGTGAAGTCGGGCATTCGCCTCTGGTGTTGGTGGAGGTCATACGGCACCGCCTTCGCCATCCAGAGCTTCCGGGTCGATGACGTACAGCCGAGCAGATCCGCCGGCGGGGATCCGGTACTTTTTGGTTTTGCGGCTATCCCGATCGGTGTCGCGCTTGGCCAGGGCCCCGCCAACCTCCAGCGCCTTGATGACGCGGGTGAGGCCGAACCCGTGGGCGGCTTCGATGAGCGCGGACTTGTTGAACAGAAACAGCCGCTTGTTGGCGACCACCTCCCAGTACCCGGCGCGGTTGAAAACCTTTGCGTCCGTCTCTGGGGCGTCCACGTCGGAGAATCGGCTGCTGCCGTGCTTGTCGATAAAGTCGATGATGCCGGCCAGGATCTGGCGGTCTTCGGCATTCCCTCCGCCCACACGGGAAAGCCATTCGCCGTAGAGCAGGCGGCAGTCGGAGAGGGCGGTACCGGGCTCCCACGGGAGCAGTCCGTAGGCGATGGCCATCTCGCCAGCCAGCGCTATCACCGCGAACCGGTCAGCGACGCGGCCGGCCTGGGCGTTGTCTTCGACGAACTGAGCGCGAATGCCATCAAAGTCACTGAGCAGGCCGGGCTTGTCGTCGGCTGCGACCAGACGCTCCACGAACGCAGGCCCAAGATGCCCATGGTGGGCGCCTACCGCGACGGTGAGCTGCCGATGGAAGTCGGCGCCCTCAAGTCCGTGTAATTCATCAAAGGCGCGATGTGTGCGGGTGCCGGCGTTCACGTCGACCATGCGAAGCTCGGCGCCAGCGTGGGCGGCGTTACCCGATATGGCTGCGTGCTCAGAGAGAGAGCGCTCGCCGCTGGAAAGGGTCAGCAGGCGCCAGCTCAGTTTGGCCCGTCCCTCACGCTCTCGGGTCATGGTGCCTTTGCCTTGCCCGTTGGCCAGGGAGTAGGCCATTTCCTGTACCCGCTTGGGGTCGGCGCGCTTGATCTCGTCCAGCGGCAGGATGGTGTCGTTACGACTGGACGCCTCGATCTCAAGCCCGCCCTTGGTCATATCCCAACTGGCGGCGAACACGCCCGGGTCACCCCATACGGAGGAGCCGATCAGTTGCGCCAGCGACTTGCCGCTCGAGCTATCGCCCACCAGGTGAACACCACCGCCCAGCACGCCGACCAGACTCAGGAGAGGCCCGGCCAGCGAGCAGCCGATCGCCAACGTCAGCACGGGATTGCCCGCGCATTTGGCTGCCACTTCGGCTTGCCACCGCGCCAGCTCGCCGCGCTGACTGAACAAAACCTGAGCCCTGTTGCTCGCCTGATATCGCACGTTGTCGGTGCCGATCGTTCGCCCGGGTAGCACGAACGCGCCTGACTCATGCCAGCCCGGCCGGCCGGTGGTAGCGAACACCTCGGCGGGGTGCTGATCGAGCAGGTACTCCATGAACGTGCCGCGCTTCTTGAGCGCGATGATTACGCCCATTCCGAACAGTGCCCGGCGAGCGTCCTCGCCGCTCCCGCCGAACACCTCCATGGCGATGATCCATTCCTTGATGCCGCCCTCCGTGACTAGGCGGAGCAGACGCCCTTCGCTGCCGTCGTCGCTGTTGGTCGTGCGCGCCACTACCGTGACGGGGCTGGAGATCCATTCATCGGTGATAGGGCGTTCCGCGGCGTCGCTCTCCGCGTCGTCCTGATCGGCGGCGGTGCGCTTGAAGCTGTGCCAGTACACCCCTGGGCGCAGCTTGCGGCCGTTCTCGTTGGTTACCCAATGCTCGTACACTGCCCAGCAGGGACGCGCTGGCGCAATGGTGGCGGCTTCCGGCCGAAGGGTGATCACGTTGGCGTCAGGCTTGGCCATTGGCGAGTTTCCAGTTTGCAAGATCGTTGAAGTCAGTCAGGGATTCAGGTGCGTTGTCTGGCCAGTCAGGGAAAGCGACCTCACCACCCACGGCTGCGGCTGCTGCGTTTGCAGCGGCGCGGCCTGGGTTGCCTTCGGTAAGGCGATCATCATCGCCAGCAACCACAATTGGCTGGGCTGGGTAGCGCGAGCGGAGACCCACAGCGGCGGGCATCAAGTTGCCCGCGTTCATGGCTGCGGCAACCGCGTATCCGCCGTGCTGATGGAGGCTGGCGCCGGTCGCCCACCCTTCGCAGATACAAAGCACCGCGCCGGGCTGGATGATGCCCAGCGGGGAATAGGTGCCCTTGATGCGCCCGCCGAAGAGGAAGCGTTTGCCGCCGTCCGGTGCAATGCGTTGCAGGTTGACCAGACGACCGTCCAGATACAGCGGGACGAGCAGTTCCGCCCCACGCTGGCGCAAGCCGTAGGAGCGAACGCCCTTCGCCACCAGATACGGATGCTCGGGTGATGCCCGGCGCGCGTTGCGCCACAAGTGATTGGCCTTTGCCGCCGCTCGCTCATGGCGCTGGCGCTGTTCGGCCTCTCGCTGGCGCCTGGCCAACTCAACACGTTCGCGGATTTGCGCCGCTTCGCGGGCGTCCACTGGGTCGCGACTACACCAGGTGCTGGCGCCACCGGCTTTCCAACTCCCGAAAGCACCGGATGCAATGCCGTCCAGGTACAGCACATACCAGCCGTTGAGCGAACCAGGCTTATCTTCTGGCACACGGAATCGGTGGATTTCACCGTCGGGCTCTGGAATCCAGTCGAGGGGGCCATAGACGGACTGGAGCGCATCACGGAATAGGATCGTTGCCTCAGTCATGCGACCCCCTTCGGCGGGGTAAACCGCTTGGCCAAACTCTCCAGTTTCTGAGTCAGGCGCTCGAGCTCATCGCAGTGACGGCCTTGGTCGCCTTCCGAGATGCGCAGCTCGAGGAAGCCGACCAGCGTCTCCACCAGCAGCACATAGCTGGCGCTGTCGATATGAGCGCCGGCAGCGGGTGGGCCGCCACTGCTCTTGCGATTGATTGGGGTCACGTCACCCATGGCTGACCTCCCGTCGATCAGCGCCAGCAAAGGCCCGGCAAACTTGACCGTTGTTTACACCGTGCCAACGGGTGAAGTCGTCGATGGAGTCGACCAAGCACGCCGTGACCTGGGCGCCGGCGCTACGCATAACTACGCGTCCGCACTCGGCGTCGGCCTCAGTCAGGAACGGACCCAGCAGCGCTTTAGGCGCCTTCGGATGGGTCACATAAAACAGTTCGTTGGCTTTCTTCAGGCAAGCCGATCCCGTTGACGCAGATGCGCCGTTTTGAAATTTCATGGTCTTAACCCTTTATCGAATCAGCGTTTCGCGCCGAGTGCGCGTCGATCGTCTGCGTCCGGCGTGCCCGTTCTGCAGCCATAAATCCAAGCCCTTCATTCGCCTTTTTGAGCGCGGCCTTGTCGTCGACCTGGGAAAGCCGCAATCGCGAGCCAACAGCCGACGCCTCGGTGAACTTGCCGATCTCTGCCATGAACCCCATGACTTGGGCCTTAAGCGTTTCCAGCTCCTCAGGGGACGCCTGGCTGGCGCGGTCGATCCACGAAGCGGCGATGTATTTAAGGTGGTCGCCATCAACTCGCTGGGCGTAATTGCTCATGTGTTTCAAGGCGATCAGCGCCAGCGCGCCGCCGGTTGCCCAGCCACCGCTATAACCACCGATCAAGGGAACATCCCAGTACCCGATGCGCCCCATCGGGTCGGTATAGA
Organism: Pseudomonas sp. Choline-02u-1; assembly: GCF_002836515.1. GTDB lineage: Bacteria > Pseudomonadota > Gammaproteobacteria > Pseudomonadales > Pseudomonadaceae > Aquipseudomonas. The sequence continues at coordinate 29,753 of NZ_PJBC01000066.1, forward strand.
CGGTGTTGCCGACGTAGGGGAGGCGGTGAGCCGGGAGGGTTCTGCGGCGTTTGAACATCATTGGCTGAATCATTGGAACGCCTCCTGTTCGGCGATGACATCACCGAGGAGATCGGCCCAAGCCATGGCTGTGTGCTGTGCGAACATGGCCGTCACACGGGCCACAGCGATGTGAGTCGAGGGCGAGGCGATCAGCGCCAGCGACATCGCCAGAAGCACCAGAATGTCCTGCGCATCTCGCAGATCTTCGACCACGCCTGCGTTGGTCTTGAGCGTGCCAGTCATACCTCACCTCCGAGGTTCGACAGGTTGTCACTCAGCAGCTCGAACGACTGCTCCACATCCCCGAGATGCGTTTCCGCCAGGTACACGCCGAGGTTCGACAGACCGGGAACGTTCTTGCCATCGGAGTGTTTTTGGTCGTCACGAATGGCAGTCATCAGGACCAGCATCCAATCGCTGAACTCGCGGCAGCAATCGAGCTGGAAAAGTGCCTCTTGGGCCACCTGCTGGCAGGTGCCGGCTTTCGATTTGCTCGTCATTGCGCACCCCCTTCGCCCATTTCGGCGCGCTTGCCAACCACGCCGTGCGAGGCGCCCAGGTGGCGATGGCGCCAGCAGAAATTACCGCTGAAAGTGCGGATCTGCTCAATATGGCGGGCAATGTCACACGCCAGCTCATTGTCGTAACCACCCATCGCTGGAATCACGAACGTCAGCAGGATTTTCTCCAGCTTCTTGTGCTCTTCGCGGGCGAAATTCATGGAGCACATATCGCGGGCGTCTATAACCGCCTCGCGCAGCACTTCCCCTTCGATAGCATCATGGTCGATGACGCACAGCTGACGACTCATTGCGCACCCCCAACACGACGGGCATTTGTGTGCTGACGTAACCGGTCTTTCTGGCAGTCCTTGCAGTGCGATTGAAGCCCCGTGTTACCTGACTTCCGCATCTTTTTTGGATAGAAGTCGCCTTCCTGTTTCAGGTTGCCGCAACAGGTACATTTGCGCAGCCCCAGCTCGACGGACATCGCGTCGACCGTATCGCCGAGGTTGATCAAGGCGTGATTGCATTTGCCGCAAATCACTGCGAGCGGGTTCTGGTCGCTTTCAGATGGGAGAAAGTGTTGGATCGACGGGTGGCTCCCATAAGCGGCCCCCGTCCTACGCAAAAATTCAAATTTCACCTTGCAGCGCGGGCAGGCATTGTCTTCCGGCCAAGCCCGCTCCAACTCAGCAAAGCTAGGCACGTACTTGCCGGACAGGCGGCTTCCAGTGCGCATAATGGTCATAGCTCGACGCTTGGATCGATAGCTACCGCTGGCACTTCCTTTGCTCAAGGACGCTTCAGCGCTTCCGAGGGACGTGCGCGGTAATGCCCGAATATTGGGGGTGTTTGTATTGACGATCATTTCGACACCTCCCGCGCTTCTAGTTCGCGAGCGATCTCGGAGTGATGGTTGTAGCGCTTCAAGCGAACGGAAAGGGATGAATTTGCGCGGAGTGCGCTCAATGCCATGCGGCGGTGAGCGAAAGCGCGGACTTTGGACGGAATGAGGGCGTGTCGCATGGGTGTAGCTCCCGAATCTTGAGAGCCACCACGGCCTGCCGCCAAGCAGAGAAGGGTGGCGAGTTGCACAGGATTGGCGGACCGGAGATTCAGGAACCCGGCGCACCCGAGGGTGCTCCTGCGCAACCCGCCATAAAACGAGAATGCGGGCACAAAAAAAGCGCCTGCAATCGTAATGGGGGCGCTGTTGCGCCTGAAATCGTTAGACCCGCCAAGGTCGGTCGCTGAATTTGCAGCGACTTGGGGCGAACCATACCGATGAGCACGACTGGTGGCAAGAAGACTTATCGACCGTTCATCGCTGATCATGAGGGGAGCATTCATGCTGCCACCTTTTGGCGGGATGCGCCCGTCTTCTCGAGCATGGCCAGAACGTTGTGCCCACGCTTGTGTTCGGAGGCCGGCAGGCTGTAGCGGGTCACCAGGCAAGGCAGACCCCAATGGTTCGGCACACGCTCCATCAGGCGGTTGAAGTTCAGACCGTAACCGTTGGAGAGACTGCTGATGGTCGAGTGAAGGCAGTGGTCGCCCAAACGCTCGGCCTCGAAGCGATTGAGGCTCAGGTCTTTGAGGAAGTGGCCCAAGACGCGACTGATCTTTGTCGGTGCTTTCCCTGTGCTGGTGGTAATATCGGCTTGAGATTTTTCCGGGCTGGCCTTTTTGGGTTGGCCTTTTTTTTGGTCGGTCATTTATGCGGCCTCTCCACGCAGAGCGATGCGCTGGCGCACCCATGCCTGGACCTCGGCCAGCACGAAGCCCACCGGCGAGCCGCGCGACTTGCTGTTGCTCAGCGGCACCGGGCGCGGAAAGGTCGGATCGTCTTTGAGGCGTTTGTACACAGTGGGGCGGGCGAGGCCGGTGATGGCCTCAAGGTCCGGCATGCGAATCAGGGTGATCGCCGGGTCAAAGTTCTGCGCAGAGACAGCGGAAGGCTGGTGCGGCGTATGAATGGTGTGCATTTTGCGTTTCCCGATACTGATTTAGACAGGAAACACATTGCGTCGGCGGGGCTATTGTCGAAAATGTATGACATGCCGGCGTGCCGTCACGTCATACCAATCTGTCACTTACCGGCAGCGATGTCAGAGCGGTCTGACACATCGTCAGGTTTGATCGCACTCGCCAATTCCGCGGCCTGGCGCACGGGGATACCTCGCTCCGAAATGAAGCTCTGAACGCTTTTCTGCAAGGGCGGACGCTCAGGATCGTACTCAATCCAGAATTTGATCGTGGCCTGTTGGGCGGCTGACAGAGCTCTTGTCGTATATGGGAATGTGAGCGCCCCAGTATCGATTGGGCCATTGCTGTCATGGGTGAGGGGTATCAGCAGCGGCTTATCTCCCGGCAGTGGGCTGTCCGGCTGCGCAGTCGCTACCGCGTCGCTTGATTCGGCTGCCTCCATCTCGTCGATTGCGTGGAATTGGCGGAGGACGTACGACATACCCCACGCTGCGCACAACATGCCGCTTGTGCTGCCCATGACTATCCACCCCAGCGTGTCATAGCCGTACTTTTTCAGAGCCAAAAACACGCACAGCAGGATCATGCCGGCGACCATGCCCGCAAGAAAAAGGCCGAGCTGGTGGTTGTAGTATTCGCGCTTCATCTGCCGCTCCCTCCCAGGAGCCCCAATTGGCTAGATTGGCTGACCAGGCGGTTGGGAATGCCGCTTTTCGTCCCGTCGGACTAGATCAGCCAAAACTCTATGCTCTCCAGATACTGGCTATTCAAACAGTAATGGCGTTCAGTCTATATCTGTCTATCTATTTGATGAAAGCGCTGTGTCATGCGCGCTTACCGAAGTGTCCCTGAACCACAACACCGCCCGCGAGACCGTCGAGGTAGTTCGCATACCATTGCATCATCACTGTGCGCTGCGGCAGATACTTGGCTTTGTTGTAAACGCCAGCGACGCCAGGCTTCTTGTGGGAGAGTTGGGCCTCGATGTGGTTCTCGTCGAACCCGTTTTCATTGAGGACGGTCGACGCGATGTGTCGGAACCCGTGCCCGGTCTGGCGACCCTCATACCCCATTCGCCGAAGTGCCATCAGGAACACCGTATCGCTGCGGGGTTTCGTGCGGTCGCTGCGGCCGGGGAACAGCAGGGGATTGCCGCCGGTGTACTGGCGCAGTTCTTCCAGCGCCTCGATTGCCTGAGTCGACAGGGGCACCAGATGCTCCAGCCCTTTTTTCCGCCCCTTGCGATTCACCGGGACGGTCCAGATCTTTTTATCGAGGTCGAACTCTGACCACTCCGCCTCGCGCAGCTCGCTGGGGCGCACGGCAAAAAGGCTCAGCAAGCGCAGGCCGAGGCGGACATCGTGGGCATGTGGATATGCGGCAATCGCGCGGATCAGGCCGGGCAACTCGTCTTGCGTTACGTGGGCGTAGTTCTCGGCCTTGCCTGACTGGAGATACTTCTGCAGGCCTTCCAGCGGATTGTGCGTCGCGCGACCGGTAACCCGGGCCAAGTCGTAAACGTCGCGGCAGTAGGAGCGAACCCGGCTCATTTGCTCAAGGATTCCTTTCTGCTCCATGCCGCGCAGGAACTCCATCCATTCGAGTGGGGTGATATCCACGAACTGGCGCTTGCCGAACACAGGGAAGACATGACGCTCCAGGGCGCCGATGATCCGCTTCGCTGTTCCGGCATCCCAATTGGTCAGGCGTGACGCGTACCACTCCCGCGCCAATGGCTCGAACATCTCGCCGGCGATATCCCGATCTGCCTTTTTGCGAGCCTGTTTCGTGACGATAGGGTTTTTGCCGTCGGCGGCATCGGTGCGTAGTTCGGCAGCTTTCTGCCTGGCGGCCGATCCGCTCACCTCTGGGTAACCGCCGAGCCCGAGCCACGACCATTTGCCGTCTGGCTTCTTGTAACGGAGCTGCCAAGACTTTTGCCCGTCAGGCTTCACGCGAAAATAAAGGCCGCTCCCGTCGAGCTCGCGATACTCCTTGGCGTCAGGCTCAAGGCCGGCCAATGCGGTATCGGAAAGGGGGCGACGTTTTATCTCGGAGCGCTTCATTTGGGCTTGTATCCCCTCGGTTCAATTATTTGTCGAGGATACACAGAGGGATACACGGAGGGAAGGTATAGAGGGATACAGGGAGAGATAGCCAGAAACAAGAAAGCCCGCACTAGGCGGGCTTCTTGAGGTTGTTTAGAGACTCATAGAGACATCTGTAAACAGGTACTTGGTGGCTACACAGGGACTTGAACCCCGGACCCCAGCATTATGAATGCTATGCTCTAACCAACTGAGCTATGTAGCCAAGTGGCGCGCATTATTCCCCTGAAATGGCAAAGCGTCAAGCGTAAATCCAAAATATTTCTTCTTATTTTCAACCGCTTATCCTCCGCCCCAAAAATCGGGGCCGGGGAGGGTGTCAGCGCAGGCGGAATCTGGCGGTATTGGCGCTCAAGGCTTCGCTGCCCTGGCTCAACGTGTCCGCCGCAATGTTCACCGCCCGTGCGCCTTCGAGCAAACGAACCGCCGCTTGATCGACTTGCTGGATGTTGCCGCTGACCTCATCGGCGGTGCTCGCCTGCTCCTCAACCGCCGTGGCGATCTGCGCCAGGGTGTCGGTGACGCTCTGCACGGCGCTGGCAATTTCGCCCAGGCGTTCACCGAGGCCGGTGACGGCGGCGGCATCCGATTGCGCCTGGCCGCAGGCGGCTTCCATCAGGCTGACTGCTTCGTTGACCGTGGCGCGCAGGCTATCGACGGTGCCGGCGATCTGTGCGGTGGACGACTGGGTGCGTTGTGACAGGCTGCGCACCTCATCGGCGACCACGGCAAAGCCACGGCCCTGTTCACCGGCACGTGCGGCTTCGATCGCCGCGTTGAGGGCGAGCAGGTTAGTTTGTTCGGCGACGCCGCGAATGGTGTCGACGACCAGTTGAATCTGCTGGCCTTGTTCACTGACCCGGCCCAATGCTGCGGCTGTGTCGTTCAAACGCTGGTTGAGCTGCTGAATGCTCGCCGTGGTGCGCTGGCTGTCGCGGCTGCTGTCGGCGGCAATGCGCCGAGTGTGCTGGGCGCTGCCAGAGGCTTGTTCGCAGCTCTGTGCGACGCCTTGCGAGGTAGCGGCCAGTTGCGTGGCCGCTGCGGCGATCTGGCTGATCTGCAATTGCTGCGCCTCGACTTCGCTGAGCGCACCGCTGGAATGGTCGTTGAGGCTGCGCACGGCGTTGCTCAGTTGCGAGGTCTCGTGATCGACACCGAGCATGCTGCTGCGCAGTTGCACCACGGCGACGTTGAGCGCGGTGCTGATCGCTGCCAGCTCATCGCGCCCCACCACTGGCACTTGCAGGCTCAGGTTACCGTCGCGCAAGGCCTCAGCGAGCAAGGTGATGCCGCTGGCACTGCGGCGGATCGAGGCTTGCAGGCAGATGAACAGATACATCGCCGCGAGCAGCAGGCAACCGAAGATGGCTGCGACGAGGATGAACTGACGGATCGCTGAGCTGTGGTAGGCGTCGAGGCGCTGATCCAGCGAAACCAGCGACTGCTGGCGCAGGGCGGCGAGGTCGCTCAGCAGGGCATCAAGATTGCGTTCGAAGTCGTCCGGTTTGAGCGTGATGCTGCCGCCGAACACGCCGTCGTCGAGTACCTTCAGGCCGCTATCGAGACGTTTCAGGCTGTCATGGTATTGGCTGGCCCAGCTCTGCTGATCTTTCGGCAGGCGTGCTTCGAGCAGCGTGGCGGTTTTGACCAGTTGCTCGCGGGCGTCGCCGATGCGGCTGCGCAGGTCGCGCAACTGCAAGCGACTCTGCAGCGTGAACTGGCCGGAGACCACCGAGGCCTGGCCGACCGCGGCGAGACGGCCAACCCGCTCGATCAGGTCTGGCGCGTGTTGGGTGGAAATCTGCGTCAGCAGGTAGGTTTCCAGCCATGGCGCGAGGGTCAGGCGATTGTCCATGACGATCTGCTCGCGCAACGCTTGAAGGGCGCTCAGAGCGTTGGTGAAGCGGTCGTAGCCGTCCGGCCACCAACCGACGCTGCTCAGGCTTTTCGAGTCGAGGCTGTTGAGCGCGGTTTGCAGCGCTTGATAGCGCGTCAGCGTCTCGCCTTCGGCTCCTTCTTTTTTCAGTGCCGTGCCCAGGTCCGTGGTGGCTTGCAGCACGGCAGGTTGCACGGCGTCGAAGGCGGCCATGGCCGCCAGGGTGGCTGGCGTCGGTTGCCGGTTGGTTTCCGTGGCGCGCCAGCGGGCGGCACGGTCGCGTTGCGCGGCGAGCAGGTTGTCCAGCGCATCGAGCGCCAGCAACTGACGCACGCCGGCGCGTTCGCCGGCAATCAGATTGAGTTTTTCGCGATAGTCCTGGCCGATCATCAACAGGCTACCGGCCAACGGCAGAATGAACAGCAGAAACAACAATTGGAATTTACGTGCGAAGCCAAATCGCCCCAGCAATTTGATTCCCGGCGAAAGAAAAGCCTGCATGCCCCATGACTCCCCTGGACACCACGCACCATTGGCGTGCATCGCAGTCGTTCGACCTTGATGTTGTGCCCTGCTAAAAGGCCTCGAAAGTTCACTCTTGCCCGCTCTGTAGGCCGGCTCTGTAGCGAAACTTCCCATTGTCGAGCGCCTTTGTAAGGCGATCGTGTTCAAGGGCAGAAGCAAGGCAAGATTCAGACCATGGCGTTGCGCTATCACCTTTCTGCCAGTGCCCCCGTGTAGGAGCTGCCGAAGGCTGCGATCTTTTGATCTTGTTCTTGAAAGTCAAAGTCAAAAGATCGCAGCCTTCGGCAGCTCCTACACTGGGATCAGCCTTCGATAACTTAGTTAGCTGGCTAAGGGGATAGCGCGAGCGCACCGAAAAATGGCACATTGACGCACCTGCCTGCGGGCATCCCTCTGCTGTCCGGAAATTTCCATGGCTATCAGCAATGTTCAGACCGCCGCTGCCTCGGCGACCGCTGCGCCCCAAAGCAGCCCACTGGTGATGCGCATCATCGGCGCGGTGGCGCTGGCGCATTTGATCAACGACCTGATCCAGTCGGTGCTGCCGTCGATCTACCCAATGCTCAAGGCCAGCTATGGCCTGACGTTTACCCAGGTCGGCCTGATTACCTTGACCTTCCAGTTGACCGCGTCGCTGTTGCAGCCGTGGGTCGGTTATCACACTGATCGCCACCCCAAACCGTGGCTGCTGCCGGCGGGCACGGTGTGTACCCTGATCGGCATTCTGATGATGTCTGTGGTGGGCAGCTTCCCGCTGATTCTGCTGGCAGCGGCGCTGATCGGTATTGGCTCGTCGACCTTTCACCCGGAAGCCTCGCGTGTTGCGCGGCTGGCCTCGGGTGGGCGCTTTGGTCTGGCGCAATCGACGTTTCAGGTCGGCGGCAACGCCGGTTCCGCGTTCGGCCCGCTGCTGGCGGCGGCGATCATCATCCCGTTCGGCCAAGGCAACGTGGCGTGGTTTGGCCTGTTCGCGGTGTTTGCGCTGTTCGTGCTGTACCGCATCAGCCGCTGGTACGCCAATCACCTCAACCTGTTCAAACTCAAGGCCGGCCAGGCTGCGACGCACGGCTTGTCGAAGGGCAGGGTGACCAGTGCGCTGGTGGTGCTCGGTCTGCTGGTGTTCTCCAAATACTTTTACATGGCCAGCTTCACCAGCTACTTCACCTTCTACCTGATCGAGAAGTTCGACCTGTCGGTGGCCAGCTCGCAATTGCATCTGTTCCTGTTCTTGGGTGCAGTGGCGGCGGGAACATTCTTCGGCGGGCCGATTGGCGACAAGATCGGGCGTAAGGCAGTCATCTGGTTTTCCATCCTCGGCGTCGCGCCGTTCACTTTGATCCTGCCGCATGTCGATCTGTTCTGGACCAGCATTCTCAGCGTGGTCATCGGCTTTATCTTGGCCTCGGCATTCTCGGCGATCGTGGTCTACGCGCAGGAGCTTGTGCCGGGCAATGTCGGGATGATCGCCGGGATTTTCTTCGGTTTGATGTTCGGTTTCGGCGGGATTGGCGCGGCGCTGCTCGGGCATCTGGCGGATGTGCACGGGATTGAGTACGTGTATTTCCTGTGCTCGTTCCTGCCGTTGTTTGGCGTGTTGGCGATCTTTCTCCCGCGTACCAGAAAGACCTGATCCCACACTATCCAGTCCCCGGTGGGAGCGGGCTTGCTCGCGAAGGCGTCGTGTCAGTCGACGAATGTTTTGCTGATACACCGCATTCGCGAGCAAGCCCGCTCCCACAGATACAGTGTCAGATCGCAGGCACAAAAAAGCCGCGAATCAAACGCGGCTTTTTCATGTATGGCTGTTGCTTAGACGTTGAAGCGGAAGTGCATCACGTCGCCGTCCTTGACGATGTATTCCTTGCCTTCCAGACGCCATTTGCCAGCTTCCTTGGCACCGGCTTCGCCCTTGTACTGGATGAAGTCGTTGTAGGCGATCACTTCGGCGCGGATGAAGCCTTTTTCGAAGTCGGTGTGGATCACGCCAGCAGCCTGTGGTGCGGTGGCTCCGACCTTGACGGTCCAGGCGCGGACTTCTTCGACACCAGCGGTGAAGTAGGTCTGCAGGTGCAGCATTTCATAGCCGGCGCGAATCACGCGGTTCAAACCAGGCTCTTCCAGGCCCAAGGCCTCGAGGAACATGTCTTTTTCTTCGCCGTCGTCGAGCTCGGCGATTTCCGCTTCGATCTTGTTGCAGACAGGAACGACCATGGCGCCTTCTTCTTCGGCAATGGCCTTGACCACGTCCAGGTGCGGGTTGTTGTCGAAGCCGTCTTCGGCAACGTTGGCAATGTACATGACCGGTTTGGTGGTCAGCAGGTGGAAGCCCTTGATCACGGCTTTTTCATCCGCGCTCATGTTCTTCATCAGGCTGCGCGCCGGCTTGGCTTCGGTGAAGTGCGCGATCAATTGCTCAAGCAGCGCCTTCTGAACCACAGCGTCCTTGTCACCGCCCTTGGCGTTGCGCGCGACTTTCTGCAGTTGCTTCTCGCAGCTGTCGAGGTCGGCGAAGATCAGTTCCAGGTCGATGATTTCGATGTCGCGCTTGGGGTCGACGCTGTTGGAAACGTGAATCACGTTTTCATCTTCAAAGCAGCGCACCACGTGAGCGATGGCGTCGGTTTCGCGGATGTTGGCCAGGAACTTGTTGCCCAGGCCTTCACCTTTCGAGGCACCAGCGACGAGGCCGGCGATGTCGACGAATTCCATGGTGGTCGGCAGGATGCGCTTGGGATTGACGATGGCCGCCAGTGCGTCCAGACGCGGGTCCGGCATCGGCACGATGCCGCTGTTCGGCTCGATGGTGCAGAAGGGGAAGTTCTCGGCCGCGATACCGGATTTGGTCAGGGCGTTGAACAGGGTGGACTTGCCGACGTTAGGCAGGCCGACGATGCCGCAATTGAATCCCATGGTGTTTCCCCTCGGGTAAAAGTCAGGCCTTCTGGCTGTGCAGGTTTTTCATCGCGCGGTTCCATTCCCCGGCGAGGATATCCGGCAGCACGCCGAGGGCAAAGTCGATGCTGGCATCGAGTTTTTCCTGTTCGGCGCGTGGCGCACGACCCAGGACGAAATTTGAAACCATACTGGCAACGCCCGGGTGGCCGATGCCAAGCCGCAGACGGTAGAACGTATTCTGATTGCCCAGTTGCGCAATGATGTCGCGCAACCCGTTGTGACCGCCATGGCCGCCGCCCTGCTTGAGCTTGGCAACGCCCGGAGGCAAGTCGAGTTCGTCATGCGCCACGAGGATTTCTTCAGGCTTGATGCGGAAGAAACCGGCGAGTGCCGCCACGGCCTGGCCGCTGCGGTTCATGTAGGTGGTGGGAATCAGCAGACGAACATCCTGACCCTGATGCGAATAGCGCCCGGTCAGGCCGAAATATTTGCGATCGGCCACAAGATTCACATTCTGTGCGTGGGCGATGCGCTCAACAAAAAGGGCCCCTGCGTTATGCCGGGTCTGGTCGTATTCAGCGCCTGGATTTCCCAGGCCAACGATCAGTTTGATGGCAGTCACGATAGGGGCCCTTCCTTTGAGTGGTGAATAACATCGCCGCAATCTGTGACAGCGGCGAAAGTGGACGAAAAGTGCTCATTTACCATGGATGTAAACTCCGCGTTTTCGCCCGCTTTCTCGCTACGTTCCAGTCCGCGATGTTACTTGCTCACTCAGGCTATACAGAGTGAATTACTCTGCTGCGCCTTCTTCGGTAGGTTCTGCAGCAACACGTGGAGCGTGGACGTTGGCAACAGCCTTGTCATCGCCGTGTGCCAGAGCAACGAACTCAACACCTTTAGGAGCTTTGAGGTCCGACAGGTGAATGATGGTGCCGATTTCTGCTTTCGACAGGTCGACTTCGATGAACTCAGGCAGATCTTTTGGCAGGCAGGAAACTTCGATCTCGGCAACAACGTGCGAAACTTCGCCGCCTTTCTTGACTGGAGCTTCTTCGCCAACAAAGTGTACAGGCACGATGGCGGTCAGTTTCTGGCCGGCAACAACGCGTACGAAGTCAGCGTGCATCACGTGGCCTTTGGCCGGGTGACGCTGCAGAGCCTTGATGATGACGTTCTGCTTGGTGCCACCAACGTTCAGCTCGATGATGTGGCTGTAAGCCGCTTCGTTTTCGAGCAGTTTGGCAACTTCTTTGGCCAGCATGCTGATGGATTCAGGGGCTTTGTCGCCACCGTAAACTACAGCTGGAACCAGGCTTGCGAGACGACGCAGGCGGCGGCTCGCACCTTTCCCCAGGTCGGAACGCACTTCAGCATTCAGAGTAAAATCGTTCATTTTGTATCTCCAAAATAGCCATGACCGAGTGGCGTTTGCGACCAGCGCCGAACACGGTATGGGCAAAAAAGCCCCGCCCCGACAGGAATGCCGGGGCGGGGCGCTTTTCGTCAACGAGACATTTCGTGAAGGGCAGGGCCCTTAACGGAACATCGCGCTGATCGATTCTTCATTGCTGATGCGGCGAACCGCTTCGGCAACAACCGGTGCGATATCCAGTTGGCGGATACGTGCACAGGCTTGTGCTGCAGCGGACAGCGGGATGGTGTTAGTGACCACCAGCTCGTCCAGCACGGAATTTTCGATATTCTCGATGGCCCGGCCCGACAGCACAGGGTGTGTGCAGTAGGCAAAGACCTTGGCTGCGCCATGCTCTTTCAGGGCCTTCGCCGCGTGGCACAGGGTGCCGGCGGTATCGACCATGTCATCGACGAGAATACAGGTACGCCCTTCGACATCACCGATGATATGCATCACTTCAGAGTGATTGGCTTTCTCACGGCGTTTGTCGATGATCCCGAGATCGACGCCCAGCGACTTGGCAACAGCCCGTGCACGCACGACGCCGCCAATGTCCGGGGACACAATCATCAGGTTTTCGAAGCGCTGATCTTCAATGTCATCCACCAGAACCGGGGAGCCGTAGATGTTATCTACCGGAATATCGAAGAAGCCCTGAATCTGGTCAGCATGCAGATCAACCGTGAGAACACGGTCGATGCCGACTACGGTAAGCATGTCAGCGACGACTTTCGCGCTGATAGCCACACGTGCGGAACGCGGACGGCGATCCTGACGGGCATAACCAAAATAAGGAATAACAGCAGTGATACGAGTAGCCGAGGAGCGGCGGAAGGCATCAGCCATCACTACCAGTTCCATCAGGTTATCGTTGGTCGGAGCGCAGGTCGGCTGAATAATGAAGACGTCTTTACCGCGAACGTTTTCATTGATCTCGGCTGTGATTTCGCCGTCGGAAAACTTGCCGACAGAGATGTCACCGAGAGGGATATGCAGCTGACGTACGACACGCCGAGCCAGATCGGGGTTGGCATTCCCCGTAAAGACCATCATCTTGGACACGCGCAGTACCTAGAGGCTGAGGGTAACCTGGATGAGTAGAGAAAATGGCAGGGGCGGCTGGATTCGAACCAACGCATGGCAGGATCAAAACCTGCTGCCTTACCGCTTGGCGACGCCCCTGTATCTGTTGCTTTCAAGTGCCGGGCACTTGATTCCTTTAGAGCAGACTTTGCAGCTTGCGATGCAACATCGAAACGTTGCTTCCTTTCGCTACAAACCCTGTAAGGGTCTCTGTCAGAAGGGCCGAGACTTTATCAGCTTCAGCTTTGCTTGGGAAGCCCCCAAACACACAACTTCCAGTTCCGGTGAGCTTTGCTTCGGTAAATTTACCTAACAAATCCAATGCGTTACGTACCTCTGGATAACGCCTTGCTACCACCGGCAAGCAGTCATTTCGACTGTTTCCCTCGGGAACGGGGCGCACTTTAATGGGCGGTGTGTTACGTGTCAACAAAGGATCGGAAAAAATTTCTGCCGTACTAACAGCAACTTGCGGCACGAGCACCAGATACCAAGGTTCCTCGGGTTCGACCGGGGTCAGTTTTTCGCCGACGCCCTCGGCAAACGCCGCGTGGCCACGGACGAAAACCGGTACATCGGCACCCAGTGACAAGCCCAGTGCCGCCAGACGATCTTCATCCCAGCCCAGTTGCCACAAATGGTTGAGGCCGAGCAAGGTCGTCGCCGCGTTTGAGCTGCCGCCGCCGATGCCGCCGCCCATGGGCAGCACTTTGTCGATCCAGATGTCGATGCCGAGTGAGCTACCGGACTGTTGCTGCAACATCTTCGCCGCGCGCACGATCAGGTTGCTGTCATGGGGCACGCCGGCGAACTCCGTGTGCAGTTGGATCACGCCGTCATCGCGCACGGCGAAGGTGATTTCATCGCCGTAATCGAGGAACTGAAACAGCGTCTGCAATTCGTGATAGCCGTCTTCACGGCGACCGAGAATGTGCAGCATCAAGTTGAGTTTTGCTGGCGAGGGCAGGGTGAGGCGTGCAGCGGTCATGCGTTATTGCCCCAACTTGCGCGGTTGCCAGGTTTTGATCACCAGCGTCACGTCGAAGTCGGTGCCGTGCAGCTTGATGCGCTCGGGCAGCCAATAACCATTCTGTTCGGTGTAGGCGGTGTATTCGACTTTCCAGCCGTCCTGCTCAAGGCTGGCCAGACGGCTGTCGGCGTCCAGGTTCAGGCGGCTTTTGCTTTCCGGAGCCGGCAGGCCACGAACCCACCAGGCCAGATTCGATACCGGCAATTTCCAGCCCAGCTGCTCTTCGAGCAAGGATTCAGGCGATTGCGATTCGTAGCGGCCCTGATTGGCAACTTCCAGCGACACCTTGCCCGGACGCCCGGTCAGGCGTGCCGCGCCACGACCCAGCGGGCCGGACAGGCGAATGTCGTAATAGTCCTGCCGCTGCAGCCAGAACAACGTGCCGCTGCCGGAATCCTTCGGTGCGCGGATGCCGATCTTGCCGTCGATCTGCCAACCATCGAGGCCGGTCAGTTGCTGTTTGTTTGCCGCCCACTGGGCCGGGCTGCCGTGGCCTTCAACTGATTCGCGAGTACCGAAACCCGAGCAGCCGGCGAGCAGGGCGATGAAGCTGAAAACGATAACGTGGCGCAAAAACATGGGTTAAAGAGTCTCGGATCCGGTCAGGCGCTTGATGGTGCTGCGCAGAATGGTGCTGTCGGGCTGATCCTTGAGGAACTTGCCCCACACTTGTTTGGCTTCGCGTTGATTGCCCTTGGCCCACAGGACTTCGCCCAGGTGTGCGGCGACTTCGTGGTCAGGGAAGCGCTCGAGCGCCTGACGCAGATATTTCTCCGCGTCATCCAGATTGCCCAGGCGGTAGTTCACCCAGCCGAGGCTGTCGAGAACCGCCGGGTCTTCCGGATTGATCTGGTGCGCCTGCTCGATCAGCGTCTTCGCTTCAGCGTAACGGGTGGTGCGGTCGGACAAGGTGTAGCCCAGCGCATTCAGCGCCATGGCGTTGTCCGGGTCGCGCTTGATGATCAGACGCAGGTCTTTCTCCATTTGCGCCAGGTCATTGCGTTTTTCCGCGAGCATGGCGCGGGTGTAAAGCAGATTGAGATCGTCCGGGTATTTCTGCAGCGCTTGTTGCAGAACCTTCCAGGCCTTGTCGTCCTGTTTGTTGGCCGACAGGCTTTCCGATTCGATCAGATACAACTGGATCGCGTAATCCGGTTGCTCGTCACGCTCGGCGGCCAGCTTGCTCTGCGCTTCGGCGGTCTTGCCGTTGCTCATCAGGATATCGGCCTGACGCAACTGTGCCGGCAGATAGTCATTGCCCGGGCCAACCTGGGCGTATTCGATGAGCGCGCCTTGTGGATCGTTGCGCTCTTCGGCAATCCGGCCGAGGTTCAGATGCGCCGAATCGACATGGCTTTCGCGAGCGATCAGGTCTTCCAGATAACCCTTGGCTTCATCCCACGCCTTGGCTTCCAGGCACACCAACGCCAGCGAGTAACGCAGTTCGTCGTCTTCCGGGTATTGCTGAACGAGGGTGGAGAATTCGACCTTGGCATCGTCCATGCGGTCCTGTTCGACCAGCATGCGCGCATAGGTCAAGCGCAGGCGTTTGTCTTCCGGATACTTCCTGATGCTTTTTTGCAGCAGCGGCAGTGCTTCGTCGCCACGGTTGAGCAGCTGAAGCAGGCGTGCGCGCAGCAAAATCGGTGCGATCTCGCCGTCTTCCGGGGGATTGTCTTCGAGCAGAGTCAGCGCACCCTGATTGTCGCCGTCCTGCTGCAACAGCAGGGCCTTGCCGAAAATCAGCTGATTGTTGTTCGGATGACGCTGCAGCAAACGGTCGAAACTTTTCATCAGACCGTTGCGGGTTTCCTGATCGGTGTCGGCGGCCGACAGCGCGAGGAAATCGAAATGAGTGTCGCCCTTGCCCTGCAGGACCTTTTCCATGTAGACCATGGAGTCGTCGTAGCGCCCGGCGCGGGCCAGCTGCACGGCAGCGGCGCGTTGCGCTTCGAGATCGTCCGGGGCATTGCGCGCCCAGATCAGCGCGGTGTCGAGGGCCGGTTGATCGGCGCCCAGATATTCGGCGATGCGGAAAGCCCGCTCGGAGACGCCCGGATCCTGGGTGTTGATGGCCTGGGTCACGTAATTGTCCAGGGCAATGTCGAAACGATTGCGCTGGCCGGCGAGTTCGGCGCTCAGCAGGCTGAACACGGTTTCCTCGCTGAACGAGCCGTAAACCTTGGGCTTTTCAGGTGCGGGCGTGGTGTCTTCGACCGGTGGGGTGCCGTCCGGCGCAACGGGCGCCATGGCCTGGCAGCCGCTGAGGAAGACAAAAGCGAGGAGCAACGCGGAAGATCTATTCATATAGGAAGAGGACGACTAACCTGCGGTCGGATCATCATGACACAAGCCTTCGGCCAAACATAACCGAGACTCAATTGTGGCCATTATAGGGGCTGACGATTGGGACAATAGTCAGCGGTAGTTGTTCTGAATCTTTCGAAGTAGGACAATTGCCGGCTTCACGTCACCACCAGCGACCTTGAATGGCCTTCCTTGCACTCGGTATTAACCACAAGACTGCTTCAGTAGACGTCCGCGAGCGCGTGGCCTTTACCCCTGAGCAGCTGGTGGAGGCCTTGCAGCAGCTCTGCCGACTGACTGACAGCCGCGAAGCCGCGATCCTCTCCACCTGCAATCGCAGTGAGCTTTATATAGAACAGGATCAGCTCTCGGCCGATGTCGTGCTGCGCTGGCTGGCCGATTATCACCATCTGAGCCTGGACGAGCTGCGCGCCAGTGCCTATGTGCACGAAGACGATGCGGCCGTTCGTCACATGATGCGTGTGGCCTCCGGGCTCGACTCGCTGGTGCTGGGCGAGCCGCAGATTCTCGGCCAGATGAAATCAGCCTACGCCGTGGCCCGCGAGGCCGGCACCATCGGCCCGCTGCTGGGGCGGCTGTTTCAGGCGACTTTCAATGCCGCCAAGCAGGTGCGCACCGATACTGCGATTGGCGAGAACCCGGTGTCGGTGGCGTTCGCTGCGGTGAGCCTGGCCAAGCAGATATTCAGCGACCTGCAACGCAGCCAGGCGCTGCTGATCGGTGCTGGCGAGACCATCACTCTGGTCGCGCGCCATTTGCACGAGTTGGGAGTCAAGCGCATCGTCGTCGCCAACCGTACGCTGGAGCGCGCCAGCCAGTTGGCCGAGCAGTTCGGGGCCCATGCCGTGCTGCTCTCGGACATTCCGGCGGAGCTGGTGCGCAGCGATATCGTCATCAGTTCGACCGCCAGCCAGTTGCCGATCCTCGGCAAGGGCGCGGTGGAAAGTGCGCTGAAGCTGCGCAAGCACAAGCCGATCTTCATGGTCGACATCGCTGTACCGCGGGATATCGAACCGGAAGTCGGCGAACTCGACGACGTTTACCTGTATAGCGTCGACGATCTACACGAAGTGGTCGCCGAGAACCTCAAGAGCCGCCAGGGCGCTGCGCAAGCGGCGGAAGAAATGGTCTCGGTCGGCGCCGACGATTTCATGGTGCGCCTGCGCGAACTGGCGGCGGTGGATGTGCTCAAGGCCTATCGTCAACAGAGCGAACGTTTGCGTGACGAGGAATTGCAGAAGGCCCTGCGGCTGCTGGCCAACGGCGGCAACGCCGAAGACGTGCTCGGGCAATTGGCCCGGGGCCTGACCAACAAACTCTTGCATGCGCCCAGCGTGCAGTTGAAAAAGCTGTCTGCCGAAGGCCGCCTCGATGCGCTGGCCATGGCCCAGGAACTCTTTGCCCTTGAGGGCTCACCGGATAGTTTTTCGGATAAAAAACCGCAATGAAAGCGTCACTGCTCAACAAGCTGGACATTCTCCAGGACCGTTTCGAGGAACTGACCGCGCTGCTCGGCGACGGCGAGGTCATTGCCGATCAGGCCAAATTCCGCGCTTATTCCAAGGAATACGCCGAGCTCGAGCCGGTAGTGGCCGCCTATAAAAAACTGCTCGGCGTACAAAGCGATCTTGAAGGCGCGCAGGCGCTGCTCAAGGACAACGACCCGGACATGCGCGAAATGGCCGTGGAAGAAGTCCGCGAAGCCAAGGAGTTGCTGAGTACTCTGGAATCCGACCTGCAGCGCATGCTGCTGCCCAAGGATCCGAACGACGGGCGCAACGTCTTCCTCGAAATCCGCGCCGGCACCGGTGGCGACGAGGCGGCGATCTTCTCCGGCGATCTGTTTCGCATGTACTCGCGTTACGCCGAGCGGCGTGGCTGGCGCGTCGAAATCCTCTCGGAAAACGAAGGCGAACACGGTGGCTATAAAGAAGTCATCGCCCGCATCGAAGGCGACAACGTTTACGGCAAGCTGAAATTCGAGTCCGGTGCACACCGCGTCCAGCGTGTACCCGCCACCGAATCCCAAGGCCGGATCCACACGTCGGCCTGCACCGTGGCGGTGTTGCCCGAGCCGGACGAGCGCGAAGCCATCGAGATCAACCCGGCGGATTTGCGTGTCGACACTTACCGTTCCTCCGGGGCCGGTGGTCAGCACGTCAACACCACCGACTCGGCGATCCGCATCACCCACATACCGACCGGCACCGTCGTCGAGTGTCAGGAAGAGCGTTCCCAGCACAAGAACCGCGCCCGGGCGATGGCGTGGCTGTCGGCCAAGCTCAACGATCAGCAGAACGCAGCGGCGGCCAACGCGATTGCCAGTGAGCGTAAATTGCTGGTCGGTTCCGGCGATCGCTCCGAGCGCATCCGCACCTACAACTACGCTCAGGGCCGGGTCACCGACCATCGCGTCAACCTGACGCTGTATTCGCTTGACGAAATTCTTGCCGGTGGCGTCGACGCCGTGATCGAGCCTTTGCTGGCCGAGTACCAGGCTGACCAACTCGCAGCGATAGGTGAATAAATGACCATCATCGCCAGCCTGCTGCGCGCCGCCGAACTGCCGGATTCGCCGACAGCGCGTCTGGACGCCGAATTGCTTCTCGCTGCGGCGCTGGGCAAATCGCGCAGTTTTTTGCACACCTGGCCCGAGCGCATCGTCCCGAGCGAAGCCGCGCTGACCTTTGCCGAGTATTTGCAACGGCGACGTAGCGGTGAACCGGTGGCTTATATTCTCGGCCAGCAGGGCTTCTGGAAACTCGATCTGGAAGTCGCGCCACACACGCTGATCCCGCGGCCCGACACCGAATTGCTGGTGGAAGCAGCGCTGGAACTGCTGCCGGCCACCCCGGCCAGGGTTCTCGATCTGGGGACCGGCAGCGGCGCGATTGCTCTGGCCCTGGCCAGCGAACGCCCGGCGTGGAAAGTCACCGCCGTGGATCGTGTCCTCGAAGCCGTGGCCCTGGCCGAACGCAATCGCCAGCGTCTGCACCTGAACAACGCCGTTGTGCTGAGCAGCCATTGGTTCAGCGCTCTTGAAGGCCAGCGCTTCCATCTGATCATCAGCAACCCGCCGTACATTGCCGCCGCCGATCCGCATCTGGTCGAGGGCGATGTGCGTTTCGAGCCGGCCAGTGCTTTGGTTGCCGGTGAAGACGGCCTCGATGATCTGCGTCTGATTGTTACGCAAGCTCCGGGTCATCTGGAGGCTGGTGGCTGGCTGATGCTCGAACATGGCTATGATCAGGCCGAAGCCGTGCGTGATCTGCTGCTCACCCATGGCTTTGAAGAGGTCCACAGCCGCACCGATCTGGGCGGCCATCAACGCATCAGTCTGGGGCGCCTGCCGTGCTGAATGATCAGGAATTGCTGCGCTACAGCCGGCAGATTCTGCTGCAACACATCGACATCGACGGGCAGCTGAAGCTCAAGGCCAGCCGTGTGCTGATCGTCGGCCTCGGCGGGCTCGGCGCGCCGGTGGCGTTGTATCTGGCGGCGGCGGGTGTCGGCGAATTGCATCTGGCGGATTTCGACACGGTCGATCTGACCAACCTGCAACGGCAGATCATTCACGACACCGACAGTGTCGGCATGTCCAAGGTCGACTCGGCGCTCAAGCGCCTGGGCGCGATCAATCCCGAGATTCAACTGGTCGCCCATCGCCAGGCGCTGGACGAGGGTTCCCTCGCCGCAGCGGTGGCGGCGGTGGATCTGGTGCTCGATTGTTCGGACAACTTTTCCACGCGCGAGGCGGTAAACGCCGCTTGTGTTGCCGCGTGCAAGCCACTGGTCAGTGGCGCGGCGATTCGTCTGGAAGGGCAGTTGTCGGTGTTCGATCCACGGCGTGCCGAAAGCCCTTGCTACCACTGCCTGTACGGACACGGCAGCGAAGCCGAACTGACCTGCAGCGAGGCTGGCGTGGTCGGGCCGCTGGTCGGGCTGGTCGGCAGCCTGCAGGCACTGGAGGCTCTGAAAGTGCTGGTCGGCTTTGGCGAACCGCTGGTGGGGCGTCTATTGCTGATCGATGCCTTGAGTTCGCGCTTCCGTGAGTTGCGGGTCAAGCGCGATCCGGGCTGCAGCGTGTGTGGCGCGCGCCATGCGTGAAGCGCCGATTGGCGTGTTCGATTCCGGGGTCGGCGGCTTGTCGGTTCTCGCTGAAATTCAGCATTTGTTGCCCCACGAATCGCTGCTCTACGTCGCCGATTGCGGGCACATTCCTTACGGCGAGAAAACCCCGGAATTCATCCGCCAGCGTTGCAGCGTGATGGCCGGGTTTTTTCGTGAGCAGGGTGCCAAGGCTTTGGTGCTGGCGTGTAATACCGCGACCGTGGCTGGTGTGGCCGATCTGCGTCGCGACTATCCCGACTGGCCGATTGTCGGCATGGAACCGGCGGTCAAACCGGCCGCAGCAGCCACCCGAAGTGGCGTTGTCGGCGTGCTTGCAACGACGGGCACGTTGCAGAGCGCAAAGTTTGCCGCGTTGCTGGATCGTTTTGCCGCAGACGTAAAAGTCATTACCCAGCCCTGCCCGGGACTGGTCGAGCTGATTGAAAGTGGCGACCTGCACAGCCCCGAGCTGCGGACTTTATTGCAGGGTTACGTCACGCCTATACTGGCTCACGGCTGCGATACGATCATCCTGGGTTGCACACATTATCCTTTCCTCAAGCCGCTTCTAAGATCGATGATCGCCGATGATGTCAGCCTGATCGATACCGGAGCCGCCGTGGCCCGGCAGCTGCATCGGCTGCTCGCCGAACGTGATCTGCTGGCGCAAGGTATGAACCTGCCCGTGAAGTTCTGGACCAGCGGCGATCCGCAATCGCTCAGAAAAATCCTACCCTTGCTGGGCCAGATTCCGTCGAATGTGCAAAACTTCGACTTGTAAAAAAAATGTGAAATAACTCGAAATAAGCTGAACTTCTGACCAAGCGCAGATTTCTATAGCGACAGCAGCACTAAAAACCAAACGATCGTTCCGGAAAAGGAAGTTTCAAAGTGAAGCGACTATTCTGCTTGGCCGCGATTGCGGCCGCACTAATGGGGCAAAGCATTTCTGCACAAGCCGCTGGCGTTGAATTCGCTGTCGGCGGTACCAGCGATTCGACTATGACGTATCGCTTGGGCATGAATTTCGACTGGGACAAGAGCTGGCTGCAGAGTGACGTGGGTCGCCTGACCGGCTACTGGAGCGGTGCCTACACGTATTGGGAAGGTGACAAGACTTCCAGCAACAACAGCGTGTCGTTCTCGCCTGTATTTGTTTACGAGTTTGCCGGCCAGTCGGTCAAACCGTACATTGAAGCGGGTATCGGCGCGGCGTTTTTCTCCAACACCGAATACGAAAGCAACAAGCTGGGCGGCTCCTTCCAGTTCGAAGACCGCATCGGTTTCGGCCTGCGCTTCAACGGCGGCCACGAAGTCGGCATCCGCGCCACGCACTATTCCAACGCCGGCCTGTCCAGCGACAACGACGGTGTAGAAAGCTACGCGCTGCATTACACAATGCCGCTGTAATCAGTCGCTACGCGCAATCCCATTGTGGGAGCGGGCTTGCTCGCGAATGCGGTGTATCAGTTAGCACATAAGGCGCTGACCCACCGCATTCGCGAGCAAGCCCGCTCCCACAGTTGTTTTTTGTGGTGTTCGAAAATCAGCGGTAGACGGTAGATATGCCCCGGCGCTCCTCGATGCACTCCGGCGCGCCCATTTCGAACTCGCGGCAGATCAGCGGGCGACGTTCATAAATCGTGCACATCATGCTGTCGCGATCCAGCGCGGCGCACCAGCCGTCGTCCAGACGCAGCATCACTTCGCCGCCCCATTCATCGGTATCGATAAAGCGATCAGGCACGCCGGTGTCGGTGATCAGCATGACTTCGAGTTGGCAGCAGCACGCCGCGCAGGTCGAACAGGTGACTGCCGGTTCGGCAATTTGGGTGTGGGGGATGGTTTTCATGGCCGCAGTGTAAGGCAGTGATCGCTGTGGGTGTGAGAGCGCTGACGGACGCTCATGGCGCCAGACGTCGCGCCATCAAGTGCAACAGCGGAAACAGCCCCGCCCAGAGCACGCCGATCACGATCAGCGTCTGCATTTCGCCGTAGGGAAATTGCACGCCGGCCAGTTGCCCGCCGCCGTAGTACGACAACGCGCCGCCCACCGCGCCAAGTCCGCTGGCCAGCCACCACGGCCGTGCGCTCCAGGCCAGGCAGTGGCGCAATGTAGTGGCGAGCAGCGCCCAGAGCAGCATCAGCCACAACGGAATCAACGGCGCCGCCTCTTCAAAGCGGAACACGCCGAGGTAACGCAAAACGCTGTCGACCGTCGTGCCGACAATCACCAGGCACAGAATCAAACGACCTTCCGCCGCCCAACTGCTGATCCAGCGCAGATGAATCACCAGCGCGGCCAGTGCCAGCGTTAGCCAAAAGCTGTTGCCGCCGAGCACGCAAGCCAGCCAGCCGAGCTGAAACAGCACGGCATTGGCGATTCGCTCACGCATCGAAGCGACCGAGTAGCGGCGCGGTCATCGCCGCCGGTTTGGCCAGCAGCAATTGCGCGGTGCCGATGGTGCGCTCGAGGAATCCGCCTTCGCAGTAACACAGATAAAATTCCCACAGCCGCAGGAAATAATCGTCGTAGCCCAGTTCACTCAAGCGACCGTGGGCGAGGCGAAAGTTCTCGTGCCACAGGCGCAGTGTCTTGGCGTAGTGCAGGCCGAAATCTTCCATGTGCAACAGGTTCATGTCGGTCTCGCGGCTGACCACATCGAGCATCTTGTGCACCGAGGGCAGCGCGCCTCCGGGGAAAATGTAGCGCTGGATAAAGTCGACGCTGCGCTTGGCCTGTTCGTAGCGTTGCTCGCGAATGGTGATCGCCTGGAGCAGCATCAGGCCATTGCTCTTGAGCAACTGCGCGCATTGCTTGAAATAGGTCGGCAGGAACCGATGGCCGACCGCTTCGATCATCTCGATCGACACCAGTTTGTCGTACTCGCCGCTGAGGTCGCGATAGTCCTTGAGCAGCAGGGTGACGCGATCCTGCAGGCCGAGTTGTTCGATGCGCTTGGCGGTGAACGCGAACTGCTCTTTCGACAGGGTCGTGGTGGTCACGCGGCAGCCGTAATGCTGCGCCGCGTAGAGCGCCATGCTGCCCCAACCGGTGCCGATTTCCAGCAGGTGATCGCTGGGCTTGAGCGCGAGTTTCTGACAGATGCGCTCGAGTTTGTTCAGTTGCGCCTGTTCCAGCGTGTCGCTTGTAGAGAGGAACTGGGCGGCGGAATACATCATGGTCGGGTCGAGAAACTGTTCGAACAGTTCATTGCCGAGGTCGTAATGCGCCGAAATATTTTTCTGCGAGCCCTTGCGCGTGTTGCGGTTGAGCCAGTGCAGGCCTTGCACGAACGGCCGGCCGAGACGCGCCAGGCCGCCCTCCATGGCATCGAGCACATCCAGATTGCTGACGAACACGCGCACCACAGCCGTCAGGTCCGGCGAACTCCAATAGCCGTGGATGAATGCTTCGCCCGCGCCGATCGAGCCGTTGCTGGCGACCATGCCCCACAGCGCCGGATCAAGCACATGGACTTCGCCGAGCAGGGCGCTGCCCGGGGTGCCGAAGAGCATGTGTTCGCCATTCTCGACGACCATCAATTGTCCGTGTTTGAGCTTGGCCAATTGGCGTAACACGCCACGGCGCAGCAGCGAGCCGGTCAAACCGTTGGTGCTCAAGCGACTGAGCGGCAGGCTAGAGGATTTCATGGTGCGGCTCCTTCGGAGGCACAGTGGCGGTTTGAAAGCTGCCGTCGGCAGCCTGATGAGCGAAAATCGGCGCGCGCTTGCACAGCAGTCGCAGCGCTTGCCAGTAGATCGCCAAAGCGGTTTTTGCAGTCATCCACGGGAAGCGCCGCAGATAGCGGTGCAGGCTGCGACGATCGAGGGATTCGCGGCGCAGATTGAGCGTGGCGTCGAACAGTTTGGCGCTGCCTTGCCAGTCGGCCATGTGCACGCCAAGGGTCTGCGCGGCCGGGCTGAAGCTCATGCGGTATTCGAGGTCGCGGGGCAGAAACGGCGAGACGTGAAATGCCTTGGCCACGGCGAAATGCTGATGAAAGTCCTGCAGACTGGTCGGCGCCTGCGCCGGCAGCACATAGTGATAACGCTCGCGCCACGGCGTATTGGTCACTTCACAAACGATCGCCGCCAGTTGCCCGTCGGCTTCGTGGCAATAGAAGAAGCTCACCGGATTGAACGACAGCCCCCAACTGCGCGGCTGAGTCAGCAGGTACACCGCGCCTTGTGGCTCATGACCAATGGCCGCGCCGACCTGTTGGCGCACGGCGTCGATCAGGCGCATGCCCTGGCCGGTGAAGGCTTTCAGGTAATCGGTTTCGCGAAACGAGAACGGCGCAAAACGGCTGCGCCCTGCTAATGGCGACAGGGCCAGCACGGCGTCCTGTTCGCTCAGATCGAGATAGAGCAGGCCAATGCGATAGCGGAATTCATGGCGGCGCGGCGCAAAACGTCGATGGCCGATGAGGCCGCTGTAGAGGGCGCTGTTCACAGGGTTTCACCGAATGCAGCGGCGACGCGTAAACCGCTGACCACGCCATCCTCATGAAAACCGTTGGCCCAGTAGGCGCCGCAATAATGGGTGTGCTGCTCACCGTCGAGTTCGCCCCAACGGTTTTGCGCTGCTGCGGCGTCCAGGGTGTATTGCGGGTGAGCGTAGGTATAGCGGGCCAGCACTTTGTCCGGGCTGATGCCGGCGGTCTGGTTGAGGCTGACGCAGAACGTCGTTTCGCTTTCGATGCCTTGCAGGATATTCATGTTGTAGGTGACTGCCGCGCGGGTATGGCCGGCGCCGCCGAGGCGATAGTTCCAACTGGCCCAGGCGAGTTTGCGCGTTGGCAGCAGGCGCGTGTCGGTGTGCAGCACCACGTCGTTGTCGGCGTAGAGCAGGGCGCCGAGGATCGAACGCTCGGCGTCGCTCGGGTTGGCCAGTAACTTCAGAGCCTGATCGCTGTGACAGGCGAACACGACCTTGTCGAAATGTTCGAGGCCGGCCGGGCTGTGGATAATCACGCCGTGCTGGTTGCGCTCGACGCTTTTGACCGGGCAGTTCAGGCGAATCCTCTCGCTGAATGACGCGGTCAGCGGCGCGACGTAGGCACTTGAACCGCCATCAATAACCTGCCACTGCGGCCGATCACTGACCGACAGCAGGCCATGATTCTTGAAAAAGCGCAGGAAAAACTGCAGCGGGAAATTGAGCATTTCGGCCATCGGCATCGACCAGATCGCCGCGCCCATCGGCACGATGTAATGCAGGATAAAGCGCTCGCCGTAGCCGCCAGCCTTGAGGTAATCGTCGAGGGTGGTGTCGGCGGCGATGCGCAGTTCCAGCAGGTCGCGCTGGGCTTCTTTGTTGAAGCGCAGAATGTCGCGCAGCATGCCCCAGAACCCCGGCGACAACAGATTGCTGCGCTGGGCGAACAGGCTGTTGAGGTTATTGCCGTTGTACTCGACGCCGGTGTCCGGGTCGGTTACCGAAAAGCTCATTTCGGTCGGCTTGAACGCCACGCCGAGCTGGTTGAGCAAGCGAATGAAGTTCGGGTACGTCCAGTCGTTGAACACGATGAAACCGGTGTCGATGGCGAACGATTGCCCGGCCACGGTGACCGGCACGGTGTGGGTATGCCCGCCGATCCAGTCACTCGCCTCGAAGACGGTGATGTCGTGGCGGCGGTTCAGCAGGTAGGCGCAGGTCAGGCCGGCGATACCGCTGCCAATCACGGCGATTTTCATATCGGGTCCTGCTGCGGAGGGTCTTTGCGCACCATGCGTTTGCCGATCGCCAGTTGCGCGCGGGCCGGCAGTTTCGACAGCGGCCACAGCGCGGCCATGAACAGCGCCGGGAAAGCGATTTCCAGCGGACGATCCTTGAGTTTGGCGTAGATGTGCCGCGCGGCTTTATCCACAGGCCAGCTCAGCGGCATCGGGAAATCGTTCTTCTCGGTCAGCGGCGTTTCGACAAAACCCGGGCTGATGATCGTCACTTCAATGCCTTCGTCCGCCAGATCGATACGCAGCGATTCGAACAGGTAACGCAGCCCGGCCTTCGATGCGCCATAGGCTTCGGCCCGTGGCAGCGGCAGGTAAGTCACCGAGCTGGCCATGCCGACCAGATGCGGCGCGGTGCCCTTGCGCAACAGCGGCAGAGCGGCTTCGATGCAGTAGCTGCTGGCGAACAGATTGGTGCGCACCACGTGCTCGATGATCGACGCATCGAACTGACGCGCGTCGACATATTCACAGGTGCCGGCGTTGAGAATCACACTGTCCAGCGAGCCCCAGGCCTCGGTGATCTGCTCACCGATTTCACGCACGGTCTGACTGTTGGTCAGGTCGCCGGGCACTACCAGCACCTGTCCCGGATAACGCTGGGACAAGACTTTCAGCGGCGCGGCCGAGCGCGAGCTGACCGCCAGATGCGCGCCGCTTTTCAGAATGTGTTCACACAATGCTGCACCGATGCCGCTGCTGGCGCCGGTCAACCAATATCGGCGTGGAGGTGTACGACTCATCCCATTCTCCTTTTCAGCCAGGCAATCACCGGGCCCAATATTGGCAGGTGTTCATACAGTAGCGCCCCGGCATCGAAATAATCCCGATGGCGATAAACCTTGTCGCGCCATAGCAGGTGCGAGCACCCGCTGACGCGGATTTCCCGACCCTTGGCCAGGCGCGGATGGCGGTAACTCATGACCCAGCGCAGGTAGCCTTCGCCTTCGCCGATCTGATCGAAACCATGAAAATCGAAACGCAGATCGCTGACGTTGGCGTACAGCTCATTGAAGTAATCGCGCAGTTGCGCCAGGCCCTGAACTTCATGCAGCGGATCGGTGAAATGAATATCGTCGCTGTACAACTCGCCGAGGCGATGGAGGTTGTCTTTGTTCAACCCGGCAAATTCGCGGGCGAAGCTGCGCAGGAATTCACTCATCGCTGCCGCCGACAGGCTGGCGCGACGGCAGGTTCTTGAACGCCGTCAGCGCTCGCTCGCGTGAGGCGCTGAGGTTGACGATCGGCGCCGGATAATCCGCCCCACCGAACAGTCCACCGGCGCTCGCCGGATTGTGTACTTCTTTCTTGTTGAGGCCGGCCAGTTCCGGTAACCAGTGCTTGATGAACACACCCTCGGCGTCGAATTTTTCCGACTGGCTCAGCGGGTTGAAAATACGGAAGTACGGCGCCGAGTCGGTGCCGGTCGATGAACTCCACTGCCAGCCGCCGTTGTTGGCCGCCAGGTCGCCATCGATCAGGTGGCGCATGAAAAAGCGTTCGCCCTCGCGCCAGTCGATCAGCAGGTTCTTGGTCAGGAACATCGCCACGACCATGCGCAAGCGATTGTGCATCCAACCGGTTTCGAGCAATTGGCGCATCGCCGCGTCGATGATCGGCAGACCGGTGCGTGCCTCTTGCCAGGCCTTGAGTTCCTCCGGCGCATCGCGCCAGGCCAGCGCTTCGGTTTCCGGGCGGAAGGCGCGATGCCGCGAGACGCGTGGATAGCCGACCAGAATGTGTTTGTAGAATTCGCGCCACAGCAACTCGTTGATCCAGGTCACCGCGCCGACCTTGCCGCTTTCGAATTCGCCCTGATTGCTTTGCAGCGCGGCGTGCAGGCATTGGCGTGGCGAGATCACCCCGGCGGCGAGGTACGCCGACAGTTGGCTGGTGCCGGGTTTGGCCGGAAAGTCGCGCTCGCTGCGGTAGTAGTCGATCTGCGCGTCGGTGAAGGTATCGAGGCGACGCCGCGCCTCTTGCTCACCCGCAGGCCACATGCTGCGCAGGGATTCGCTCGGCGTAGCGAAGCCTTTGACCGCCTCGGGAATTGCGTCACTTTCGATATCCAGCGCGGCCTGTTTGCCCGGTGCTTTGATCAATGCCGGTATCGAGCGGTGCAGGCGTTCGTAGCAGACCTTGCGGAACTGACTGAACACCTGGAAATAAGTGCCGGTCTTGGTTAGCACCGTCCCGGGTTTGAACAGCAACTGGTCCAGGTAACTGTGGAATTCGATGCCCTCGGCCTGCAACGTTTCGGCCACAGCTTCATCGCGGCGGCTTTCGTGGACGCCGTATTCCTCATTGACGTGCACCGCCTCGATCTTCAATTGCCGGCACAGCTTGAGCAATTCTGCCGGCGCCTGATCCCAGTGCGGCGCGCTGCGAATCAACAGTGGAATGTTCAGCGCGCCGAGGCTTTGCCTCAATTCGCGCAAGTTGCGCAGCCAGAAATCCACTTTGCACGGCGCATCGTCGTGTTCCAGCCACTGCTGCGGACTCAACATATACACCGCCACGGTCGGGCCGCGCGCTGCAGCGGCCGCGAGGGCAGTGTTGTCATGTTGGCGCAAGTCGCTGCGCAGCCAGATCAGTTGCATGTGATTAAACCCATCATCAGATCAATCCGCGCTCGAGCAGCGCCTGGTGTGCCGCAAGCGGATCTTCAGCCAGGAACAGATCGGCGGTTTGAGAGGTGCGTGCCGACAGCTCGCTGTGGTGGATATGTACCGTGGGGCCAGCAATCAACGTCGGGCAATTGACGTTCGCCAACAGCTTGGGCAGCTGCGCCAGTTGCATGGCTTTGCTCGAATACAGCAGCACGCCACGGGCTTGCAGATGCTCGACAGTCAGCGCCAGCTCGCCGACCGGCAGCGGCCAGTCGAACACTTGCACCGGGCAATCGGCGCTGCTGATCAGCCACGCGCATAGCCACAGATGCGGCTCCAGCGGCAGGTCGGAATGATTGATCAACAGCAGCGGCGCCGAATGCAGTTGGCGGTTGTTGTGGTAGATGCGTGCACCGAACTTGCTGCGCAGCCAGGAGAAAAAAAACGTCCGCTCCATCTGCGCGCCGAACTGCCCCTGCCAACGCTGTTCGAGCTCGGCCAGCAGCGGCATCAGCAACTGCTCGCACAAGGTCCGTGGCGGGTAGAGAGCGATGGCCTGATTGACGCTGTCGTCCAGCGTGCGCTCATTCAGCGCGGTCACCGCCGACAGCAAAGTCTGACGCAGACGCTGCCAATCGTTTTCCACGGTTTCGGTGAAGGCCTGCGGCGCGTCGAGCAGCGGCTTGACCTGGCTGACCGCCACGCCACGATTGAGCCAGGTAAGGATGGCCATGATCCGCTGCACATGTTCAGCGCTATACAGTCGATGGCCCTTGGGCGTGCGCTGGGGCACCACCAACCCGTAGCGACGTTCCCATGCGCGCAGGGTGATGGCGTTGACGCCGGTCTGCCGCGCGACTTCGCGGATCGGCAACCAGCCTTCGTCGAGGGCTTTCTTGAAGTCGGCGCCGAGGTCTTCCCGGGCGCTGCTGTCGGTTTTATCGTTCATTAGATCGCGTTTCGCAGACTGAGGTTTTCCGGATGCGGCTGCAGGTAAACCTGCTGCGCGATGTACGGGTCCGGATGGAGTCGGAAGTGGTGTTTGAGCAGCGTCAACGGCACCACCAGCGGCACGATGCCTTGGCGGTACTGCCCGATGACTTGCTGCATTTCCTGTTTGTCTTCGGCACTCAGCGATTGTTTCAAATATCCGCTGAGGTGCAGCAGCACGTTGCAATGGGTGCCGCGGGTGGCGCATTTCTTCAGTGCGGCCATCAGTTCGCTGAAGTAGCGCGGACCAAGTTCGGCAGGATCGCTGTCGGCCATGTTGCCGAGCAGTTTGCCCAGGGTTTTGTACTGCAGCGGGTTGTGCGCCATCAGCAGGTATTTGTAGCGCGAGTGGAATTCGGTAAGGGCGCGGCGGCTCAGGCCCTTAGCGAGCACTTGCTGCCAGGCGCTGTAGGCGAGCACGCGGGTAATGAAGTTTTCCCGCAGCACCGGATCGTTGAGGCGCCCGGCTTCTTCCACCGGCAAGTCAGGATGTTGGGCACAGAATGCCTGCGCATAGATGCCACGCCCGCCACCGTTCACCGGGGCGCCGTTGGCGTGATAGACCTTGACCCGTTCCAGCCCGCAGGAGGGCGATTGCTGCATGAAAATGTAGCCGGAAAGATCCTGCTGCTCGCCGGCCATTTTCTCACCGTACTCGGCCAGTGGCCTGGTGACATTGATGGTGCGGTCGACGGTGCCGACGGCCTCGGGTTGCTGCGGGTCGCCTACCAGCCGAATCGGCTCGCGCGGAATGCCCATGCCGATGGCGACCTCAGGGCAGAGCGGGACGAAGTCAAAATATTCCGCGAGGGTACGGCTGCATAGCCGCGATTCCTTGTGCCCACCGTTGTAGCGCACTTCTTCGCCCAACAGGCAGGCGCTGATGGCGATCTTCGGCTTGGACAGGGAAGCAGTAGACATGAGCACCTCGAATCTATACCTGTACAGAGAGTTATCTCTGTACAACTTTTCCTCAGCATAGATCGATGGATGTACAAGTCAAATGATTTGTATAAGTTTTTTGTGCGGCGCCTAATCTTTGGGCAGAAATCTACTTCCAGCCGAGTAACCAGTGCTCGCTATCTTTGAGCACCTGCCAATCCAGCCGCTCGCTGCGCTGGGTGAGTACCGCCTGCAACTCGACCTCCAGCACCGTACCTTCCTCGTCGCGGATCAGTTCGGTGACCAGAAAATGTTTTTCGCGGTTTTGCGGGTGGGCTGCTGTCCACTTCGACAGCAGCAATTTGCGCGGATTGATGCGATTCATTGCAGGTGTTCGTGCAAGCGACGTGCAGCCTCCTGCCCGCTGAGCCAGGCGCCTTCAACTCGGCCGGACAGGCACCAGTCGCCGCACGCGTAAAGGCCCAGATCGACGTCCGCCAGCGTCGTCCATTCATGGCCAATGGCAGGGCGGGCGTAGAGCCAGCGGTGGGCGAGGCTGAAGGTTGGCGCAGGCATGGCGCTGTGCAGCAGCTCGGCGAAGGCGCCGTGCAGATGCTCGATCACTGCTTCCTTGGGCAAGTCGATGTGCTGCCGGCTCCAGGCGCTGGTTGCATGCAGCACCCACGTGTCGAGCGTGGTCTCGCGCCCGGGTTTGCTGCGGTTGCGCGCCAGCCAGTCGAGGGGGCTGTCCTGCACAAAGCAACCTTCGATCGGCGTGTCGAGTGGGGACTCGAAGGCGAGGGCGACGGCCCAGGTCGGCTCCATCTTCACCCCGGCAGCAACGCCGGCGAGTTTCGGCGCGGCGGCGAGCAGCGCGGTGGCTTGCGGTGCCGGCGTGGCGATCACCACATGGCTGAAGGGGCCGTGTGTCCCGCCGTCGGCGTCCTGCAAGTGCCAGTGTTCTTCACCCCGGTAGACCTCGGTGATGCGGCAGGCAAACTGCACGTCCAGGCCATCGAGCAGGCCACGGGTGATGGCGCTCATGCGCGGCGTGCCGACCCAGCGGGTCTGCTCGTCCGGCGACATGTTCAGTTGCCCGCCCTGGAAGGTGTACAGCTGCGGCGTCCACTCGGCGGCCCAGCCCTGGCTCTGCCAGCGCTGCACCTCGGTGACGAAGCGCCGGTCGCGCGCGGTAAAGTATTGAGCGCCCATGTCCAGCGAGCCAGCGTCGCTGCGCTTGCTCGACATGCGCCCGCCGCTGCCACGGCTTTTATCGAACAGTTGAACGGTATGCCCGGTCTCTGTCAGAGCCTGGGCGGCGGAGAGCCCGGCGATGCCGGTGCCGATGATTGCGATAGGTACAGTCATAGGGGCCTCGTTTACCTTTCTGTACAGACTACGCCGTCGATGAAACCTGTACAATTATGTTTTTTGGTATAACTTCTGCCATTCTCGTTTCGTTAGCTTGGCCTATGGTTAAACAATAGAGCCCGCCCGAAGGAAAAGATCCCTGTTTATAAAAATAGACTAGTGATCCGGGTTAAATGCCACGCGAGGAAGATGTCATGCACATATTGCTGACCGGCGGTACTGGTTTGATCGGACGTCAGCTCTGCCGGCACTGGCTGCAACAGGGCCATTGCCTGACGGTGTGGAGTCGCCGCGCAGAAAAAGTCGCGCAGATCTGCGGCGCCCAAGTGCGCGGGATTGCGCGCCTGGAAGACCTCGGCGAAGAGCCGCTGGATGCGATCATCAATCTTGCCGGCGCGCCGATTGCCGATCGCCCCTGGACCCATCGGCGCAAGGCGTTGCTGTGGAGCAGTCGCATCACGCTGACCGAAACCTTGCTGGCGTGGCTGGAGACCCGCGTGCAGAAACCGTCGCTGCTGATTTCCGGCTCGGCGATCGGCTGGTACGGCGACGGTGGCGAGCGCGAGCTGACAGAGGAGTCGCCGCCCGGCATCGACGACTTCGCCAGCCAGTTGTGCATCGCCTGGGAAGAAACCGCGTTGCGTGCCGAAAACCTTGGCATCCGCGTGGTGCTGGTGCGAACCGGTCTGGTGCTGTCGGCCGAGGGCGGCTTTTTATCGCGGCTGTTGCTGCCGTTCAAGCTCGGGCTGGGCGGGCCGTTAGGCAGTGGCCGGCAGTGGATGCCGTGGATTCACATCGACGATCAAATCGCCCTGATTGATTTTCTTCTGCACCGCAATCAGGCGAGCGGTCCATATAATGCCTGCGCGCCGAAACCTGTGCGCAACCGCGAATTTGCCAAGACCCTGGGCAGCGTATTGCACCGCCCAGCGTTCATGCCGATGCCGACCCTGGCGCTGAAAGTCATGCTCGGCGAGCTGTCACTGTTACTGCTCGGCGGCCAGCGCGCCACGCCGGCACGCTTGCTGGAAGCGGGGTTCGCTTTCCGCTTTACGGATTTACGCGCGGCTCTGGATGATCTCTCCAGCCGCCTCTGAAATAGGACGTTGCATGACCGATCACGCTTTGCTTCTGGTCAACCTGGGCTCTCCGGCCTCCACCTCGGTGGCCGATGTGCGCAGCTACCTCAATCAATTTCTGATGGACCCGTACGTGATCGACCTGCCATGGCCGCTGCGGCGGCTGCTGGTGTCGTTGATCCTGATCAAGCGCCCCGAGCAATCGGCGCATGCCTACGCCTCGATCTGGTGGGAGGAGGGCTCGCCGCTGGTGGTGCTCAGCCGCCGGCTGCAGGAACAGATGACCCGGACGTGGAAACACGGCCCGGTGGATCTGGCGATGCGTTATGGCGAGCCGTCGATCGAAACCTGCCTGCTGCGGCTGGTGAAGGCCGGGCACAAGAAGATCACTTTGGCGCCGCTGTATCCGCAGTTTGCCGACAGCACCACCACCACTGTGATCGAAGAAGCGCGGCGCGTGTTGCGCGAGAAGAAACTCGACGTGCAGTTGTCGATCCTGCAACCGTTCTACGATCAGCCGGAATACATCGAAGCACTGGCCGCCAGCGCGCGCCCTCATCTGCAGCAGGATTACGACCATTTGCTGCTGAGCTTTCACGGCTTGCCGGAGCGGCACCTGACCAAGCTCGATCCGAGCGGCAAGCACTGCCTCAAGGGCGCCGATTGCTGCCAGACCGCCTCGCCGGCGGTGTTGGCGACTTGCTATCGCGCGCAGTGTTTCCGTACCGCCGCCGCCTTCGCCCAAACAATGGGCTTGCCGGACGGCCAATGGTCGGTGTCGTTTCAGTCACGCCTGGGCCGGGCGAAGTGGATCGAACCGTACACCGAAGCGCGGCTGGATGAGCTGGCAAAAAGCGGGGTGAAAAAGATTCTGGTGATGTGCCCGGCGTTCGTCGCCGATTGCATCGAGACGCTGGAAGAGATCGGCGATCGCGGCAAGGAACAGTTCCGCGAAGCGGGGGGCGAGGAGTTGGTGCTGGTGCCGTGTCTGAACGACGACGCGCAATGGGCCAAGGCCTTGGCGACCCTCTGCGAACGAGCGCCGCTGGCCCTCTGACAGTCAAAAGCTTCGCGAGCAAGCCCGCTCCCACATTCAAATGCGATTAAATGTGGGAGCGGGCTTGCTCGCGAAGGCTGACTGTCAGGCGCTGAAGATCTGCAAGGGTTAGATCAGCGGCTCATCCGCCTTCTTCTGCTTCCAGCCATCATTGCCCGGCAGGATCAGGTTCAGCGCAATCGCCACCACCGCGCACAGCGCGATGCCTTTGAGGCCGAAGTCGTCCGGGCCGGTGCCGGTGCCGACCAGCACGCCGCCGATACCGAACACCAGCGTCACCGAAACAATCACCAGATTGCGCGCTTCGCCCAGGTCGATCTTGTGGCGGATCAGGGTGTTCATGCCCACCGCCGCAATCGAACCGAACAACAGGCACAGAATCCCGCCCATCACCGGCACCGGAATGCTCTGCAGCAGGGCGCCGAACTTGCCGATGAACGCCAGACTGATGGCAAAGATCGCCGCCCAGGTCATGATTTTCGGGTTGTAGTTCTTGGTCAGCATCACCGCGCCGGTCACTTCGGCGTAGGTGGTATTGGGCGGACCTCCGAACAGGCCAGCGGCGGTGGTGGCGATGCCGTCACCGAGCAGGGTGCGATGCAGGCCCGGCTTCTTCAGATAATCGCGACCGGTCACGCTACCCACAGCAATCACACCACCGATATGCTCGATGGCCGGAGCCAGCGCCACCGGAACGATGAACAGAATCGCCTGCCAGTTGAACTCCGGCGCAGTGAAATGCGGGATCGCAAACCATGGCGCTGCAGCAATCTTCGCGGTAT
Source organism: Pseudomonas sp. Choline-02u-1 (assembly GCF_002836515.1). Taxonomy (GTDB): domain Bacteria; phylum Pseudomonadota; class Gammaproteobacteria; order Pseudomonadales; family Pseudomonadaceae; genus Aquipseudomonas. The sequence continues at coordinate 64,162 of NZ_PJBC01000066.1, forward strand.
CAACAACGCCGAAATAGAACGCCATACCAAAACCGACCAGCACGCCGGAGATGATCGGCACCAGACGGAAGATGCCTTTGCCGAACACCGCCACGATCAGCGTGGTCAGCAGCGCCGGCATCGAAATCATCATCGCCGTCTGATAATGAATCAGCTCGGTGCCGTCCCCGGCTTTGCCCATTGCCATGTTGGCGGCAATCGGCGCCATGGCCAGGCCGATGGAAATGATCACCGGACCGATCACCACCGGAGGCAGTAATCGGTCAATGAAACCGGTGCCTTTGATCTTCACGGCAAGGCCGAGGAAGGTGTAGACGAAACCGGCCGCCATCACCCCGCCCATGGTCGCGGCGAGGCCGAATTGGCCTTTGGCGAGAATGATCGGTGTGATGAAGGCGAAGCTCGACGCCAGGAAGACCGGCACCTGCCGCCCGGTGACGATCTGGAACAGGATCGTCCCCAGACCCGCGGTGAACAGTGCCACGTTCGGGTCCAGGCCCGTGATCAGTGGCATCAGCACCAACGCGCCGAAAGCCACGAACAGCATCTGCGCGCCGGACAGCACCGTGCGCCAGAGCGGATCGTTGAACTCTTGCTGCATGGTTACGCGTCCTTCTGCTTGGTGCCGAAGATCTTGTCACCGGCGTCGCCAAGCCCAGGGATGATGTAGCCGTGCTCGTTCAGACGTTCATCGATGGACGCGGTATAGATGGTCACATCCGGGTGCGCCTGTTCTACGGCAGCAATGCCTTCCGGCGCGGCCACCAGGACCATGGCGCGGATGTCGCGGCAACCGGCCTTTTTCAGCAGGTCGATGGTCGCAACCATGGAACTGCCGGTGGCGAGCATCGGGTCGATGATCATCGCCAGGCGTTCGTCGATTTCCGGTACCAGTTTTTCAAGGTAGGTGTGCGCTTGCAGGGTTTCTTCGTTGCGGGCAACGCCCACAGCAGAAACCTTGGCACCCGGAATCAGGCTGAGCACGCCTTCGAGCATGCCGATGCCGGCACGCAGGATCGGTACAACGGTGATTTTCTTGCCGGCGATCTTCTCCACCGACACAGTGCCGCACCAGCCGGCAATGTCGTAGGATTCGAGCGGCAAATCTTTTGTAGCTTCATAGGTCAACAGGGCGCCGACTTCCTGAGCGAGCTCGCGGAAATTCTTGGTGCTGATGTCAGCGCGGCGCATCAGGCCGAGTTTATGGCGGATCAGCGGATGGCGGATCTCGAGAATGGGCATGGAAAAACTCCGGCGGCGGGCAAAAAAACCGGCCTAGATTAATCTATCCGAGGGTGATGTCCTATAGGACATACAGTACGTTAGTCCATAAAGGCTTGATTCAGCCGTTGCGGATGCGTACCTTTGCCCGCTTTTCCGAATCCGAAGCCCCCCTGGAGAGCGCCATGTCCGCTGATCTCGAGCATATCCGTCAAATCATGCGAGAGGCTGACTGCCTGTACACCGAATCTGAAGTCGAGGCGGCCATCGCCCGCGTCGGTGCACAAATCAACGAACAACTGGCTGATAGCAATCCGGTGGTGTTCTGCGTGATGAACGGCGGCCTGATCTTCTCCGGCAAACTGCTGACGCATCTGCAATTCCCGCTGGAAGCGTCCTACCTGCACGCGACCCGTTATCGCAACGAAACCAGCGGCGGCGACTTGTTCTGGAAAGCCAAGCCGGAAGTCTCGTTCATCGACCGCGACGTGCTGATCATCGACGACATCCTCGATGAAGGTCATACCTTGGGCGCGATCATCGACTTCTGCAAACACGCCGGCGCACGCAAAGTGCACACCGCCGTGCTGATCGACAAGGACCACGACCGCAAGGCGCGCCCTGACCTGAAAGCCGATTTCGTCGGCCTGCCGTGCATCGACCGCTACATCTTCGGTTATGGCATGGACTACAAAGGCTACTGGCGCAATGCCAACGGGATTTACGCCGTTAAAGGCATGTAATCCAAGCCCCGATCCAATGTGGGAGCGGGCTTGCTCGCGAAAGCGGGGTATCAGTCGACATCCATTTTGAATGTCAGGCCGCCTTCGCGAGCAAGCCCGCTCCCACAGTTGTTTTTGTGTGTGCTGATCCTTCCGCGACACCCATGCTAGAGTGCTCGGCCCCGCCCCGGAGTCCGTCATGCGCCTCTTGTCCCGTAGCCTCGCCGCCCTGTTGCTGTCCCTCAGCCTGCCGCTGTCCGCCGCGCCGATGCACAGTCAATTCCTGCCGCCCGATGATCTGACCGTGCGCGATGCCGAGCCCGAGCAGCAACAACTGATGCAAGTCAGCGAGTACTCGGTGGTGGTGGGTGCGCAACGCCAATCCAATCAGCAGCCGATTCCGGTCACGTCATCCTTGTTGATCCGCCTCAAGGGCAAGTCGCTGAACAAAGGCGCAACCATCAATCAGGTATTGGTGAGTTTCGACGGCGAAAGCAAAAGCCTGAAAAAGCCGGCCTACGACGACAAGAGCAAAACCCTGACGCTGTTCTACCCACTGGCGCAATACCGCGTGGTGATGGATCTGCTGCGCAACGACACGGTGTATGTGCAGTTCCTCAGTTACGCCAACGGCCACATCTGGGCCGATTTGCACACCGGGGCGATTCGTCCGCGTTGAGCCGGGCGACCGGGCAGGGGTAAACTGCCCGCCCCGTGTCATGTCTGCAAGCTGGAGTCGGCAATGCGTAAAGATAAGAAACAAGTGATTGGTGACGAGATCGGCGATGAGCAGATCAAGCTGTTCCTCGATTTTGAGCCGGTCGACGCCACTTCGCCGTCGCTGCACAAACTGATCAAGGCCTATCGCGGTTTGCGCATCGACGACTTCGAACGTTTTCTGGGGTTCTTCGTCGCGGCCGGTTTTGACGTCGATGGCAAGGACGAGCAGGGCAAGACCTTCGTCGAGCTGATCAAGGATCAGCGTAATGCCGCCGACTACATCGAGCTGATCGACAAGGCTCGCGGCTAGGATCAAAAGCAAGATCAAAAGATCGCAGCGTTCCGCAGCTCCTACACGGGATCGATGTACACCCTGTAGGAGCTGCGGAACGCTGCGATCTTTTGCTTCTCACAGGCAAAAAAAACGCCCCGAACGGGGCGTTTTTTATGCAGCGAGATCAAGCGAAGCTTGGCGTCTCGCTGCTTTCCTCAACCAGCTCCAGGGCGATGTTGTTCTGCGTGTTGATCTTGCGATACAGCGCAGCATCGGTTTCCAGAACCTTTTCCCGGGCCGGGAAGATTTCCGCCAGTTTGGCCGCCCATTCGCCGGACGCCTTGCCCGGGAAGCACTTCTCGATCAGCTCGAGCATGATCGAAACGGTCACCGACGCGCCAGGCGATGCGCCGAGCAGGGCGGCGAGAGAGCCGTCTTTGGCGGCGACCAGTTCGGTACCGAACTGCAGAATTCCGCCCTTTTTCGGGTCCTTCTTGATGATCTGCACCCGTTGGCCGGCCACTTCCAGGCGCCAGTCTTCGGCTTTTGCCTGCGGGTAGAAACGGCGCAGGGAATCCAGGCGCTGCTCCATCGATTGCATCACTTCGCTGACCAGGTACTTGGTCAGGTCCATGTTGTTTTTCGCCACCGCCAGCATCGGCCCGATGTTGCCGGCACGCACCGACATTGGCAGGTCCATGAAGGAGCCGTGCTTGAGGAACTTGGTGGTGAAACCGGCGTATGGCCCGAACAGCAGGGATTTCTTGCCATCGACCACGCGGGTGTCAAGGTGCGGCACCGACATGGGTGGCGAACCTACGGCGGCCTGGCTGTAGACCTTGGCCTGGTGCTGTTTGACCACTTCCGGGTTATCGCAACGCAGCCACTGGCCACTGATCGGGAAGCCGCCGAAGCCTTTGCTTTCTTCGATGCCTGAAGCCTGCAGCAACGGCAGCGCCGCGCCACCGGCGCCGAGGAAGACGAATTTGGCGTCGACTTCGCGTGTGTTGCCGTTGTTGACGTCCTTGATGCTGACGGTCCAGCCGGCGCCGTTACGCTTGAGGCCCGTCACGCGCTTGCAGTATTTGACTTGGGTATCCGGAGCGCTGGTCAGGTGCTTGAGCAACTGATTGGTCAGGGCGCCGAAGTTGACGTCGGTGCCGTTCATCACGCGGGTGGCGGCGAGGACTTCGTCGGGCGAACGGCCCGGCATCATCAGCGGCATCCACTCGGCCATCTTGCCTTTGTCTTCGGTGTATTCCATGTCGGCAAACGCGTGGTGTCTGCTCAGGACATTGAAGCGTTCCTTGAGGAATGACACACCGCTGTCGCCCTGAACGAAACTCAGGTGCGGCACCGGGCTGATGAATGATTTGCACGAGCCGAACGTGCCTTTCTTGGTCAGGTACGACCAGAACTGCTTCGACACCTCGAACTGAGTGTTGATGTGCACGGCTTTCTTGATGTCGACGCTGCCGTCGGCGGCCTGCGGCGTGTAGTTCAGCTCGCACAGACCGGCATGGCCGGTACCGGCGTTGTTCCATGGGTTGGAACTCTCGGCAGCACCGGAATCCATCAGCTCGACGACTTCCAGCTTGATCGCGGGGTCGAGCTCTTTGAGCAGTACGGCCAGGGTGGCACTCATGATGCCGGCCCCTACCAGAACTACGTCGACTGCTTCGTTATGCGCCATTTAACGCGTCTCCCAAATCTGCAGCACCAAATTGTCGGCATGGCTGCCAGGCGTTCCAGGGCAGGTCAGTGGGCCCGGGCTATCCGTGGTCAGGTTGGCCATGTCCGAATCTTCGCAATTTTTCGCAACTTCGACGGATGCGTGCGGCCTGGTTTCAAGCGTTCAATGAACGCATTTTCACACAGGGCTGGCAATTCGACTTATGGCCGAGACATCCGTTTTCGTGCAACCAAATCCGTAGCGGACAGGCTTCAGGCTCCGGTATTCGAGGTATACCCGGTCCTGTGTCGTTGGGCTGTTTCAGACGCCAATGGTGCATGTTCAGACGCAAAACTATTCATTTGCTCGCCACACTCTTGTGAAGTTGTGAAAACCCGTTTTTTTCACGCTCTTTTGAAGACGTGAACCTCAAAAAGGGCTGCCTTGGCCTGGCACCTGCCCGCTAGGGCAAAACAACGCGGTGGCCGAGCGAATGACAGCTCTGCAGATTCGCGAAAAGCGGGTTTTTGCCGGAAGAACAGGCAAGCGCGCCAACTTCACTCGATCTGTGTGGGCGGCTCTCTGTGGGCGATTTTGATGTCAATGCGTGCGCATTGACGCTGTTGCGGGGCCCGATCAGGAGACGTCCTTATAATCGGGGGGAGATTGTAGCGAAGAAATGCGCGCAGTTGCTCGTGTTTAATGACTTTTATTAGGCATCCGGTCAGATGCTCAACTGCACCTGGCCCCGTGCGCGCATTTGTCGCGGTACGACGCGGGCGCTGGCGGGCAGCGGCTGGTTCAACCAGGTCAGGCGAATTTCCTCGATTTCCACCCAGCCGTCACCCATCGGTTGCAGGCTGCACTGCTTGAAGGCCTGGCAATGACCGTTGCGGTCGAGCAGGGCAAAGCTGCGGTGCAGCGGGCGTGGGGCGAACAGCGAGATCAGATAACGCATGGCAGAGTTCCTTGAAGGAGGACTGCTGTGAAGAATGCCGGCGAGGCGTGACGCGGCGGTGTATGGACGATGAAGAATGTGTGACAGGAACCGCTTTGGGCGGGGTTTGTCTGACATTTCAGTATTCACTGTGCGGCGCTGGTTACGCGCCGTGGCCCACCGCTATACTGCCGGCCTGTTTGTGCCTGATTCTGGAGAGAAGAGCATGTTGCAACGCCTGTTGTTCGGTTTGATCACTGTCGCCGGTTTGACCCTGGCCGGCTGCGCCCACAGCCCGCAACAACTGAATCCGGAGCCGAAGCTGACCACGCAACTGCCAGCGGTAGGTCGTGGCCAACCTGTGGTGGTGCGTGTGGTCGACGGTCGTCCGTCGCCAACCCTGGGCACCCGTGGCGGTCTGTATCCGGAAACCAGCGCCATCACTGTGCAGCGCGAGCAGATCCTGCCCAAGCTGCAGGCCCAGGCCGAAGCCGCCGTGCGTCTGCTCGGCTTCACCCCGACCACCAGCGCACCCAACGCGCCGCAGCTGACCGTGACCCTGGCCGAGCTGAAGTACCAGTCGCCGAAAGAGGGCATGTACGTGACCGAAGCCACCATCGGCGCAACCTTCCGCTCCGACGTGCAGAACGCCAACCGCCGCTACAGCGGGCGCTACGGTGCTTCGCTGGACCAGCGCTTCGGCATGGCGCCTAATCAGGAGACCAATACCAAACTGGTCAGCGACGTGTTGAGCGATGCGTTGACGCGTCTGTTCAAGGACCCGACGGTGGGTCAGGTTCTTGCTGAGTAAGCTTTTCGGCAGAGGCAAAAAAGCCCGGGGCCAGTAATGGCCCCGGGCTTTTTCATGCAGATCGATTCCCTGTAGGAGCTGCCGAAGGCTGCGATCTTTTGATCTTAAAACCAACATCAAAAGATCGCAGCCTTCGGCAGCTCCTACACGGGGAGTTTCATTCAGGCAGCCTGCGAATAAAAATCGAGCACGCTCACTCCGGTCAGCAAATCGGTCTCGGGCAGGTCCGCATGCTGATGCCCGCCCAGTGCGCAGTACACCAGCCAGTGCCGATCCTGCACGTTGAAGGCAAGGCCGCCGACCAGGCTTTGCTGGTCGTCGTAAGGAGTAATGAGATAAAGGCGATCCTGGTTTTCCGCGTGCAGCATGTCGCATTCCATTCGGGTTTCGAGGCGCGCAGGGTGAAGCATCCACGTGACGATGCCATGACACAGGGCAGCCATCGGTCGATTGTCGGGTTATTTGTCGCAAAGGCTGGGGCAGGGCGCTAGGGTTTGGGTAGAATCCGCGCCGCGGTCGTCGATCTGGCGTCTGCCATACCGGTTTAGTTCGAGGTCTGTGATGTCGCTGCACTTGATGACGCTGTTTACCGCCCATCCCGCCAAGTTGATCAACCTGCTGGCCTTGCTTCTGGCCTTTCCAGGCAGTTGGCTGCTGCACGCAACCCGCCGCCGCGAGCAACGCGCGCAGGCCAGTCTCGCTGCCCAGCGCCAGGCGCAGCCGAATGCCGAGCCGATCCTTGATTGGGCGACGTTGCGCATGAACCGGTTTTTCTATCGTTTTGGTTTTGCCTGTTTAGGCCTGGCTCTGCTGGTCTCCTGGATCAGCACACGCTTCTGACCCGCTTACGCATAAAAAACGGCGCCCGTTGGCGCCGTTTTTGCGTTTGCCGGAAACCGCTTACAACGGCAACCCAGCCTTGACCCGATACTGATTGCGCACCGGCGTCGCATATTGCAGCACCAGATACGGACGATGCTCGGCGGGGCAGGCATCCAGTCGGCTCTGCCACTCATCCTGCGCCTTGGCCAGTTCGTCAGCCGGGAACACCTCAGCTGCCTTCGGCACATTCAATTGCGGATCGGCATCGGCCCACTGCGCGTACGCCAGGTAATGCACCGGGAACAACCGGTAGCCGCCGAGAATCTGCTTGTCCATCTCGATCGCCAGTTGCTTGGTGTCTTCGAACACCTCGGTAATCGGCGCGGCAAAGTTTACGTGCACCCGGCCCTTGTAGCCGGTGATGCCCTTGGCAATGCTCACGTCATCCTCGCCCGGCGCCTTGGCGTAGGTGCCGGTGGTAGCGCGGATGTACAGTTCGCGGGCCTTGGCCTGGTCGCACGGGTCGTACTCATAACTGATCGACACCGGGGTGACGTTGAGCGAGCGGATCACTTCGCCGAACGGCTCGTCCTTGCGGCTCATGTGGAACATCTTGAGGATCGCCGACTCGGTGCGGTCGTCGCCATCCTTCGCCCGACCTTCAGCCTGCGCGATCCAGATCGAGGCGCAATCGTTGCGGATCGAGTGGTTGATGTACGCCGACAACAGTTGATACGCCGCCATTTTCTCGCGACGGCCGGTGATCGAGCGATGCACGATGAAACTCTTGTTCAAGCGCATCAGGTCGCTGACAAACGGCTTTTGCAGCAGGTTGTCGCCAATCGCGATGCGCGGCGTCGGCAGGCCGGCGTGGTACACGGCGTAGTTGACGAAGGCCGGGTCCATCACGATATCGCGGTGGTTGGCGATGAACAGGTAGGCGCTGCCGGACTTGAATTGCTCGACACCGGTATACGTCACACCGTCGGTGGCGCGTTCGATGGTGTGGTCGACGTAGAACTCGACTTTGTCCTGTAAGGTAGCCACGGAATTCACGTCGGCAAACTCACGACGCAGCCGATGGGCTATAAGAGGTTTGAGCATCCAGCCGAAGGCACCGGCAAAACGCGGGAAGCGGAAGTGGGTGAGGATATCTAGAAACGCCTTGTCGCCGAGCAGCCTTGCCAGTACCGCAGGTACTTCGCTGTCGTCGTAAGGTCGGATGGCATCGAATTCGCCCATCATGCTCTCTTGTTGGAAACGGCTAGGGTAAGTAAAGGGTTTGATCGAAAACCCGCGGGGCGCGGTCTGAAAGTAGCCAGACAAAAATAGCCCTGCAAATAGACCGGCGATTATACGCACAAGTCACTGGGGAGACCGCGATGCTGGAAAATGCAGTGTATGAATGTCCTTATTGCGGTGAAGAAGTCGAGACCACGCTGGATCTGTCCGGCGGCGACCAAACGTACATCGAAGACTGCCAGGTGTGCTGTCGTCCGATCACCTTTGTCCTGCAGGTACATGAAGACGAGTGGCATCTGGAAGTCTTCAGCGAAAACGAATGAGGGGCCGCGTATGCAGCGCATCTACGAACCGGCGAACCTGATGGAAGGCGAAATGCTCAAGGGCATGCTTGCCAATGAAGGTATCGAGGCGCACCTGATCGGCCGTGATCTGGTGGGCGGTGCCGGTGAATTGCCGATCTTCGGACTGCTCTGGCTGTCGGTTGAGAACGATCAGGCCGAATACGCCCGCGAGCTGATCACCGCGTACAATGCCGCGCTGCCGCTGCCCGGCGACGAACCGGAAAGCTTCCCCGGGACGCTGGTCTGTTAGGCTGACGTTGGTTTTATCAAGAGTCGTGTTGCCCCATGTGTGGACGTTATGCCCTGTTTCGCTGGAACCGCGACTTCGCGGCCCTGCCAGGTTTTCCCGCCGATCAGCAGGCGCAGTGGAACATTTCCCCCAATGATTCGGTGTTGATGCTGCGTGCCGACGAAGCCGGCGGGCGCACGTTGGCGCGTGCGCGCTGGGGGCTGACGCCGCCGTGGCTGACCGATCTGTCGAAGACCCCGGCTCATGCCCGCGCCGAAACCGTGGCTGAACAGCCAATGTTTCGTGAGGCCTTGCGTCTGCGCCGCTGCCTGCTGCCGGCCAACGGTTTTTACGAATGGCGTGGCACCCAGCGCAAACGCCCCTATTGGCTGACGCCGGGGGAGGGCTCGTCGCTGTTTTTCGCGGCGATCTGGGAAGCGTATCCGGTGCAGGAGCAGGTCTGGCTGAGCGCGGCGGTGATCACTCAGTCGGCGGCGAGTCAGCGGCGGCCGTTGATTCTCGATGAAGCGGGGCAGGCTGCCTGGCTTGATCCCGAAACGCCGCTGCATGTGTTGCAGGGATTGCTCGCCAGTGAACCGGCGGCGCTGCGCGAGCGGGTGCTGGCGAATCTGGTGAATGATCCGAAGTTGAATGGGCCGGAGTGTCTCACCCCGGCGTGATGTAAAAAGCGAAAAGATCGCAGCCTTCGGCAGCTCCTACAGGAAAATGCACATCCCGATGCAGGAGCTGCCGAAGGCTGCGATCTTTTGATCTTGCCCCTAGACCTTGAACTGATTGATCAACCGCCGCTGCTGCTCGGCCAGTTTGGTCAAACCGGCGCTCGCCGAACTCGACTCATCCGCACCGCCTGCCACTTCATTGGCCACCTGACCTATATTGATCACGTTGCGGTTGATGTCATCGGCCACTGCGCTCTGCTCTTCCGCCGCACTGGCAATCTGCGTGTTCATGTCGTTGATCACTGATACCGCCTGCGTGATCGTCTCCAGCGCCTCGGCCGCTTTCGCCGCGTGTTGCACGCTTTCGTCGGTGCGGTTCTGGCTATCTTCCATTACCCGAACCACGTCGCGGGTGCCCTGTTGCAACTGTTGGATCATCGTCTGGATTTCTTCAGTGGCTTTCTGGGTTTTCTGCGCCAGATTGCGCACTTCGTCAGCGACCACGGCAAACCCGCGACCCTGCTCGCCGGCCCGTGCTGCTTCGATCGCCGCGTTGAGCGCGAGCAGGTTGGTCTGTTCGGCGATGCCGCGAATGGCAGTGAGGATGGCGTTGATGTTTTCGCTGTCCTTGGCCAGCGTCTGCACCACGTCGACAGCCTTGCCGATTTCCACTGCCAGCACGCCAATCGAATTCGACGTGTCGCGCACGATCTGCATGCCCTGGCTGGCGGCCTGATCGGCGTGGCTGGCGGCTTGTGCGGCCTGGGTGGCGTTGCGCGCAACGTCCTGGGCGGTGGCGGTCATCTCCTGCACGGCGGTCGCGACTTGATCGATTTCGGCCATTTGTTTCTGCACGCCGATGTTGGTGCGGATGGCAATGTCTGCAGTGTGTTCCGAGGAATCGCTGACGCTCTGCACCGAGGTCACCACCTGGGTGATCATGGCCTGCAACTTGGCGAGGAAGGTGTTGAAGCCTTTGGCAATCGAGCCCAGTTCATCGCTGCGGTCACTGCTCAAGCGACGGGTCAGGTCACCTTCGCCCTGAGCGATGTCATCGAGCATGGCGACCATTTGCTTGAGTGGCCGCGCGATGCCATGTCCGACCAGCCAGATCACCAGCAGGCCGAGACCGGCGATGATCAGGCCGACCATCGCCATGCCGAAGGTGTCGGATTTACGCTGCGCATCGAGGTCGGCCTGCAGGTTTTGCAGATCGGCCATGACGGCGTTGAGCGGCAATTGCAGCATCAGCGTCCAGCGCGCGTCGGTCTGGCCGATGCCGAACGGCAGGTACAACTCGATACGGCCCTTGGCCTGATTGACCGAGTAGGTGACCTCATCGCGCTTGAGATTGGCGAGGTTGCTGGCCTGTTCGGCATCGAGGATGTCGCTGACTTTTTCACCGAATTTGCTCGAGTCCCTGGTGTAGGCAACGATTCGCCCGTTGCCGCCGACCAGAGCCATTTCACCGGCGCCGCTGTAAAGCTTCTGATTGGCGGCGAGGAGCATGTCCTGAATGAAGTTCACCGAAAGGTCGGCACCGACAATGCCCTGGAACGCGCCGTTGACCATGATCGGTTCAATGAACGAGGCGAGCATGACGATCTTGTCGCCGACTTTGTACGGTGCCGGGTCGATCACGCAGGGTTTCTTGGTTTCTTTCGAGCACAGGTAGTACTCGCTGGCGCGCACCCCGGTAGAGAGGGTTTTCTGGTCGTCGACATCGGCCAGTTTGTCCACGCCCAGGCTGCCGTCGGTATTGCGAAACCACCACGGTAGAAAGCGGCCGTTGGCGGGATCGATGCCGACCACAGAGCTGCCAACGTAGGCCGCGTCGTTGTGGTCCAGTGCGTTTTTTTCCCAGCCGATGTAGGTGCCGAGAATTTTCGGGTTCTTCTCGACGTTTTCCTTGATCAGGCTGATCAGCTGCTCGCGGCTGACGCTCAGGCGCGGCTGGCCATCGGCGCCGGTTGTACCGAGCAGAGCGTTGACGCGCACCAGGCCGCCGGCGATCAGCAGCGGCGCTTCGAGCTCGCGCTGGATCTGGCTGACCTGGGTCTGCGCCAGCGAAGTCAGGCGCTGTTCAATGACTTGCTCGAACTGCGCCTGGGTGCGCTGTTGCACCATTTCTTGAGTGCGGCTGCCGGAGAACAACGCGTACAGCACCAGCGCCGCAACCACGCTGAGAACGATGGCGCCGGCCAGGGCGGCGACGGAAAACTGGATCGACTTGAACTTCATGGGAGCTCCGCACGCAAGAGGACAATCTGCGAGGGATTTATCGGCGGGGTGAGCGTGGCCATGAGAGACGTTGGTCGGAATCGCCGCGCGATGTCGCTGATGGATCGGTGCGCGGCGGATTCAATGCGCGTTGAGGAATTTCCAGCGAGTCTTGCGGCCATAGCTGAATGTACGCGCAATGCGTCCGTTGTATCTGGCGCCAATACAATTAGCCGCCTAGGATACGCCTCAGGTTTTCAGGGAGCGTTTGAATGAACAAGACATTGGTTACAAGTGCACTGAGCGCAGCGCTGTTGCTGGCCGGTTGTCAGTCGGTCAACACCACCAGCGGCGGCGCCGTGGGCGTGGAGCGCAAACAGTACATGTTCAGCATGCTGTCCTCGCAAGAGGTCGACCAGATGTACGCGCAGTCGTATCAGAAGACCGTCGGCGAAGCATCGAGCAAAGGTGTGCTGGACAAGACCAGCCCGGAAGCCAAACGCGTGCAGACCATCGCCAATCGCTTGATCGCCCAGGCGCCGACCTTCCGCCCGGACGCGGCGCAGTGGCAATGGGAAGTCAATCTGATCAAGAGCGATGAACTCAACGCCAACTGCGGCCCTGGCGGCAAGATCATTTTCTACACCGGGCTGATCGACAGTCTGAAACTCACCGACGATGAAATTGCTGCAGTCATGGGTCATGAAATCGCCCACGCCCTGCGCGAGCACGGTCGTGAGGCGATGTCGAAGGCCTATGGCATGGAAATGGCCAAGCAGGGCGCCGGCGCCTTGTTCGGTCTGGGGCAGGACAGTCTCGCGCTGGCCGACACCGTGGCCAACTACGGTATGACCTTGCCCAACAGCCGCGCCAACGAAAACGAAGCCGACCTGATCGGCCTGGAACTGGCCGCCCGCGCTGGCTACAACCCGAACGCGGCGATCACCCTGTGGGACGAGATGAGCAAGGCTTCCGAGGGCGCGCCACCGGAATTCATGAGCACTCACCCGGCGTCGAGCAGCCGCATTGCTGCGTTGCAGGCAGCGATTCCGAAGGTGATGCCGTTGTACGAAAAAGCCCCGAAATCCTGATTATCTTTCAGCAAGGCTGATGGCCTCTTCGCGAGCAAGCCCGCTCCCACACTGGATCTGCTTGAACACATAATCTGTGTTCACTGCCATCTAATGGGGGAGGGGGGGTGCTCCCGAAGAACGGCCACACGGTTTATCGACGTGCGTTGTCAAACCCAGCCGCTGCTCTGCATCGCTTTATAAACCGCGACAATCGCCAGAATCATGAACGCCGAAGCCGCGAGGCGGCGGATCAGGGTCAGCGGCAGTTTGTCTGCGGCAAAGTTACCCGCCAGCACAACCGGCACGTTGGCAATCAGCATGCCCACGGTGGTGCCGATAATCACCAGCCACAGTTCCGGATATTGCGCGGCGAGCATCACCGTGGCGATCTGCGTCTTGTCGCCGATTTCCGCGAGAAAGAACGCGATCAGCGTGGTCAGGAACGGCCCGAATTTGCGCGCGGTGCTGGCTTCGTCGTCATCCATTTTGTCTGGAACCAGGGTCCACAGCGCCGTGGCGGCGAAGCTGGCGGCGAGAATCCAGTGCAGAACGGCGTCGGAGAAGAAACTGCCGAACCAGGCACCTACCGCACCGGCTGCTGCGTGGTTGGCCAGCGTCGCGGCGACAATCCCGGCAATGATCGGCCAGGGTTTGCGAAAGCGAGCGGCGAGAATCAGCGCGAGCAGTTGCGTCTTGTCGCCGATTTCGGCCAAGGCAACGATAGCGGTGGGAACGAGTAACGAGTCCAGCATCAGGGATTTCCTAAGGGGCGGGTCGACACGGCTATGACACGTACAGCCTTCCCGCCCCGGGTAAGGTGTGCGTGTCATAGGTCTTGTCAAACCCTGCGATCCGTCTGGTGCGGACGCTTGGGTCGCATACGCCATGATCTGAGGATCAAGTATGTTGACGTATGCCGGACGAGCTTGGCGCTCGTGGGAGACTACTCCCCTAGGACGGAGCGGATTCTGCCTAGGCAAATCCGATTGGGCAAGAACAAATTTTCAACCGCGCTTGGCCCGGTAGATCCGGAAACCATTGCCTTCAGCCTTGATCGCACACACGCCCAGGTGCTCCTCGATCAGCGGCTGATACTTGAGGAAGCTGTTGGCCACAAGACGAAGTTCGCCGCCGTTTTTCAGATGTTTCGCCGCTTTTCGCAACAGATTCTCGGTGGCGAAATAATCGGTGTGCACGCCGACGTGGAACGGCGGATTGCTCAGAATTGCGCTCAAACCCATCGGCGCGGCATCGATGCCATCACCGGTCAGCACTTCCGCTTCCAGGCCGTTGGCGGCCAGCGTCAGACGGCTGCTGGCGGCAGCGAATGCGTCGACATCGAGCAAGGTCACCTGATTGTGCGGATAGCGGCGCTTCACAGCCGCCCCGAGCACACCGGCGCCGCAACCGAAGTCGAGCAGATGGCCGCTCGGCAGTTTGTCCAGATGCTCCAACAGCAGGGCGCTGCCGCGATCCAGTCGACCGTGGCTGAACACGCCCGGCAGGCTGATGACTTTCAACGGGCCTTCGGCCAGCGGCAATTGGTAAGTCTGTGCGAGGCTTTCCAGTGATTTTGCTTCAGGCGCGTTGGCCACGGTGACTTGCCAGAGCTGGCAGTGGCGAGCGCTGTCGAGTTTGCGCGGCTTGCCGAATGGGTTGAGTTGCTTGGACGCGCCCTCGATGCCGCTGCGTTTTTCCCCGACCAGAAACACTTCACGCCCGGCCAGACGCGATGCCACTGCGTTGAGGATGTAATCGGTCAGGTCCTTGGATTTGGGCAGGAACACCACAGCGCTGTCGAATTCGCGCTCCGGAACATTCACACCGAACTGGCTGCGGCCCTCGAAACGCGCGTCCAGCGCGGCTTGATCGCCAGCGTGCCAGCACCAGCCGAACGCGTTGGGCAAGCGCCCGAGCAAGTCATCGGCGGGCAGGCCGGCCAACAGCAGCGAACCCTGGAATAACTCGGCCTGACGAAGCAGTACTTCACTGCGCGGATCCATAACTGCTCCTTGAAAAAAAGTGCCGCAGTTTATCAACTGACGACCCGCAGCGCCTCACCGCTGAAGAACGCCCGGGCGTTTTCGCTCAGTTGGCCGACGATGCGCTGGCGGGCTTCGCGGCTGCCCCAGGCGTTATGCGGGGTGACGATCAGGCGCGCAATGTCGCCGGCCAGAAGAGGATTGCCCATTGTGGGCGGCTCGACGCTCAGCACATCCGTCGCCGCGCCGCCGAGGTGCCCGTTGCGCAGCGCGTCGGCCAGCGCCTGCTCATCGATCAGCCCGCCCCGAGCAGTGTTGACCACGAACGCGCCAGGTTTCAGCGAGGCCAGCTCGCGCGCACCGATGAAATGGCGGGTGTGCTCGTTGAGCGGGCAGTGCAGGGTGAGCGCGTCGATCTGTGGCAGCAGTTCATTCAGTGGCAAGCGATCCGGGCGGGCAGGGCGCCCGGGAATCTGCCCGAGCAGCACGCGCATGCCGAACGCTTCGGCCAGCCGCGCCACGGCGCCACCGAGTTCGCCATGGCCGAGCAGGCCGAGGGTTTTGCCTTGCAGCTCAACGATCGGGTAGTCGAGCAGGCAGAACTGTTTCGCCTGTTGCCAGCGGCCCGCGCCCACAGCTTTCTGATAGTCGGCGAGGCGGGTGGCGAGGTTGAGCAACAACATGATTGTGTGTTGCGCCACCGACGGCGTGCCGTAAGCCTGGCAATTGCACACGGTGATGCCGTGGGCGCGGGCGGCAGTGAGGTCGACGTTGTTGGTGCCGGTGGCGCTGATCAGGATCAGTTTCAGCTGCGGGTTGGCGGCCATGGCGGCCGCGTCGATCACCACCTTGTTGGTGATCGCCACACTGGCGCCTTGCACGCGTTCACGGACCTGCTCCGGCAAGGTCTGGGCGAACAGTTGCAAGTCGCTGAAGCATTCACGCAACGGACCGAGATCCAGATCGCCGAGATCCAGTGAAGGGTGATCAAGGAATACCGCGCGGCGCGTGTTCGTCATCAACTGTACCTTTTGTGCTGTGAGCGGAGGGCGTACTCTGCCGAGCCTAACAGATGAAACAATTGGTTACTTGATGCCGAAGTTTTCAAGTGAGAGCGGGCTTGCTCGCGAAAGCGGTGGGTCAGTCAGCGCAAGGGTTGAAGGTGACATCGCATTCGCGAGCAAGCCCGCTCCCACAGAAATTGCATTTACCGGCTGGCAACAATGTGACCGTTTAATTTAAGAGGAGCCCCCAATGTACTGGACCGAATTCTTGACCGTGGCATTGATCCATTTGCTGGCCGTCGCCAGCCCCGGCCCGGACTTTGCGGTGGTCGTGCGCGAAAGCGTGACCCATGGGCGCCGCGCCGGCACCTGGACGGCCATGGGCGTGGGCACGGCGATTTTCCTGCATGTCGGTTATTCGCTGCTCGGCATCGGTCTGATCGTGTCGCAATCGATTGTGCTGTTCAATGCGCTGAAGTGGGCAGCAGCGGCTTATTTGCTGTACATCGGCTTCAAGGCGTTGCGCGCGCAGCCGGCGAAAACCGTCACCGATGATCTGCACAAGGAAGCCGGCGTGCGCACCGCGCGCGGTGCGTTCACCTCGGGCTTCGTCACCAACGGCCTGAACCCGAAAGCCACGCTGTTTTTTCTCTCGCTGTTCACCGTGGTGATCAATCCGCACACGCCGCTGGCTGTGCAGGCCGGTTACGGGGTGTACCTGGCGGTGGCGACGGCGTTCTGGTTTTGCCTGGTGGCGATGCTGTTCAGCCAACAGCGCGTGCGCGCCGGTTTTGCCCGCATGGGCCACTGGTTCGACCGCACCATGGGCGCGGTGTTGATTGCTCTCGGCGTGAAAATCGCGTTCACCGAAATGCACTGACCGCTAGGCATTTCTTTCTTGTAGGAGCTGACGAGTGCAACGAGGCTGCGATCTTTTGATCTTCTCTTTTCATCAATGAATCAAAAGATCGCAGCCTTCGGCAGCTCCTACAGGTGCCATATTCCATTTTCTTGATACCTGGGATGCTGGCGCAAAGCTAGCATTTGTACGGCTCTGCAAATCATTCCTTTGGCTGATTTGACTGTCATGCAGGCGCACTAGAGTACGAATCTTTCCGCCAACACCGTGCAGTCAGAAAAGGGATTCTTATGTTGCAGACTCGGGTCATTCCGCCGGCCGATGGGGCCTACCAGTATCCATTGCTGATCAAACGGCTGCTGATGTCTGGCGCCCGTTACGAGAAAACCCGCGAAATCATCTACCGCGACCAGCTGCGCTACAGCTATCCGACCTTGATCGAACGCGTTGCGCGGTTGGCCAACGTGCTGACGGCGGCCGGGGTCAAGGCAGGTGACACCGTGGCGGTGATGGACTGGGACAGCCACCGTTACCTGGAATGCATGTTTGCCATTCCGATGATCGGCGCGGTGATTCACACCATCAACGTACGCCTGTCGCCAGAGCAGATTCTTTACACCATGAACCACGCCGAGGACCGCTTCGTGCTGGTCAACAGCGAGTTCGTCGGGCTGTATCAGAGCATCGCGCCGCAGCTGACCACGGTCGAGAAAACGTTACTGCTGACCGATCTTGCGGAGAAAACCGCCGAGCTGCCGAACCTCGTCGGCGAATACGAGCAACTGCTGGCCGCTGCGAGCGCGCAATACGATTTCCAGGATTTCGACGAAAACTCGGTCGCCACCACGTTCTACACCACCGGTACCACCGGCAACCCGAAAGGCGTGTATTTCACCCATCGGCAACTGGTGCTGCACACCATTGGCGTGGCGACGATCATGGGTTCGATCGACAGCGTGCGCTTGCTCGGCACCAGCGACGTCTACATGCCGATCACGCCGATGTTCCACGTTCACGCCTGGGGTTTGCCGTACGTCGCGACCATGCTCGGGCTCAAACAGGTCTATCCGGGGCGTTACGATCCGGAGTATCTGGTGGAGTTGTGGCGCAAGGAGAAGGTCACCTTCTCTCACTGCGTGCCGACCATCCTGCAGATGCTGCTCAACGCCAAAGCCGCCCAGGAAACCGATTTTGCCGGGTGGAAAATCGTCATTGGCGGCAGCGCGCTCAACCGCAGCCTCTACGAAAACGCCAAGTCGCGCGGCATTCAACTGACGGCCGCGTACGGCATGTCGGAAACCGGTCCGCTGGTGTCCTGCGCGCACCTTAATGACGAGCTGATGGCTGGCAGCGAGGACGAGCGCACCACTTACCGGATCAAGGCCGGCGTGCCGGGGCCGTTGGTCGAAGCGGCGATTGTCGACGGCGAGGGCAACTTCCTGCCGGCCGACGGCGAAACCCAGGGCGAGCTGGTGCTGCGCGCGCCGTGGCTGACCGAAGGTTATTTCAATGAACCGCAGAAGGGGGCCGAGCTCTGGGCCGGTGGCTGGCTGCACACCGGCGACGTCGCCACGCTCGACAGCATGGGCGTGATCGATATTCGTGATCGCATCAAGGACGTGATCAAGACCGGCGGCGAGTGGATCTCCTCCCTAGACCTCGAAGACCTCATCAGCCGCCACGCGGCGGTACGCGAAGTAGCAGTGGTGGGCATCGCCGATCCGCAGTGGGGCGAGCGCCCGTTTGCCTTGCTGGTGGTCCGCGAAGGGCATGTAATTGGCGCACGGGAACTGAAGGAACACCTCAAGCCATTCGTCGAGCTGGGGCACCTGAGCAAGTGGGCGATTCCCAGCCAGATCGCCCTTGTTACCGAAATTCCCAAGACCAGTGTCGGCAAGCTCGACAAGAAGCGCATCCGCCTCGACATCACCGAATGGCAAGCCAACAACAGCACCTTCCTTTCGACACTTTGAGTGTCTGCTGGCGCGCCGAAACCGGCGTGCCAGACCCACCAAGCAAGCGCTTGGCTTGTGAAATCGAAAAAATCAGCCATCCTTGCCGTGCCGACTTGTGTCGGACTGGCGAAAGGACTGTTCCAGAGTGGTTGGCGGCTGCAAATCACACTTTAGAGGGATCAAGCACTACCACCCGCTGGCTATAGTCCGCTCAAGGACTTTTTGAAAACGGAGCACACGCACTGAACGGGGCGAGCAACTCTGGAGCGATTTCGGGCAGCCCTGGCGCCCGGTCCTCCACAGCGTTTTTAAAAGTACTCACTGCCATAACAATAATGCACATGGAGTAGCGTCGATGACCTCAGTAAACCAGTTCTGGCGCCGGGCGAAACTGCCTCTGGCGGTCAGCCTTGCCTCCTCGCTCGCCGGACCTGCATTCGGCGTCAGTTTCAACGTCGGTGAAATCGAAGGCCAGTTCGACTCGTCCCTGTCGATCGGTGCCAGTTGGTCTACTCAGAGCCCGAACAAGAACCTCATCGGCGTCAACAACGGCGGCCATGGCCTGTCGCAGACCTCCGATGACGGTCACGCCAACTTCAAGAGTGGCGAAACCTTTTCGAAAATCTTCAAGGGCATCCATGACCTTGAATTGAAATACGGCGACACCGGCGTGTTCGTCCGTGGCAAGTACTGGTACGACTTCGAACTGAAGGACGAGAGCCGCCAGTTCAAGGACATCAGCGACAGCAACCGCAAAGAGGGCGCCAAGTCCTCCGGCGGGCAGATCCTCGACGCCTTCGTCTACCACAACTATGCGATTGCCGATCAGCCGGGCTCCGTGCGTCTGGGCAAACAGGTCGTGAGCTGGGGTGAAAGTACCTTCATCGGCGGCGGCATCAACTCGATCAACCCGATCGACGTCTCCGCGTTCCGTCGCCCAGGCGCCGAGATCAAGGAAGGCCTGATTCCGGTCAACATGTTCTACGTGTCGCAGAGCCTCACCGATAACCTCTCGGCCGAAGCGTTCTATCAACTGGAATGGGATCAGACCGTCGTCGACAACTGCGGCACCTTCTTCTCCCAGCCGGACATCGTTGCCGACGGTTGCGACAACAATCTGCGCGTGCTGAACAAACGTTCGCAGATTCCGGCCATTGCTCTGGGGCCATTGGCCAATGCCGGCGTCGATGTGAACCAGGAAGGTGTCCTGGTGCGCCGAGGGCCGGACCGCGACGCACGTGACAGCGGTCAGTGGGGCGCCTCCCTCAAATACATGTTCGAGCCACTCGACACCGAGTTCGGCGCCTACTTCATGAACTACCACAGCCGTGCGCCGATCTTCAGCGCCACCGGCGCACCGCAGTCGGTCTACAACAGTGCCGCCGCGTTGCCGGGGCCGTTCGCCGCGCTCGCGCCGCTGCTGGTGGCGGGCAACTCCAATTACTTCATCGAATATCCTGAAGACATTCGTCTCTACGGTCTGAGCTTCTCCACCACCCTGCCTACCGGTACGGCGTGGAGCGGTGAGATCAGCTACCGTCCGAACGCGCCGGTGCAATTGAACTCCACCGACATCCTGTTTGCCGGCGTACGTCCACTGGGCGGTGCACTGACCAACGCTTCGCTGCTGACCGGCGTGCCGGGTCAGGATCTGCATGGCTACGAGCGCAAGGAAATCACCCAACTGCAAACGACCTTCACGCACTTCTTCGATCAGGTCATGGGCGCCAGCCGTCTGACCCTCGTCGGTGAAGTCGGCGCGACCTACGTCGGTGGCCTGGAAAGCCGTTCCGACAAGCGTTATGGCCGCGATCCGGTCTACGGTCCGGGTGAGTTGCCGGCCACTGGCACAGTCGATACCTGCGCCAACATCCTTAACGCCAGCACCATCAACGGCGCAGGCCCTGGTTCGCCGCAAAACAATCGCAGCCGCAATTGCGACAACGACGGTTTCACCACCTCGATGTCGTGGGGCTACCGTGGTCGTGCCATCTGGGAATACAACGACGTGTTTGCCGGTGTGAACCTCAAGCCGAACGTGGCCTGGTCCCACGACGTCAGCGGTTACTCGCCAGGCCCTGGCGGCAACTTCGAAGAAGGTCGCAAGGCGGTCAGCCTGGGCGTCGATGCCGAATACCAGAACACCTACACCGCGAGCCTGGCTTACACCAATTTCTTCGATGGCAAGTACACCACCGTGGATGACCGCGACTTCGTGGCGCTCAGCTTCGGCGTGAACTTCTAAGCACTGCATTTCAGGACGAACGAATTTATGAAAATAACAAAGAGTCTGTTCCACGCCGGTGTTCTGGGTCTGTCGCTGCTTGCGACCAGCGTCATGGCGGCGGTGCCTGCTGCCGAAGCGGATAAACTGGGCAAGAGCCTGACGCCGATGGGCGCGGAAATGGCGGGTAATGCCGATGGTTCGATCCCGGCCTGGAAACCGCTGCCGAAAAATGCCGGCAGCGTCGACAGCAAGGGCTTCCTGTCCAACCCTTACGCCAGTGAGCAGCCGCTGTTCACCATCACAGCCAAGGATGTCGACAAGTACAAGGACAAGCTTGCCCCGGGCCAGTACGCGATGTTCAAGCGCTACCCGGAAACCTTCAAGATGCCGGTCTATCCGTCCCATCGCGGCGCCACCGTGCCGGATAACGTGTTCGCGGCCATCAAGAAGAACGCCACCAGCACCAACCTGGTGTCGGGCGGCAACGGTCTGGAAAACTTCGATACCGCCGTGCCGTTCCCGATTCCGAAAACCGGTGTGGAAGTGATCTGGAACCACATCACCCGCTATCGTGGCGGCAGCGTGACCCGTCTGGTGACCCAGGCCACGCCGCAACCGAACGGCTCGTACAGCCTGGTCTACTTCCAGGATCAGTTCGTGTTCCGCGACAAGATGAAGGACTACGATCCGGCGAACCCGGGCAACATCCTGTTCTACTTCAAGCAGAAAGTGACCGCGCCGGCGCGTCTGGCCGGTGGCGTTCTGTTGGTGCACGAAACTCTCGATCAGGTGAAAGAGCCGCGTTCGGCATGGGTCTACAACGCCGGTCAGCGCCGCGTGCGTCGTGCACCGCAAGTGTCATATGACGGCCCGGGTACTGCCGCCGACGGCCTGCGTACCTCTGACAACCTCGACATGTACAACGGTGCTCCGGATCGTTACGACTGGAAGCTCGAAGGCAAGAAAGAGATGTACATCGCTTCCGACAGCTACAAGCTCGACGATCCGAAGCTCAAGTACTCGGACATCATCAAGGCCGGTCACATCAACCAGGACCTGGCACGTTACGAGCTGCGCCGCGTCTGGCATGTCGTCGCGACCCTGAAGGAAGGTCAGCGCCATATCTACGCCAAGCGTGACTTCTACATCGACGAGGACACCTGGCAAGCAGCGGTGATCGACCACTACGACGGTCGTGGCCAACTGTGGCGCGTAGCCGAGGCGCATGCCGAGAACTACTACGACAAGCAAGTGCCGTGGTACGCCCTCGAAACCCTCTACGACCTGCAGTCCGGCCGTTACCTGGCACTGGGCATGAAGAACGAAGAGAAGCAGGCGTATGACTTCGGCTTCACCGCCACCACCAGCGACTTCACCCCGGCGGCTCTGCGTCAGGACGGTGTTCGCTAAACCTGCGTAAACCCGAGGCAGCATCCTCGTGAAAACGCCCCGACCGGTTCGGGGCGTTTTTTTGCGTGCGGCTTGCGCCGCACCGCTCATGTAGGAGCTGCCGAAGGCTGCGATCTTTTGACTTTGCCTTTGCAACAGCAAAAGCGAGATCAAAAGATCGCAGCCTTCGGCAGCTCCTACAGGGAAGGCGGGTGGATGTAGCCTTTTTGTAGCCATTTGTAGCAGCAACCTTCATAACCGGTTCGATTAAGGCTAGGCTGCGGACATCTGCAACGCCGCCAATCGCCTTCGAACAAGAGCCGGCCATGACTGATCTGTCCCCACTTCCGGGTCCCGCAAGCATTACCGTCGCCGCACTGGACGGGCGTTTTTTCCGCCCGCCGCTGCCTGACGGCTATGTTCTGCGACCGCGCCTTTGCCAGCGCCTGCAGGCCGGGCTCGGTGGGCGGTTGCTGTTGGTCAGCGCCCCGGCCGGGTTCGGCAAGAGTTCGCTGGCAGTGGAGTTCTGTCAGAGTCTGCCGGCGCATTGGCAAAGTCTCTGGCTGGGTCTGAGTCCGCGAGACAGCGATCCGGGGCGGTTTCTTGAACGCTTGCTTGAAGGTCTGCAAGACTATTTTCCCGCGTTGGGCGCGGGCGCTCTCGGGCTGTTAAAAATGCGTCAGCGCCATCAGCCGTTTGCCTTCGAAGAGTGGCTCGACGGACTGCTCGATGAGCTGGCGCTGCATCTCGATCCTGCTGCGCCGTTGCTGCTGGTGCTCGACGACTACCACCTTGCCCAGGGGCCAGTGCTGGATCGTTGCCTGCAATTTTTTCTCAATCATCTTCCCGATGGCCTGCTGGTGATGGTCACCAGCCGCCAGCGCCCGGACTGGCATCTGGCGCGTTTGCGCCTGTCGCGGCAGTTGCTTGAGTTGCACGAACAGGATTTGCGCCTGACCCACGACGAAGCACTGACCTTGCTTGATCGCCACAGCAGCTCACTGC
The DNA here is from genome assembly GCF_002836515.1 of Pseudomonas sp. Choline-02u-1. GTDB lineage: Bacteria > Pseudomonadota > Gammaproteobacteria > Pseudomonadales > Pseudomonadaceae > Aquipseudomonas. The sequence continues at coordinate 87,550 of NZ_PJBC01000066.1, forward strand.
GCGGCGAAGCGCTGGAAAACCTGATCCAGCGCAGCGAAGGCTGGGTCGCCGGCCTGCGCTTCTGGCTGCTGGCGGCGTCCGAAGCGGGCAACGATGCCGCGCTGCCGCAAGCGCTGAATGGCGGCGAAGGCCTGATTCGCGACTATCTGCTCGAAGAGGTCATCGATTGCCTGCCCGCCGAAGTGCAATCGTTTCTCTACGAAACCGCCCCGCAGGAACGCTTTTGCAGCGAACTGTGCGACGCCGTCCGCGAAGCCCACGACAGCGCCGAGATCCTGCGCTTTCTGCTTGCCCATCAGGTTTTCCTGGTGCCGCTGGACGAGCACGGCCACTGGTATCGTTATCACCATCTGTTTTCTGACTTGTTGCGCAGTCGGCCGATCGCGCAGGCGATGGTGCCGACCGCCTCCCTGCATTTGCGCGCCTGCCGCTGGTTCAATGCCCAGGGCTTGCTCGACGAAGCGGTGGAGCAGGCCTTGCGCGCCGGGCATCTGGATGTCGCGGCGAACCTGGTACAGAACCTGTCCGAGGAACAACTGCTTGCCGAGCAGAACGTCGGCATGCTGTTGCGCTGGAAAATGGACTTGCCCGACAGCCTGCTGATCAGTACGCCACGGCTGATCGTGCTCTACAGCTGGGCACTGGGCCTGGCCTGTCAGCTCGATGCTGCCGAAGAGCTGGCCAGCCATTTGAGCCGCTTCCTGCCGGCGCCTTCTGCTACCGCGCAGAAATCGATGCTGGCGCAATGGCTGGCGCTGAGCGGGATCATTGCCCGCGGGCGCGGCCATCGCGAATTGACGCTGCGCTATTGCAGCGAAGCGTTGGAGAGCCTGCCGGCCAAGCGCTATGGCCAGCGCCTGATGTGCTTGTCGACGCTGTCCAATCTGGCGATCGCCGACGGTGATTTATGGCGCGCCCGTGGCTTGAACCGTGAATCCCTTGAGCTGGCGCAACGGGTTGGCAATCCCTTGTTCGAAGCGCTGGCGCATTACGACCGTGCCCGGGTTTTACAGTCGCGTGGCGAAATATTGCGAGCGCTTGATGAGGTGCATCAGGGCCTGGAGCGCTTGCGTGGATTGTCGCCGCAACGACTCTACGCCGTGCGCGCGCGGTTGACGCTGTACGAGGGTTTTCTGCTGGCAATGCGTCTGCAGCCTCAGGCTGCACGCGTGCGTCTGCTGGCGGGGATTGGCGAAGCGCGGGCCTGTCGTGACATCAGCGTGCTGATCGGTCACTGCGTGATCGCCCGCCTGGATGGCGCCAGTGGCGAGTTCGCCAAGGCCTTTGCCGAGCTTGCCGAAGCCGAACGCCTGATGCACATCTGGGACGTGCCGCCGATCTACTATCTGGCGATGATCACCCTGGTCAAATGCGAGCTATGGCTGGCCCAGGGCCGCATCGATCTCGCCGAAGCGTGGCTCGCGCGACTGGGTCAGACCTATACCGGCGAACACGCTGCCGCACCGCCAGAGTTTCATCCACAGCTGCCACTGCACGTGGAGCTGCAACAGGCGCTGCTCGATGTGATTCAGGGGCAGCCGATGCTCGCCGAAGGGCGCTTGAACGTGTTGCATGAAAACGGCCAGCTGACCGGGCGCCAGTTGCTCAGTGTGATGGCGTTGACGCAGAAGGTGGCGCTATTGCTGTCGAGCGGACGAGAGCTCGAGGCGCGCAAAACCTTGAATTTGGCGCTGGAAGCCGCTGCAGGCGGTGTCTATCAACCTTTTGATGCACTGCTCAGAAGCCATGCCGACTGGTTGCGAGGGCAATTGCAGGCGCTCACTTGCAACGCGGTCAGCCAGCAATTGCTCACGCATTTTCCAACGGTTGCTCCGCGCCCGAGCGGGGAAAGCTCAGCGACCGAACAACTCAGCAGCCGTGAGTTGGCAGTACTGCGCCTGATTGCTCAGGGCTGTTCGAATCAGGAAATCAGCGAGCAGTTGTTCATTTCCCTGCACACCGTGAAAACCCACGCCAGCCACATCAACAGCAAGCTCGGGGTCGAGCGGCGTACGCAGGCGGTGGCGCGGGCGAAGGCGTTGGGGTTATTGCTTTAGCAACGGTAAAATTTGCCATCGGCCGTTGCCAACGGTGTTTAACCTGCCCAGGATTTTTCCATGACCACGCCCAGCCCTGCGCTTATCCGCGAAACCTTCCCCGTCGGCCCGCTCCAGTGCAACTGCACGATCATCGGCGACCCCATCACAAAAAAAGCCATCGTCGTCGATCCGGGCGGTAACCCTGATCTGATCATGGCGCGCCTCGACGCCCATGGTCTGAAAGTCGTCAGCATCATCCACACCCACGCGCACCTCGACCACTTTCTGGCGTCCGGGCAGATGAAGGAGAAAACCGGTGCGACGCTGCATTTGCACAAGCAAGACCAGTTCCTTTGGGACAACCTGGAGATGCAATGCCAGATGTTCGGCGTGCCTTACACCCCGGTACCGTCGCCGGATCGTTGGCTGAGCGATGACGAAGAACTGGCCTGCGGCTGCGGCGTGGCGCTGCACACGCCGGGACATACACCGGGTTCCATGAGCTTCTGGTTTTCCGAGGCTAAGCTGTTGATAGCCGGCGACACGCTGTTTCGTCGCGGGGTAGGGCGCACGGATTTATGGGGCGGCGATCAGGCAACCATCGTGCGTTCGATCAAGCAGCGGCTGTACACGCTGGATGAGGAGGCAACCGTGGTGACCGGCCATGGGCCGGACACTCGCTTGGGCGACGAGATGCGCGAGAACCCGTTTGTGCGTGCCTGAATTTTTTGTCACGGGCAGCGGGCGGAATTTTTAGGCATTGTCATGATCCAACGCCCGCACGGGTCCATTCATCGATGGCCGCTGCACCATAGAATGCAAAAAATGTAGGAGCTCTCCATGTTCACCACGCGTCGTTTGATTATTGTCGCTACTGCCGTGGCCGTGCTGTCCGGCTGCGCCTCGCCTAACCCGTATGACAATCAGGGGCAGGCCGACGGTGGCTCGCAAGGCATGAGCAAAACCGCCAAATACGGTGGCCTCGGTGCGCTGGCCGGCGCGCTCGCCGGTGCCGCCATCGGTCACGACAACCGTGGCAAGGGCGCCTTGATCGGCGCTGCCGTGGTTGGTGCCTCCGCGGCCGGCTACGGCTATTACGCCGACCAGCAGGAAAAGAAACTGCGCGCGAGCATGGCCAACACTGGCGTTGAAGTGCAGCGTCAGGGCGATCAGATCAAGCTGATCATGCCGGGCAACATCACTTTCGCCACCGATTCGGCGAACATTGCCCCGAGCTTCTACCAGCCGTTGAACAACCTGGCCAACTCGCTGAAGGAATTCAACCAGAACCAGATTGAAATCGTCGGCTACACCGACAGCACCGGCAGCCGCCAGCACAACATGGACCTGTCCCAGCGTCGTGCGCAGAGCGTGGCGACCTACCTGACGTCGCAAGGCGTCAGCGGCGCCAACCTGTCGGCCCGTGGCGCCGGCCCGGATAACCCGATTGCCAGCAACGGTGACGTCAATGGCCGCGCGCAAAACCGCCGGGTTGAAGTCAACCTGAAGGCGATTCCGGGCCAGCAATATGGTGGTCAGCAGCAACAGCCGGGTACGGTGCAGCAGTATCCGTAAACGATTGCCTGATTGAAGAAATGCCCGATCCTGTGATCGGGCATTTTTTTTGGCTGGGCAGTGCCGGCCTCTTCGCGGGCAAGCCCGCTCCCTCAGGTATTGGCGGTGGCCACAAAATCTGTGTCCCACACCTGACCCCTGTGGGAGCGGGCTTGCCCGCGAAGAGGCCAGTGTTGTCACCGCAAAATCAGCCGATACAAAAAAGCCCCCGGACAACAGCATTGTCCGGGGGCTTTTTGTTGGGCGCGAACCCTGATTACTTCTTCAAACCATAGTGCTCATCGAGCATGCCCGGTGAATTTGGCGATTTCGGTGCGTAATCACGCGGCGGTTCCTGATCGCGCGGTGGCGTCAGGCGTTCGCGTGGTGCCTGCGCCGCGTCAGCGTGCAGGGCGGCGATCAGGCGCTGGCGGGTCTGCTCGTCCAGGGCCAGACGATTGGCGCCCTCGGCGAGGTGGTCCTGCACTTCCTGATAGCTCTGGGTCAGCTTCTTGACCAGCATCGCGGTGCTGTTGAAGTGGGTGACCACTTCGTTCTGATAACTGTCGAAACGCTCCTGGATATCATCCAGTTGACGCTGCGTACGGCTCGGTGCGGCGTTCGGCGCAACGCGCGCGATCAGGAATCCAATGGCGACACCCACAACCAGGGCAAGAGTCGGTAACAACCAAACTAAGAGCGAGTGTTCCACGAGTCCTTCCTCTATAAACGGCTTTGCTTTACGTTAACGGCTCGAACCTGCGCTGTATACCGCGATTCACTCGCAATAGATCGGCACAGACAATTTGCTAGACGAGTCGACCCGATTCGAGGTCACGGAGTTCCTCCCTTGCTGATGCGCGAAACCCCTGTAGTGATTGACGGCCCGGTGGGTCAACTGGAGTCCCTGTACCTGGATAGCGAGCAGCCGCGCGGCATCGCGCTGATCTGCCATCCGAACCCGGTGCAGGGTGGCACCATGCTCAACAAGGTGGTCTCGACCCTGCAGCGCACCGCGCGTGACGCAGGCCTGATCACCTTGCGCTTCAACTATCGCGGCGTCGGCGCCAGCCAGGGCACGCACGACATGGGCACCGGTGAGGTCGACGACGCTCAGGCGGCCGCCACATGGCTGCGCGAAAAACACCCGAACCTGCCGCTGACCCTGTTCGGTTTCTCCTTCGGCGGATTTGTTGCAGCAAGTCTCGGTGGCCGCCTCGAAGCACAGGGCGTGCAGATTCAGCACCTGTTCATGGTTGCCCCGGCGGTGATGCGTCTGGGCGAGCAGGATCAACTGCCGCAGCACGGCGCATTGACCGTGATCCAGCCGGAAACCGACGAAGTCATCGATCCGCAACTGGTCTACCAATGGTCGGAACAACTCCAGCGCCCCCATGAGCTGCTGAAAGTGGCAGAATGCGGACACTTTTTTCACGGCAAGCTGACCGATCTCAAGGATCTGCTGCTGCCGCGTATCTCGAATTGATTGCAGTCTGACAAGCGATTACCCATGACCAACCGTACCCGCATTCTCACCGGCATCACCACCACCGGCACGCCGCACCTGGGCAACTACGCCGGCGCCATCCGCCCGGCAATCCTTGCCAGCCGCGACAGCCAGGCCGATTCGTTCTACTTCCTGGCCGATTACCACGCTTTGATCAAATGCGATGACCCGCTGCGCATCCAGCGCTCGCGTCTGGAAATCGCCGCGACCTGGCTGGCCGGTGGCCTCGATGTCGATCGCGTGACCTTCTACCGCCAGTCCGATATCCCGGAAATCCCTGAGCTGACCTGGCTGCTGACCTGCGTCGCCGCCAAAGGTCTGCTCAACCGTGCGCACGCCTACAAGGCCTCGGTGGACAAGAACGTAGAAACCGGCGAAGACCCGGACGCCGGTATCACCATGGGCCTCTACAGCTACCCGGTGCTGATGGCCGCAGATATCCTGATGTTCAACGCGCACAAGGTGCCGGTCGGTCGCGATCAGATTCAGCACGTGGAAATGGCCCGAGACATCGGCCAGCGTTTCAACCACCTCTTCGGCCAAGGCAAAGAATTCTTCACCATGCCCGAAGCGCTGATCGAAGAAAGCGTGGCGACGTTGCCGGGCCTCGACGGTCGCAAGATGTCGAAGAGCTACGACAACACCATCCCGCTGTTCTCCAGCGCCAAGGAGATGAAGGACGCGATCTCGCGGATCGTCACCGACTCCAAGGCCCCGGGCGAAGCCAAGGATCCGGACAACTCGCACTTGTTCACGCTGTTCCAGGCCTTCGCTACCCCGGCGCAGGCTGACGAATTCCGCAGCGAACTGCTCGGTGGTCTGGGTTGGGGCGAGGCGAAGAATCGTCTGTTCCAGTTGCTCGACAGCGATCTGGGCGAGGCGCGCGAGAAATATCACCAGTTGATCGAGCGCCCGGCGGACCTGGAAGACATTCTGCAGATCGGCGCAAAGAAGGCCCGCGCCGTGGCCACGCCGTTCCTCAATGAATTGCGCGAAGCCGTTGGCCTGCGTTCTTTCGTCAATCAGGTTCAGGTCGCCGCGACCACCAAAAAGAAGGCCGCGAAAGCCGCGCGTTTCGTCAGCTTCCGCGAAGCTGACGGCAGCTTCCGTTTCCGTCTGTTGGCGGCTGATGGCGAGCAACTGTTGCTGTCGCGCAACTTCGCTGACGGCAAAACTGCCGGGCAGGTGACCAAGCAGCTGCAGTCCGGTGAGCCGCTGGACGTGCGTACTGAAGAACTGAGCTTCAGCGTCTGGCTGGCGGGTGAGTGCGTCGGCGACAGCCCGGCGTTCGCCGACGCGGCTGCGCGGGACGCGGCCATTGCGGCACTGCGCGTCGCGCTGACTCCAGCTCAGGACTGATCGGCGGCACGACCCGACCAAGGGCCGATTGCCATTCCTGCGGGCCGTCGCTACAGTGACGGCCCGTTTTTGTTGCCTTGCTAACGAATTATGACGCCCCTAGAACGATATCAAGCTGATCTGAAACGCCCGGACTTCTTCCATGACGCCGCGCAGGAAACTGCTGTGCGTCACCTGCAGCGTCTGTACGACGACTTGATCGCCGCCGACCAGAACAAGCCGGGATTTCTCGGCAAGCTGTTTGGCAAAAAGGATCAGGCACCGGTCAAGGGCCTGTATTTCTGGGGCGGCGTCGGTCGCGGCAAGACTTACCTGGTCGACACGTTCTTCGAAGCGCTGCCGTTCAAGGAAAAGACCCGCACGCACTTTCACCGCTTCATGAAGCGTGTGCACGAAGAAATGAAAACCCTGGGCGGCGAAAAGAACCCGCTGACCATCATCGCCAAGCGCTTCGCGGCCGAGTCGCGGGTGATCTGCTTCGATGAATTCTTCGTCTCCGACATCACCGACGCGATGATCCTCGGCACCTTGATGGAAGAGCTGTTCAAGAATGGCGTGACCCTGGTTGCGACCTCGAACATCGTCCCGGACGGTCTGTACAAGGACGGTCTGCAACGCGCGCGCTTCCTGCCGGCCATTGCGCTGATCAAGCAGAACACCGAGATCGTCAACGTCGACAGCGGCGTCGATTATCGTCTGCGTCACCTCGAGCAAGCCGAGCTGTTCCACTATCCGCTCGACGAAGCCGCTCACGAAAGTCTGCGCAAGAGCTTCAAGGCGCTGACACCGGAGTGCACGGCGGCGGTGGAAAACGATGTGCTGATCATCGAGAACCGCGAAATCCGCGCACTGCGTACTTGCGACGACGTGGCCTGGTTCGACTTCCGTGAACTGTGCGACGGCCCGCGCAGCCAGAACGACTACATCGAACTGGGCAAGATCTTCCACGCCGTGTTGCTCAGCGGTGTCGAGCAGATGAGCGTCACCACCGACGACATCGCCCGGCGCTTCATCAACATGGTCGACGAGTTCTACGACCGTAACGTCAAACTGATCATTTCTGCCGAAGTCGAGCTGAAGGATCTTTACACTGGCGGCCGCCTGACGTTCGAGTTCCAGCGCACGCTGAGCCGACTGCTGGAGATGCAATCCCACGAGTTTCTGTCGCGGGCGCACAAGCCTTAACGGATTCGACCCATTGGAAGGCCTGCGATTGCAGGCCTTTTTTTATGGGGCCGGTTCAGCGAGGCAGGTTGCCAACTTTGATTGTTGTCGGCAGCCAACCAGAAGCCACAGCAGAATTCTCGCTTTGCGCGGGCACAGGAACCCGGCCATCAGGGCGCCTTTGCGGGTGATATCGATTTCACTGCCGGCGAAGCCATAGGTCGCTTGCGCCGTCGCGCCGCAGCCGGTGCGGGTGGCGATGATCACCGGAATGTGCCGGGCAATGCCTTCGATGACATCGGCCCACTGCGCTGAAACATGGCCGGCACCGAAGCCTGCGATCACCAGGCCGGCGTAACCCAACTCCACAACTTTATCCAACAGCCGACTGTCGGCACCGAGTGACGCTTCCAGCAAAGCAATATTCTGGTGGGTGTCTTGTGGTATCGGTAAAACATGGCGCGCAACCGGCGCCCGGAAGTAGCGCGCAGCGCCTTCGATTATCAACCCAGCAGGACCGGTCAAGGGAGAGGCGAAGGCGTGCATGGCCATCGAGTCGACCTTGCGCACGCTACTGGCGCGGTGAATCTCGCCGTTGATAACCACCTGCGCGCCGCGCCCACGACTGCACGCCGCCAACGCGACACGACCGGCATCCAGAAGGTTCGCCGGTCCGTCAGCCCCGGCTTGCGCGGCAGAACGCATGGCACCTGTCAGCACCAGTGGTTCGTCATGCGCCCACAGGTAATCGAAAAACGTCGCGGATTCCTCCAGAGTGTCCGTGCCCTGGATGACGATGACTGCGGCCGCGCCTTGGCTGATCTGCGCGTTGGCCCAGTCCAGCACGTTCAAGAGGTAGTCGAAATCCAGTGACGCGCTGGGCAGCAGTCCGAAAGTTTCGACGGTTAGATGCCCATGCTTTTTCAGTTCGGGCACGGTGTCCAGCAGCGTTTCCCCGGACACTGCAGGGACGACCCCTTGACCGCTTTGCGTCGATTGCATGCTGACAGTGCCACCCAGCGCGGCAATGGCCAGTGTTGGCAGTTCCATGTGATACCTCGCGAAGGAAGCCCGGCTGTACCGGAAATAATCCAGAGGCCAGCCGGGGCAGGGGGTAAGGTCAGTGGCTGGCCAGCCATCCGACGATTGGCACGATCAAGAGCGTACTGAGGGCCATCGACAACACGTTACCGATAAAGCCATGCATGTAGCCTGGCAGCCGCTGCGCGAGGGCGCAGGCCAATGGCGGCGCGATCAGCGCGCCGAGCAGCGCACTGGAAATGATCACTTGCCAATCTGCGCCGTAAGTGAGAATCGCGGCCGGAACAACGGACACCAGCGGTACATACGTCGGATACCAGCCGCGCGCCATCCACTGCCTGCGCCAGATCACCACGCCCAAGGCTGACGTCAACGCCTGTCCCGCGAGCAGTTGCGGCAACAGACCTGTCCCGTAGACCGGGCTCATCGGGTTGAGTGTGAATGCGAGCAACGCACCGACAATCAGCCCCAGACTGGCCCACTCATTACCGAAGAAAGGCGCTTCGGAGAAATCTGCCAAGACCCGGCGCATGCTCCACACCACGCCGTAATCCGGCGCCTTGGTGGGCACGGTGACACTGGCTTGCACGTCGGCCTGCGCAGGTTCTGCGGATTTCACCAGGCTCGGCACGCAGCGACACAGCACGAAGGCGCCAATGCTGGCAATGGCCATGCCCGAAACGTTACCGATCACCACCGGCAAGCCGAGTGGATTGCATACGTAATTGACAATCACCAGGCACAGCGGTGTCACTGACAGGGCTCCCAGGATTGCGCCGTTGATTGCGACTTTCCAGCCGCCGCCAAACATCAGCACCATCGCCGCCGGCAACGACACGAACGCCGCGAAGGTGGGCTGCCAACTGGTGGCGGTGACAGTCCAGCCCCACAGCAGATTGCTCAGTGCCAGCCCCAGCAATGAACTGGTGACCAGCCACGGCCAGAGCCCGCTGCCGTAGCAGATTGTGAAACCTTGCCAGGATTTCCCCGTTCGATTCGCCCAATAGCCCAGGTATGCACCGGCCAGCAGGCCAATCGAGGCGAACTCGTGCTTATAGAACGCCACCTCGCTGATATCCCCGAGCACCCAGCGCAGCCAGGCAGCCGCGTCGGGAAAGCTCGAGACCATATGGCCGTAATCCGGCCAGCGCGCTGACCACAGCGAATGATAGGTTAGAGAAAGCCAGGCGATGACTGCCGCTGCACCCACCAACAGGACGATGATCGTGTTGTCCATCGATGTTCTGGCCACGATTGTTTTGCGTTGTTTTGCGTGAACGTCCATAGGCTGGCCTCCGGTTAACGCGGCAGGCATGGATGCTGGGTGTAACCGAGCATCCGGTCGTAGACATCACAGCGCCGATCTCGGTGCAGATCGTTCAGCTCGTTCCAGATTGGCGCACTGCGCGAACTCGTCAGGTCGATATCGGCGTAGAGGATTTCCTGCTGATCGGCGGACGCCACGCGGCCGATCGGCCAGCCGTTAGTGCCAGCAATCAGCGAACATCCAAGGTAACGAGCGCCACGCTCTTCGCCGATTCGACTCGCCGCCGCGATGAACACGTTGTTGACGTGCGCTGCGGTCATGGTGAGGTACGAAGCCATGCACTTGCCGGCGTCATCGAACAAGGGCGGTGGTGTCCAGACCCAGTTGTTCAGGCTGCAGATGATGTCCGCGCCCTGCTGGCTGAGGATCCTCGGGACTTCAGGAAACCAGATGTCCCAGCAGATCAGCAGACCGATGCGACCGATCGGCGTTTCGAACACCGGGAAACCGCTATCGCCGGCAGTGAACCAGAGCTTCTCCAGATTCCACAGGTGCGCCTTGCGGTATTTGCCGATGAAACCGTCAGGTCCCAACAGCACGGCGGTGTTGTACAACCGCGCCCCTTCGCGCTCGGCCAGTCCAGCCACCAGATACACCTGATGCTGGCGGGCAAAATCCTCCCAGCGGCTCACGCTTGGTCCATCCGGAACCGATTCGGCGTGATCGAACGCATCCTGTCGAGTGCGAAAGAAATAACCGGTACTCGTCAGCTCGGGCAAAACGATGAGATTGGCACCACCATTGACCGCCTGCAGTGCCAACTCCAGGCTGTTACTTAGATTCGCTGCACGATTTTTCGTACCGACCTGCGGATCACATTGCACGACCGCAACACGAACGGGGCTTGTTGACTCACTCATTTTTCATGATCCCTTATTGTTGTTTTCACGCCATCGGGTGGCGGGGAACATAAGAGTCGAGTCAGCCGTGGAAGGTAAGTCGGCGCTTTCCGGTTAAGTTGTAGTACGCCTCCTGGGACGATTAAACACATATCGACGGTGCGCGCTCACCACGCTGTATTTTCCAGGGGCAAGAGCCTGCTCCGAAAAGTTCATGGGCCGGCCTGGTAGTGTGGATAGTCGGCTATCTCGAAGCCGCCATTGAACTGCGCCGAGGTTTTTTCGCAAATATGAATCACAGCATCGATGGCGCCGCGAAAGCAGGGCTCTGTCCAACCGGCATCTACCGAAAACGACTCGCCCGACAGATACAACCCGGAAACGCTCGAGTAGTCTCGGTTGTATCGCATCAGGCTGACAGCGTCGTGATAGGCGCCGGGGCGGTAAAGCTTGGCGCAACCCAGTGAGTTCCTGTGGTCATCCAGCGCTGCACGACGGCCTGCTCCAGGCCGATGTAAGGCGAGATGCGCTGCCCGATATTGCTGCAGTTCACCAGGATCCGATCAAGTTCTTCGGCGCATTCGGTGATCAGTTCCTTGTCGCTGAAACAGCAAAGTTTGGTCGCGTCGTCTTCCCAGGTATAACTGAGAAGAATGCAGTCGTAACTGTAGTGATCGTTATAGCGGTAGGTATAAACATCGTGGATGAAACTGTCCGTGACGATCGCTTGGGGGATAGCGGTGTTGCCGGACAGAAAAGATTTCTTCAGCGGAGCGAACACCTTGCAGCTGGTTTCCCAATGCGCAGTCTTATAGGCATTGATCGTCTCGAACGGCAACATTTGTGCAGTGAAATTTTCAAGCTTGATTCGTGTTTCGATCAGCCACGAAGGCAGCGTCATGATCACTGAATCAAAATCGCTGAAGTGTTCCTCGGCCTGCTGCGGCCGACTTTGCTTCCAGTTGTAGTAGACACGGGTTTTACCGTTGGCGAGCTTTTTCAACCGCGTGACGGAGCTGTCGGTCAGCAAGCCTTCGCGGTATTGCAGGCAGTGTTGGTAGGAAGACATCGGCACTTCATCTGGCTTGATGAACATAAGGCCTTCGCTCAGCGCCGCGAGCCCAAGGTAGCGCGGGCCTTCAAACTGCAGGCCGGTTGAATCGAAAACCGCATTGCTGCGGGCATGCTCACCAGATCACGGAAGGAAATGGCGTGATACCTGGCGACAATAGCTGCCCATACGGATTCCCATTGCTCACTCGCATAACTGTCGCAAACGTGTCGGGTCATACGGTCGGCGAACGCTCTCCATTTCGCATAGACCGCTTGCAGTTCCTCTCCGGGAGGCAGGGTGCGACCATCGGCGTTTTTCCAGATCAGCATTTGCGGCGTAGCCGGCTTTGACAGGCTGCCCTCGCGCAGATAAATGCCGGTCGATCTGACCCATTGGCTGCCGGGATTGGCAAAGTCTGACAGGGCCAGCTCGAATATCGTCGCGTAGTAGGCCATCAGCGAACGACCGTCCTTTGGCGATTCTCCTTCGCGATTGAACAACGGCATGCGCATCGCGCCCATTTCGAAAGGGGTATGACTGGCCTTGGATTGAGGACTGCCGGGAACGGTCAGATGCCTGCCGCCGATTCGCGAGGATTGTTCAATCAGGGTTATATGGGTGAAGCCGCAGCGCAGTAATTCTCGGGCGGCCGTGAGGCCTGTAATGCCGGCGCCGATAATGCATATTCGATGGCTGGAATCAGTCGCTCGGGCGATTCCGCCTGGCTGCTCCAATAACGCCCGGTAGTCAAAACACAGATCCGGCGGATTGGGGAAACGAGCTTTCCATTTGCCGGATGGCGAACGTTTGTTACGGGTTTCGAGGCCAGGAGCCTGGGAGGGGTAGTTGTAGCTGGAGCCGATGGTCACTGTTCATCTTCCCTGATGCGATGTGCTTGGAAAGAAGTCTGATCGGCGCAGCCTCGTCTGAACAGTCGTAAAACCGAGCCAGATGCTGTTCTGTTTTCGCTCATTTGTGTCGGAAGAAGGACAAAAATGAAGCTGTGCCCTGTGGGAGGACTACACCCACAGGGGCTTCAAACTGACGGGAGTTTATGCAGCCTGCTGGAACTGCTGCCGATACTGGTTCGGCGACAGTTCGGTGTGCTGGCGGAACAATCGTGCGAAGAAACTCGCATCGTCGTAACCGACCTCATAGCTGATGGTCTTGATGCTCTTGCGCGTGCCGGAGAGCAAACCCTTGGCGGTCTCGATGCGCAGGCGCTGCAAGTAATGCAGTGGCTTGTCGCCGGTGGCGGTCTGGAAGCGGCGCATGAAGTTGCGGATGCTCATTCCATGCTCGCGAGCGACGTCTTCGAAGCGAAACTTGTCGGCGAAATGCTCTTCGAGCCAGTGCTGGATCTGCAGAATGATGACGTCCTGGTGCAGCTTTTGCCCGCCGAAGCCGATACGCCCCGGCGAGTAACTGCGCTGCACCTCGTACAGGATGTCGCGGGCCACGGCCTGCGCTACGTTCGAGCCGCAGAAGCGTTCGATCAGATAGATATAGAGATCGCAGGCTGAGGTGGTGCCGCCGGCACAGTAGAGGTTGTCGGCATCGGTCAGGTGCTTGTCCTGATTCAGATAGACCTTGGGGAAGCGCTCTGCGAAGGCATTGAAGAAGCGCCAATAGGTGGTCGCTTCCTTGCCATTGAGCAGCCCGGCTTCGGCAAGCCAGAACACCCCAGTGGCTTCGCCGCACAACACCGCGCCGCGCGCATGCTGTTCGCGCAGCCACGGCAGGATTTGCGGGTAACGGCCGCACAGCGTATCGAAATCGTCCCAGAACGCCGGGAGGATGATCACATCGGCGTTTTCCAGGCCGCCGTCGACCGGCATGACCACATCGCTGAAGCTTTTCACCGGTTTGCCATCGGGGCTGACCAGGCGCGTTTCGAACGCCGGCGTCAGGCCATGGCCCAGTTGTTTGCCGTAACGCAGGCTGGCCACGTGGAAAAAATCCTTGGCCTGCATGAGGGTGTAAGCGAAAACCCGGTCGATAGCCAGGATGCTGACGCGCCGCAAGGGCGGGGAGACGTGCTTGGACATAATTCAACTTTTGTTTTGTTTTTATAAGGGAAAGTGGTCACCAGACGGCTGGATCGTCTTATTTTTTGTCGGATGTGTCCAGTGTCCCGTAGCAGGAGTCGGGCTTAGTCTCTGAGAGCCTTATCCCTCCAACAACAAAGAAAGGTGCCGCATGATCCCCAGAACCCTGTTCAGTTCCGAGCACGAATTGTTCCGCGACAGCGTACGAACTTTCCTCGAAAAAGAAGCTGTGCCGTATCACGCGCAATGGGAGAAGCAGGGGCACATCGATCGCGCACTCTGGAACAAAGCGGGGGAGGCCGGGATGCTCTGTTCGCATTTGCCGGAGGAGTACGGCGGGCTGGGCGCGGACTTCCTCTACAGCGCCGTGGTGATTGAAGAGGTCGGGCGTCTCGGGCTGACTGGCATCGGGTTTTCGCTGCATTCGGACATCGTCGCGCCGTACATCCTGCATTACGGCAGCGAGGCGCTGAAGCACAAATACTTGCCTAAACTGGTCTCGGGCGAAATGGTCACAGCGATTGCCATGACCGAGCCTGGCGCTGGTTCCGACCTGCAAGGCGTGAAAACCACGGCGGTGCTGGACGGTGACGAATATGTGATCAACGGCTCGAAAACCTTCATCACCAACGGCTTCCTGGCTGACCTGGTGATCGTGGTGGCCAAGACCGACCCGAAGGCTGGGGCCAAGGGTACCAGCCTGTTTCTGGTGGAGGCGAATACGCCGGGCTTCGAGAAGGGCAAGCGCCTGGAAAAGGTCGGCATGAAAGCGCAGGACACTTCGGAACTGTTCTTCCAGGATGTGCGCGTGCCGAAGGAAAACCTTCTCGGCCAGGCGGGTGCCGGGTTTGCGTATCTGATGCAGGAGTTGCCGCAAGAGCGACTGACCGTGGCCATCGGCGGGCTGGCCTCGGCCGAGGCGGCGCTGCAATGGACGCTGGATTACACCCGTGATCGCAAGGCGTTCGGCAAGGCGATTGCCGACTTCCAGAATACCCGCTTCAAACTGGCCGAAATGGCTACCGAGATTCAGATCGGCCGGGTCTTCGTCGACCGCTGCCTGGAGCTGCACCTGCAGGGCAAACTCGATGTGCCAACAGCGGCGATGGCCAAGTATTGGGGCACCGACCTGCAATGCAAAGTACTCGACGAGTGCGTGCAACTGCATGGCGGTTACGGCTTCATGTGGGAATACCCGGTCGCCCGGGCGTGGGCGGATGCACGGGTACAGCGGATTTATGCCGGCACCAACGAAATCATGAAGGAGATTATTGCGCGGTCGCTCTGAGAGGCATGATCGTTCCCACGCTCTGCGTGGCAATGCCGCCGGGGACGCTCCGCGTTCCGCTGTGGATGTAACGCGGAGCGCCACGGGAAAAATTCCCACGCGGAGCGTGGGAACGATCAGACGGGACGGTTGGGCGGTGGGTCAAGGCGCGGGATTCGGATGATCCTTGTGAATCGCCTCAATCCCGGCCAGCACTTCATCAGACAGTTTCAGATCAAAACTGGCAATGTTGCTGTCCAGCTGTTCCAGCGTCGTCGCGCCGATGATGTTGCTGGTGACGAAGGGTTGCTGGGTCACAAAGGCCAGGGCCATTTGCGCCGGATCCAGACCATGTTCACGGGCCAGCGCAACGTAACGGCTGCACGCCGCCTCCGATTGTGGGTTGAAATAGCGGCTGAAGCGGCTGTAGAGACTCAGGCGGCCTTTCGGTGGCCGGGCGCCGCCCTCGTACTTGCCGGAAAGAAAGCCGAACGCCAGCGGCGAATAGGCCAGCAGGCCGCACTGTTCGCGAATGGCGATTTCCGCCAGCCCCACTTCGAAGCTGCGATTGAGCAGGTTGTACGGGTTCTGGATCGACACCGCACGCGGCCAGCCACGGGCTTCGGCCAGCGCGAGAAAACGCATGGTGCCCCACGGCGTCTCGTTGGACAGGCCGATGTGGCGGATTTTGCCGGCCTTCACCTGCTCGTCAAGAGCCTCGAGGGTATCTTCGAGCGGGGTCAGGTTGGCTTCGATCTTGTGCTTGTAGCCCAACTGGCCGAAAAAATTGGTGCTGCGCTCCGGCCAGTGCAACTGGTACAGGTCGATGTAATCGGTCTGCAGGCGCTTGAGGCTGCCGTCCAGCGCTTCAGTGATGTGCTGGCGGTTGTGGCGCAGGTTTTTATCGCGGATGTAGTCGATGGTGTTGCCGGGGCCGGCGATCTTGCTGGCAAGGATCCAGTCGGCACGGTCGCCGCGACTCTTGAAGTAATTGCCGATGTAGCGCTCGGTAGTGGCGTAAGTTTCGGCTTTTGGCGGTACCGGGTACATCTCGGCGGTGTCGATGAAATTGATCCCGGCTTCCTTGGCCCGTTCGATCTGGGCGAAGGCTTCAGCTTCAGTGTTTTGCTCGCCCCAGGTCATGGTGCCGAGGCAGATTGCGCTCACGTTCAGGTCGGTACGGCCTAGCTGGCGATAGTCCATCGGGTGCTCCTTGGGCAAAACAATCATAAAAGCAGGTTGAAAAAATTTTCGCAATCTGCATAATTGCCGACCTCTTTCTGCAGTGGAAGTGATGCGCCGCCGCCGAAGAATCTTGCCGTTGAACGGACGCGCCGACCCGAGCCCCCGAAAGCGTCTGTATCCGGCTGCCTTTGACTTGTCAAAGTACGCACTATTCAGTAAGATCCGCCGTCTTATTTACAGGCGGCCCCTGAGGCTATAAAGAATGAAAACTTTTACTGCTAAACCGGAAACAGTAAAGCGCGACTGGTTTGTCGTCGACGCTGCTGGTCAGACCCTGGGTCGTCTGGCCACCGAAATCGCGAGCCGTCTGCGTGGCAAGCACAAGCCTGAGTACACTCCTCACGTTGACACCGGCGACTACATCGTCGTCATCAACGCCGAGCAGATCCGTGTTACCGGCGCTAAAACCACTGACAAAATGTACTACTCCCACTCCGGTTTCCCGGGCGGCATCAAGTCGATCAACTTTGAAAAGCTGATCGCCAAAGCCCCTGAGCGCGTGATCGAGACCGCGGTTAAAGGCATGCTGCCTAAAAACCCACTGGGTCGCGACATGTACCGTAAGCTGAAAGTCTATGCGGGCGCTGCACACCCTCATACTGCTCAGCAGCCCCAAGAACTGAAGATTTAACGGAATAGTTCATTATGTCGGCGACTCAAAATTACGGCACTGGCCGTCGCAAGACCGCAACCGCACGCGTTTTCCTGCGTCCGGGTACTGGTAACATCTCCATCAACAACCGTTCGCTGGATAACTTCTTCGGCCGCGAAACTGCCCGCATGGTAGTTCGTCAGCCGCTGGAGCTGACCGAGACTGTCGAGAAGTTCGACATCTACGTCACCGTGATCGGCGGTGGTGTAAGTGGTCAGGCTGGCGCAATCCGCCACGGCATCACTCGCGCTCTGATGGACTACGACGAAACCCTGCGTAGCGCTCTGCGCAAAGCTGGCTTCGTTACCCGCGACGCCCGTGAAGTTGAACGTAAGAAAGTGGGTCTGCGTAAAGCGCGTAAGCGTCCGCAGTACTCGAAGCGTTAATTCCGCTTCCACGTTCAAAAAAGAACGCCCGCCTCCTCACGGAAGCGGGCGTTTTTTTATGCCTGCGATTTATCAAAGAATTGCGTTGTGACAACTTGCCACAGCCGTAGACCCCCTATACTCCAAGGCTTAAGGGGCTTAGCCCCAGGGAATTAACCTTGTCAGAATTGGGGGTTTTCATTACCATTCGGGCAAAATTTTTATAAGTAACATTTGATTTATTTAGTAGACGCCTGATTTAACAGGCCAAAAAAGCTGATGGGAGAGGACTGAATGAGCAATGACGGCGTGAATGCAGGCCGGCGTCGCTTCTTGGTGGCAGCCACATCCGTGGTGGGTGCTGCAGGAGCGGTGGGGGCTGCGGTCCCGTTCGTGGGGTCATGGTTTCCCAGTGCCAAGGCAAAAGCTGCCGGTGCACCGGTGAAAGTGAATGTCAGCAAAATCGAGCCAGGCCAGCAGATGATTGCTGAGTGGCGCGGCCAGCCGGTATTCATTGTCCGCCGTACTGAGGAAATCCTGGGGAATCTCAAGAAGATCGAGGGCCAGCTCTCTGATCCGACTTCCAAAAACTCCACACAACCCACTTATGTCGACCCTGAAGTACGCTCGATCAAGCCGGAAATTCTGCTGCTGATCGGGATCTGTACGCACCTGGGTTGCTCACCGACCTTCCGTCCCGAAGTGGCACCTGCTGATCTGGGCAAAGACTGGGTAGGCGGTTATTTCTGCCCTTGTCACGGTTCCCACTACGATCTGGCTGGCCGCGTCTACAAGTCGCAACCTGCGCCCTTGAACCTGCCAGTTCCCCCGCATTCCTATGAGACTGATGACCTGATTGTCATTGGCGTCGATACGGAGAAAGCGTGATGAGCAAGTTCATGGACTGGGTTGATGCGCGCTTTCCCGCGACCAAAATGTGGGAAGACCATCTCAGCAAGTATTACGCCCCAAAAAACTTCAACTTCTTCTATTTCTTCGGTTCCCTGGCGCTGCTGGTGCTGGTCAATCAGATCGTCACCGGTGTCTGGCTGACCATGAGCTACACGCCGTCGGCAGAAGAGGCTTTCGCTTCCGTCGAATACATCATGCGCGACGTCGAGTACGGCTCGATCCTGCGTCTGCTGCACTCGACTGGCGCCTCGGCGTTCTTCATTGTTGTGTACCTGCACATGTTCCGTGGCTTGCTCTACGGTTCGTATCAAAAGCCGCGCGAGCTGGTCTGGGTGTTCGGCATGCTGATTTACCTGGCGCTGATGGCCGAAGCATTCATGGGTTACCTGCTGCCGTGGGGCCAGATGTCCTACTGGGGTGCCCAAGTGATCATCTCGCTGTTCGGTGCGATTCCGCTGATCGGCGATGACCTGACCCAGTGGATTCGTGGTGACTACCTGATTTCCGGAATCACCCTGAACCGCTTTTTCGCCTTGCACGTTGTTGCGCTGCCGATCGTGATCCTCGGTCTGGTGGTGCTGCACATTCTGGCGCTGCACGAAGTGGGTTCGAACAACCCTGACGGCGTTGATATCAAGAAGCACAAAGACGAAAACGGCATTCCCCTGGACGGCATCGCATTCCACCCGTACTACACGGTGAAGGATATTGTCGGCGTCGTGGTGTTCCTGTTCATTTTCTGCTTCATTGTGTTCTTCTTTCCGGAAATGGGCGGCTACTTCCTCGAAAAGCCTAACTTCGAGCCGGCTAACCCGTTCAAGACTCCCGAACATATTGCTCCGGTCTGGTACTTCACACCGTTTTACGCAATCCTGCGCGCGGTGCCGGACAAACTCATGGGCGTAATTGCCATGGGCGCGGCCATTGCGGTGCTCTTCGTGCTGCCGTGGCTGGATCGCAGTCCGGTCAAGTCGATGCGCTACAAGGGCTGGCTGAGCAAGATCTGGCTGGTGGTGTTCTGCATTTCCTTCGTGATCCTGGGTGTGCTCGGTGTGCTTGCGCCGACGCCGGGGCGCACGTTGCTGTCGCAGGTCTGCACCTTCCTGTACTTCGCCTACTTCATTCTGATGCCGTTCTACACCCGGCTCGAGAAGACCAAACCGGTTCCGGAAAGGGTGACTGGCTGATGAAAAAGTTATTTTTTGCTCTGATTTTTGCTGCGCTGCCTGCCCTGTCTTTTGCCGCCGGGGGGCATGGTCCGGAACTGGAAAGTGTCGATATCGACGTCTCCGACAAAGCTGCCCTGCAGGATGGTGCGCGGACCTTTGCCAACTATTGCATGGGTTGCCACAGCGCCAAGTTCCAGCGTTACGAGCGCGTTGCCGATGACCTCGGCATACCGCACGAATTGATGCTGGAGAAGCTTGTATTCACGGGCGCCAAGATCGGTGACCACATGAACATCGGCATGCAGCCGGCCGACGCCAAAACGTGGTTTGGCGCGGCGCCGCCGGATCTGACCCTCGTAGCACGCGTGCGCGGCACCGACTGGCTCTACGGTTACCTGAAGTCGTTCTACGAAGATCCGGCGCGTCCTTGGGGCGTCAACAACAAGGTCTTCCCGAACGTCGGCATGCCGAACGTACTGGTTGGCCTGCAGGGTCGCCAGGTTGTCGGCTGCAAGCAGGTGCAGATCGTCGAGGACGGCAAGAAGCAATACGATCCACTGACCGGCACGCCGCTGACGCATGAAGCGTGCGATCAGTTGACCATCGTGCCCAAGTCCGGTGCTCTGAACGAAGAGCAGTTCGATGAGAAGGTCAAGAATCTGGTAACCTTCCTGGCTTACTCGGCTAACCCGGTCAAGCTGCAACATCAGCGCATCGGTACTTATGTCTTGCTGTACCTGGCGTTCTTCTTCGTGTTCGCCTACCTGCTCAAGCGTGAATACTGGAAAGACGTGCACTGATACGCTTCAAGCATTGCTGTTAATCGCGCGCGCCCAAGGGCGCCTCCGCTAAAGCAGGGTCTGCTCGGTCAGACCCTGCAGGAGGTGCCCTCTGGGCGCGCGCGTTTTTCCGGTTCCGACAAATTCAACAAGCGAGGAGGATCGCCATGGGCGTGACCAATCGGTTGGCCTGTTACTCCGACCCCGCCGACCACTATTCCCACCGAGTGCGCATCGTGCTTGCAGAGAAGGGTGTCAGCGCCGAAATCATTTACGTGGAAGCCGGCCGGCAGCCGCCTAAACTGATTGAGGTGAACCCTTACGGCAGTCTGCCGACGCTGGTCGATCGTGACCTGGCGTTGTGGGAGTCGACCGTGGTGATGGAGTATCTGGATGAGCGTTACCCGCATCCGCCGCTGATGCCGGTTTATCCGGTGGCGCGAGCCAACAGCCGTCTGCTGATTCACAGGATTCAGCGTGACTGGTGCGGACTGGTGGATCTGATTCTGGATCCCAAGAGCAAAGAGGCCGCAAGGGTCGTGGCGCGCAAGGAATTGCGCGAAAGCCTGACCGGCGTTTCGCCGCTGTTCGCCGACAAACCGTTCTTCCTCAGTGAGGAACAAAGTCTGGTGGATTGCTGCCTATTACCCATACTCTGGCGTTTGCCGATTCTGGGTATTGAACTGCCGCGGCCGGCCAAGCCGCTGCTTGATTATATGGAGCGTCAGTTTGCGCGTGAGGCTTTCCAGGCGAGTCTGTCTGGTGTCGAACGCGATATGCGCTAAGGCTTAAGGAGCCGCTATGAACTCCAGTCGACCTTATCTGGTCCGCGCGCTCTACGAGTGGATTGTGGATAACGATTGCACACCGCACATGCTGGTCAACTCCGAGTACCCGGCGGTGCAGGTGCCGCAGGGTTTTGCCAGCGACGGCCAGATCGTCCTGAACATCTCGCCGAGTGCCGTGCGTCATCTGCACATGGACAACGACGTGGTGACATTCGAAGGCCGCTTCGGCGGTGTTCCGCACAGCCTCTATGTGCCGATCAGCGCGATTCTGGGTATCTACGCCCGGGAGAACGGCCAGGGGATGGTGTTTGACCTCGAGTTGCCGATGGATGACGAGGAAGACATTGATCCGGATGACGACTCGCCGCCTCCGGGCAGCGAGCCGCCGCGCCCAAGTGGCCGGCCGAGTTTGAAAGTTGTGAAATAAAAAAAAGGCGATCCGGTTGGATCGCCTTTTTTGTGTCTGCATTGGCCGGGTAGGAGCGGCCGAAGGCTGTTTTTAGAAGCACAAGATCAAGAGATCGCAGCCTCGTTGCACTCGTCAGCTCCTACACAGCTCCTGCGTAATCAGGTCAGTCGATGTATTCGAACAGTTTCACGATTTTCTGCACACCGGACACGCCCTGAACCAGGTTGGTCGCCTGATTGGCTTCCTGTTTGGTCAGCAGGCCCAGCAGATAGACGATGCCGTTTTCGGTCACGACTTTGATGCGCGAGCCAGGGATGCTGGCGTCAGTGAGCATCTGCGTCTTGATCTTGGTGGTCAGCCACGCGTCGTTCTGGCGAGCGAGCAGGGAGGACGGTTGCAGCACTTGCAGTTCGTTATGCACCTTCTTTACGCGCTGGACGTTGGCGGCGGCCTGTTCGGCCTTGGCCTTGAGGTCTTCGCGTGGCGTCTGGCCGGCAAGCAATACCACGCCGTTGAAGCTGGTGATGACAATGTGCGAGTCGTTGTCCAGAGCCGGGTCGGCCTTGGCGATGTTCACGCCTGCTTTGGTTTCGATCAGCGAATCGTCGATCTTGCTGCCAAAGGTGCGCGTGCCACGGTCGTCTTCGATCGGCGCTTCACGGCTGGCATTCACCACCGAGGTGCAGCCGCTGATGCCGAGGCACAAGGTCAAGGCCAGAAGGCCAAGGCGATTAGGGGTCATTCTTCACTCCCGAACAGTTGGCTGTCGATCAGATCGCAAAGGCAATGGATCGCCAGCAAGTGGACTTCCTGAATACGTGCAGTGACGTTGGCCGGTACGCGAATCTCCACGTCCTCGGGCAACAGCAGCGACGCCATGCCGCCGCCATCGCGTCCGGTCAAAGCTACGACAATCATTTCGCGATCATGTGCGGCCTGGATCGCTTGAATAATGTTCGCCGAGTTGCCGCTGGTCGAAATCGCCAGCAACACATCGCCCGGCTGACCGAGCGCGCGGATCTGTTTGGAGAACACTTCGTTGTAGCTGTAATCGTTGGCGATCGAAGTGATCGTAGAAGTGTCGGTGGTCAGCGCAATCGCCGGCAGGCTCGGGCGTTCGCGCTCGAAGCGGTTGAGCAGTTCCGAGGAAAAATGCTGGGCGTCGCCGGCCGAGCCACCGTTGCCACAAGAGAGCATTTTGCCTTCGTTGAGCAGGGCGTTGACCATGATCTGGCTGGCTTGCTCGATGTGCGGTGCAAGTACGTCCATCGCCTGTTGCTTGGTGTCGATACTGGCCTGGAAAAGCTGGCGAATTCGGGATTGCATGTCCATCTGTGTGACCTTAAGTGGCGCGGCTGTTCGGCACGTGAATGTGCAGCCCGCAAAGCAAAGAGCAAAATGTGTCGGACGAAAACGGGGCAGGGTGCAGGCGATCAACTGTCGAAAGCATTCTGCAACCAGTTCAGCTGATTCGGGCGGCTGTCGATCGCCACCACATCGAAGCGGCAGGGGGAATTGGCCCAACGCGACTCGCGCTGAAGAAAATACTGTGCTGCAAAGATCAGTTTCTGCTGCTTGCGCTCGTCGATACTGGCGAGCGCGCCACCCCATTGAGTGTTTTTTCTGTAGCGAACTTCAACGAATACTACTGTATCGCCATCAAGCATGACCAGATCAAGCTCGCCGCGTTTGCATAACCAGTTTTGCGCCACCAGGCGCAGCCCCTGTTGTTGCAGATGTTCGAGCGCCTGGCGCTCGGCATCCTTGCCGCTTTGCGAGCGTGACCTGTCGGGCATCAGCGTGGGGTGTCCGGCAGACGCTGCACCTGACCGCTGACAAACTGCGCCCACGGCAGCTGGCGCACAACGCGCTGGGTCTGGGTCATGCCAAGGCTGCCCGACTGACCTTCGATGCGGCTGTCCGGCAGGGCTTTGAGTTGACCCAGGCGCGGTGCCAGGCGATAGGCATCGGCGCCCATGGCGTAGAGGCGACCGAGGCTGCCGTTCGCTTGCGGCCATTGCGCAGCGACTTGCTGGCGCAGCGGATCGCTGGTTTCCAGCAGCCAGGGTGTTTCGCAGAAGCGAATGCCGTTCATGTCGTTGTACTGGTTGACGTCGCCGCTGGCACTGTACACATGGGAAGTCGCGTAGACCGGAACATCACCGGCGTACTGGAAGTTCAGGGTCGGCTTGATCTGCTGGGCCTGTTGCGGTGTGGCGGCCAGGAAAATGAATTCGATGTCCTGGCGGCGTGAAGGCTGGGCTGCGACGTTGGTACCAGCAACGTTCTGCAGGCTCTTGGCGCGGGCTTCGCTCTGACGCAACTGGAACATGTCGGCAATCTGCTGCGCCAGTTGCACCGGCTGATCAACTCGCTCGGTGGCAACGATGCTGCCGCCATTGGCCTGCCAGTCCTGGCTGAAGGCGCGCAGCACGCGATCACCCCATTCGCCTTTCGGCACCATGATCGCGGCGCGATGCAAGCCATCGGCACGGGCGCGGCGCGAGACTTCCCGAGCTTCGTCTTCAGCAGCAAGGCCGAACTGGAACAATTGCGCCGGGCCTTGCTCGCCTTCGCTGTAGTTCAGCGCCAGGGTGGTGATCGGCAATTGCGGACGGGTGCTCAATTGCTTGACCAGTGGTTTTTCCAGCGGGCCGACCACCAGCTGCACGCCGTCAGCCTGAGCCTTGCGATAGAACTCGTCCATCGAGGTCAGTTTCGAGCTGTCGTAAAACTCAATCGCTGGCGGATTCTGACCGGCCTGTTGCGCTTGATAATGCGCCGCCATGAAGCCTTCGCGCAGCGCTTTGCCAACCGACGCCAACTGGCCGTCTTGTGGCAGCAGCAGGGCGATTTTGCCCAGCGGCTGGCTGGCCAGTTCCTTGAGTTTGGTCAGCGGCAGCGGCAGGTTGATCGCTGCCGGGTGCTTTGGATTCTGCGCGCGCCAGTTGTCGATCGCAGCTTGCTGCTGCTCCAGCGTGCCTGCGGTTTTCACTGCTTGCGCCAGTGCCATCCAGCCGCCGAGATCATCGGTGGTGTTCGGTTGCAGCTGATCGGTTGGCAGCGAGGCGATCAGGGTCCAGATCGCTTCGTGGTTCTTGCTCGCGGCTTCGCCTTCCAGCATTGGTGCGATGAACACACGTTCGCGAGCAGCCGCCAATGTCTGACCGTCGGCTTCCAGGGCGCGGGCATGAACGGTGCCGGTGCGCACTTGCTGCTCTTGCGGCATTTCACCGAGCTTTTGGAAGCTTGGATGGCTCAGCGCAGTTAGCGCAGCTTTCGGCTGATTGCGCGTCATGGCCAGTTCGGCGGACAGCGTATTGGCGAAAATCTGCTGGCCTGGCTTGAGTTGCTCGATCGGCACTTGTTGCAGGATTTGCGCGGACTGGCCGGCATTGCCTTGGCGGTAAGCCTGGTCTGCCGCGCTCAGGCGCAACAGGGCGGCTTGTTCCGGGGTTTTAGCCTGGGCAGCCTGTTCGAGCAGTTGCTCGATGCTGGCGTCCGGAGTCCGTGGAAGTTCGCCAAGGCTGGAGGAAGGGGAGCTGGCACACGCGGCCAACAGGGCAGCGAGGCAGAGGGCAGTGAACAGCCGCAGGCAAGCGATCATGTAAGTGTTCCTGATACTCGATCAAATTAGCGTGGAATTGTACCCAAGCACTGGCCGGGGCGCGATGTTAGTGGCGTGAATCGGTCAATTTAGCTGGAGTAAATGTTGCGGCAGCGCACAACCGTGCGAAAAACCGCACTCGGCCGGAGCGCATCGCAAGCCTCGTGACGCGCTACAATGGCCGCTTTTACCGATCACGAGGTGTGCGCTTTGACTGCTCCAGGTCCTTTGAATTCCGCTGCTGGCTCGCTTTATGTGGTGGCGACGCCCATCGGCAACCTGGACGACATCAGCGCCCGGGCCCTGAAGATCCTGCGTGAAGTGGCGCTGATTGCCGCCGAAGACACGCGGCACTCGGCGCGCCTGATGCAGCACTTCGGTATCGGCACGCCGCTGGCCGCGTGCCACGAGCACAACGAACGGGATGAGGGTAGTCGCTTTATTACCCGGTTGCTGGCGGGCGACAACGTGGCGCTGATTTCCGATGCCGGTACGCCGCTGATCTCTGATCCGGGTTATCACCTGGTGCGTCAGGCCCGGGCGGCCGGCATCAATGTGGTACCGGTGCCCGGTGCCTGCGCGTTGATCGCGGCGCTTTCGGCGGCGGGGTTGCCGTCCGACCGTTTTATTTTCGAAGGTTTCCTGCCGGCCAAGTCGGTCGGGCGCAAGGCACGTCTGGAAGCGGTTAAAGAAGAACCACGCACGTTGATCTTCTATGAAGCGCCGCATCGCATTCTCGAATGTTTGCAGGATATGGAAGCGGTGTTTGGTGGTGAGCGTCAGGCTTTATTGGCGCGGGAAATCACCAAAACCTTCGAAACCCTCAAAGGCCTGCCGCTCAGTGAGTTGCGCGCGTTCGTCGAGTCCGACAGCAATCAGCAGCGTGGCGAGTGTGTGGTGCTGGTGGCCGGCTGGACGGCGCCGCAATCAGAAGACGCAGTCAGCAGCGAAGCCATGCGCATCCTCGATCTGCTCCTGGAGGAAATGCCGCTCAAGCGCGCCGCTGCACTGGCAGCGCAAATTACCGGCGAACGCAAAAACGTGCTTTATCAAGTGGCGCTGGATAAGCAGAAAGGCGTGTAAGCCGTCGCCCATGGCGTTCTTGAGGGTTTTAGCGCTTGTTCTTCCGGCGCTCTGCCGTTAACCTTCGCGGCGGAGAGTCGATCGGACAGTCGCTGCCCTCTATGAAAATTAGGGGGGGGAGGAAAGTCCGGGCTCCATAGGGCGAAGTGCCAGGTAATGCCTGGGAGGCGTGAGCCTACGGAAAGTGCCACAGAAAATAACCGCCTAAGCGCGCAAGCGCCGGTAAGGGTGAAAAGGTGCGGTAAGAGCGCACCGCACGTCTGGCAACAGTTCGTGGCTAGGTAAACCCCACTTGGAGCAAGACCAAATAGGGTCCCAAGGCGTGGCCCGCGCTGGGACCGGGTAGGTTGCTAAAGATGTCCAGTGATGGCCATCGTAGACGAATGACTGTTCAAGACAGAACCCGGCTTACAGATCGACTCTCCACCTTTTTCTTTCCCTGCCTGGAACATGGAAGGCGCGGCTGTGTAATATCAGTCGGCCCGCTCTGAAATTCCGGCAGCGGCAAACGCGGTAATAGCCTTTTCCCACCCTGCTTCATTCATCAGCCGAAGCGCCTTTGTAATACCGAAAAAATCTTACTCTTAACAAACTACTTTAACTTTCGAGCGCAGCTTTCAGTGCTGCATCAGGTTATTGGTCAAAACTTCACGTCAGATTCTCGTTAAGCCTCCTTTTACCTCGCTAAATCTCCGTTCTGTAAGGGTTTTCCTTTAATCCGCGCCTTGACGGTGTGGTGGGCGCATTCCTATAGTGTGCGCAAGTGGCGGAAAGTGGCATGAAGTGGGTTTTTTGAGCTCAAAACGATAAAAATTGGAGAAACGCTGACGTGTTTCGCGGAGCTAACGCTATCAGTCTCGATGCAAAGGGCCGTCTCGCTATGCCGAGCCGGTACCGTGACGAGCTCGATTCGCGCAGTGCCGGCCAATTGATCGTGACCATTGATGCCGTAGATCCATGTTTGTGTGTCTACCCGCTCGACGAGTGGGAAATCATTGAAACCAAGTTGCGCGCACTCCCTTCGCTTCGCGAAGAGAACCGTCGTCTGCAACGTTTGCTGATTGGTAATGCCGTCGACCTTGAACTCGATGGCAGTGGTCGTTTCCTGGTTCCGCCGCGTCTGCGCGAATACGCCAAGCTGGATAAGCGCGTAATGCTGGTGGGCCAACTGAACAAGTTCCAATTGTGGGACGAGGATGCATGGAACGCGGTGTCTGCCGCTGACCTTGCTGCTATTCAACAACCGGGCGCGATGCCTGATGAACTGCGTGATTTGATCCTGTGACTATTGATAGCGGCTTTAACCACATCACCGTACTGCTTGACGAAGCCGTCGAGGCTCTCGCCGTACGTCCTGATGGCTGCTATCTGGACGGCACGTTCGGGCGCGGTGGGCACAGCCGATTGATCCTCAGCCAGCTCGGGCCGGACGGTCGACTTATCGGATTCGACAAGGATCCTCAAGCGATTGCCACCGGGCAAACGCTAGCGGCCGAAGACGGCCGCTTTGTCGTTGTGCAGCGCAGCTTTGCCGAGCTCGGTTCGGTGGTTGCCGAGCAGGGTCTGGCCGGCAAGGTCAGCGGCATTCTGCTCGACCTCGGCGTGTCGTCGCCGCAGCTGGACGACGCCGAGCGCGGCTTCAGTTTCCTCAATGACGGGCCGCTGGACATGCGCATGGACCCGTCCCGTGGCATCAGCGCGGCCGAGTTCGTCAACACCGCGCCGGCTGAAGAAATCGCCCGCGTGTTCAAGGAATACGGCGAAGAACGTTTCTCCGGGCGTATGGCCCGTGCCGTCGCCGAGCGTCGTGACATCAAGCCGTTCGAGCGCACCGCCGATCTGGCTGAAGTGCTGAAAGTCGCCAACCCGGCATGGGAAAAGGGCAAGAACCCGGCCACCCGCGCGTTCCAGGGCTTGCGCATTCACGTCAATAACGAATTGGGTGATCTGGAAGCGGGCCTCGAGGCCGCACTGGACGCGCTGGAAGTCGGCGGTCGTCTGGTGGTGATCAGCTTCCATTCGCTGGAAGACCGCATCGTCAAACTGTTCATGCGCAAACTGGTGAAAGGCGAGGCAGACAACCTGCCGCGCAACCTGCCGGTTCGCCACGTCGCCTTCGAACCGAAAATCAAAATCCACGGCAAAGCGCAGACGGCCTCTGACGCCGAACTCAAAGCCAACCCACGTTCCCGTAGCGCTGTCATGCGTGTTGCGGAGAAGTTGCGGTGAGCAAGCTTTTCGCCAAGCCATTGCCTGGCGGCAGCTTTCTGATGCTGCTGCTGTTTATCGGTGTGCTTTTTTCGGCAATCGCCGTGTCGTACAGCGCGCACTGGAATCGTCAGTTGCTCAACACCCTTTATAACGAACTCAGTGTGCGCGACAAGGCGCAGGCCGAGTGGGGCCGCTTGATTCTCGAGCAGAGCACCTGGACCGCGCACAGTCGCATTGAAGTGCTGGCCACCGAACAATTGAAAATGCACATTCCCGGCGCGGCTGACGTGAAGATGGTGGCGCCATGATGAAACTCGAAGGCGCGCT
Source organism: Pseudomonas sp. Choline-02u-1 (assembly GCF_002836515.1). Classification (GTDB taxonomy): domain Bacteria; phylum Pseudomonadota; class Gammaproteobacteria; order Pseudomonadales; family Pseudomonadaceae; genus Aquipseudomonas. The sequence goes on from NZ_PJBC01000066.1 coordinate 116,296, forward strand.
GTTTCCGTGGCGCTTCCGCCTGATGGTGGCGCTGCTCGGTCTGATGGTCGCGGCGATCTGCTGGCGAATCATCGACCTGCAAGTGGTCGACCGTGACTTCCTCAAAGGCCAGGGCGACGCCCGCAGTCTGCGACACATCCCGATTCCGGCGCACCGTGGTCTGATCACCGACCGTAACGGCGAGCCTCTGGCCGTGAGTACCCCGGTGACCACGCTGTGGGCGAACGCCAAGGAAATGCAGTCGGCCAAAGAGAAGTGGCCGGCACTCGCTGCCGCGCTGGGCCAGGATCCGAAAGCCCTGAGCGAGCGCCTCGAAGCGCAGGCCAACAAAGAATTCATCTATCTGGTGCGCGGATTGACCCCCGAGCAGGGCCAGGCCGTGCTCGATCTGAAAGTGCCGGGCGTTTACGGCATCGAAGAATTCCGCCGCTTCTACCCGGCCGGTGAAGTCACCGCGCACATGGTCGGGTTTACCGACATCGACGATCACGGTCGTGAAGGCGTCGAGCTGGCCTATGACGAATGGCTGGCCGGGGTGCCGGGCAAACGACAAGTGATCAAGGATCGCCGCGGACGGCTGATCAAGGATGTCCAGGTCACCAAGAACGCCAAGGCCGGCAAGCCCTTGGCGTTGTCGATTGACCTGCGTCTGCAATACCTGGCCAACCGCGAGCTGCGCAACGCGATCATCGAGAACGGCGCCAAGGCCGGCAGTCTGGTGATCATGGATGTGAAGACCGGCGAGATTCTCGCCATGGTCAATCAGCCGACCTACAACCCGAATAACCGCCGCAACCTGCAGCCGGCGATGATGCGCAACCGCGCGATGATCGACGTGTTCGAACCGGGTTCGACGATGAAAGCCATCTCGATGAGCGCGGCGATCGAAACCGGCCGCTGGAAACCGAGTGACACCGTCGAGGTGTATCCGGGCTCGTTGCAGATCGGCAAATACACCATTAAAGACGTATCGAAATCCGAAGGCCCGGTGCTCGACCTGACCGGCATTCTGATCAATTCCAGTAACGTCGGCATGAGTAAAGTCGCCTTCGATATCGGCGGTGAGACGATTTTCCGCCTCGCGCAGAAAGTCGGCCTTGGCCAGGACACCGGTCTGGGCTTCCCCGGCGAACGTGTCGGCAATCTGCCGAACTACCGCGAATGGCGCAAGGCCGAAACTGCAACCTTGTCTTACGGCTACGGTATTTCCGTGACCGCCATCCAGCTGGTGCACGCGTTCTCGGCGTTGGCCAACAACGGGCGCCTCGCGCCACTGACCCTGATCAAAACCGACAAGATGCCGCAGACCACGCAAGTGCTGCCCGAAGCCGTGGCAAAAACCATGCAGGGCATGTTGCAGCAAGTGATCGAAGCGCCGCGCGGCGTGTTCCGTGCACAAGTGCCGGCTTATCACGTCGGCGGCAAGTCGGGTACCGCGCGCAAGACCTCGGTCGGCACCAAGGGCTATGCGGAAAATTCTTACCGTTCGCTGTTCGCCGGCTTCGGCCCGATGAGCGATCCGCGTTACGCCATCGTTGTGGTGATCGATGAGCCGACCAAGGCCGGTTACTTCGGTGGTCTGGTTTCGGCGCCGGTGTTCAGCCGCGTGATGTCGGGCACCCTGCGCCTGATGAACGTGACCCCGGACAACCTGCCGACCACCCAACAGGCCAACGCCACCCCGGTCGTTCCGCTGAAAGCCAATGGAGGGCGCGGCTGATGTCATTGAGTCTGAACAAGATATTCCCCCACGCCGGCCACGATCTGTTGATCCGTGAACTGGCGCTGGACAGCCGCAACGTGCGCGCCGGCGATCTGTTTCTCGCCGTGCCCGGCGGCAAATTCGACGGTCGTGCGCACATCGCCGATGCCCTGCAACGCGGCGCCGCAGCCGTGGCGTATGAAGTGGAAGGCGCGACTGTGCTGCCGATCACCGATGTGCCGCTGATTCCGGTCAAAGGTCTGGCGGCGCAGCTGTCGGACATCGCCGGGCGCTTTTATGGTGAACCGAGTCATCACCTGAATCTGATCGGTGTGACTGGTACCAACGGCAAGACCAGCGTGACCCAACTGGTTGCGCAGGCACTGGATCTGCTCGGCCAGCATTGCGGCATCGTCGGCACCTTGGGTTCCGGCTTCTATGGCGCGCTGGAAAGCGGTTTGCATACCACGCCGAATCCGATCGCCGTGCAGGCGACGCTGGGCGACCTGAAAAAGGCCGGCGCCAAAGCCGTGGCCATGGAAGTGTCGTCCCACGGACTGGATCAGGGCCGGGTTACCGCGCTGGCGTTCGACGTGGCCGTGATGACCAACCTGTCCCGCGATCATCTGGATTACCACGGCACTATGCAGGCGTATGCCGAGGCCAAGGCCAGGCTGTTCGCCTGGAACGACCTGAAGTGCCGCGTGGTCAACCTCGACGACGATTTCGGCCGGCAACTGGCGGCGGAAAAACGCGAGTCGCGTTTGATCACCTACAGCCTGCTCGACAGCAGCGCTTACCTGTTCTGCCGCGAAGCGCAGTTCGATGACCACGGCGTGCGCGCCACGCTGGTCACGCCGCAGGGCGAGCATCATCTGCGCAGCACGTTGCTCGGGCGTTTCAACCTGAGCAACGTTCTGGCGGCAGTCGGCGCCTTGCTCGGTCTGGATTACGCCCTCGACGAAATTCTCAAGGTGCTACCGAAACTCGAAGGCCCGGCCGGGCGCATGCAGCGTCTGGGCGGCGGCACGCAGCCGCTGGTGGTGGTCGATTACGCCCACACTCCGGACGCGCTGGAAAAAGTCCTGAGCGCACTGCGCCCCCATGTCAAAGGCCAACTGCTGTGCCTGTTCGGCTGTGGCGGCGATCGCGATCGCGGCAAGCGTCCTTTGATGGCTGAAGTGGTCGAGCGTCTGGCCGATCAGGTGCTGGTCACCGACGACAACCCGCGCACTGAAGATCCTGCTGTGATTTTCGACGACATCCGCGCCGGTTTCACCGCTGTGGATAAAGTCAGTTTCGTCGCCGGTCGCGGCCGGGCGATTGCGCAGTTGATTGCTGGCGCGACCGCTGACGACGTGATTGTGCTCGCCGGCAAAGGTCACGAGGACTATCAGGAAATCAACGGCGTGCGCCAGCCGTTTTCCGATCTGGTCGAGGCCGATCATGCCCTGACCGCGTGGGAGGTGGCCCATGCTTAAGGCCCTGACACTCAGCGAACTGACCAACGCCCTCCAAGCCCGCCTGATCGGCAGCGATGCCAGCTTCAATGGCGTCAGCATCGATAGCCGCGCCATTCAGCCGGGACAGCTTTTCGTCGCGCTGACTGGGCCGCGTTTCGACGGTCATGATTATCTGAACGACGTCGCCGGCAAAGGCGCCGTTGCAGCACTGGTCGAGCGCGAAGTCGCCGACAGCACGCTGCCGCAGTTGCTGGTCAAGGACACCCGTCAGGCGCTGGGCCAACTCGGCGCGTTGAACCGTGCTGCGTTCACCCAGCCAGTGGCGGCGGTGACCGGTTCCAGTGGCAAGACCACGGTCAAGGAAATGCTCGCGAGCATCCTGCGTACCCGCGGTCCGGTGCTGGCGACCCGTGGCAACCTGAACAACGACCTCGGCGTCCCGCTGACCCTGATCGAACTGGCGCCGGAGCACACCTCGGCCGTGATCGAACTGGGCGCCTCGCGTCTCGGTGAAATCGCCTACACCGTCGGGCTGACCAAGCCGCACGTAGCGATCCTGAACAACGCCGGCACCGCTCACGTCGGTGAGTTCGGCGGTCCGGAAAAAATCGTCGAAGCCAAAGGCGAAATCATCGAGGGTCTGGCCGCCGATGGCATCGCCGTGCTCAACCTCGATGACAAGGCTTTCGGTATCTGGAAGACCCGCGCTGCCGGTCGTCAGGTGCTGACCTTCGCCCTGAGCAACAGCGAGGCGAATTTCCATGCCAGCGATCTGGCCACTGATGCCCGTGGTTGCCCGGCGTTCAACCTGCACACCCCTGAAGGCAGTGAGCGCGTGCAACTGAATCTGCTCGGTACCCATAACGTCGCCAATGCCCTGGCTGCCGCCGCTGCTGCCCACGCCTTGGGCGTGTCGTTGTTCGGCATCGCCACCGGCCTCGGCGCGGTGCAACCGGTCAAGGGGCGCACCGTCGCGCAACTGGCGAAAAACGGCATGCGCGTCATCGATGATACGTACAACGCAAACCCCACCTCGATGTGTGCGGCCGTTGATATACTCGCCGGCTTTTCCGGCCGCACCGTCCTTGTGCTCGGAGATATCGGCGAGTTGGGCGACTGGGCGGAGCAGGGGCACCGCGACGTGGGCGAGTACGCCCGAGGCAAGGTTTCCGCGCTTTACGCGGTCGGGCCGAACATGGTCCACGCGGTAAACGCTTTCGGTGAGCAGGCGCAGCACTTCGGCACCCAGGCCGAGCTGATCCAGGCCCTCGCCGCCGAGCAGGACACAAACACCACCATTTTGATCAAGGGTTCGCGTAGCGCAGCGATGGAAAACATCGTTGCGGCTCTGTGCGGGTCCAGTCTGGAGAAACATTAATGCTGCTGCTGCTAGCGGAGTATCTGCAACAGTTCTACAAAGGCTTCGCGGTCTTCCAGTACCTGACCCTGCGCGGGATTCTCGGTGTGCTGACCGCGCTGGTCTTGTCGCTGTGCTATGGCCCGTGGATGATCCGTACTCTGCAGAACCGTCAGATCGGCCAATCGGTACGTAACGACGGCCCGCAATCGCACCTGTCCAAATCCGGCACGCCGACCATGGGTGGCGCGCTGATTCTGTCTTCGATCGGCGTCAGCACCTTGCTCTGGGCTGACCTGAGCAACCGCTACGTCTGGGTGGTGCTGCTGGTGACACTGCTGTTCGGCGCCATCGGCTGGGTCGACGATTACCGCAAAGTCATCGAGAAAAACTCCCGTGGCCTGCCGAGCCGCTGGAAGTATTTCTGGCAGTCGGTGTTCGGCCTCGGCGCAGCGATCTTTCTTTATATGACTGCTGCGACGCCGGTGGAAACCACGCTGATCCTGCCGATGCTCAAGGACTACAGCATTCCGCTGGGCGCCGGGTTCATCGTGCTGACCTACTTCGTGATTGTCGGTTCGAGCAACGCGGTCAACCTGACTGACGGCCTCGACGGTCTGGCGATCATGCCAACCGTGATGGTCGGCGGCGGTCTGGGGATTTTCTGCTACCTGTCGGGTAACGTGAAATTCGCCGAATACCTGCTGATTCCATATGTGCCTGGCGCGGGCGAGCTGATTGTGTTCTGCGGCGCGCTGATCGGTGCCGGCCTCGGTTTCCTCTGGTTCAACACCTATCCGGCGCAAGTGTTCATGGGCGACGTCGGTGCCCTGGCACTCGGCGCGGCACTGGGCACCATTGCGGTTATCGTCCGTCAGGAAATCGTCCTGTTCATCATGGGCGGCGTGTTCGTGATGGAAACCCTGTCAGTGGTCATTCAGGTTGCCTCCTTTAAGCTGACCGGTCGCCGCGTGTTCCGCATGGCGCCGATCCACCACCACTTTGAACTCAAGGGCTGGCCCGAGCCGCGCGTGATCGTCCGTTTCTGGATCATCACCGTGATTCTCGTCCTGGTCGGCCTTGCCACCCTGAAGCTGAGGTAGAACGAGTGTCTCTGATCGCTTCTGACCACTTCCGCATCGTTGTCGGCCTCGGCAAGAGCGGCATGTCCCTGGTTCGCTTCCTGGCGAACCGGGGCACGTCGTTTGCCGTCGCCGACACGCGGGAAAATCCACCGGAACTGGCCACGCTCAAGCGTGACTATCCGCACGTGGAAGTGCGTTGTGGCGAGCTGGACGTCGAATTCCTCTGCCGTGCCGACGAGCTCTACGTGAGCCCCGGCCTGGCGCTGGCGACTCCGGCCCTGCAAGCCGCCGCCGCGCGTGGTGTGAAAATGTCCGGCGACATCGAGTTGTTCGCGCGTAACGCGCGGGCGCCGATCGTCGCGATCACCGGTTCCAACGCGAAAAGCACCGTCACCACGCTGGTCGGCGAGATGGCGGCTGCAGCCGGCAAGCGCGTCGCCGTTGGCGGCAACCTCGGCACCCCGGCGCTGGATCTGCTCAGCGATGACGTCGAGCTGTACGTCATGGAGCTGTCGAGTTTCCAGCTGGAAACCACCGACCAGCTCAACGCCGAAGTTGCCACCGTGCTGAACATCAGCGAAGACCACATGGATCGCTACAGCGGTCTGCCGGCGTATCACCTGGCCAAGCACCGGATCTTCCGCGGCGCCAGGCAGTTCGTGGTCAACCGTCAGGATGCCCTGAGCCGTCCACTGATCGGCGAAGGCCAGCCATGCTGGACTTTTGGTTTGAGCAAACCGGACTTCAAGGCCTTCGGCATTCGCGAAGAAGATGGCGAGAAGTATCTGGCCTTCGAATTCCAGAACCTGATGCCGGTGCGTGAACTGAAGGTTCGCGGCGCACACAACCAGTCCAACGCTCTTGCAGCATTGGCGCTGGGTCACGCTGTGGGTTTGCCGTTCGACGCCATGCTCTCGGCACTGCGCACGTTTGCCGGCCTCGAGCACCGCTGCCAGTGGGTACGCGATCTCGACGGCGTGGCCTATTACAACGATTCCAAAGCCACCAACGTTGGCGCTGCGCTGGCCGCCATCGAAGGCCTCGGTGCGGACATCGACGGCAAGGTCATTCTGATCGCCGGCGGTGACGGCAAAGGCGCCGAATTCAACGATCTGCGCGATCCGGTGGCGGCCAACTGCCGCGCCGTAGTGCTGATGGGCCGCGACTCGGACAAGATCGGCGAAGCGCTCGGCGATGCCGTGCCCTTGATCCGCGCGACCTCGCTGGTCGACGCCGTCGCGCAATGCCGCGCCGCTGCCCAATCGGGTGACGTGGTGCTGCTGTCACCGGCCTGCGCCAGTTTCGACATGTTCAAGAATTATGAAGACCGTGGTCACCAGTTCGTCCGCGCCGTGGAGGAACTGGCATGAACCTGAGAAACATCATCAAGCCGTACCCGTCGCCGCTGATCACCGGGCGTGGCATTGATCTCGACTTCCCGATGCTCGCCGGTTGTCTGGCGCTGCTCGGTCTGGGTCTGATCATGATTGCCTCGGCGTCGACTGAAGTGGCAGCCGCGCAGTCGGGCAGCCCGCTGTATTACATGATTCGCCACCTTATTTATGTGGTGCTGGGTTTGGGTGCTTGCATCGTCACCATGATGATTCCGATCGCCACTTGGCAACGCCTCGGCTGGATGATGCTGATCGGCGCGTTCGGTTTGCTGGTGATGGTGATCATCCCCGGCATCGGCCGCGAAGTGAACGGTTCGATGCGCTGGATCGGTTTCAGTTTCTTCAACGTGCAGCCTTCGGAAATCGCCAAGGTGTTTGTGGTGATCTACCTCGCCGGTTATCTGGTGCGCCGCCAGAAAGAAGTGCGTGAGAGCTGGATGGGCTTCTTCAAGCCGTTCATTGTCCTGCTGCCGATGGCCGGTCTGTTGCTGATGGAACCGGACTTCGGCGCCACCGTAGTCATGATGGGCGCGGCGGCGGCGATGCTGTTCCTTGGCGGGGTCGGGTTGTTCCGCTTCTCGCTGATGGTGGTGCTGGCGGTTGGCGCGGTGGTGTTGCTGATCCAGATGCAGCCTTATCGAATGGCGCGTCTGACCAACTTTGCCGACCCGTGGGCTGACCAGTTCGGCGCCGGCTATCAACTGTCGCAAGCCTTGATCGCTTTCGGTCGCGGCGAGTGGCTTGGCGTCGGCCTGGGCAACAGCGTGCAGAAACAGTTCTACCTGCCGGAAGCGCATACCGACTTCGTGTTCTCGGTACTTGCTGAAGAACTTGGCGCGGTCGGTTCGCTGTGCACCGTCGCGCTGTTCGTGTTCGTGTGTATTCGCGGCATGTACATCGGCCTGTGGGCGGAGAAGGCCAAGCAGTTCTTCGCCGCTTACGTGGCTTATGGCTTGTCGTTCCTGTGGATTGGACAGTTCCTGATCAACATCGGTGTGAACGTCGGCCTGCTGCCAACCAAGGGTCTGACCCTGCCGTTCCTCAGTTACGGCGGCAGCTCGCTGGTGATCTGCTGCGCCTGTCTGGGTCTGTTGCTGCGCATCGAGTGGGAGAGTCGAACCCACCTGGGCAGCGAAGAGATGGAATTCCAGGAGAGCGACTTCGCTGAGGAGCCGACTCATGGGCGCTAACGTATTGATCATGGCCGGCGGTACCGGTGGTCATGTGTTCCCGGCGCTGGCCTGTGCCCGCGAATTCCAGGCACGCGGCTACACCGTGCACTGGCTTGGCACGCCGCGCGGCATCGAAAACGAACTGGTCCCGGCGGCAGGTCTTGAATTGCACCGGATCAACGCCAGCGGCCTGCGTGGCAAGGGCAAGCTGTCGCTGCTCAAGGCGCCGCTGATGTTGCTGAAATCGGTTTGGCAGGCGCGGGCGATCATGCGCCGCCTGAAGCCGGTGTGTGTAGTCGGCTTTGGCGGTTATGTGACTGGCCCGGGCGGCCTTGCCGCGAAACTGGCCGGCGTGCCGGTGATCGTTCACGAGCAGAACGCTGTCGCCGGGACCGCCAATCGGTTGCTGGTGCCGTTCGCCGCCCGAGTGTGTGAAGCGTTCCCCGACACCTTTACTCTGTCGGACAGCCGCCGTACCACCGGTAATCCGGTGCGCAGCGAGCTGTTCCTCGAAACATCGCGACCGGCGCTGGCCGGCCGCAAAGCGCGTTTGCTGATCCTTGGCGGTAGCCTGGGCGCAGAACCGTTGAATAAATTACTGCCTGAAGCCCTGGCCCAAGTCGCTGCCGATTTGCGCCCGGATGTGTTTCATCAGGCCGGCAAGAATCACGATGAAGTGACTGCCGAGCGTTACCGCGCCGCAGGCGTGGAAGCGCAGGTGCAGCCGTTCATCAAAGACATGGCCCAAGCCTATGGCTGGGCTGACCTGGTGGTGTGCCGCGCCGGCGCGCTGACCATCAGTGAGCTGGCGGCCGCCGGTCTGCCCTCGATGCTGGTGCCTTTGCCCCACGCGATCGACGATCACCAGACCCGCAACGCCGATTATTTGGCCCGCGAAGGCGCTGCCTTCCTGATGCCGCAAAGAACGACTGGTGCCGCGGACCTTGCCGCGCGCCTGACAGAGGTCTTGATGCAACCGCAACGACTCGAAGCAATGGCCCAAGCGGCCCGCCGACTGGCCAAACCCGATGCCACCCGTAGCGTGGTCGATACCTGTCTGGAGGTGGCCCATGGTTGAGAATCAGAAAGCCATGCCACAACCGGAAATGCGCCGTATCCGTCGCATCCACTTCGTCGGTATCGGCGGCGTGGGCATGTGCGGTATCGCTGAAGTGTTGTTGAACCTGGGCTATCAAGTCTCCGGTTCCGACCTGAAAGCGTCGCCGGTCACCGAGCGCCTGGAATCGTTTGGCGCGCAGATCTTCATCGGTCACCGTGCCGAGAACGCCGCTACCGCCGACGTACTGGTGGTGTCGAGCGCTGTGAATACCTCCAACCCGGAAGTCGCGACTGCGCTTGAGCGCCGCATTCCGGTGGTACCGCGTGCGGAAATGCTCGCCGAACTGATGCGCTATCGCCACGGCATCGCCGTCGCCGGTACGCACGGCAAAACCACGACGACCAGCCTGATCGCTTCGGTGTTCGCTGCCGGTGGCCTCGATCCGACCTTCGTGATCGGTGGCCGGTTGAATGCGGCGGGTACCAATGCCCAGCTCGGCACCAGCCGTTACCTGATCGCCGAAGCCGACGAGAGCGATGCGAGCTTCCTGCACCTGCAACCGTTGGTGGCCGTGGTCACCAATATCGACGCCGACCACATGGCGACCTACGATGGCGACTTCAACAAACTGAAGAAAACCTTCGTTGAATTCCTGCACAACCTGCCGTTCTACGGGCTGGCGGTGATGTGCCTGGACGATCCGGTGGTGCGCGAAATCCTCCCGCTGGTCAAACGTCCGACCGTGACCTACGGCTTCAGCGAAGACGCTGACGTGCGCGCAATCAATGTGCGCCAGCAGGGCATGCAGACCTTCTTCACCGTGCTGCGCCCGGATCGCGAGCCGCTGGACGTGTCGGTGAACATGCCCGGCAATCACAACGTGCTCAACTCGCTGGCGACCATCTGCATCGCCACCGACGAAGGCGTCAGCGATGAAGCCATCGTGCAGGGCCTTTCGGGTTTCCAGGGCGTTGGTCGGCGCTTCCAGGTCTACGGCGAACTGCCGGTGGAGGGCGGCAACGTGATGCTGGTCGACGACTACGGCCATCACCCGACCGAAGTCGCGGCGGTGATCAAAGCCGTGCGCGGTGGCTGGCCGGAGCGCCGTCTGGTGATGGTCTACCAGCCACATCGCTACAGCCGCACGCGCGATCTGTACGACGACTTCGTCAATGTACTGGCCGACGCCAACGTGCTGCTGCTGATGGAAGTGTATCCGGCCGGCGAAGAGCCGATCCCGGGCGCCGACAGCCGCAAGCTGTGCAACAGCATCCGCCAGCGCGGCCAGCTCGACCCGATCTACATCGAGCGTGGCGTCGACCTCGCGCCGCTGGTCAAGCCGCTGCTGCGTGCCGGCGACATCCTGTTGTGCCAGGGCGCTGGTGATATCGGCGGTCTCGCGCCGAAGCTGTTGAAAAGTGAATTGTTCGCCGGCGCCGTGGCGGCGCCGGTCGAGGGGAAGTTGAAATGACTGCTGCCTACGCCAAGCTGTTCTCCACGATCGCGCCGAAAGACTTCGGCCGCGTCGCCGTGCTTTTTGGCGGCCTGAGTGCCGAGCGTGAGGTTTCGCTGAAATCCGGTAATGCCGTGCTCGAGGCGCTGCAAAGCGCTGGCGTCGACGCGTTCGGCATCGATGTGGGTCAAGACTTCCTGCAGCGCCTGCTCAGCGAAAAGATCGACCGTGCGTTCATCATTCTCCACGGTCGTGGCGGCGAAGACGGCAGCATGCAGGGCCTGCTCGAGTGCGCGGGCATTCCGTACACCGGCAGTGGCATTCTGGCCTCGGCACTGGCGATGGACAAACTGCGCACCAAGCAGGTCTGGCACAGCCTCGGCATTCCGACGCCGCGTCACGCCGTGCTGTGCAGCGAAGCCGATTGTATTTCGGCGGCGACGGAACTGGGCCTGCCTTTGATCGTCAAACCGGCGCATGAAGGTTCAAGTATCGGGATGGCCAAAGTGAGTTCTGCGTCCGAGTTGATCGACGCATGGAAAGCGGCCAGTACCTACGATTCACAAGTGTTGGTCGAGCAATGGATTCAAGGTCCGGAGTTCACCATCGCCACTCTGCGTGACCAGGTGTTGCCTCCTATCGCCCTGGGTACACCGCACACGTTCTACGACTACGACGCCAAGTACATCGCCAATGATACCCAGTACCGCATTCCGTGCGGGCTGGATGCCGCCAAAGAACAGGAACTCATGGATCTCACGGCCAAGGCCTGTGAGGCGCTGGGTATTGCCGGTTGGGGCCGGGCGGACGTGATGCAGGACGCCGACGGGCAGTTCTGGTTCCTCGAAGTGAATACCGCACCGGGCATGACCGATCACAGTCTGGTGCCGATGGCGGCGCGTGCTGCCGGTCTGGATTTCCAGCAACTGGTACTGGCCATTCTGGCCGCCAGCGTTGAAGACGCTGGCAATAAAGAGGCGCGAGGTTAAGACCATGCAAGGCGCTCATCTGCGACATCAGCCCCCCGCACCCGGCCGCAAGCCGGTGCCGCGTGGCGCCAGCCGAATGGTGGCGAAAGAGCCGATGTCCGCGCGCCTGCCGAAAGCCAATTTCGGCTTTTTGAAAAGTCTGTTCTGGCCGGTGCTGCTGGTGGCGCTGGGCTTTGGCACCTACGAAGGCGCGCAGCGTCTGCTGCCGTACGCCGACCGGCCGATCAGCAAGGTCGCGGTGCAGGGCGACCTGAGTTACATCAGCCAGCAGGCGGTGCAGCAGCGAATCGCGCCGTTCGTGGCGTCGAGCTTCTTCACCATCGACCTCGCCGGCATGCGCAAAGAGCTGGAACAGATGCCATGGATCGCTCATGCCGAAGTGCGCCGGGTGTGGCCGGACCAGGTGGTGATCCGCCTCGAAGAGCAATTGCCGGTGGCCCGATGGGGCGACGAGTCGCTGCTGAACAATCAGGGTCAGGCATTTACCCCCAGAGAGCTGGCGAACTACGAACACCTGCCGCAGCTGTTCGGCCCACAACGGGCTCAGCAGCAGGTGATGCAGCAGTATCAGGTGCTGAGCCAACTGCTGCGGCCGCTGGGTTTTTCGATTGCACGCCTGGAATTGCGTGAACGCGGCAGCTGGTTCCTGACCACCGGTGCCGGCAGTTCCGGCCCCGGCATCGAGTTGCTGCTGGGACGCGGCAACCTGGTGGAAAAGATGCGCCGCTTCATCGCCATCTATGACAAGACGCTGAAAGAGCAGATTACGAACATTGCGCGCATCGATCTGCGCTACGCCAACGGCCTCGCTGTTGGCTGGCGGGAACCCGTAGCGCCGACGACAGCCCAACCCGCTGTCGCAAAGAATTAAGAAGAGGCAGGACCCATGGCAAACGTGCAAAGCGGCAAAATGATCGTCGGTCTGGATATCGGCACCTCCAAAGTGGTGGCGCTGGTAGGCGAGGTCGCGGACGACGGCCAGCTGGAAATCGTCGGGATCGGCACGCATCCGTCCCGCGGCCTGAAGAAGGGCGTGGTGGTCAACATCGAATCCACCGTGCAGTCGATCCAGCGCGCGATCGAAGAAGCCCAACTGATGGCCGGCTGCCGCATTCACTCGGCGTTCGTCGGCGTGGCCGGCAATCACATCCGCAGCCTGAATTCCCACGGCATCGTTGCGATCCGTGATCGTGAAGTCAGCTCGGCTGACCTTGAGCGTGTACTCGACGCCGCCCAGGCCGTGGCGATCCCGGCTGACCAGCGCGTGCTGCACACCCTGCCGCAGGATTACGTGATCGATAACCAGGAAGGCGTGCGCGAGCCGCTGGGCATGTCCGGCGTGCGTCTGGAAGCCAAGGTTCACGTGGTCACCTGCGCCGTCAACGCTGCACAGAACATTGAAAAATGCGTGCGTCGCTGCGGTCTGGAAATCGACGACATCATTCTTGAGCAACTGGCCTCGGCCTACTCGGTGCTGACCGACGACGAAAAAGAACTGGGCGTGTGTCTGGTCGACATCGGCGGCGGCACCACCGACATCGCGATCTTCACCGAAGGCGCGATCCGTCACACCGCGGTGATCCCGATTGCCGGTGATCAGGTGACCAACGACATCGCCATGGCGTTGCGCACCCCGACCCAGTACGCCGAAGAGATCAAGATCCGTTACGCCTGCGCCCTGGCCAAACTGGCCGGTGCCGGCGAAACCATCAAGGTGCCGAGCGTTGGCGACCGTCCACCGCGCGAACTGTCGCGTCAGGCCCTGGCCGAAGTGGTCGAGCCGCGTTACGACGAACTGTTCACCCTGATCCAGGCCGAGCTGCGTCGCAGCGGCTACGAAGACCTGATCCCGGCGGGCATCGTGCTCACCGGTGGTACGTCGAAAATGGAAGGCGCCACTGAACTGGCCGAAGAGATCTTCCACATGCCGGTGCGCCTCGGTGTGCCGCATGGCGTGAAAGGTCTGGATGACGTGGTGCGCAACCCGATTTATTCCACTGGCGTTGGTTTGTTGATGTACGGCCTGCAGAAGCAGTCCGACGGAGTTTCGTTCTCCGGCATCGGCAGCCGCGACAGCTACAGCAGCGAAGAGCCACAGGCGCCGTTGCTGGACCGCTTGAAGAAGTGGGTTCAAGGCAATTTTTAAAGCTTTACCGCAACACCGCTACAAACAGCAGTAGGCGAAAAAACTAGAGAATGTAAGGAGAGGGAAAATGTTCGAACTCGTAGACAACATCCCCGCAAGCCCGGTAATCAAAGTTATCGGTGTCGGCGGTGGCGGCGGCAACGCTGTCAATCACATGGTCAAGAGCAACATCGAAGGCGTTGAGTTCATCTGCGCCAACACCGATGCTCAAGCGCTGAAAAACATCGGCGCGCGGACCATCCTGCAACTGGGCACCGGCGTGACCAAAGGCCTGGGTGCCGGCGCGAATCCGGAAGTCGGCCGTCAAGCCGCTCTGGAAGACCGCGAGCGCATTGCCGAAGTGCTGCAGGGCACCAACATGGTGTTCATCACCACTGGCATGGGCGGCGGTACCGGTACCGGTGCAGCGCCGATCATTGCCGAAGTGGCCAAGGAAATGGGCATCCTGACCGTTGCGGTCGTGACCCGTCCGTTCCCGTTCGAAGGCCGCAAGCGTATGCAGATCGCCGACGAAGGCATCCGCATGCTTTCCGAAAGCGTTGACTCGCTGATCACCATTCCGAACGAAAAACTGCTGACCATCCTCGGCAAAGATGCCAGCCTGCTGTCGGCTTTCGCCAAGGCAGACGATGTACTGGCCGGTGCCGTTCGCGGTATCTCCGACATCATCAAGCGTCCGGGCATGATCAACGTCGACTTCGCCGACGTGCGCACCGTGATGAGCGAAATGGGCATGGCAATGATGGGCACTGGCTGCGCCAGCGGTCCGAACCGTGCACGTGAAGCCACCGAAGCGGCGATCCGCAACCCGCTGCTCGAAGACGTCAACCTGCAAGGCGCGCGCGGCATTCTGGTGAACATCACCGCAGGTCCCGACCTGTCGCTGGGTGAGTACTCCGACGTCGGTTCGATCATCGAAGCCTTCGCTTCCGAGCACGCGATGGTCAAGGTCGGTACCGTTATCGATCCGGACATGCGCGACGAGCTGCACGTGACCGTGGTTGCTACCGGTCTGGGCGCGAAAATCGAGAAGCCTGTGAAGGTCATCGACAACACCGTTCACACCTCCATGGCTTCGGCGCAGGTGCAGCAACCGGCTCCGGCCCGTCAGGAGCAGCCTGCGGTGAACTACCGTGATCTGGATCGTCCGACCGTCATGCGCAACCAGGCTCAGGCCGGGGCTGCGGCTGCCGCGAAGATGAATCCGCAGGATGACCTGGACTACCTGGACATTCCGGCATTCCTGCGTCGTCAGGCCGATTGATGGAATGTATCAGGGCTATGAAGGTGATTGGTGTTCAGCAAAGGCATGGTCTGCTATCATCGCCAGCCTTTGTTGATACCAGTTCGCAATTTGCGCTGAAGCGGCCCAAGCCATGATTAAACAACGCACACTGAAAAATATTATCCGTGCCACAGGTGTAGGCCTGCACTCCGGTGAGAAGGTCTACCTGACCCTCAAGCCTGCGCCTGTCGACACTGGCATTGTGTTTTGTCGCGCTGACCTCGACCCTGTGGTGCAGATTCCTGCCCGCGCGGAAAACGTCGGTGAAACCACTATGTCGACGACGCTGATCAATGGCGACGTCAAAGTGGACACGGTAGAGCACTTGCTCTCGGCCATGGCTGGCCTGGGCATCGATAACGCCTACGTCGAGCTCTCCGCGTCCGAAGTCCCGATCATGGATGGCAGCGCTGGACCCTTCGTATTCCTGATTCAATCGGCAGGCCTGGAAGAACAGGACGCCGCCAAGAAATTCATCCGCATCCTGCGTGAAGTGACAGTGGAAGACGGCGACAAGCGCGCCACTTTCGTGCCTTTCGAAGGGTTCAAGGTGAGCTTCGAGATCGATTTCGATCACCCGGTATTCCGGGACCGCACCCAGAGTGCAAGCGTGGATTTTTCCAGCACTTCGTTCGTAAAAGAAGTCAGCCGCGCGCGTACCTTTGGCTTCATGAGTGACATCGAGTACCTGCGCAAGCACAACCTCGCACTCGGCGGCAGCGTGGAAAACGCGATCGTGGTCGACGCTGATGGCGTGTTGAACGAAGACGGTCTTCGTTACGAAGACGAATTCGTCAAACACAAGATCCTCGATGCGATTGGCGACCTGTACCTGCTGGGCAATAGCCTGATTGGTGAGTTCAAAGGCTTCAAGTCCGGTCATGCACTGAACAACCAGCTGCTGCGCAAATTGATTGAGCAGACAGATGCCTGGGAAGTCGTGACGTTCGAAGACGCCAGCACCGCACCAATCTCTTACATGCGCCCGGTTGCGGCGGTGTAAGTAAAAAACCTCTCTAGTTTTTTGAAGGCCATCCTTGGATGGCCTTTTTTTATGCCCTTTCAAAAGCAAAAGATCGCAGCCTTCGGCAGCTCCTACAGGGATACCGCATTCCAGATGTAGGAGCTGCCGAAGGCTGCGATCTTTTGACTTTAAAGTGACACTACCACGCGATTACGCCCGCCTTCCTTGGCCTGATACAACGCCTTGTCCGCCGCAAACAGCAGATGCTCCAGCGTCATCTCGCTCGCCGAAGTCCACGTGGCGATGCCAATACTCACCGTCATCTCCCGCTCAGCGCCCTCGGCTCTTGGCAGGTTTTGCACCGCCTGACGAATCTGCTCGGCGATCTGTTGCGCCCCCGCGCAGTCCGTCTCGGCGAGAATCACCGAAAATTCTTCTCCGCCATAACGCGCGACCAGATCCGCCGGGCGTCGCACGTTCGCAGTGATTACCTTGGCCAGCTCGCGCAGGACCTGATCCCCGGCCTGATGGCCATGTCGGTCATTGAATGCTTTGAAGTGGTCGGCATCGATCATCATCACCGACAGCGGCTGGCCCGAGCGCTGGGCGCGGAACCATTCGTGGCGCAAGGTCTGGTCGAGCATGCGCCGGTTGGCCACGCCGGTCAGATCGTCGGTGGCGGCCAGTTGTGCCAGTTCGCGTTCGGCGCGATGACGCAAGCGCAGTTCCCGGGCGAGCAGCCAAGTCAGCCACAACAGACCCAGGCATAACACGCCGGTAGCACCACTGATCAATATCGCCGTTCGCCGCCAAGTGCCGAACACTTCATCGCTGGACAAGGCCACCATCACGGTCAACGGCTAATTGCCCACCCGCGAGTAGGTATAGAGCCGGCGCTGTTCATCCATGCTGGAGGTGCTGGTGAAACTGCCGGTGCCATCGCGGTCATTGAGAATGCGCACGACATTGGGCCGGTTGCCGAAGCTCTTGCCCACCGAGTCGCTCTGCAGATAGGGCTTTTGCGCGAGCAACACGCCATCGCTGTTGATGATGTTCAGTGTGCTGTCCGTGCCGATGTCGAGGCTTTTGAACAGCTCGTCGAAGTAGTCGAGTTTTAACGATGCCACCGCCACGCCAAGGAATTCACCGGTCTGAGAGGAGATGCGGCGACTGAAGCTGATGCGCCACTGATCGGCCTCTGCGCAATCGCAACGGGTCTTGAAAGGTCGGCTGATGAACATCCCTGTATCGCGGTTGAACGCGTGCGCAAGGAAGTAATCACGGTCGGCGAAATTGCCCGGTTTCGGTTCGATGCGCGAGGAGTCGGCGATCACTTCGCCATGCTTGTCGAGCAGCAGAATGTCGCCCTTGAAGCGCGCCGTGGTCGAGCGGTCGAAGAGCGCCAGATGACGGATCTGCGGCGAGACGTTCTGCAGGTCGTCCCGCTGGGCGGCGGCGATCAGGCCTTGCAGTGTCAGGTCGTACAGCTCGACGGTGCGCAGTACATCGGCGTCGATCAATTGCGCGATGGTGGTGGCGCGGCGGGTGGCGGCTTCCTGCGCGCTGGCGTACTCGCGGATCAGCAGAAAGGTGACGATGCACACCATCGCAATCACGGTCAACAGGCTGCCGACAATCAACAGGCGCTCGGGGCGGCCGGTCTGGCCTGTGCTGGATGGAGTGCGGCTGGCGATCATGATGGGGGTTCGGTTGGGGGGGTTTCATAAGCTTAGTAGGGCTAACGCCGGAAAACCTTGTGGGAGCGGGCTTGCTCGCGAAAGCGGTCGGTCAGACAACATCGATGTTGAATGACACACCGTCTTCGCGAGCAAGCCCGCTCCCACAGGGTAAATCCCGGAATCTGAAAATCGCAGCGCCGATCTTAGAAGACGTTGACCGGGTAGTCGATGATTACGCGGTATTCATCTGTATCCGTATCAATGGCGCCATAACCATTGCCGCCACGGTTGGTCGCCCATTGCAGGCGCACGGCCAGATCCTTGGCCTGGCCGCTTTGTACGACGTATTGCAAATCAATATCGCGCTCCCAGTGTTTGGCGTTGCGGCCATCGGCGCTGTACCAGCTGGAATAGCCCGGGCTATTCGGGTCGGCTTTGGTCAAGTCCACCGTGCCGCGCGAGTAGGACAGCGCCGAGGTCAACCCGGGCATGCCGACACCGGTGAAGTCATAGGCGTACTTGAGCTTCCACGAGCGTTCGTTCGGCCCGTTGAAATCCGAGTATTGCTGGGAGTTGTCCAGGTAAACGCTGTCGCCCTGGCTGATGTAGTCGAACGGTGTGTTGCCGTTGACCCGCTGGTACGCAGCGGTGACGCTGTGGCTGCCGATGCCGACGGCGAAATGCGCGCTCCAGGTGTTGTTGTCGATGTCGCCGAGCAGCGCGTCACCGGTGTCTTGGGTGTGATAGAAGTGCACGCCCGGGTTGAGGCTGACCAGATCGTTCA
This sequence comes from Pseudomonas sp. Choline-02u-1, assembly GCF_002836515.1. Taxonomy (GTDB): domain Bacteria; phylum Pseudomonadota; class Gammaproteobacteria; order Pseudomonadales; family Pseudomonadaceae; genus Aquipseudomonas. Next base: position 134,829 of record NZ_PJBC01000066.1, read on the forward strand.
GTTGCCAGGTGTAGTCAAGGTCGTAGTAGTACTGGTTCCAGATGTCCTTGAGCTCGGACGCGTAAAGGCTGCTGGTCACACCTTCGACACCATTCCACGCCACACCGGCCCAGTTCAGGTGCCGGCTTTCGTCTGCGTCGGCGAGCGTGCCGTAGGACGTACCGATTCGCGTGTGTCCACTCTGGTTATACGGCTTGGTGAAGCTGGCCTGGCCGCCTTCTATCAGCCAGCCGTCAAAGCTTCGGTTGCTCAAGCTGATGCCACGAAACGTCTGCGGCAGCATGCGCGTGTCGCCGCCGGCAATCACCGGGTTGGTGAGGAACAGATCACCGGCCTTCAACTCGGTATCGAACGCACGCAGCTTCAGCGTGCCGCCTGCGGTCGAGAACGAGCCCGGCGCTTTGCCGTTGCCATCGCTGATCGGCAGGATACTCGAACCGTCGGTTCCGCCCCCACCGTCGAGTTTCAGGCCGAGCATGGCGTGGGCATCGAAGCCGAAGCCGACGGTGCCCTCGGTATAACCGGACTGGAACACACCGAGAAAGCCCTGACCCCATTCGATGTTGTCGTCCGATTTCTGCAAGCGGTTGCGATTCATATAGTAATTGCGGGCGTTGAGGTTGAGGCTCGAGCCTTCGACGAAGCCTTGTTCAGCGGGCTCGTCGGCATGGGCGGCGGGAGTGATCGTTACGGAAATTGCAATGAACAATGGACTGAGACGGACGGGATAAAACACGTGCGGTGGAGCTCCTTGGGTCAGCGGATCGCTCTGGTGCTTGAGCGACTCATGTTTCTTGTTATTACAGACGCACCCTGCAGCTTTCAGACCACAACGAAAAAAGGCCGCTGAACGGCAGCGGCCTGAAGTGACGACGGAAGAACGGGAGGAGCCAAACAACCGCGTCAATGGAAACTTTTCACGGTACGACTCAGCTGTCTTTCTCGATCACTTGAGTCTGGGAAGTAGCGGCCTGCGGGGATTGTTCCGCGTCCTGAGCCTTGGCAATCACTTCGGCCTGACGCTGATCGAACGCCTGCGCGCGGGCGACGTTGTGCGCGACGAATGCTTGCGACTCTTCAGCCATCGCCGTCGGCGACAGGATCAATGAAGACAAAACGAAAGCGCTGGCAATACCCATACTCTTGGACATTTCGAAAACCCTCTTGCTTGGCAAGTGCTGTTTGGTGCGGGCAAAGATAAGGTTGTCGAGGGTTTGGAAACAACCAAAGTTTCATAAAAGACTGTTACAGCAAATGCAAAGATCGCAGTCTTCGGCAACGCCTACAAGGGCATGGTGTATACCCGTAGGAGCTGCCGAAGGCTGCGATCTTTTGATCTTTTCAGACCGGAAGGTGAATGCCGAAGGTGTTCATGCCCCGGTCACTGTGCACAAACACGTCCCCGCCATGCATCAGCGCGATTGCCTTGACGATCGCGAGCCCCAGCCCATGATTGTTGCCACTGTTGCTACGCGAAGCATCGACCCGATAAAACCGTTCGAACAATCTCGGCAGATGCTCGCCGGCAATCGGCGCTCCGGGATTCGCTACCCCAATGCTCACCTGATGCTTTTCAACCTCAATGCGCACCTCGATCACCTGACCTGGGTCGGTGTGCTGTACCGCATTGCTGAGCAAATTGATCAGCGCCCGACGCAAATGCGCGACCTCGATTTGTACCTGCGCATCGCCGCTGACCTTCACTTCAACCTGCGCGTCTTCAAGAATGAAATCCAGATAGTCCAGTGTCGTCGCCACCTCATCAGCCAGTGACGTCGAGGTCAGCTTGGTTGCCTTGTTGCCCTGGTCGGCGCTGGCCAGAAACAGCATGTCGTTGATGATCGAACGCAGCCGTTCCAGCTCTTCGAGGTTCGATTGCAGCACTTCGAAATAGTGTTCGGCCGAACGTCCGCGAGTCAGCGCGACCTGGGTCTGGCCGATCAGGTTGGTCAGCGGTGAACGCAGTTCATGGGCAACGTCTGCGTTGAACGATTCCAGCCGCGAATAGGCCAGTTCGACCCGTTCCAGCGTCGAATTGAAGGACTCGACAAACTGCTCCAGTTCCGGCGGCAACGGCGACAGACGCAAGCGTCCGGCGCGCAGCGGTGGCGCCAGGCGCTGGGCTTCCTGCGACAGTTTGATCAACGGCTTCAGACCGATTCTTGCGACCCAATAGCCCAACGCCGAGGCCAGCAGCACGCCGATCACCGCCAGGCTGATCAAGGCAACGAGCAAGTGATGCTGGGTCTGATGCAGCGTCTCGGTGTCGATGCCGATCATGAAACGCAGCGGCGGGCGCTGGTCCTTGGCCGGGAACTGACTGATCAGCACTTTCAACGGATAGGGTTGACCGGGCAGTCGCAAGTCGTGCATGCCCAACGGGCCGTTGATGGCCGCGCGAATCTGCGGCGTGAGATTGCCGTATTCGTAACGCGGGTCGCCGCTGCTGATCCAGAAGCTGATGCGCTTGTCTTCCTCGCCGAGCAGGTTGAGCTTGTTGTTGATCTTCACCCAATGCTCAGGCGTGCCGTAACGGCCGACGGTGGATTCGAGCACGCTGTAACGCGCATCGAGCTCAGCTTCCGGCAGCAAACCCAGACCCTTGTCGACCTGTTGATAAAGCGCGCCACCAATCAACAGAAACACCACGAGCGCCACCAGCGTGAACATGCCGCTGAGGCGCAGCGCAATCGAGTTACTGGACACCACGGCTCTCCAGCACATAACCCATGCCGCGAATGGTGTGTAGCAGTTTTTCGTTGAACGGCCCGTCGAGCTTGGCGCGCAGGCGTTTGATCGCGACTTCGACCACGTTGGCGTCGCTGTCGAAATTGATGTCCCAGACCATCTCGGCAATGGCGGTTTTAGAGAGGATTTCACCCTGGCGGCGGGCGAGCACGCTGAGCAGGGAAAACTCTTTCGCAGTCAGATCCAGGCGAATGCCGGCGCGGGTGGCTTTGCGGCTGATCAGATCTACCCACAGGTCGGCGATGGTCACTTGCACCGGCTCGTGGCCGCCGCTGCGGCGGGTCAGGGCTTGCAGGCGGGCGACCAGTTCGAGAAAGGAAAACGGTTTGCCGAGGTAATCGTCGGCGCCGTCGCGCAGACCCTTGATGCGATCTTCAACGCGCTCGCGAGCAGTGAGCATGATCACCGGGGTCTGCTTGCGCGCACGCAATGCGCGCAGTACGCCGAAGCCATCGAGCCCCGGCAGCATGACGTCGAGGACGATCACTGCGTAGTCGCATTCCAGCGCCAGATGCAGGCCTTCGACGCCGTCGCGGGCGAGGTCGACGGTGTAGCCCTGTTCGGTCAGGCCACGGTGCAGATAGTCCGCGGTTTTTTCTTCGTCTTCGATAATCAGAACGCGCATGACCGCCTCAGTCTGTGGTCGCCAATGCCGTTGCAGGCATTGGTTCTGGCCGGTGAAACAGCCGCTCGAGCCATAAGTATATGACCGGCGTGGTGAACAGCGTCAGCATCTGGCTGACCAGCAAACCGCCGACCACGGCAATGCCCAGTGGCTGGCGCAGTTCGGCGCCGGTGCCGTAACCGAGCATCAGTGGCAACGCGCCGAGCAGGGCGGCGAGGGTGGTCATGATGATCGGACGGAACCGTGTGATGCACGCCTCGAAAATCGCTTCCTGTGGCGCCAGGCCGCGCTGGCGCTGCGCCTCGAGGGCGAAGTCGATCATCAGGATGCCGTTCTTCTTGACGATGCCGATCAGCAGCACCAGGCCGATCAGCGCCATGATCGAAAAGTCCTGGCCGCAGATCCACAGCATGATCACCGCGCCCAGACCGGCCGCCGGCAATGTCGAAATGATCGTCAGCGGATGCACGAAGCTTTCATAAAGCACGCCGAGAATGATGTACACCGCCACCAGCGCCGCCAGAATCAGCCACGGCTGGCTGGCCAGCGAGCTCTGGAACGCTTGCGCCGCACCCTGGAAATTGCCGCTGATCGCGGTGGGCATGCCGATCTCGGCCTTGGCCTGATCGAGCAGAATCACCGCATCGCCCAGCGCCACGCCGGGCGCGAGGTTGAACGACAGGTTGGCGGCGGGGAACATGCCGTCATGGGCAATCGACAGCGGGCCGATGGTTGGCGCGTCGAATCGGGCCAGTGCCGACAGCGGCACCATTTCCCCGCTGAGCGGTGAGCGCAGGTAGAAATAGTTGAGGCTTTCGGCCTTGCCGCGTTGTCGGGTGTCCAGTTCCAGGATCACGTTGTACTGGTTGACCTGAGTCTGGAACTCATTGATCTGCCGTTGGCCGAACGCATCGTACAGTGCCTCGTCGACATCGCTGGCAGTCAGGCCGAAACGCGCGGCCGCGCTGCGGTCGATGCTGATGTGGGTGATGCTGCCGCCCAGTTGCAGATCATTGGAAATGTCGCGGAATGCCGGATTGCTGCGCAGTTTTTCGGTCAGGCGCTGAGTCCAGGTAGCGAGAGTCGCGCCGTCGTTACTCTTGAGTACGTATTGGTACTGCGCACGGCTCGGGCCGGAGCTGAGGTTGATGTCCTGCCCGGCGCGCAAATACAGGACGATGCCGGGCACTTTCATCAGTTGCGGGCGGATGCGGTCGATGAACTGGCTGGCGCTGACATCGCGATCGCCGCGTTTTTTCAGGGCGATCCAGAAGCGCCCGTTGGCGATGGTCTGGTTGCTGCCGGACACACCGACCGAGTGGGAAAACGCTTGCACCGCCGGATCGGCCGCGACGATTTCGGCCATCGCCAAGTGTTTTTTCACCATGTCACCGTAGGAAATGTCCGCAGCGGCTTCAGTGGTGCCGAGGACGAAACCGGTGTCCTGCACCGGGAAGAAACCCTTGGGGATAAAGATGTAACCGGCAACAGCCAGCGCCAACGATAAACCGAACACACCAATCATCAATTTCTGATGATCGAGGGCGCGGCGCAGGCCCTTTTCATACCAACTGAGCAGGCGTTCGCTGAACCCCGGTCTGGCGTTGGCGTGATGCAGCGGTTTGCACATGAACAACGCGGCAAGGGTGGGCGCCAGCGTCAGCGAGACCACCACGGAAATCATGATGGTCGAGGTCGCGGTCAGGGCGAATTCCTTGAACAGTCGCCCGACCACTCCGCCCATGAACAGCAGCGGAATAAACGCCGCTACCAGCGAGAAACTGATCGATACCACGGTGAAGCCGATCTCGCCCGCGCCTTTGATCGCGGCTTCGCGCATATCGTCGCCGGCCTCCAGATGCCGGTGGATGTTTTCCACCACCACGATCGCATCGTCGACCACAAAACCGACCGCGACGACGATCGCCACCAACGTCAGGTTGTTCAAGCTGAAACCGAGCACATACATCAGGGCGAAACTGGCAATCAGTGAGACGCCAAGCACCGCCGAGACAATCAGCGTCGCCGATAACTGCCGCAGGAACAGCGCCATTACCGCGATCACCAGCAGGATCGCGATCAACAGGGTGATCTCGACTTCATGCAGCGAAGCGCGAATGGTCTGGGTACGGTCGATCAGGGTTTTCACCTGTACCGAGGCCGGTAGCATGGCTTCGAGACCGGGTAGGGCGGCTTGAATGCGGTCGACAGTCTCGACAATGTTGGCGCCGGGCTGGCGCGAGATCACCAGATTCACCCCCGGGCGATCACCGGCCCAGGCCTGCACGTAGGCATCTTCCGCACCGTTGACGACTTTGGCGACATCGCGCAGGTGAACCGGGGCGCCATCCTTGTAGGAAACGATCAGTTGGCTGTAGTCCTCTGGGTGGAACAACTGGTCGTTGGTCGACAGTGTGGAAATGCTCGAATCGCCGTACAGCGCGCCTTTGGCAAGATTCAGGCTGGTCTGCTGGATCGCCAGTCTGATGTCGGCGAGGGTCAGGCCGATGGCGGCGAGTTTGTCGGCCGAGGCCTGTACGCGAATGGCCGGGCGTTGCTGGCCGGTGATGTTGATCTGGCCGACGCCGTCGATCTGACTGATCTGTCGGGCGAGCAGGGTTTCCACCAGGTCGCTGAGTTCGGTGCCGGGCATTTGCGTCGAGCTCACGCTAAGGATGAGCACCGGGCTGTCGGCCGGGTTGACCTTCTTCCATGTCGGCAGCGTCGGCATGTCTTTTGGCAACTTGCCGGCGGCAGTATTGATCGCCGCCTGTACTTCCTGCGCGGCAGTGTCGATGCTTTTGTCGAGCGTGAATTGCAAGGTCAGCAGGGTTGAGCCCAGCGCACTGCTCGAGGTCATCTGGGTCATGCCGGGGATGGCGCTGAATTGCACCTCCAGCGGCGTGGCCACGGAAGAAGCCATGGTGTCGGGGCTGGCGCCGGGCAACTGCGCCGAGACCTGGATAGTAGGAAATTCCGCTTCCGGCAGTGGGGCGATCGGCAAGCGCGGGAAGGCAATGATCCCGACCAGCACCAGCGCGATGGTCAGCAGAATGGTCGCCACCGGGTGATCAATGCACCAGGTCGAGATGCCTCTGTGCGATTTCATGGCTTGGGCTCCGCCTGCACCACCTGCGGCGGCTCGCTCATGACTTGCACGGTCGAGCCGGGCTTGAGCCGCGACTGGCCATCGGTGACCAGCACGTCACCAGCATCGACGCCTTTGATGATGTCCTGACCGCTGCCCTGATAGACCATCTGCACCGGCACGGCCTCAACCTTGTCGTCCTTTACACGATAAACGAAATGTTGATCGAGGCCGCGTTGTACGACGGTCGGTGGAACCAGCAGCGCATCTTTATCTACCGCCGTCTGAATTTTTATCGTCACCAGCAAGCCCGGCCAGAGCTTTTGGCTGGCATTGGCAAATTCGGCCTTGGCACGGATGGTGCCGGTGTTGGCGTTGATCTGGTTGTCGATCAGGGTCAGGTGACCTTCGCCGAGCAGGTTGGCGGTTTCGCCATCGGTGTCGGCGCCAATGTAAGCCTTGACCGGCGCGCGTTGCGGGTCGCTGATCAGATTCTGCAGGGTCGGCAGCATTTGCTGCGGCAGGGCGAACTCGACGGCGATCGGATCGATCTGAGTCACGGTGAACAGGCCTTGGGTATCGCTCATCCGCAGGAAATTGCCTTCATCGACCGTACGAATACCGACGCGTCCGGTGACCGGCGAGCGAATCTGCGTGTAGGAGAGTTGCACCTGCGCCGCATCGATCGAGGCCTGATTGCCCTGGGCGGTGGCTTTGAGCTGGTTGACCAGCGCTTGTTGCTGGTCGAAGGTCTGTTTCGACACGCCGTCGTCGACGCTGAGCAATTTGTAGCGTTTGAGATTGACCAGCGCGACCTGCAACTGCGCCTGACTCTCACCCAACTGCGCCCGCGCCTGATCGAGGCTGGCGCGGATCGAACGGTCGTCGATGGTCGCGAGCAGCTCGCCTGCTTTGACCGGTTGGCCTTCCTTGACCAGGATCTTCGTCAGAATGCCGTCGATCTGCGGACGCACCACCACGCTATGCAACGAGAGCACCGAGCCGATGCCGCTGGTGTAGCGCGGCACGTCTTTGGCACTCACCGTTACCACGCGCACGGGAATGGCAGTCGGGCTGGCCAGTTTGGTCGGCGCCGGTTTGAGTGCAAACCACAGGCCGGCGGCGGCCAACAAAATCAGGAAAGTGGCGAGCAGGATTGGTTTTTTCTGGAGTGACATGCGCGGCGCCGAAGTCTGGAGTTTGGGCAGATTGGCCAGTTATAAACCGGTCAGGCGGTCGGCAGGGTGACGGCTGGCTGTCAGGATTGTCAGTTTCCTCCGTTAATTGCAGTAGCTGCGATTACCGTTGTGTTGATAAGTCCCTAAAAGGGACCTATCGTTCCTGTTTTGGGACTCATCGGTTTGCGCCAGTGGAAAACCTTTCTTTAAGCGAAGCCCTGTTCACCGCCACCCAGCAAAAAGTGTTGGGATTGTTGTTTGGCAAACCCGACCAGACCTTCTACGCCAACGAAATCGTGCGCTGGGCACAGGTTGGCAAAGGCGGCCTGATGCGTGAACTCGATCGATTGCAACGAGCCGGGATCCTCAGCATGACACGAGTGGGTAACCAGACCCATTACCAGGCCAATCCCGCATGTCCTATCTACGCGGAGCTTCTGGGCATCACGCGCAAGACATTCGGTTTTGCCGAGCCTCTTCGTCAGGCATTAGAACCGTTTGCCGAACAGATCACGTGGGCGTTCGTGTATGGCTCCATCGCCAAAAACTCGGCGAACACACTCAGTGACATAGATCTCATGCTGATTGGCGAAGGCCTGCACTACAGTGAGTTGATGGAGCGACTCATGCCGTTGGAGGAGCAATTGGGGCGTCCCATCAACCCGACGCTATACACCCCGCAAGACTGGGCCAGGAAGCTGGCGGCACAGAACAGTTTTGTCATGCGAGTGATGCAGCAGGAAAAAATCGATCTGTCAGAGGCAAACCCTTTGGAGTCCAAGGATGGGCAGCAACGAGAGTCTGGAGAATCTTCTACGTAGCGGTGTACTGAAAGTGGAGCCACCTGACCGCAAGGAGTGTGAGGGTCTGTTGCGCTCGGCTTTGGACAGGCTCAAGGATGCGCACACTTGCACACTGTCGTTTTCCAGCCGGTTCGATTTGGCCTACAACGCCGCTCACGCGCTGGCGCTGACAGCTCTTCGCTTGAGTGGCTATCGATCGGACAAGCGCTATCTGGTATTCCAGTGTCTGATCCATACCACTCAAAGCAGCAAGGTTCAGGTGCGATTGTTTGCGCTGTGCCATGAGCGGCGCAATCTCGCCGAATATGAAGGCTACATGGATGAAGATGACGCGCTTCTTGAGCAATTGCTGGAGAGCACGTCGCAGTTGTTGGGTGACGTTCAGCGTCGCATGAACTGAAATATCATCACGCAGTGACAATGCCAGGCAGCCATTCAGCGCATCCCGCAAATCTTCAGATGCCGAGCCAGAGCGCACAGGTATACTGCGCGCCTTTGCGGCTCACTGATCGGGCCGACTTTTTGTTCCCGGAGCTTCTATGACTTCCCCAACCCAACCGCCGGTTGACGATGCTGTGAGCGACGTCCCGGCTGAAGTGGCTGACGCCAGCGAAACCAAGGCCGAGATCCCGGCGTTCAAGTTCCCGTTCAAACCGGGCGAGCTGGCTTCGGCGAAAGGCTCGAATCAGCCGTGGTACAAAAATGGCGCGAAGAATGGCCACACCAAAACCCCGGGCATGGCGCCGCCGGGCACGCGTCGGTCGATGGGCAAGCGCTGACATCGGAAAGTGATGGTGCTGGCCTCTTCGCGAGCAGGCTCGCTCCCACAGGTTTGTGTTTGGCGCAGATCCAATGTGGGAGCGAGCCTGCTCGCGAATGCGACAGCCGCTACAGCACAAATATCAGATCAAGCCGCGCGCAATGAAATGAACGCATAAGTCTGCGCCGGTTCAGTCACCACCTGCCCCCCGGCTGCCAGCACTTGCCCGGCGACATCATCGCCGGACAAATGAAACAGCCATTCACTGGTTCGCGCCGCCAGCGGTTGCGCGCTCACTTGGTCAATCACCGCTGCAAACGCATCCATGTTCGGCAAGTACGCGGTAAACCCGTCACCCTTGAGCGCGGTAGTGCGGATCCCCAGCGTGGCGCAGATCGCATCCTTGAGTTGGATGTCATCCCGATCCGCCTGACGCGAACGCTGGATCAGCTCAACCAGTTCCCGATCAACCAGCTCGCCTCCCACAATCAGCTCCGGCCCTTGCTCCCAGGACTCTGGCGGGCAATCCTTGGCAGCCGGGTTGAGCGGGATATGCGGATTGATTTCCGCCGGGTATATCCGGCACACCAGCGGACGCCGCTCGTAGATCCGGCAGCGCTTGTCCTCGTCAAGATTCCGGCAGGGGCCGACGTTATAAGCGGCAAAGGTAATCGCCACATGAGCATCAGTGGCGCCGCTGCGAACCACCGCCGAACGGCGCTCGGCATGTTCGCGCTGCTGCGCCGGCAGGCCCAGGCCATTGCCGAGAAACGCCTCGACCAGCACGATCACCTGACCGCCATCGGCCGCCCACATGCGAGCTTCGGCCAGCGTCAGCGGGACATGGTGGTCAGTGCAGCATTTGCCGCAGCCTACGCAGGAAAACGTCGTATTCATTGAGCGATCTTTCTTCAATCAGGGTGTGAAACGACGGCAGAAAACCATCGCACAGAACCGGATCGAAGCAAGGACTGCGCCACTCAGTGGGATTTTGTGACCGGGCGAATCGAATCCCACTCGGTGACGAACGCGGTTTTCGACTGTTTGTTGTACAGGCACAGCTCGCTGCCTTGCTGGCCTTTCATGTGTTTTTGCGGGTATTGGCCTTGCAGCAGAACGGCGGTGTAACCGACGCGGTCGTCGAATTGCGCGGGCGTGCCGACCGGTTTGACGTTTTTCAAACCGCTGGCCTTGGTGCAACTGGCGAGTACGGTCTTGTCGTGGGCGGCCCAGGCGTCGGGGCTGGAGGCGTGGGCCTGGGAGGCGAGAGCGGTGAGGCTGAGCAGGGCCAGGGTGATGGCTTTCATGGTTGGGGCATCCTTGGTTATGGCCAAGGTTTGAGTCTGCCTGAAGAGTTTTGTTGCCTGGGGCACCGCTAAAAGATCGCAGCCTTCGGCAGCTCCTACATGGAAATGCGGTTTCCTGTAGGAGCTGCCGAAGGCTGCGATCTTTTGACTTTAATCATTCCGGTACCAATTCCCGGCGGACCACACACATCCCGACACTCTCATACAACCACCGCGCCCGCAGGTTGTCCTCCAGAACCCTCAAATCGACAAAACCCTCGCGCCGCTGTTGAAAGACACTGAAGGCGTACAGCAACAACGCTCGCCCCAGCCCCCGGCCCTGCATTCGCGGGTGCACCACCAGATTCTTGATATAGGCACTGGTCCAGCATTGCGCCACGCCCACCACGCCCTCGGTATCACAGGCAACGAAACATAACGCCGGATCATATTCAGGATCGCTGACAAACCGCTGCTGCCATTGCTCGAGTGACGGTACCCGACCGCCACCTTCCAGCTGTCCGAGCTGCATCAACTGATGCACTGCCGGCGCCGTTTCCTCGCGGTAGACGGACAGCTCAATCCCCTCCGGCCACTGCGCATCCGGCAGAACCCCGCTCAAATCGCGGCGCAGCAGAAAGCAAAACGTCTCGGCCAACACTCAGTGCCCGTTGGCCGCGACGTGCTTGGCGGCTTCGATCAGACGTTGGGTCAGTTCCGGCGAGGAAAACTTGGTCAACACCGCGTTGGCACCGGCCAGTCTGGCCTTTTCACTGTTCATCGCGCTGTCGAGCGAGGTGTGCAGCAGCACATACAAATGAGCGAAATCCGGGGTCTCGCGCAGGGTGCGGGTGAACGCGTAGCCGTCCATTTCCGACATTTCGATGTCCGAGACGATCAGGTTGATCTGCTGCGCGGTGCCCTGCAGGTCGAGCAGGCAATCGATCGCTTCCTTGGCACTGCGCGCGGTATGGCATTGCAGGCCGAGGTTGCGCAGGGTGTGCACCGATTGTTGCAATGCCACCTGGCTGTCGTCGACCACCAGAATGCGCGCGTTGCCGAGCACTTCGGCGTCTTCCATGGTCAGGTCGGTCGGCGCCATTTCGATCTGCGCCGGGGCGATGCTGTGAATGACTTTTTCGATGTCCAGCACCTGCACCAGCGTACCGTCTACCGAGGTCACGCCGGTGATGTAGGCGCGCGAGCCGCCAGAGCCGAACGGTGGCGGCTTGATGTCGGTGGTCAGGCAGTGAACGATCTTGCTCACCGCTTGCACGTGCAGACCCTGCTTGGAGCGGCTGACATCGGTGACGATCAGGCAGCCACCGTTGGGATCTTCCAGCGGCCGCTCGCCGATGGCGCGGCTGAGGTCGATCACCGACAGCGAGGCACCGCGCAGCGAGGCGATGCCTTTGACGTGCGGGTGCGACTCCGGCAGCTTGGTCAGCGGCGGGCAGGGGATGATTTCACTGACTTTCAGCAGGTTGATCGCCATCAGCTTGCCGCTGCGCAAGGTAAACAGCAGAAGCGAAAGTGAATCTGCGCGGGCTTTGGTGGAGGACATAAGAACCTTCTGTGGATGGGCGAGAGTGGAAATCGCCAGAAACCTTTGATGCCGGGTTATCGGCGTGATCGGGGTGGGCTTTAGGCTATTGGCTCGTCAGCCTTTCATCCCCAAACGCTTGGCCATCCGCCCAAGGTTCGCCCGATCCACCCCCAGCTCCCGCGCCGCACTCGCCCAATTATGCTGATGACGCTCAAGTGCGGCGTTGATCAAGCGCCGCTGAAACTCATCCGTCGCAGTACGCAAATCGGCGCCGACCATCGGCATTGCTTTGGCCAAGCCTGCGTCGACAGGCGCAAGCACGTGATCGACAACCTCATGCGGCAAATCCAGATCCGCCGCACTCAGGCTCAGAATCTTTGGCCGCACCTTGCAGTTACCCAGCGCTTTGAGCGCACTGCGCCCGATCAAATGCTCCAGCTCACGGACATTGCCCGGCCAGGTATAGGCCAGCAGCGCTTCCTGAGCATCACTGTTCAAGCGCAGGCTATTGAGGCCCATGCGCGAGCGGTTCTGCTCCAGAAAGAAGCCGCTGAGCAACAACACATCGCGCCCGCGATCGCGCAGCGCCGGCACCCGCAGCGGATAGACGCTCAGGCGGTGATAGAAATCGGCACGATAGCGACCGCTGCGCACCTCCTCGGCCAGATCGCGATTGGTCGCCGCAATCAAACGCACATCAACCTGATGCTCCTGGTCCGAACCCAGGCGCTGCAACTGACCGCTCTGCAGTACGCGCAGCAACTTGGCCTGAACCGTCAGCGACAGCTCGCCAACTTCGTCAAGAAACAACGTGCCGCCATTGGCCAGTTCGAACTTGCCGCGACGGTCGCTGGTGGCGCCGGTGAAAGCGCCGCGCACGTGGCCGAACAATTCGCTTTCTACCAGTGTGTCGGGGAGGGCGGCGCAGTTGAGGCTGATGATCGGTTTGTCGGCGCGCGCGGAAGCAGCGTGAATGGCTTGGGCGACCAGCTCTTTGCCGACGCCGGTTTCGCCGGTGATCAGAACGGTCAGGTCGCTGCCGCCGACCAGATTGATTTCTTCCACCAGACGTTTGTGCGCTTTGCTCTGGCCGATCATTTCGCGGTTCTGCTGGCCGCTGGCCTGACGGTAAACCTCGGCGCGCTGATGTTCGTCCTCGGCACGAGTGGCCAGACGTTCGATGCGTTCGGCAGCGTTGACCGTGGCCGAGGCGAGGCTGGCGAAGGCTTGCAGGGCATCGAGCTCGATCGGCTCGAAACGCTCGGGATCCAGCGCGTCGAGGGTGATCAGGCCCCAGAGTTTTTCATCGACAAATAAAGGACAGCCGAGGCAGTCGTGAACTTCGAGGTGATCGTCGAGGCCGTCGACCAGCCCATCATAAGGATCGGGCAGCTCGCTGTCGGCAGCGAAGCGCGTCGGCCCGGCACCGGCCAGGAGAATTTCGAAGCGCGGGTGCTCGCTGACTTTGAAGCGCCGGCCCAGGGTGTCGGTACTCAAACCATCCACCGCCAGCGGCACCAGTGATTCGCCATCCAGACGCAACAACGCGGCGGCATCGCAAGGAAGCAAGGCGCGCATGGCCTCAAGCAGGCGCCGGTAGCGCTCACCTTCGGGCAGTTCGCGGGACAGGTCGGCGACCAGAGGCAGCAGGGCGGTAAGCAAGGATTTGGCGGTCATGGGTATGTAGTCAAAGAGACAAGGTGTAGTCGCGATGACTATACGTCCATTTGTGTCGAAATGACTATGTCGATTTCAAGCTATTGATTCTAAAGCATTAATTAGTTGGCACGAAAGCTGATATCCCTAAGGCAATCTTTCAAGAAAGCGCAGGAGTCACCTTATGCTTAGCGTCCAGGATCGTGCCATCGTCAAGTCCACCGTGCCTCTGCTGGAAAGCGGCGGCGAGGCGTTGATCACGCATTTCTATCGCATGATGCTCTCCGAATACCCGGAGGTGCGCCCGCTGTTCAACCAGGCGCATCAGGCCAGTGGCGATCAGCCGCGTGCCTTGGCCAACGGCGTGCTGATGTACGCCCGGCACATCGATCAACTCGACCAGTTGGGCGATCTGGTGGCGAAGATCATCAACAAACACGTCGCCCTGCAGATTCTGCCGGAGCATTACCCCATTGTTGGCACCTGCCTGCTGCGCGCCATTTGCGAAGTGCTCGGCGAAGAGATCGCCACGCCTGAGGTGATGAGTGCCTGGGGCGCTGCGTACGGGCAACTGGCCGACATCCTGATCGGCGCGGAAACCGCGATCTATGACCAGAAGGAACACGCCGTCGGTGGCTGGCGCGGTGCGCGTGAATTCATCGTCGCGGCGAAAGTACAGGAGAGCGCGGAGATCACCTCGTTCTACTTCGAACCGGCGGACAAAGGGCCGATTCTTGCGGTCGAGCCGGGTCAGTACATCGGCATGAAGCTGATCCTCGATGGCGAAGAAATCCGCCGCAACTATTCGCTGTCGGCACTGGCCAATAACGGTCAGTACCGCATCAGCGTCAAGCGTGAACCGAATGGTCGCGCGTCCAACTACTTGCATGATCAGCTGAACGTCGGCTCGAGCATCCAACTGTTCCCGCCGTCGGGCGAATTCACCCTGGCGGCCAGCGACAAGCCGCTGGTGCTGATCAGTGGCGGCGTCGGCATCACCCCGACGTTGGCGATGTTGGAAGCCGCGCTGGCGACCGAACGTCCGGTGCACTTTATCCACTGCGCGCGCAACGGCAGCGTTCACGCATTCCGTGACTGGGTCGATGGACTGGCGGCGCGTCATCCGCAGCTCAAGCGTTTCTATTGCTACGCCGAGGAGGATGGTGTCAGCCCGGCGGCGGACAAGGTCGGCTTGTTGAGTCAGGAACAGCTCGGCGAATGGCTGCCGGCGCAGCGTGATGTCGATGCGTACTTCCTCGGGCCGAAAGGGTTCATGGGCGCGATCAAGCGGCATTTGAAAGCGTTGGGCGTGCCGGAGAAGCAGAGCCGCTACGAGTTCTTCGGGCCGGCTTCTGCTCTGGAGTGAATCTGAAAGCGAGGCGCCTGCATTGGCGAGCAAGCCCGCTCCCACACCGAAGCTGCGTCCAGCACAAATTGTGTGCAAGGCACGGTCTAATGTGGGAGCAGGCTTGCTCGCGAAGGGCTCGACGCCAATTCCGACACGAGGTTAATCATTCCTTAACCGCTCTATCGTTTATTGCCCCGGTGTAGACTTGCGACAATTTCAGCTGCCAGCCGGCTGAACCATGGACTTACAAAGGAAAGGCAATGAGCGAGGAAACGATGCGGTTGGGACGTGAGCGGCGCTATCTGATGCTGCTGGGGATCATCTGTCTGGCGTTGATCGGCGGTGCGTTGTACATGCAGGTCGTGTTAGGCGAGGCACCGTGCCCACTGTGCATTCTGCAGCGCTATGCACTGTTGCTGATTGCACTGTTCGCCTTCATTGGTGCGGGCATGCGTAGCCGTCGCAGCATCACCGTGTTCGAGACACTGGTAGTGATCTGTGCGATTGCCGGGGCCGGTGTGGCCGGGCATCACGTCTATACGCAGTTCTATCCGGCGGTGAGTTGTGGCGTCGATGTGCTGCAACCGATTGTCGATGATCTGCCGTTGGCGAAAATTTTCCCGCTGGGCTTCCAGGTCGACGGTTTCTGCTCGACGCCGTATCCGCCGATCCTCGGTCTGTCGCTGGCGCAATGGGCGCTGGTGGCGTTCGTGCTGGTGGTGATTCTGGTGCCTCTGCTGACTTCGCGTAATCGAAAAGCGCTGCGCTGAGTCAACTTCTCGGCACAGCTGCCGATAAACAAAACGCCCCGATTTTCGCTGCTGAAAATCGGGGCGTTTTGCATTTCAGAGCGTTTGTGAAAACACCGTGACGAACGGCAATGAAGCGTGCGGCAAATGTGCGACATGTTGTCACACGCGGGCTGTCGCAGGGACTCGGGATGCGGCGGATTGGCCGCCTGTTACATAAAAACATTGGCCAGTTTCAGCGTTTTCGGGCTTCAGCACGGACGTACCAGAGCAGGCAGTTTTAACAGGCGCCGGCAGATGGGCGAAGCCCTTGGAACATCGGGCTTTGCGCTGATCCAGCGGTTGTAGATCGGGTGCAGAGCTGTCTGATTTGAGGCGCTTACGCTGGCGGATTTTGTCGCTTTTATTGAGAAACGCTTTCGATAACTTGCGCAACTTTTGCAAAAATGGCGATGGATTGTTGCTCTGAGTGATAAAAATTATTTCGGGATAAGACATGGTGTATAGGGCGCTACCTATCTACAATCGCCCGCACTGAATTCCCGGCGCTGTTCAGCCTTTATCAAGGAACTGATCAGGAGGTCGGGTGTCGAGCGAGCCGCGAGGCTTTCAAGACACCCTGGTGTCGGTGCCTTTCCAATTTTCCGCACCAAATGGAATTGGTCTGTAACAAGGCCTTTGACCACGAATTCGAATAAGAACTGAACGCTGTCCCAAGGTTTTGTCGAGCGTGTAACGCGCGACGGGCGGCCCTTATTCAATCCAAAGAAAATGCCAACCCTTGGCAGGGTGAAGTGTTGGCGATCAAAACCCAACTGCATTGCGCAAGCTGCTTTAGAGGTCGTGAGATGAGTAAAAACAGGTACCCCAGATTACTAGGCCTAGTGCCGCTGCTCGGCACGTTGTTGCTGGGAGGCTGCAACATGACCTTGCTCAATCCAACGGGCCAGGTCGGCCTGGAACAGCGCAACCTGATCATCACCGCCACGCTGCTGATGCTGTTGGTCGTCGTGCCGGTCATCGTCATGACCTTCCTGTTTGCCTGGAAGTACCGCGCTTCGAACAAGAACGCCGTCTACACGCCGAAGTGGTCGCACTCGACCAAGATCGAAGTGGCCGTATGGACCATCCCGGTGCTGATCATCATCGCCCTGGGCTACATCACTTACATCTCGACTCACGAGCTGGACCCGTATCGTCCGATCGAGTCTGACGTCAAGCCTGTGACCATCGAAGTCGTCGCGCTGGACTGGAAGTGGCTGTTCATCTACCCGGAACAAGGCATTGCCACGGTCAACAAGATCGTGTTCCCGGCGCACACGCCAATCAACTTCAAGATCACCTCCGATGCCGTGATGAACTCGTTCTTCATCCCGGGCCTGGGCGGCCAGATCTACGCGATGGCGGGCATGCAGACCAAGCTGCACCTGATCGCTGACCGCAACGCTGAAATGGACGGTATCTCCGCCAACTACAGCGGTGCCGGTTTCACCGGTATGAAATTCAAGGCTATCTCCACCACTCAGGAAGATTTCGACGCCTGGGTAAGTGAAGTCAAGAAGTCGCCTAAACAGCTTGATCAGGCTGAATACGCGGCCCTGGCCAAACCGAGCCAGAACAACCCAGTCGAGCTCTACTCGTCGGTCACGCCTAACCAGTTCCAGATCATCGTCGACAAGTACGAAGGTATGAAACCGGGCAAGCCGCTGAAGCACGAGAAGAAAGAGAAAGAAGTGGCGGCCACGGATATTGACGCGGGTTCGCATTCAGCTGCCGGGGCAGAGGAGTAAACGATGTTTGGTAAATTAAGTTGGGAAGCAGTCCCATTCCACGAGCCGATCGTGATGGTGACCATCGCCATGATCGCCCTCGGTGGTCTGGCACTGTTCGCTGCGATCACTTACTTCAAGAAGTGGACGTACCTGTGGACCGAGTGGCTGACTTCGGTCGACCACAAGAAAATCGGCGTGATGTACATCATCGTCGCCATGGTCATGCTGCTGCGCGGTTTTGCCGACGCGATCATGATGCGTACCCAGTTGGCCATGGCCACCGAGGGTTCGCCTGGTTACCTGCCACCTGAACACTATGACCAGATCTTCACCGCTCACGGTGTGATCATGATCATCTTCATGGCGATGCCATTCTTCACCGGCCTGATGAACCTTGCAGTGCCGCTGCAGATCGGCGCGCGTGACGTGGCGTTCCCGTTCCTGAACTCCCTGAGCTTCTGGCTGCTGGTGTCCGGCGTTGTGCTGATCAACCTGTCGCTGGGCGTCGGCGAATTCGCCAAGACCGGTTGGGTTGCCTATCCGCCGCTGTCGGGTCTGCAATACAGCCCTGGCGTGGGAATGGACTACTACATCTGGGCGCTACAGCTGTCCGGATTGGGTACGACGCTAACGGGGGTCAACTTCCTCGCGACCGTACTGAAAATGCGTACCCCTGGCATGAAACTGATGGACATGCCGATCTTCACCTGGACCTGCACCTGGGCAAACGTTCTGATCGTGGCTTCGTTCCCGATCCTGACCGCTACCCTGGCACTGCTGACCCTTGACCGTTACATGGATTTCCACATTTTCACCAATGAACTTGGTGGCAATCCGATGATGTACGTCAACCTGTTCTGGGCGTGGGGCCACCCTGAGGTTTACATCCTGATCCTGCCGGCCTTCGGCATCTTCTCGGAAGTGATCTCGGCGTTCACCGGCAAGAAACTGTTCGGCCACCACTCGATGATCTACGCCTCGGGCGCGATCTCGGTACTGGGCTTCATGGTCTGGCTGCACCACTTCTTCACCATGGGTTCGGGTGCCAGCGTCAACGCCTTCTTCGGTCTGGCGACGATGCTGATTTCCATCCCGACGGGTGTGAAGCTGTTCAACTGGCTGTTCACCATCTACCAGGGCCGTCTGCGCTTCACCAGCCAGGTGATGTGGACGCTGGGCTTCATGGTGACCTTCGCCATCGGCGGCATGACCGGCGTACTGCTGGCCATCCCGGGTGCTGACTTCGTGCTGCACAACAGCCTGTTCGTGATCGCGCACTTCCACAACGTGATCATCGGCGGTGCGGTATTCGGTTACATCGCTGGCTTCGCGTTCTACTTCCCGAAAGCGTTCGGCTTCAAGCTGCACGAAGGCTGGGGTAAAGCAGCGTTCTGGTTCTGGATCTCGGGCTTCTTCGTCGCGTTCATGCCGCTCTACGCACTGGGCTTCATGGGCATGACCCGTCGTCTGAACGCCACCACCAACCCTGAGTGGGTACCGTACCTGTACGTTGCCATGTTCGGTGCGGTGATGATCGCTGTCGGTATCGCCTGCCAACTGATCCAGCTGTACGTCAGTGTGCGTGACCGCAACAAGCCAGAGAACGTTTGCGATCACGGTGACCCGTGGAATGCGCACACGCTGGAATGGTCGACCTCGTCGCCACCACCGTTCTACAACTTTGCTGTGCTGCCTAAGGCTGACTGCATCGACCCGTTCACCGAAGCCAAGGAAAACGGTACTGCGTACCAGCGTCCGGCCAAGTACGAGCCGATCCACATGCCGAACAACACCGCCACTGGCGTGGTGATGGGCGCGCTGTTGACCGTCTTCGGTTTCGCGATGATCTGGCACATCTGGTGGCTGGCGATCGCGAGCCTGGTGGGCACCGTCGTTTACTTCGTGATCCACGCTGCACGTGACGACCAGGGCTATATGGTTCCGGTTGAAACGATCGAGCGTATCGAAGCCGAGCAGCACAAGCGTCTGGTCGCGGCAGGGAAAATCCCGGCCAATGCCACCCGTGTTGAAACCTCGTTGGAACAGGCTTAAACCATGTCGAACTTAGTGACCAATGTTGGACACGCCCATGGTGACCATGGGCACGATGACCATCACCACGACTCGGGCGAGATGACCGTATACGGTTTCTGGCTCTACCTGATGACCGACTGCATTCTGTTTGCGTCGATCTTCGCGGTGTACGCAGTACTGGTAAACAACGTTGCCGGTGGCCCGTCGGGCCACGACATCTTCGAACTGCCTTACGTGCTGGGCGAAACCGCTCTGCTGTTGTTCAGTTCGATCACCTACGGCTTCGCCATGCTGGCGTTGTACAAGGGCAAGAAGCAGGCGGTCCTGGGGTGGTTGTTCATGACCTTCCTGCTCGGCGCGGGCTTCATCGCCATGGAGATCAACGAGTTCCACCTGCTGATCTCCGAGGGCTTCGGTCCTAGCCGTTCGGGCTTCCTGTCGGCGTTCTTCACCCTGGTCGGTACCCACGGTCTGCACGTTTCGGCCGGTCTGATCTGGATGGGCGTCATGATGTATCAGGTCAACAAGCATGGCCTGACGTCGACCAACAAGACTCGTCTGAGCTGCCTGAGCCTGTTCTGGCACTTCCTGGACGTAGTCTGGATTTGCGTCTTCACCGTTGTTTACCTGATGGGGACTCTGTAATGGCTAATGCACACTCCCATGACAGCCACGATGCTGGCCACGGCAGCGTCAAGTCGTACGCCATCGGCTTCATCCTGTCGGTAATCCTGACCGTCATTCCGTTCGGTCTGGTGATGTACCCGACCCTGCCGAAGTCGACGACGCTGGCAATCGTTCTGCTGTTCGCAGTGATCCAGGTGATCGTTCACCTGTATTACTTCCTGCACCTGGACCGTTCCATTGCTCAGCGTAACAACGTGATCGCATTCGTCTTCACGGCGATCGTGATTGTGCTGCTGGTTGGCCTGTCGCTGTGGATCATGTTCAGCATCCACACGTACATGATGGCGAAGTGAGGTAGACCCGATGTCGCTCAAGCACTTTATCCAAATCACCAAACCGGGGATCATTTTCGGTAACGTGCTTTCTGTGGCAGGCGGGTTCTTCCTGGCCTCGAAAGGGCATGTCGATCTGGCGGTGTTTCTGGCCGCCATGATCGGTACGTCCCTGGTCGTGGCCTCCGGTTGCGTGTTCAACAACTGCATCGACCGCGACATCGACCTGAAGATGGAACGCACCAAGAACCGTGTGCTGGTCCAGGGCCTCATCTCCCTGAAACTGGCCCTGGTTTACGCGACCATTCTGGGTGTTCTCGGCGTTGCCTTGTTGTACAAGGTGGCCAACCCGTTGGCTGCCTTGTTCGCAGTAATCGGCTTCATCATCTACGTCGGCTTCTACAGCCTGTACCTCAAGCGCAAGTCGGTTCACGGCACGCTGGTGGGCAGTCTGTCGGGCGCCATGCCGCCAGTGATCGGTTACGTTGCCGTGACCAACAGCTTCGACATGGCCGCACTGACCCTGCTGGTGATGTTCAGCCTGTGGCAGATGCCGCATTCCTACGCCATCGCGATTTTCCGTTTCAATGATTACCTGGCCGCATCGATTCCGGTGCTGCCAGTGAAACGCGGCATTCAAGTGGCGAAGAAGCACATCCTGCTCTACATCCTGGCGTTCCTCGTGGCGACCTTGATGCTGACCTTCAGCGGCTACGCCGGCATGAGCTACCTCGCCGTCGCCGCCGCCATGGGCATGTACTGGCTGTACATGGCCTGGACCGGCTACAAGGCAGTCGATGACACCGTCTGGGCACGCAAGCTGTTCGTGTTCTCGATCTTCACCATCACTGCGTTGAGCGTCATGATGTCCCTGGACTTCAAGGTGCCGACAGAGCTGTTGCTGACGTACGCGCCGTAAGGTTTGCAAGCTTCAGGAAAAACCCCGCACGTTGAGAGATGTGCGGGGTTTTTTGTTGGCTGAAATATGCTCGTTCGGGGTGCTGCCATTCGCGAGCAGGCTCGCTCCCACAGTTAGCGGTTGCGGCCACTTGGTAAAAGACCTAGATTCGGATCCAGCCCCGACAGTAGTAGCTCCAAGCCATCCTCCGCTGCTCGACTGTCCTAACCCGTGGATTGATCAAAAGGCTGGGCGTAATGACCGAACGGATGACCTGCGATGAGCGCTTTATCGCCCTGGCTGAAGAACTCAACTACGACATCTATGGCGAGAACACCGCCGGTGGCAATTACGCGCCGCTGATTCGCCATCACGATGAGCTGTACATCAGCGGCATGGTGCCGAGGGTCAATGGCAAAATTCTGTATCCCGGCCGCGTGGGACTGGAATTGAACCTCAAGGATGCGCAAGCCGCCGCAAGCATCAGCGCCATGCGTTGCCTGGCGCTGATTGTCGATGCGGTGGGTTCGCTGGACAAGATTCGCGCGTTGTTGCGGGTCACGGTGTATGTGAAGTCGACCGCTGACTTTGTCGACCTGAGCGAAGTGGCCAACGGCGCTTCGGACGTATTCAGCCATGTGCTGGGCGATGCCGGACGGCATACGCGCACGACCATCGGCGTGTATCAGTTGCCGAAGAATGCGGCGATTGAAGTGGACATGATTGCAGCGTTGCATCCTTCGGCTTGAGGTTATCCCCGCCTCAAACAAAAAGCCCCGCCTGATCACTCAGCGCGGGGCTTTTTTACAGGCGCTTGGCAGCTTACTGCGCCGCGATGCTATACCCGTCAAACGCGGTCTGCTGCTGCAGGGCGGTGATGATGTTCTTGCGGTTCACCGCCTGTTCCGTACCGGCGTTGTCGACGAAGGTTTCGCTCTCCAGCTCGGCTTCATCGCCTTCACCCACAAAGGTGAAACCGAGGAATTCCAGCGCTTCACGATCAACGTTCAGACGCGAACGCGGTGTGCGCATTGGCAAGCTCACGCTGGCGCCGTCCTTGCTGATGGTGAAGATTTCCACTTCTTTCTTTTTTGCGGCCTTGCTCTTGCCACCGCTCGGGTTGCTGATCGCCTGATGGGTCTGATTCAGTACTTTCAGGGCCAAGCCATAAACGATTTCCTGAAACGCCGGATCGTCTTTGAAGCTGGACAGAATGCGCCCGATCGAGAACTTGCTGCTCAGGTCTTCCAGCGCGGCGATGTCCGCCGCCTCGGCGTCTTTCAGGCGCTTGAGTTCGCCCATCAGCTCGTACGCCTTGTCGTCATCAAAGCTGTCATGCGCCTGACGGATCGCCGCCCGCAATTCACGGATCTGGTCGCTTTCGCGGGTCGACTGGAACGCGTCCAGAACCATCTCGCTGATGACTTTGGCTTGGGGCAGGTGTTGTGAAAGATTGATGGAGTTTTCGTATTCCGCTTTGGACGACTGGGTGGCTACGGATTCAGCGGTGTTGAAATCGGACATTGAAATTTCACTACTTTTTTAACTTGAGTTGAGACGAGAAAGCACGAGGTCTTTTTCAGGCCGACTAATTTAGGGGAGCGGGGCGGCGTTGTCACGGAGCAACGGTCTGGTGGTCGGGAATTTTCCCTGTCGTTGTTATTTCAGGCGCGGGCGTTCCATGGCAATCAGCGAAGTTTCGAAACCCAGGCTGGCGAAAAAGGCTTCTGCGCCCTCGCGTCCCGCACGTAGCACCCACGTGATGTCAGGGTTGTCGCCCATCACATGCTCAACCAGCGCACGGCCAATGCCCTTGCGTTGATGATGATCAGCGACCACCACCATCGACAGATAGCCATTGGATATTTCATCAGTGATGCCGCGGGCGAAGCCGACAATGTTGTCGTCGAGCAGAGCGACGGCGGCGCGTTGCGAATTGCCAATCAAGCGAGCGAACGACTCGGCATCGCCGGTGCGATGGCGCCAGCCATGCTCGCCGAGAAACAGCCGCGCCGACTCTGTTTCATCGGGGCGCAAGTTGCGAACGTCGAGCGTGTACTGCATGGATTGAAGTCCTTTTCAGCTTTCGATTGTTGAACGGCGGGCGTCAGGTTTACCCCACGTACGCATCGCAAACTCGACAAATTTCCGCAGCTTCGGCAAACGGTAGCGATCCGGGGCATACAACAAATGCATGGGCCGACTCGGTGGCGGGTAATCGGCGACCACCCTGACCAGTTTGCCTTCGCGCAGATCCTGTTCGACCAGTGCATCGGGCAGCATCATGATTCCCATACCGTTGCGCGCGGCCTGGTGCAGACCGGCAGAGCTATTGATCAGCAGCGGGCCACTCACGTCGACGAGCACTTCGCCATCGGGGCCGCTCAAACGCCAGCGTTTTTCCACCGATTGCCAGTCATCCCCGGCCGGGTAGGCGAAGGACAGGCAATCGTGCTGCTGCAAATCCTGGGGCGTGTGCGGCATGCCACGTCGCGCGATGTATTCGGGGGAGGCGCAGACCGTCAGGGTGTAGTCGATCAAGGGGCGAGCGATCAGGTTGGAAGACTCATCGAAACTGCCCAGCCGGAATGCGACGTCGAGGCCATTCTCCAGCAGATCCGGGCGGCCGTTGGTCAGTACCACGTCGAGTTTCACTTGCGGATACAACAAGGCGTATTCGCTGAGCGCCGGGGTCAGGCGTTCGACGCCGAAGGTCAGCGGCGCGGCAATACGCAGCAAGCCGCGTGGCTCGTCGAGGGCCTGTTCGGCAAGGCGTTCGGAGTCGGCGACCAGACCGAGCACGTCCAGGCAGCGCTGGTAATAGACGCTGCCGAACTCGGTGAGCCGCTGGCGACGGGTGGTGCGCTGCAGCAATTGCACGCCGAGGCGTTGCTCCAGCGCGCGCAGATGATTGCCGACCATGGTCGTCGACATGTCGCACTGCAGAGCGGCTGCGGTCATGCTCCCGCCTTCGACCACTTTGACGTAAACACCCATCGACTGAAACAAATCCATTATCAAGCTCTGCTTTTAAATGATTGAAGTTTTTCCGGGTTTATCCAGTTCAGGTGGCTAACCATACTAAAAAAACACCGACCTGCAATGGAGTTTCACGTCATGACCGCTGCCCTGATGAACACCTACCAACCACTGGCCCTGAGCTTCACCAAGGGCCTGGGCACGCGCCTGTGGGATCAGGCAGGGCGCGAGTATCTGGATGCCGTTGCCGGTGTGGCAGTGACCAACGTTGGCCACTCGCATCCGCGCATTGTCTCGGCGATCAGCGAGCAAGCGGGATTGCTGCTGCACACCTCCAACCTGTACAGCATCGACTGGCAGCAACAACTGGCCAAGCGGCTGACGGCGTTGTCGGGGATGGAGCGCGCGTTCTTCAACAACTCCGGCGCCGAAGCGAACGAGACGGCACTCAAACTGGCGCGCCTGTTCGGTTGGCGCAAAGGCATCGAGCAGCCGCTGGTGGTGGTCATGGTCAACGCGTTTCATGGCCGCACGCTCGGCACGCTGTCTGCCAGCGATGGCCCGGCAGTGCGCCTGGGCTTCAACGAATTGCCGGGGGATTTCGTCAAAGTGCCGTTTGGCGATCTCGCGGCTCTGGAGCAAATACAACGCAAACACGGCGCGCGCATCGTGGCGATTCTGGTCGAACCGATCCAGGGCGAAAGCGGCGTACAAATCGCAGCGCCAGGTTATCTCAAGGCTCTGCGCGACCTGTGCAATCGCCACGCGTGGCTGCTGATGCTCGATGAAATCCAGACCGGCATCGGCCGCACGGGGCAGTGGTTCGCCTTTCAGCACGAAGGCATCGTGCCCGATGTCATGACCCTGGCCAAAGGCCTGGGTAATGGCGTGCCGATCGGCGCCTGCCTGGCACGGGGCCGCGCGGCCGACCTGTTCACCCCGGGCAGCCACGGCAGCACCTTCGGCGGCAATCCTCTGGCCTGTCGGGTCGGCTGCACCGTGCTGGACATCATCGAAGAACAAGGCTTGCTGGAGAATGCGCGGGTGCAGGGCGCACGGTTACTGGAACGCCTGCGCGCCGAACTGGCAGACAACCCGAATGTGCTGGCGATTCGTGGACAGGGCCTGATGATCGGTGTCGAGCTGAAACAACCGGTGCGCGACCTGACGCTGATCGCCGCGCGGGATCATGGCTTGTTGATCAACGTGACTCGTGGCAAGACCATCAGGTTGCTCCCGCCGCTGACGATTGATGAGCGCGAGGTGGGGATGATTGTCAGAGGGGTTGGGCGGGCTCTGGACGCACATTGATTGGTCTGCGCAAAACCCTGTGGGAGCGCATGGCTTTAGTCCGGCACATCTTTAGACTCCGGCGCCAGCATCCTCGTCTTCTGCGCCCCATTCGAGTTGTGCTGAATAATCTCGCTCGGCTGCCCCTGGTCATTGAAAAACACCTGTCCGATCCCTGCTGAATTCCACAGCCGTTCCCCGGCCTCGGCATGTTCCGGCGTATACGGGACGATGCGCATCAGGCGGCGTTTGGTGAACCAGTTCAACGGCGAGCGCGGTGAGTAGAGCCAGCGGTTGAGGCGGTCGAACCATTCCAGCAGCGTTGGCGGGAATTCGTTCTTGATGCCGCTGCTGGTGATCTGCCAGATCCGTGGGCCGGCCTTGCGATGGCGGATAAGGACTTCGTAGACGAAGGAATAATGCACATCGCCTGACAGCACCACGTAGCTTCCTGGTGTGCGCGAGTGTCGGAAAATGTTCAGGATCACCTGTGCCGCGCCGCGATGGGCCATCCAGTTTTCCGCGTCGACCAGCAGCGGATAGCCGCACCAGCTGAACACCTTTTGCACGGTTTCAATCAGCTTCACGCCGAAGATCGGCGCTGGCGAAACGATGATTGCCGAAGGGTGATCGAGCAGTTCCTGTTGCAGCTCGCTCAAGGCTTCCCAGTCGAGCAGGCCCGACGGCTGCTTGAGGGCCATCTCGCTGCGCCAACGCCGGGTGCGCGTGTCGATCACCACCAGCGCCGGACTGCTCGGCAGCACGAAATGCCACTGCTGAAAACGCAGCAACTGATCAATCAGATCGTCCTGCACCGGCATGTCCAGATAGCCGTCGTCGCCACTCGCGCTCAGTTGTGCGGTCTGCTCCAGCATTCCTTTGAAAGCGTCCGGATTGTTGCCCCAGCCCTGACACAACAGATAAGCAATCAGCGCATTGCCGATGATGCGCTTGGAGAACGGATGGCCGTAGGCCGTTTCCTCCCATTGCGCGGAAAGATTCCAGTCATCGGTGATGTCGTGATCATCGAAAATCATCAGGCTCGGCAGATGCGCCAGCGCCCGCGCGACATTGCCCAGGCCCGCCTTGAAGGCATCGATGCGCGTCTGCTCAAGGTGGTAGCGCTTGGAGCGTTCCGGCGTCAGTGTCGGCGCGCTCGGGTTGATCAGCGACCACGGCGTCGGCGACCACACCAGCATGTACATGGCCATGACTTCGGCGAACGTCACCAGGTGATTGTCGGCACTGCTGCTGGTGAAAATCGGCTTACGCGCGCCACCGAAAAATCGCTCGCGCAAGGTCTCGTTGCTCTCCAGCGCCGGTAACAAATCCGCACGGTGGTAGTAGCTGGCCGGGTGCTCATAGAGCTTGGCGCTGTCGCTGACCACGGCGCCGTCAAGGTGCTCATCGAACAGACCCAGGCGCTCGATCAAGGCATGGATCGCCCGCAGCATCGGCCCGGCAACGTCATCGGCATAGACCTGATCACCGCTCATCATCAGCAACGCCGGACGTTGCTGCGCATCGGTTTCGTCGGCCAGCAGTTGGTCGACGCAGAGCAAACCATCGGTTGCCGGATGATGCGGCTTGCGGCACGAGCCGTGGAGCAATTGGTCGATCCGCGAACGCACCACGAGGTTCGCGCAGGCGCCGCCGGGGTAAAGCAGATGCGGCGACCATTCAGCCATACCGATGGTGTCATCGATCAGCAGGTCGTAGTCGATACGGGTGTCGCAGGGCAGGGCGCTTTCGAGTT
The DNA here is from genome assembly GCF_002836515.1 of Pseudomonas sp. Choline-02u-1. Classification (GTDB taxonomy): domain Bacteria; phylum Pseudomonadota; class Gammaproteobacteria; order Pseudomonadales; family Pseudomonadaceae; genus Aquipseudomonas. The sequence goes on from NZ_PJBC01000066.1 coordinate 162,304, forward strand.
GAACGTCGATCAGATGCACGAAGGCATGACGGCCTACGGCAATGACCGTGCATTTCTGCGCATCGAGCGGAATATCTCCTACACCCTGCAGGCGCAAGGTCAGCGACAGTTCACGCGTGGCCACCAGCCACAGCACCACGCGTGTCGGTTCCAGCCGCCGCAGCAACGGGCCGGCCAGAACAGGAGGCAGCGAGATCAGGTCATCGGGTGTTGAAAACATTGAGGGCAAAGTTCAAGGCGCACAGGCCGCCGATGATAGCGCAGCCGGCGCCCTGATCCCTTAAATCAGCCTTAAGAGTCGGCTTTTTGCAGTTTCAGCGCCAGCAAACGCCATTCCCCAGCGGTCGCATCAACCCGTGGCAGTTGTTGTACAGAGCAATCGAATCGGTAGGTGACATCGTCGCCATTCATGTTGCGCGCGGTGACGTTGTTGCTGAAGGTGTAGACCTGATCCTTGAAGCGATGGCTGACCAGCGCTTTGCTGTCAGCAAAACGCGCCGAAGCGGGATAACGCAGGGTGCTGGTGACAAACGGGCTGCACATGACATACGCGATCATCGACTTGTCGGCCTGTGCGTCGCCGCGCAGTTTCTTGTTCAGCGCGGCCAGGGCCATGCGGCCCTCATAGTCGCTTTGATCCAGCACCGTCTGTACCGCCATTGATTGCGGTGCCCGACTGATGTAATTCGGCAACAGTGCGGAGTCGGCGGGAGAAGGCATGTCGTCCGCCTCAATGGCAGCAAAAACCGGCGCATCTTTCAGCTCGGTGGCGGGCGTGACCGCCTCGTCTTCAGGCAGCAGAGAGGACGCCTCGACGACTGGCGTGTTCTGCGCCTGCGCTGCTTCGTGATCGAACGACGAAGGAAACAGAGAAAAGGTGATCGACAACATCACCAGTCCGACAATGAAGCCGCCCGCCGCGCCAACGATGTTGCCGTAGAAAATATTCCAGCTGCCGCGATTCTTCACCACCCAGCGCCACATGAAACCCCAGACAGCGACGAACGCCAGAAAACGCAGAAACTCCATTTGATCTTTTTCCTTGATGTCTTTTAGTGCGAAGTCCGCGCGCTTGCCGCAGGTACACTGGTAAAAAGAAGGAAGATAACAAAAGCAACGGCTTATGCCATCGACTTGGCCCCGATAAGGCAAGAAAAAAGCGATGTCCGAAGGCGACGTATTAGACTGCGCCACGGTCGGATCGAGTCGACCATTCCAGAACATCAAGAGAGCAAAGCATGGAAGCTGAGATCAGCGTCTACGAGCACTATTGTGAGCAGGTCAGACACCACCAGGACGAGCGCCGCGCTATTGCGAACACACTCACGGTGGTCATTGGAGCATTGATCGCTGTGATGGCTATTGATCAAAAGCTGGATGAGCAAGATAGCTGGCTTGTCTATGCCCTGATGGTAGTCGGATTACTGGGTTCGGTGTGTATGGTCAAGTGCCATGGGCTGATCAGGTTTTACAAGGCTATGTCTGAAACTATGGCGCTGCGTATCGGATACAACACGCCAGGCCCATTCGATGTGAAAGCGCTCGAAACGGCGGCAATCCTTGCACAACACTGGTTCTGGCGAACAATGCATAAGGTCAGGCTGTGGCACTTGTGGTTGGCGTTTTTCGGATTCGTGTTCGTTGCGGCGGTATCAATGCGTCTCCGGTTACCAACAAGTGACTGGATTCTGGTCAGCGGCACTGTTGGCTGATGATTACTTTGAGGTAAGAGCCTGTCTGCTAGAGGATGTCTTTCAAATACCCCTTCAGCGCGAGCAGCGGCTGACCCAGCTGCTCCATCGACCGCGCCTGGGCCAACTCCGCCGACAACTTGCGCAACTCCCGCCCCAACGGCTTGTCGACCCCACCCAAAGCATCCAGCGCCAGGTTCAGGCATTCGTTCATCTTGAACTGAATGGCCTCGACATCGCCGCGTTTCACCAGTAACTCGAACAGGTCTTTCTGATAATCGCCCATGACCATGTCATCGCGCAGGATCGGGCTCAGGCCTTCTTCTTCGTAGGCGAGTTTGAGGGAGAAAAGGGCGACGGTTTCCAGTGAGGTTTCCATGGGGATGTCTGTCAGTGAAGTGGAGGGCTTGAAACCAATGCGCGAAACGCCAGAGGAGGTTTGACGTGCGGGCGTGATTATACGGGCGGGGATCGCATGCGAGGCAACCAGCAATCGGGCATCTAAAACCTACAAGCTCGCGCAGCATTGACATCCACTTTGATACGACGCTTTGTTTACAAACACTGAACATCAGCGGAGTGACCATCATGGAATACGACATGAAACTGGTCGACGACGCGGTCCTTGCTCTCCTGGCTGCCTATAGCTCCGACGACGGCAATGCGTGGAAGGGCTATGACTTTGAAATCATGAACCGTTTGCACGAACAGGGTTTGATCAGTAATCCGGTTAACAGGAACAAGTCGATATGGTTGACGAAGGAAGGGTTGGAGCGGGGGCGGGAGACTGCTGAGCGGATATTTGGAGCTAAGGAATAGGTTGGGCAAACGCCCGATTCTGTAGTTGAGCTGTTGCTCGGCAAGATAACGTCAGGTTTGATCATGGCTCGCCATGGGGATATGCATACGATTGTTGTTGGTGCGGTTGCACGCAGATCTGCAGGCGAAACGGTAGCGAGTTACTGGATAAGGAATCGGAGGATTTTTGCATTGGGACATCTTCTGGACGAACCACAACTGACTAGGGTCAGAGATGCCTTATCAGAGCCTTTCAATCATTTCCCCACTGATTACGACTACGTCGTTCTTCAGCTAAGGGGCGTTGATCCAGCGGTGCTCTACAGGATTTTTTATTCAGAAGTAGCACCCGTGTGTTTCACAAACGTTGCTGCAGTTCTGCCCACTGTATGGACTGCGTTCGACCCTGATTGGCTCAGATCCGAGATAGAGGAGAGGCTCGCGGCGCGACGGCGCAATTGGTTTCGCAGGCAGTACGACAAACTGTTGGTACGTTGGCTGGAATACAACTATGACTACATGTGGAAAGAGATAGCCTCGAGGCTATGAGGACGTTTTCACGCGGTTTGGTATTCCGCGATGGTGAAAGCCACCTTTTGTTTCACCGATGCGGTGATTCAGGTTCCTTCAAGCTCAATCGTCGGGCGGGGCTTTAGTGCTCGGCATTGCACCAACCATTTTCCTCCAGACGAAAAAAAAGGCCCTGCTTTCGCAAGACCTTTTTCTCTGTGTTGGTGCCCCGAGGGAGACTCGAACTCCCACTCCTTTCGAAAACGGATTTTGAATCCGCCGCGTCTACCAATTCCGCCATCAGGGCTCAATGGCGGCGAAGTATAGAGAGGTGATTACCGTTGGTCAATCACGTTTCATGGTCAATTTTCGATATTTCCGCTAGACTTTCCGGCCCTGCTAGACGAACCCCATCATGCGCGTTGCTGACTTTACTTTCGAGCTTCCTGATTCGCTGATCGCCCGCCATCCCTTGGCCGAGCGTCGCGGTAGTCGCCTGCTGACCCTCGATGGGCCGAGCGGCGCCCTGGCACACCGTCAATTCACTGATTTGCTTGAGCATTTGCGCCTGGGCGATTTGATGGTGTTCAACAATACCCGGGTGATTCCGGCGCGGCTGTTCGGGCAGAAAGCGTCCGGCGGCAAGCTGGAAATTCTCATCGAGCGCGTGCTCGATGCGCACCGCGTGCTGGCGCATGTGCGCTCCAGCAAGTCGCCGAAGCCGGGTTCGAAGATCCTTATCGACGGCGGTGGCGAAGCCGAGATGCTCGCGCGTCATGATGCGTTGTTCGAGTTGGGTTTTGCCGAGGAAGTCTTGCCGCTGCTCGATCGCGTCGGGCACATGCCGTTGCCTCCTTATATAGACCGCCCGGATGAAGGCTCGGATCGCGAGCGTTATCAGACCGTGTATGCCCAGCGTCTGGGCGCGGTCGCGGCGCCGACGGCGGGGCTGCATTTCGATGAGCCGCTGATGCAGGCGATTGCCGCCAAGGGTGTCGAGACTGCGTTCGTGACGTTGCACGTCGGCGCGGGGACGTTTCAGCCGGTGCGTGTCGAGAAGATCGAAGATCACCACATGCACAGCGAGTGGCTGGAAGTCGGCCAGGATGTGGTCGATGCGGTCGCTGCGTGCCGTGCGCGTGGCGGTCGGGTGATTGCGGTCGGCACCACCAGCGTGCGTTCGCTGGAAAGTGCGGCGCGCGATGGTGTACTCAAGCCGTTCAGTGGCGACACCGACATCTTTATCTATCCGGGCCGGCCGTTTCATGTGGTCGATGCCCTGGTGACCAATTTCCATTTGCCGGAATCCACGCTGTTGATGCTGGTTTCCGCGTTTGCCGGTTATCCCGAAACCATGGCCGCCTACAAGGCCGCCGTGGAAAACGGTTACCGCTTTTTCAGCTACGGGGATGCGATGTTCATCACCCGCAATCCCGCTCCAACTGCCCCTGAACAGTCGGGCCCAGAGGAAACAGAATGAGTCGCGAATGTCGAATGTCCTTTGAGCTGCTGGCCACCGATGGCAAGGCTCGTCGTGGTCGCCTGACCTTCCCCCGTGGCACCGTCGAGACTCCGGCATTCATGCCGGTCGGCACGTACGGCACGGTCAAGGGCATGCTGCCGCGCGACATCGTCGCCACGGGCGCGGAAATCATTCTGGGCAACACCTTTCACCTGTGGCTGCGTCCTGGCACTCAGGTGATCAAGGAGCACGGCGACCTGCACGATTTCATGCAATGGAAAGGCCCGATCCTCACCGACTCCGGCGGTTTCCAGGTGTTCAGCCTCGGCGCGATGCGCAAGATCAAGGAGGAGGGCGTGACCTTCGCCTCCCCAGTCGACGGCGCGAAAGTGTTCATGGGCCCGGAAGAATCGATGCAGGTGCAGCGCGATCTCGGCTCCGACATCGTGATGATCTTCGATGAATGCACGCCGTACCCGGCTGACGAAGACGTTGCACGGGTATCGATGGAGCTTTCGTTGCGTTGGGCGCAGCGTTCGAAAAATGCCCACGGCGACAACACCGCGGCGCTGTTCGGCATCGTCCAGGGCGGCATGCATGAAAACCTGCGCATGCGTTCGCTCGAAGGCCTCGACAAGATCGGCTTTGACGGCCTCGCCATCGGCGGTCTGTCGGTAGGCGAACCAAAGCACGAAATGATCAAGGTGCTGGATTATCTGCCGGGCCAGATGCCCGCTGACAAACCTCGTTACCTTATGGGCGTTGGCAAACCGGAAGATCTGGTTGAGGGTGTGCGCCGCGGGGTGGACATGTTCGATTGCGTGATGCCAACCCGTAATGCCCGCAATGGGCATCTGTTCATCGATACCGGTGTGCTGAAGATCCGTAACGCGTTCCATCGCCATGATGAATCGCCGCTGGATCCGACCTGCGATTGCTATACCTGCCAGAACTTCTCGCGCGCTTATCTGCATCACCTGGACAAGTGCGGCGAAATGCTCGGCAGCATGCTCAATACCATCCATAACTTGCGCCATTATCAGGTGCTGATGGCTGGTTTGCGCGAGGCTATTCAACAGGGTACATTGGCCGCCTTTGTCGATGCCTTCTACGCCAAACGCGGACTTCCCGTTCCGCCTTTGGACTGAGTTTTCTGACCCCAAGATTCAACATTTGCAACTGGAGTGCTAAATGAGCTTTTTTATCTCTAATGCCATGGCTGACGCCGCTGCACCGGCTGCTGCAAGCCCAATGGGCGGCGGCTTCGAGTGGATTTTCCTGGTCGGCTTCCTGGTCATCTTCTACCTGATGATCTGGCGTCCACAGGCCAAGCGCGCCAAAGAGCAGAAGAACCTGCTGAGCAGCCTGCAGAAGGGTGACGAAGTCGTGACCACTGGCGGCATCGCCGGCAAGATCACCAAGGTTGCCGATGACTTCGTGGTCCTGGAGGTTTCCGACACCGTGGAAATGAAGTTCCAGAAAGGCGCCATCGCCGCCACGCTGCCAAAAGGCACGCTGAAAGCGATCTAAGAGCAACAACTTCTACTCAATCGACGGGGCGCGCAAGGCGCCCCGCGTTCATAACGGGCGGCGTGATGCTGAACAAATACCCTCTGTGGAAATACATTCTGATCCTGGCGGTGCTGGCGATCGGTCTGATTTATTCCGCTCCCAATCTTTACCCCGATGACCCGGCCATTCAGATCAGCGGCGCCAGCACGGCTCTGCAGGTCAATGACGCCGATCTGGATCGTGTCAGCACGGCGCTGAAAGAGTCCGGCATCAACGTCAAGGCGGCCACGCTGACGGCGGGCGGCAAGGGCGGTCTGATCCGTCTGAGCAAGGCTGAAGATCAGCTGCCAGCCAAGGACGTTGTGCGCAAGGCATTGGGTGATGACTACGTCGTCGCGCTGAACCTGGCACAAACCACTCCGCAATGGCTGCGCAACCTCGGTGCGCACCCGATGAAGCTGGGTCTGGATTTGTCCGGTGGTGTGCACTTCCTGCTCGAAGTGGACATGGACAAAGCCCTCGATGCACGCCTGAAAGTCTACGAAGGCGACGTCAAGAGCCTGCTGCGCAAAGAGAAGCTGCGCTATCGCAGCCTGCCGCAACTGGACGGTGCCATTCAGTTGGGCTTCAGCGATGAAGATGCCCGCGAACAGGCCCGTGCGCTGATCCGCAAGAACTTCAACGATTTCGACATTGTTCCGGCCGACCTCAACGGTCAACCGGTGCTGCGTCTGGCGATGACCCCGGCCAAGCTGGCGGAAATCCGTGAATACTCCATCAAGCAGAACCTGACCACGGTACGTAACCGCGTCAACGAGCTGGGTGTTGCCGAACCGATCGTGCAGCGTCAGGGCGCCAACCGCATCGTGGTTGAGCTGCCGGGCGTGCAGGATACTGCCGAAGCCAAGCGTATTCTCGGCAAGACGGCCAACCTTGAGTTCCGTCTGGCCGCTGAGCCGGGCGCTTCGAAAGCCACTTCCGAGTCGTTCGAATTCCGCGAAGGCAACCGTCCGCCAGCGCAGATCGAGCGTGGTCTGATCATTACCGGTGACCAGGTCACCGACGCCAAGGCCGGTTTCGGCGAGCACGGCACACCGGAAGTGAACATCCGTCTGGATGGCCACGGTGGCGAGCTGATGAGCCGCGCGACCCGTTCCAACGTCGGTCGCAGCATGGCAGTGATCTTCATCGAACAGCGCCCGGTGACCACTTACACCAAGCAGGTTGTCAACGGCGTCGAGAAAGACGTGCCGGTGCAGACCTTCAAGGAAGAGAAGAAGATCATCAGCCTGGCGACCATTCAGTCGCCGCTGGGTGCGCAGTTCCGTATCACCGGCCTGAACGGCCAGGGCGAATCGTCCGAGCTGGCACTGCTGCTGCGTGCCGGTGGTCTGGCGGCGCCGATGTACTTCGCCGAAGAGCGCACAATCGGTCCGAGCCTGGGTGCTGACAACATCACCAAAGGTATCAATGCGTCGCTGTGGGGCATGCTGTTCGTGTCGCTGTTCATTATCGCCATCTACCGCTTCTTCGGCGTCATCGCCACCGTCGCGCTGGCGGTGAACATGGTGTTGCTGCTGGCGCTGATGTCGCTGCTGGGTGCCACGCTGACCCTGCCGGGCATCGCCGGTATCGTGTTGACGATGGGTATGGCGGTCGACGCCAACGTGCTGATCTTCTCGCGGATCCGTGAAGAGATCGCCGCCGGCATGACCGTGCAGCGTGCAATCAACGAAGGCTTCGGCCGGGCATTCACCGCGATCCTCGATGCCAACCTGACCACCTTGCTGGTGGGCGGCATTCTCTTCGCCATGGGCACCGGCCCGGTGAAGGGCTTCGCAGTGACCATGTCCCTCGGGATCTTTACCTCGATGTTCACGGCCATCATGGTGACCCGCGCAATGGTCAACCTGATCTTTGGCGGACGTGACTTCAAGAAGTTGTGGATTTAAGGGGCTGCCATGTTACGTACAATCAACTTCATGGGCGTTCGCAACTTCGCGTTCGGCGTCACCGTGTTGCTTACCGTCATTGCCTTGTTCAGTGTCGCCACCAAGGGCATGAACTGGGGGCTGGACTTTACCGGCGGTACGCTCATCGAGCTGACCTACGAGCGTCCTGCCGATGTCACCAAGGTTCGCGAGCAGTTGGCGAGCTCGGGTTATCACGAAGCTATCGTGCAGAACTTCGGCGCAACTACCGACCTGCTGGTGCGTATGCCGGGTGAAGACCCGCAGCTCGGCCATCAGGTCGCGCAAGCGCTGCAGAAAGTCGGTGGCGACAACCCGGCGACGGTCAAGCGTGTCGAGTTCGTCGGCCCGCAGGTCGGTGAAGAACTGCGCGACCAGGGCGGCCTCGGCATGCTGCTGGCGCTGGGCGGCATCCTGATCTACCTGGCTTTCCGCTTTCAGTGGAAGTTCGCGGTCGGCGCCATCGTGTCGCTGATCCACGACGTGATCGTGACCATCGGTATCCTGTCGTTCTTCCAGATCACCTTCGACCTGACGGTGCTGGCGGCGGTACTGGCGATCATTGGTTACTCGCTGAACGACACCATCGTCGTCTTCGACCGGGTGCGGGAGAACTTCCGCGTGCTGCGCAAGGCGACGCTGATCGAGAACATCAACATCTCGACCACCCAGACCCTGCTGCGCACCATGGCGACGTCAATCTCGACCTTGCTGGCGATCGCGGCGCTGCTGTTCTTTGGCGGCGACAACCTGTTCGGCTTCTCCATCGCGCTGTTCATCGGCGTGCTGGCGGGTACGTACTCGTCGATCTACATCGCCAACGTTGTGCTGATCTGGCTGAACCTGACTACGGAGGATCTGATTCCTCCGGCGAACACCGAGACGGAAGTCGACGACCGTCCATAACGGCCCTCGAAATCCCGGCTGTCAGGCCACGAAAGGCGCGAGTTGAACTCGCGCCTTTTTTTGTGCTCCAAGGCTGGGAGAAGCGCGGGCGCGTCCCGCATGTGATGGTCAGGAGGTTCATGTGAACAAGTCGTTGCTGGTTGGTGCGGTATTGGGTGCTGTCGGTGTCACAGCCGGGGGTGCTGTTGCCACCTACAGCCTGGTTAAAAGCGGCCCTGAGTATGCGCAAGTATTAGCCGTTGAGCCGGTCAAGACACAGATCAAGACTCCACGTGAAGTATGCAAGGATGTAACGGTGACCCGTCAGGCACCGGTGAAAGATCAACACCAGATCGCCGGGACCGTGGTCGGCGCGCTGGCCGGTGGTTTGCTGGGTAACCAGATTGGCGGCGGCACCGGCAAGAAAATTGCCACGGTGGCCGGTGCGGTCGGTGGCGGTTACGCGGGCAACAAGGTGCAGGAGGGCATGCAGGAGCGTGACACCTACACCACCACGCAAACCCGCTGCAACACGGTCAATGACATCAGCGACAAGGTCGTCGGTTACGACGTGCGTTACTCGCTCGACGGCAAGGAAGGCAAAGTGCGGATGGATCGCGATCCGGGCAACCAGATTCCGGTCGACAAGGAAGGCAAGCTGATCCTGTCGCAGAATGAGCCGGGTCAGTAAGGCTCCACTGTTGTGCGAAGAAGCACCCTGCGGGGTGCTTTTTTTGTGCTCGCGATTTCTTCAGCCAACTGATCTCCTGTTGATTTCCCTGATCAGTGTAGGAGCTGCCGAAGGCTGCGATCTTTTGATCTTGCTTTCAAAAAACAAAGTCAAAAGATCGCAGCTACAGGGAATGGTGTTAAATCGCAGGCATAAAAAAAGCACCCCGAAGGGTGCTTTTCTGTTAGCCGTGAGCTTAGCGCTTCAGCGAAGCCGGCAGGTGCGGCTGGATCGCCGTCAGCACTGCCTTAAAGCATTTGGTGTTACCGGCAACGATATGGCCTTTTTCAAGGAAGTCGTGACCGCCAGTGAAGTCGCTCACCAGGCCGCCGGCTTCCTGAATCAGCAGCGCGCCTGCAGCCATGTCCCACTCGGACAGGCCCGACTCCCAGAACGCATCAAAACGACCGGCAGCCACGTAGGCCAGGTCCAGGCTTGCCGAACCGGCGCGGCGGATGCCGGCAGTCTGGCCAACCAGGGCGCGGAACATGCCGAGGTAGTTGTCGAGGTTGTCCATCTGATCGTCCCGGAACGGGAAACCGGTACCGAGCAGGGCGCCGTCGAGGCTGGTGCGACCGCTGACGCGCAGGCGACGACCGTTCAGTTGGGCGCCGCGACCACGGCTGGCGGTGAATTCTTCCTGGCGGACAGGATCCAGAACCACGGCGTGTTCCAGGCGACCACGATATTTGCAGGCAATGCTCACAGCAAAGTGCGGAATGCCACGCAGGAAGTTGGTGGTGCCGTCCAGCGGATCGATGATCCACAGGTACTCTTCGCCTTCGATGCCGGTGCCAGCGTGCAGGCCGGTCTCTTCACCCTGGATCGAGTGATTCGGGTAAGCCTTGCGCAGGGCATCGATGATTTTCTGTTCAGCGGCGCGATCAACCTCGGATACGTAATCCTTGGCGTCTTTTTCGTCGACCTTGATGGTATCCAGGCGCTCGATGGAGCGGAAGATCAGTTCACTGGCGCTGCGGGCGGCGCGCAGCGCGATATTCAGCATGGGCTGCATGGATGTGTCACCTAAGGTTGTTAAAGAAAGCCGCGCATTCTATCAGAACTTTTCTTCAGGTGAAGGACGCTGTTCGCTTTCATAGCTTAACGGTAGGCTGTTCTGTAAGATTTGCCCCCCTTTCCAATGTCCGAGAGCGCCTCCCTTGCTGCAGAACATTCGTGTCGTCCTGGTCAATACCAGCCACCCCGGAAACATCGGCGGGGCCGCGCGCGCCATGAAAAACATGGGTCTGTCGCGACTGGTGCTGGTCGAACCGCGGGTCTTCCCGCATCACGAGGCCGATGCCCGCGCCTCTGGTGCCGGTGACATCCTTGAAAGCGCACAAGTCGTCGCCACGTTGGAAGATGCTTTGGTCGGCTGCAATCTGGTGCTCGGCACCAGTGCTCGTGATCGTCGTATTCCCTGGCCGCTGCTTGATCCGCGCGAATGCGGCAACAAAGTGGTCGAGGAGGCCGGGCGGGGCGCCGAAATCGCTTTGGTGTTCGGGCGTGAAGATTCCGGCCTGACCAACGAAGAGCTGCAGCGATGTCACTTCCATGTGCACATCCCTTCCGACCCGACCTTCAGTTCGCTGAACCTCGGGGCGGCGGTGCAGGTGTTGAGTTATGAAGTGCGCATGGCCTGGCTGGCTGCACAGGGTCAGCCAAGCAAGGTCGAGAAAGAAGAAGTGGCTTCGGTGAAAAGCGCCGAGTTGGCGACCATGGATGAACTGGAACGATTCTATGAGCACCTGGAGCAGACGCTGGTCGCCATCGAATTCCTCGACCCGGAAAAACCACGGCACTTGATGGCGCGCCTGCGCCGGTTGTACGGACGCAGCTCGGTCAGCCGGGCGGAAATGAATATTTTGCGTGGCATTCTCACGGAAACCCAGAAAGCGGCCCGTGGCGAGCTTCTAAAGCGGAAGGATTAAATGATGTTTGAGCGTTTGCGTGAAGATATCCAAAGCGTATTCCATCGAGACCCGGCGGCGCGTAACGCTTTTGAAGTCCTGACCTGCTACCCCGGCATGCATGCGATCTGGATTCATCGTCTGGCCGGCATGCTCTGGCGCAACGATCTGAAGTGGCTGGCGCGGCTGGTGTCGAACTTCGGTCGCTGGCTGACCGGGATCGAGATTCATCCGGGTGCCAAGGTCGGGCGGCGTTTCTTCATCGATCACGGCATGGGCATCGTTATTGGTGAAACCGCCGAGATCGGCGATGACGTGACCATTTATCAGGGTGTGACCCTTGGCGGTACCAGTTGGAACAAAGGTAAGCGCCACCCGACGCTGGGTGATGGCGTAGTGGTCGGTGCGGGCGCCAAGGTGCTCGGTCCGTTCACGGTGGGTGCTGGGGCCAAGGTCGGCTCCAATGCCGTTGTGACTAAAGAAGTGCCGCCGGGCGCCACTGTGGTGGGGATTCCGGGGCGGATCATCGTCAAGACCGATGAAGAGCAGGACGCCAAACGCAAAGCCATGGCGGAAAAGATCGGTTTCGACGCCTACGGTGTCAGCGAAGACATGCCCGACCCGGTGGCCCGCGCCATCGGCCAATTGCTCGATCACCTGCAAGCGGTTGACGGGCGTCTGGAGGGGATGTGTGGTGCGTTGAAGGATCTGGGCAGCAATTACTGTGCGAAAGATCTGCCTGAGCTGCGAGAAGAAGACTTCGCCTGCGTCAAGGGCAAAGACGAATCCAAGGCCGGCTAAAGCCTCTGTAGGAGCTGCCGAAGGCTGCGATCTTTTGAATTTGCCTTCTTAAGATCAAAAGATCGCAGCCTTCGGCGGCTCCTACAAAGGCGTCCAGCAGCTGGTGTGCCATTGGGCTGCAGACCCTGCTATCATTCGCGCGCTCTTTTGCGGGTAAACCCGACTAAAGCACTAGGTCTTATAGTTGACTTAAATGCTCGGGAATTGCATACTCCCGCCCATTCCGAACTCCGTGGTAACTGTCCATGCGACTGACTACAAAAGGCCGATACGCCGTGACCGCCATGCTTGACCTGGCGTTGCACGCGCAGCACGGGCCGGTGTCTCTGGCCGATATCTCAGAGCGCCAAGGCATCTCCCTGTCCTACCTCGAACAGCTGTTCGCCAAGCTGCGCCGCAGCAACCTGGTTTCCAGTGTTCGCGGCCCGGGTGGTGGCTACCAGTTGTCCCGCGACATGCAGGGCATTCAGGTCGCCCAGGTGATCGATGCGGTGAACGAATCGGTCGATGCCACCAAGTGCCAGGGCCAGGGCGATTGTCATTCCGGCGATACCTGCCTGACCCATCATCTGTGGTGCGACTTGAGTCTGCAGATTCACGAATTTCTGAGCGGTATCAGCTTGGCCGACCTTGTGACTCGCCGTGAGGTACAAGAAGTGGCCCAGCGTCAGGACCAGCGCCGTTGCAGCAGCAAGGCGCCACGCCTGGACAAGATTGAAGCGTCCGCCGTCGAATGACAGCCGAAGAGCTACCCGCGGCACGCCAGCCCTGATTTAGGAGATAGTCCATGAAATTGCCGATTTACCTTGATTACTCTGCAACCACCCCGGTTGATCCGCGCGTTGCGCAGAAAATGAGTGAATGCCTGCTGGTCGACGGAAACTTCGGTAACCCGGCTTCGCGCTCCCACGTGTTCGGCTGGAAGGCTGAAGAGTCCGTCGAAAACGCCCGTCGTCAGGTGGCCGATCTGGTCAATGCCGACCCGCGCGAAATCGTCTGGACCTCCGGTGCCACCGAATCCGACAACCTGGCGATCAAGGGCGCGGCACATTTCTACGCCTCCAAGGGCAAGCACCTGATCACCAGCAAGATCGAGCACAAGGCTGTCCTCGACACCATGCGCCAGCTGGAGCGTGAAGGTTTCGAAGTGACTTATCTCGAGCCGACCGAAGACGGTCTGATCACCCCGGCAATGATCGATGCTGCACTGCGCGAAGACACCATTCTGGTGTCGGTGATGCACGTGAACAACGAGATCGGCACCGTCAACGACATCGCCGCCATCGGCGAGATGCTGCGCGCCAAAGGCGTGCTGTTCCATGTCGACGCTGCTCAGTCCACCGGCAAGGTCGACATCGATCTGCAGAAGCTGAAAGTCGACATGATGTCGTTCTCCGCCCACAAGACTTATGGCCCTAAAGGCATCGGCGCGCTGTATGTCAGCCGCAAGCCGCGTGTGCGCATCGAAGCGACCATGCACGGCGGCGGTCACGAGCGCGGCATGCGTTCCGGCACCCTGGCGACCCACCAGATCGTCGGCATGGGCGAAGCGTTCCGTGTGGCAAAAGAAGACATGGCCGCTGAAAACGTTCGTATCAAAGCCTTGAGCGACCGTTTCTACAAGCAGGTCGAGCATCTGGAAGAGCTGTACGTCAACGGCAGCCTGACCGCCCGCGTCCCGCACAACCTGAACCTGAGCTTCAACTACGTTGAGGGCGAGTCGCTGATCATGGCGCTCAAGGATCTGGCGGTATCGTCCGGTTCGGCGTGCACCTCGGCGTCGCTGGAGCCTTCGTACGTATTGCGCGCCTTGGGCCGCAACGACGAACTGGCGCACAGCTCGATCCGCTTTACCTTCGGCCGTTTTACCACCGAAGAAGAAATCGACTACGCCGCGCAGAAAGTCTGCGAGGCCGTTACCAAGCTGCGCGCTCTGTCGCCGCTGTGGGACATGTACAAAGACGGCGTCGATATCTCGAAAATCGAGTGGGCGGCACACTAACTATAGAAGCCGCCGGATACAGACCCTGTAGCGACGCGGCGTTAACGCAGCGCAGTTGCAGGGTCTCAAGAGCGGCCCTGATGAGTGAGGATTGAGAATCATGGCTTACAGCGAAAAGGTCATCGACCACTACGAAAACCCGCGCAACGTCGGCAAGATGAATGCGGAAGATCCTGATGTCGGCACCGGCATGGTCGGCGCTCCGGCGTGCGGCGACGTGATGCGTCTGCAGATCAAGGTCAACGAGCAGGGCGTTATCGAAGATGCCAAGTTCAAGACCTACGGTTGCGGTTCGGCCATCGCCTCCAGCTCCCTCGCCACCGAGTGGATGAAGGGCAAGACTCTGGATGAAGCCGAAACCATCAAGAACACTCAGCTGGCCGAAGAACTGGCCCTGCCGCCAGTGAAAATCCACTGCTCCGTGCTCGCTGAAGACGCTATCAAAGCGGCTGTTCGCGATTACAAGCAGAAGAAAGGTTTGATCTGACTTTCAAGATTTGGCGACGAGTAAGGAGTCAACGATGGCTATCAGCATGACAGAAGCGGCTGCTCGACACGTGCGGCGCTCCCTCGACGGGCGCGGCAAAGGTGAAGGGATTCGTCTGGGTGTTCGCACTACAGGCTGTTCCGGCCTTGCCTACGTGCTGGAGTTTGTCGACGAGGTAGTGGCGGAAGATCAGGTGTTCGAGAGTCACGGCGAAAAAGTGATCATCGACCCGAAAAGCCTGGCCTACCTGGACGGCACCGAGCTTGATTTCGTCAAGGAAGGGTTGAACGAAGGCTTCAAGTTCAACAACCCCAACGTGCGCGGTGAATGTGGCTGCGGCGAAAGCTTCAACATCTGAGGCTGGTCGTGGGTATTCCTTGTCATTTCGCTTTATTCGAGCTGCAACCGAGCTTCCGCCTGGATCTCGAGCAGTTGGCCACGCGCTACCGTGAGTTGGCGCGCGGCGTCCATCCTGACCGCTTTGCCGACGCTACCGAGCGCGAGCAGCGCTCGGCGCTCGAGCAATCGGCGCGGCTCAACGACGCCTACCAGACGCTCAAGAGTCCGGCCCAGCGCGCACGCTACCTGCTGAAAATCAGCGGGCATGAAGTGCCGATGGAAGTCACCGTCCACGATCCCGAGTTCCTTCTGCAGCAGATGCAATGGCGCGAAGAGCTCGAAGATCTGCAGGACAGTGCCGACCTCGACGGTGTCGCGGTATTCAAGCGTCGCTTGAAGGCGGCTCAGGAACAGCTCAACGAAAGCTTCGCAGCCTGTTGGGATGATGCAGCGCAACGCGAGCAGGCCGAACGCCTGATGCGGCGCATGCAGTTCCTCGACAAGCTCACCTACGAAGTGCGCCAGCTGGAAGAGCGCCTCGACGATTAACCCAGTGCTGCCCTGATTGCACGCTGACAGACAGACAAGACCTGATCACCATGGCTCTACTGCAGATCGCCGAACCCGGCCAAAGTCCTCAACCACACCAGCGTCGTCTGGCTGTTGGCATCGACTTGGGTACAACCAATTCGCTGGTCGCTGCGCTGCGCAGTGGTCTTTCCGAACCGCTGGCCGACGCTAACGGGCAGGTCATCCTGCCGTCCGCCGTGCGTTATCACGCCGACCGCGTCGAAGTCGGCGAGTCGGCCAAGCTCGCCGCATCCTCCGATCCTCTGAACACCGTGCTCTCGGTCAAGCGCCTGATGGGTCGTGGTCTGTCCGACGTCAAGCAATTGGGTGAGCAGCTGCCGTACCGCTTCGTCGGCGGCGAATCGCACATGCCGTTCATCGACACCGTGCAAGGCCCGAAAAGCCCGGTCGAAGTCTCCGCCGATATCCTCAAAGTCCTGCGTCAGCGTGCTGAGGCGACCTTGGGTGGCGAACTGGTTGGCGCGGTGATCACCGTTCCCGCTTACTTCGACGACGCGCAGCGTCAGGCCACCAAGGACGCGGCCAAGCTCGCCGGTCTGAACGTGTTGCGCCTGCTCAACGAGCCGACCGCTGCTGCTGTGGCGTACGGTCTGGATCAGCATGCCGAAGGTCTGGTGGCTATCTACGACCTGGGCGGCGGTACTTTCGATATCTCCATTCTGCGTCTGACTGGCGGCGTCTTTGAAGTTCTGGCCACTGGCGGCGACAGCGCGCTGGGCGGCGATGACTTTGATCACGCGATTGCCGGCTGGATCATCGATAGCGCTGGCCTGTCCGCCGATCTCGATCCGGGCGCGCAACGCAATCTGCTGCAAACCGCCTGCGCGGCCAAAGAAGCCCTGACCGATGCGGCCAGTGTGGAAGTGGCTTACGGCGACTGGAAAGCACAACTGACCCGCGAAGCCTTCGATGCGCTGATCGAACCGATGGTCGCGCGCAGCCTGAAAGCCTGCCGCCGCGCCGTTCGCGATTCCGGTATTGAACTGGATGACGTCCACGCCGTGGTCATGGTCGGCGGTTCGACCCGCGTACCACGTGTTCGTGAAGCCGTTGCCGAAGCGTTCGGTCGTCAGCCATTGACGGAAATCGATCCGGATCAAGTGGTGGCCATCGGGGCCGCGATTCAGGCTGATACGCTGGCTGGCAACAAGCGCGATGGCGGCGAACTGCTGCTGCTCGACGTGATTCCGCTGTCCCTGGGGCTGGAAACCATGGGCGGGCTGATGGAGAAGGTGATTCCGCGCAACACCACCATCCCCGTCGCCCGCGCCCAGGATTTCACCACCTATAAAGACGGCCAGTCGGCCATGGCGATCCACGTGTTGCAGGGCGAGCGCGAGCTGATCAGCGACTGCCGCTCTCTGGCGCGTTTCGAATTGCGCGGCATACCGGCGATGGTGGCCGGTGCGGCGAAAATTCGCGTGACCTTCCAGGTCGACGCCGACGGTCTGCTCAGCGTGTCTGCCCGTGAATTGGGCTCGGGCGTTGAAGCGAGCATTCAGGTCAAACCTTCCTATGGTCTGACCGATGGCGAAATCGCCAAGATGCTCAAAGATTCGTTCCAGCACGCCAATGACGACAAGGTCGCCCGTGTTCTGCGTGAGCAGCAAGTCGATGCCCAACGCCTGCTCGAAGCGGTGCAGGGCGCGCTGGAGGCGGATGGCGAACGTCTGCTCGACGCCGAAGAGCGCATGGTCATCGAACTGCAAATGCAGGAACTGGCCGAACTGATGAAAGGTACCGATGGTTACGCCATCGAGCAGCAGACCAAACGTCTGTCGCAAGTGACCGATGCTTTTGCTGCCCGCCGCATGGATCAGACGGTTAAAGCCGCTCTGTCGGGGCGCAACCTGAATGAAATCGAGGATATCTGATGCCGCAGGTCATTTTTCTGCCCCACGAGAAGTTCTGCCCTGAAGGCATGGTGGTCGAGGCTGCGCCCGGCACATCGATTCTCGAACTGGCCCACGAACACCACATCGAGATGGAAAGTGCCTGCGGCGGCGTCTGCGCCTGCACTACTTGCCACTGCATCATCCGCGAGGGTTTCGACTCGCTGGAAGAGGCCGACGAGCTGGAAGAAGACTTCCTCGATCGTGCGTGGGGTCTGGAGGCGCAATCGCGTCTGGCCTGTCAGGCCATCGTCGGTGAAGAAGACCTCACCGTCGAGATTCCGAAATATTCGCTTAACCATGCGGCCGAAGCGCCGCACTGACTGGTAAGACTGTCATGAGCTACGGTTGGAATGATGTTCAACGCATTGCCGAAGAGCTGGCCGAGGCCCACGAGGGGCTTGATCCATACTCTGTAGGTTTTGTCCGTCTGCAGCAGATGATTCTTGAGCTGCCCGACTTCGATGCTACTTCTGGCCGCGTCGGCGAGAAGGTGCTGGAAGCGGTTCAGGAGCTCTGGGCCGCAGAATTGAACTGATCGTCTCGCAGGTTAGGCAATACCCAAGAACCCGCGTATAATTCGCGGGTTTAATTTTTCGCAAATTACCGTTTCTGGAGTTACACCATGGCTGTTCAACGTACTTTCTCCATCATCAAGCCTGACGCCGTTGCTAAAAACGTGATCGGCAAGATCACCACTCGCTTCGAAGACGCTGGCCTGCGCGTTGTAGCTTCGAAACTGAAGCAACTGTCCAAAGCCGAAGCCGAAGGCTTCTACGCTGAGCACAGCGAGCGCGGTTTCTTCGGTGACCTGGTTGCTTTCATGACTTCCGGTCCGGTTGTCGTTCAGGTTCTGGAAGGCGAAAACGCCATCGCTCGCAACCGTGAGCTGATGGGCGCTACCAACCCTAAAGAAGCTGCTGCCGGCACCATCCGTGCTGACTTCGCTGAATCGATCGACGCCAACGCCGTTCACGGTTCGGACTCCGAAGCTGCTGCCGCTCGCGAAATCGCTTACTTCTTCGCAGCTACTGAAGTAACCACTCGCTAAGCATTGCTTGCAGAGTGAAGGTGAATCCATGACTACATCGACTGTTAAAACAAACCTGCTGGGTCTGACCCAGCCGGAAATGGAAAAATTCTTCGACTCAATCGGGGAGAAGCGTTTCCGTGCCGGTCAGGTAATGAAATGGATTCACCACTTTGGCGTCGATGATTTCGACGCCATGACGAACGTCAGCAAAGCCTTGCGCGACAAGCTCAAGGCCATTGCTGAAGTGCGTGGTCCGGAAGTGGTCAGCGAGGACATCTCCAGCGACGGCACCCGTAAATGGGTGGTGCGCGTGGCGTCCGGTAGCTGCGTCGAGACCGTGTACATTCCCCAGGGCAAACGCGGCACTCTGTGCGTTTCGTCCCAGGCAGGCTGTGCCCTGGACTGCAGTTTCTGCTCCACCGGCAAGCAAGGCTTCAACAGCAACCTCACCGCCGCCGAAGTCATCGGTCAGGTGTGGATTGCCAACAAATCTTTCGGCAGCGTCCCGGCCACCGTCGACCGCGCCATCACCAACGTGGTGATGATGGGCATGGGCGAGCCGTTGCTGAACTTCGACAACGTCGTCGCCGCCATGCATCTGATGATGGATGACCTCGGCTACGGGATCTCCAAGCGCCGCGTGACCCTGTCCACCTCGGGTGTGGTGCCGATGATCGATGAGCTGGCCAAGCACATCGATGTGTCCCTGGCGTTGTCCCTGCACGCACCAAATGACGCATTGCGTAACCAATTGGTGCCGATCAACAAGAAATATCCGCTTAAGATGCTGCTCGAGTCGTGCCAGCGCTACATGTCCGCCCTTGGCGAGAAACGTGTGCTGACCATCGAGTACACCTTGCTCAAGGACGTCAACGACAAGCTTGAGCACGCGGTGGAAATGATCGAGCTGCTCAAGGATATCCCGTGCAAGATCAACCTGATCCCGTTCAATCCGTTCCCGCATTCCGGGTACGAGCGGCCGAGCAACAATGCCATCCGCCGCTTCCAGGATCAGTTGCATCAAGCCGGTTTCAACGTCACCGTGCGCACCACCCGTGGTGAAGACATCGATGCCGCATGTGGTCAATTGGTAGGGCAGGTGCTGGATCGCACCCGTCGCAGCGAACGTTACATCGCCGTGCGCGAGTTGAGCGCCGACAGCGATCTGGCACAGAACGCCGCGAACACTAACTAAGAGAGGATCTCTATGTCCCTGCGCTTTGCGCTGCTGTTGCTGTTGGCCAGCCTGTGTGCTGGTTGTGTCCTGTCGGGTGACTACAACCCGATGAAGACCAGCAAGGGCCGCGATGAAGCGCGGGCTGCCTACGTGCAGCTGGGGCTGGGCTATCTGCAGCAAGGCATGACCGAGCGCGCCAAGGTGCCACTGAAGAAAGCGCTGGAGCTGGACGGTTCCGACCCCGATGCCAATGCGGCCCTCGGTCTGGTGTTCCAGGCGGAAATGGAGCCGGCACTGGCCGACGAGCACTTTCGCAAGGCCCTGTCCTCACGTCCCGCCGATGCGCGCATCCTCAACAACTACGGCAGTTTTCTTTACGAAGAACAGCGCTACAAGGAAGCCTACGAGCGTTTTGAACAAGCGGCCGCCGATACCCTGTATCCTGAGCGCTCGCGGGTCTTCGAAAACCTCGGCATGACCGCCGCCAAGCTTGGTCAGCGTGATCTGGCCCAGCAACAGCTGGAAAAAGCCCTGCGCCTGAATCGCCAACAACCACGCGCGTTGCTGGAAATGGCTGAGTTGTCCTTCGAAGACAGGCATTATGTGCCCGCGCGTGACTATTACGACCGTTTCAGCCAGCTGACCGAACAAAATGCACGTAGCCTATTGCTCGGCGTTCGGCTGGCAAAAGTGTTTGAAGATCGCGACAAGGCAGCCAGTTACGGTCTGCAATTAAAACGACTCTATCCCGGTACGCCGGAATATCAGCAATACCTGTCGGAGCAATGATGAAAGCGGCGCATCCCGAAGTTGTAGCAGCGAATCGCGTTAATCCCGGTGAGACCCTGCGCCAGGCCCGCGAAAGCAATGGCTGGTCGCTGGCCGAAGTGGCCCTCAAGCTCAACCTCACCGTGACATCCCTGAGCAATCTTGAAGCCGGCGCGTTCGACAAGCTGCCGGGGCATACCTTCGCTCGCGGTTACATTCGCGCCTATGCCAAATTGCTCGGCATGGACCAGACCGTTCTGGTTCAGCAGTTTGACCAGTCCACCGGCACCGACTCCCAGGGCAGCAACGTTCACGCCCTCGGTCGTATCGAAGAGCCGGTGCGGGTTTCCCACACCATTTTGCGTATCGTCAGTCTGTTGTTGCTGATCGCGGTCATCGGCGGCGGATTCGTCTGGTGGCAGGATCAGACCTCACAGCGCAGCCGCGATCTGACCAGCCTCGCGCCAGAACACGTTGAAGTCGAAGGCGCTGACGGCACCACCCAGATCCACCCGATCGACGAGCCGGAAGACCAGGCCGTCGCCGAGAATCAGGCCGACAACTCCACTTCGCTGGCTTTGCCGCAGTCGGACGCCAGCGCTGAATCGACCGGCGCCGAGTCCGTTGCGCCAGCGGCCGAGCCGGCTGCCCCGGCAGTTGCACCAAGCGTACCGGCACAGACGCCTGCACCGGTGGTGGCGGCTCCGGCCACTTCCGCGCCGAATGTCCCAGCGACACCTGCCCCGACCGCGCCGGTTGCTCAAGCGCCAAGCGCTGAAACAGCTGCTCCGGTAGCCGGCGAAGGCCAGGTACAGTTGCAATTCACCGGCGATTGCTGGGCACAGGTGACCGATGGCCGTGGCAAAGTGATTTTCAGTGGTCTGAAGCATAAAGGCGACAGCGTGAGTGTTTCCGGCAAACCCCCGCTCGCCGTGCGCCTGGGCGTCGCCCGCGCGGCACAGGTCAGCTACAACGGCCAACCGGTCGACATCGCTCCGTTCACCAGTGGCGAGACTGCTCGCCTGAAGTTGGGTCAATAAGTCATGCACGGCGAATCTCCAATCAAACGTCGCGAATCGCGCAAGATCTGGGTCGGCAACGTACCGGTGGGCGGCGACGCGCCGATCGCTGTGCAGAGCATGACCAACAGCGACACCAATGACGTCGCCGCGACCGTGGCGCAGATCAATCGTCTGGAAGCTGCCGGCGTCGATATCGTTCGCGTTTCGGTACCCGACATGGACGCCGCCGAGGCGTTCGGCAAGATCAAGCAACTGGTCAAAGTGCCGTTGGTGGCCGACATCCACTTCGACTACAGGATCGCTCTGCGCGTGGCCGAGCTGGGCGTCGACTGCTTGCGCATCAACCCGGGCAACATCGGTCGTGAAGACCGTGTGCGTGCCGTGGTCGATGCAGCCCGCGATCGTGGCATTCCAATTCGCATCGGCGTCAACGCCGGTTCCCTGGAAAAAGACCTACAGAAGAAATATGGCGAGCCGACCCCGGCCGCATTGGTCGAGTCCGCCCTGCGCCACGTTGAACACCTCGAACGCCTGAATTTCCAGGACTTCAAGGTCAGCGTGAAGGCCTCCGACGTGTTCATGGCCGTCGAAGCCTACCGTTTGCTGGCGAAAGAAATCGTCCAGCCGCTGCACCTCGGCATCACTGAAGCCGGTGGTTTGCGCTCGGGCACGGTGAAATCCGCCGTGGGCCTAGGTATGCTGCTCGCCGAAGGGATTGGCGATACTATCCGCATCTCGCTGGCGGCCGACCCGGTCGAGGAAGTGAAGGTCGGTTACGACATTCTCAAGTCTTTGCATCTGCGTTCCCGTGGCATCAACTTCATCGCCTGCCCGAGCTGCTCGCGGCAGAACTTCGATGTGGTGAAAACCATGAACGAGCTGGAAGGGCGCCTTGAAGACCTGCTGGTGCCGCTGGATGTCGCGGTGATCGGTTGCGTGGTCAACGGCCCCGGCGAAGCCAAGGAAGCCCATATCGGCTTGACCGGCGGCACGCCAAACCTGATTTACATCGATGGCAAGCCGTCGCAGAAACTGACGAATGACAATCTGGTGGATGAGCTGGAGCGGCTGATCCGCCAGAAAGCGGCCGAAAAGGTCGAAGCCGACGCTGCCGTTATCGCGCGCGGCTGATCGAACGAATTAAGGAAATTTTGTGAGCAAGTCTCTGCAAGCCATTCGTGGCATGAACGACATCCTGCCCGAACAGACCCCGCTGTGGCGTTATTTCGAGGGCACTGTTGCGCGTCTGCTGGATAACTACGGTTACAAGCAGATCCGCATGCCGATCGTCGAATTCACCGAGCTGTTCAAGCGCTCGATCGGCGAAGTCACCGATATCGTCGAAAAAGAGATGTACACCTTCGAAGACCGCAACGGCGACTCGCTGACCCTGCGTCCGGAAGGCACTGCGGCGTGCGTGCGCGCTGTGCTCGAACACGGCATCACCGGTGGCGGTCAGGTGCAGAAACTCTGGTACATCGGCCCGATGTTCCGCCACGAGCGTCCGCAAAAAGGCCGTTATCGCCAGTTCCACCAGATCGGTCTTGAGGTGTTCAACCTCGACGGTCCGGACATCGACGCCGAGCTGATCATCATGACCTGGCGCCTGTGGGGCGAGCTGGGTATCCGTGATGCGGTCAAGCTCGAACTCAACAGCCTCGGCACCAGCGAGTCCCGCGGTCGCTATCGTGAAGCGCTGGTCGAGTACCTCTCGGCGCACCACGACAAGCTCGACGAAGACAGCCAGCGTCGCCTGAAAACCAACCCGCTGCGCGTGCTCGACACGAAAAATGCCGACACCCAGGCCGTGCTGGTCGATGCGCCGAAAATGGCCGATTACCTCGACGACGAGTCCCGGGCTCACTTCGAAGGCCTGAAGGCGCGTCTGGATGCCGTCGGCATTCCTTATGTGCTCAACCCGAAACTGGTGCGCGGCCTCGATTACTACAGCAAAACAGTTTTCGAATGGGTCACCGACAAGCTCGGCGCTCAGGGCACCGTGTGCGCGGGCGGCCGTTACGACGGTCTGGTCGAGCAGATGGGCGGCAAGCCAACCGCGGGCGTCGGTTTCGCCATGGGCATCGAGCGTCTGGTGTTGATGCTCGAAACCCTCGAGCAGATCCCGGAAGAAATCTCCCGTCAGGTCGACGTCTACCTCTGCGCCTTCGGTGAGCAGGCTGAGTTGGCCGGTCTGGCTCTGGCCGAGCGGGTTCGCGATCAGCTTCCAAACCTGCGTCTGCAAGTCAATGCCGGCGCCGGCAGTTTCAAAAGCCAGTTCAAGAAGGCCGACAAGAGCGGTGCGCTGTACGCGCTGATCCTCGGTGACGACGAAATGGCCCAGCAAGTGGTAGGTTTCAAACCCCTGCGTGGCCAGGGCGAACAACAAAGCATTGCCTGGGATGCGCTCGCCGCTCACCTGGCCACCTGCGTCGTGCAGGGTTGAAGCTGTCTTAACAGCCGATTTAGCGATTAAGGAGTATTGGGGTGTCGAGTACCGAAGACGAACAGTTGGCGGATTTGAAGGACTGGTGGACACGCAACGGCAAACCTCTGGTCACCGGCGGCCTGTTGGCGCTGGTCATCGTGTTCGGCTGGCAGGCTTATCACAAATACCAGAGCAACCAGTCGCAAGGCGCCTCGGTGCTCTATCAGCAATTGCTGGAAACCACCCTCACGCCTGACGGCAAGCCCGATGCCGCGCGCGTTGCGGATCTGGCCGGCAAGCTCAACAGCGAATACGGCGGTTCGGCTTACGCGCAATACGGCAGCCTGTTTGTCGCCAAAGTCGCGGTCGACAGCGGCAAGCTGGACGACGCAGCCGCTGAACTCAAAGCCATCGTCGACAAACCGGCCAACCCGGCGCTGGGCGAGATTGCCCGTCAGCGTCTGGCGCAGGTGCTGGGCGCGCAGGACAAGGCCGAAGACGCCCTGAAACTGCTCGACGGCGATGCCGACAAAGCGTTCCTGGCCACTCGCGAAGAACTCAAGGGCGACCTGCTGGTGCGCTTGGGCCGTACCGATGACGCGAACAAGGCGTATCAAAAAGCCAAGGCGGCACTGTCGGATGAAGCGGCAGTCGGTGGCCTTCAAATCAAGCTCGACGACCTGGCCAAAGGGGATGCGTGACGTGATCCGTTGGAAGCATGCAGCATTGCTGGCTCTGGCCCTTCTGGCCGCGGGTTGCAGCAGCAACAGCAAGAAAGAACTGCCACCGGCTGAACTGACCGACTTCAAGGAAGAAGTGGTTCTGCAGAAGCAGTGGAGTCGCTCGATCGGTGACGGTCAGGGTGAAACCTACAACATGCTGGTGCCGGCGATTGACGGTGACACCATCTACGCCGCCGATGTGACCGGTGTGGTGATGGCACTGGATCGCAGCAACGGTGACGTGAAGTGGGACCAGGATCTGGAACTGCCTGTCTCCGGCGCCGTTGGCGTGGGTTACGGTCTGGTACTGATCGGTACCCTGCGTGGCGAAGTCGTCGCTCTGGACACCAGCAATGGTGAAGAGAAGTGGCGTGCGCGCGTCAACAGTGAAGTCCTCGCGCCGCCGGCCAACAATGGCGACGTCGTCGTTGTGCAGACTCAGGACGATCGTCTGATCGGTCTGGACGCGGCCACCGGCAACCAGCGTTGGGTGTATGACAGCACTCCGGCTGTCCTGACCCTGCGTGGCACCAGTGCTCCGCTGGTCACCAACCGTCTGGCGCTGGCTGGCCTGTCGACGGGTAAAGTGGTCGCTCTGGACATCTCCAACGGCGTGCCGGTGTGGGAACAACGCATCGCCATTCCACAGGGTCGTTCGGAACTGGAGCGCGTGGTCGACATCGACGGCGGTCTGCTGCTGTCCGGCGGCACGCTGTATGTGGCCAGTTATCAGGGTCGCGTGGCGGCACTGGACCTGGAAAGCGGTCGTCAACTGTGGCAGCGCGATGCGTCGAGCTACGCCGGTATCGCTCAGGGTTTCGGCAGCGTCTACGTGAGCCTGTCCTCGGGCACCGTTGAAGGCGTCGACGAGCGTTCGACCACCGCACTGTGGAGCAACGATGCGCTGGCTCGCCGTCAGCTGTCGGCTCCGGAAGTGTTCTCCAGCTATGTAGCTGTGGGTGACCTGGAAGGTTATCTGCACCTGCTCAGCCAGGTTGACGGTCGTTTCGTCGGCCGTGAGCGCATCGACAGCGACGGCCTGCGTGCTCGTCCGCTGGTGGTGGGCGACACGATTTATGTGTATGGCAACAGCGGCAAACTGGAAGCCCTGACCATCAAGTAACAACTATGCTTGGGGTTGATCCCCAAGCGGCCCTGCATCAGCAGAGTTTGCAGCGCCTCCGGGTGTTGCCCCGAGCACCAGCCGCTGCCTCGCAGCGGCTTTTGTATTTTCTGAAATAACGCAGTGGAGAGCCGCATGGTTCCCGTAATCGCCCTGGTGGGCCGACCGAACGTCGGCAAGTCCACCTTGTTCAACCGCCTGACTCGGACTCGCGACGCCATCGTCGGCGACCTGTCCGGTCTGACCCGTGATCGCCAGTACGGTGAGGCCAAGTGGCAAGGGCGTTCCTACATTCTGATCGACACCGGCGGTATCTCCGGTGACGAACATGGTATGGACGAAAAAATGGCCGAGCAGTCGCTGCTGGCCATCGAAGAAGCCGATGTGGTGCTGTTTCTGGTAGATGCCAAGGCCGGTTTTACCGCTGCCGACCAGATGATCGCCGAGCATTTGCGCAAACGTAACAAGCGTTCCCACGTGGTTGCCAACAAGGTCGACAACATCGACCCGGAAATGGCCCGCGCCGAATTCGCCCCGCTGGGCATGGGCCACGCGATCCCGATCGCCGGCGCCCACGGCCGTGGCATCACGCAATTGCTGGAAGCCGCTCTGAGCGAATTCCCGCGCGATGATGACGAGCCGGCTGAAGGCGAAGAGGAAGAAGTCGTTGCCGAAGGCGAGGAAGCCAAGCGCATTCCTGGTCCGAGCGAAAAAGACGGAATCAAGATCGCCATCATCGGTCGTCCGAACGTCGGCAAGTCGACCCTGGTCAACCGCATGCTCGGTGAAGACCGGGTCATCGTGTATGACCAGCCGGGCACTACCCGCGACAGCATCTACATTCCGTTCGAGCGCAATGAAGAGAAGTACACGCTGATCGACACCGCCGGTGTGCGCAAGCGCGGCAAGATCCACGAAGAAGTCGAAAAGTTCTCCGTGGTCAAAACCCTGCAGGCGATCAAAGACGCCAACGTGGTGATCTTCGTCATGGACGCCCGCGAAGGTGTGGTCGACCACGACCTCAACCTGCTGGGCTTCGCGATCGAATCCGGTCGTGCGTTGGTCATCGCGATCAACAAGTGGGACGGCATGACGCCGAGCGAGCGCGACTTCGTCAAAGTCGAGCTGCAACGCCGGCTGTTCTTCGTCGACTACGCCGACATTCACTTCATCTCGGCGCTGCACGGCACGGGCGTGGGCAACCTCTACGCTTCGGTGCAGAACTCGTTCAAGTCCGCTGTGACCCGCTGGCCGACCAACCGCCTCACCCAGATTCTCGAAGATGCGGTGGGCGAGCACGCACCGCCGATGGTCAACAACCGCCGGATCAAGCTGCGTTACGCTCACTTGGGTGGCGCGAACCCGCCGATCATCGTGATCCACGGTAACCAGATCGAGAAAGTGCCGAAGTCGTACGTGCGCTATCTGGAGAACACTTACCGTCGTGTACTCAAGCTGGTCGGTACGCCGATCCGCATCGAGTTCAAGGGCGGCGAGAACCCGTACGAAGGCAACAAGAACACGCTGACCGACCGCCAGGTCAACAAGAAGCGGCGCTTGATGTCGCACAACAAGAAAGCCAGCAAGAAGCGCCGCGACAAGAAATAACGTCGCTTGCAGGATCGTTCCCACGCAGAGCGTGGGAACGATCAGTCAGAGAGAAGGGCGCCGGTTGGCGCCCTTTTTTTATGGGCGCCGGATGGGCTATCCTCGGGCTCTCCCGAGCCGTCGTCAGAGCCGGGTGTCGAGAGAGAACCCCCGATGATCACCAGCAAGCTGCCGAATGTCGGCATCACTATTTTCACGCAGATGTCTCAGCTCGCGGCGCAGACCGGCGCGATCAACCTGTCGCAGGGTTTTCCGGATTTTGACGGGCCGCAGTCGCTGCGTGATGCGGTCGGGCGGCATATCGCCAGTGGCCATAATCAGTATTCGCCGATGACCGGGTTGCCGGCGTTGCGCCAGCAGATCGCGGCCAAGATCGCCCGCAGCTATGGCGTGAATGTCGATGCCGATCATGAAGTGACGGTAACGCCCGGCGCGACCCAAGCGATCTTCTGCGCGATTCAGGCCGTTATCCACAGTGGCGACGAAGTCATCGTGTTTGATCCATGCTACGACAGCTACGCGCCGGCGACGGAGCTGGCGGGTGGTCGTTGCGTGCATGTGCACTTGAATCCGGACGATTTTTCCATCGATTTCGACCAGCTCGCCGCGGCCCTGAGCCCGCGCACTAAAATGATCGTCATCAACACCCCGCATAACCCCAGCGGCGCATTGATCAGCCGCGACGAGCTCGATCAACTGGCGGCCTTGATCCGTGATCGCGACATCTATCTGATCAGCGACGAAGTCTACGAACACCTGGTGTTCGACGGCGTGCCGCATGTCAGCGTGCTCGCCCATGAAGAGCTCTATCAGCGCGCGTTCGTGATCAGCTCGTTCGGCAAGACTTACCACGTCACCGGCTGGAAAACCGGCTATGTCGTCGCCCCGCCAGCGCTGACGGCCGAGTTGCGCAAGGTGCATCAATACGTGAGTTTCTGTGGCGTCACACCGCTGCAATACGCGCTGGCCGATTACATGGCCGAGCACCCCGAGCACGTTGAACAATTGCCGGGTTTCTATCAGGCCAAGCGCGATCTGTTTTGCGATCTGCTCGCGCCGTCGCGGTTCAGCTTCACCCGTGCCAGTGGCACTTATTTCCAGTTGGTTGATTATTCACAGATCCGTCCTGATCTGAATGATGTCGACATGGCCACGTGGATGACTCGCGAGCACGGTGTCGCGAGCATTCCGGTGTCGGTGTTCTACCAGAATCCACCGCAAGGCCAGCGCTTGATACGGCTGTGCTTTGCCAAACGCGAGGAGACGCTGCGTGAAGCGGCGGCGAAACTATGCGTGATTTGAGTGCTTTGCCAGACCTGACTCTGGCGCTGGTTCAGACCAGCCTGGCCTGGCACGACCGCCAGGCCAACCTCGAGCATTTCGAGCTGTTGCTGGAGCAGGCCCGTGGGGCCGATCTGATCATCCTGCCGGAAATGTTCACTACCGGTTTTTCCATGGAGTCGGAAACCCTCGCCGAAGCCGAAAACGGCCCGACCAGCAAATGGCTGCGAGCGCAGGCGGCGAAATTCGATGCGGTCATCACTGGCAGCGTGATTATTCAGGCGGCTGACGGCAGCCATCGCAATCGCTTGCTGTGGGCGCGGCCGGACGGCGAAGTGCTGCATTACGACAAGCGTCACCTGTTCCGCATGGCTGGCGAGCACAACCATTACACGCCCGGCGAGCGGCAGGTGCAGTTCGAGCTCAAGGGCTGGCGGATTCGTCCGCTGATCTGCTACGACCTGCGCTTCCCGGTGTGGAGCCGCGATGCGCAGGACACCGATCTGCTGCTGTACACCGCCAACTGGCCGGGCGCACGGCGTCTGCACTGGAATCGCCTGCTGCCGGCCCGAGCGATTGAAAACCTCTGCTACGTGGCGGCGGTGAACCGGGTCGGCAGCGATGGCAAGGGCTTTGCGTATACCGGTGACAGTCAGGTGCTGGATTTCCAGGGCGAGACGTTGCTGGCGGCGGGGGAGGCGGATGGCGTGTTCCAGGTGATTCTGGAAGCGGCGCCGTTGGCGGCTTATCGTGAACGCTTTCCGGCAAACCTGGATGCCGACACCTTCGAGTTCACCTGAAAAGCAAAAGATCGCAGCCTTCGGCAGCTCCTACAGGATGTACGCCGTCCCAATGTAGGAGCTGCCGAAGGCTGCGATCCTTTGATCTACAACAAAAAGGCCCCGGAGCTCACACTCCGGGGCCTTTCGCGTTTCAGCGGTCGATTACGCTGCTTTCGCGTCTGGCTGGCTCAGCGAGCGGTTCAGTGCGCTGAACAGTGCCTTGAAGCTGGCGGTGGTGATGTTTTCATCGATCCCCACGCCGTGCACCGCACGTTCACCGTTCACGCGCAGTTCGATGTAGGCCGCCGCTTTGGCGTTGGTGCCGGCGCCGATCGCGTGTTCGTTGTAGTCCATGATCTCCACCGGAACCGGCAGACCGGCCACCAATGCCTCCAGCGCGCCGTTACCTTTGCCGCGCCAGTGCAGGTTGGTTTCGCCCTGACCTTTGCTGGCCACTTCCACTTCGACGGCGCTGTTGCCGTTTTCTTCCTGCAGACGATGGCTGACCAGCGCGTACGGGGTGTTGGCCTGCAGGTATTCGCTGATCAACAGCGAGTGAATCTGCTTGGCGGTCATCTCCAGGCCCAAGCGATCGGTTTCACGCTGCACCACCTGGCTGAACTCGATCTGCATGCGACGCGGCAGGCTGATGCCGTATTCCTGCTCCAGCAAGTAGGCGATGCCGCCCTTGCCCGACTGGCTGTTGACGCGGATCACCGCCTCATAGCTGCGACCAATGTCGGCCGGGTCGATCGGCAGGTATGGCACTTCCCACAGGGTGTCCGGTTTCTGCTGGGCGAAGCCCTTGCGGATGGCATCCTGGTGCGAGCCGGAGAACGCGGTGTGCACCAGGTCGCCCACATACGGATGACGCGGGTGCACCTGGATCTGGTTGCACTCTTCGACGACCTTGCGCACGCCGTCGATGTCGGAGAAATCCAGCTCAGGGTTCACGCCCTGGGTGTACATGTTCAGCGCGACGGTGACGAGGTCGACGTTGCCGGTGCGCTCGCCGTTGCCGAACAGGCAGCCTTCGACGCGATCGGCGCCGGCCATCAGGCCCAGCTCGGTGGCCGCGACGCCTGTGCCACGGTCGTTGTGGGTGTGCAGGCTGATGATCACGCTGTCACGACGGTTGATCTTGCGACCGAACCACTCGATCTGGTCGGCGTAGACGTTCGGCGTTGCGCATTCAACGGTGGCCGGCAGGTTGAGGATCATCTTGTGCTCAGGCGTCGGGTTCCACACCTCGATCACCGCGTCACAGACTTCCTTGGCGAATTCCAGCTCGGTGGCGCTGAAGGTTTCCGGTGAGTATTCGAAGGTCCACTCGGTCTCTGGCTGCATCGCTGCGTATTTGACGAACAGTTTGGCGGCGTTGACCGCGATGGCCTTGATGCCGTCCTTGTCCTGGTTGAAGACGATGCGACGGAAAGAAGGCGAGGTGGCGTTGTACAGGTGAACGATGGCTTTCTTCGCCCCGCGCAGGGATTCGAAGGTGCGCTCGATCAGATCTTCACGGCCCTGGGTCAGCACCTGAATGGTGGTGTCATCCGGGATGTGGCCTTCTTCGATCAGCGTACGCACAAAGTCGAAGTCGGTTTGCGAAGCCGCCGGGAACGATGCTTCGATTTCTTTCACGCCGACCTGCACCAGGGTTTTCCAGAAGCGCAGCTTCTTCGCCGCGTCCATCGGTTCGATCAGCGACTGGTTGCCGTCACGCAGGTCGGAGCTGCACCAGATCGGCGCGGTGTCGATGGTCTTCGACGGCCAGGTGCGATCCGGCAGGTTGATGACGGGAAACGCGCGGTATTTCGAAGACGGGTCTTTGAGCATGCTCATCGGGAAATTCCTTGTTGTCTGGGCCGAAAAGAGGCGGCCTGCCGGTTGAACGAATGTTCTTGGGAAAGCGTGGGACGAGGCGCAGCGATTCAGCCTGGCAGTCGTGCGCTGACGAGGCACAGGCTGCGGTGCTGGCGAAGCTGAATGAGGGTGTGAGAGGTTTTCATGGCCTCAACCCTAACCGCGAGGGGGAAGGATGGCAAGCAGTCGGAAAAAATTGAGAGGAATACCCGAAAGTCGCGATTTTGCGCGATTTTATTGCGCCTGATTCACTCGAGTATCGTTATTTTTGCGTGGGGCTTGGTAGGGGCGCAATCGAGCCGGCGGTGTGTCATGGGGCCTTGTGGTGCTGGTCAGGGCGCCTTCGCGGGCAAGCCCGCTCCCACAGGTTATTCGGGTGTACATGAGATTTTTGTACGACACGGACACTGTGGGAGCGGGCTTGCCCGCGAAGAGGCCAGCAGCCTCCACACAATATTCAGGGTTGGAACGCGCCAATGAAAATCGCCGGATCGACCCGCGCATCATTCAGGCTGACGTTCCAGTGCATATGCGGACCTGTCGCGCGGCCGGTCGCGCCGACCTTGCCCACCACTGCGCCACGAGCCAATTGCTGGCCGTTCTTCACATCGATCTTCGACATGTGACAGAACATGCTGATAAAGCCCTGGCCATGGTCCACGAACACGGTATTGCCGTTGAAGAAGTAATTGCCGATCAGAATCACCTTGCCCGCCGCCGGCGTCTTGATTGGCGTCCCGGCCGGTACCGCGAAATCCAGGCCCGCATGAGGATTTCGCTCTTCACCGTTGAAGAAACGGCGCACGCCGAACTTGCTCGACAGCGGCCCGTTCACCGGTTTGTCCAGCAGCAGGTTGCTCGGCGTGTTCGGGCTGAAACTGCGGTAAGCCGCGATCTGTTCCGCCAGTTCACCCTCGATGCGCTTGAGGTTGTCTGCGTTCGGGTTGACCTGCTGTTTGTTCTTCAGGGTGATGTGCTGTTCCGGGTACTTCTTGCTGCCGACGGTGAAGGGCAGATTGCGCCCGCCACTGCTGATTTGCTGTGCACCGGGCTTGACCGTCAGCGGTACGCCGACAATCGCCAGCCAGTTGTTCTGTTCTTTCACCACCAGCACCGGTTTGCCCTGATACGTGGCTTTCGGCGCTTGTGCTGCCGCGCCCAGATCCACCACGGCGACGCCGCCCGGCACCGGTTTGTTCAACAGGCGAGTGATGTAACTGTCGGCGTGAGCATTGAAAGCCAGGCAGAGCAACAGCAGCGGAGCAAGAAAACGCGGCATGGATCAGTCCAGTAAAGAGAGGGTGACGGGCGTCAGGTGGTTATCCTCGACGCGCACTTGCAATTCGCCTTCGCCCAGTTTGGCTTTCAGGCGTTGGCCGGTGTGGGTCTGCGCGGCGTTGCGAATCGCGTGGCCACGCTCGTCGAGCAGGATGCTGTAACCGCGACCGAGGGTCGCCAACGGGCTGACCACATGCAGGGTCTGCATCTGACTGTGCAATTGCTGACGA
Source organism: Pseudomonas sp. Choline-02u-1 (assembly GCF_002836515.1). GTDB lineage: Bacteria > Pseudomonadota > Gammaproteobacteria > Pseudomonadales > Pseudomonadaceae > Aquipseudomonas. The sequence goes on from NZ_PJBC01000066.1 coordinate 195,196, forward strand.
CGTTGTTTCAGGCCATCGCGCATGGCACGGGGCAGGCGTTCGGCGAGGCTGTCGAGGCGCTGACGGAGCATGGCCAATTGGCGTCCCGGGTGTTGCCCGGCGAGGCGGGTTTCCAGGCGGATCAGGCGTTCGCGGCGGGTATTGAGACTGCGCTCGAAGGCCCGGCGCATGCGCATGTCCAGATCGTCGAGGCGCTGGGCCTGCTGACGCAGACGTTCGCCAGGATGCCGCAGCCGTCTGGCCATGCCTTCCAGACGCAGGCGATCACGCATCAAGCGATCGCGCATGCGCATCACCAAACGTCGATGCAGGCTCTCGACCTGACGGATCAGATGGCTGGAATCCGGGGCGAGCAGTTCGGCGGCCGCCGAGGGTGTCGGTGCGCGGACGTCGGCAACAAAGTCGCTGATCGACACATCGGTTTCATGGCCGACGGCGCTGACGATCGGCGTTACGCAGGCATCGACCGCGCGCGCCACGGCTTCTTCGTTGAAGCACCAGAGGTCTTCCAGCGAGCCGCCGCCACGGGCGAGGATCAGCGCATCGAAGCCACGGGCATCGGCCATTTTCAGAGCGCGGACGATTTGCGCAGTGGCTTCGCGGCCCTGTACGGCGGTCGGAATCAGGGTCAGTTGCACCTGCGGCGCACGGCGGCGGAACACGCTGATGATGTCGCGAATCACTGCGCCGGTCGGCGAACTGATGATGCCGATGCGTTGCGGGTGCGCGGGCAGCGGCACTTTGCGTTCGGCACTGAACAAGCCTTCGGCGCTGAGCTTTTCCTTCAGCGCATCGAAGGCCAGACGCAGCGCACCGTCACCGGCAGGTTCAACGGTGTCGAGGATCAGTTGATAGTCGCCACGGCCTTCGAACAGCGAAACCTTGCCGCGCACCTTGACCGCCAGACCATCTTTCAATGCCTGACGCACTCTCGCGGCGTTCTGCCGGAACAACGCGCAACGCACCTGCGCGCCGCTGTCCTTGAGGGTGAAGTAGACGTGACCGGACGCCGGGCGCGCAAGGTTGGAAATTTCGCCTTCTACCCAGATGTTGCTGAACACGTCTTCGAGCAACACCCGCGCGCGGCCGTTGAGCTGGCTGACGGTCAGGATTTCTCGGTCCAGGCCAAGTCTTGCGAAGGGATCTTTAATCATGGGGCGCAGTTTAAAGGCATTCTTCTGCTCATTGCACGAACCCTGTAGGAGCTGTCGAAGGCTGCGATCTTTTGATCTTGTTTTTTTAGCATCAAGATCAAAAGATCGCAGCCTTCGGCAGCTCCTACAGGGGAGTATTGGTAACTTGTTAAGGAAATGCAGTGATGAGCATGATGGAACTGTTGGGGGCGTGGACGTGGGGCGCGGGCGGTTGGGCGGCTATCGGGCTGGCCATTGCCTTGGCCTACATCGTCTTTGGTATTGCCGGTTTCGGCACGGCGCTGGTGGCGGGGCCGATTCTGATCCTGTTCATGCCGCTGTCGAAAATCGTGCCGCTGCTGGTGTTGCTGGATTTCGTTGCGGCGTTCGGCAATCTGCTGCCTTCGCGGCGGGACGTGGCCAGAGCGGAGTTGCTCAGGCTGCTGCCGTGCATGGCGATCGGCTGCACGCTGGGGGTGATCTTCCTGCTGAATCTCAAATCCGATCTGTTGCTGCTGTTGATGGGCCTGTTTATCAGCGCCTATGCGGTTTACAGCCTGTGGGTGAAAGCGCGGCCGGCACAGTTGTCGGCGGCGTGGGCCGTGCCCATGGGCACGGTGGGCGGATTGTTCGGTGCGTTGTTTGGCAGCGGCGGTTTTTTGTATGCGATCTATCTGAACAGTCGCTTGCCCAAAGAGGCTGCGCGGGCCACGCAAAGTGCGTTGATCAGTTGCAGCACCGTGGTGCGTTTGAGTCTGTTTGTCATCGCCGGTGTCTATGCCGAGCTACCCTTGTTGATGCTGGCCCTGTGTCTGTTACCGGCGATGGCACTGGGCTTGTGGATCGGCCGGCGTTTGAGCATGAGGCTTTCGCGCGAGGCATTTGTGCGGCTGGTGACGTGGCTGGTGCTGGCCAGCGGAATCGCGTTGATCGTGCGTTATTTCAGCACTTGACCGAATTTCTTGAGGGATTAAGCTGCCGGCCTTTGGAACGCCTGCTCGCGAAGGCGTCAGAAGCCATACCGCAGGACTCTCCATGAACTCGCAAAGCATCATCGTCCCGAAAATCTCCACCCTGCCGGTGCACGAACCCCGGGCGCGGGCGATCGTGCGTTGGCTGGTGCGCAAGAACATCATCGAAGAACAACTGACCACCTGCGGGCGCACCGGCAACCGCATGGCGCACGCCATCGCCGACGGCGCCCGCGCAGTGGTGCTGCACCCCGAGGCGCTGCCGTTCGGTGAGCCGATCAATGGCCTGGAAATTGTCACCAAGCGCTGCATCTATACCCCGGCCAAAGGCTTCCTCGAAGAAGCCGGTTGCGCCGAGTGCCGCCGCGAAGTCGGCGAGGCACTGTTCGAAAGTCTCGAGGACTGGTTTCCAGGTCGCACCGACAATTTCACCTGCCCCGAATGCGGGCATGAAGACGACATCAACGGTTTCCTGTTTTTGCAGGAATGCGCGTTTTCCAACCTCGGCTTCATTTTCAATAATTGGCTGGAGGCGGGGTTCAAGCAGAGCTTTATCGACGAGTTCGCCGATTGGCTCGATCAACCTGTAAGTTGGGTAAAGGTCGAGCTCTGATCCCAGTAGGAGCTGCCGAAGGCTGCGATCTTTTGATCCTGCCTTTGAAAAGCAAAGTCAAAAGATCGCAGCCTTCGGCAGCTCCTACAGAAAGCCAGGTTTTCCATCTATCAATTAGGCTGAGTTTTACATTGAACAGCAGGGGGTGTCTGACTATAATGGCGCGCTTCCATTTTCCCGCTCGGGAGCCCCCGCGATGCTGCGTATCAGCCAAGAAGCTCTGACATTCGACGACATTCTCCTAGTGCCCGGTTATTCCGAGGTGCTTCCCAACGAAGTCAGTCTCAAGACCCGTCTTACCCGTGGCATCGAACTGAATATTCCTCTGGTTTCTGCCGCCATGGACACCGTTACTGAAGCCCGTCTGGCAATCGCCATGGCTCAGGAAGGTGGCATCGGCATTATCCACAAGAACATGACCATCGAGCAGCAAGCTGCCGAAGTGCGCAAGGTCAAGAAGTTCGAAGCCGGTGTGGTCAAGGATCCCATCACCATCGAGGCCGATGCCACGGTGCGTGATCTGTTCGAACTGACCCGTCTGCACAACATTTCCGGCGTTCCGGTATTGCACGATGGCGACCTGGTCGGCATCGTCACCTCCCGCGACGTACGTTTCGAAAACCGTCTGGAAGCCATCGTCCGCGAAGTGATGACGCCCAAAGAGCGTCTGGTCACGGTCAAGGAAGGCGCCGACAAGAACGACGTCCGTGAACTGCTGCACAAGCACCGCATCGAGCGCGTGCTGATCGTCGACGACAAATTCGCCCTCAAAGGCATGATGACCGTCAACGATATCGAAAAAGCCAAAGCCTACCCGCTGGCCAGCAAGGACGATCAAGGTCGTCTGCGCGTTGGCGCTGCGGTCGGCACCGGTAAAGACACCGGTGATCGCGTGACCGCACTGGTCAACGCCGGCGTTGACGTGGTGGTGGTCGACACCGCGCACGGTCACTCCAAGGGCGTGATCGACCGCGTTCGCTGGGTCAAGGAGAACTTCCCTGAAGTGCAGGTGATCGGCGGCAACATCGCCACCGGCGCTGCCGCCAAGGCCTTGGCCGAAGCGGGCGCCGACGCAGTCAAGGTCGGTATCGGCCCAGGCTCGATCTGCACCACCCGTATCGTTGCTGGCGTCGGCGTGCCGCAAATCAGTGCCATCGCCAACGTCGCCGCCGCCCTTGAAGGCACCGGCGTGCCGTTGATCGCCGACGGCGGCATCCGTTTCTCCGGTGACCTGTCCAAGGCCATCGTCGCCGGTGCGTCCTGCGTGATGATGGGTTCGATGTTCGCCGGTACTGAAGAAGCCCCGGGCGAGATCGAACTGTTCCAGGGCCGTTCGTACAAGGCTTATCGCGGCATGGGCTCGCTGGGCGCCATGTCCCAGGCGCAAGGCTCGTCCGACCGTTACTTCCAGGACTCCTCGGCAGGCGCCGAGAAACTGGTTCCGGAAGGCATCGAAGGCCGTGTGCCGTACAAGGGCACCCTGAGCGCGATCATTCACCAGTTGATGGGCGGCCTGCGTTCCTCGATGGGTTACACCGGCAGCGCCAACATCGAAGAAATGCGCACCAAGCCCGAATTCGTGCGGATCACTGGCGCCGGCATGGCCGAATCCCACGTTCACGACGTGCAGATCACCAAGGAAGCGCCGAACTACCGCGTAGGTTGAGGCTTCCAGCAAAACGTTAAATCACCGGGGCTGTTCATTCAGCCCCGAGTTGTTTCTGATTCACTACATGAGAATGAGTCATGGCCCTCGACATTCACGCTCACCGCATCCTGATCCTCGACTTCGGTTCGCAATACACCCAGCTGATTGCCCGCCGCGTGCGCGAGATCGGCGTGTACTGCGAACTGCACCCGTTCGACATGGACGAAGATGCGATCCGCGAATTCGCCCCTAAAGGCGTCATCCTCGCCGGCGGCCCCGAGTCCGTGCACGAAGCCAACAGCCCGCGCTGCCCGCAGGCGGTGTTCGACCTGGGCGTGCCGGTGTTCGGCATCTGCTACGGCATGCAGACCATGGCCGAGCAACTGGGCGGCAAGGTTGAAGGTTCCGAACTGCGTGAGTTCGGTTACGCTCGCGTTGACGTGGTCGGCAAGAGCCGCCTGCTCGACGGCATCGAAGATCACATCGACGCCGACGGCCTGTTTGGCCTCGACGTGTGGATGAGCCACGGTGACAAGGTCACCAAGATGCCGGAAGACTTCCACATCCTCGCCAGCACCCCGAGCTGCCCGATCGCCGGCATGTTCAACGACGATCGCGCGTACTACGGCGTGCAGTTCCACCCGGAAGTGACCCACACCAAGCAGGGCGGTCGCATCCTTTCGCGTTTCGTGCTCGACATCTGCGGCTGTGAAGCCCTGTGGACGCCATCGAAAATCGCTGAAGACGCCATCGCCAACATCCGCGCTCAGGTCGGCACCGACAACGTCCTGTTGGGCCTGTCCGGCGGCGTTGACTCCTCGGTGGTTGCCGCGCTGCTGCACAAGGCCATCGGCGATCAGTTGACCTGCGTCTTCGTCGATAACGGCCTGCTGCGTCTGCACGAAGGCGAGCAAGTGATGGCCATGTTCGCCGAGAACATGGGCGTCAAGGTGATCCGCGCCAACGCCGAAGAGCAGTTCCTCAACAACCTGGCCGGCGAAGCCGACCCGGAGAAGAAACGCAAGATCATCGGTCGCACCTTCATCGACGTATTCGATGCCCAGTCCAATAAACTGGAAAACATCAAATACCTCGCGCAGGGCACCATCTACCCGGACGTGATCGAGTCGGCTGGCGCGAAAAGCGGCAAGGCCCACGTGATCAAGTCGCACCACAACGTGGGCGGCCTGCCGGAAGAAATGAACCTGAAACTGGTCGAGCCACTGCGCGAACTGTTCAAGGACGAAGTCCGTCGTCTGGGCCTGGAACTCGGCCTGCCGTACGACATGGTCTACCGCCACCCGTTCCCGGGCCCGGGTCTGGGCGTGCGCATCCTCGGCGAAGTGAAGAAGGAATACGCCGACCTGCTGCGTCGTGCCGACCACATCTTCATTGAAGAACTGCGCAAGGCCGACTGGTACCACAAGGTCAGCCAGGCTTTCGTGGTGTTCCAGCCAGTGAAATCGGTCGGCGTGGTCGGCGACGGTCGGCGTTACGCGTGGGTCGTGGCCCTGCGTGCCGTAGAAACCATCGACTTCATGACCGCGCGTTGGGCGCACCTGCCTTACGAACTGCTGGAGACCGTCTCCGGCCGCATCATCAATGAAATCGAAGGTATCTCGCGCGTCACCTACGACGTGTCGAGCAAGCCGCCGGCGACGATTGAGTGGGAGTGATCCCGCTGCACGCTGATCGACGCATCGAGTAAGCAAAAAACCCTTGGCCTCAAGCCAAGGGTTTTTTCGTTTCATGATCCCGAAAAACGGCTCAGGTGGGCAGGCGACTTTGCAGGGTCAGGCCGATCTCTATCAGCCGCTGGGATAACGCGGCGATGTCACGGAACATGATGCCGCTGATTCGAGGCAACGACTGCGCCCATATGTAAACCTGGCCATCCCTTCTGCGATTGACCGTTGTTCGCACAATGTTGCTTGAGCTGTCGCGACGTACCAGTGTGTAGGCGTTTTGGCTCTTTTCGATCAGAAACATGCCATTGCGATGCAGCAGCTTTTCCTGCGCCGCGGGTGTCCATTGCGGCGTAGCTGATTCGATCTGCAAACGCAGGTCAGCGTAGAGCACGTCGACTGAGGCACGGGTCGTTGCGCCGTTGTCAAACGGGCCGCGCGCGATTTCCAGCCCGGGATCGATACTGACGCCTGCTTCCTCGGCGGATGACACCTCCTCGATCCGTAAACCGATGCCGCCCATGTGTTCGCTGATGCCCGGCAGGTTTCTGAAGTTATTGGTATTCGTTGCTTCGCTCAATACAACCCATTTGCCCGGTTTGTTGAGGATTTCGTCACCCCACATGATTCGGGTGGTCAGGCGGGCGTGCATCATCTGCTCTTCAATCGAGGTGAGGGGTACCTTCGGTTTGTAATTTTGCGCCACGTCGAGGCCGTGAACCCGGACGCCGTTGGCCTGCGCGGTCCTGACCAGCTCGAGGACGTTGAACCGGTCATCGGGGTCGGTGCCAAGGCTGGACAGATAGGTACGCAGATCCTGTGACATCTCTCCCGACATGTGAAAGTCGTTGAGATCAGTCTGAGCAAAATCACTGAGCAATCCACGCACGTAAAGGGTATCGATGTGCCGTGCGAACAGCGGCATGTTTTCGATCATGAACCCCATGCTAGTGATGCGATCCAGCGTCTCGCCAATCACTAGCCCCCTGCTGTTGGCGAAAATACCATCGATCAGTTCGTCTATTGTCATCGCGGAGGTAATTGGCGGGATGACCGGCCGGGCGGGCAGGTTGGTCCAGTTCAGCTCCGAGTAAAATTCCTTGGCCTCGTTGAGCAGAATGGCACGCCTTTCGCCGAAGTAGGCGGCAAACACCTCAGCAATCGGCCGATTGCCGTGAGCGGCGCTGGGCAGCGTAGCGAAGGTTTCAGGCAGATTCATCGCCCATCTTTTTAGCGCTGCCATGTCCATCCCCATGACGTCGTGGAGGGGCGTCACCAGACGCAGCGGACGAGCAGACCCGGGAACCGGTTCGACCAAATGCAGCTCCGCCGAGGGCGTTGTCGTGGACGGCTCGGGCGTCGTTTCAATATCCAGTGTGCACGACTTACCCACGCATTGACCGCCGCCCCTGAGCCGCAACGCAGGGATGCGCTCCCATTTGCCGCCAGCCCCGAAGCGTACCGGCAGCGAATAAGCGAACTGATTGGGACGCTCGGGATTGACGACCGCCCAGTGGCCGCTCTCCTCGGAATCGGCAAAGTAGTGCACGTAGTACGCGTCGTCATCGATTCTGATCGCGTAGCGTGGCTCTTTGTCGAGACGGTAGATACCTTCAAATTTCCCAGGGGCCGACTCAACGGCGTCCGATACAAGTACCTCGTTGCACCGATAGCGGGCGGGAATCCCCGGCACGGAGGGTCCCTGTTGTGCAGCGGCAGTCGTCGAGGCCTGGACGGATGTGGCGGAAGGCGTTTCGATGGGAATGTCGTTGGCCAATTCGGTGCTGGCTTCTTCAACCAGCGTGGCTGGGGGCGGCTCTACAGGCGGCAGGAGAGGCGTGTTCGCCGAAGTGAACTCGACCAACCCGGCCATTTCTTCGGCTTCGGCAAACTCGACTTGCGGGCCGACTTCCAGCTGCGCGCCAGTGCCGATCAGAAACGGCACATCCAGCACAATTTCGATACCGTTGAGCACTGCATTGGCAAGGCCCGTTTTACGTTCGGCGGCTGTGGTGCCGTTGACGGCCTGATCGATGTTCAGACCCATGTTGGCGATGCTGGCACCGATCAACGGCAACGCTGCCGGCCAACCCACCGCTGCCATCGGGCCGAATACTTTCAAACCCGCGCTCAAATAACCTATCCAGAGTTTTTTGCGCAGGTCGCTGTTGGAGGTCAGCGCCAGCTGTGCCTCGGCGACCATGGCGCTGTGTGTCGATTCGCTTAACCAAGTGAACGCATCACCGGCGACGGCGACGTTGCTGCGATTGATCATCTGGTGATTGCTATGGCCCCAGGCGCTCACCAGACGGTTCATCAAATCGGTAAGGTTTTCGCTGATGCGGTGACTCTCGGCGAGAGGGAAATGCTTGAGAAATGCGCTGCGTTTGTCCTCGGCATTCATCTGCTCAAGCAGCCACCAGTGCAGATTGGCCTCACTGTCCATCAGGCGAAAAGCCGGAGCTTCACCCGGCAAGTAAAGGGTCTGCCGGCCGCTGTTTTCCACCAGACGCAGCACATCGGTGGCAACGTGGCCATCGACATCCAATGCGCGTACTTCAGCGCCGACCGGGTAGGTCGCTCGCAATATTTGCAGGGTCACGGGCCAGGTAATCGGCCCGATGACCGAGGCGATGATGCGTTGGAAATCGTCGCCTCCAAGGTCATTCTGTTGCAGCGCCTGCACCGCCTGACTGAGGAAATTGCACTTGGCCAGAACACGAAAATTATCCGACGAAGTTTGCCAGAATTTGCTCAATTGCTCGGTGTAGCGCTTGCTGAAATCGACGTCCCAGAACACCTTCAGAACATCGCTGCCCAGCAAGCGCACTTCATTGTCTTGATTGAAATTCTCGGCGTTCGGCCCCTCCGAATAAAACCCGCAATAGAGGCCGAGCAGGTCGGCGTTATCTTGATCGGTCGCGCGAAAACGATGAATGACCAGTTGCGTGAGAGTGAGGGTTTCGTAAGGCTTTTCCAGCAAATGTTCCCAACCGGTAAAGGTCAGCGCGTTGCTCTGCGCGGCTTTGAAGCGGTGGAAATACACCCGGTCGGGATCAAGGCCGGACAGACCTTTGGCCACCAGCAGTTCGCTGGCGACTTGACGTGCGGCTTCAAACAGACCCGGGCAGGTCTGCACGATGGTCGTGGCGAGGGCTTTGAGGGCGGTTTTGTCTGCTGCGTTGGGCAGCAGACGGCGTTCGGGAGCGGTCATGGGTTTTTCATCCTTGAGAAAACAAGGAGCGAGCATGACCGTTTGGCTCAAGCCAAGTGTGTTACCCGGCTATGGCCCGGCGCCCTGTTGGCGGCGGGGGAAGGTTGGCGCATGTATCACCGCCGCGCCACATCCGAAAAATAGAACTTGTCCAGCGTATGCCGTGATTCGGTGTATTCGAACTGGCGGCCGTCCTGCAGGAAGGTCTGGTTGCTGACCACGATGACATGACTCTGGCCGTCGAGGTCCAGGTGTTGTTGGTCGTCTTTGCTGCACGGTACGGCTTCAATGGTGCGCTGGGCGTAGGCGATCTGCAGTTGCAGGGTCTGTTCGATGTGGGCGTAGATCGAATGTTCTGCGATGTCCGCCGACAGACCGGGTATGACGGCGCTCACGAAGTGATTGATGTCGAGGATGACGCGTTTGCCGTCGATGCGCCGTACCCGCTTGATCCGGGTGATCGGGCTGCCGGGTTCGGCATTGATATGTTCAAGCAATGCACCTTCAAGCGGCACCTGACACATCTCGACCACTTCGGTGCTGACGTCGTTGCCCAGACGCGGATGGGTTTCCTGAAAACTGACGATGCCGCCGAGCTGGAATTCGATCGGGTTGGTCGACAGCACGAACGCGCCTTTGCCGTGAATCTTCTGAGCGAAGCCGCGCTCCTGCAACTGGTCGATGGCCTTGCGCACCGTGCCACGGCTGGCCTGATAGGTGTCCATCAGTTCGGTTTCGGAAGGCAGCCGGGCGCCGCGCTCCAGGCGCTGCGTGGTGATACTGGCAAGCAAATCGCTGTAGATCTGGTTGTATTTGCTCATGGCTGGGCTCTGTGCCGACGGTGTTCAAAACCCCGAACCTTAAGGGCAGGGTAGGGGTTTGTCCATGCGGACGAAGGAAAACATCTTAGGTCAGAGTAGGAAGAATCCGCTTATTTCTGACGTAGATCCAAGGACGCCGGCTCGTACAGACGAGTTGTTGCATTAACTCGTACAGACGAGTATTTTTCCTCTCGGCGTGCTGCCAATAACAACAATCCACGACGGACGAACAAGCATGAGCCATGACTATCCGAACATCGCCAAGGAGCTGCTGGAAAGCCTTGGTGGCCGTGACAACATCGAGCAGGCGGCGCATTGCGTGACGCGTTTGCGTATGGCGTTGAAGGATCCCGCGCGGGTCGATGTGGCCGCACTCAACGGCGTCGAACTGGTCAAGGGGTCGTTCTTCACCGGCGGGTTGTATCAGGTGGTCATCGGCCCGGGCGATGTTGAGAAGGTCTACGCCGAACTGCGCCAGCAGACCGGTCTGGCGGCGTCGACCATCGCCGACGTTAAACAGAAAAGCGCCGAGAAGATAAACGCCATGCAACGGCTGGTGCGGGTGTTTTCCGATGTGTTCATGCCGATTCTGCCGGCGCTGATCATTGCCGGCCTCTTAATGGGCATCAACAACCTGCTCGGCGCCAAGGGCATGTTCATCGAGGGTCAGACCCTGCTCGATGCCTATCCGAATCTCGACGGGCTGTGGAGCCTGATCAATCTGATGGCCAACACCTCGTTCGTGTTTCTGCCGGCGCTGGTGGGCTGGTCGGCAGCCAAGCGTTTCGGCGGCAGCGAAATCCTGGGGATCGTCCTCGGCCTGATGCTGGTGCACCCGGATCTGCTCAATGCCTGGAATTACGGCAAGGCTGTTGCCGGGTTGGACGGGCAGCAACTGCCGTACTTCGACATCCTCGGCCTGTTCCAGGTGGAAAAGGTGGGTTACCAAGGGCAGATCCTGCCGATCCTGCTGGCAGCCTACGTGATGAGCGTGATTGAAAAATGGTTGCGGGCGCGTGTGCCCAACGCCGTGCAATTGCTGGTGGTGCCGATCACTACCATCGTCGTTACCGGCGTGCTGGCGCTGGCGATCATTGGCCCGGTGACCCGGCATATCGGCATCTACATCACCGAGGGTCTGGTGATGCTGTTTGATCTGGCGCCGTTGGTGGGCGGTCTGATTTTCGGTCTGTTGTATGCGCCGCTGGTGATCACCGGCATGCACCACATGTTTCTTGCAGTCGACTTGCAATTGATCTCGAGCCAGGGCGGCACCTTCATCTGGCCGATGATCGTCATGTCCAATCTGGCGCAGGGCAGTGCGGCCCTGGCGGTGTTCTGGATGACGCGCAATGCGCGGGACAAGAGCATGGCTTCTACCTCGGCGATTTCCGCGTACTTCGGCATCACCGAGCCGGCGATGTTCGGCGTCAACCTGCGCTACAAATTTCCGTTTTACGCCGCGTTGGCCGGTTCGGCGCTGGGGTGCATGTTCCTCTCGCTGAACAAGATTCAGGCCTCTGCCATCGGCGTTGGCGGCCTGCCGGGGTTCATTTCGATCATGCCGCAGTTCATCCCCATGTTCGTGATCGGCATGCTGATCACGGTGCTCGTGCCATTTGCCCTGACCTGCGTGCTGAGCATGAAGATCGTCCGGCCGGGTTACCGGGTCGCCTGAAATCAAAAGATCGCAGCCTCGGGCAGCCCCCACAGAGATCGTAAAATTCAAGAGGAAATCCGCCATGCAAGACTGGCAACGTTCGGTGATCTACCAGATCTATCCGAAGAGCTTTCACAGCCATGCCGGCAACGCCACAGGCGATCTGCTCGGCATCGTTGCCAAGCTCGATTACCTGCAATGGCTCGGTGTCGATTACCTGTGGATCACGCCGTTTCTGCGCTCGCCGCAGCGCGACAATGGCTACGACATCAGCGACTACTACGCGGTCGATCCGAGCTACGGCAGCATGGCCGACTGTGAACTGCTCATCGCCGAAGCCGGCAAGCGCGGGATCAAGTTGATGCTCGACATTGTGGTCAACCACACCTCGATCGAGCATGTCTGGTTCCAGCAGGCGCGCAGCAGCCTCGACAATCCTTATCGCGACTTCTATATCTGGCGCGATCAGCCGAACAACTGGGAGTCCAAGTTCGGCGGTTCAGCCTGGGAGTACGAAGCGCAGACTGGCCAATATTATCTGCACCTGTTTGACCACACCCAGGCGGATCTCAATTGGGACAATCCCAAGGTCCGCGACGAAGTGTTCAAAATGATGCGCTTCTGGCGCGACAAAGGCGTCGGTGGTTTTCGTCTGGACGTGATCAACCTGATCTCCAAACCGGCGGATTTCCCCGAAGACGACAGCGACGGTCGGCGCTTCTATACCGACGGGCCGAACGTGCATGCGTACTTGCAGCAGATGCACCGTGAAGTCTTCGAAGGGCATGAGCTGATCAACGTCGGCGAGATGTCCTCGACCCGCCTTGAACACTGCATTCGTTATTCCAATCCGCAGTCGAAAGAACTGTCGATGACCTTCAACTTTCATCACCTGAAAGTCGATTACCCGAACCTGCAAAAGTGGGTGCGCGCCGATTTCGATTTCCTCCAGCTCAAGCAAATTCTCTCCGACTGGCAGACCGGCATGCAGGCGGGCGGCGGCTGGAATGCACTGTTCTGGTGTAACCACGATCAGCCGCGTGTGGTTTCGCGGTTCGGCAATGACGGCGAGTACCGCGAGCTGTCGGCGAAGATGCTCGGCACCGCGCTGCACTTTCTGCAGGGCACGCCGTTCGTTTATCAGGGCGAAGAACTGGGCATGACCAATCCGGGCTTCGACAGCATTGAGCAGTATCGCGATGTCGAGACGCTGAATATCTTTCGTCTTAAACGTGAGGCTGGCGCCAGCGATATCGACAACCTGGCGGCAATCATGCAGAAGTCCCGCGACAATGGGCGCACGCCGATGCACTGGCACGCCGGGCACAATGCCGGTTTCACCCTTGGCGAACCCTGGATTGGCGTGCCGGCCAATGCTGCGCAAATCAACGTCGCGCAGCAGCTGCACGATCCCGAATCGGTGCTGCATCACTATCGGCGCCTGATCGAATTGCGCCGCACTGAAGCGCTGATCAGCGACGGCATCTATCGCCAGTTATTGCCGGAGCACCCAAAAGTCTGGGCGTACCTGCGCGAAGGCGTGGGAGAACGTTTGCTGGTGGTGAACAATTTTTACAGTAGCGCGTGTGACGTCGAGCTACCTGCATTGATTGACGAAGCCACGGAGCAGCGCTTGTTGATCAGCAATTACCCGGACTGTCCGAAACGCACGCGGCGGCTGCACTTGCGACCTTACGAATCCTTCGTGCTGCACCTGACCGATCCTTGATCACCAACTGAAAAACAACTTTTAAAAAAACACGCAGAACGCTGCGCGGGGGATTTGTGCGCGCTGAATTCCTGCAACCACACAATAAAAACAATGGGTGGCATATGAAAACAACCCTCAATCACAGCCTGGCCGTCGCCGGTTTATGTCTGGCCATGCCGACGTCTTCACAGGCGCTGGAGTTCGGCGGCTATCTGCGCAGTGGTCTCGGGACCTCGGTCAACAGCGGGAGCCAGTCGTGTTTCCAGTTGCCCGGTGCGCAGACCAAATATCGCCTGGGTAATGAATGCGAGCAGTACGGCGAACTCGAGCTACGCCAGGATCTGTACACCCTCGACGACGGCTCGGTGCTGAGCCTCGACGGCATGGCATCGCTGTATAACCGCTACGACCGCAGCCTGACGTTCAATGAGGACAACGGCTCGATTCGCTTGCCGCAGGCGTACGCGCAATGGTCGGCGATGCCCGCGCTCAATGGTGGCTCGCTGTGGGCGGGGCGGCGCTATTACAAACGTAACGACATCCATATTTCCGACTTCTACTACTGGAACCAGAGCGCAACCGGCGGCGGTATCGAAGACGTATTGATCGGCGGCTTGAAATACAGCTACGCCTTTTCGCGCAAGGACAACCTTTATCAGAAGGACTACATCAACCGGCACGACTTCAACGTCGGCGGTTTCAATAGCAACCCGGGCGGTGAGCTCGAATTCGGTCTGAGTTACATCGACAAGCCTGACAGTCGCGACGCCCACCGTGGCTGGGCGATCACCACTCAGCACGTGCAACAGGACTTTTTCGGCGGCAAGAACAAACTGGCGCTGCAATATGGCGAAGGGCCGGGCACAGGGTTGGGCTATACCGGTAACGTCAGGCTCGATGACCGCAACAAGAGCTATCGGGTCGTCGAGTTCTTCGACTGGCAACTCACGCCGCGTTTTGGCGGACAATTCCAGGCGGTGTATCAAAAGGATATTCGCCCGGGCGGGGCCGATCAGAACTGGCTGTCGCTGGGTGTGCGCCCGGCTTATGCGCTGAGCGAGCAGTTCAAACTGGTGACCGAACTGGGTCACGATCAGGTCGATGCGGCGGACGGCACGCGCAAGCTGAGCAAGTTCACCTTCGCGCCGACCTGGTCCCCCAAAGGCCCGGAGTTCTGGGCGCGGCCCGAGGTGCGTCTGTATTACACCTATGCCAGCTGGAACCAGGCGGCCAAGCGTGCTGCCAACCTGTTGGCCAAGGGTTCGGCACTGTCCGATACGGGGGCTTTCGGCAACGCGCGGCACGGCGCCAATGTCGGCTTGCAGGTTGAATACTGGTGGAAGTAAGCAAAGCGGGTGCGACCGCTCATTCAGACAATACAAGCGCAGGTGATGTCATGGCCACACCCCAACAATTGCAGTTGCTGGCACCGTTGTCCGGCGTACTGATGGCGCTGGACGAGGTGCCCGATCCGGTGTTTGCCGGGCGGATCATCGGCGACGGTTTGTGCATCGACCCGACTTCGTCGACGCTCTGCGCACCGCTGGCCGGCGTGGTCAGCGACGTGCAGGCCAGCGGGCATGCGCTGACCATCACCGGCGATGAAGGTGTTCAGGTGCTGATGCACATCGGTCTGGACACGGTGAATCTCGCCGGCAAAGGGTTCACCCGCTGCGTTGAAGCGGGGCAGCGGGTCGAAGCGGGGCATGCGCTGATCGATTTTGACGCCGATTACATTGCCCTGCACGCGCGCAGTTTGTTGACCTTGATGCTGGTGGTCAGCGGCGAGCCGTTCGATTCACTCGTCGGCTCAACGGGGTTGGTTGAGGTTGGCCAACCAGTGCTGGACGTCGTGGTCGGCGCAGTCGTCGGCGAAAACCCGGCATCGGTGCAGGGCGATGCGGTGTTTTCGCAGCCGATCAACCTGCCTAATCCCAGTGGCCTGCACGCGCGGCCGGCGGCGGTATTTGCCCAAGCGGCGAAGGCATTTTCAGCGACCATCCATCTGCACAAACTGCAAGCGCAAGCCAATGGCAAATCATTGGTGGCAATCATGGCTTTGCAAACGGCCCATGGCGACAGTGTGCAGGTCAGCGCCCAAGGTGAAGATGCCGAAGCCGCCGTCGAAGCGCTGGGTCGCTTGCTGAGCGAAGGCTGCGGCGAAGCCGTTACAGTGCCTACGCCGGTCGAAGTCGTTGCGGCACAAATACCGAACATCCTGCGCGGCGTCTGCGCTTCGCCCGGTTCGGCGCTGGGCCAAGTCATGCAGATCGTCGAAGTGCCGCTTGTGATCAACGAGTTCGGCGCCGAGCCGCCAATCGAACTTGAGGCCTTGAGCCAGGCCCTGATCGAAGCCGACATGGCCTTGCAGCATCTGCGCGACACCGCCAGCGGCCAGGCGCAGGCGGAGATTTTCAAGGCACATCAGGAACTGCTGGCCGACCCCAGCCTGCTGGATCAGGCCCATGCCTTGATCGATCAAGGCAAGAGCGCAGCGTTTGCCTGGAAAACCAGCACCGAAGCGACGGCGGCGATGTTCCGTTCGCTGGGCAATGCTCTGCTGGCCGAACGTGCGGCGGATCTGGCCGATGTCGGCCAGCGCGTGCTGAAGCTGATCGTCGGTGTCCACGAGCAAGCGCTGGAGTTGCCGGCCGACACCATCCTCATCGCCGATCAATTGACCCCTTCGCAGACCGCCGGGCTGGATACGCGCAAGGTGCTGGGTTTCGCTACGGTCGGCGGCGGCGCTACCAGCCACGTGGCCATTCTGGCGCGTGCCTGTGGTTTGCCGGCGATCTGCGGCATGCCGCTGCAAATGCTCGGGCTCGACAACGGCACGCGGGTGCTGCTCGATGCCGACAAGGGCGAACTGCAGTTGCATCCAGACGCCGAGTCCATCGACCAGCTGCGTGCGCGGCATGAGCAACAGCGTCAACGTCATCAGCAGGAGCTGGCACGGGCCGGCGAGGCGGCCTGTACCCGCGACGGCCGTCACGTCGAAGTCACCGCCAACGTCGCGTCGCAGAGCGAAACCGCGCAGGCCATGGAGCTGGGCGCGAATGGCGTGGGGCTGCTGCGATCGGAGTTTCTCTACCTGGGTCGCCAACAGGCGCCGGGCCATGACGAACAGGTGGTCACCTACAGCGCCATCGCCCGAACCATCGGGCCGGCACACAATCTGGTGGTGCGCACACTCGATGTCGGTGGCGACAAACCGCTGGCTTATGTGCCGATGGACAGCGAAACCAATCCTTTTCTCGGTTTGCGCGGCATTCGTCTGTGCCTGGAGCGACCGCAACTGCTGCGTGAACAATTTCGTGCCGTTCTGGCCTGCACTGATCTGACGCGCCTGCACATCATGCTGCCGATGGTCACCGGTCTTGGGGAATTGCGTCTGGCACGGCAGATCCTTGAGCAAGAGGCGCGGGTGCTGGGCCTGGCGCACCTGCCGAAACTGGGGATCATGATCGAAGTGCCCGCCGCCGCGCTGATGGCCGATGTGCTGGCGCCGCACGTGGATTTTTTCTCCATCGGCACCAATGACCTCACCCAATACACGTTGGCCATGGACCGTGATCATCCGCGTCTCGCCAGCCAGGCGGACAGCTTTCATCCTGCAATGCTGCGCCTGATCGCCATGACGGTGAACGCTGCACACGCGCACGGCAAATGGGTCGGCGTCTGTGGCGCGATGGCTTCTGAACGTTTGGCGGTGCCGTTGTTGCTGGGGCTGGGCGTGGATGAGTTGTCGGTGAGCGTGCCGTTGATTCCGGCGATCAAGTCGGCGGTGCGCGAAGTGAATCTGGCCGACTGTCGGATCATCGCCGAACAGGTCTCGAATCTGGAAAGCGCCGCCGATGTGCGCGAAGCCTTGCAGCGTTTTCATGAGGCGAAAGCCGATGTCTGGCCGGTTATGGAGAATTGAACATGTTCGACAAATTGCAGCAGGCATTCTGGAAAGCGCTGACGCCGGATCTGGTTCCGGACGAGGTGATAGCCGCCGCCGATCCGGTTGCGGGCTTGAGCGCAGAGATCGTTGCGGCGCTGGGCGGTGTGGATAACCTCAAGTCCCGGCAGCCGGTGGCGCTGACCCGGGTCCGTGTGGCACTGCATGATGAGGCGCGGGTCGACCGTCAGGCGCTGAGCGTGGCCGGTGTGGCGGGCGTCATGCCGCTGGGTGACGGCGTGCTGCACCTGATTACCGGGCTGCACGCGCAAGGCTGAACAAGACGTGCGGCCTCAGGTCGCCCTTACTGTTTCTCAACTGCAGGTGTATCGTATTCGCCTTTTTGCGGATCCCTCGGGGTCTGTCGCTGATACGTGAGGTAGTTGAGTTCATGTCCTTTACCCGTCGCCAAATCCTCGGTGGCCTGGCCGGTCTTGTTGTCGTTGGCGTGGGCGCGGGAGGCGCATCGCGTTACTGGCTGGGCAAGATGGCCGACGCCGAGGCCGGCCACGACTATGAGCTGATCGCTGCGCCGCTGGACGTGGAGTTGGTACCGGGGCACAAGACCGAGGCCTGGGCGTTCGGCCCGTCCGCGCCGGGCACGGAGTTGCGTGTGCGTCAGGGCGAATGGCTGCGGGTGCGTTTCATCAATCATCTGCCGGTGGCGACCACCATTCACTGGCACGGCATTCGCCTGCCGCTGGAAATGGACGGCGTGCCTTACGTGTCGCAACTGCCGGTGTTGCCGGGTGAATACTTCGACTACAAATTCCGTGTGCCGGACGCCGGCAGCTACTGGTATCACCCGCATGTCAGCAGCAGCGAAGAACTGGGGCGCGGGCTGGTCGGGCCGCTGATCATCGAAGAACGCGAACCGACCGGTTTCAAATACGAAAAAACCCTGAGCCTGAAGAACTGGCACGTCGACGAGCAAGGCCAGTTCGTCGAATTCAGTATCCCGCGCGAAGCGGCGCGTGGCGGTACGGCGGGGCGTCTGTCGACGATCAACGGCGTACCGTTGCCGGTGATTGATTTGCCGGCCGGGCAGATCACTCGGGTGCGCTTGCTCAATCTTGATAACACCCTGACCTATCGCATCAACATTCCCGGCGTTGAAGCGAAGATCTACGCCCTCGATGGCAACCCGGTCGAGCCGCGACCATTGGGCAAGGAATACTGGCTCGGCCCCGGCATGCGCATTTGCCTGGCGATCAAGGCACCAGCGGCCGGTGAAGAATTATCGCTGCGTAATGGCCCGGTTCGTCTGGGTACGCTACGTTCAGTCGCCAACACCGACGCGCCGACGGACTGGCCGAAAGCCTTGCCGGCCAACCCGGTGGCCGAGCCGGATCTGGCCAACGCCGAGAAACTCAACTTCAATTTCGAATGGGTCGGCTCGGTGTCGGTCAATGTCGACAACGGCAAGCCGCCGAGCCTGTGGCAAATCAATGGCAAGGCCTGGGACATCACCGACAAGACGTGTGCTGACCGACCGATTGCCAGCCTGAAACTGGGTCAGAGCTATATTTTCGAACTGAAGAACATGACCCAGTACCAGCACCCGATTCACTTGCATGGCATGAGCTTCAAGGTGATTGCCTCGAACCGGCACAAGGTCGTTCCGTATTTCACCGACACTTATCTGCTGGGCAAGAACGAGCGCGCGCAAGTGGCGCTGGTCGCGGATAACCCGGGGGTGTGGATGTTCCACTGCCACGTGATCGACCACATGGAAACCGGCCTGATGGCCGCGATCGAGGTGAAGTGATGCGCCAGATCCGCCCGGCGGCGATCATCGACCGCAGCCGCGACCGCGACTTCATGCGCGAAGCCCTGACCCTCGCCGCACAGGGCGCCGCTCTCGGTGAAGTGCCGGTGGGCGCGGTACTGGTGCAGGATGGTGTGATCATCGGGCGCGGCTTCAATTGCCCGATCAGCACCAGCGACCCGAGTGCCCACGCTGAGATGGTCGCGATTCGCGCCGCCGCGCAGGCGGTGGACAACTATCGCCTGCCGGGCAGCACGCTGTATGTGACGCTGGAACCGTGCAGCATGTGCGCCGGGCTGATCGTGCATTCGCGAGTGGCGCGGGTGGTGTATGGCGCGCTGGAGCCAAAAGCCGGAATTGTGCAGAGCCAGGGGCAGTTTTTCACCCAGGGCTTTTTGAATCACCGGGTGTTGTATGAGGGTGGGGTGTTGGCTGAAGAGTGTGGGGCTGTGCTGACCGAATTCTTTCGCGCCAGACGCGCAAAATCCGCTGAATAAATACCGCCCCATTAAGAAACGAGCAGGTTCACTTCCTCAAAAGACGACATTTCAACGGCACAAATGCGCTTGCAATGTGGGAGCGGGCTTGCGCGCGAAGACGGTGATTCAGGCAACCATTTATCGTCTGACACACCGCCTTCGCGAGCAAGCCCGCTCCCACAGGGGGATCTGCGCTGTGAGATCGGGTTATTTCTTCGCGACAATCACCGCACGCATCGGCGCCGGCAGTTCCTCGACAGTTTTGCTGTGATCCTCAGGATCCAGAAAATCGCTCAGCGACTGATACTTCATCCACTCCGTCCCGCGCTGTTCCTCGACGGTGGTGGTGCTGACATCCACACAGCGAATATCGGTAAAACCCGCCCGACGCAGCCACAATTCCAGCGCCGGCACCGATGGCAAAAACCACACGTTGCGCATCTGCGCATAACGATCTTCCGGCACCAGCACCTGATGCTTGTCGCCTTCGACCACCAGGGTTTCCAGCACCAGTTCGCCGCCCTTGACCAGGCAATCCTTCAGCGCCAGCAAATGCTCGATCGGCGAGCGGCGGTGATAGAACACGCCCATGGAAAACACGGTGTCGAAGCCTTCCAGATTCGGCGGCAAGTCTTCGAACGGGAACGGCAGGTGCCAGGCATTTGGCTCTGACAGGTAACGTTGCACGGCCTGGAACTGGCAGAAGAACAGCCAGTTCGGGTCGACGCCGATCACGCTGTCAGCCCCGGCGCCAAGCATGCGCCACATGTAGTAGCCGTTGCCGCAACCCACGTCGAGGATGCGTTTGCCTTTGAGATCCAGATGCGGCGCCACGCGCGACCACTTCCAGTCCGAGCGCCATTCGGTGTCGACGAGCACACCGAACAGATCGAACGGGCCTTTGCGCCACGGCGACAGGCCCATCAGTGCGGTGCGCATCTGTGCGCGGGTTTCGTCGTCGCAATCGGTGTCGAGTTTCAGCCCGTTGAGCAGGTCGACTTCGCTTGGCTGGATCTTCGGCAAGGCGTCCAGCGCACTTTGCCAGCGCTCCAGATCGCCGTGGCCTTTTTCCATTTTCTTGTCGAGTTGATGCTGCAGGGTGTTGGCCCATTCGGCCAGCGGTGTGCCGGCCAGACGGCGGGCGAGGGGGGACAGATCAATCATGGCAAGGCAATCAACGAGGCAAAGTTAAGACACTGGAACCACGGCACGACTTTCGAGAACCCGGCCGCCAGCAGGCGTTCGCGGTGTTCTTCGAGGCTGTCGGGCTTCATGACGTTTTCGATGGCGCTGCGCTTCTGGGCGATTTCCAGTTCGCTGTAGCCGTTGGCGCGCTTGAACGCCACGTGCAGATCGGTGAGCAGCGCATGTTCCTCGGCATCGTTGAAGCGCAGCTTCTCCGAGAGAATCAGCGCGCCGCCGGGCACCAGCGATTGGCGAATGCGCGAGAGCAGTGCGGTGCGCTGATCCGGGGCGATGAATTGCAGGGTGAAGTTCAGCGCCACGACCGAGGCGGGCTGAAACTCAAGCGCGAGGATATCGCCCTCGATCACCTCGACGGGCAGCAATTCCTGAAACATCGAATCCTGACCGTTGAGGTATTCGCGGCAGCGCTCGACCATCGCCACCGAGTTATCCACAGCGATCACCCGGCATCCATCGGTGCGTACGTGGCGGCGCAGGGCTTGAGTGACAGCGCCCAGCGACGAGCCGAGGTCGTAAAGGATTGTGTTGGGCTGGGCGAATTGCGCGGCGAGCACGCCGAGGTTTTCGACGATGGTCGGGTAACCCGGCACCGAGCGCTTGATCATGTCCGGGAACACCCGCACCACGTCTTCATTGAAGGCGAAGTCAGGTACCTGGGCCAAGGGCTGGGCGAATAGGCGATCGGGTTCTTTGCTCACGGCGGCGTCCGGCGGTGTCGGTGGAAAAGGCCGGCATTTTAGCCAAAGTGGCGCGCGGATGCTTGAATTGCTGATAAGCCGAATTTGCGGTGATCGTTCCCTCGCTCTGCGTGGGAACGCATTCCGTGATGCTCTGCGTCACAGCAACGGCGGAACGCAGAGCGTCCCTGGCGGCGTTCCCACGCGGAGCATCGGAACGATCAATAGCGAGTTTGCTCGCAAAGAAGCCAGCGCGGTGTCCCGCCGTCAGTTCACCGAAATGGCGCAGTCAAAGGTTTCCACTGGCAGCACTTCTGGCGCCCAGGGTTGTTGCGAGGTCAGGCGCAAACGCCCGGTGCCGGCTGCGAAGGCCTGGAAGCGCCAGGTCGACACACCTGCCGCACCGACGACACCGGCGTCCTCCGGATTGCTATAGACCTCAGGGCTGAGCGCCCGCAATACGCCGCCGGCCGAGTCCTGAATTGCCCAGCGATAGCCCGTGGTCGGGTTGCTCGGCAGGGTAATGATCAGATTTTGCCCGGTGCTGAGCCGCACGGGGCATTCGCTTTGTTTTTCCACGGTCACGTTGTGTTTCGTTTGCGTGGCGCAAGCGGCCAGCAAGGAAAAGGCCAAGGGAAGAAACAGGCGAGTGGGGGACATGGGTCAGCAGCTCCGGCGGTTACGACGAACGGCGAGCATAACTGAAGATGAGACACAGTGTGACAATCTGGGAATCCAGCGTTGTCAGCACTGACGCCTTCGCTGGCAAGCCAGCTCCCACAGGGTTTTGTG
This sequence comes from Pseudomonas sp. Choline-02u-1, assembly GCF_002836515.1. Taxonomy (GTDB): domain Bacteria; phylum Pseudomonadota; class Gammaproteobacteria; order Pseudomonadales; family Pseudomonadaceae; genus Aquipseudomonas. The sequence continues at coordinate 217,520 of NZ_PJBC01000066.1, forward strand.
ATGAACACAGGATATGTGAACACATCGGACACTGTGGGAGCTGGCTTGCCAGCGAAAGCGGTATAGCAGGCACTACCTGATTATCAGAAGAGCACCTTCGCCACATCGGCAAACCGCTTGGCAAAGTGCACGGTTATGCCTTCCTTCAGGTAATCCGGCAGTTCCTCGAAGTTGCCGCGGTTCGCTTCCGGCAGGATCAATTCGAAAAGCTTCTGCCGCCGCGCCGCAATCACCTTCTCACGCACCCCGCCAATCGGCAGAACATGCCCGGTCAGCGTCAGTTCGCCGGTCATTGCCACGCCTTTCTTCGGTGGCTGATTTCGCGCCAGCGACAGCAACGCACTGGCCATGGTCACGCCGGCGCTCGGGCCGTCCTTCGGCGTCGCGCCTTCCGGAACATGCAGGTGGACGAAGGCTTCGTCGAAGAACTTCGCATCACCGCCGAACTGCTTGAGGTGCGAGCTGACGTAGCTGTAGGCGATCTCTGCCGATTCCTTCATCACATCGCCCAGTTGCCCGGTGAGTTTGAACCCACGGTTGAGTGTGTGAATCCGCGTGGCTTCGATCGGCAAGGTGGCGCCGCCCATGCTGGTCCAGGCCAGGCCGGTAATCACGCCGGTGCCGGACAACACTTGTTCGTTGCGGAACACCGGATGGCCGAGCGAGGCTTCGAGGTCTTTGGGCCCGAGTTTGATCACCGCTTTCGGATCGTCGATCAGCTTCATCACCGCTTTGCGCACCAGTTTGCCCATCTGTTTTTCCAGCTGACGCACACCGGCTTCACGGGCGTAGCCGTCGATCAGGGTTTTCAGTGCGCTGTCGCTGATGCTCAGGCTGCCTTTCGACACGCCGGCCTTTTCCAACAGCTTCGGCCACAGGTGACGCTTGGCGATGGCGACTTTTTCTTCGGTGATATAGCCCGACAGGCGAATCACTTCCATCCGGTCCAGCAGTGGGCCGGGGATCGAGTCCAGAGTGTTGGCGGTGCAGACGAACAGGACTTTCGACAGGTCCATGCGCAGGTCGAGGTAATGGTCGAGAAATTCGACGTTCTGCTCAGGATCAAGGGTCTCCAGCAACGCCGAAGCCGGGTCGCCCTGGTAGCTCTGGCCCATCTTGTCGATCTCGTCGAGCATGATCACCGGGTTCATCACTTCGACGTCTTTCAGCGCCTGTACCAGTTTGCCCGGTTGCGCGCCGATGTAGGTGCGGCGGTGGCCCTTGATCTCGGCCTCGTCACGCATGCCGCCGAGGCTGAAGCGGTAGAACGGCCGTCCCAGCGATTCGGCGATGGATTTGCCGACACTGGTTTTACCCACGCCCGGCGGACCGACCAGCAGCACGATCGAACCGCTGATCTCGCCTTTGTAAGCACCGACGGCGAGGAATTCGAGGATGCGATCCTTGATGTCGTCCAGACCCGCGTGGTGCTTGTCGAGGACTTTGCGTGCGTGTTTGAGGTCGAGTTTGTCTTTGCCGTACACGCCCCACGGTACCGAGGTTGCCCAGTCCAGATAATTGCGCGTGACCGCGTATTCCGGCGAGCCGGTTTCGAGGATCGACAGTTTGTGGGTTTCTTCTTCCAGGCGCTTCTGCACCTGCGCCGGCAGGGTTTTGCCTTCGAGGCGCTGCTGGAACTGTTCGAGGTCGGCACTGCGGTCATCCTTGGTCAGACCGAGTTCCTGCTGGATAACCTTGAGTTGTTCCTTGAGGAAGAACTCGCGCTGATGCTCGCCGATCTTGCGGTTAACTTCAGCTGAAATCTCTTTCTGCAGGCGCGCGACTTCGACTTCCTTGCGCAGCATCGGCAGGACTTTTTCCATGCGCTTGAGCATCGGCACGCAGTCGAGCACTTCCTGCAGTTCAGGCCCGGTGGCAGATGTGAGCGCGGCGGCGAAGTCGGTCAGCGGCGACGGGTCGTTGGGGCTGAAGCGGTTGAGGTAGTTCTTCAGCTCTTCGCTGTACAGCGGGTTGAGCGGCAGCAGCTCCTTGATCGCATTGATCAGCGCCATGCCGTAAGCCTTGACCTCATCGGTCGGCTCGGTCGGCTGGTGCGGGTATTCGACCTCCACCAGATACGGTGGGCGGTGATGTTTGAGCCAGGTCTTGATGCGCACGCGGCTCAGCCCCTGGGCGACGAATTGCAGTTTGCCGTTCTCGCGACTGGCGTGGTGAACCTTGACCAGCGTGCCGTATTCCGGAAGGGCGCCGGTGTTGAAGTGGCGCGGGTCTTCCTGGGGCGTGTCCATGAAGAACAGGGCCAGGGAGTGGTGTTCGGATTTGCTGACCAGTTCGAGAGTTTCGGCCCACGGTTCTTCGTTGACGATGACCGGCAGGACCTGGGCCGGGAAGAACGGGCGGTTGTGGATCGGGATGATGTACACCTTGTCCGGCAGGTTTTGCCCAGGCAGCGCCAGGCCGGTGCCGGAAGAGGTGTGTTCGATGTGGTCGCTTTCGAAATCGTCGTGGTTGTCCGGGCGATCTTGCTGGTCGGTCATGGGGCACCTGCGCAATGGGGTATGGGGTCTTAGATGGGGCAGGGGTGGGGTGGTTTCAATGGGAGGGGATGTTTCTGCTTGTGTGTTCAGGGTTTTGACAGGTGTCACGCTTTTGGGCTTGGCGGCCTTTGGGCCGACCATGTTCTTTGGGGTTGGTGTGTATATCCGTTGCTGCGGTAACGGCTGCTTAGGGTTTCGCCCTGACGGCGACTCACTTTTTTGACAAACGCCTCAAAAAAGTAAGCAAAAAAACGCTTGCTCCTACGTGCGGCCCGCTCGCTGGGGCTCGGGGTTCCTTCGCTGCGGGATCGATCCGGGGGGCAGCGCCTACGGTTTGCTTCGCTGCACCTCCTCTCGCTGTGTTTGGCTGCGCCAAACGGTCGCTGCGCTCCCACCCCCGGATCAATCCCTCCACTCAGCCTTCCGACGTCGCTCGTGGATCAAGATCAAGAGCAGGCGAGCTGACACTCGGCCTATTGAGTGGTGAAGAGCTTGGTGTGCTTGGCTTTGGATTTGTGGTGTTCTTGCCCCTCACCCCAGCCCTCTCCCGAGGGAGAGGGGCCGGTTTTTGGGCTTTTCAGAATGTGAGTTCGGCTCGGTATTGCACGTCGGCGTGTCTCTCCCAAACACCTCGGTCAGTCCCCTCTCCCTCCGGGAGAGGGCTAGGGTGAGGGGCTGTTGATTCACGCTTTGAAGCTCAAGTTCGGCTCGGTATTGCACGTCGGCGTATCTCGCCCAAACACCTCGGTCAATCCCCTCTCCCTCTGGGAGAGGGCTAGGGTGAGGGGCTTTTCAGTTGTGAGTGGGGGGTTGGGATATTTCGTGGTTATCCAGTGCGCGGTTCACCGCGAGTTCGGCGAGCATGATGATTTGCTGGATCGCCAGGATGGTGCGTCGCTGCGGCAGTTCGATGTAGGCGGCGATGTCGCTGGTCATGAGGCTGGCTTGGGCCAGGGATTCGCAGGCGTGTACCAGCAGGCTTTCGTTGTCTTGATCGGGGGCGACCTGGAACATGGTGCTGGGCTTGTGGAAGCGCAGGGTTAAGGCGTTGGGTTTGAGGTAGTGGTCGAGGGCGCGTTCGGCGGCGTCGTGGAATCTTTTTGAGCCGGGGAATTCGTAGGGGGTAGTGTCGTCCGCTGCGGGCGGATTGGGGGTTGGTTTGATCATGGTGAATACTCAGTTGGTGAAAGTGGAGCTGCCTTCGATTGCCGCGACGCAATCTGAGGTGGCAGCTGTACGCGGGTTCGCGGACCGATAACTGAGAAATCGGCATACCTCCAAGGACGGTATCCCGCGCACAGCCGCCATGACACAAGCTACAGGCACCGAGGTGCCGTGAGGTTGGCGATTATGCATCAGTTATCGGGCCGCGACGCCCGTTCGCTGAATTTGCAGCGACCCTCAGAGCCTATCCACCCCACTTCCGACGCACAACCGACGCGACTTGTGGGAAAAACTCCGCGCAATCACCAGTTTCTGTAGGACAAGCACAGTTCCTACAAAATGGTATTGCTCGCGTCGTGCTGGTACAGCAGGCCGATTTGCAGTCAACACAAATCGTGACCGGATAATTGATTGCGCCTGATGGTGTACATCATCGTGCTGTGGAACTCCTTCTACATCACGGCCCCCGTGGAGGGACTAAAGCACCACGGCTACCCGGTGCTGGACGAAGATCTGGCTCGGCTATCACAGCATATTTTCTAACATATCAATATGCTGGGACGGTACTCCTTCGCAGCACTAGGTGACCCGCAGCCAGTGCGTCATCAAGACGAAGGCTGTGAGGATAACCAAGACGCGGTTTTGAAAAAGCCTTTATGGGTATAGATTCGGTTTGAGGTTACTTTCGTGAAAAAAACCACTTAACTTTCCGCTTGACCGGTAATGAAAATGAATGAAGGAGAATGCAAGAAAACGCAAGCCAACCAATAAGTGGGTGCTCTGCAATTATCTCTGGTCTATGCCCTAAAAAAAGAAAGTTATTATTTTCTATAATATCTATATAAGGTACAACAAAGAAGCCATTGAACGTCAGGCAGAAGAAAAGCTTAATACTATTTAACTTTTTTCCAGAAAGGCGTGCTTTTAGAAGGTAGGCGAAAAAAACACCACAAACGGCCAAGATAGGGAAAATCCACACAATCATTTCGTGGTCTCTTGGTAGATCTGTTTTCCTGTTTGGAAATCAGTGTGTATTTCAAGCCCCCATGCGCTAGCGCCCATTCCTTTATAAGATCGCACATAGTCTGTCCTTACGTATCTAAACAAACGCCAGGCATCGGGCTTTAATATGTAGCGACTAAGGCCGTAGGCAGACATGCCTAGGTCAGCGGTGCTGTAGGCTAAATTCCCTTCGCGCGCTTCATATCCCACCGACTTTGCTATGGCTTGATAACCCTTCCTGACAGGGCCTTCTGTATCAGCTCGATCCTCTAAAAGGTTGCGCCCGTTTTCATAAATGTTATTGGCTCCATGGGCCATCATTGGCACACCAGCCACGAGACACAATGTGCCTGCTGAGGCATAGCATATCCCACCGCCTGTAATAACCTGCATTGCACCAGCGATAGCGCCGGCCCCCTTTTTAGTTATTTCCCATGACTGACTAAGCAAACTGCTTTGTTCGTTCTTCAGGTCCTGTAAACCCTGCTCAGGAGTTTTTTTGCCCTGAGAAACGTCATCAACAATCCTTTTGGCGTAATAAGCGACTTCACGGTTGAACTGCAAGCGCAGCATGCCGTCTTTGATGTGTCTAACGCCCAATGTGCTGGCCTGGCTTCCTAGTTTTCCAGCTGCGGCGCTGACCATCCAGTAGTCACAACTATCAGATGTGCAACTCTCGCTCAGTCGTTTCATTCGTTATTTCCCCATGTGCCATATCCGCTGGTGCCAGCAGCATGGTGGGTCCAAATTATATCTCGGTAGCGGATAGCTATATGCTCTTGTGGTTCGGCATCGTTCTGCAAAATTGAATGGGGCATTTCAAGTGTTAAGTCAGCAATAACTCCGCCGTTGATCGAAACTGAGTAGAATCTTTCCTGCATGCCGGAAGAGGAAATTCGATAAAAGCTAATTGTGCAGTTTATCTGCTCTCTAGTTGAAAGTGCTTGAGCAAGGAGAGGTGAGGATTTATCAATATTTTTGGTGATGATAATTGGATTGTGTGTTGGCTTGTCGATGTTTCCGATGCTGACCATGTTGTGGGAGTAAGAAAGCACCATGATTTCGTCGGTATGCCCTGACTGGCACTTGTTGCCAATAGAGTCCTGTGTTGAACAACCCGCTGAAATCAATCCTTGAGCCTTTCCGGTGATGGTCATGTAACCATGGTTAGACATACGTGGAACTCCTTTTAGTCAGCCGAACATCCTATTACAAGGGTCTCAGGTGTGATCTAGGGCATTTCTGAAAAGCCACACGAAATATGTTGAACTGAGATCTGACGGCAACTCCGGAAAATGTCTCGTAAGTTTGTGAGTAGGTCGCGAATCCAGGGTGTCCGAGCTTAATCTGGCGTGCCATTGCCACCATTTCGCACCGGTGGCGATGAAATGGGCTTGGATGGCTTCCTGTTTGCTGTCTGACCCACCGTTATCGCTGGCAAACAAGCTCCCACAGGGTTCTCAGGTGCATGCAGAAATGGCGAGCACAAAAAAGGCGATGTCCCTCACGAGACATCGCCTTTGTTTTACCGCCGTTAAAGCTTATTCCGGCAGTTTGTAGGCAATGATGTAGTCGCCCATTTTGGTGCCCAGCGAGCCGTGACCACCTACAACCAACAGAACGTATTGCTTGCCGTCCTTACCGGTGTAGGTCATCGGGGTCGCTTGACCACCCGCCGGCAGACGCGATTTCCACAGCTCTTTACCGCTGTTCACGTCGTACGCGCGCAGGTACTGGTCGAGGGTGCCGCTGAGGAAGCCGACGCCGCCGGCAGTGACCATCGAACCGCCCATGCTCGGCACGCCGAGCGTGAAGCCGATCGGGATCGGTGAGCTGTCGCGGCTGGTGCCGTTCTTGCGTTTCCACACGACTTTGCCGGTGGTCAGGTCGATCCCGGCGACGTAGCCCCAGGCCGGGGCCTGGCACGGTACGCCCAGTGGCGACATGAACGGATGCATGATCACCGCGTATGGCGCGCCGGTGTTTGGCTGCACACCCGAGGTTTCGCTTTCACGTTTGCTGCCGGCTTCGACTTTTTCGCGCGGAACCATTTTCGACACGAAGGCCATGTAGTTCGGGCTGGTAAACAGCATCTGGCGAACCGGGTCGACCGAGACGCCACCCCAGTTGAACACGCCGACGTTACCCGGGTAGATCAGGCTGCCCTGTTCCGATGGCGGGGTGTACTGGCCTTCGTAACGCAGTTCCTTGAACTGGATGCGGCACAGCATCTGGTCGAACGGGCTCGCGCCCCACATGGCTTTTTCGGTCAGTTCCGGGGCCAGCAGGTTGAGGTCCGAACGGGCCTGGGTCGGTGCGGTGTGGTCGCCTTTCACAGCGCCTTGCGGTACCGGGATTTCCTGGATCGGGATGATCGGCGTGCCGTCACGACGGTCGAGGACGTACAGGCTGCCCTGTTTGGTCGGGGCGATCAGCGCAGGTTTCACGCCGTCGGCGGTTTTCATGTCGAGCAGGGTAGGCTGGCTGCCGACGTCCATGTCCCACAGGTCATGGTGGGTGAACTGGTAGTTCCAGCGCACTTTACCGGTGGCCAGGTCCAGGGCAACGAGGCCAGCGCTGAATTTCTCGGCGCCCGGGGTGCGATTGCCGCCCCATTGGTCAGGGGTCTGGTTGCCCAGTGGCAGGTAGACCATGCCGAGTTTTTCATCGACGCTGGCCAGCGACCACATGTTCGCCGAGTTGCGGCTGTAGGTTTCGCCCGGGGCCAGAGGCTCGGTGGCGTCCGGCTTGTCGCTGTCCCAGTTCCACACCAGGTGACCGTCGCGCACGTCGAAAGCACGGATCACGCCCGATGGCTCGTTGGTCGATTCGTTGTCGGTAACGTGACCGCCCATGATCACCAGATCACGAGTGATTGCCGCTGGCGAAGTGGAGTAGTAGCCACCGGCGGTGAACGGGCCGATGCCTTGGGTCAGGTCGACCACGCCGTTGGTACCGAAGCCTTCGCAGATCTTGCCGGTGTCGGCGTTCAGTGCGATCAGGCGGGCGTCAGCGGTTGGCAGGTACAGGCGACGCGGGCAGGCCTGAGCAACGGCTTGGCCCGCTTCGGAGATGACGGCCGAGCCAGCGTTTTCAGACTTGGCGTACGCGGCTTCGTCGTAGTACGACACGCCACGGCAAGTCATGTGGGCGAAGCCCTTGAAGCCGACCGGGCTCTTGATCTGTGGATCGAAGCGCCAGATTTCCTTGCCGGTGTCCGGATCCAGCGCCAGCACTTTGCTGTGTGCGGTGCAGGCGTAGACCATGCCATTGGCTTTGAGCGGGGTGTTTTCGTTGGTCAGCTCGACCGGGTCATCGTCGGTCGGCAGGTCGCCCGTCTGAATGCGCCAGGCTTCTTGCAGCTTGCCGACGTTTTCCGGGGTGATCTGCTTGAGCGGCGAGTAGCGGTCACCGAACTCGGTGCGACCGTAGGCCTGCCAGTCGCCGTCCGGCATGGCCGGTGCGGTGCTGGCCATGTCGGCGGTGTCGCGGCCCAGTTCGCCGAAGGTTTCGCCCGGGTGGGTGAACAGGCTGGCCAAAGCGGTAACGCCGGCCAGGATCACCGCGACGGTCAGACCGCCGGTGCCCATTTTCGCCGGGCCGTTGAGCAACAGCGGACGACGGAACCACGGCAGCAACATCACGAAGCCGAGGACAAACCACAGCGCCAGACGTGGCACCAATTGCCACCAGTCCAGACCGACTTCCCACAACGCCCAGACAGTGCTGGCAAACAGCACGATGGCGTACAGGCCCAGCGCCGCGCGGCGGCGCATCAGCAGCAGAATGCCGGTCAAGGCGATACCGATGCCGGCCAGCAGGTAGTACAGCGAGCCGCCAAGCGTGCTCAGCTTGATTCCCCCGGCCAGCATGGCCAGGCCCATCAGTAGAAGCAGGATGCCGAGCAGGGCGGGTAGTAGCCGACCCCGGCTCGCAGCACTTTCGGTGCTCATAGTGTGATTCTCCGTGACGTTTATGTAGTCCCGCGCTGTAGTCACTTTAGATGACGATTTGGCGCAGGCATGGTTCAGATAAAAACTTGTTCGGCTAACCAAATGCATTCCTGTGGCAGCGGGCTTGCTCGCGAAGGCGATGTGTCAGGTGCGCAGGTGTCACCTGATACACCGCTTTCGCGAGCAAGCCCGCTCCCACATTTGATATTGACCGGGCGCTTAGAACGACGACTGGATCTTGATCCCGCCGATCAGGGCGTCGTCGACGTCGTTCACGCCACCGGGGTGGCGGATGTATTGCAGGTTCGGGCGCACGGTCAGCCAGTTGGTCACGTGCACGCCGTAATACAGTTCGGCGCTGTATTCGGTGTCCTGCGGTGGCAGGAACGCCGGATTGTCGTAGTCGTAGACGGCGTTGGCGCGGTTGCTCGCTTCGGCGTTCTTGCGATAGGCCGGGTTGACGTGGACGCGTGCCAGAGCAAAACCGATGTCGTCCTTGGCGCGAGCATCGAACGGGCCTTTGTAGGTCAGGCCGGCCTGTACATAGTTGTCGATCGCGTTGGTTTTCTTGTCGTGCATCGTCGCGTTGGCGAACAGACTCAGGCCACGGCTGTTATCACTGGCCACACTGGTGATTTGCTGCTGCACACCCAGCCACACGCCGTGCTTGCTCGACGCGCTGCGGTAGGCTTCGCCGCTCAGCGCTGCCGGTTGGCCGTTCTGGTCTTTATAGACGTCTGAGGCCTTGGCGTTGCTGTAGTAGTAACCGGCACGGTATTCGCCCGGCAGGCCGTTGAGCTTCGGCGTCCACACCAGTTCGACCGGCAGGATCGCGCCCTGGGTGCCGCTGCCGCTGAGTTTGAAGCCGTTGCCGCGATCAAGGTTCGACGGGTTCTGCTCATAAGCGCCGATCTGCGCATACAGCTCCGGCGTCAGGTGATATTTGACCCGCAGCGCCCACTGGCTGACCGGCCAGTTGTACCAGATGCCGCCGACCCAGTTGCCGACCTGCGAGCCGCAGAAGGCCAGGTTCTGGAAGTCGCAAGGGAAGCTGTTGAAGTCTTCGCCTTCACCGAAGCGGCCGACTTTGATGTCGAGCTTCTGATCGAAGAATTTCTGCTGATACCACATCTGCGTCAGGCGGGTGGTCTGGCCACGGCCCCAGACTTCCTGGGCGGAAGTGAAGCCGCCAACGCGCGGGTCGTTGATGCGGTCGTTGCTGATGTTGTTGCCGCTGCGCTTGGTGATGGTCAGTTGGAACTCGGCGTCGTCCCAACCGAGGATCTTCTGCAGGTCCAGATGCGTGCCGAGGCCGAACTGGTCGCTGTAGCGCGCGGTGCGGTCATGGTCGTAACCGCCGTGCAGGTTGCTGCCCATTTCGCCGGTGTAATCGAGTTTGAAGTCGTAGCCTTTTTCCGCAAGTTCTGTGCGCGTGCCATTCCAGTCACCGAGCATGTACGGGGATTCACTGTCGAAGGCCGGCGCTGCATGGGCGCAGGTGGCAAGACCGACTGCGGCGCAGCCGCCAAGGGTGCGCAGAGTGGAGATAGCGCTGTCTCGGGAGAAGGAAAAATCAGGCATGAAGAAGTCTTTTTTTGATGTTTTTCGAGTGCAGGCCGAGCGCTTCAGAATGTCGCAGGCAGTGAAGCGTTTCAGCGGAAGGGCGGCAGGATAATGATCTGTAACAAATTGAGAAAGCGCTTTTGCAGACATGCAGCGTTTCGGATTCGGTAACAGTGCGGCAAACGGGCGCAGTGTGGGGCGGGTCACAGCCTGCGATCTTCCCGGGTTGGCCTACATTTTCAGGAAGGCCTTCCACCCGCTCAGCCCCTCGGCTAAGGTGCGCGGCTTTACGCATCTCCACTTCGCTCAAAGGCCCGGCATGAACGAACAAACCCCTGATCCGCTGCACGGCGTGACCCTCGAACAGATCCTCAATGCACTCGTCGCTCACTACGAGTGGTCGGGGCTGGCCGAGCGTATCGATATCCGTTGCTTCAAGAGCGATCCGAGCATCAAGTCGAGCCTGACCTTCCTGCGTAAAACCCCGTGGGCGCGGGAGAAGGTCGAGCGCCTGTACGTGAAGTTGATGCGCACCAAGCGACCGCTCTGAGATGGACAGCGCGAGGCAGCGACGCCTGATTACCTGCCTGGCCATGTTGGGCTGGGCCGGATTGACGATTCAGCTGTACCTGATCTTCTTTGCGCGATTGAGCATCGGCGCCAGCCTGTTGGGCGGGCTGGTGAGCTTCTTCAGCTACTTCACGATATTGACCAATACGCTGGTGGCGACCGTGTTGACCTGCGCCGTGAGCCAGCGTGAATCCGCCGCGCGGCGCTGGTTTCTGCAACCGTGGGTCAGCAGTGGCATAGCCGTAAGCATCGCCGTCGTCGGTCTGGCGTACAACATTCTGCTGCGGCATTTGTGGCACCCCGAAGGCTGGCAGTTCATCGCTGATGAATTGCTCCACGATGTCATGCCGGTGCTGTTTCTCGGCTATTGGTGGTGCTGCGTCCCCAAAGGCACGTTGCGCCTGTGGCACTTGCCACTGTGGATGATCTATCCGCTGGTGTACTTCATCTACGCCTTGCTGCGTGGGCATCTGCTCGGCGCGTATGCGTATCCGTTCATTGATGTCGCGGTGTTGGGTTATCCACAGGTGCTGGCGAACGCCGGGGGGATTTTGGTGGGGTTTGTGCTGGTGGGGTTGCTGCTAATTGGCCTGGATCGTAGAAAGACCGCACGAAGTTGAGATCCATTGTGGGAGCGGGCTTGCTCGCGAATGCGGTGTAACAGTTTGCATAAATGTTGACTGACACACGGATTTCGCGAGCAAGCCCGCTCCCACAGGGGAAATTGCAGGGAGGCGATTATTCTTCGTCAGAGCCCTCGGCGCGCCAGTAGCCGACAGCCTTGATGAACTGTTCATCCAGTCCATGTTCATCGATCAGTACCCGGCGGATCTGCCGTGAGACCTTGGTTTCGGTCGCGACCCACGCATACAGATTGCCCTTGGGCGCCTGCAGTTGTTTGACCGTGGTCAGCAGGTTGTCCTTGCCGCCTTCGCGCAGCACCCAGATCACATTGACCTGCGCTGCGCTTTCCAGCCGCTGCTGTTCGGCGCCGTTTTCCACTTCGATCACCACCAGCGCGTTGCGATTGGCTGCCAGGCCTTCGAGCCGGCGGGCAATAGCGGGCAGGGCGGTTTCGTCGCCGATCAGCAGATAACTGTCGAAGATGTCCGGCACGATCATCGAGCCGCGCGGGCCGCCGATATGCAGGAATTGCCCCGGTTGCGCCTGTTCCGCCCATGTCGAGGCAGGGCCATCGCCGTGCAGGACGAAGTCGATGTCCAGCTCCATTTTGTCGAGGTCGTAGCGACGCGGGGTGTAGTCGCGCATTTCCGGTTTTGCACCTTCATCCTTACCGGCGCCGAGCACCATCGTTTCCAGCGCCGCCGCCTGTTCGGCGTTCTGCGGGAACAGCAATTTGACGTGGTCGTCCGTGCCCAGGCTGATGAACCCGGCCAGTTCCGGCCCGCCGAGGGTGATGCGGCGCATGCGTGGGGTCAGATCGGTGACGCGCAACACTTGCAGCTTGCGGCGTTTGATTTCGTGCATCACGCGGTGAATGGTCTGAGTATCGACAGCGGTCATTCGGCTTTCTCCGTAGCGGGTCGAGCGGCGGGGCCGTCGACGATGGCTTTGGCGGTGTTGTTGAGCAGATCGCGTACGCGCAGGATTTCTTCCGCGCTCCAGCGCCCGTGGTGCATTTGCAAGGCGTGCCGCAGGTTGTGCACGGCTTCGTGGATTTCCGGCGGCCGGTCGTGGCCGCGCAGCGAGCGCTTGCTGACATCGATGCGCATACGGACGCCGTCGAGCGCCACTGCCTGTTCACTTAAAGACAAACGACCGGCGTCGGTCACGCTGTAACGTTTTTTGCCGGCCTCGGCGTCACCTGCAATCAGGTCGCTCTCTTCCAGAAAGGTCAGGGTCGGGTAGATCACCCCGGGACTCGGGCTGTAGGCGCCGTCGAACATGCCTTCGATCTGGCGGATGAGGTCGTAGCCGTGGCACGGCTGTTCGGCAATCAGCGCCAGCAACAACAATTTCAGATCACCGGGGGCGAACACCCGAGGGCCGCGGCCGCCACGTTCGCGACCCGGGCGCTTCTCGAAGCCGTCGCGGCCATCACCGTGTTCGCGGTGGGGGGAATGAGGGTCTCTCATGTCTGCTTTTCTCTCTCTCGTCGTATTTAGATACAACTTAAGATGTATCTTAAGCGCTGTGCAAGACGTTTTTTAGCTGGTCCGCCCTGCAATGGACGAGTGGTCGACGCAAAAAAAAGCGAAAAAATATTATTTATTACTCGAGAAAAAAGGGTGACCTTGGAGTTAAAGTTATCGCTCTAGTTGAGTTTGAGTATATATTCTAATTCTCCGCAAGTTACCGCGTTACAGCGGCATAGATGCTGTATGGTTTTTTGCGTGAAACTGTGTGTAGTCTGCAACTTACAGCCAATTTCGCAAGTATCTGTTTTTTGTTCTTTTTTCTGGCGGGGTGTCGGGCTGTTGAACTACGAGCTTGTCGGAAGTTGCCTGCTTACTTCCCGGATCGAAACGTTGAAGATGCACCGGCGTTGCAGGTTGAAACAAAGCAGCCCGGAAAGGACCGCGCAGTTTTAACTTCAATGAACCGAATCCATCAAGAAACCAGGTAACTACCAATGTTCAAGAAAATCGCAATCGCTGCTCCTTTGGCTCTTCTGGCAATGAGTTCCTCCGTGGTGTTTGCCGCAGACCCGATTAATCAGGTCATCAATATCAAGGCATTTGTCCCCACTTCGCTGTTCAACGTAGCCCCTCAGAAGCCTGATTTCGGTGTTGACGAAACCATGTACCAGCAACCCAGCGGTGAACTGAGCACGATCACCGAAACCTTCAATATGAAGCACACTGATACCAAAGGCTCCATCAACGCCTTTATCGACGGCACTGCGGCGCTGTACAACGGCCGCGACAGCATCCCGCTTACCCTGAAAATCGGCAGTGTCCAGCTGAGCGATGTCAGTACTGAAGTCGTCAATGCAACCGACTCCGTGCCTGGGGTTCAGCGAACCATGGAAATCAAGGCTGCCACCCCGACCGCCACTCAGACTGGCAATTACTCGGGCAGCTTCGCCGTGGTTTTCGAGCCTGTGATTACGCCTTAATACAGCTTTTGAATAGCGCTGCATTTATTCAATAGTCTTGGCATCCACTGGTCATCTATGAATGACCAGTAGATGCCAACTCATCAAGTAACTCGAGTATTAAGATAATGTTCCCGATGACGCCCATCGCGGCGGCGCTTGCACTTTTTTTGTGTGCCAGTGCCTCGGCCGCGCCCGCTGATAACGCTAACACTCCGCGCAGCCTGCTCGCTCAGGCTAAAGGGTTGCCGGCAGAATTCGAAGAACATTTCTTCGATGTGCCATTAGCTGTTCGGGTAGAGCGTGATCAACAGTTTCTCGGTGAGGCGATGGTGGTATTAACCAAAGATGATCGCGTCACGTTGCTGGAATTTACCGACACCGAAGACAGCCAGATACCGGCCAGTGAACGGGATGCACTCGGTGCGTATTTTAAACAAGGTGTCGTCTTGGGCGCGTGTCAGGGCAACTGCCCGGAACAGGTGCTGGCGGTGCATTACAACTTGCAGAATTCGCTGGTATCGATCGCCACCGAAAACGCCGAACGCGACGCTGAAACCGCGCGGTTTTACACGTTGCCCGAAAACGGCAGTACCGGTTTGATCCTGCGTAATCAATTGAATCTCAACGGCGGACAGGAGCAGGATCTTGGCGGGCGCTACGGCCTGGACGCCAGCAGCAGCCTCGGCAACTGGACGCACCGCGTCAATCTGCAACTGGCACGGCTCGGCGGTCCGGACGACACGCTGTATCACGCTGTGCACGAGCTGTATGGTCAGCGCGAGCTGCAGGGCAGTTTTCTGCGCCTGGGCTATTTCACCCCGAGTTCCGAAGGTTTGACACGGCAGTTGCGTTCGTTCGGCGCCAGCCCCGATACGGCGGCGGGCGTGATGTTCGGCAGTTCCGACAGTCTGGCGATCAACAGCCCCAAGCCCAGCGTCTACCCGCTGTACGTCACCGCCAACCGCCAGGCGTCGGTAGAGATCTATCGCAATGGCGTGCTGATCAACACGCAAGCGGTCAGCGCCGGCTTGCAAACCCTTGATACCCGGCCGTTGCCCGGGGGCATTTACGAAGTGGAAGTCCGGCTGATCGAAGACGGCCAGATCACCTCGACCACTCAGGAGCTGGTGTACAAACCGAGCAACTGGCGCAATCACGATGATCGCTGGCGCTACAGCCTGTTCGCCGGTCAGGAAAGCAAATTGCTGAGCAATTGGGACCAGCAGTCGCGCGGCGAGATGACCGCCGGTGCAGCAGTCAATTATCTGCTGCATCCACGGGTGATCCTCGGTGCGTCGGCGCGGCAGCTGCAAGGCAAGCAGCAGATCGCGACGTCAGTCGACTGGACGCTGGCCAACAACACCAGCCTGTACGCAAACGTCTACCAGACCGAGGACCACGGCACCGGGATGGACCTGCAAGCCATCTACAGCTATGGCTCGGGCAACCTGTTCGCTACGCATAACCGCAGCTGGCTGGACACCACCAATACCTACGAAACCTTGCCGGACGGTACGCGAGTGCGGCAGCGCAACGTGTTCATCGGCCAGACGGCCAACACCTCCCTGGCGATCAATCATCGACTCAACAGCAAACAGTCGGTGAATGGGCGCGTGTCACACAGCGAAGGCAATGTCGAAGGCGTCGGCATTGATCTGGGCTGGACGCAACGCAGCCAGCTGTTCGGCAGCGATGCCAGTTGGCGATTTTCGGTGTTCGACCGGCCTGCCAGTTTCAGCAGTGGGCAGGAGCGCAATCGCGGTGTGGATTTGAGTGTCAGCCTGGCCCTCGGCGGCCCCGGCGAGCAATGGTCGGGCAGCATCGGTACACGCACCGCCCGCGAGGGTGGTCGCGATAACAACGGCTCTCTGACCTACAGCAAAACTCTGGAAAACCATGTGCTGCAGAACGTTTCGGTCACGGCGCTGGCGGATACCTATGGCGTCGGCGTTTCCGGGCTCGGCAGTTTCAGTGCGGACGCTTTCAGTGGCGATGCCTTCATCCAGCGTTCGTCTTACAACGGCAATTACACCGGTGGCTTGAACCTCGACAGCACGGTGGCAGTAGGTGCCGACAAGATGGTCATGACCAGCCAGCACGCCAGCGGTGGGGCCGGGATGATCATCGATGTGGAAACTGATCTGGATGACATCGCCCTGCGCGCCGACGACCTCAGCGGCGGCAGCACGACCTTGCGCCCGGGGCGCAATTACGTGGCGCTGACCGCCTATAAAAACAGTTCGGTGAGCTTCGACTTCGAAGGCAACCACGTGCCCTCGGCGAGCATTCAACCGCAGCGCACCCGCTATCACCTGAACAAGGGCGGAGTGGACTATCGCAAGATCACGGTGAGCAAAACCCTGACTGTGCTGGGACGTCTGCTCGATCCGCAGGGCAAGCCGCTTAAAGGCCACCACATCATCAATCACGCGAGTCGCGGGGTCAGCGAAGTGGATGGTTTCTTCTCGATGGAAATGAACGCTGGTTCGCCGACGCTGGAAGTCCGCTCCGGCGAGCAATTGCTGTGTCAGTTCCGCCTCGACCCAGCCAATGCGCGCAGTGAGAACGATGTGTTGATGATTGGCGATTTGCGGTGCTCCAGCGATACGTTGGCTCAAGCGCCTGAAAACTCCCACACGGCTGGGTGATCGGTCTCTACGAGCATTACAGGAATTCTCTGATGTACTTTACGAAACGGTCTCTTAAAAGTTTTATCACTGCCGTCGGCATGTCGCTGCTGGGACCTTCGGTTGCCTGCGCAGCGGTGCAGGAGATAACGGCCGTATTTCGGCCTGATCCATCCAATCCGATGCAGAACAGATTTACCAATACCACTCCCCAGAGCGGGGTATGTCCTGGACATATGCCGGCACGGTGCGAGGCGCTGGGCATTTTCAGTATCCGCACATGGGATATCAATTTTCGGTCTACAGGCCCGATGGCAGCCGAAGAAACTGACATACGCAAGAGGGTGATGTTCAAAGTGCCGTCCCAGTGGCGCAGCTTTGAGGTGATGTCCGACCGTGGAGAGCGAGAAACCGTCGAAATGCGCATTTCCGGCATCGGCAACCGGTTTGATATTCCGAATCCTCCGGGCGTCAGAGCTTGGGGGGGTTACTGGACGACGCCGCCGGCGCCGTGTCAATACACAGGCATGTTCGCTGCGGGCTCGACGATCAGGTTATGGTTCTGGTTAGTGCCGGAAAACGCGGGAGCATGCAGCATGGCGTCCGAGGTGGACATTCCGAGCTTGAGTTACGTCAACTTCGAGTACACCTACGAACTGAGAACCCCTAACCCTCTGGGCATGTCGGCCGGCCAATACAAGGGCACTATCAGTTACACCGTAGGACCGCACAAGGATTTCGACTTCGGTGACATCATGAGTCCCAATGACGACACCTTGGTCTTCAATTTCAATCTGGATGTGCAACACACCCTCAAAATCGAATTGCCGCCCGGCGGCAATCGTGTCGAGCTGATCCCGCAGGGTGGCTGGCAAGCCTGGCTCCAGCGCAACCGCCGACCGGAAAGGCTGTTCCGCGATCAGACGTTCAATATCTCCAGTTCGGGCCGCTTCAAGATGCAGCTCGAATGTCAGTACCCCGATGGCGGGAACACCTGCGCGATACGCGATGCGGTATCCGGCCATACGGTGCCGCTGACTATTGCCGTCACCCTGCCACCCGGCATGGCGGACGCCTCCGGGCAGCCGGTCAATCGGCGCCCGTTGCTGCTCGATGGCACTGGCACACAACTGTTCGAGCCGAGCTATTACGTCGATCGGAAACCGGCCGTCCTGCATTTCGAAGTCGGCCGCGACGCGGTTGAGGACATGCTCAGCGGTGAATCCAAAACCTACGCGGGCAACGCCACAGTGATCTGGGATTCGGAAGTCTGATCACCCCCCGTTTACTTTCAAGAGGTCAAATACAATGAATGTTCGATGGACACTGTTGCTCGCAGCCTGGCTCCCGCTCATTGCCCAAGCCGGGCCAGCGATCAATGTCGGGGTGGTGTACGACTATCTCGAGGGCGATAAAAGCACGTACTTGAAACGTGTGTTCAACGGCGGCGACGCTACTGCATTCGTCAAGATCAATATCCTGGAAATCGTCTACGACGCCGATGGCACTCCGCGGGAAATGCCTCTCGCCAACCAGACCGACGCCAACGCCCGCGACGGTCTGATGGCCAGCCCCGCGCGCCTGATCGTCCCGGCCAACGGCATGCAGGGCAGTCGCCTGGTGTTCATGGGCGAGCGGGAAAAAGAGCGTTACTTCCGGGTGCGTTTTGTCCCGGTGGTGCCCGAGAAGGAAGATGAATTTGCAATCGCCGAAGCGGATCGCGAGGACTACAAAAAAGGCCTCTCCGCCGGCGTCAACGTGCTGGCCGGTTACGGCACCGTGTTTTTTGTGCGTCCCAAGGAAACCCGGTTCAACAGCGTGATCAGCAACCAGACGAACACGTATGAAGTGCGCAATGACGGCAACAGCACCATCGTTGTCGACGAGTTCAGGAACTGTGCACAAAACAATGAAAGCGACTGCCAGCCGACCACCAAACATCACGTCCTGCCTGGCCGTGCCTTCGCCTTCGACAAGCAGAGCGGGCGTGAATACCACTTCACGCTGATCGAGGGCAAGGCCACTAAACCGATCGAGGTCAAGGGTTGAAAAGCCGGGCCGTGTCGATGTGCAAGCAACAGGTGATGAACATGTCAAACGCCACACGCGCAGCCATGGCGCTGGCGCTGCTGATACCGGTGAGCGGTGTCGTGAACGCGATTGTCGAGCGCGAAACGTTCGAGGTCTCGGTAAGTATTCCTTCGGCAGAGTTCTATGTGATTCCGTCCGAGCCCGACTGGATTCATCAAGAGCAGACCCTGCCATTCAATTCGGTAGCGGGGGCGTTCACGCCACTGAGAAAAAACTTCGACGTAAAAAACGTCAATGGCGGCATCAGCGCCCGTCTGAGTGTCGAGCCCTACCTGAGCAATGGCAAGGACACAGACCACATCCCGCTGACGGTGTCGTTCAATCGCCAGCGCTTGAGCCTGGTGGCCGAGCAGGTCATCACGGCGCTCGATGGCCAGGCGGGTCAGCGGGTGGGACTGGAGATTGCCGCAATGGTACCGGTGGACGGTTATAAACCGGGCAATTATTACGGCAGCGTGCACATGATTTTTGAAGCGCTGGCGCCTTGATCCGCCAAGCGATACTGGGGAAGCAAAATACGTCCATGAACGCCATCGATATCACAAAGCGCGTCTTAAAACGGATATTGCTCGGTTGTCTGCTGAGCGTTTCAGTCATACACACTGCCAATGCCGCTGTTCATGAAGTTACTGCGGTATTCAAACCTGATCCCGCGAATCCGATGAAGAACAAGTTCAAAAATACAACGGCGCAAAGCCCGATTTGCGGCGCGCATATGCCGGCCAGGTGTGAGGCATTGAACATTATCAGCCTCCGCTCACACGCTATCCGGTTTGAAAACCTCAAACCTATCGCGGCCAACCATGAGAGTGTGCGTGAAGGTGTCATGTACAAAGTACCTTCCGAGTGGCGAGATGTGGAAATTATGGAGGTCTCCAGCGGGAAACTCGAAACGGTTCAGGTGCGTATCGCCGGGATTGGCGGCGGCTGGGTCATTTCCAGGCCACCGGGGGAGCATGCTTTTGGTTCTTCATATTCGGTGTGGGGTACAGCGCCGCCACCTTGTCTTAGCTCTTCTTATCTCGCATCCGGTCCCGGGTTTCTCACATTTTTCTGGATCGTGCCCGAAGGTGCCGGTATCTGCAGCAGAACGACGTTATTCGACATTCCCATCTTTAACCAAACCAGTATCGATTACGCCTACGAAATGAAAACCCCCAACCCCTTGGATATGCCAACGGGAACGTACACGGGGTCGATCAGGTACTCGATAGGCCCCGGCATGGACTTCGATTTTGGCGACACGATGGTACCTGTGGGTGATTCCGAGCTTGTTCTCAACTTCACCCTCGATGTTCAACACGCGCTAAAGGTCGAAATACCACCCGGCGGGGATCAAGTTGAGCTGCTGCCTCAGGGCGGTTGGCAAGCGTGGTTGAATCAGGGGCGTAAACCCACCCGCCTGTTTCGCGATCAGACTTTCAACCTGTCTTCCTCTTCGCGCTTCAAAATGAATCTGGAGTGTCAGTACGCGATCGGTAATAACTGCGCACTGTGGGAGGCTAACGCGGGTCACGAGGTGCCAGTTGAAATGAGCGTCACACTGCCCGGCGGATTGACAGACGCAGTGGGCAATCCGGTGAACCGGCGCCCATTGCGTCGTGACGGTGTGGGCACCGAGCTGTTTCAGCCAGCGTTTTACGTGGAGCGCAAACCCGGCACGTTGCATTTCGAAGTGGCCCGCGATGCGGTCGAGGAAATGATCAAACCCAACACGCCTCGCCGCTATCGAGGCAATGTCACGGTTATCTGGGATTCGGAAGTCAATTAGCCCGGCAACTCGGCCAGCCGTGGCGGGCCGAGTGCAGCAGCGTCGCGTCAGAGACCCGCTCTGGCCAGCGCTTCGCGAGTCAGGCGGCGTGACAGTTCATTGCGTTTGTCGCCGATACCGTTCAACAGCTCTGTATGGCGCTCGTTGCTCATCGGGGCGTCGTCGAACAAATCCGGGGCGTCAACGATACCCAACTGCTCGGCGAGGTTTTGCATTTTGCGGGTCAGCGCGTGCAGGTCGGTCTGCTGTCGCGGGCTGGCCCATTCAGCCTTGGCTTCGAACAGTTCATCGAGCAGGCCTTCATGGGGGTCGAACAGGCGGTCGTTGAGTTCGTATTGGTCGGGATAATTGTTTCTCAAAAAATCCGCCCAGAAATTATCGACGGGCAAGTCCAGCATGCGCGTGACCAGACCATCGCCGTGTTCACTCTTGATGATCGTTGCGTAAGCGGCGTCGATTTTCTCTTTGGTCACACCGGAGCGCGGCCGGTAGAGCATGTTTTCGGTTTGCCAGGGCAAGTGCAGACGGTCTGCCAGTCCTGTTTCGTAGGCCATATGCACTTCGACTTCGTCAGGCGCGAGATTGTGCGGGTCGTCTTTGTTTAACCGCACTTGTGTCTCGTATTCAAACCGGGCTTCGTCCGCCACCCGGTTCAAACGCGCCGCGCCGCGCGCCAGCTGCACAAGTTTGTCTTCGAGCTCGGCCGGCGATGTCGATTCGCCGTAGGCTTTGGACACCAGCACTTTCAGCCCCAGGGAATTGAACAGCTGCGCGCCCAGGTCCCCGCAGTCGTCGGGTGACACCGCGTATCTGAACAGCTTCTCGCGCAATTGCGCGTCCGTGGCTGCGGCATCGACCATTTCCCAGACACGCCGGGTCAGGCGTTTGCGTCCTTCGTCAGTGCGGTAGTCAGCGCTTTGTCTCTGCTTTTGGATCACGCTGAAAAACCCCGCCGAATCCGGTTCTGCCATCAGGTCATGCCAGGACTCTTCGCGGTATTTGCTGAGCGAAGTCGAGGGGCTGAACACGTCGGGTTGCCCGGGCAGCAATCGCCAGTGGTCGATCTCGTCATCGGCAGCGCGGAAATAGCGCGGTACGAAGGTGAGACCTGTGGAGGTGCGGTAGTTGCCGTAGCGCACATGGTCTTCGGGGGAGAGCCGGTTCATATCGAACCGCGCCCGGCTGAGGATATGCGCTTGTACGGAGCCGGGTTCGACCTCGGGCAACGTTTTGATGGGCGCTTCACGCATGTCCAGCAGGAAACTGCGCGGTCGCTGTTTATCCACAGCCCCTACCCTGAACAAGCCCTCTGGCCAGGTTTCGATTCGGGTCTTGGCCAGACTCAGCTCGGTCAGATGATCCATGCGCCCGACATCGGGAGGCAGATCCAGCGGGTTCCCGTTCAGGTTCAGCGTGCGCAGTTGCTCAAGCTTGCCAAGCTGCTGCCTCGATTCCGTGTTCAGCCTGATGCTGTTATCGGCCAGATCCAGGTCGCGCAACGGGCGCATCAGCCCAAGGATGTCGGGAAGCACCTGCAGTTCGCAGTTACGCGCGCTCAGTTGGCGCAGGTTGGGCAGGCTGCTGAGCAGCGCACTCGGGTCGGCGGAAAGACGCGCCCGGTCCAGTTTGAGTGCAGTGATGCGATCAAAGTACTGCTTCATCTTCGGACGCTTGAGCAGTGCGTTCCACCAGCGCTCGAGATCGGGGCCGAGCATTTCGGAGGACAAATCGAGGATGTAGCCTTGATCGGGATGCACGCTGCGTTCGCCGGACCATTTGCTGCGGCGCTCGAAACACTTGATAAGTCGCTGCTCGATGAAGTCGCCACCCTTGCGCATGTAATCAGAGGATCGGCCCGGATAGCCTGTTATCGGATCCGTCTCTGTATAACCGTTGCGCCAGTCTGTTAATTCGTTTTGCAGCGCCTTGCGTTCCTGCTCCAGCCGCGCGATGGCGTCGATCGGCTCGCCCCGGCGCGTCAACGCTTCGAGGAAGGTACTGGCTTCTCTTTCCGTCATCTTCGGAAACAGGTCACGGATCCGTTCCTCGGCGGTCGAGCGGCGCATAAACCTCGGCAAGCCCAGCAATGTTACGGTTTCGATGCTGATTACCGGACGAATCGGCGGTTCGGCCAGAACCGTGCGGCGCTCGGCAGGCGCGGCGGCCAGCGCCATCAGCCAGTCTTTGAGCGCACGGCCCTGACCGCGTCGGTAGCCGACGTTCGCCAGTGTCGGTTCAGGCACGGCGTGCAACAGCGCTTCATGGAACTCGTCTGCGGCGTGCAGCGAGCGGCCGCCTTCGTCGAGCACTTCGTAGCGCCCGTGTTCGTCTCTGATCAGGCGTCTGCCGGTGCGGGCGTCCTCTGCGCCGACGCTGCAGCGCAACGGCCCGTCGTAACTGCCGTCGCGGACCTCGATGCGCAGACTGGCAAAGGTGTCGGTGTGCAGCCGCAGCGTGCCGAGCGCCAGGCGTTCGCTGTCGGCGCTCAGAGGCTCGGCGCGGTAGAAGCCCTCGTAGGCGCGGCTGGTTCTGGCTTCGAAATCCAGCTCTCGTGCCTGATTTTTCAGGCGCAGCGGCAAGCGCTGTTCATCCAGGGTGCGCTGCCGCTCGCTGACACTGGCCTCGGCGAGCAGTTTTTCGCTCAGTGGCAGCGGCAGCTCGGGGAAGGTTTTGCGCACCACCTGCAGGTCCGCCTGAGTGGTGCGGTCGGCGGCTTGATAAAGACGCTTGGACACATCGCTACGGCGTTTGTCGACGGCGTCGGCAAGCACATCGCGCAGCGCTTGCAGCCGTTCGGTGGCGGGCACGTCACGGCCCAACAGCGTGCGCATTTGCCCTTCGTCGAGAAAGCTCAGCAGACGTTCCGGCAACTGTCCGGCACTGAGCTCGGACTGGGTAATGCTCAGGGTGTCGGCGGCGCTGGCACTTGGGTTGCCGTATTGCCGCGAGTAGCCATCGAGGTGCTCGTATTGCACTTTCAGCGCCCGCTCGTAGGGCCAGCCCGGCAGACTGGTGGCAATCGGCTCGAACCAGTCCGACTCGGCAGCGATCGGTTTGCCGGAGCGGATGTTGGCACTGGCGAGCTGTGCATCATCGTAGGCTGCAAAACGCGTCAGGCTGTCGGCCAGCAAGGGCGGCGGCGGGCTGCTGTCGCTGTGCATCCGGCGCAGTTGATCGTGGGAGGTACCGCTGCTGATGCGGATCTGCTCCAGCTGCGTGGGCGAGAAACGCTCGGCACGATGGCCCAGGCGCGGCATCAGCGCGCTGTCGTGCCAGTGCGCCGGGTTTTCTGCCTCGTGCCGCCAGGCGCCGTGCTCGTTGTGTTCCAGCAGTGGCTTGTAGGCATTAGGGCGCTCGGGATGCTTGACCCGCCAGGTTTTCACCTCGGGACGCGACGAGGCCTTTTCCACGCTGTAGAGCTTGCCATCGAGCGGCAGCAGGCGTTCGCTGCCGTGATCGTGCAGACCGTGAGCGTCGGGTTTCGAGGCGGCATCGAGCGAGCGGTTCTTGTGTTCGTAAGGGCCAAGGTCAGGGTGCCACAACGATGCTGTGCCATCGGGCAAGCGCACCGGTTTCATGCCATCGACCACGGGCGACAACCTGACCTTGAACGCCCCGGCGATTTCCGCCCCGGCGCCGAACGCCGCCAGTTCGATGAGGTGGGTGACCACACTGATGACATGCTCGCCGGCCTCCTGCCACAGGCCCTCGGCGAGATCGACAATCCCTTCGATGACGTCGGTGGTCAGTTGATAAGCGGTGTAGGCCATCATCAGCTCGCCCAGCCCCGGCACGAACGGTGTAGCGATCAACAGGGCGACATTGAAAATGTCGGAAAGGATTTTCTTGAAGTTGTCCCACCAGGCCCAGCGCGCCTTGCTGTCGGTGTCGGCAGTGGAGACGGCGATTTCGCGGGCGTCATTGAGAATCTTGTTGAGCTTCTGCTGATAAGTATGGCGCCAGTAGTCGCCTGTCACTTTCAGCCGCGCGAATTGCAGGTGGGGATTGTCCACGGCGTCCTTGCGCCACGCCGGGCGCTGATCGGTCGGGTCGACTCGCGGGTGATAGCGGGTGGTGAACAGGCGTTGTTCCAGCTCGGCGAAAAAGTGCCCGCGTTGCTGATGCTCGACGAACTGGCTGAAAAACTGCCGGTAGGTCTGTTGCGTCGCGTCGCTGAAGCGGTCTTCGCGCAGCTGCCGGGCCAGTTCCTCGCGAAAGGCCTTGAGCGAGGCGTATTCCTTGAGCGGGTGATCCGGGTCGTGGGGAATGTAGACGATCAGGCGCCGAATGCCGCGGTTGTCCGGCTGCGCATGGGTCAGCAGCAGAATTCCGACCAGTCGGGTGTCGAGCAGCGACAGGTCGGCGCACACCAGCGACCGGCCATTGAGCATCAACAACGGTTTGTTTTCGCTCAGGCTGAGAACCATCTTGTACGCGTCGTAGGCGATGTCGTCCTTGATCAGCGCCAAATGCGCGGCCGCACCGAGGGCATCCTGCTGGCTCTGGCTGACCTCGTATTGCAGCACGCTTTCGGCCAGCGGTTCGCCGGGCAGCAGATAGCCTTCCAGGTGTTTTTTGTACTGCGCGCCCAAGTCCAGATCACGGCACAGATTTTGGAATTCGCTGATCGGCATCGTGCGTTTGAGCGGCAGGATGTCGAAATGACCGCGCTCGTCGGGCTGGCTGATGTAGTCCGAGTCAGGCCCGACCGTTTCACGGCTGGCGAAGTTGTGCAGCGCAGCATCGAGCAACGACACCGTGCGGGTGACCGTACCCTCGGAAACGTTGATCGCGTACCAAGGGCTTTCAGCGGGCAGATACAGGCGCAACCAGGTGTTTTTGACGTCCGGTTCGATGCCGTAAAGCGCTTTGATTTTCGCCTTGAGCAACGGTTCGGCGAAGGCGTACAGGTCGGTTTTCGCCAGCAGATGATCGACCTGATTCTGCGAATTCCACGCCTTGAGGTTGGCCGCAGCGAGTTTTTTCAGCCAGGCAGCGGGTGCCGAGGTGAACCAGGCCTGGGGCTTGAGGGTCACGTCGGCCAGGGCGCGGGCGCGACTGATGGTGGCGGTCTGGAAATTGTTATCAATGGCAGACTTGATGAATTCGTAGTGCGGGCCTTTGTCCGGAGTTTCGGCAGGCAGGGGAGCGGGAGACATGGCCAATCATCCTTGATTGTTGAGGAATGATCAGCCTACCCACGGCAGGGCAAAACAAAAGTTCAAAGTTCGGCAGGCAAATGCTGCTGCGGGTGACTAACCCGACGAAAATTCGAATCGAAAAAATGCATGAGTACCACCCGCCGCCGGGAAAAAACCTCACCCTGATTGCGAATCCCCCGACACGATTTGTTACCTCGCTGTCGGGCGCGGCGTGTCGTTCAGCGCCACGCTCGCGGTCTGCGTCGGCTGGCATTGCGAGTCGCTGCCCGGTTGCAGATACGGCGTCAGGATCGGCGCCATGCCCTTGAGCACCTGCGTGGGCAGGGCCGAGGTGAACTTGAAGTTCTCTGCCGAGCGCCCCGGAACGAACGCGGTGAGGGTGCCGAAATGGTGGTCGCCAATGTAGAACACGAAGGTCGCAGTGCGGTTGATCGACTTCGAACTGATGATGCGCCCGCCCGAGCCGATCGCCGCGATGCGGTTGTCGCCGGTACCGGTCTTGCCACCCATGGCCAGCGGCGTGCCATCGGCCAGTTTGAAACTGCCGGAAACACGTTTTGCCGTACCGGCATCGACCACTTGCGACAGCGCCTCCCGCATGGCCCGGGCAACTTCCACCGGCATTACCCGTTTGCCGACGTGCGGGTCGTTGACCACCTTGGTTTCGTAGGGCGTGCCGGCCGCGAAATGCAGGCTGTCGATGCGCAGCGTCGGCATGCGCACGCCGTCATTGAGAATGGTGCCGATCAATTCGGCAAGCGCGGCAGGGCGGTCGCCGGAACTGCCGATGGCGGTGGCCAGCGATGGCACCAGATGATCGAACGGGTAGCCGACTTTTTGCCAGCGCTGGTGAATATCGAGGAACGCTTCGATTTCCAGCATGGTGCGGATGCGGCTGTCACGCGCGCCCTTGTGTCGGCTCTTGAACAGCCAGCTATAGACTTCCTGACGTTCGAAATGGCTGGCCTTGACGATGTCTTTGAACGTCGCCTCGGGGTGATGCAGCAGGTAGCCGATCATCCACAGGTCCAGTGGATGCACCTTGGCGATGAAGCCTTGGTCAGGCAAATCGTAACTGCCGGGGCCATAGGCATCGTAGAGGCGGATCAGGCGCTCGTCTGTCAGTTTTTCATTGAGCTTGGTGCCCTTGAGGTGCGAGCGCACGAAGCGGTTGAAATCTTCCTGGCTGGCCTCGGGCAGCAGATAGCGATGCACGGCAGCCATGCGGATCGGCGTCGGGCGCATGCTGTCGAGAAAGGTATCGAGGCGCGCCTGGGTGTCCTTGTTCCGGTACTTCTTCCAGAATTTGAGCAGGAATGAAGTGCCTTCGCGATCGGCAAAACTGGCCAGATATTCCTGACGACGCGGGTCACGATCATCCTTGAGCAATTCAGCGTTCGGCCCGGAGTAGGTGGTGTAACGGACGATGTCGCGCATCAGCCGAATGAATGGCAGGTTGATCGATTCGCGAAGCGAATCGCGCAGGGTCGGCAGACGACCGTTGTCCTCTTTGCGAAAGTTATGAAAGGTGTGCAAACCGCCACCGGTGAAAAACGCCTCGCCGGGGCTGGCTGAATATTTGCGATCCAGCGCAGCGGCGAGCAGCTTCGAGAGGTCGTGGTCCTTGTTTTGGATCAAATAATCGATGACCCAGCGGCTCAGCCGGTCCTGATCGGGGACTTCAACTTTCTTCAGCTCGGCCGCGTTCATCGCCCCGTACTTGTCGTGCAGCTCGGCGATGATTTGCAGGTAGGTGGTGAGCACCCGCATTTTCGCCGTCGAGCCGAGTTCGAGTTTGCTGCCTTCGTTGATGTCGAACGGCTGGTCGGTGCTGTCGGTCTGCACCCGCACGCGGGAACCGTCGGCGGTCAGTTCGAACAGGGTGAAGCTGTAGCGCACCTGAGTGGTGCTGGTCGGCGTGAGCAGGCGCTCGCCAAGCAAGCCGATTTCGGCGGCGTAGGCTGGGTCGGCGAGTTTTTTAAGGTACGCGGTAGCCTGGGTCTGCAGGTCGCCCTGCAAGGTGCTGGTGGCGGACAGGTCGAGGCGGTCGAGGTCATACAGCGGCCGATTGAGCATGCTCGCCAGACGACTGCGGGCGGCACTGATGCCCTTGTTGGTTTCGATCGGCTGAATCGTCGGTTGCGTCTGCCAGTCGCGGTACGACACGATGCTGGCCAGCGCGGCATCGGCGAGTGCGCTGTCGATCACGCCGTTCTGTTTGAGCAGGCGCAGATGGCTGTCGGTCAGGCTGGCGAGGTCTTCGCGGCCCTTGGTCAGGTAATACGACGGGCGGCGCTGGGCGATCATCAACGAAAGCATTTCGCGCAGGGCCAGGCCCTTGGCGGCCATGGATTTCGGGTCGGTCGCCGGGCTGTTCAGCTGTTCGTTGGCCTTGTTGAAATCACTGCCGTACCAGACCCGCAAGCCTTCGGCCATGCCGTGCACTTCGCCATGCCCTGGCACTGCCGACAGCGGCACGCTGTTGAGGTAGTCGCGCACGATGTTCTGCCGTGCCCCCAAGGTCTGCGGACCATCCTGATAAGCGCGCACGCTGGCGGAAAACATCTGCCGGAGTTTTTCCGCGCCCGACGCGGTGAGGCCTTCAGGCGAGTGCCGGTACTTTTCCAGTTGCGTCGCCAATGTGCTGCCACCGGCCGATTGCCCCGGCAGGCGCAACAGCTTCGCTATCTGCGACCACGCCGCCATGCCGAAACGCGGCCAGTCCACGGCCGGGTTGGCCAGCGGTTGTTTCGGGTCGAGCAGAAAGCGGTTTTCGATGAACAGCAGGCTGTTGACCACCACCGGCGGGATCGCCGCGAAATCGGCATACAGCTGCTGCGGATAGTTGTAGCGGTACAGCGGCGCGGCGCGGCAATCGGTGATCGACAAGCCGGCCTGAATCTTTTCCGAATAGGGCACGAACAGGCCTTTGTCGGTATAGCTGAGCAGCGCCGGCGAAAACCGGGTCTGTTCAGTAATCACGTAATTGCGCTTGAGCAGACGCGGCAGGAATTCATCCAGCGAGCTGTAACCCAGACGCAGGTCGAACGGCCCGTTGCCCGGGTAACGAATCGCTTCGCTCGGCCCCGGTTCCAGTTTGTATGTCAGCGAGGCGGCGTATTGGCTGAGTTCGCGCGACTGAAAGCGCGAGGTGCGCATTTCCTTGGACGCAGCCAGCCCCACCACGATCGCGATGATCAGCAGCAACAACCAGAAAGCCTTCCACCCATGCCGATGGCGACGGGGTTTTTCAGGAACAGGCGCTTGATCCATACGTTCAGTCGGAACCACGGTTTTACTCGAATCGGTTTGCCATAAAGCGCCCATAGTCGATTGATCCATACACGCAGATTGATCGGACTTGTCTGAAGCTTAGACGGTGGTTGGCGCTGGCGAAGAAAATGTCGCGGGTGGGGGGCTGCCGATTTCTCTATAAAGCGCTGACGCTTTTTCATTGCGATGGCACGCGAGTTTGCCCGCTGCTCGCCTACGTCACGGGGCGACGCAGCGCAGGCGTAGCCGTACAAGCAAGAGCACCGCAATAGAGCGGTCAGCGCACACCTGACGACGAAATCCGGGCATGACGATGCACCAATGCCGTGCAATACTCGGTGCCGTTAGAGAATGGTGAATTTTCCTACATGGCCAGTTGATCGGACCGGCCTGGTGGCTTGACGCGACAATTCTCGCTGAATCCCGTGTTTTTAAGAGTGAAAAGACCTGCACCAAGGTTTTTATACTGACGTCCCGCTGATCTTTCAGGTTGCCCTGCAAGACGCGTCTGCCCACGAAGCCGACGCGGTTTCCTGCCCAGCCAAGGCCTATCGGCCGACGCTTCGAAACCCGGTGGTCATATCCAATAACAAGACGAGGTTGTACCCCTATGCCAGTTGGCAATCCTCCACCGTACGGCGACACCGCTCAGGGCGGTCCGCTCAAACGTGAACTCGGCGAACGGCATATTCGCCTGATGGCGCTCGGTGCCTGTATCGGCGTCGGTCTGTTTCTCGGTTCGGCCAAGGCCATCGAAATGGCCGGGCCGGCGATCATGCTCTCTTACATTCTTGGCGGTCTGGCGATCCTGGTGATCATGCGCGCCCTCGGTGAAATGGCGGTGCATAACCCCGTGGCTGGTTCGTTCAGCCGCTACGCGCAGGACTATCTTGGCCCGCTGGCCGGATTCCTCACCGGTTGGAACTACTGGTTCCTGTGGCTGGTGACCTGCGTGGCGGAAATCACTGCGGTGGCGGTGTACATGGGCATCTGGTTTCCCGATGTGCCGCGCTGGATCTGGGCGCTTGCAGCGCTGATCAGCATGGGCTCGATCAACCTGATTGCGGTGAAAGCCTTCGGCGAATTCGAATTCTGGTTCGCCCTAATCAAGATCGTCACGATCATCGCGATGGTCATCGGCGGCGTCGGCATCATCGCGTTCGGTTTCGGTAACGATGGCGTGGCGCTGGGGATTTCCAATCTTTGGGCGCATGGCGGGTTCATGCCCAACGGCGTGACCGGTGTGCTGATGTCCCTGCAAATGGTCATGTTCGCCTACCTCGGTGTCGAAATGATCGGCCTGACTGCCGGTGAGGCGAAGAACCCACAGAAGACCATTCCTGACGCAATCGGCTCGGTGTTCTGGCGGATTCTGCTGTTTTACGTTGGCGCGTTGTTCGTGATTCTGTCGATCTATCCGTGGAATGAAATCGGCACCCAGGGCAGTCCGTTCGTGATGACGTTCGAGCGTTTGGGCATCAAGACTGCCGCCGGCATCATCAACTTCGTGGTGATCACCGCCGCGCTGTCGTCGTGCAATGGCGGCATCTTCAGCACCGGGCGCATGCTCTACAGCCTGGCGCAAAACGGCCAGGCCCCGGCCGGTTTTGCCAAGACCTCGAACAATGGCGTGCCACGTCGTGCGCTGCTGCTATCGATTGCGGTATTGCTGCTGGGTGTGATGCTCAACTATCTGGTGCCGGAGAAAGTCTTCGTCTGGGTCACTTCGATCGCGACTTTCGGTGCGATCTGGACCTGGGTAATGATCCTCCTCGCCCAGCTGAAATTCCGCAAAGGCCTGAGCGCCAGCGAACGTGCCGGCCTCAAATACCGTATGTGGCTGTATCCGGTCAGCTCGTATTTCGCCCTTGCGTTCCTGGTACTGGTGGTCGGCCTGATGGCGTACTTCCCCGATACGCGCGTGGCGCTGTATGTCGGGCCGGCGTTTTTGGTGTTGCTGACGGTGTTGTTTTATGTGTTCAAGTTGCAACCGAATAATCTGTCGCGAGATGAGGTGCGTTCCGCGTCGTAAGTTTTAAAGCGCGCAAGGCCATCGGAAAAGATCGCTGCCTGCAGTAATGTCTACACGTAAAGTGATGTAGATATTGTTGCAGGAAGCGATCTTTTTTTGTTGTTGCAGTACTTGAGGGGTTTTCTTTTGTAATTTGGAGAATTAGCTTTGCGAGTATTTCCATGTCATGTGATTTGATGCCTGATGCCGGTTTTAGTGTGAGCGATAGTGGCCAGTTTTACGCGGAATATTATTTGGTGGTATTTATTCGGTAATGCTTTTGTATTGTTGCGTAGTTGACTGATGTCTGGTCGTGCTGTTCTGGTTTATTGGTAATACTTCTCGACGTCAGTTTTTGCTGGGTTCTATTGCTTACTTTGGATTCCATTTTATTTCCTTCAAAGTAAGATCCAATGTCAGAATTCAATATGAACGTAGTTGACGAAGTGTCGACGTCCGAGAGTGATCAGCTGGAAAAAATTGCAGCCAGTCTTGAACTCCAAAAAAATCAATCCCCACCGATTGGGTGACTTTGCCGGGGCGTTGTCCTGGCCTGTTCCATTGACGGTTGCGCAACAAAAAGAAGTTTTGCAAGCCACCGGTGTTTATCTCGATAGTCTCGATTTCATTGCGCTGCCGGGTGCCGGAGTGCTGGACTATCTGGACGCTGACGAGCGGCTTTCGAATGAGGCGCTGAGTGATCCGCCCACGGCATTGGAGAGCCTCATCAACAGTCCTCGCGGGCAAGCACTGGGACTTGCAATCCAGACCCGCTTGAACGGCATCGCCACCGATGTCAGCGCCAGCGGATACGCAATGGCCGGCATCCATTTGAGTGTGCATCAGGGCGATATAGATCAACCGTTACGCGGCAAAGTTGCCGGTTTCGATCTGGCCGCAGAGACACTCTGGGGCAAACCCGCTCTGCAAGTATTCAATAATCTGGCGGATTACCTGGTCAAGGAGCGTTTGAGCAGCCGCAGACTGGCCGGATTGACCGCCGCCCTGTTGCTGGTTCGCAAGGCGCCCGAGTTTCTCATCGAAAAGTTGCCCCCTGACTTGAAATACGGCACCACGGCATGGTTCAACCTGACCGTCGCGGCGCGAACGATCGAGGCTCACACACCCGGGAAAGTCGCCTACATGACGTTCGCCCAAGTCATGGCCGGCGCTGAAAGCGCTGCGCGGATCAACTCGCAAGTTGTTCAGCACGTCCAGGCCGCCGCGCTGGCCGATTGGGGTGTAGTAACGGGGTGACGAAAAAGAACCACAATGAACATTACACCCATGACGAGCTGGAAAACGCCAAGACACACTTCAACCTGCAACTGGCCGATCGGCTCAATACCTCGATTCTGTTGAACAGCGAATTACCAAGCCGCAAGGCCATCGCTTTGGCGAGACTGAGGACGAAGTTCAAAGGCGACATACCGTTTGAAGAACGCCTTCTGGAGCAGCGCAAGGTCGCCGCAGTCGATGGTTACTTCCTGCATCCGACACTTAACGGGCAATATTCGCTGCTCGACATCGCCATGATGGGAGGGCCTCCCTACTATCAATGGACGACCCGCGATCCACGCTTGTTGCCCCTGTTTGACCAGATCAATGCACCGCTGGAACTTGGCGTGGCAGGGGCCTTCCAGGCGCAATTTGAAAGCGCTGTCAGCAATCTCAAGCAGGGCGCGCGGCTGTTTGTCAAACATCTGATCGCCGAGTTGCCGCTGGAGGACAGAAAAAATCTCGAATACGGCCACGTCTCGTTTTACCAATACAAGACCTATCGCTTGAGTCTGAACTTGTGGGGCCGGAACCTGATATCCACAAGCCGCATCCTGAGAGTGAAGGTTGACCTGGGCCACGAATCGAAGCTGTATGAAATCGACCTGAAGAAGGGAGTGATTCAATCCACAAACTATGATTCAGCAGAAGCGACCGAGCGCACCAACCCATCCGTTCCGAGCATCAAGTACACCATCGAGCCATTCACGCTGGCTGACGAGGCGAAAGCCGGGAAGTTGCTGGCACAGACCTCGAACGGTTTGTCGGTGCCCGCCAGTTATTCCAGCGAAAGGACCGAGCTGATTGCCCAGGCTTTCGTTGAACATCTGGATCTGGATAGCGAGGATATTCTCAAGGTAGCCAAGGGCCAGACTACGCAAGACCGGGAAAATGCGATTGCGCAGAAGGTTATCGATTTCATGGTGGACCTGATCCCGTTCAAGTCAGCGATCACCAATTTCCTGAACGGCAAGTATTTCGACGGTGCAGTGGATTTGTTTTTCGATGTATTGGGCTTCGTTACTGCCGGTGCGTCGACGGTGGCGAAGTTGACGCAGATTGTCGGCAGGAGTGCTTCGGCACTCAGCCGGGGGCTCAGGGCGGCAAGGGTCATCGGGGCCTTCGTCATCAGCGAACTCAATCCGATCACTGCAATAGTGTCGGGAGGCAGGCTTCTGGTTACGGGAGGCAAGTATCTGGGCTTGAAAGGTTTGCAGCAATTGGACAAGTTTCGCGACGCTGTGGTTGGCTACGACCTGCTGCTTGGCGTGAGCAAACAGCACGGCCCGGCCGCGCTGGGGACATTCAAAGTGGGTGAGCACAGTTATGAAAGCGTGGCCGTGTTGAAAGGCGCTGGCTGGTATCCCTATAGTCCTCTGACCCAACGGCCGTATGGTGTATCGAACAACTTTCGGCCCTCTGGACTCGGCGGGTTTGGCAACAGTGAGATGCTTGGCTTCGCCATCAAACTATCGGTCGTTGCCGGTCTTGAAGCCAATGCCAAAGGCATTTTCCGAAGTACTGACGGCCAGAGCTTTTACATTCGCAATATCGATGCAGCCGGCCAACAGGCTTACTACAGAATCAGCAGCGATTTCTCCCTGAATGCAGATTTTACGGATGTCGTCATTGTCGACCGCGCAACCGGTCGAGCGCACGGCAGCCGGCTCAGGCAAGTTGCGCCTGATCAATGGCAAGCGGTGTCGCTGCGCGGCGGCGAACTACCGTCGGGGCCGGGGGAAGTGCCGACGGGGGTAATTGTCGATGAAGGTACGCGTCTGGCCAATCAGCTTGTCCACACCTCGAACAATCCGCTGCGTCCCGACACGGCATTTGTGCGCGAACGTCTGCCCAACGGTTTATGGGAGCCAGCCATTGAGGTTGTTCCAGCCAATCAGGTTGCGCATCTGGGGTACGACTGGGGGAAACCAGCGCTGACGCATTATTCGCTCCAAAGCACCAGCATCCACCAGGCCCTGGCGCCCTCTGAACTGAGCCGGTTCCCGGTGGCGACAGAGTTGCTGCAGCCGGGGCGAGTCAACTACAGCGCCGAAATCGCTGCACAACTGGTCAACAAGGAGGGCGGTTCAAGCTTCGTTTTTGTCATGGAGCGCGTTCAGCCTGCCAATGCGGTTCGGGCTGAATTCAATGCGCTGAAAATTCATGACCCACACATCGACAAGCTGCCCGAACCGTCGAATGCCGTGGTGGGCTACTGGGCGGCTCAAGGAGGCTATGTCGATATCCCTTTACACCCCAAATGGGGCCAGCCGGATCACGTGTTTACGCCTGGTTTCAGTGGCCTGCGGGTCAGACACGTTGAAGGCGGAAAAGAGCTCGCGCAGTACAACGGCCTGGCCAGGCATGAACATGATCTGGGTCTCAGTGCGTCGATGGAGTATCCCGATTATGGTTTGCGCGTGGATGCAAGCGGTCAGGCGGACTCGAGGATGCTGGGTTTCGCGTTCATGAAATATGACCGTTCGGGGCAAGCCTGGAAGCTTTATTTCCAGTCCAGCGAAGGTGTTGCCTCGATCATGAAATATTCCTCGGCGAAACCCGGCTGGTTAACCACGCCAGACACGCTGGTGAGCGTTTATCCAAACACCAGCGTAAGGAAAACCGTCATCCGGCCACTGACGATAACGGACGGCGCCGTGGCCGCGTAAGGTATGAATACGGAGCGCCAATCCATCTTTCAGATTGGCGCTTTGCGGTTACGCCGCTACGACTTCCATTGGTTCAAAACTGTCCGCCCGCGCCATCTGCCACATGCGTGAGTAAAACTCGCCATTTACTTCACCAGTGAGCAATTCCCCCGGTTTCAAAAACACGTGCAGCTGCGAGAACAACTTGATCTCGGTCGCCGACATGCGTCGCACAAGATGCTTGGCGGACAGTTGCGATGGATGTTCGAGACCGGCCGCCGCGAGCATTTCCGCCAGCGCTTTGAGCGTGCTGCGATGGAAGTTGTAGACGCGCTGGGCCTTGTCCGGCACCACCAGGGCACGCTGGCGCAGGGCGTCCTGCGTGGCGACGCCGGTCGGGCATTTGTTGGTGTGGCAGCTTTGCGACTGGATACAGCCGATAGCGAACATGAAGCCGCGCGCGGAGTTGGCCCAGTCGGCACCGATGGCCAGTACGCTGGCGATGTCGAAGGCGCTGACGATCTTGCCGCTGGCGCCGAGTTTGATCTTGTCGCGCAGGTTCAGGCCGACCAGCGTGTTGTGCACGAACAGCAGGCCTTCACGCATCGGTACGCCGATGTGGTCGGTGAACTCGACCGGTGCCGCACCAGTGCCGCCTTCCTTGCCATCGACGACGATAAAATCCGGAAGAATGCCGGTTTCCAACATGGCCTTGGCGATGCCCATGAACTCCCACGGATGGCCGAGGCAGAACTTGAAGCCCACCGGTTTGCCACCGGACAGTTCACGCAGTTGCTGGATGAACTGCATCATTTCGATCGGCGTGGAAAACGCGCTGTGGCGTGACGGCGAAACACAGTCTTCGCCCATCAGGATGCCGCGTGTGTCGGCAATCTCCTTGGTGACCTTGTGCTTGGGCAGGATGCCGCCGTGGCCGGGTTTGGCGCCCTGGCTCATCTTGATTTCGATCATTCGTACCTGCGGATTCTGCGCCTGCACGGCGAAGCGCTCCGGGTCGAAACGCCCGTCGCTGGTGCGGCAGCCGAAGTAGCCGCTGCCCAGTTCCCAGGTCAGGTCGCCGCCGTGTTCGCGGTGATACGGGCTGATGCTGCCTTCGCCAGTGTCGTGGGCAAAGTTGCCGAGTTTCGCGCCCTGGTTCAGCGCGCGAATGGCGTTGGCGCTGAGCGAGCCGAAGCTCATCGCCGAAATATTGAAGATCGACGCCGAATACGGCTGCGTGCACTGCGGGCCGCCAACGATGACACGGAAGCCGTTCGGGTCGCTCAACGGCGCCGGGCGCATCGAATGACCAATGAATTCGAAACCCGATTGATAGACATCGATCAGCGTGCCGAACGGTTTGTCAGCGGTTTCGTTTTTCGCTCGCGAATACACCAGCGAACGCTGGGCGCGGGAGAAGGGCAGGGCATCGCTGTCGGATTCGAGCAGGTACTGGCGAATCTCCGGGCGGATGCCTTCGACCAGATAACGGATGTTGCCGAGGATCGGGTAATTGCGGCGCACTGCATGGCGCGTCTGCAGCAGGTCGAACACGCCGAGCAGGCTCAGCACGCCAGTAACGGCGGTGATCGGCCACAGCCAGTCATGTTCGAGGAAGGGCAGGCTGGCGAGGGTGAAAATCACACAGACGGCAAAGAAGGCGTAGCGGCTCAGCAGCGACAGGCTCATACGGTTTCCCTGGGTTCGGACTCAAATTTGTACAACGTCACACATCCCTGTGGGAGCGGGCTTGCTCGCGAAGGGGGGGTGTCAGATGACATCCATGTTGAAAGTGAAGGCCTCTTCGCGAGCAAGCCCGCTCCCACAAAAGCTGTTCGAGATTGCAATCAGGCGTTCTGCGCCTGTAGAAAAATCGAAAACAGCTCGGACTGGGACTTGATCCCCAGCTTGCTGTACATGTGTTTCTTATGGACTTTCACGGTTTCCACGGAGATTTCCAGCTTACGGGCGATTTCCTTGCTGGAACAACCGCTGAGCATCAAGCGCCCGACATCCAGCTCGCGAGCGGTCAGTTGGGCGCCCTTGAGTTGTTGCACCGACGCCTCCAGTTGCACGCGCCAATTGGCTTGCGCTGGCGCGGCGGCGAGGGCCACGGTTTCGTTGATCTCGTATGGCAGGCGTTGACGCAACAGACCCAGTACCCACGGCTGAATCAAGGACAGCAAAGCGATCTGTTCGCCAGTGAAGTATTTTTCACTGCCCAGCGACAGGCACAGCGTGCGCTCGCCTTCGAGCTGGCAATTGAACTGGATTTCATCGGCCACCACATTCAGACGAAAGTATCGCTGGTAGTACTCGGTCAGCTCGAAATGCTCCGGCGCGACTTCCGACAGCCGATAGAGCCCGGTGCGCGACTGCTCGCGGCAGGCGATGTAGAACGGGTCGAGCAGATACAGGCCGCGCAGATAATCCTGGAACAACGGGTCCGGACTGCCGTCCTCGCCGGGGCATTCGGCGAAGACCTGCGGGTGCTGATCGGCGCTGAACAGCAGCACCACCCAGCTATCGAACGCTACGTACTGTTCCAGCAGGCGCACCAGTTGCGCCCAGAAGTTCGGCTTGTCGAGCGCGTCGATCAGTTGCCCGACGGCGCGGTGCCAAGTGATGTCATTCAACGAAAGTGTCATCGATCTACCCCTATCGGGTTACCCCGGCCGCGTGATTCCCTGGCCGGTTCCTTGCTGCGCATACTGGCCCACAGACAGGCACCGGGCAATCTTTCCAGGCCCGGCGCCCATAACAAGGGATACCCATGAAAGTAGAACTCGCCCAATTGGCGGGCCGTGACAACGACACGGCTTACAACCTGGAGCGCGCACTGGCGGCCATCGCTGCCTGCGCGGCGGACACGCAAATGATTGTGTTCCCGGAGACCCACCTGATGGGCTTCCCCAACACCGGGACCGTGGCGCAGGTCGCCGAAGCGCTCGACGGCCCGACCGTCAGCGCCGTCCTCGCGGCGGCGCGCGAGCGCAACATCGCCGTGGTGATCGGCATGGCCGAAAACGACGACGGCCGCTTCTACAACACCACGCTGCTGATCACCCCCGAAGGCATTGCCCTGAAATACCGCAAGACCCATCTGTGGGCCTCGGATCGCGGCGTATTCGAGCCCGGCGACCGTTACGCCACCTGTGTGTGGAACGGTGTGCGCGTGGGCCTGCTGATCTGCTACGACATCGAGTTTCCGGAGTCGGCCCGCGCCCTGGCGCAACTGGGCGCCGAACTGTTGATCGTGACCAACGGCAACATGGACCCGTACGGCCCGACCCACCGCACTGCGATCATGGCTCGAGCTCAGGAGAATCAGGCGTTTGCATTGATGGTCAATCGTGTCGAAGCGGGGGATGACGGTCTGGTGTTCGCTGGCGGCAGCGCGCTGGTCGATCCGCTGGGGGCGCTGCTGTTCGAGGCTGGGCGCGAAGAAGGGCAGTTCGGGGTCGAGCTGGATCTGCAGCAGTTGGCAGTGGCGCGCAAGGATTACCGCTATCTGGATGATCAGCGTTTGAAGTTGCCGGGTGAGGTGGTGGAACAGGCTTGCGGTGTTCGCGAGCTATTGATTCCCTAATCCCTTACTCCGATCGTTCCCACGCTCTGCGTGGGAATGCAGCCCGGGACGCTCCGCGTCCCAAGAGCGGACGCAGAGCGTCCATTGAGGCGTTCCCACGCAGAGCGTGGGAACGATCAGCCACACCCGAAATTTTCGCCGAACCCGGCTCTGCCATAAATCCAATAACATTCGGAGTAAGTCGCCCATGGCTCGTTTGCAACGCACCCTTTCGCTAGGGTCGGTGGTGCTGTTCGGCATCGCCTACATGACGCCGATCATTGTCCTCGGCACCTTCGGCATCCTCGCCCAGTCCACCGCCGGCATGGTGCCGGCCGCCTACCTGGCGGCGCTGGTGGCGATGTTCTTCACCGCCATGAGCTACGGACGCATGGCCGCCGCTTTCCCGGTCGCTGGCTCGGCTTACAGCTATGTGCGCAAAGCGATCAGTCCGAAACTCGGTTTCATTGCCGGCTGGGCGGTGTTGCTCGATTACCTGTTTCTGCCGATGGCGATCTGGCTGATCGGCTCGGCCTATCTGGCCTCGGCGTTCCCGTCGATTCCGCAGTGGATCTGGGTGCTCGCCTTTATCGGCATCACCAGTGCGATCAACATCGTCGGGCTGAAGCTGGCCAACGGCATCAATGCCTTGCTGATGCTGGTGCAGTTCCTCGTATTGATTGCGTTCGTGGCGCTGTGCGTGCACTACATCGGCGGCGACGCGAGCACGCCGCTGTGGTCGATCAAACCGTTCTTCAACGGCGACATGCAGATGCCGCTGATCATGAGCGGCGCGGCGATTGCCTGCTATTCATTCCTTGGCTTTGACGCTGTCAGCACCCTGACCGAAGAGACCCGCGATCCACGCCGCACCATTCCCCGGGCGATCATGCTGATCACCTTGATCGGTGGCCTGATCTTCGTCGGCGTCTCGTACTTCGTGCAGATCGCTCATCCGTCGTTCCAGTTCGACAGCGTCGACTCGGCTGCTTATGAAATTGCGCGCAATATCGGTGGCGACCTCTTCGTGTCGATTTTCCTGATCGGCCTGATTGTCGGCCAGTTCGCCTCGGGGCTGTCGGCCCAGGCCAGCGGTTCGCGACTGTTGTTCGCCATGGGCCGCGACGGGGTGTTGCCGAAGTCGTTTTTCGGCACCTTGCACGCGCGCTTCGGCACCCCGGTCAACAGCATTCTGCTCTGCGCGGCGGTGGCGTTGCTGGCGCTGAAACTCGACGTCACCACCTCGACTTCATTCATCAACTTCGGCGCGTTCCTGGCGTTCAGCCTGGTCAACCTGTCGGTGATCTTCCATTACTGGATCGGCGGCGAGAAAAAAGGCCCGCGCGAGCTGCTGCTGTTTTTGCTTTGCCCGCTGATTGGTCTGGTCGCCGACTTGTGGCTGATGGTCAGCCTCGATCACCTGGCGGTCTGGCTGGGCCTGAGCTGGCTGGCGATTGGCGTGGTGTACCTGGCCGTGCTGACGGGTGGTTTTCGCCGTCAGCCACCGGAACTGGATTTTCAGGAAGCGACCTGAGGCTGGCGGCTTGGCTTACCTCTGACGGGCATGGGATCCTTGGCGCTTTTGCGCCAAGGGATTCCTTTATGTCGACCATTCATATCGCCGCTGCGCTGTTGCTCAACGCCCAAGGCCAGACCCTGCTGGTGCGCAAGCGCGGCACCACGGCGTTCATGCAGCCGGGTGGCAAGATCGAAGCCCACGAGTTGCCAGTACACGCATTGGCCCGTGAACTGGAAGAAGAACTCGGGCTGCAGATCGACCCGGCGCAGGCGACTTTACTCAACAGTTTTTCCGCCCCCGCCGCCAACGAGCCGGGCTTCATCGTGCATGCCGAGATCTTTCAACTGACGATCGATTGCGACGTCTGCCCGGCGGCGGAAATCGAAGAGGTCATCTGGGTCGATCCGGCCACTGATCCGGCGCTCGAGCTGGCGCCATTGACACGCGAACACATCCTGCCGTTTTATCGCCGTTCACTGACTGCACTCGTCTGACCATTCCCGCAAAGGACGTTGCCATGATCCCGTTGCAAGACCTGCTGATCTTCGCCGCCGCCGCACTGCTGATGGTGCTGACGCCGGGGCCGAACATGATCTACCTGATCTCGCGTTCGATCTGTCAGGGGCGCCGCGCGGGGGTGACTTCGTTGCTTGGTGTGGTCGGCGGGTTCTTCGTGCATATGTTCGCCGCGGCGGCGGGTTTGACGGCGGTGTTTCTGGCCGTGCCGATGGCTTATGAAGTGTTGAAATGGGCCGGCGCGCTGTACCTGCTGTGGCTGGCCTGGCAAGCGCTGAAACCCGGCGCACGTTCGCCGTTCGAAGCGCAGCAATTGCCGCCGGACTCGTCGCGCAAGCTGATCACCATGGGCTTTCTTACCAGCGCACTGAACCCGAAAATTGCTGTGTTCTATCTGTCGGTGTTTCCGCAGTTCATCAGCCCTGAGCACGGATCGGTGTTCACCCAAAGCATCATCCTCGGCCTGACGCAGATCAGCGTCAGCTTCAGCGTCAATCTGTTGATCGCGCTGTTCGCCGCAGGCATCGCCTCGTGGTTTGTGCGCAACCCGACGTGGCTGGCGATGCAGCGTTATTTCATGGGCCTGGTGCTCGGCGGCCTCGCCGTACGGCTGATGCTCGAACAGCGGCGGACCGCCTGAAATGTCGATCGAAAGGCTGGATGCCAGCCATGCCCTGGCTTACCGCGAACTGATGCTTGAAGCCTACGACCTTCATCCGCAGGCGTTCACCTCCAGCGTGCGCGAACGCGCGGTGATGCCGTTGAGTTGGTGGGAAGGGCGCCTGACCAGCAAGTTCGACGTGGTATTGGGCGCGTTCGAGGATGGCAAGCTGGCCGGGATCGTAGGCCTCGCCTTCGAACCGCGGGAAAAGGCCCGGCACAAAGCGACGCTGTTCGGCATGTATGTTTCGACCGATTTTCGCCAGCACGGCCTCGGTTTCGCATTGGTGCAAGCGGCGGTTGGCGAGGCGCAAAAAAACCTCGCGCTGAAGGTCCTGCAACTCACGGTGACCGCCGGCAACGATGCGGCCTTCAACCTCTACCAGCGTTGCGGCTTTATCCAGTACGGCCTCGAACCGCTGGCCGTGCGGGTGGGCGAAGAGTATTACGACAAGATCCACATGTGGCGTGAAATCTGAGCCGCGCAGATGATCGTTCCCATGCTCTGCGTGGGAATGCCTCTACGGACGCTCTGCGTTCGGCTTCAGAAGGGACGCGGAGCGTCCCCGGCTGCATTCCCACGCGGAGCGTGGGGAACGATCGAACACGGGCCTCCATGTAGGAGGGGGCCTACTGCTCAGGCGGTTGAGCGGACGGCGCTGACGCCATCCAGCGTCGAGAACGAGGTGTCTTTCGCCGTCAGCAGGAAATCGCGCATGTACGGCGCATCGAGCATGTCCGTGCGAATCGCCGCATACAGCGTCGCAAACAAGCCTTTCTCGCCCAACCGCTTGCCCTTCACATACCCCCGCGAGCTGTATTCGTGCAGCGCCCAGTGCGGCATGCCGCAGACGCCCCGGCCGCTGGCGACCAGTTGCATCATCATCACCGTCAGCTCGGAAGTGCGCACCTGCGCAGGCTCAATGTCGGCCGGTTCGAGGAAGCGGGTGAAGATGTCCAGGCGATCGCGTTCCACCGGATAGGTGATCAGCGTTTCTGTCAGCAGGTCTTCGGGAACGATGTACGCCTTGCTCGCCAATACATGCTGATTGGCCACCGCGAGCATCGCTTCGTAAGTAAACAGCGGCACGTAAGTGATGCCCACGATGTCCAGCGGATCGGAGGTCACCACCAGATCCAGATCGCCCCGCGCCAGCGCCGGTAAGGGCGCGAAAGCGAAACCAGAGGCGAGATCCAGCTCCACTTCCGGCCAGGCATCGCGGAACTGGTCGATGGTTGGCATCAGCCACTGGAAGCAGCTGTGGCATTCGATGGCCATGTGCAAACGCCCGGCGGTGCCACCGGCCAGACGACTGATGTCGCGCTCGGCAGCGCGCAGTAACGGCAAGGTGGCGTCGGCCAGCTGCAGCAGGCGCAGACCGGCGCTGGTGAAGCGCACCGGTTTGGTCTTGCGCACGAATAGTTGCATGCCCATGCGCTCTTCGAGCTCTTTGAATTGATGGGACAGGGCCGATTGCGTCAGGTGCAAGCGGTCAGCGGCATCAACCAGACTGTCCGCCTCGCGCAGGGCGTGCAGGGTTTTCAAATGTCGGATTTCAAGCACTGGCGGGGCTCCATGAGGAAAACTTGTGACGACGGCGTGGAAGGTGAGTTTGTCTCATGAAGCTCGCTTTGTCGATCTGCCGGCCAAGATCCGGCGATGCAAACTACAGCCGACCGCTCGGCACTCTTCATCAAATTGTCATGCAAGTGTGGCAGCGCGCTCGCACGAACTTCATCACACTCGCGCTCTACTGGGGTGCTGCGTTTTGGTGTTTTTCATGTTCAGGAAATTTGTTTCAGTCGCGGCCGCGTTGGCCGCGCTTTTGTTCGGGGCCGGCTCGTTTGCCGCCGGGCGCTGTGATGTGAACGTGCCGACCGAGCACGCCGAGCTGGCGCAGGTCAGCCTTGCCTATCAGAGCATCGGCCGCCCTTCGGACCCGGCGCTGTTGCTGGTCATGGGCCTGGGCGGGCAGTTGATCCATTGGCCGGACGAAGTGGTGGTCGCG
Organism: Pseudomonas sp. Choline-02u-1; assembly: GCF_002836515.1. Lineage (GTDB taxonomy): Bacteria > Pseudomonadota > Gammaproteobacteria > Pseudomonadales > Pseudomonadaceae > Aquipseudomonas. The sequence goes on from NZ_PJBC01000066.1 coordinate 260,464, forward strand.
CTGTGTCAGCAGGGTTTTCGGGTGATCCGCTATGACAACCGCGACGTCGGCCTGTCGACCTGGCGGCAGGCGCCGATCGAGGCCAATCTGACCTTCGAAGTGCTGCGCTACAAGCTCGGTTTGCCGGTCTCGGCCCCTTACAGCCTGACCGACATGGCCGACGATGCGCTGGGTTTGATGACGGCGCTGAAGGTTGAGCAATTCCACGTGCTTGGCGCGAGCATGGGCGGGATGATCGCCCAGCACATGGCGGCGATGGCGCCGCAGCGTGTGGAAAGCCTGACCCTGATCATGACCACTTCCGGCGCCGAGGGCCTGCCGGCTCCGAGTGCGGCGCTGGTGCAATTGCTCTCGCGGCGGGGCGCGCCGAACCGTGAAGTGGCGCTGGAACAGCAGGCCGATCTGCTCGCTGCCCTGGGCAGCCCGGCGGTGACTGATGATCGGCAGGCCTTGCTGCAACAGGCGGCGGCGTCTTACGACCGCGCGTTCAATCCAGAAGGCGTGAAGCGGCAGATCATGGCGATCCTCGCCGAGCCAAGCCGCGTGGCATTGCTCAATCAGCTGCGCGTGCCGACGCTGGTGGTGCATGGCACGGCTGATCCTTTGTTACCGGTGATGCATGGTGTACACCTGGCGGCGCACATTCAGGGCAGTCAGTTGAAACTGATTCCGGGGCTGGCGCATCGGTTTCAGGAGGCGTTCAAGGAGCCGTTGCTGGCGGCGGTGCTGCCGTATTTGCAGGCGCATCGCGAGGACACTTCGCATTGGGCGCAGGTCGAGCCGGTGGCGAAGCGCAATCTTCTTTAACCGCAGATTTGGGGTGAACGTTCGGGCTCCTTCTCGTTAGTGATTGAAACAGCCAACTCAGCTGTGCAGCCGCACCCAAACCGTTACCAGCACCGTCGCTGCCATCAACCACGCTACCGCCGCCACGGCCAGCGACGCTTCCAGCCGCATGCGGTCGACCATCACGTACAACGTCGCCAGATACACAAAGTACGGAATGATCGACCACATGCCGAACACGATTGTGGTCTTCAGGTCGTCGACCGAGCGGCCCTTGCCGACGATGTAATGCGCAATCAGGGCAAAGGTCGGAAACAGCGGCACGAGACCTGCGATGTAATAGTTTCTGGTCTTCGACAGCGCAGCGAGGATCAGCACCACTGCCGCGCCAATAGCGGCTTTCAGAATCAGATCCATCAGTGGCTCAACCCGTACTTTTTGACTTTGTCGAACAGCGTGGTCTTGGCCATGCTCAGTTCCTGGCTGGCCTGGGTCAGGTTGCCGCCGCTGCGTTGCAAGGCGTCGACCAGCAGATTGCGCTCGAAGGCTTCCACCGCTTCGGCAAACGTCAGGCCCTGACTGGCGCTGGCGCCGGATTTCTTGAAGGCCGGCAGGCCGAGGGCGAAGCGTTCGGCGACGTTGCGCAGTTCGCGCACATTGCCCGGCCAGTCGTGGCTCATCAGGTTTGACAGGGTCTGGTTGTCCAGCTCCGGCAATGCACGATCAAAGCGCAATGCCGATTGCTGGGTGAAGTGTTCGAACAGTTGCAGGATGTCTTCGCGGCGTTCGCGCAGCGGTGGCAATTCGAGGGTCACGACGTTGAGGCGGTAGTACAAATCGCTGCGAAATGCCCCGGCCTTGCTCGCTTCGTCGAGGTCGGATTTGGTCGCCGCAATCACCCGGCAATCCACCGCCACGCTCTGGTTCGAGCCGAGGCGTTCGAGGGTGCGTTCCTGCAACACGCGCAGCAATTTGATCTGCAATGGCAGCGGCATGCTTTCCACTTCGTCGAGGAACAGCGTGCCGCCATCGGCGTGCTCGATTTTGCCGATCCGCCGTTTGCCAGCTCCCGTGAAGGCATTGGCCTCGTGGCCGAATATTTCGCTTTCGAAGAGATTTTCCGGCAGACCGCCGCAGTTCAATGCGACGAATTGTTTGCCGTGGCGGCGACTGAAATCGTGCAGGCAACGGGCGACCAGTTCCTTGCCGGTGCCGGTCTCGCCTTCGATCAAGACGTTGGCCGAGGTGTCGGCGACGTTGGCGATCAGTTCGCGCAGGTTCTGCATTGCCGGCGAACGGCCGATGATCCGGCCTTCCAGGGAGTCACGTTCAGCCAATTGCCGACGCAACGAGGACACTTCGCGGGCGAGCCTGCGTTGCTCCAGCGCACGCCGCGCGACGTCCACCAGACGTTCCGGCGAAAACGGCTTTTCCATGAAATCGTAGGCGCCTTTCTGCATGGCGCCGACGGCCATGGAAATATCGCCATGGCCGGTGATCAACACCACCGGCAGGCTGCGATCGCGTTGCTTGAGACGGGTGAGCAATTCCAGACCATCGATGCCCGGCAGGCGGATGTCGCTGATGACGATGCCGGCAAAGTTGTCGCCGACCTGCTCCAGCGCTTCTTCGGCACTGCCCACGCCGATGCACGGGATATCTTCGAGGGTCAGCGCCTGTTGGCAGCCGAGCAGCACATGGGGGTCGTCTTCGACAATCAGCACACTGAGTTCGGGGTTCATATTGGCTCGGCAGAAAGAGGGCTTACCAACGGTAAACTGAGGACGAAAGTGGTGCCACCGCTCGCCGGGTGTTCGACACCCAGATGCCCGCCGGTGGCGGCGGCGAGGCTCGCGGACAGGGTCAGACCCAGTCCCAGGCCTTGTTCGCCGGGTTTGGTGGTGAAGAACGGTTCGAACAGATGCTTGCGCGCTTCGGCGTCGATGCCGTGGCCATTGTCGCGCACCCGCAAACGATACTTGCCGTTGAACTCTTCACCCTCCAGCCACAATTGCGGCTGCGCTTGTGCGTGCATGGCGTCGAGGGCATTGCCGATGAGGTTGACGAGGATCTGTTCGAGGCGGGTCTGATCGATCAGCAACTGCACATCGGCAAACTGCCGGTGAATCTGCAACGGGTTGTTTTCCAGACGCGCGCCGAGCACTTGCAACGCAGCGTCGACGGCTTTGCCGAGACTGGCCTGGCCCTTGTTGTCGCCGCGTCGGGCAAACGAACGCAGGCTGGCGGTGATCCGGCCCATGCGGTCGATCAGGTCGTTGATGGTCTTGAGATTGGTGCTGGCGACATCGAGCTGGCCGCGCTCGAGAAAGCGCACGGTGTTACCCGACAGCGTGCGCATTGCTGCCAGCGGCTGGTTCAATTCATGGGCGATGCTGGTCGACATCTGGCCGATAGCGGCAAGTTTGCCGGCCTGCACCAGTTCGTCCTGAGCGCGCCGCAACGTCTCTTCGGCCTGGCGGCGCTCGCGGATCTGGCTCTTCAGCCGTTCGTTGCTGGCGCGCAGATCGGCCGTACGTTCGGTAATCCGACGCTCCAGTTGGCTGTTGGCTTCCTGCAAGGCCTCGCGGGCGGCGAGGCGGGTGGCGAGGACTTTGCGGCGCTCGTTCCAGGCGATCAAAAGAAAGGCGAACAGGGCGAACGCCACCGCCACCAGAATGCCTTGATTGATCGCTTCGCGGCGCAGATCCTGCAGCGGCGTGAGCAGGGTGAAATTCCACGGTGTGTCGCTCAGCAATCGGGTTTGCGCCAGATAACTGATGTCGTCCTCATCGGGCTGCAATTCGCTGTTGGCCGGAAAGGTCAGTTTCTCCACGCCTTCGGCCAGCGTCTCGCGGGCCAACGGTTGCAGTTCGTTGAGCGGGAACCAGTAGTACTGCAGGCTGCGGGCGAGTTTTTCCTTGACCTCATCGCTGAGCGCAATCACCGATTTCAGCCGCCTGGCCGGGTCGCTGGACAGAATGATGATGCCATTCTCGTCGCTGACGAAGGCTTCCAGACGCGCGCGCTGCCAGCGCTCTTCCATGGCTTCCAGACGCACTTTGACCACCGCGACGCCGATAATTTTGCCGTGCTCTTCGAGGCCGTGGGCGAGGTAGTAACCGGGTTCGCCATTGGTGCTGCCAATGCCGTAGAAACGCCCGGGCTGACCGCGCACGGCATCCTTGAAATAGGCGCGAAAGGACAGGTCTTCACCCAGATAACTGTCGACATCGCGCCAGTTGCTGGTGGCCATGACGCGGCCGGTGGTGTCCATGACGTAGATGGCCCGACTGCGGCTGCGGCGGTTCAGGCCTTCGAGGTAATCGTTGACCGTCTGTCGGTGTTCCGGGGTCGGCTCGGCCAGCAACTGCGGAACACTGGTTTCGAGTTCCAGCAAGCTGGGCAGGTAGGTGTATTTGCTGATTTCACTTTCCACCGCGCGGGCGTGCAGTTCCAACTGACGCTGGCCATTTTCGCCGAGGCTGCGGATGCCGAAATGCTCACTGGTCCAGAAGCCGATGAAACCCAGTCCGACCATCAGGGCGATGATCAGCGGCGGCAGGAACAGATGACGGATCAGACGGGGCTTCACGGCAAGTGATGGCGGCGCTGCGCGATAAAGAGTGGAGTCGCATTTCATCACAGATGCCTTGGGTCAACCACAACACAATCTCGGGATCAGCGTTGATCCAGTGTGGGAGCGGGCTTGCTCGCGAAAGCGGTGGATCAGTCAATGATGATGTTGAAAGTGCCGGCCTCTTCGCGAGCAAGCCGCTCCCACCGTGGGGAGCGGCGCTTTGCCTTAGTGCTGCAGGATTTTCTCGAGGAAGTGCTGCGCGCGTTCGGAGCGAGCGCTGATGTCGCCGAAGAATTCCTCTTTCGGGCAGTCTTCGATGATCTTGCCCTGATCCATGAAGATCACCCGGTCGGCGACTTTGCGGGCGAAGCCCATTTCGTGGGTCACGCACATCATGGTCATGCCTTCGTGGGCCAGTTGCACCATGACGTCGAGCACTTCGTTGACCATTTCCGGGTCAAGCGCCGAGGTCGGTTCGTCGAACAGCATGACGATCGGGTCCATCGCCAGCGCACGGGCAATCGCCACACGTTGTTGCTGGCCACCGGACAGTTGCCCCGGATGCTTGTGGGCGTGCGCCGACAAACCCACGCGCTCCAGCAGTTGCAGACCTTTTTTGGTCGCCTCTTCCTTGCTGCGGCCGAGCACCTTGATCTGCGCGATGGTCAGGTTTTCGGTGATGGTCAGGTGCGGGAACAGTTCGAAGTGCTGGAACACCATGCCGACGCGCGAGCGCAGTTTCGGCAGATTGGTTTTCGGGTCGGCGATCGAGGTGCCGTCTACGACCACGTCACCCTTCTGGAACGGTTCCAGGGCGTTGACGCACTTGATCAGCGTCGACTTGCCGGAACCGGACGGGCCGCAGACCACGATCACTTCGCCTTTCTTCACCTCGGTGCTGCAATCAGTCAGCACCTGGAAGTCCCCATACCACTTGTTGATGTTTTTGATAGAGATCATACGGCGAACCTTTTCTGCAGACGCTTGACCAGCCGCGAGGCGGCGAAGCTGATGATGAAGTACACGAGACCGGCGAAAATCAGGAACTCATTGGAGCGACCGATGATGTCGCCGCTGGCGCGTGAGGCGTTGAGGAAGTCAACCAGGCCCACGGTGTAAACCAGCGAGGTGTCCTGGAACAGGATGATGCTCTGCTGCAGCAGCAGCGGGGTCATCTTGCGGAACGCCTGCGGCAGGATGATCAGGCGCATCATCTGCCCGTAGTTCATGCCCAGTGCTTGCGCGGCACCCATCTGGCCCTTGGAAATCGACTGCACACCGGCACGGACGATTTCGCAGAAGTACGCCGCTTCGAACATCATGAACGCCACGACGCACGAGGTGAACGCACCGATCGGTGTGTCTTCGCCAGTGATCCAGCGCAGCACGAACGGCACCGCCAGGTAGAACCAGGTGATCACCAGCAGCAGTGGAATCGAGCGGAAGTAATTGACGTAGGCGCCAGCAATGCTCGACAGCAGTTTGTTATGAGACAGACGGCACAGCGCGAGGATCGTGCCGAGGATCATCCCGCCGATCACGCCCATGGCCATCAGCTTGAGGGTCATGACCATGCCGTTCCACAAACCGGGAATGGCCGGGACGATGCCACTGAAATCGAATTCCATTATTTACCCCCCACGGAGATCAGGCCGGGCACCGCGACTTTCTTCTCGACCAGGCGCATCAGCAGCATCAGGCTCATGTTGAGGGTGAAATAGATCAGGGTTGCCAGGGTGAACGCTTCGAACAGGTTGGCCGAAAACTCGGCGGTCTGTTTGGTCTGCGCCAGCAATTCCATCAAACCGATCAGGGACGCCACGGAGGAGTTCTTGAACACGTTGAGAAATTCGGAGGTGAGCGGCGGAATGATGATGCGGTAGGCCTGGGGCAGCAGCACGTTCCAGTAGATCTGCGGCAGTTTGAAACCCATCGCGCGGGCGGCGGATTCCTGGCCACGAGGCAACGCCTGGATACCGGTGCGCACTTGCTCGCAGACACGGGCGGCGGTGAACAGACCCAGGCAGACGACAACGCTCAGGTAGGCCGAAGTAGTCGGGTTGAGGTCCTGCTTGTACCACTCCTGCAGATCCGGCGGCAGCAGATCGGGCACCAGGAAGTACCAGATGAACAGCTGCACCAGCAGCGGCACGTTACGGAACAGCTCGACGTAGCAGGTCGCGATGCCCGATACGATGCGGTTCGGCACGGTGCGCATGATGCCCAGCAGCGAGCCGAGCAGCAGGGCGATGATCCACGCCACGATGGCGATGGCAATGGTCCAGCCCAGACCGGAGATGAACCAGTCGAGATAGGTCTCGCTGCCCACACCGGTGGACTTGAAGAACACGCCCCAGTCCCAGTTGTAATTCATTAGGGTCTCCCCTCGATTCGATCGATGTACAAGTGCCCGCTTGGGGAACTCCGTTCCCTCCCCAGTCTTTTTTCAAAGACCGGGCACACGCGATCGGCTCGACAGCCACCGGTTCGAGTGTTTCCAGAAAAATGCCAGCAGGGAGTGACCATCCCCTGAAAAGGCAGGTGCCTCTTCAGGGAATAAGGTTAGTCAGAAATCAGGACTTCTTGTCGTCAGCCGCTTTGTCGGTCGGATTGGCGATCAGGTTCTTGAGCTCGTCGCTCATCGGGAAGTTCAGGTTCAGGCCTTTTGGCGGAATTGGCTGCATGAACCACTTCTCGTAGATCTTGTTGATTGCGCCCGAAGCGTAGGTGGCCTTGATCGCGTCATCCACAGCCTTTTTGAACGGCTCGTCGCCTTTGCGCATCATGCAGCCGTAGATTTCGTACGACTGTGGCGTGCCGGTCACTTCCCAATCGGCGGCTTTCTTGGCCTTGGCGGCTTCGCCGGCCAGCAGCGCGTCGTCCATCATGAACGCAACGGCACGGCCCGACTCCAGCATCTGGAAGGACTCGCCGTGGTCTTTGGCGGAGATGACGTTCATGCCCATCTGCTTGTCGGCGTTCATCGCCTTGAGAATGCGCTCGGAGGTGGTGCCGGCGGTGGTGACAACGTTCTTGCCTTTGAGATCGTCGAAATCCTTGTACTTGGAGTCTTTCTTGGACAGAAGACGGGTACCGATTTCGAAGATGCCGACGGAGAAGTCGACCTGCTGCTGACGCTCGACGTTGTTGGTGGTCGAACCGCACTCGACGTCCACGGTGCCGTTCTGCACCAGTGGAATACGGGTTTGCGAGGTGACGAGGTTGTATTTGACTTGCAGGTTCGGCAGGTCGAGGTCTTTCTTGATCGCTTCGACGATGGCCAGCTGGATATCGTGCGAGTAGCCGACCGGCTTGCCGGACGCATCAGCGATGTAGGAGAACGGAATGGAGGCGTCACGGTGGCCCAGGGTGATGACACCGGACTCTTTGATCTTCTTCAGGGTGCCGGTGAGTTCGGCGGCGAAAACTGGCGTGCTGATCAGAGCGGCAGCAATGGCTGCGCCCAGGATATGGGGAACGATGCGCATCAAATTTTCCTCGACATTGTTTTTTTTATGGAGCCAGTTTGTCGGCCCTTTTTGTGCTTCGAATGCCTGACGGCTCCTGAAGTGTTGGCACGGCAGGCATTCGTCGAGAGAGTGTAGAGCATGAGTCGTGCCAGAGCAGGCATCATTGGTTAACGTCTTGTTTTATAAAGGTATTAAAGTTTTGTGGCGGCCATTTGACGGGCAACTGATCCGGTTAACCGAATCGACTGCAGAGTCGCGTTCGGAAAACCGAATACGTAGTCAGGCGCGCTCTCGGATTTCCCGGCTTAGTGGCGTTTCATGCAAATACACCCACTCCACTCCATCTGGCTGCCCTCTGAGGATCGCCACGGCGAGCCGCGAGTGTTCAGCGCCGTTCAAACGGTGGGTTTCGACGTAACTCACAGCCAGCAGGCCGGCCTGTTGCCATACCGTGTGCACATCGCTGATCGCGATATCGAGTCCCGCTCTGGCGCCCACGGCCCCCCTGAACAGTTGTTCTACTTCGGCGCGGTTCAGCGGGATCGCCGATATACCTATCATGCTGAAATCTTCGGCAAATACTTTCATCAGCGGCTCGAGGCTCGCAGCTCCGATGCCGTCGGCATCAGTGAATACCCGAAGGATCAGCTCGTGGACGTGGTGAATGCTGTGTTCGGCTTGTTCGATCAGAGCGTTTGTCATGGGCATACCTTGGCGCGGTTCAGTTGTTTGATCTGCAGCAACGGCAGCAGCCCGACCAGTGCTGCAATCGCGAAGGTGGCGTGATAGGCCGGCGTGGTGCCAAGCGGTTGGAGCAGCACGTTGAAGATCATCAGAAACAGCGCGGCGCCGAGGCTGAAAGACATCTGCCGGTTGATGTTCCAGATGACACTGGCCTTGTGCGTATCGCCGCCGGCGAAGTCCATCAGTGAGGTGGTCTGCGCGGTATTGGCACCGATGCCGCCGCCGATGCCCATCAGGCTGTAGGCGATCATGATGAGCCAAAAATCCGTTGGCGCATTGACCAGCACCAGGGCGGCGATGCCGGCGCTGTGCAACAGCATGCCGAGGGTGAACAGGTGTCCGGCGCCGATCCGGTTGTAGAATCGGCCGCAAACGGTCATCGCGACGAACGCACCGATGGCGTAGAGGATCATGAACATTCCGGTCAGCCGGGCGCTGAAGTGCAGGGTGTTCTGCAAAAAGAAAATGTTCATCAGATTGACCCCGGTGAACACCCCCGGAATCGCGTAGTAGATGAAGATCGAGGTGCTGAGTTTTCTGCTGCTGAGCAGGCTCAAGTCGATGATCGGGTTGTTGCAGCGGCGGTAATGCAGCAGATACAGCGCGATGAATATCAGCCCCGCGATGACAAAACCCAGCGCTGCGAGCGGCGGGTAATCGCTGCCGTACAGCGACATCCCCATCAGCAGACTGGCGAGCGTCGCGCTGACCAGCAACAGGCCTTTGATGTCCGGGCGCTGGCGTTCGGCGGGTGTGCTTTCCCTGATCCACCACCAGGACAGGCCAGCGGCAAGCAGCGAAAACGGGATGGTGCTGTAGAACACCCAGCGCCAGGAGCTGATGTCGACAATGAGGCCGCCCACGGTGGGTGAAATCGCCGGGGCAATCAGGGCAACGGCCATGATCAGCGTGGATATTTTCGCTCTTTGTTCGCCCTGAAAAAGATTGAACGTCAGCGCCTGTCCGACCGGAATCAACAAGCCGCCGCCGATGCCCTGGACGAAGCGCCAGATCACCAGTTCATGGAAGCTGTCGGCGTGGCCGCACAGCCACACCGCGCCACTGAATACCAGCATTGAAGCGGTGAGGATTTCACGACTGCCAAAACGCGCAGCCAGCCAGGTGCTCAGCGCAATGATCAACGTCAGTCCGAGAATGTACGCGTTGGCGACCCACGCCACCGAAGCGCTGCTGACCTGCAAGCTGGCTGACAGACTGGGCAGTGCCACCGCCGACATGAAGATGTTGATGCAATCGATAAAGAAGCCGAGCAGGAAAATCGACGCGACTTTATAGCGGTAACTCATGGTGTTTCCCCTTTGTCGTCGAGCTTAGGGGCGATAGACTCCGGCCGTCGATGCAATGGAGCTGAACACAATGTTTGAAGGGATTGAACCGTGACCCAGGGCGCTCTGCACACGCACTTGAACCGGGTGCAGACATTTCTGGCGATTGCCGAATTGGGTTCATTTACCAAGGCTGCCAGCCATCTGAATCTCAGCCGCGCCATGGTCAGCCTGCATATCAAGGCCCTGGAGGCAGCGTTGTCGACCAGCCTGTTGCTGCGCAACAGTCGTGCTGTGTCGCTGACCGAGGCCGGGCAAAGCTTTTACAACGAATTCAAGACCATCGTTGCCGATATCGACACAGCGTTTGACAGGGTATTGCACGGCACAAACCGCGTCTCGGGAACGCTGCGGATCAGTTCCACCAGTGAATACGGCGAGCGATTCATCCTGCCGCTGATTCCGCTGTTCGCCGAGCGCTATCCCGATATCCGCCTGTGCTACGACTTCAACTCTTCGCTCAATGATCTGCTGGCCGACCGGCTCGATCTGGTGGTTCGCCTGGGCAACCTGGCGGACTCATCTTTCAAAAGCCGGAAACTGGCGGACTATGAAATTGTGCTGGTGGCGACTGAAAAGTTTCTGGTTCGCTACCCGGTAAAGACACCGCAGGATCTCAACATCGTGCCTTGGATTGCCAACAGCAATTTGCCGGCGCCGACGCAGTGGGTTTTGCGCGGTGGCGTGGGGGAGACGGTCGAGATCAGTGGCACGCCTCATTTTCAGTCGAATTCTTCAACGGCGATTCGTTCGATGACCTTGTCGTCCCTGGGCGTGTCGGTGCTGCCGGCGTGGATGGTTGAAGACGATATGGCCTGTGGGCATCTGGTACGTGTGTTGCCGGAATACTCGCTGCCCTCACAGCCGATCAGCCTGGTATTTGCGGATACGCCGCACCTGCCGCACAAGTCGCGGGTGTTTATCGATTTTCTTTTGGCGCATTCAGGGCAGTGAGGGAGTGGAGCCGGACCTTGCGGGCATAGCAAAAAGCCCCTGAATCTCGCGATTCAGGGGCTTTCGTTTGAGCGATGGGGCGAATATCAAGCCGCCTCGATCTTGCGGTTTTGCTCCACCTTGCCCAGATACGTCGCCAGCTTTTGCTGCTCGTCGGCAGTCGTGAACAAGCCGAGTTTGGTGCGGCGCCACAAAATGTCATGCGCCGTAGTGGCCCACTCTTCGCTGCACAGGTAGTCGACTTCGCGGGTGTAGAGCCCGCCGCCGATGTGCTCACCCATGTCTGCCAGCGTTTCCACGCCTTCAAGCATGCGCCATGTGCGGCTGCCGTAAGTGACGGCCCAGCGCCGGGCGATTTCAGTCGGGACGAAATCATACTTGTCGCGAATCCGTGCGCTCAGCGCTTCGGGCGTGGTCATGTCTTCGCCGCCGGGCAGAGTCGCTTTGGCGGTCCAGCTTGGGCGCATCTGGGTGAAGAACGGCATCAACTGCGCCATCGCCGACTCGGCGAGCTTGCGGTAAGTGGTCAGTTTGCCGCCGAACACCGACAGCAGCGGCGCCTCTTCGGCATTGCCCGACAGCGCCAGGGTGTAATCGCGGGTCACTGCCGACGGGTTGTCGGATTCGTCGTTGCACAGCGGACGCACGCCCGAATAGCTGTGCAGGATGTCCTCGCGGCTGAGCTGCTTCTTGAAGTGGGCATTGACCACTTTGAGCAGGTAATCGGTTTCGCCTTCGGTGATCGCCACTTTTGCCGGGTCGCCGGTGTACTCGCGGTCGGTGGTGCCGATCAGGGTGAAATGGTTCAGGTATGGAATAGTGAAAACGATGCGCTGATCTTCATTCTGCAGAATGTGCGCGTGCTCGCCTTCGTACAGCTTCGGCACGATGACGTGGCTGCCCTGAATCAGGCGGATGCCATAAGGCGATTCCATCTTCAGGTCGTCACGAATGAATTTGGCGACCCACGGGCCGGCGGCGTTCACCAGTGCTTTGGCGGTAATCGAAAACAGGCTGCCGTCGGCGCGCTCCAGATGCAGGTGCCACAAACCTTTGCTGCGGCGGGCGCTGACGCAGCGGGTCTGGGTGTGCACGTGGGCACCTTTTTCGCGGGCGGCCATGGCGTTCAGGACGACGAGGCGGGCATCATCGACCCAGCAGTCGGAGTACTCGAAACCTTTTTTGATTTCGCTTTTCAGCGCGCTGTCGGCACCGAACTTCAGGCTCCTGGAACCTGGGAGCTTTTCACGTTTGCCGAGATTGTCGTAAAGGAACAGGCCGGCACGAATCATCCACGCCGGACGCAGGTGCGGGCGGTGCGGCAGCACGAAACGCATCGGTTTGACGATATGCGGCGCCTTGGCCAGCAGCACTTCGCGCTCGGCCAGTGCTTCACGCACCAGACGGAATTCGTAATGTTCCAGATAGCGCAAGCCACCGTGGATCAGCTTGCTGCTGGCCGACGAGGTGTGGCTGGCCAAGTCATCTTTTTCGCAAAGGAACACCGAAAGACCGCGACCGGCGGCATCCGCTGCGATCCCCACGCCATTGATCCCGCCGCCAATCACGGCAACGTCATAGATCTCGGAAAGTGGGGGCGTACGCAAGGTAGAGGTGGACATCGGCTGGCCTCGGTTCTTTTGGTTTTATGTCTTGGAAATCGAACATTAATGTTCATTTGCGAAAATGGTAGCCCATAAAGACGTGCACAGCCAGTCGCGCTCGATTGAAAAAACTCATCGAAGGACAGAGAAAGGAAAATTATCGAACATTAAAAGTAAAAGATCGCAGCCTTCGGCAGCTCCTACAGGGGGAAATGCATTCCAAATGTAGGAGCTGCCGAAGGCTGCGATCTTTTGATGTTTGGCAGTGTTAAACGACTTCCAGACGAATCTTGTGCTGGTTCAACAACTGCGCCAGCGCCGGCACCGGCTGCTGATCGGTGACCAGGCAATCAATCAGGCTGATCGGCCCCAGCCGTATCATCGCGTTACGCCCGAACTTGCTCGAGTCTGCCGCCAGAATGACTTGGCGCGCGTTGGCAATAATGGCCTGGCTCACGCGCACTTCCTGATAGTCGAAGTCGAGCAGGCTGCCGTCCTCGTCAATGCCGCTGATCCCGACCAAAGCGAAATCGACCTTGAACTGATTGATGAAATCCACGCTCGCCTGACCGACCACGCCGCCGTCCCGCCGTACGTTACCGCCGGTCAGCAGCACGTCGAAATCATCCTTGGCACTGAGCATCGAAGCCACGTGCAGGTTGTTGGTGATGATTTTCAGGTGGCTGTGATTGAGCAGGGCGCGGGCAATCGATTCGGTGGTGGTACCGATGTTGATGAACAGCGAGGCGTGATCGGGGATCTGCGCGGCGATGGCTTCGCCGATGCGTTGCTTTTCGTCGCGCATCTGATCGGCGCGCATCGCATAGGCGGTGTTTTCAACGCTGGAATCGTAAGCGGCGCCACCGTGATAGCGCCGCAGCAGATTGGCTTCCGCGAGCTGATTGATGTCGCGGCGAATGGTTTGCGGAGTGACAACGAACAGCGTGGCCATTTCCTCGATGCTCACATAGCCGCGTTCGCGGACCAGCTCGAGGATTTGCTGCTGACGGGGAGGCAGATTCATGGGGCTTCCTTTGGGCTGCCAAGCAAAATTTGCCCATGATGCCGCAGGAATCTCCTCCCGACCAGTTTCCAGCTTTAGTCAGTCTTCAGCCTGGCTTACTCAGCGTCCTCACGCGCCCAGTCACGGGTGCGGCTGACAGCTTTTTTCCAGCCTTTGTACAGTTTCTCTTTCGCGGCTTCTTCCAGGCTTGGTTCGAATTCGCGCTCGATTACCGCTTTGCCACGCAGTTCTTCCAGGCTGCCCCAGAAACCGCAGGCCAGGCCGGCCAGATAAGCCGCGCCGAGGGCAGTGGTTTCACGCATTTGCGGGCGCTCGACCTGAGTGCCGAGGATGTCGGCCTGGAACTGCATGAGGAAGTTGTTCGCCACCGCACCGCCGTCCACGCGCAGGGCCTTGAGGCGTTCGCCGGAGTCCTGTTGCATGGCGTCGAGCACGTCGCGGGTCTGGTAGGCAATCGATTCCAGTGCGGCGCGGATGATGTGATCCACACGTACGCCACGGGTCAGGCCGAACAGTGCGCCACGGGCATACGGGTCCCAGTACGGTGCGCCGAGACCGGTAAACGCCGGCACCAGATACACGCCGTTGCTGTCCTTGACCTTGTTGGCAAAGTACTCGGTGTCGTGGGCGTCGTTGACGATTTTCAGTTCATCGCGCAGCCATTGCACGGTCGAACCGCCGTTGAACACGGCGCCTTCCAGAGCATAAGCCACTTCGCCGCGTGGGCCGCAGGCGATGGTGGTGAGCATGCCGTGCTGGGATTTCACCGCTTTGTCGCCGGTGTTCATCAGCAGGAAGCAACCGGTGCCGTAGGTGTTTTTCGCTTGGCCCGGCTCCACGCACATCTGGCCGAACAGTGCTGCCTGCTGGTCGCCGGCGATACCGCCGATGGCGATGCCGCTCTTGGTGCGACCATAGATTTCCGAGGAGGCTTTGACCTCCGGGAGCATCTCGCGGGGGATGTCGAGGATCTCCAGCATCTTCGAATCCCACTCCAGCGAGTGAATGTTGAAGAGCATGGTGCGCGAGGCGTTGGTGTAGTCGGTGACGTGCACCTTGCCGCCGGTGAATTTCCAGATCAGCCAGCTATCGACGGTGCCGAACAGCAGTTCGCCGTTGCGCGCACGCTCGCGGCTGCCTTCGACGTTGTCGAGGATCCACTTCAGTTTGGTGCCGGAGAAGTACGGGTCGGTGACCAAGCCGGTGGTGTCGCGGATGTAGTCTTCATGACCATCGCGCTTGAGCTGCTGGCAGATCTCGGTGCTGCGACGGCACTGCCAGACAATCGCGTTATAGACCGGGCGGCCGGTGGTCTTGTCCCAGACCACGGTGGTTTCGCGCTGGTTGGTGATACCGATCGCGGCGACCTGGTCATGATGCAGGCCGGCCTGGGCCAGCGCTTCAACCATCACCGCGCTCTGGGTGGCGAAAATTTCCATCGGGTCATGCTCGACCCAACCGGCCTGCGGATAGTGCTGAACAAATTCGCGCTGCGCGGTGCAGACCACGTTCGCGTCGCGGTCGAAAATGATCGCGCGGGAGCTGGTCGTACCCTGATCAAGGGCAATGATGTAGTTCTTGTTCTCAATGTCGGTCATGTCGATTGCCTTGGACGAAAAAAACGAGAGTGGGCCGTGGCGCCGGCTCGGATGGGCAGGAGCCGGCGCCGACTGTTTCAAGAAGTTCTTGGTTTGCCGTCAATGGCCGGTTCTGCATCCTTTGTAGCAGGTGTGGCGCCAGTCAGGTGACGGGCAATCAGCCCGCGATACCCGGCAGCGCCGAGGCAGGCACCGACAATCGGTGCAAAAATCGGAATCAGGAAATACGGAATATCTCGGCCGCCAGTGAAGGAAATTTCACCCCAACCGGTAAAGAAAGTCATCAGTTTCGGACCGAAGTCACGCGCAGGGTTCATCGCAAAACCGGTCAGCGGGCCCATCGCACTGCCGATCACGGCGATCAGCAAACCTATCAGCAGCGGCGCCATCGGGCCGCGTGGCAGGCCGTTGTTGTCATCGGTCAGGGCCATGATTACGCCCATCAAAATCGCGGTGATGATCATCTCTACCAGGAAAGCCTGAGCCGTCGACAGTACCGGATTCGGGTAAGTCGAGAACACCGACGCCAGTTCCAGGCTAGCGGCCGAACCACGCACCATCTGGTGGGTTTGTTCGTAATCGAAGAAAAGATTGCTGTAGAGCGTGTAGACCAGCAGCGCGCCGCAGAAGGCGCCAGCCATTTGCGAAAGGATGTAGAACGGCAGTTTGCGCTTTTCGAAGTCAGCGAAGATTGCCAGAGCAATGCTCACGGCCGGATTCAAATGCGCGCCGGAAACCCCGGCGGTGAGGTAGATCGCCATGCTCACCCCGACGCCCCAGATGATGCTGATTTCCCACAGGCCGAAGCTGGCGCCCGCGACTTTGAGCGCGGCGACACATCCGGTGCCAAAGAAGATAAGAAGAGCGGTGCCGAGAAACTCGGCCATGCATTGGCCGGAAAGCGAAGGTTGCGGTAGAGCAGCTGTCATTGAAAACCTCGGTTCTTTTTCTTGTGTAGCGCCATGCCAACGGAGCGAGGCGCGATCTTCACCGGGTCGCAATTCCCATTCGGTTCCCGGGTTACTGCTGGGTATTGCGCGGAGCATGATTCTTACATTATTCAGATTCGAAAAAATATAGACAAGAAACAAACCTGTCAAAGGTCGAAAGTGAACCGTCGGTCACAATAAAACTATTCGCCTGATGAATGATCAGTGAAGTGGTGCGCGTGAATAGCGCGCGAGCCCACGAGAATCGGGGCTTGGAATAGAGCCTTTTGGCCTGCGATGACCTAGAATCGGCCGTTGGTTTTATCTGTGATTGCCGAACCCGGAGCTGCCATGACCCCAGCGTTGGACTTGTTGAAAAAAGTTCGTGCCGAACATCGCGTGCACAGTTACGAACATGATCCCAAGGCCGCATCCTATGGGCTGGAGGCAGCTGAGAAGCTCGGGCTCGCACCGGCGCAGGTGTTCAAAACCCTGCTGGCCGCCAGTGAAAAAGGCGAACTGCTGGTAGCTGTGGTGCCGGTCGTCGGATCGCTCGACCTCAAAGGCCTGGCGCATGCCGCCGGAGTGAAGAAAGCCGAAATGGCCGACCCGGCTGCCGCGCAACGCTCAACCGGTTATCTGTTGGGCGGTATCAGCCCGCTCGGGCAGAAGAAACGGCTGCGCACCTTCATCGATAATTCCGCTCAGGGTTTTGCGACTATCTATGTGAGTGCCGGACGGCGAGGGCTGGAAGTGGAATTGGCGCCAGCAGTATTGGCCGAGCATACCCAGGCGAAGTTCGCCGACATCGGCCGTGCTTAGTTACAGAATCGGCTGTATCAAGAAAAAAATCAGGTTCTGTCACTGGCACTGATCCGGGCCGCCATTGCATGCTCGGTCGACCAATTCAGGGAGAACATCATGCAGCTTGCGTTTCATCAGGTCGACGCGTTCAGTGATCGGCCGTTCAGTGGCAACCCGGCAATGGTCTATCGGCTCGACAGCTGGCTGGCCGACGACTTGATGCAGAAGATCGCCGCCGAACACAACTTGGCAGAGACCGCGTTTCTGGTCCGCGAAGGCCAGGCCTGGCATATCCGCTGGTTCACGCCGACCACCGAAGTGCCGCTGTGCGGGCATGCGACCTTGGCCAGCGCATTTGTGCTATTCGACATTTATAAGGAAAGCGCCGAGCGCATCGATTTCACTTGCAAGTCCGGCCCGCTGAGTGTCAGCCGGGAAGGCGACCGGCTGTGGCTGGATTTCCCGACCATCGTGCCGTCGGAAATCGGTGTGACGCTGGATGTCGAGCGGGCGCTCGGCGTTGAGGCGGTCGATGTGCTCGGCTCTAACGAGCTGTTTGTAGTGCTGGAGTCAGAGCAGGCTGTGCTCGACTGCAAGCCGGACATGGCCGCACTGGCGAAACTGCCGTGGCTGGGCGCTATCGTCACCGCACATGGCAACCAGCACGACTTCGTCTCGCGCTATTTTGCCCCGGCGATCGGCATCGACGAAGATCCGGTGACCGGTTCGACTCACTGCAGCCTGATTCCGTACTGGGCCAAGCGTTTGGGCAAGGCGAACCTGACCGCCTCCCAGCGCTCGGCGCGGGGCGGCGAGTTGTTCTGTCGGCTGGAAGGTGAGCGGGTGAAGATTGGTGGCAATGCGACGCTGGTGGCCAGCGGCACCCTTCATCTGAGCTGATCGCAATTTTCCCTGTAGGAGCTGCCGAAGGCTGCGATCTTTTGATCTTGATGTTGAAAGTCAAAAGATCGCAGCCTTCGGCAGCTCCTACAGAGAGTTTCGTTCGATCAGAGGCTGGTGCTGAACCGACGGACGCCGTTTTCCACCGCCGGAATCTGCGCAGCGGTGCTGCCGGATGCCTGGAACAGCACCAGATGATCCGCCGCTACGCGAATCCCGACCTGCGCACCAACCAGATGATCAGCATGGCTGGGGAAGATCGATTCCAGCTGCGCGCCGGTCGGCAGTTGCAGGCGATACAAGGTCGCTGCACCCAGGAACGTCTTGCCGACAATTTGCGCCTGCAATGCGCTGTCCGGCGCATAAACAATGTCATCCGGACGCAGCAGCACATCTACTGCGCCGCCAATCGGCCAGGTGTAAGCGCGATTACCGCGCAGTTCACCCAGTTCGGTCTGTACCGACTCCGGGCTGGCCAACTGACCGCGAATGAAATAGCCCTGACCGATGAAACTGGCGACATACGGCGTTGCCGGTTCGTGGTAGAGGTTGTAGGGCGTGTCCCACTGTTCCAGCCGGCCTTCCTTGAACACACCCACGTGGTCGCTGACGGCGAAGGCTTCTTCCTGATCGTGGGTAACCAGAATTGCGCTGGTGCCACGGGCCTTGAGAATGTCGCGCACCTCATGGCTGAGCTTGCGGCGCAACTCGCCATCGAGGTTGGAAAACGGCTCGTCGAGCAGCAGCAATTGCGGTTCCGGCGCCAGGGCGCGGGCGAGGGCGACCCGCTGTTGCTGGCCGCCGGAGAGCTCGTGGGGGTAGCGCTTGCCAAGGTTTTTCAGGTTGACCAGTTCCAGCAGCTCCTCGACCACCCGCGATTTGTTCGGGTGCTTGCGGATGCCGAAGGCGATGTTGTCGGCCACGCTCAGGTGCGGAAACAGCGCGTAGTCCTGAAACACCATGCCGATCCGGCGTTTCTCCGGCGCCAGGGTGAAACCGGCACTGGACAGGGTTTCGCCACCGAGGGTGATTTCGCCTTCATGCACCGGCTCGAAACCGGCGATGGCGCGCAGGGTGGTGGTCTTGCCGCAGCCGGAAGAGCCGAGCAGGCAGCCGATGTCGCCGGCGTTGAGGTGCAGATTGAGGTTCTGCACCACGCGTTGGTCTTGATAGCCGCAAGCGAGGTTGCGCAGGTTCAGCAGTAATTCATGGCTCATGCGTGGTGATATGCCGGTTCGACGAGGAACTCGAGCAGGGCCTTCTGTGCGTGGAGACGGTTTTCTGCCTGATCCCAGGCGACGGAGCGCGGGTCATCGAGCAGGTCGAGACTGATTTCTTCGCCACGGTGCGCCGGCAGGCAGTGCATGAACAGCACGTCCTCGGCAGCGAGGTCGAGCAGGGCACGGTTGACCTGGAACGGCGCGAACAGCTTGAGGCGCTTGGTAGTTTCCTCTTCCTGGCCCATCGAAGTCCAGACGTCGGTGCTGACCAGATGCGCGTCGCGTACGGCATCCTGCGGGTCGCGGACGATGGTCACGCGATCACCCGCCCTGGCGACAAACTCAGGGTTTGGCTCGTAACCTTCCGGGCAGGCAACGCGCAACTGGAAGTCGAACTGGATCGCCGCTTCTATATAGCTGTTGCACATGTTGTTGCCGTCACCGATCCAGGCCACGGTCTTGCCCTGGATCGAGCCACGATGTTCAAGAAAGGTCTGCATGTCGGCGAGCAACTGGCACGGGTGCAGATCATCGGACAGGCCGTTGATCACTGGCACGCGCGAGTTGGCGGCGAATTCGGTGAGGGTGCTATGGGCGAAGGTGCGGATCATGACCGCATCGAGCATGCTCGACATGACGATGGCGCAGTCGCTGATCGGCTCGCCGCGGCCCAGTTGAGTGTCGCGCGGGGACAGGAAAATTGCCTGGCCGCCGAGCTGGATCATGCCGGCCTCGAAGGAGATCCGGGTACGCGTCGAGGATTTCTCGAAGATCATCCCCAGCACGCGGTTTTTCAGTGGCTCGAACAGTACGCCGCGGTTACGCAGGTCCTTGAGCTCAACGCCTCGACGGATCACGCTGACCAGCTCTTCGGGCGTGCAATCCATCAGGGAGAGAAAGTGCCTTGCGCTCATCATTGACTACCTTTTGCTACAGACCGCAGATGCTCAAAGCCTTGTTTAACGGAACAACGGGCGAGACCTGCGGCGTAAGCCGCACGGGGCGACGAAATAGGGGAAGGCGCGATATTGACACTAAATGTCGCGTTACGCCAATAGGCTACGGTTTCAGCGGGATTCGGAGCGCGGACCGAGCATTTCGATCACGCATATTGAAGCCGGATTCAGTACAGCAGCGAGCCTCTTTGTACACTGGCCCCGCCGCGCTTGGCAATCCGGCGCGACGGCATCGGCGCGGCTTTGTTCGCTTCAAGAGCATTGGGCTGCGGATTCGCTTGGTCGGATGTTCAGGCTGAAACATTTGCTAAAGCAAAGTGCTGGGTTATAAATAAGTTTCGAGCGACGCAGGAAGCCTCCGCATGGAATCGAAAGAACAACTGTTAATGGAACTGCTGGGCCACACGGCTCGCTCTCTGACTCATCTCACCGCGTCGGTCACCTCGATGTCTTTCGAGTTGCTGCGCAGTGACGACGAAGTGGTCAAATCCGCTGGCCGGCACATGATCGATCGCATGGCTACCATCAGCGCCGGGCTTGATGAGCACTGGCGATTGATCGGCGAACTCACCGGCGTGCACGTCGCCCACGAGCAGATCGAAACCATCCAGGAAATCCAGCTGGCTGCACCGCCGCAGTTGCCGCCGAACTGATCGCGGCGATTTATCGGCTGCCCTGATAACCGTCGATTCACAAGACGAACGTCGCTGGCGCCGCCTCTGCGCACGGGCCATAGTTTTGTTCCCGCGGGCGTAATTGCCTGCTCCCGAACAAGACAGAGACTGGCCATGACCAAGACTCTCCATCACCGCGCGTGCCACCTGTGCGAAGCCATCTGCGGCCTGACCATCGAAACCACAGAAACCGATGGCAACGTTGCGATCACCTCGATCAAGGGTGATGCCCTGGACACCTTCAGCCGCGGCCATATCTGCCCGAAAGCCGTAGCCCTGCAAGATATTCAGAACGATCCCGACCGCCTGCGCCAGCCAATGCGCCGGGTCGGCAGCGAGTGGCTGCCGATCGAATGGGACGAGGCGTTTGCGCTGGTGGCCGAGAAGTTGGCGGCGATTCAGGAACGTCACGGGCAGAACGCAGTGGCGGTCTATCAAGGCAACCCGAGCGTGCACAACTACGGGCTGATGACTCACAGCAATTACTTCCTGGGTTTGTTGAAAACGCGCAATCGCTACTCGGCAACGTCGGTCGATCAACTGCCGCATCACCTCAGCAGCTATCTGATGTATGGCCACGGCTTGCTATTGCCGATTCCGGACATCGATCACACCGATTTCATGCTGATCCTCGGCGCCAACCCGCTGGCTTCCAACGGCAGCATAATGACCGTGCCGGACGTTGAGAAGCGCCTGAAAGCGATTCAGGCGCGCGGCGGTAAAGTTGTGGTGGTCGATCCGCGCCGCAGCGAAACCGCAGCGATAGCCGACCAGCACGTCTTCGTTCGCCCGGGTGGCGATGCGGCGTTACTGTTCGGCATGCTCAATACGCTGTTCAGCGAAGGCCTGACCCGCGACAACCATTTGCCGGTCGATGGCCTTGATGAGGTGCGCGACGCCGTGGCGTCGTTCACCGCCGAAGCCATGAGTCCATTGTGCGCGGTGCCTGCCGAACAGATCCGCCAACTGGCGCGCGATTTCGCCGCTGCGCCAAGTGCAGTCTGCTACGGGCGCATGGGCGTTTCGACGCAGGCGTTCGGCACCTTGTGCCACTGGGTCGTGCAACTGATCAATCTGGTCACCGGCAACCTCGATCGCGTTGGCGGTGCGCTGTGCACTGAGCCGGCGGTGGATCTGGTGGCGTCGACCTCGGGCGGGCATTTCAACAAATGGCAGAGCCGGGTTTCCGGGCGGCCGGAATACGGCGGCGAGTTGCCGGTCTCGGCGCTCGCCGAAGAAATGCTCACGGAAGGCGAGGGGCAGATCCGCGCCATGATCACCGTGGCTGGTAACCCGGTGCTTTCGACACCCAATGGCCGGCAGTTGGAACAGGCGCTGGACGGCCTCGACTTCATGCTCAGCATCGACCTGTACATCAACGAAACCACGCGTTATGCCGATCTGATCCTGCCGTCGACATCGGCGCTGGAGAACGATCACTACGACACCACTTTCAACCTGTTCGCCGTGCGCAACGTCACCCGCTTCAACCGCGCGATTCTCGCCAAGCCCGAGGGCGCTTTGCATGACTGGGAGATTTTCGTCGGGCTGGCCAAGGCGTTCGCCGAGAAGACCGGCAAAGAGCTGAAACCGACCATGCCGCCAGCGAAGATGATCGATATGGGGCTGCGCATGGGCCGCTACGGTGAGGCGTCTGAGCACAAGTTGTCACTGGCGACGCTGTTCGATCATCCGCACGGCATTGATCTGGGGGCGCTGCAGCCGAATCTGGCGTCACGTCTGAAAACGCCGAATCAGCGCATACAGGCCGCACCGCCGGAGATTCTCGCCGACCTGGCGCGCTTTGCCGCATTGCAAGCGCCGGCTGCCGATGAACTGCTGATGATCGGCCGCCGCCATGTGCGCAGCAACAATTCCTGGATGCACAATTTTCATCGACTGGTGAAAGGCAAGCCGCGGCATCAATTGCTGATGCACCCGGATGACCTGACCAGTCGTGGCCTGGCCGATGGGCAACGGGTTCGGGTGAGTTCGCGGGTCGGGCAGATCGAAGTGGAAGTACTCGCCAGTCTCGACATGATGAAAGGCGTGGTCAGTCTGCCCCACGGTTGGGGCCATGCGCGCCCGGGCGTGCAGATGGCGATCGCCAGCGGCCAGCCGGGGTCGAGCGCCAACGACCTGACCGATGAATGTCAGCTTGACGAACTGTCGGGCAACGCGGCGTTGAACGGAGTGCCGGTGACAGTGGCGGCAGCTTGAGCAGGTCTGTCGGGGAGACCGAGCGTGGCGCTCGGGATTCCGTTACAATGCGCCACCGTGCCGACCTCTGAGTCGGAAAGTTCAGCCGAGGTGCTCCATGGATATCATCGAAACGATTAAAGAGCAGATTGCCAACAACACCATTCTGCTTTACATGAAAGGCTCGCCGAATGCCCCGCAGTGCGGCTTCTCCGCAAAAGCTGCGCAAGCCGTGATGGCCTGTGGCGAAAAGTTCGCTTACGTGGACATCCTGCAGAACCCGGAAATCCGCGCCAACCTGCCGAAATACGCCAACTGGCCGACTTTCCCGCAGCTTTGGGTCGGCGGTGAGCTGGTCGGCGGCAGCGACATCATGACCGAGATGGCTGCAGACGGTTCGCTGCAAAGCACCATCAAGGCAGCTGTCGAAGCGGCTGCGGCGAACAAGTCCGAAGCCTGATCAGGCTTTATGTAAGAGCGGGCTTGCTCGCGAATGCGGTGTATCAGTCAACGTCTACTTTTCTGATATACCGCTTTCGCGAGCAAGCCCGCTCCCACAGGATCTGCATCCGATCCGGAACTTGCCAAACAAAAAGCCCCGCACCTCGAAAGAGGGCGGGGCTTTTTAGTGACTTGCGAGTGTCAGATCACTCTTCGCCCATCTGCGACTGCAGATAGTTTTCCAGGCCGATCTTGTCGATCAGGCCGAGCTGGGTTTCCAGCCAGTCGATATGTTCTTCTTCCGACTCGAGAATGTCTTCGAGCAGTTCACGGCTGCCGAAGTCGCCAACGGTTTCGCAATGGGCGATGGCGGCTTTCAGGTCGGCGTGGCCAGTCTTTTCGATGCGCAGGTCGCATTCGAGCATTTCGCGGGTGTGTTCGCCGATGTGCAGCTTGCCCAGGTCCTGCACGTTCGGCAGGCCTTCAAGGAACAGAATGCGCTTGATCAGCTTGTCTGCGTGTTTCATCTCGTCGATGGATTCTTTGTATTCGTGCTTGCCGAGCTTGTTCAGACCCCAATCTTCATACATGCGCGCATGCAGAAAGTACTGATTGATCGCGACCAGCTCATTGGCAAGGATCTTGTTGAGATGCTGGATGACTGTAATGTCGCCTTTCATGATCGGAGTCCTGCCCTGTATTAACCGTATATAGGCGGAGTTTGAGCTTGGTGTTTATAAGTGTCAAACCTAAGTTATTGAATAATAAATGAAAATTAATCGGAATAAGAATGTTTGTGTTCCGCGTCTGGACGCTAAGCAATTGATTTTCAGGCATAAAAAAACCGGACATCAAGTCCGGTTCTTTGAAATGAGGGTGTTTACGCAGCAGTAAATTCTACCGAGTACGGGATGGCTGCCTGGGCGGTTTGCAGCTTGGTCAGGGTTTCGCGCACGACTTCCTTGGCAAGGCAGGCGCATTTGCCACACTGGCTGGCGACGCCGGTGGCTTGGCGAACTTCTTTGTAGCTGCAGCATCCTTCATAGATCGCTTCGCGGATCTGTCCGTCCGTGACGCCGGTGCAGAGGCAAACATACATAAGTAATAACCGTCGCTGGTTGTGACTCAATTGCGATGGATCTTAATGTTAACGAGAATGATTGTCAAAGTGCTTTCGGAACGCTTCGTAACCTATTTGCCTGCGACTGACGAACGGTATTTTTCGGGCACTCGCCTGACCCAATGAATACGCAGTGGATACCCGAACAGGGAAAATCCGTTACGGACAGGCCAAACACCCGGTGTATGATGGTCGTCCCTTGCGAAGAGGGTTCGTGTCACAGGGCTGTCGCCTGAGGGTGACAGGCTGGCCCGGAGCCTGAACTTCAAGTCTTTACACCAGGAGATATCAATGAGCGTACTCGTAGGCAAACAAGCCCCAGACTTCACCGTCCCGGCCGTACTCGGCAATGGCGAGATCGTTGACAGCTTCACCCTGTCCTCGGCCATCAAAGGCAAATACGGCCTGGTGTTTTTCTACCCACTGGACTTCACCTTCGTCTGCCCGTCCGAGCTGATCGCTCTGGACAACCGCATGGCCGACTTCAAGGCACGCAACGTTGAAGTGATCGCTGTGTCGATCGACTCGCACTTCACCCACAACGCCTGGCGCAATACCCCGGTCAACAATGGCGGCATCGGTCAGGTGAAATACACCATGGCTGCCGACATGAAGCACGACATCGCCAAGGCCTACGACGTTGAATCCGAAGGCGGCGTGGCTTTCCGTGGCGCATTCCTGATCGACGACAAAGGCGTGGTTCGCTCGCAGATCATCAACGACCTGCCGCTGGGCCGTAACATGGAAGAGCTGATCCGTCTGGTCGACGCGCTGCAATTCCACGAAGAGCACGGCGAAGTCTGCCCGGCCAACTGGAAAAAAGGCGACAAAGGCATGAACGCTTCGCCAGAAGGCGTTGCGGCTTACCTGACCGAGAACGCTGCTGCCCTGTAAGGCGCAACGTCGAGGTAAAAAAACCGGCCCATGTGGCCGGTTTTTTCATGCGCGGGATTTGATTGACGAGGATCAGTCGTCGAAGTCTTCCCAACCGCCCATTTGCTTCCAGCGATTGACGATGCCGCAGAACAGCTCAGCGGTCTTTTCGGTGTCGTAACGCGCCGAGTGCGCTTCACGACCGTCGAAATCGATGCCAGCGGCCTGGCAGGCTTTGGCCAGCACGGTTTGACCGTACGCCAGACCCGCCAGCGTCGCGGTGTCAAAACTGGAGAACGGGTGGAACGGGTTGCGCTTCATGTCCAGTCGCGCAACTGCTGCGTTGAGGAAGCCCAGATCGAAGCTGCTGTTATGCCCGACCAGAATCGCCCGTTTGCAGCCGTTGGCCTTCAGCGCCTTGCGGATGCCACGGAAGATGTCGGTCAGCGCGGTTTCTTCGCTGACGGCCATGCGCAGCGGGTGATCGAGCTTGATCCCGGTGAACTCCAGCGCTGCCGCTTCAACGTTCGCACCTTCGAATGGCTCGACGCGGAAGAAGTAGGTGTGATCCGGGTAGACGAAACCCTTTTCATCCATGGCGATGGTGGTCGCGGCAATCTCCAGCAAGGCGTCGGTGGCCGCGTTGAAGCCACCGGTTTCTACGTCGACGACAACCGGCAGGTAGCCGCGAAAACGTGCTGCCATCGGGTGACGGGAACCGCCGCCGCCATTTTGACCGTCCAGCTCGTCGTCGAAATGCTCTTCACTCACGCGTGTTCCTCCAGCAGGCGCCAGCGCAGTTTTTCACCGGCGCGCAGCGGGATAACGGTCAGCTCGCCAAAGGGCAGGCTGGTCGGGGCGGTCCATTCTTCACGGACCAGGGTGATGCGATCAGTGTTAGCCGGCAGGCCATAGAAACGCGGGCCATTGAGGCTGGCGAAGGCTTCGAGCTTGTCCAGCGCATTACGCTGTTCGAACGCTTCGGCGTACATCTCGATGGCGGCGTAGGCGGTGTAGCAACCGGCGCAACCGCAGGCGGCTTCCTTCGCGTGCTGGGCGTGGGGCGCCGAATCGGTACCGAGGAAGAATTTGGCGCTGCCGCTGGTGGCCGCGTCGAGCAAGGCTTCCTGGTGCGTATTGCGCTTGAGAATTGGCAGGCAATAGAAATGCGGCCGAATCCCGCCCACCAGCATGTGATTGCGGTTGTACAGCAGGTGATGCGCGGTGATGGTCGCGCCAACGTTGGCCGAAGCCTCGTTGACGAACTGCACGGCGTCGCCGGTGGTGATGTGTTCGAACACCACTTTCAGCGTCGGGAAACGCTCGACCACGCGGCGCATGTGTTCATCGATGAAGATCTTTTCGCGGTCGAACACATCGACGTCGCCACGGGTGACTTCACCGTGGATCAACAGCGGCATGCCGACGTCGGCCATGGCTTCGAGCGCCGGGAAGATCTTGTCGATGCTGGTCACGCCGGAATCGGAGTTGGTGGTCGCGCCGGCCGGGTAAAGCTTGGCGGCATAGACGAAACCGCTGGCCTTGGCCTGCCGAATTTCTTCCGGTTGGGTGCGGTCGGTGAGGTACAGCACCATCAACGGTTCGAACTGACTGCCGGCCGGGCGGGCAGCGAGAATCCGCTGACGATAGCCGTCGGCTTCAGCGGCGTTGCGCACCGGCGGTACCAGGTTCGGCATGATGATCGCGCGCCCGAAGGTGCGGGCCACATCGGCAACGGTATTGGTCAACACGGCACCATCGCGAAGATGAATGTGCCAGTCGTCGGGACGCAGCAGGGTCAGGCGGTCGGACATGAGGGGCTTCCAGGCGGGTCAAACTGAGGCGAATGCTACCGGAAAAGACTCTTGCAGGCACCCGCTATCAAGTTTTGCCACAAGCGTCCGATATCCCGAAGGTATGCCGTAAACATTGTGTGAATCGGTGTTTGTGTTTCACAAGCCAATGGAGCCTCCCGTGCGCCAGCGTTATTTAGCCCTGCTCAGTGTGTTTGCCAGCCTTCCTGCGATGGCGCTGACTTACCAGACTCGTCTGGAGAACATTGAGTGGACGGTCGCCGGCGACCAGTTCGAGTGCCGTCTGACCCAGCCGATCACCGATTTCGGTTCGGGTGAGTTCGTGCGCAAGGCCGGTGAGCAGGCGATCTTTCGTCTGAATGCCTACAACGCCATGCTCGGCGGCGGTTCGGCGACCTTGTTGGCGGCGGCTGCACCGTGGCAGCCTGGGCGTGGCGACATCAATCTGGGCTCTGTGCGCCTGGGCAGTGGCAACGTCTTGTTCAACAGCTCGCAGTCGCAGGCAGGTGGCTTGATCAGCGGTCTGCTGGACGGCCGCAGTCCGGTGGTACGCCGTGCATCTGGCGATGGCCGAGTCTCCGAAGTGCGTTTGTTGCCGGTGAAATTCAGCAAGGCGTTCAACGACTATCAAGGCTGTGTGGCGAAGTTGCTGCCGCAGAATTTCGACCAGATCAAGCAGTCGCAGATCGGCTTCCCCGGCGAAGGCGTCGATCTGGACCCGGCCGCCAAGGCGAAACTGCAAGTGATGCTCGACTACATGAAGGCTGATCCGACGGTGAACCACATCGAACTCGACGGCCACTCGGACAACAGCGGCAATCGCCTGACCAACCGTGAACTGTCGCGCCGCCGGGCGCTGGCGGTGGTCGACTTCTTCAAGGCCAATGGCATTCAGGAGTCGCAGATTACCGTGCGTTTCCATGGGGAGCAGTATCCAATCGTGCCCAACACCAGCAAGGCCAACCGCGCAAAGAACCGTCGGGTCAACGTGAAACTGGCGCGCGTGGCACCAACCACGGCACCGGCACCGGCACCGCAAGCGAGTACGCCGGCCACCGCTGCAGCGACTTCCTGACTCGCCGGTCATCGTCGCGCTCTCGACAGATTCTGTCGCTTTGTCGTCTTAAGCTGTCGCGCCTCTGTAAATTATCGCGTTTGAGCGGTAGACTCCCCGGCTTTCCGTAGAACCCCGTGGAGTGATGGCATGGCGGACGTAAACAAGGTCGTTCTGGCGTATTCCGGCGGCCTGGACACTTCGGTGATCCTCAAGTGGCTGCAGGATACTTATAACTGTGAAGTGGTGACCTTCACCGCCGATCTCGGTCAAGGCGAAGAGGTCGAGCCGGCCCGCGCCAAGGCTCAGGCCATGGGCGTCAAAGAAATCTACATCGACGATCTGCGCGAAGAGTTCGTGCGTGATTTCGTGTTCCCGATGTTCCGCGCCAACACCGTTTACGAAGGCGAGTACCTGCTGGGTACGTCGATCGCCCGTCCGCTGATCGCCAAACGCCTGATCGAAATCGCCAACGAAACCGGCGCCGATGCCATTTCCCACGGCGCCACCGGCAAGGGTAACGACCAGGTGCGTTTCGAACTGGGCGCCTACGCGCTCAAGCCTGGTGTGAAAGTCATTGCCCCTTGGCGCGAGTGGGACTTGCTGTCGCGCGAGAAGCTGATGGACTACGCCGAGAAGCACGCGATCCCGATCGAACGCCACGGCAAGAAGAAATCCCCGTACTCGATGGACGCCAACCTGCTGCACATCTCCTATGAAGGCGGTGTGCTGGAAGACACCTGGACCGAGCACGAAGAGGACATGTGGCGCTGGACCGTCTCCCCGGAGAAAGCGCCTGATACCCCGCAATACCTGGAACTGACTTACCGCAACGGCGACATCGTCGCGCTGGACGGCGTCGAGATGACCCCGGCCACGGTTCTGGCGACGCTGAACAAGATCGGCGGCGAGCACGGCATTGGTCGTCTCGATATCGTTGAAAACCGCTATGTCGGCATGAAATCCCGTGGCTGCTACGAAACCCCGGGCGGCACCATCATGCTGCGCGCGCACCGCGCCATCGAATCGATCACTCTGGATCGCGAAGTCGCTCACTTGAAAGACGAGCTGATGCCGAAATACGCCAGCCTGATCTACACCGGCTACTGGTGGAGCCCTGAGCGTCTGATGCTGCAACAAATGATCGACGCTTCGCAGGTCAACGTGAACGGTGTGGTGCGTCTCAAGCTGTACAAGGGCAACGTCATCGTCACCGGCCGCAAGTCCGATGACTCGCTGTTCGATGCCAACATCGCGACCTTCGAAGAAGACGGCGGCGCTTACAACCAGGCGGACGCGGCGGGCTTCATCAAGCTCAACGCGCTGCGCATGCGCATTGCTGCCAACAAGGGCCGCAAGTTGTTCTGAGCGACTTAGATCGACGCGTAATAAAAAAGGCGGCCTTGTTCAGGGCCGCCTTTTTTTTGGAACTTTCATCTGGTTCATCAAGCCGTTTCTCTTGTCTGCCTGTTTGCGGGATGCGCCTTGCCTGTCAACTGGTTCGCCCCAACAGAGTCACTGTCTGCGTGCACAGGTTGTAAACGACACACAGTGTTGCACCCGAGTTTTTCTTCGCCTGTTTGATTTGTTGCACTGCAGTATGTGCCAAAGCGTCCGAAACGTGATTCGACAGGAAAACCAGCACTCGCGGATCTTTTTTACCAGCGCTGCGGAGCGTGTCGAGAATCGCATCGAACTCCCGGGAAGCGTCTACGCCTCTGGCATCGATGATGTTCAGTTCACTTATCAGTGGTGACAGTCTGATCGTCTGGACCACCGGGTTGGCTTGGCCGTCTATACCGAGTGGTGGGTCAGGCGCGTTGTGAATCCTGCATGTACGCCGGAATCCGCCGCCCGCAGTGTTGCTGGAAACCACGCAGCTGGTTATCTCGAAAGTGCACGGTCCATCGGTTTTGCGCACCGGTTTTCGTTCGCTGTCACGTTCCGTATGTTCAGCCGCTTTGAGGAAGTTCTTGTCCTTGCCGAAATCCGAGGGCGAGTAGAGTGAGCGGTGATTGAAGTTGAGAGTGATAAAAAAAAGAAATAACAAGTAAAACGGAAAGCTGATCAGAAACCAGACATAAATCTCTCGATCCTCGTTGTCGAGAAACGGCAGCGAGACTGCCGCCGAAGTTTCCGAAAGAATGGCGAATATCGCAATAACCGTCATTGGGTTGGTAATTTTTTGCTTTATCCTAAGCATATTATAAGTTCCTTTTTATGTATGTGGGGTCGAGTTCTATATATAGCAAAAGCCTTCGTTAAAGTTTCAGCCTGTTGTTTCAAGTTTTATAGGAGGATTGCTGGCGAGTCGAATTTGCAGTAGTGGTGGATCGTTACGTCATATGTCGGATCGGTCGCCAGACGAAAACAGTTGTGAAAGTTGCGAATGGCTGAACGTGAATGCAGCGCTGCGTAGGAAGCGTGCGCAGTAAACGGCCGGCTAGGTTCGGTCTTGATGGGCAGGGAGCGGTCGCGGTGGGTGTGGAGGTGTCTATTTGTGGGAATTATCCTCAATGCGTGTAGGGAATGTCTCTCGATGCAACCGCGTGGAAAAGTTGTTATGCGTTCGAGCAAGTGAGTGGGATATCGTGCGTGTTCTAAAAATTCGAACAGCGAAAACTGGACTTGCCCATGAATAAAGTGCTGATCGTGGATGACCACCCCGTCATTCGACTTGCGGTACGTATGCTGATGGAACGGCATGGTTACGAAGTCATTGCAGAAACGGATAATGGCGTTGATGCGCTACAAATTGCGCGCGAACAAATGCCCGATCTTGTCATTCTGGATATTGGGATACCGAAACTCGATGGGCTGGAAGTTATTGCGCGCCTGACTTCCATCGCCATGCCAGTAAAAGTGCTGGTCCTGACTTCCCAGGCTCCCGGACATTTTTCAATGCGATGCATGCAATCGGGTGCAGCCGGTTATGTGTGCAAGCAGCAGGACCTGACCGAGTTGCTGAGTGCGATCAAGGCCGTTCTGTCCGGTTACAGCTATTTCCCCAATCAGGCTCTGCATACCGTGCGAACCAGTCTGGGCAATGCGAGTGAGGCGGACATGGTCGATCGTCTGTCCGGGCGGGAGATGATGGTGTTGCAGCAGTTGGCGCGCGGCAAGACCAACAAGGAAATCGCCGACGGCATGTTTTTAAGCAACAAGACGGTGAGTACTTACAAGACTCGCTTGTTGTTGAAGCTCAATGCGCGATCTCTGGTTGATCTGATCGAACTGGCGCAACGCAATGGTCTGGTCTGAACGATTCGACAGCTGAGAACGTCATGGGCCGATCAAGCTCAGTTGTCGCAGAAAATAAAAAGCCTCCGGTTCGGGAGGCCTTCAGGTATCACAGATCAAAATCGTAATCGGCCAATTGCCGTTGCAGTCGGCGCTCCTCAAGCAGGTTGTCGATTGTGCGACGCTTGCTGAGGTTGGTCTTGGCCACTTCAACCACCGGTTCGACCTCATCGGCCTCGACGGCAATAAAATCTTCTTCTACATCCAGTTGCTCTTTGTCGGTACTCATGAAGTCAACTCCCGGCTAAGACTGCCTTTGGCGCTCCTTATATCGACATTAGTGCGGCGGGTAAAAAAGATTTTTTCAATCGGTGCATGCAAAAAACCGATGACGGCTCAATCGTCGGAAGTTTTATGTTTGTATTCGCACAAATCTTCAATGCGGCAGCTGCCGCAGCGCGGTTTGCGCGCCAGACACACATAACGCCCGTGCAGAATCAACCAATGGTGCGAGTCGAGCAGGAATTCTTTCGGTACAAACTTCATCAACTTCATTTCAACTTCCACCACATTTTTCCCCGGCGCGATGCCGGTGCGGTTGCTGACGCGGAAGATGTGCGTGTCGACCGCCATGGTCAATTGACGGAACGCGGTGTTGAGCACCACATTGGCGGTCTTGCGCCCGACGCCGGGCAAGGCTTCCAGTTCTTCACGGGTCTGCGGGACTTCGCCGCCATGGCGTTCAACCAGCAAACGGCAGGTTTCGATGACGTTCTTCGCCTTGCTGTTGTAGAGGCCGATCGTCTTGATGTACTCCGATAGCCCTTCGACACCCAGCGCATGGATAGCGGCGGGGGTATTGGCGACGGGGAAAAGCCTGGCGGTGGCCTTGTTCACGCCGACATCGGTGGACTGCGCCGAAAGAATCACCGCAATCAGCAGCTCGAACGGCGAAGAGTAGGCCAGTTCGGTTTTCGGCTCGGGATTGTCTTCGTGCAGTCGGCGAAATATCTCAAGACGTTTTGCAGCATTCATGGGCGATGCGTTTCCTTGATGACAGAGTTGCGGCGTGTCCACGCCTGACCAGCGGCGAGAAGCAGACCCAGTAATACAAAAGCGCCGGGGACCAGGGTAATCAGATGCAGCCCCTCGTCAAATAAAACCAGGCCTTGCCATTGCGTCGAAAAACCTCGGCCAAGGGTGCCATGACCGATGATCTCCCGCAGCCCGCCGATCAACACCATAAACGTGCCGAACATGGCGCAGCGTTTGAAGCTGGCCGTGACGGGCTTGCGGAAGAAACCGTGGTATTCAAGCACGACGCAGTGCAAGGCGATCAGCCCTATATAAAGCTCAGACGTCTGCTGCCATGGCAAAAGCCAGCGTTGCGCCAGGAGGTCTGCACAACTGGTCAACGTTGCGGCGAGTATCACGCTGGCCAGCAAAACGCTTGTATCCGCCAGGCGATCGCGTAACGGCGCCATGCACACGACAAACAAACCAGTAACCACGCTGAGCATCAAGGTCATCCCCAGCGCAGCGTTTAACGTTTGTGTGGCGCCCAGAAGTGGCACCAGCAGCAAAAAATTCGCTGCACGCGTCATGTCCCAGCTCCCAGCAACAGCGCACGATGCTCATCGAAATAACGCAGTGCATCATGGATTGCATTGACGGCGGCACGGGAGGTAACGGTTGCACCGGCGATTTGATCGAATTGCCCTTGATCCTTTTTCAGCGCCCAACCCGCGTCCGTCGGTTCGCTGCGCGATTGGCCGGTGAAACTGCGCAGCCAGGCATTCGGCCAGTCGCCAATGTCACCGCCCAGCCCCGGCGTTTCGCGCTGCTCAAGGGTTTTGACACCGAGGAGTTTGCCGTTGACATCAATGGCGATCAGCAGCTCGAGCATACCCGCATAACCTACGCTGCGACTGCGCAACAGCACGGCCACGGTTTGCCCGGACCGCATGGCGCGATAGCCGCCCGCCAGCGTGCTGTGGCGCAAGGTTGAGTCGACGAGCGTCAGTGGTTGCTCCAGTGGCTGGTTGTCGTAGTACCCGGCAGCAAGCACATCGAGCAGTTTGCGGCTGTCGAGCAAACGCAGCTCGGCGGCAATCTGCGGCGCGCTGTTGCGCTGCAGCAGGTAAGTTGCGCTCGCCCCGCCCAGCGTCAGGAGCAGCACCGTCACCACACTCGCCGAGCGGTTCATGTGCTCACCGGCGGCTGGCGGCTGGCGGCGAAGCGCTCCAGCGTCGGCACCAGAAGATTCATCAGCAATACCGCAAACGCGACGCCGTCCGGGTAACCACCCCAAGTGCGAATCAGATAAGTCAGCAGGCCAACGCCGACCCCGAACAGCAGGCGAGCGAGGGCGCTTCTCGCGCCTGATATCGGTTCGGTGACGATAAAAAACGCACCGAGCATTGTGGCGCCGCTGAACAGATGAAACAGCGGCGAGCCATGGGAATCCGAGCCCGAGCCGTTCCAGCACAACAAGCTGATGACGAACAGACTGGCGAGCATCCCCACCGGTGCGTGCCAGGAAAAGACTCGCCGCTGCAACAGCCACAGGCCGCCGAGCAGAAACGCCAGATTCACCCATTCCACACCGCGCCCGCCGAAACGACCGAAGGCCGGGTTACTGACAAACAGCTCATCCATGGTCAGGCTTTTGTTGAGGCGCAGGCTGTCCAGCGCCGTGGCCTGCACCCAGGCGTCCGGTGCTTGAGCTGGATTGAAAACCTGTTGCAGCGCGCGAATAAAATCAAGGCCGTGACCTGGCCAATGGGTCATCGCTTGCGGGAACAGCGCGATACTCAAGGCGAAGCCAAGCATTGCCGGGTTGAAGGGGTTTTTGCCGACGCCGCCATACAGGTGCTTGCCGAACAACAAGCCCGAAGCGGTCGCGATAACCGTCAGCCACCATGGGCAATAAGCCGGCAGCGCAACGGCCAGCAACATCGCACTGACCAGCGCACTGCCATCGCGCAAGGCCGATTGCACGGCTTGGCGCCGCAGACTGGCGACGCTCGCCTCGACGAGCAAAGCGCTGATAACCGCCAGCAGCAGATTGATCACAACCCCCCAGCCATAAAGCCAGAACATCGCGAGCAGCCCCGGCAGTGCAGCGAGCAGCACGGTATTCATCGCCTGTCGCAGGCGATCATCCGCTGCCTCAAGGGGCGGCATGGTCTTGCACCCGACGCTCGGCGTCAGCCACGGCTTGCTCCAGTGTTGCGATCTGCTGCGGCGCTACTTCCGCTGCCTGGGCTTTTTTCAGCTCGGCGCGGCGCATGGCCAGTTGAATCTTGGCTCGCTTGAGTTCGGCGTCGTTGCTCGGGGCAGGGACGACGGAAACCGACGGTTGGCTACTTTCCAGGATCGCCAACGCTTGCTCGGCAGTTTCGAAGTGTTGCTGCAGGACGATCAATTGCGACTGTTGCTCGAACGTCGGCGGATGACCGAAGGCTTTCAGCGATTTGTGCAACTGAGCCCGACTCATCGCTACATCGACCTTGGCCTTCTTCAGCGCCGCATCAGCGCTCGCGGCTTTTTGCGCACGCACCCGCTCAAGTGCAGCCTGCACCGGGTCAGCGGTCGAAACCTGCGGCTGTGCCGCACGTGCGGCTCGCGCGTCACGTTCAGCCTGCTTTTGCTGTTCTTCGCGCAGCAAGCGCTGGTTGCGCCGCTCGAAACGCTGGCGCGCGTGGTCACGCTTTTCGGCGCGGGCGCGCTGCTCTTCAAGATCGAACGCAAGGCCGCCAACCACAGCAATCGTGTTCGCAGGCAAAGGATGCATTTCGATGCAGTCGACCGGGCAAGGCGCCACGCACAGATCACAACCGGTGCATTCATCGATCAGCACGGTGTGCATGAGTTTTGCCGCGCCGACAATGGCATCGACCGGGCAGGCCTGAATGCACTTGGTGCAGCCGATGCATTCAGCCTCGCGGATGAACGCGATTTGCGGCGGTGCCGGGCCACGGCTGATGTCCAGTTCCAGCACCGGTATTTTCAACAACTCGGCCAGGGTTGCGATGGTTTCCTCGCCCCCCGGCGGGCACTTGTTGATCGGCTCGCCGTCAACGATGCCTTGCGCATACGGTTTGCACCCAGGATGGCCGCATTTGCCGCATTGGGTCTGCGGTAAAAGGGCATCGATGCGTTGAATCAGACTCATGTTTTGATCAATCCACTGAATCCGAGAAATATCACTGCGATCAGTCCGGCGCTGATCAGATCGATCGGCAGGCCGCGAAAGGGCAGGGGAATATCGTCATCGGCCGTGCGCTCGCGCAGATCGCTGAACAGGCTGAGCACCAGCCAGAAACCCAGCCCGGCGCCGAGGCTCAGCGCCGTCGCGTGCAGCAGGCCCTGATCGTTTTGCGCGTTGATCAGCGCCAGTCCGAGTACGCCTGCGTTGCCGAGCAAGAGCGGCCATAATCCATTGAACGGCCAATCCGGCAGCTCGCGCGCCAGCAGTTTCAGCAGCGGCGTCATCAACAACACGCTCAACGGCAGAAACACGAACAGGCGCAGCGACTCAAGCTGCAATGGCAGCAGTATCCAGTGCCAGATCGCGTGCCCGATGACGCCGACAAACACCATCAGGCACAACGTCGCCAATCCAAGCGCATGCACTTGCCGACGACTTCCCGCCAACAGCGGATCGACGCCCAGCGGCCAGTGCAACACGAAGTTGTTAAGCAGCGCAGCACTGATCAGCGTTAACACGAGTTCGGTCATGGTTCTGCCAGCGAAACGGGCGGGTCTCTTTTAAGGTTAGGCACTGTCGGGCCAGATATGAAAAATCCCACCGGCATGCAAAGCACGTCGGTGGGATCGTTTTACGGCAAGGCCTTACTTGATGCGCTGACCCGGCTTGGCGCCGCTGTCCGGGCTCAGCAAGTAAATCTCTTCACCGCCGGGACCTGCCGCCATCACCATGCCTTCGGAGATACCGAACTTCATTTTCCGTGGCTTGAGGTTGGCGATCATCATGGTCAGGCGACCGTCGAGTTTGGACGGGTCCGGATACGCGCTCTTGATCCCGGAGAACACGTTGCGTTGCTCGTCACCGATGTCGAGGGTCAGGCGCAGCAGCTTGTCCGCGCCCTCGACGTGCTCAGCCTTGACGATCAGCGCCACGCGCAGGTCGATGGCGGCGAACGCGTCGAAATCGATTTCCGGCGACAGCGGATCCTTGGCCAGTTCGCCATTACCCGCAGGTGCGTCAGCGCCGGTGTCGGTCTGGCTGGCGGTCAGGTCTTCCCTGGAGGCGTCGGTCATGGCTTGCACTTTTACCGGGTCGATGCGGGTCATCAACGGTTTGAACTCATTCAACTGATGGTTGGCCAGCAGCGTGGTGTGATCGTTCCAGGTCAGCGGTGCGACGTTGAGGAACGCCTCCGCATCGGCGGCGAGCAACGGCAGCACCGGTTTGAGGAAGATCACCAACTGGCGGAACAGGTTGATGCCGGTGGCGCAGATCGCCTGGACTTCATCCTGCTTGCCTTCCTGCTTGTTCAGCGACCACGGTGCCTTGTCGGCAATCCACGCGTTGGCGCGGTCGGCCAGGGCCATGGTTTCGCGCATGGCACGGGCGAAGTCGCGGGCCTCATAAGCGTCGGCAATGCTCGGTGCAGCGGCGAGGAAAGCCTCGGTCAGCTCCGGCGCGGCATTGTGGTCGACCAGCAGACCACCGTTGCCCTTGTGGATGAAACCGGCGCAACGGCTGGCGATGTTGACCACTTTGCCGACCAGGTCGGAGTTGACCTTCTGCACGAAATCTTCGAGGTTCAGGTCGAGGTCATCGACGCCACGGCCAAGCTTGGCCGCGTAGTAGTAGCGCAGGTATTCCGGTGACAGGTGATCCAGGTACGTGCGGGCCTTGATGAAGGTGCCGCGCGACTTGGACATTTTCTGGCCGTTGACGGTCAGGTAGCCGTGCACGTTGATCGCGGTCGGCTTGCGGAAGCCGGCGCCTTCAAGCATCGCGGGCCAGAACAGCGCGTGGAAATTGACGATGTCCTTGCCGATGAAGTGATACAGCTCGGCAGTCGAATCCTTGCCCCAGAACGCGTCGAAATCCAGCGCAGGCGTGCGGTTGCAGAGGTTCTTGAAGCTGGCCATGTAGCCGATCGGCGCATCCAGCCACACGTAGAAATATTTGCCCGGCTCGCCCGGAATCTCGAAGCCGAAGTACGGCGCATCGCGGGAGATGTCCCACTGTTGCAGGCCGGCATCGAGCCATTCGGCGATCTTGTTGGCCACGGCGTCCTGCAGCGCGCCACTGCGGGTCCAGGCCTGCAGCATGTCCTGGAAGTCCGGCAGCTTGAAGAAGAAGTGCTGGGAATCCTTGAGCACCGGGGTGGCGCCGGAGATCGCCGATTTCGGATCCTTCAGGTCGGTCGGTGCGTAGGTCGCGCCGCATTTTTCGCAGTTGTCGCCGTACTGGTCTTCGGTGCCGCATTTCGGGCAGGTGCCCTTGATGAAGCGGTCGGCCAGGAACATTTTCTTTTCCGGGTCGAAATACTGGGTGATCGAGCGCTGGGCGATGTGCCCGGCGTCACGCAGCTTGAGGTAGATCTGGCTCGACAGCTCACGGTTTTCTTCGGCGTGAGTGGAGTGGAAATTGTCGAAATCGACCAGGAAGTCGGCAAAGTCGGCGCTGTGTTCAGCCTGCACATTGGCGATCAGTTGTTCCGGGGTGATGCCTTCCTTTTCTGCGCGCAGCATGATCGCCGAACCGTGGGCGTCGTCGGCGCAGACATAGATGCATTGGTTGCCGCGATGCTTCTGGAAGCGCACCCACATATCGGTCTGGATGTATTCCAGCATGTGGCCAAGGTGGATCGAACCGTTGGCGTAGGGCAGGGCGCTGGTGACGAGGATCTTGCGTGGCTCGGACATGTAGGGCTTCGCTACTTGATGAAACGGAGGTCGGCCACTATAAAGCGCCGGACAAGATATTTCACCCCTGCAAATCGTTGCCGGGCATGCCGTCCGGAGGATAGAAGGGGTAGGATAGCCGCCATCTTTTCCCAGTCTTGTTATCGGAGTTGCCCATGAGCGCCGTCACTCGCGCAGCGGTGGAAGCCGTCCTCAGCCAATACACCGACCCTTACCTGAACCAGGACCCGGTCAGCGCCGGTTGCGTGAAAAACATCGAGATCATCGGTGACCGCGTCAATGTGCAGCTGGAAATCGGTTACGCCGCCGGACTGTTCAAGAGCGGTTGGGCGCAATTGCTGCAACTGGCCATCGAAAACATCGACGGCGTGGTCATCGCTCGCGTCGAGGTCAACAGCGTGATCGCCGCGCATAAGGCCCAGGCGCAGATTCCGGGGCTGGCCAACGTCAAGAACGTCGTCGCCGTCGCTTCCGGCAAGGGTGGCGTAGGCAAATCCACCACCGCTGCCAACCTCGCACTGGCGCTGGCGCGTGAAGGCGCCAAGGTGGGGATTCTCGACGCCGATATCTACGGCCCGAGCCAGGGCATCATGTTCGGCATCCCCGAGCGCACCCGCCCGGAGGTCAGGGACCAGAAATGGTTTGTGCCGCTCAAGGCTCACGGTGTGGAAGTCATGTCGATGGCTTTTCTGACCGACGACAACACGCCGATGGTCTGGCGCGGGCCGATGGTCTCCGGGGCGTTGCTGCAACTGGTCACGCAAACCGCGTGGGGCGATCTGGATTATCTGGTCATCGACATGCCACCAGGCACCGGCGACATTCAACTGACCCTGGCACAGAAAGTCCCGGTGGCGGGCGCGGTGATCGTCACCACGCCGCAGGATCTGGCGCTGCTCGACGCACGCAAAGGCGTGGAAATGTTCCGCAAGGTCAACATTCCGGTGTTGGGCGTGGTGGAAAACATGGCCGTGCACATCTGCTCGAACTGCGGACATGCCGAGCATCTGTTCGGCGAAGGCGGCGGCGAAAAGTTGGCCACCCAGTACGGTGTCGAACTGCTGGCCTCGCTGCCGCTGTCGATGCTGATCCGCGAACAGGCCGATGGCGGCAAGCCGACGGTGATCGCCGAGCCGGACAGCCAGATCGCCATGGTTTACCAGGAACTGGCCCGCCACGTCGGCGCGCGGATCGTGCTGCAGGAAGCGGCGACGCCGGCGATGCCGAATATCACCATCAGCGACGATTGATCAGCGTCGCCTGCAAAAAGATCGCAGCCTCGCTTCGCTCGTCAGCTCCTACACATTTGCCGTAGGAGCTGACGAGCGGAGCGAGGCTGCGATCTTTTGACTTTGCTTTAGATTCGCAACCCGCCATCCATCTCCAGAATCCGCCCGGTGTAATAGTCGTTTTCGAAGATGTACGCCGCCGAATGGGCGATCTCTTGCGGTTTGCCCATGCGCTTGAGCGGGATGCCCGAGGTCATTTTCTCCAGCGCTTCGGGTTTCATGCCCAGGGTCATTTCGGTTTCGATGAAGCCCGGCGCGATGCCGGCCACGCGAATGCCGTAACGCGCCAGCTCCTTGGCCCAGGTCACGGTCGCTGCGGCGACACCGGCCTTGGCCGCGGAATAGTTGGTCTGGCCGACGTTGCCGGCGCGGGAGATCGACGAGATGTTGATAATCGCGCCGCTGTTCTTCAACTCGACCATTTTCGCCGCCACCTCACGGGTGCACAGGAAGACGCCGGTCAGGTTCACATCGATGACTGCCTGCCACTGGGCCAGGCTCATTTTGCTCATTTCGCCGTCCTTGACCTTCAGCAACAGGCCGTCACGCAGAATCCCGGCGTTGTTGATCAGACCGTGAATCGCGCCAAAGTCAGCGGCAACCTGGGCGACCATGTGCTCGACCTGCTCTTCATTGGCGACGTTGCACAGATAGCTGCGCGCCTCGACGCCCCTGGCTTTGCACGCGGCGACGGCGTCGTCGAGCTTTTCCTGATTCAGATCGACCAGCGCGAGCTTCGCACCTTTGCCGGCGAAGTACTCGGCCATGGAGCGGCCCAAACCCTGGCAACCGCCGGTGATAATGATTACTTTGTCGTTGAGTTGCATGTGCGTGCCCCGAGTGCTGGTCTGATGGTTTTTATTCTTGGCGGCTCCCGTTCCGCCCCGGCCATGGCTGGGTCGCGCAGAAGCATTGCCCGATGGCGTGGCCGACCTGTTGTCGTGCGCCTGTCCGTTTTTTCGACGGATTCTATTCAAGGAGTCATAAATTGAGCGTTGAAGGGGCGAAGAATGCCCGAGAATTGCTTCTCAAGGAATACCGTGGAGTGCTCTCGACCCACTCCAAATCGATGCCCGGTTTCCCGTTCGGCTCCGTGGTTCCCTATTGCCTGGATGAGCAGGGCCGGCCGCTGATCCTCATCAGCCGTATCGCCCAGCACACCCACAACCTGCAAAAAGACCCGAAGTGCTCGATGCTGGTCGGCGAGCGCGAGGCCGACGATGTACAGGCGGTCGGGCGTCTGACGTATCTGGCCGAGGCGCAAAAGCTTGAAGACCCGACCGCCATCGAGTCAGCCGCCGAGCGTTACTACCGCTATTTCCCCGACTCGCAGAATTATCACCAGGCCCACGATTTCGATTTTTGGGTACTCAATCCGGTGCGCCACCGCTACATCGGCGGGTTCGGCGCGATCCACTGGATCGACGATCTGACCTTGGCCAACCCGTTCGCCGGCAAGGCCGAAATCAGCATGGTCGAGCACATGAACAGCGATCACGCCAAGGCCATCGCCCATTACGTCGAGCTCGCCGGGCTGCCAGGCAATGTGCCGGCACAACTGGCCGGGGTCGACAGCGAAGGGATGCATTTACGCATCGGTCAGGCGTTGTACTGGCTAGGCTTCCCAAGCCCTTGCAATACGCCGACACACGTGCGCGAAGCCTTGGTTTCATTGGCTCACGCCGAGGTCTGGCCAAAAAAAGCGGATTCTTAAGGTTGAATTCACGCAAGGGCGACGTCATCTAAGGCTTACTGCAAGGCATTTCTTGCGTTGAGGACATTTTGATGCGCCCTTTTCTGTTGCTCTTTCTGCTGTTTCCAGTGCTGGAGCTGTTCGTATTCGTCAAAGTGGCAGGGGCGATCGGGTTCTTCCCGGCCCTGCTGCTGATCATTCTCGGCTCGATGTTCGGCGTGTTCGTGCTGCGCGTCGCCGGCCTGGCCACGGCACTGCGTGCCCGGGAAAGCCTGAACCGCGGCGAATTGCCCGCGCAAACCATGCTCGAAGGCCTGATGCTGGCGTTGGCCGGTGGCCTGTTGATCATTCCCGGGTTCATCAGTGACGTCGTCGGTCTGGTGATGCTGTTGCCGGTCACCCGGCGTCTGCTGGCGAACAAGATGCGCCAGCGCGCCGAAGACCAGGCCATGCGCCAGCGCGCCTTCGCCGATGACCTGCAGCCGCGTGGCGGGCCGGCGCCGCGCGAGCCGCTGGGCCGTGAGCCGAATGTGATCGAAGGCGAGTTCGAACACCGCGACCACAAGTAACATCAGCCTCGACACGGCACCTTCGGGTGCCGTGCTCGTTTATGGCTGTTATTCACCGTGCCTGGATGAAAAATTTTTTCGGCCAGCCCTTGTAATCGGCTTGTACGCCCCTATGTATCGGTCACCGAAAGGTTTCCGGTATTCAACCGGACAGACTTGCGCGGTTCGCTCGACGAGCCGCACCCGGCACAGGCCGGATTTGTTAAACCCGCCGGGACTACACCGGCCGATGAAAACCACAATTAGGAGAGATCGACAATGAAGCTTCGTCCTCTGCATGACCGCGTCGTCATCCGTCGCAGCGAAGAAGAAAAGAAAACCGCTGGCGGTATCGTCCTGCCAGGTTCGGCTGCTGAAAAAGCCAACCACGGTGTGATTCTCGCTGTAGGCCCGGGCAAAGCTCTGGAAAACGGTGAAGTGCGTGCACTGTCCGTGAAGGAAGGCGACAAGGTTGTGTTCGGTCCTTACTCCGGCAGCAACACTGTGAAAGTCGATGGCGAAGACCTGCTGGTAATGAGCGAGAACGAAATTCTCGCGGTTATCGAAGGCTGATAAATCCCGTTCATTTTCCCGTTACTACAAAGTATTTAAGGAATATCGATCATGGCTGCTAAAGAAGTTAAGTTCGGCGATGCCGCCCGCTCCAAGATGCTCAAAGGCGTCAACGTTCTGGCTGACGCGGTAAAAGCGACCCTGGGCCCGAAGGGCCGTAACGTGATCCTGGAGAAGAGCTTCGGCGCTCCGACTATCACCAAGGACGGCGTTTCCGTCGCCAAAGAGATCGAACTCGAAGATCGCTTCGAAAACATGGGCGCGCAGCTGGTCAAAGACGTTGCCTCCCGTGCCAACGATGACGCTGGTGACGGTACTACCACCGCTACCGTTCTGGCTCAGTCGATCGTCAACGAAGGCCTGAAAGCCGTCGCTGCCGGCATGAACCCGATGGACCTGAAGCGCGGCATCGACAAGGCGACCATCGCCATTGTCAAAGAGCTCAAAGCCCTGTCCAAGCCATGCGCTGATTTCAAAGCCATCGCTCAGGTCGGCACCATCTCCGCCAACTCCGACAACTCCATCGGCGACATCATTGCCGAAGCCATGGAAAAAGTCGGTAAAGAAGGCGTGATCACCGTTGAAGAAGGCTCGGGCCTGGAAAACGAACTGTCGGTTGTAGAAGGCATGCAGTTCGACCGTGGCTACCTGTCGCCGTACTTCGTCAACAAGCCGGACACCATGGTTGCCGAGCTCGACGGCCCGCTGATCCTGCTGGTCGACAAAAAGATCTCGAACATCCGCGAAATGCTGCCTGTACTGGAAGCTGTGGCCAAAGCCGGCCGTCCGCTGCTGATCGTTGCCGAAGACGTTGAAGGCGAAGCCTTGGCGACTCTGGTGGTGAACAACATGCGCGGTATCGTTAAAGTCGCTGCCGTCAAGGCACCAGGCTTCGGCGATCGTCGCAAGGCCATGCTG
Organism: Pseudomonas sp. Choline-02u-1; assembly: GCF_002836515.1. Lineage (GTDB taxonomy): Bacteria > Pseudomonadota > Gammaproteobacteria > Pseudomonadales > Pseudomonadaceae > Aquipseudomonas. The sequence continues at coordinate 303,721 of NZ_PJBC01000066.1, forward strand.
CAGGACATCGCTGTTCTGACCGGCGGTACCGTGATCTCCGAAGAGATCGGTCTGAGCCTGGAAAGCACCACCCTGGAGCACCTGGGTAACGCCAAGCGCGTGACCCTGTCCAAGGAAAACACCATCATCGTTGACGGTGCTGGCGTGCAGGCAGACATCGAAGGCCGTATCGCCCAGATCCGTGCCCAGGTTGCCGAAACGTCCTCGGACTACGACCGTGAAAAACTGCAAGAGCGTCTGGCCAAGCTGTCCGGCGGCGTTGCAGTGATCAAGGTTGGCGCTGGTTCCGAAGTTGAAATGAAAGAGAAGAAGGCCCGCGTTGAAGACGCCCTGCACGCAACCCGTGCAGCCGTTGAAGAAGGCGTGGTACCTGGCGGTGGCGTAGCGCTGATCCGTGCTCTGGAAGCCCTGACCGAACTGACCGGCGACAACGCTGACCAGAACGTCGGTATCGCTGTGCTGCGTCGCGCTGTTGAAGCGCCGCTGCGTCAGATCGCTGCCAACTCCGGTGACGAGCCAAGCGTAGTCGTCAACGAAGTGAAGAACGGCAAAGGTAACTTCGGTTACAACGCTGCTTCCGGCGAATACGGCGACATGATCGAAATGGGCATCCTGGACCCAACCAAGGTAACCCGTTCGGCTCTGCAGGCTGCAGCCTCCATCGGCGGTCTGATCCTGACCACCGAAGCAGCGGTTGCCGACGCACCGAAGAAAGAAGGTGCAGCTGGCGGCGGTATGCCAGACATGGGCGGCATGGGTGGCATGGGCGGCATGATGTAAGCCAGCCCTGGCCCTGTAACGCAAAACCCCGCTGGCGAAAGTCAGCGGGGTTTTTTATTGCCTGGATTTCAGGGTTGGCCCAAAACCCTGTGGGAGCGGGCTTGCTCGCGCAAGCGGTGTGTCATTCGACAGGCGCATTGACTGGCAGGACGCCTTCGCGAGCAAGCCCGCTCCCACAGGTTGATGTGTATTCAGGCGCTGACGGGGTGTGCTCTGACGACAGCCTCAGCCTTCACTGCCGGGCGATACAGCACCCAGTAATAAGCCCCCAGGCAAATCAGCCAGCAGAAAATCGCCGTCCACACGTTGTGCGAAAAGAAATGCGCGCCCTGCATCATGCGACTGATCGAGAACACCGAGCCCAGCGCAAAGGCGAACACAAACGCCTGCCGCGCCAGTCGTGGACGGCGGTCGCGCAATACGAAGAACAACGCAAACAGCGTAAACCCGGTCGCCGCATGCCCACCCGGCCAGCAACGTCCGGGCTTGTCGGTCGCGGGGCGATGCTCCATCAATTTGCTGTAGGTCTCGTGGCCGCCAAACTGCTCCAGGCTCCACGGGCACTGCACGGCGGCCACGGCTTTGACCGGAGTGACAAATGAAGTCGCCAGCCCCAGCGACAGCACCAGACAGCCCAATTCACGCTTGAACGGTTTCAGCTGTTCGATGAAAAACGCGCCGATGAAACCCAGAATGGCAAACACAGAGAAGCCTATCACCAGCTGTTTCGCCCGGTCATGCAGGATGTCTTCAAGAAAATAGCTGTGCCGTCCGATGAAATCCCCGGCGACCGGGTCGTAGAACATTTGCGCCAGAACCATGTCCAGATCGGTCAGTTCGAGCAACAGCAGAATGATCGCCGCCACGGCGGGAATGCCCAGACACAGCCACCAGTTGAGCGGTCTTGAAGCGGGAAGGGCAGAGGTCGACACCATGGCAGGTTCCTTGGTCGATGAACGGAGGAGAGAGCGTAATCGCGTGGAGTCTGCGCGCGCTGGCGTCGGCGATTTGTTAACCGAAAGTGAAAAAATCGTCTCGCGGCGCACTGCACAGCGTTATCGAAAACATCCCCTAGCCCTGCGCCACACTTGGCCGTAAGCTGCGCGGGCCAAGACGGCCGTTACCCCGTTCGGAGGAGGTGCCCATGCGAATTCTGCTGGTCGAAGACAACCGCGACATCCTGGCCAATCTGGCCGATTACCTGGGCCTCAAAGGCTATACCGTCGATTGCGCCCAGGATGGTCTGTCCGGTCTGCACTTGGCAGCGACCGAGCATTACGACCTGATCGTGCTCGACATCATGCTGCCCGGCATCGACGGCTACACCTTGTGCAAGCGCCTGCGTGAGGACGCCCGGCGCGATACGCCGGTGATCATGCTCACCGCACGCGATCAACTCGACGACCGGCTGCAAGGCTTCAAATCCGGCGCCGACGATTATTTGATCAAGCCGTTCGCCCTGTCCGAGCTGGCGGCACGCGTCGAAGCGGTCATGCGCCGTGCTCAGGGCGGTGGCCGCCGCGCCTTGCAGGTCGGTGACCTGAGCTACGACCTCGACACCCTGGAAGTGACCCGTGAAGGCAAGCTGCTCAAGCTCAACCCGGTCGGCCTCAAGCTGCTCGCGGTGTTGATGCAGAAGAGTCCGCATGTGTTGCGTCGGGAAATTCTCGAAGAAGCGCTGTGGGGCGATGACTGCCCGGACAGCGACAGCCTGCGCAGCCATGTCCACCAATTGCGTCAGGTGATCGACAAGCCATTCGCCAAGCCACTCCTGCACACCGTGCACGGTGTCGGTTATCGCTTGGCTGAGGGCAGAGATGGAGTTTAAACAGAGTCTTTCCCAGCGGATCATCATCGCCTTTGCACTGATGAGTGCGCTGGTGGCCGGCGCCTTCGCCATGGGTATCGTCGCAACGGTGCACCTGGTGGAAGAGAAACTTATTTCGGCGGGGCTGGGCGGCGACCTGCAACGTTTGCTGCTGATGGACAACGTCTCCGACTGGAGCCATCGCCCCGAACCGGATCAGTTGTTCTATTTCAGCGGTGGGCCGGGCGATTTCGACCTGCCCAAGGATCTGCGTCACCTCGATGCGGGTTTCCATGAGGTATTTCGCGAGCAGTTGTCCTATCACGCCATGGTCGAAGTGGTGGATGGTCGGCGCTACGTGCTGCTGCAGGATCAAAGCGATTTCGAAGAGCGCGAGCGCGTGCTCTTTGCGGTGGTGCTGGTGGGCTTCGTGCTCAGCCTGGCATTGGCGGTGTTTCTCGGCTGGGTGCTCGCACGCAAGGTAATGGCGCCGGTGGTGCGCCTGGCGCGGCAGGTCCGGCATCGCGACCAGTTGCTCGGGCTGGCGCCACCGTTGGCGCCGGATTACGCGGCGGATGAAGTCGGTGAACTGGCGGTGGCGTTCGATGCCACGCTGGGGCGTCTGCGGCAGGCACTGACCCGCGAAAGGCTGTTCACCAGCGACGTCAGCCACGAATTGCGCACGCCACTGATGGTCTTGGCCAGTTCCTGCGAACTGCTGCTGGAGAACCCCGGAATCGATCAACGCGGTCGTGCGCAGGTCGAACGCATTGCGCGGGCCAGCGAAGAAATGCGCGAGCTGGTGCAGACCTTCCTGATGCTGGCGCGCACACAGAATGAAGAAGCCGCAGCGGCGCCGCAGCAGAACCTCATACAAGTGGCCGAGAGCCTGCTGTGCCTGTGGCGCGAGCCGATCGAGCGCAAGGGCCTGACGCTGATGTTCGAGCCGGGCGACCCTCCGGACATTCGCTACAACGCAACTTTGCTGAACGCGGTGATGGGCAATCTTCTGCGCAACGCATTGCATTACACCGAACAGGGTTTCATTCGTCTGACGCTCACCGCCAACGGCTTTGTCGTCGAGGATTCGGGGGTGGGTATTCCCGAGGAAAAACGCGAGGCGATGTTCGAGCCCTTCGTGCGTGGCAGCGAGAAACGTGGCGAAGGCCTTGGCCTGGGTCTGTCCCTGGTGCAGCGCATCTGTGAGAACCAGGGCTGGACGGTCAGCTTGAGCACGATGGACCCCAATGGCTGCCGATTCGAGGTAGATCTTGGCGTTAATGCCGGCAAATAGTGGCTCGAGGCTACTCCCGTATAGCTGTCTAAATCCTGTATAACGTTGTAATACTTTGCGGATTTACCTGACAGAATTTTCACAATTGGATGACCTGACGCTGACAGGTCGCTGCTTAAGGTGGCGTCATCAGAACTCAGGAGTCCAGATGATGGCCGGCCCGATCAAGCTCGATTTTTCCGAAAAGTACGACGACCAACACGCACAACGATATTTGCGCAAACATCATGAAACCCTGGGCCGTCGCCTGTCGCACTGGCGCGACGAGCAATTGGGTCGCAAGGCCTTGGCGTTGGCGGGGGATCCCGGTCTGGTCCTGGATCTGCCCTGCGGTGCCGGGCGTTTCTGGCCAATGCTCGCGGAAAAGCCCAATCGGGTGATCATCGGTGCGGACAATTCCGAATCGATGATCAATGCCGCGATGCAAGGGCAACCGGGCGATGTGGTAAAGCGCGTGCAACCGCTGCACACCTCGGCGTTCGATATCGCTCTGCCGGATAACTCGGTCGACAGCATTTTTTGCATGCGCCTGTTGCACCACATCGGCGAGGCCGAGCACCGCCGGGTGATCCTGCGCGAATTCGAGCGGGTGACCCGTGACAGCCTGATCGTTTCGTTGTGGGTCGACGGCAATTTCAAGGCCTGGAAGCGCAAGCGCGCCGAGCGGGATCGGCCGAGCCATGACTACCAGAATCGTTTTCTGATTCCAGCGGCAACGATAGAAAAAGAATTTGAACAGGCGGGTTTCCGCATTCAGGAACAACTGGACTTCATACCGCTCTATGCGATGTGGCGAGTTTACGTATTACGCAAGAGGTAGAAGATGGCAGTGCAAGCAGCAGTTGAAGCGGACGTCGCTCCCCAGGATCGTTTCGATTATTACTGGAACCTGCGCGGCGAATGGGTTGAAGAGCCCAATGTGCGTCGTGGTGGCGAAAGCGGGGTGCAGCGCATCGTCGACCGTGACGGTCAGTTGCTGTACGCCAAGCGCCAGACCGGGCATATCTACCGCAGCTGGCTGCACCCCTTCGGTCGCCCGACTGTATTGCGTGAACTTGATGCGCTGACCGGGGTGAGCAAACTCGGTGTGCGAGTCCCGCACATTGTCTTCTGCGGTGCCCAGCCCGATCCGCAGCACAAGTGGCGCGCACTGCTGGTGACAAAGTCGCTGGACGGCTTCCAGGAACTGGAGCACTGGCTGGCCGCCGCTGGTGGTCGCGATCAATGTGGTGACGTGGTTTATGAGCGAGTCCTCAAAGACCTGGCGCAAAACCTGGCGCGCATGCACAAGGGCCGCTGGCAGCACAGCTGCATCTACATCAAGCACGTTTTCGTGCGGGTCAGCGGCGAAGGTGAAACGGCGCAGGTTGAAGTGGCGTTGATCGATCTGGAGAAGTGCCGTCAGCGCCTGACCGCGTATCGGGCGGCGCAGCACGACATGAAGCAACTGCGTCGCCATTCGTCGTTCCGCGATGCCGACTGGAAAAAACTCGTCTACTTTTACGAGACGGCGTTTGGCAGCGCTATCAAAGGTTTATAGCGATGAAACTCGAAATTGCACGAGGTTTGTTCCTGGTCGGGGCCTTGGCAGTTGCTTCACTGGCGGTGGCTGCCTGGGAGCAGCCGCGCATGCAGGTCATAGGGGCGTCCGGGAACGACGCTCATTGTTCGGTTCCACGGGTGGCCAAGGCTTCCGTGGCGACCCAGCCCGATCACGATTTGCTGTTGTTCATGTTCGGGCTGTCTCAGGGAATGAGGCCAGCCAGTTGAAACGATTGAAGCCCAAGTAAAAGGCCTCGCAGTTGCGAGGCCTTTTTTTGCCGAAATCTTGCTGGTTTGATCGTTCCCACGCAGCGCGTCGGAACGATCGAACATCCCTGTGGGAGCGGGCTTGCTCGCGAATGCTTCGTATCAGTCGACATCTTCGTCAATTGACACTCCGCATTCGCGAGCAAGCTCGCTCCCAAAGGGGCGATGTGTGTTATTTGGCATCCGGTTTCGCCATGAATGTGTAGACACATGGCAGCACGAACAAGGTGAATAACGTGCCAATCGACATCCCGGTGGCAATCACCAGGCCGATGTCGAAGCGGCTCACGGCGCCAGCACCGGTCGCCAGAATCAGCGGCACCATGCCGAACACCATTGCCGCCGTCGTCATCAGCACCGGGCGCAAGCGAATTGCCGCCGCTTCCTCCACCGCTTCACGCGCACTCAGGCCCTTGTCCTTGCGCAACTGGTTGGCGAATTCGACGATCAGGATGCCGTGCTTGCTGATCAGGCCGATCAGCGTCACCAGCCCGACCTGGGTATAAATGTTCATGCTCGACCAGCCGAGGAACAGTGGAATCAACGCCCCGCAGATCGACAGCGGCACCGTCACCAGAATCACCAGCGGATCGCGGAAGCTCTCGAACTGTGCGGCCAGCACCAGAAAGATGATCGCCAGCGCCAGCGCAAACGTGACCCACAGTGCGCTGCCTTCCTGCACGTACTGTCGCGAGGCGCCGCCGTAGTCGAAGGCAAACCCGGCTGGCGCTTCTTCCCGGGCGATCTGCAGCACGGTATCGATGGCTTCGCCCATACTCACCAGCGGGAAACCGGAAATCTTCGCCGCGTTGAGTTGCTGGAACTGGTTGAGCTGACGCGGCCGCGCACGGTCGCTGACTTTGATCAGCGTCGACAGCGGCAACAGTTCGCCTTGGGTGTTCTTCACGTAGTAATTGTTCAGCCAGTCCGGGTTGTCGCGGTAGGCCCGTTCAACCTGGGCGATGACCTTGTAGCTTCGGCCATCGATGGTGAAACGGTTGATCTCCGCCTCGCCGAGCAAGGTCGCCAGCGTGCTGCCGAGGTCGAGCATCGTCACGCCCATTTGCGCGGCCTTGTCGCGGTCGATATCCACGACGACTTCCGGCTTGTCGAACGCCAGATCGAGGTCGACGAAGGCGAACTTGCCCGAGTCCATTGCGCGTTTCTCGATCCGCTCGGCGACTTGCAACAGCAGCTCGTAATCATTGGCGGTATTGACCACGAATTCGAAGGGCAATCCTTCACCGGTGCCGGGCAGGGAAGGCAGGTTGAAACCGAAGATCTGCAGGCCGGGAATGCTCTCCAGTTTGCTTTGTACTTCGGGGAGGATTTCCATCTGCGTACGGCTGCGCTCGTTCCACGGTTTGAGCAGGAAACCGCCGATACCGGCCTGCACGCCGTTGTAGCCGTTGATCTGGAACGATGAGTAGTACTCGGGAAACTCCTTGAAGATGGTGATGAACTCGTCGGTGTAAGTGCTCAGGTAGTCCAGGTTGGTCGGCTGCGGCGCACTGGCCATCATGAAAATGATGCCCTGGTCCTCATCCGGGGCCAGTTCCGACTTGGTGAACTTGAGAAACACCGGAATCAGGCACAGCACGATCACCGCAAACACCAGCACTACCGGCCGGGTATTGAGCGTGCCGTGCAGCATGCTTTGGTAGCGGCGCTTGAGCCCGTCGAAAACCCGGTCGAGACGATGGGCCAGTCCGCTGGGATTCTCTTCATGACGCAGCAGAAACGCGCACATCATCGGCGACAGCGTCAGAGCGACGACGCCGGAAATCACCACCGCTCCCGCCAGGGTCAGCGCAAACTCCTTGAACAACGCCCCGGTCAGCCCGGTGAGGAAACCGATCGGCGCATACACCGCCGCCAGGGTGATGGTCATCGACACCACCGGCATGGCGATCTCGCGCGCGCCTTCCAGGGCTGCATCGAACGGTGTCTTGCCTTCCTCGATGTGGCGGTGGATGTTTTCCACCACGACGATCGCGTCGTCCACCACCAGACCGATGGCCAGCACCATCGCCAGCAGCGTCAGCAGGTTCATCGAGTAACCCATCATCTGCATGAAGAACATCACGCCGATCATCGACAGCGGGATGGTCACCACAGGGATCACCACCGAACGCAACGCGCCGAGGAACAGGAACACCACAACGATGACGATCAGTACCGCTTCGAACAGGGTTTTCACCACCTCATCAATCGAGGCCTGAATGAACAGCGTGGCGTCGTAGGCGATTTCGCTTTTCAGGTTCGGCGGCAGCTGCGCTTCCAGCTCCGGCATCAGCTTGCGCACTTCCTTGATTACGTCCAGCGGGTTCGCCCCCGGCGTGGCCTTGATACCGATGTATACCGACGGCGTGCCGCCGAAGGAGCTGATCGAGTCGTAGTTTTCTGCGCCCATTTCCACCCGCGCGACATCGCGCAGCAGCACGCGGCTGTCGCCGTCGACCTTGAGCGGAATCGCCGCGAAGGCTTCGGCGGACTTCAGTTCAGTATTGGCGTTGATGCTGGTGACGGTGTACTCGCCTTTGACCTCGCCGGCGGCGGAAAGGAAGTTGTACTGGCGCACCGCAGCGGTCACGTCGGCGGCGCTCAGGCCGAAGCCGGCGAGTTTCACCGGATCGAGCCACAGGCGCATGGCGAACACCTGATTGCCGAGAATTTCCGCTTCGGCCATGCCCGGCAGCGTCGCCAGTTTTGGCTGGATGACCCGCGACAGGTAATCGGTGATTTGCGGGTTGCTCAGGTCCTTGCTGAAGAAGCTGATGTACATCAGCGCCGAAGCATCGGCGGACTCCTTGCTCAGCACCGGGTCTTCAGCGTCCTGCGGCAGCTTGTTTTTCACTTCGTTGGCCTTGGCCAGCAGTTCGGTGAACAAACGGTCGGTGTTGGCGCCGATGCGCGCGTAAACCGAAATCACCGAGAAGTTCTGCCGACTGACCGAGGTCATGTAATCGATGCCTTCGGCGCTGGCCAGGCTTTGCTGCATCGGCTGGGTGATGTAGCCCTGAATGGTTTCGGCGTTGGCCCCGGGGTACGCCGTGGTCACCGTGATCAAGGCGTTTTCCATTTGCGGGTACTGGCGCAGCGGCAGCTTGCTCCAGGCCTGGAAGCCCAGCAGCACAATCAGCAGGCTGACCACGGTGGCGAGCACCGGGCGGCGGATGAACGGATCGGTAAAAGCCATGGGAATTCCTTGATCAGTCGGCGCGGGGCGGACTGTTCTGCTCGCCGAGGGTCTTGTCGTCGCTGATGGCGATGTGGGCACCGTTGTCCAGTTTGATCTGGCCCGCCGTTACCACCTGTTCGCCGCTCTGCACGCCCTTGTTGATCATCACCAGGCCATCGCGGCGTTCACCGGTCTCGACGAAACGACGCTCGGCGACGAGCAGCGGTTGGCCGTTGTCATCCTTGGCGAGGCTGCCGTCCTCGGCTTTTTTCTGCCCGACCACGTAAACCGAGTTGCCGTACAGGGTGTAGGTGATCGCGCTTTCCGGTACCACGATGTGCTTTTGCGGATCGGGCAGCAGCACTTCAAGGCTGGCGAACATGCCCGGCAACAGCTTGCCGTCGGGGTTGGCCAAGGTGGCGCGTACCAGAATATTGCGCGTAGTGCTTTCGACGATCGGGTTGATCGCGCTGATCTTGCCGGCAAAGTTCTGCCCCGGATAAGCCGCAACGGTGAACTGCACGGGCTGGCCGATGGCGAGTTTCGGCACCGCTTGTTCGGGCACGTAGAAGTCAGCGTAGAGGCTGCTCAAGTCCTGCAAGGTTGCGATTTTGGTACCGCTGGCGAGGTAGTCGCCGACGTCGACCTGGCGGATACCGATGGTGCCGCTGAACGGCGCGAGAATGCGCTTTTTCGCCAGCGAAGCATTGAGCTGATTGACCGTGGCCTTGTTCTTTTGCAGCACGGCAAAGAGGCGGTCGTACTCGCCTTTGGAAATCGCTCGGCTGTCGACCAGTTGCGCGCCACGCCCGAAATCAAGCTGCGCCAGGCCAAGATCGGCCTTCGCGGTTTCCAGCAACGCGGTTTCAACAGCGCTATCGAGTTGCAGCAACGGCTGCCCGGCCTTGACCTTCTGCCCGGATTCGAATTTGAGTTCAGTAACGGTGCCGGCGACTTCCAGACTCAAGTCGACGCCTTGCAGCGCCTTGAGTGTGCCGACGGTAGGCAGGCGCATCTGCCACGGCTGCTCGCCGGCAGTGGCCACAGCGACGCTGATCGGCGGCTTGGGTTTGGAAAAGCCCTGGATCATCGTGTAGATCGAAAAGGCTTTGTATCCGCCCAGCACCAGCACGAGCAGCAAAACAACACCCAACATGATCAGCATGCGGCGACGCAGCATATTTCCAGTTCCTTGGATAAATCATGAGACAGGCGGGCACATTACTCCGAGTACCGGGGGGATTCCAACTGGCAGTTATTACAGGGTGACGCAAAAGATCGTCCGATCGCGGCTCGATCCTTCGGCAGCTCCTACAGGGGATTGCATTCCAAAGTAGGAGCTGCCGAAGGCTGCGATCTTTTCAACGGCTCTAGGCCATCAGATGAAGATGGTTGTCCCAGAGCCCCGCCGGCAATTCCAGCGGTTTGGCCAGCAGCTGTTCCTGGCGACAATCGTAGTAGCGGCAGCGGCCCTGACCCGAGGTCACGACAAAGCCATCCTTCACCGCACCAACGCCAGCGCAATCCGGCAGAGGCGCATCGAGGCGCAGTTCGCCGCTGTCCAGATCCCAGATGAAGAAGCGGTTGCCACGCGGCGCCGTCAACGCGACCAGCCGCAGATCACTGTGCACCGCGACGCTGGCGGTGTAGTGCCCCATCGCCTGCAACTGATCTTCCGCTACGGGGAACGCCACGAACGCTTGCCCGGGTCGCTTGATCGCCAACAGCTCCGAGCGCTCGTGGGAGGGGCCCATGAATTGCTGGCCGGCGACAATAGTGCCGTCGCTGGCGATGCCCAGGTGACGCACGCTGTTCATCTGCTGGGCGAGGGTTTCCTTGCTCAGCAACGTGCCGTCGCGCTGCATCAGCACCAGGCTCGGCTCCATGGCGTTGAGGTTCATGTCGACGCGGCTTTCCGCTTCGGTGCGAATCCCGCCGTTGGCCACGACCAGCGTCTCGCCGTCGGGCATCCACGACACCTGATGCGGGCCGAGACCGTGGGTGGAAATCTCGCCCGCGTGCACCAGCCGCTCGCCCTCGAACGTGTACACGCCGAGCAGGCCACGACCCGGATCGGTGGTGTCGTTCTCGGTGGCGTACAGGTATTCGCCGTCCTTGTGCACCACGGCGTGGCCGTAGAAGTGCCGGTTCGGCTGCGAGGTCACGGTCTGCAGTAGCTTGCCGTCGCGCAGGTCGATCAGGTAACTCTCGGTACCCGGACGCCGTGCAACGAACAGCGCCAGCGGCTGCGTCGGATGATTGATGATGTCGTGGCAACGCTGGCCGACGTGGGTGGCGAACACCCGCGTGCCGTCGAGCCGATAACCGACCGCGTAATGCTTGCCGTCAGTATCGTCGCGCGCCGACAACAGCAGCGGGCTTTGATCCTTGCGTTTGAACAGCGTCCAGCCGCCCAGCGTCACCGCTCCCAGCAGTGCACTACCTAAAGTCAGAACCTGACGTCGCAGCATGGCACTCGCCCTCATCAGTCACCGTCGTTGGCATTGAAGCCCAGTTGGATGCCCAGCGCCTTGGCCAGTTCGCCTTCATGCAGGCGATGGACGACGTTGAGGCTGTCATAGATATCGTTGAGCTGCTGGCGACCGGCGTCGTCTTCAAGCATTTCGCCGAGCGAACGCTGAGTGCTGTCGAACAGCTTCAGCGAGGCGGCATAAGCGGCGTCGATCTTGTCCGCCAGCGGTTTCTGCTCGGCCGGCAACAGACCGCGAAGGCCCTTGTTGTCGACGCCTTCCCAGACGGTTTTGGCTGCGGCAAGGCTGGCTTCCAGCGCCGTCAGCGACGACTGGCTGCGCCACGCATCCGCCTGGAACGGCTGCGGCACGCCTTTGCTCTGACGGCCCATCGGCGTGCCGAGCTTTTTCTTCAGGGTATCGAGTGCCGTCACTTGTACGCGCAGCAGATCGGCGATCGCTTCGTGGGAGTCGGCGTAGCGCTGGTTGGGGAATTTGCTCATCTGCGCGAGCATGCCATCGGTGTTGTTCCAGCCCTGCAGGATCTCTTCGGCCAGTTGCTTCTGGCGCTCGCCAATGGCGATCAGCAGCGGGCAGTACTTGGCTTTCTGCGCGTCGTTGGCGACGTCAGGCTTGGCGTCGAAGAGGATGTATTCGTAAGCCGACAGGCCTTGCACCACGACGCTGGATTTGGCCAATGCGGCGGCATCGATCTGCGGCTGGGCGACGACCAGTTGCTCGACCTGACGGCCGACGAGGTTTTTCTTGTCCGGCCAGAACTGCACTTGCCACGAACGGTTGCCCTCGGCCAGCGGACCGATCAGCAGCGGCTGCAACTCGGCCCAGGCTTTCTGCGCGTGAAGGAAGTCGGCACGGGCAGTTTCCAGGGTTTCCTTGCCCTGGCAATAGGCGAGGGCGCTGACCGCCAGTTGCCGGTCGGCTTCGACCCAGCGAGTGTAGGTCGGCAGGATCACCGATTTGGCGATCGCCGCCGAAGTGACCGCTTGCGGATCCTGCGGCGAGCAGGCGCCGAGGGCGAGCGCGGCAAGGCTGGTGAACAGTAACTTTGGACGGAACATGTCGGGCTCCCGATGCTTTTTCAGTATTTAAAGTGAGTTCAGAAACGCCAGCAACGCAGCGCGCTGCTCGGCATTGAAAGACAAAACCTGTTGCTGCGCAGCGCTCGCTTCGCCGCCATGCCAGAGCACCGCTTCGAGCAGGTTACGGGCGCGGCCGTCATGCAAAAACTGCGTGTGGCCACTGACCGCCTGCGTCAGACCAATCCCCCACAACGGCGGCGTGCGCCAGTCGCGGCCGGAGGCCTGAAATTCGGTGCGGTTATCCGCCAGGCCTTCGCCCATGTCATGCAACAGCAGATCGCTGTAAGGGCGGATCACCTGATTGGCCAATTCAGGCTCGGCAGCATTGGCCGCGGTGGTGTATTTCGGCGTGTGGCACGTCTGGCAACCGGCCTGGAAAAACAGATTCTTGCCGGCCAGCACCTGTGGATCGTTAATGCCACGGCGCGCCGGCACTGCGAGATTGCGGCTGTAGAACAGCACCAGCCGCAGAATGTTGTCGCTGACTTCCGGCTCGCCGTCCGGGCCATTACCGTTCGGCGCCTGTTTGCAGGCGCTTTGCGCCTCGGTGCAATCGTCGAACGGCCGCAGGCTGGTGGTCAGGCCCATATCACCAGAAAAGGCGTGAACGTTTTGTTGATTGAGGTTCGGTTGCCCGGCTTTCCAGCCGAAACGGCCAATCACTGTTTCCTGCAACTCATCGTCCCACACCCGGTTCGGCCGGCCGTTGATGCCGTTTTTCGCTTTCGCCTGGACGGCGGCGTTGGCGAGGATCGCCTCTTCAGGGATCGCTTCGAGCAGGCCCAGACCAATCATCGGCGGCGCCACCCGCGCGGAAAAACGCGTGTCCGGGTGCATCGGGCCGTAGCCGAGTTGAGTGATCTGCAGGGTCGGCTTGCGCAATTCGACCTCGGTGCCGTCCTTGAAACGCACGGGCACCGGGGTGTAGTCGACGCGCACTTTACCTTCCGGGGCGACGCCGGGGACGGCCATGTCCTGAAACTGCCCGCCATACACGGGCTCCGGCACCACGCCGAGCTGTTCGATAACCCTGGCGTAAGGCGGCGCATCGGGAATCGACAGGCGCACTAGCATCGACACCGCATTGGTTGCATCAGATGTCGGCGGATGACCGCGACCGTCCTTGATGTGGCAGTTCTGGCAGGCGTTGGTATTGAACAGCGGGCCGAGGCCGTCGCGCGCGGTGGTAGTCGACGGCGCGATCACCCACGGGCTGCGAAAGAAGCTGTTGCCGACACTGAAATCCACCCGCCGTGACGGCGGCAGGTTGGCCGACGGCAGGGAAAACGCATTCTGATCGCTCTTGCGCACCGTCGCCGCGCCACCCGAACGTGCTTCCCCCGGCTCGGCTTCGGTGAAACGCGGGGCGTCATCGCAGGCACTCAGGCCCAGGGCCAGCAACAGTGCGGACAAGCGAAGCGGCAACGACGGCATCAGACATCCTGCAAACGGGCGAAAACAAAGGCGCAAAGTCTAACAGGGCGGGGGAGTTTGAATAAGAGGAATTATCGTTTGCTTGATACAGCGCAAATCTGCAGAGCGATGCAAACGCCCTGTAGGAGCTGCCGAAGGCTGCGATCTTTTGATTCTGATCTTCAAAAATCAAGATCAACAGATCGCAGCCTTCGGCAGCTCCTACAGGGGACTGTGATCATGGGGTATGAAAAAGGCGACCCGAAGGTCGCCTTTTTTAAAGCGCGCGCGCTGATCAGAACTCGTGATCGGCGTTGTCCGGGTTCAGGTCGCTGATGCCCAGTTTGCCGGCAGCGGCTTCGATCGAGCCAGTCTGCTTGACCAGTGCGGCGATGGCGTCACGAACGACCTGGTTGCCAGCGGTGTTGCCGGCGGCGATCAACTGGTCGTAGTGCTCACCCTTGTTGGCGTGATCGACCATGACCTGAATTTTCGCTTCGGTCGCGGCCAGATCGGCTTTCACCGCGGTGTCGGCGGCCGGATCGGCCTTGGCCACCAGCGACGACAGGCTGGCGCCAGTCATTTTGGTGCCATCAACGCGGGTGTACTCGCCCAGATAAACGTTACGCACGCCTTTGGCATCGTAGAAATGCGAGTAGTGGGTGTTGTCGCTGAAGCAATCCTGCTCGTCTTCAGGGGAGTTGGCTTCCAGGGAAACCTTCATGCGCTCGCCGGCCAGTTCGCCGAGAGACAGGCTGCCCATGCCGAACAGCATTTTGCGCAGACCCGACTCACCCGGCTCGGCTTCCAGCGTCGCGCGATAGTTGTCGGCCACGTTCGGCTTCCAGTTGCCGACCATTTCTTCCAGGTCGCTGACCAGCAGTTGAGTCACGGCTTTGAGGTAGGCACGACGACGCTCGTTGTGACCACCGGTGGCGCCGGCGCCTTCCAGGTAATCCGAGGCCGGACGGTTGCCAGCGCCTGGGCCGGTGCCGTTCAGATCCTGGCCCCAGAGCAGGAATTCGATCGCGTGGTAACCGGTGGCGACGTTGGCCTCGGAACCGCCCAGCTCGTTGAGGCTGGCAAGTTTTTCCGGGGTGATCTCTTTCACGTCGACCTTGTCTTCGCCGACCTGGACTTCGGTGTTGGCAATGATATTGGCGGTGGCGCCCGGGTTACCCAGTGCGTGCTCGTAGGATTTGTCGACGTAGTCGATCAGGCCTTCGTCCAGCGGCCAGGCGTTAACCTGACCTTCCCAGTCGTCGATGATGGTATTGCCGAAGCGGAACACTTCGCTCTGCAGATACGGCACGCGCGCGGCGACCCAGGCAGCCTTGGCGGCTTTCAGAGTGTCGGCATTCGGCTTGGCGAGAAATGCGTCGACGGCGGTTTGCAGTGTTTTCGCGGTGGATTCGGCATCGCTGTAAACGGCGAAGACCATGTCGGCGTAGTGCGCGACCACAGCCTTGGCGGCGGCATCGTCAACTTTACCGGCAGCAGGCGCAGGTGCAGCGGCAGGAGCTGGAGCAGCGCTGCTGGAAGCCGGGGTCATCTCGGAGGCTTTTTCTTTGTCCTTGCCTTCGCCGCAACCGGCGAGGGAAATAGCGATGGCCAGCAGACTGGCGGTAGCCAGAGGCATACGAATCATGGCGAACATCCTGCTTCGGTAGTTGAGTGGACTGGCGCCGGGGGCGCGCAAAACTGCGACATAATGCAAATCTTTCGCATTATGTGTAAAGGCGTGGCTGGAAATATTTCTTATTTGCACATGAAGATCAAAAGATCGCAGCCTCGTTGCACTGTAGGAGCTGACGAGTGCAACGAGGCTTCGATCTTTTGATCTTTGAGGCTGCGATCTTTTGATCGTTAAAGAATAGCCGCGTTACTGCGTTGCGCCTGCTTGAGGTAGATGCCCAGCTCCCGCGCCGGCAGCGGTTTGCTGTAGTGGTAGCCCTGACCTTCGTGGCAACCCTCGGAAATGATGTAGGTTTCCTGCTCGGCGGTTTCCACGCCCTCGGCAATCACCTGCATGCCCAGGCTCTTGCCCAGTTGAATGATCGCGCGAACGATGGTCGCATCATCGTCGTCATCGAGCAGGTCCTGGACGAAGCTCTTGTCGATCTTGATCTTGTCCAGCGGCAGGCTTTTCAGATAACTGAGGGATGAGTAGCCGGTGCCGAAGTCGTCAATTGCAATCAGCGCACCGGAGCGGCGCAGGCTGAGCAGATGCTGGGCGGCGGTGGTGATGTCTTCCATCAGGCCGGTTTCGGTGACTTCCAGTTCCAGACTGCGCGGCGGCAGACGGTACATCTGCAGCAGGTTGTTGACCACCCGCGGCAGCTCGGCGTGGTGCAGTTGCACGGTCGACAGATTGACCGCCATGCGCAGATCGACGAAACCCTGATCGTGCCACTCGCGCAATTGCTTGCAGGCCTGATCAAGCACCCATTCGCCAATGGCGATGATCGTGCCGTTCTGTTCGGCCAGCGGAATGAACAGGTCCGGCGGCACCAGACCATGTTCCGGATGTTGCCAGCGAATCAGCGCTTCAACGCCGACCACGCGGTGATCGCGATAGCTGATCTGCGGCTGGTAGACGAGGTAGAACTGATCGCGGATCAGTGCGTCACGCAGGTCTTTTTCCAGCTCGCGACGGCGGCGCATCTCGCTGTCGACGCTGGCGATGTAGAACTGATAGCGATTGCGCGAGCGGGTCTTTGCCAGGGTCATGGTCTGCTCGGCTTTCTGCAAGAGCTTCTCGGTGCTGTCGCCGTCCTCCGGAAACAGGGTGATGCCGATGGTCGCGCGCAGGCGGATCTCCTGATCGTCGAGGGCGAAGGGCGCCTCGAGGTCATCGAGAATGCTCTGCGCCAGTTCTGCTGCTTCGTAGGGTTGTTCGATGTCGGCCTGCACCAGTGCAAACTGGTCGCCGCCGAGACGGGCGAGGGCGCCAAGACGACCGCTGTGGGCGCGCAATCGATCGGCCAGCGCCAGCAGCAACTGGTCGCCGGTCTGGTAGCTGAATTGTTCGTTGATGCCTTTGAAGTCATCGAGACCGACGCACAACACGGCGACGCGGCGCTGCAATTTGCCGGCATCGACGAGAATCTTGTCCAGTTGCTGCTGCAACTGCTGGCGGTTCGGCAGACCGGTGAGGAAGTCGTACTGGGCCATGCGCAGCAGGCTGTTTTCCGCTTCGTGGCGCAGGTGAGTGTTGCGTTCGATGGACTCTAGCAACTGGTTGGCGGTGTTGATCCACAGGCCCAGTTCGTTTTTTTCGTGGCCCTTGATCTGCGGAATCTTGTGCTCGCTGGGACGATCGGGGTTGATCTCGGTGAGGTGCTCAATGATTCGCGACAGCGGTTTGGTCAGCAGCCAGTGATAGACCAGATACAGCACCAGGCCCAACGCCAGTGCGCGTAACACCCCGGAAATGAAAATGATTACTGAGCTGACGATAAACCCTTCGCCATAGGTGGCGGTGTCGAGGGTGATGCTCAGGTCGCCGTAATACTCGCTGTAAGGGCCACGGCCGACCAGTTGCGTGGTGAAGGTGCGTTCCTGGCCGAGAATCAGGTCGGTCAGCCAACGGCTGTTGGAGTGCTGCAGTTCGCGGGATTTCTGCGCGAGCATGGCTTCGTTGGGGTGGCCGATCGAGGCCTGGCGCACGGCGTCGTCCTGAAACAACCCTTCGATCACCTGCATGCCCATTTCCCGGTCCAGGCTGTAAACCGCCTGGGTCGACGGATCGCGAAACATGTCGAGGATGCGCTCGGCGTCACCGGCCACGGCCTGGCGGGTCTTGTAGGCATCAAAGACAATCTGCGCGCAGCTCAAGACTACGCCTACGATCAATGCCGACAGGAGCACGACCCGGAGCAACTTCACCGACAAGCTGTTCTTGAGTTCCAGCTTCAAAGGGTTATTCCTTGTTCCGTGCGGGTAGCGTCAAGTTGCCATGAGTATTGGCAATCCCGGGTTGGCAGTCAAAGGGACAATCAGGCACGGGAAAATTCGCCGGTATCCTGGCCGCCATGTGGTCATTTGAGTAATAGCTCTGAATTACTGTGTCGGTTGCAGTCGCCCTCAACTTGAGCACCGGGTCAAAGATTTTTTCCTATCGTGGATGGTAGTCGGCTCAAGGCTCCCGGCAAACGGCGCGAGGCTGCTTTTGGCGTGCGACAAACGCCATGCGCCGGGCATAAAAAAACCCGGCCGAGGCCGGGTTTCTTGTCTGGCGTGCAGCTTAAGCGGTGAAGGTTTTGCCTTCGAACTGCTCGGCCACAAACTTCCAGTTGACCAGGTTCCAGAACGCTTCAACGTACTTCGGACGCAGGTTGCGGTAGTCGATGTAGTAAGCGTGTTCCCAGACATCGCAGGTCAGCAGCGGGGTGTCGCCGCTGGTCAGCGGGTTGCCGGCGCCGATGGTGCTGGCCAGGGCCAGGGAACCGTCAGCCTTTTTCACCAGCCAGCCCCAGCCGGAACCGAAGGTGCCGATCGAGGTTTTGCTGAATTCTTCCTTGAACTTGTCGAACGAACCGAACGCTGCGTTGATGGCATCTGCCAGTGCGCCGGTTGGTTGACCGCCGGCGTTTGGCGCCAGGCAGTTCCAGTAGAAAGTGTGGTTCCAGACCTGAGCGGCGTTGTTGAAGATGCCGCCCGAAGAAGTCTTGACGATTTCTTCCAGGGTCTTGCCTTCAAACTCGGTGCCTGGCACCAGGTTGTTCAGGTTCACGACGTAGGTGTTGTGGTGCTTGTCGTGGTGGAACTCCAGGGTTTCCTTGGAGATGTGCGGCTGCAGGGCATCGTGTGCGTAAGGCAGCGGCGGCAATTCGAAAGCCATGATGATTCTCCTAATCAGGTCTGTTGCGGTGAGCGCAAGGCCGATCACGGGCGGCCGGAAATGCACCGGCGAGTTTTTACTCTTTGCGGCGCAGGGTTCGGATCATAGCACCGGGGTCGCGCCTTAACCACGCAACAACTGTGTGGGATAGAGGTTCCAGAGCCTTTGGCAATTATTCATCCGGCGATGATCAATTGCGCGGCAACGGCAAACATCATCATCGCGACGACCAGATCGAGGATGCGCCAGGTGCTCGGCCGGGCCAGCCACGGTGCCAGCCACGCCGCGCCAAGTGCCAGAGTGAAAAACCACAGCAGCGAGGCACTCGCCGCGCCGACCACATAAGCGCCCGGCACCGATTGCTGCGCGCCCAGCGAGCCGATCAGCAAAACCGTGTCGAGATAAACGTGCGGGTTGAGCAATGTCACCGCCAACGCGCTGAGCATCACCGCGCGCAGCGAACGCACGGTCTGGTTCTCGCTTTGTTCAAGGCTCTGCTTCGAACAGGCCCGGCGCAGCGCCTGGCTGCCGTACCAGATCAGAAAGGTCGCGCCACCCCAACGGGCAATCGCCAGAAGCGTCGGGTTCTGCGCCAGGATCGTTGCCAGCCCGAACACCCCGGCTGCGACCAGAATCGCATCACACACCACGCACAGCGCGGCCACCGGCAGATGGTGTTCACGGCGCAAGCTTTGCGCCAAGACAAAAGCGTTCTGTGTGCCGATCGCCATGATCAGGCCGAACGCCACCAGCAGGCCGTTTACATAGCTTTGCCACATGAGAGATGTCCTTTGAAAGAGAGTGCTTGCTGGCTATTCTCGGGTGTGGCGCTGTATAAGAAAAACCAATAGTGCTGATCGCCCATTAGGAAAACTGATGTTTGACTATAAATTGCTCTCCGCGCTGGCCGCCGTGGTCGAGCAGGCCGGTTTCGACCGCGCCGCGCAGGTGCTGGGCCTGTCGCAGTCGGCCATCTCCCAGCGCATCAAATTGCTCGAGGCGCGGGTCGGCCAGCCGGTGCTGGTGCGCGAAACACCGCCATCCCCGACGGAAATCGGCCGACGCTTGCTCAACCATGTGCAGCAGGTGCGTTTGCTCGAGCGCGACCTGCAATCGGTGGTGCCGGCGCTGGATGAGGAAGGCCTGCCGGATCGCCTGCGTATCGCCTTGAACGCCGATAGCCTTGCCACCTGGTGGGCCGCGGCCGTCGGCGATTTCTGCGCCGAGCAGCATTTGTTGCTCGACCTCATCGTTGAGGACCAGACCGTCGGCCTCAAGCGCATGCGTGCCGGTGAAGTAGCCGCATGCCTATGTGCCAGCGAGCGCCCGGTGGCCGGCGCACGCAGTGTGTTGCTCGGCGCCATGCGATATCGGGCGCTGGCCAGTCCGGCCTTCATCGCCCGGCATTTTCCCGATGGTGTGCGCGCCGAACAGCTGCCCCGCACCCCGGCGCTGGTATTTGGCCCGGACGATTTCCTTCAGCATCGCTACCTGGCGCTGTTGGGCGTCGACGGCGCGTTCGAGCACCATTTATGCCCGTCCTCCGAAGGCTTCATTCGCCTGACCGAAGCCGGTCTGGGCTGGGGCCTGGTGCCGGAACTGCAGGTGCGCGAGCAATTGCAACGCGGGGTGCTGCGCGAATTGCTGCCAGATAAACCGATCGACGTGCCGCTGTACTGGCATCATTGGCGCAATGGCGGTCAGTTGCTCAACCTGCTCACCGAGCAACTGCTGCGCTCCTCAAAACAATGGCTAGTGGCTTGAACGCAGCGACAAGCGTCAAGCTGCAAGCAGCAAGAACACGCACCGTTTCAACTTGCAGCTGAAAGCTTGTCACTCGTAGCTGCTTTTCTGGAGTTTTTGATGAAGATTTTGGTTACCGGCGCCAGTGGCTTTATTGGCGGGCGTTTTGCGCGTTTCGCCCTGGAGCAGGGCCTTGAAGTGCGGGTCAACGGTCGCCGGGCCGAGAGTGTCGAGCATCTGGTGCGCCGCGGTGCGGAGTTTGTGCCGGGCGACCTCACCGACGCCGAGCTGGTGCGCGACCTGTGCCGCGACGTCGAAGCCGTGGTGCATTGCGCCGGTGCTGTCGGCGTGTGGGGGCGTTATCAGGACTTTCATCAGGGCAATGTCGAAGTCACCGAAAACGTTGTCGAAGCCTGCCTCAAGCAACGGGTGCGGCGGCTGGTGCATCTGTCGTCGCCGTCGATCTATTTCGATGGCCGCGACCATCTCGGTTTGACCGAAGAGCAGGTGCCCAAGCGCTTCGGACATCCCTATGCCGCAACCAAATACCTGGCCGAGCAGAAAGTCTTCGGTGCCCAGGAGTTTGGTCTTGAAACCATCGCGCTGCGCCCGCGCTTTGTCACCGGTGCCGGCGACATGAGCATCTTTCCGCGCCTGCTGAAGATGCAGCGCAAGGGCCGTCTGGCGATCATCGGCAACGGCTTGAACAAGGTCGACTTCACCAGCGTGCAGAATCTCAACGAAGCCATGCTCAGCAGCCTGCTGGCCCAGGGTTCTGCGCTGGGCAAGGCTTACAACATCAGCAACGGTACGCCGGTGCCGCTGTGGGACGTGGTCAACTACGTGATGCGGCGGATGGAAGTCGATCAGGTGCGCAAATACCGATCGTACGGTCTGGCCTACAGCGTTGCGGCGCTCAACGAAGGCGCCTGCAGGCTCTGGCCCGGACGTCCGGAGCCGACACTGTCGCGTCTGGGCATGCAGGTCATGAAGAAAAATTTCACCCTCGACATCAGCCGCGCCCGGCATTATCTCGACTACGATCCGAAAGTCAGTCTGTGGGCTGCCCTCGATGAGTTCTGTGCGTGGTGGAAAGCCCAGGACATCCGTTGAAACGATTCGGCCGGGCGGCACTGAACCGCCTTGCGGGTTGAGGGTCAATGCCTGCGGCTGCGGCGGTTATACTTCGCAGCATTTAGCCATCACCGCGTTTGCCAAAGGTTGCCTCAATGTCCATGCGAAACGATGCCCACGACGACGATTTCGATAACGTGCCAAGCCTGCGCGCCGATCCGTTCGATGACGATGACATCGCGCCCAGTCCCCGCACCTCCGTGCATTCGCGTACCGCGCCAGTGGTCAAGGTCAAGGCTGCCAGCACCGGGCCGCTGTGGGCGCTGGTCGGCGCGTTGTTTTTCGCCTTCATCGGTCTGGCCTGGTGGAGTTTTCAGCAGATTTCGTTGATGGAACAGCAACTGGTCGCCACCCAGGAAAGCTTCGCGCGGATCAGCGAAGAAGCGGCCGGGCGCCTGCAGGATATTTCCGGCAAAGTCGTCGCCAGCCAGAGCAACGTCAGCAGCGACAGCGAAGCGCTGAAGCTGCAGATCAAGCAACTCGAAGGCAAGCTGCTCGACCAGAGCAAGCAGCAGCAAGGCGTGGCCGGGCAGGCCAGCGAGCTGGACAAGCGGCTGGCGCAGATGACCGCACAGACCATCGAACAACAGAACGCCAATACGCAATTGCAGGCACAGGTCAAAGCTTTGAGTGCCGAGCTTGCGACAATCAAAAGCACCCCAGCCGATACCAGCAAGGTCGACGCGCAGTTGAAAGCCTTCGACGCCCAGTTCAAAAGCCTCGGCGCCGATATCGCTGCGCTGAAGAAACAGGGCAATCCGAGCGCGGCGATCGATCGTCTGGAGCAGGACATCGTGGTGCTGAAAAGTCAGCAGGACAACCGCCCGGCAGCGCCTCAGGGTGGCGGCAATACCGCCGAGTTCGATGCATTCCGCGCGCAGATGACGCGCAACCTCAACACCCTGCAGGCGCAGATCCAGAATCTGCAACAACAAATCAATTCCCGCCCATAAGCTGATCGAGGCTGGCGAGCACTGCTTGCCAGCCTCGCGGCGCAACGTTCAGAAACGCTCTGAATATCTCTACATGACCGCAAGCCGTCTACGCTCTTGAAACACCAAAAAGAACGAGGGATGCGCTATGGGGTTTTTGAATAAAGTGGCCTGGCTCGGCCTGATCTTGTTGGCCAGTGTCGGCCAGGCCAGCGCCGCCACCGCTGCAAAGGACGACAGTCAGGCCGCTATCGCCTTACTGGAAAAAGCTCTGGCTTACTACCACGACAACGGCGACAAAGCCTTCGCCGCATTCAGTCGCCAGGGTGAATTTGTCGACAAGGATCGCTACGTGTTCGTCCTCGACACCAAAGGCGTCATGCTTGCCAGTGGCGGGCCGTCATCGGCACTGATCGGCCGTGATGTCAGCGAAGTACTCGGGCCGGATCTGCAAAAGGCATTCAAGGATGCGTTGAAAGTGCCGGAAGGCAACGGCATTCAGCAGGCCGAATACCGCTGGCAGAACTGGGCCGACGGCAAGGTCGAGCGCAAGCATGTGTTCTATCAGCGCGTCGGGCAGCGAATTCTTGCGGTGGGTTACTACTTGCCACGCGCTTCGGCAGAACAAGCCAAAGCGCTACTGGATAAGGCCGCGACGGATCTGACCAAAGACGAGAAGGGCACGCTGACCGCGATCAACTCGCTCAAGGGCGGTTATCTGCAGGATGACCTGTATGTGTTCGTGGTCGATCTGGACAACCAGCGCTACGTCGCCCACGGCACCAATCTGCGTTTGATCAACACCGATTTCGGCAAGGTCAAGGACCCTGAAGGAAAACCCGTGGGCGAGCCGATTCTGGCGCTGATCGGCAAGCAGGATGAAGGCGAATACGAATACCGCTGGAAAAACCCGGTGACCGGCAAGATCGAGGACAAGCATGCCTACCTTAAAAAGGTCGGGCACTTCCTCGTCGCGGTGGGTTACTACAGCCCTTGAAGATCAAAACATCGCAGCCCTCGGCAGCCCCTACATGGGAAAGCGTTCTTCTGTAGGCGCTGCCGAAGGCTGCGATCTTTTGCCGTCAGCGGACGCCGTGCTCCCGCCCGCGCAACAGGTTGTTCGGCATGGCAATCGCCGCTGCCAGCCCCAGCAGCGACACCGCCGTGCTGACCCAGAGCAAGTGGCGGAAGGTCACCAGCAGCTCCGCGCGCAAGGCGTGCTGTGCATCGCCCGGCGCGGCGTTCAGGCCATCGAGCAGGACGTTGCCCGAATGGCCTTCGCTGATCAGCGCACTGTTCGCCAGGTGGGCGACACTGGAGTCGTGCAGCAATGCCAGCAACAGCGCCGACATCAACGCTACGCCCACCGCACCGCCCAAGGAGCGGAACAGGTTGGTGGTGCTGGTGGCGACGCCGATATCGCGTTGTTCCACCGAGTTTTGCGTGCCGACCAGCGAGGTGGGGAACTGCATGCCGCCGGCTATACCGCTGAGCAGCATGAACAAACCGCTGAGCAGCGTTGCTTGTGGCGGACTGAAGGCCATGCCGAGAATCGAGATCGGCATGAGGATCGCGCCGGTAAGGATCTGCGGTTTGTAGCGCCCGGTGATTGAGGTGCGGCGGCCGGCGAAATAGGCGCCGATCGGCAAGCCCATCGCCAGTGGCAGCAAGTGCAACGCCGCGCTGTCGGCGCCAGCGCCGGTAACGCTTTGAAAGCGCAGCGGCATCAGCACGATCAGCGAGATGGCCTGGAAACTGGTGAAGAAAATCGTGCACCAGCACAGCAGCGCATTACGGTTGGCGAACAGGTGCATCGGCAGCAACGGCTCGCGCGCCCGGCGCTCATGCCAGACAAACAGCGCCAATACGATCACGGCGCAGGCGAACAGGCCGAGCACTTCGCGGCTGCGCCATGAATGACCCTGGCCGACTTCTGTGATGCCGAGCAACAAGGTCGTGAGGCCGATGATCATCAGCACCGTGCCGAGGTAATCGATCACCGGTTTGCGCTGCGGAATCGGCAAGCCGCGCAGATTGCGGCGCGCCACCCACCAGGCGCCGAGGCCCAATGGCAGGTTGATCAGAAACACCCAGCGCCACGACAGGTATTCGGTCATGTAGCCGCCAAGCACCGGCCCCGCGACACTGGCCACGGCGTACATGCTGCTGAAGTAACCCTGATAGCGCCCGCGCTCACGCGGCGGGACAATGTCGCCGATGATCGCCTGACTCACCGAGATCATGCCACCGGCGCCGATGCCCTGAAGGATCCGTGCCAGCACCAGTTGTTCCATGCTCTGCGCCATGCCGCAGAACAACGAGGCGAGGGTGAACAGGCCCATGCCGAACAGCATCAGTTTGCGCCGCCCGTACAGGTCGCCGAGCTTGCCGTAGATCGGCACCGCCACGGTCATCGCCACCATGTAACCGGAAATCACCCAGGCCAACAGGCTGACGTCCTTGAATTGCGCGGAAATCGCCGGCATCGACACAGCGACGATGGTCTGGTCCAGTGCACCGAGAAAGATCGCCATCATCAAGGCGACCAGCACACTGCGAATGGCCGGTTTGGACGTTTCAGGCTGATTGAGAGGGGTCACGGAAAACCTGCGGGCAGTAATGGACCCGCGCGGCCATCGCGCGCGGGTGGATGCTCGCAGTGTAAGTCGGTAGGAAGCTATTCGATAGCCTCGTACGGAAGCCCGACGTAATTTTCTGCAATGGTTTTTTGCCCAGCCTCGGAGCTGACGAAGTAGTCCAGCTCAGAAGCGCTGATGCGCTGGCTGAATTCATCGTGTTCTTCGAAACGATGCAGCATCGAAGTCATCCACCAGGAAAACCGTTCGGCTTTCCATACTCGGCGCAGGCAGATCTCAGAGTATTTTTCCAGCAGATCAGTACGATTTTCGCGATAGACCTTCAGCAGAATATTGAACAACGTGCTGACATCGCTGGCGGCCAGGTTCAAGCCCTTGGCGCCTGTAGGCGGGACAATGTGCGCTGCGTCGCCGACGAGGAACATGCGCCCGTACTGCATTGGCTCGACGACAAAACTGCGCAGCGGCGCGATGCTTTTTTCGATCGAAGGACCGGTCACCAGTTTTTCCGCGAGGGCGTCCGGCAGGCGTTTTTTCAGCTCATCCCAGAAACGCTGGTCGCTCCAGTCGTCGGCGTTTTCATCCGCCGGCACTTGCAGGTAATAGCGCGTTCGGGTGGCCGAACGCATGCTGCACAAAGCGAAGCCGCGCTCGTGGCGGGCGTAGACCAATTCGTCGTGGACCGGCGGTGTGTCGGCGAGAATGCCCAACCAGCCGAACGGATAAACCCGCTCGAAAACCTTCAGACAATCGGCCGGAATCGACTGGCGGGCGACGCCATGGAAGCCATCGCAACCGGCGATGTAATCGCAATCGACGCGCCAGCTTTCGCCGTCCTTTTCGAACGTGACGAAGGCTTCGTCGCTTTTCATACCGTGGGGAGCGACATTGCTCGCCTGATAAATCGTCGGCGCGCCAGCCTCCCGACGAGCGGCCATCAGGTCGCGGGTGACTTCGGTCTGGCCGTAGACCATTACTGTTTTGCCGCCGGTCAGCGCGTGCAGGTCGATGTGCACCTGACGCCCGTCCAGCGCCAGATCGAAGCCGCCATGAACCAGACCTTCGGCATCCATTCGCTCACCGACGCCGGCCTGACGCAGCAGCTCTACCATGCCTTGTTCAAGCACGCCGGCCCGAATGCGCCCGAGAATATAATCAGGAGTCTGGCGTTCGAGGATGAGGGTGTCGATGCCAGCGTTGTGCAGCAACTGGCCGAGGAGCAGTCCGGAAGGACCGGCGCCAATAATGGCGACTTGGGTTTTCAGGGTTTTCATTGTTTTTATGACTCGCAAGCATCACGCAGCAATCGCCGGTGACTGATTTTATGGATCGAGTGCTTGCATTTTTCCCTTGCGGGTCTGTCAATTGAAGGTGAAAACTGAGCCGATACCTGTACATTCTGCCAATCGGTGCGATTATCGCCCAAAACCCGAGGCCTGGATTGAAGTGATGAACAAGCCTGCCCTGCCTTCGATTCCGGTGTTCAAGCTCTATGGCGAAAGCCTGGACTGGCCGACCCCGGACTTGCTGCACTGTGAAACCATCTCCTCGCGCAGTCGCGAACACCAGTGGGAAATCAAACCTCACCGCCACGCGGATCTGTGCCAGTTGCTGTTCGTTTTCAAAGGTCAGGCAGCGCTTGAAATCGAAGGGCAGCGTACGCAACTCCAGACGCCAGCGATTCAGGTGCTGCCACCGTTATCGGTGCATGGGTTTCGTTTTTCCGAGGATGTCGAGGGCTTCATCGTCACGCTTGCCACGCCACTGATCAGTCATTTGCAGGCACAATTGGGCGATTCGGTACACGCGTTGGCTCGGGTGGAAAACTACCCGGCCGGCAAGGATGGCGATTATCTCAACAGTCTGTTTTCAGCGTTGCAGGCCGAGTACAACGGCCATCAACCGGCGCGGGAAATGCTCATGCATTCGCTGGTCAGCCTGATCATGGTCTGGGTCAGTCGCCAGGCGATCGTCCGTCACAAGGCCAGTCAACGGCCGCAACGCCAGCGCGAATACCTCAACGGCTTCATTCAGTTGGTGGAAGAGACTTACCGCCAGCACGTCAAGGTCGAAGACCTCGCCCATCGCCTGGGCATCTCCGTGTCGCACCTCAACGGCACCTGCCGTGAACTGGCCGGGCAACCGGCGTTGCAGATCATGCACGAGCGCCAGTTGCTGGAAGCCAAGCGCCTCCTGACCTACACCAGCATGACAATTTACGAGATGTCGGAGTTGTTGGGCTTTTCCGATCCGACCAACTTCACGCGGCTGTTCCGCCGCCGGGTGGGGATTTCGCCGAAGGCATTCCGCGACCGCTTGAAGGCCGAGCAACAACCTTAATATCACCACCAAATATCTGTGGGAGCGAGCTTGCATTCCAGTTCAGGTCTATCAGCGCAATGCGTTCAGCGTGGCATTGTGCGGAATACACCGCTCATAGTTGCAACTCGCATACTCGCGCGGCAGCTGACGCAACTGCTCGACCCGCCAGGCAGCGGTGCCGTACAGCGCCAGCGTGGCGGCGCAGGTAATGAAGATGGCGGCGTATCTTTTTGTTTTGATGTTCATGGTGTTCGACCTCTGAACGTCTACCTTGCGGTATTACCTTGAGCATAGAACAAGATCAAAAGATCGCAGCCTTCGGCAACTCCTACAGGGGAAACGCATCCCAAATGAAGGAGCTGCCGAAGGCTGCGATCTTTTGACTTTACAGTCCCACATCCCACGCGGGCTTCTCCGGGAAACGCTGCACCAGAAAGTCGAGCATGCTGCGCAGTGCCGCCGGCATGTGTTTGCGCGAGGCGTACACCGCGTACATATTCATCTGTCGCGGCTCGGCATGCGGCAGCAAACGCAGCAGTTCGCCGTTGTGAATATGCACCCCGGCCTGGTAGGTCGGCAGCATCGCTATCCCTGCGCCGGCCAGGGTTGCACGCAGTAAGGTGCTGGCTTCGTTGGCGCTGATATTGCCCTGCACCGGCACCGAAACCGGTTCGCCATCCTCCTCGAAATGCCACAGGCTCTTGCCGAAATAGGAGTGGGTCAGGCAGTTGTGCCGGCTCAAATCTTCAACTGTTCGCGGCGCCGGTTGCTCAAGCAGATAAGCCGGCGCGGCGCAGACCACCGAACGGCACACGGTCAGGCGCCGGGCGATCAGATTCGGATCGAGATCGTTGCTGGTGCGAATCGCCAGATCGATGCGTTCATCGACCAGATTCACCGTGCGGTCGAGCATCTGCAGATCGATACTCACGCCGGGGTAAAGCCTGACGTACGCCGCGACCGCATCGGCCAGTTGTGCCTGGCCGAACGAGGTGCTGACGCTGATCCGCAGCAGGCCACGCGGCGCGTCATCGGGTTCGCTCACGGCGGCCTGCATGTCGTGCGACAGGTCGATCATCTGCCGACAGCGCGGGAGGATTTCACTGCCGGCAGCGGTCAGGCTCAATTTGCGCGTGGTGCGGTGCATCAGCCGCGCGCCGACCCAGTCTTCCAGCTCCGCCAGATAGCGCGACACCACCGGCCGCGACAGGTCGAGGTGATCGGCCGCCGCCGATTGGCTGCCCAGATCCACCACGGTGACGAATACCCGCATTGCTTGAAGCCGATCCATGATTTGCCCGCTTTCAGAAACAAACTATGTTCAAGCATCGCATTTTTTGTACTGAGTCTGGCAACTAAGCTCTGCTGCATCGCCAAACTGGCATTCGCAGTCCGGAGCAACACATGATCGGCTTCACCCCCTTCAAACGCGTTCTGCTCGCCGCCGCATTTTTCGGCTTTGCCGCCCAGGCATCCGCTGGCGAGCTGAGCCTCGATGTCTACAACCCGGGCACCCAGGCGATTTTCCCGGTCAGCTCGGTGCTGGTCAGCGGAGAGAAAGAAGCGATTCTGGTTGACGCGCAATTCGGCAAATCCCAGGCCGAGCAGGTGGTGGAACAGATCCGCGCCAGCGGTAAGCAATTGACCACTATCTACATCAGCCACGGCGATCCGGATTACTACTTCGGCCTTGACACCCTGACCCAGGCATTCCCGCAGGCGAAAGTGCTGGCCTCGCAACCGACCGTCGATCACATCAAACACACCGTTGACGGCAAACTGGCCTACTGGGGGCCGAAAATGGGTGCCGACGTGCCGGCAAAAACCATCGTCCCCGACGTGCTCAAGGGCGACAGCCTGATCCTCGAAGGCAAGAAATTGCAGGTGATCGGACTCGACGGCAAACAGCCGGATCGCAGTTTCGTATGGATCCCTTCGCTCAAAGCGGTGGTCGGTGGCGTAGTGGTCGCCGAGAACATTCATGTGTGGATGGCCGACACTCAGACTGCGCAATCCCACGCCGATTGGCTGCACACTCTGCACACCATCGAAACCCTGAAACCGCAAACCGTGGTGCCCGGCCATTACCTGGGTGACAGCAGCCGCTCGCTGGCCAGCGTGAAATTCACCGCTGATTACATCAAGGCCTTTGATGCCGAAACCGCCAAAGCGAAAGACTCTGCTGCACTGATCGCGGCGATGCAAAAACGCTACCCGCAACTCGGCGAGGAAAGTTCGCTGGAACTCAGTGCGAAAGTCGCCAAGGGCGAGATGCAGTGGTAAGCCGAACCTGAACACGCAGCATTTTCAAGCCCACTGGAGAATCTCATGAGCAAGATCGCAATCATTGGCGCCACCGGACGTGCCGGTAGCCAACTGCTGGAAGAAGCCCTGCGTCGCGGTCACAGCGTCACCGCCATCGCCCGCGATACCTCGAAAATCGGCAGCCGTGCCGGTGTCGTCAACAAAAATCTCGACGTGCTGGATTCGGCTGCGCTGCAAGCGGCGGTGGCCGGTCACGACGTGGTGATCAGCGCAGCGCACTTCGCCACCGTGCCGGCCTCGGCGATTGTCGGGCCGGTGAAGCAGGCGGGTGTGAAGCGTTTGTTGGTGGTCGGCGGCGCCGGTTCGCTGTTGCTGCCGGACGGTACGCGGGTGATCGACAGCGCCGGTTTCCCGGCCGAATACAAAACCGAGGCGAGTGCTGGCGCAGCGTTTCTTGAAGCGTTGCGGCAAGAGCAGGAACTGGACTGGACCTTTTTGTCGCCATCGGCTGAGTTTGTCGAGGGTGAGCGCAGCGGCACATTCCGGGTCGGCAAGGACCATCTGTTGGTCAGTGCCCAAGGGCGAAGCTGGATCACCTTTGCCGATTATGCGATTGCGCTGATGGACGAAGTGGAAACGCCGAAGCATTCGCGCCAGCGCTACACCGTCGGCTACTGATCAGAGATGCTATCCCTGTAGGAGCTGCCGAAGGCTGCGATCTTTTGATCCTGATCTTGAAAAGCAAAATCAAAAGATCGCAGCCTTCGGCAGCTCCTACAAGGATTTGTGTGGTAAGCGGGTATGAGCCTGCTCAACCAGCCAGAGCATCAGTTCCTCAAGTTGCGGCGAGGGTTCGGCTCCAGCAGGCACCACCACGTAATACGCCAACCCCGTCTTCACCTTCAATTCAAACGGCATCACCAGCCGTCCGGCGTTCAGATCATCACCAATCAGCGACCAATCCCCGATCGCTACTCCCGTGCCATGGGAGGCCATCGACATCGCCTGATCCAGCGTTTCGAAATGCTGGCCGCTGCCCAGGTTACTCAGTTGCAAACCCGCCGCATCAAGCCACACCGACCAGTCGTGAATATCGTGGGTCGGATGCAATAACAGATGCTCCTGCAGATCATTCGGTGATTTCAGTGCGGGCGAACCTTTGAGCAGTTGCGGCGAGCAGACCGGTGTCAGTTGTTCGTCGAACAGATGCAGCGCGCCTGGCGAATGGTCCGGTGGCGGGCCGTAAATCACGGCGGCATCGAATTGCTCGCGCTGAAAATCCACACCGTGTTGCAGCGACGCTGTCAGCTTCACCGGCACGTCCGGGCGCTCCTTCTGCCATTGCAGCAGGCGCGGCAGCAGCCAGCGCATCACGCAGCTTGGTGCCTTGAGTTGCAAGGTTTGCCGCGCCTGACCGATCTGCTCGGTTGCTTCACTGATCAGCCCGAAGACCTTCTCCACCTGCGGTAACCATTCCCGTCCTTCGGCCGTCAGCGCCAGACCTCTGGCCAAACGAATGAACAACGGATAACCGAGCTGTTCTTCCAGCCCGGCGATCTGTCGGCTTACCGCGCCCTGAGTGATGTGCAGCTGCTCGGCGGCGCGGGTGAAGTTGCAGCATTGCGCGGTGATCCAGAACGTATGCAGAGCGGGCAGGGGAGGCAGGCGTTTCATGGCGATCCGAGGTATGACGTGAGGACATGGCTAGTATGACTTTTAATCGATTGTTGCTGCCAGCTGCGCGCCGTTCCAATAGACCCATGTACAGACCCGCTTCCACAGGGAATCTGTGTTTCAGCGAACAACAACAGGCAATCAACATGGCAACGTGCGGCGAAGTACTGGTCAAGTTACTCGAGAGTTATGGGGTCGAACAGGTATTCGGCATTCCCGGTGTGCACACCGTTGAGCTGTACCGAGGTCTGGCCCGTTCGAGCATCAACCACGTCACGCCTCGCCACGAACAGGGCGCGGGTTTCATGGCCGACGGCTATGCGCGTACCAGCGGCAAACCCGGTGTGTGCTTCATCATCACCGGCCCGGGCATGACCAATATCACCACGGCCATGGGTCAGGCTTACGCCGATTCGATTCCGATGCTGGTGATTTCCAGCGTGCAGTCACGCAGCCAGTTGGGCGGTGGGCGCGGCAAGTTGCATGAACTGCCGAATCAAAGCGCACTGGTCGGCGGCGTCGCAGCGTTTTCGCACACGCTGATGTCCGCCGCCGAACTTCCGGTGCTGTTGGCGCGTGCGTTTGCCTTGTTCCAGGCCGGGCGACCGCGTCCGGTGCACATCGAAATTCCGCTGGACGTGCTGGTGGAACAAGCCGATGACCTGCTCGCCAGCCTGCCGGTGAATATCGACCGTGCCGGCGCCGCACCGGCTGCGGTGAGTCGCATGAGCGAACTGCTCGCTAACGCGCAACGTCCGCTGATTCTCGCTGGTGGCGGCGCTATCGACGCGGCGCCGCAGCTCACGCAAATCGCCGAATTGCTCGACGCTCCAGTGGCGCTGACCATCAACGCCAAAGGCATGCTGCCGACCAGCCATCCGTTGTTGATCGGTTCGACGCAAAGCCTGGTCGCCACCCGCGCACTGGTCGCTGACGCGGACGTGGTGCTGGCGATCGGCACCGAGCTGGCCGAGACCGATTACGACGTGACCTTCGCCGGCGGCTTCGAGATTCCCGGCAAGCTGCTGCGCATCGACATCGATACCGATCAGACCGTGCGCAACTACCCGCCGCACGTCGCACTGGTCGCTGATGCGCGCAACGCCGCGCAAGCGTTGCTCAGTACGCTGACGCAAAAGCCGCTGGCCGATCGCCGCAATGATTGGGGCCAGGTTCGCGCCGCGCGTCTGCGTGATGAATTGGCGGCGAGCTGGGATGCGCCGACGCTGGCGCAGACGTGTTTGCTTGAAACCGTGTTGCACGAATTGCCCGAAGCGGTGTTCGTCGGCGACTCGACGCAACCGGTGTACACCGGCAATCTCACTTTCAACCCCGAGCGACCACGCCGCTGGTTCAATGCATCCACCGGTTACGGCACCCTCGGCTATGCATTGCCGGCGGCAATTGGTGCGTGGCTCGGTGGGCAACCCGATAACGGCGCGCGCCCGCCAGTGGTGTGCCTGATCGGCGACGGCGGCTTGCAGTTCACGCTGCCGGAACTGGCCAGCGCCGTCGAAGCGCGGGTGCCGGTGATCGTCCTGCTGTGGAATAACCAGGGTTACGAGGAGATCAAAAAGTACATGGTCAACCGCGCCATCGAACCGGTCGGCGTGGACATCTACACCCCTGACTTCGTTGCCGTAGCCAAGGGCCTCGGCTGCGCTGCGCAAACCATCGGCAGCGTTGAAGAGCTGCGCGCAGCGCTGCGCAAGGCGACGGACCGGCAAGGCCCGACGCTGATTGAAATCGACCAGAACCAGTGGATGCAGGCGGTGGCCAAATGATCAGTTTCCCGACCACACTCGACGGTCTCTACATCAACGGCCAATGGTCGTCGGGCCGCGAACATCTGCGCGTGATCAATCCCGCCAGCGAGGCGCTGCTGACCACGGTCAATGGCGGTGACGAACACGCCGTGGATCAAGCGGTCAGCGCGGCGACCGAGGCGTTCGAACACTGGTCGAAAACCACCGGCGCCGAGCGCGCTGCGGTCCTGCGCAACATTGCCAATGGCGTGCGCAACGGTCGCGAGCATTTGATGAAATTGCAGTCGAGCAACAACGGCAAACCGCAGTTCGAAGCGGCCATCGATGTCGATGACGTGATCGCCACGTTCGACTATTACGCCGAGCTCGCCGAAGGCCTCGACGCGAAACAGGACAGCAACGTGCCGCTGCCCAGCGAGGATTTCAGCGCACGCTTGCGGCGTGAACCCTGTGGCGTGGTCGGGCTGATCGTGCCGTGGAATTTCCCCATGGTCACCACTGCATGGAAACTGGCGCCCGCCCTGGCTGCCGGTTGCTGCGTGGTGCTCAAGCCCTCGGAGGTGACGCCGTTGCCGGAGCTGGAATTGGCCGCGATCATTGCCGGATCCGGCTTGCCCGGCGGCGTGTTCAATCTGGTCTGCGGCACCGGTCTGGCAGTGGGCGCACCGTTATCGGCCGATCCACGCATTGCCAAAATCTCCTTTACCGGCAGCAATGCGATTGGCGTGCAGGTGATGCAACGCGCTGCCGAAACAGTGAAAGGTGTGAGCCTGGAATTGGGTGGCAAATCTTCGTTGCTGGTGCTGGCGGACGCTGACCTGGAGCTGGCGGTGGAACTGGCCTGTGGCGGTGCGTTCTTCAACGCCGGGCAAATGTGTTCAGCCACCAGTCGGGTGCTGGTCGCCGGGCAATTGATGGATGAATTTCTTCAGCGTCTGCAAAAGCGCGCAGAGGCGATTCGAGTCGCCGACCCGTTCGACCCGGAGGTCGAGATGGGCGCGCTCGTCAATCAGGCGCAGTACCAACGGGTGCTCGGGCATATCGATCGTGGTCTGAGCGCTGGTGCCCGTTTGCTCTGTGGCGGCAATCGTCCGGCGGATCTGCCGCGCGGTTATTTTCTGCAACCGACGGTGTTCACCGATGTGCCGCTGGACAGCGCGTTATGGCGTGAAGAGATTTTCGGGCCGGTGGTGTGTGTGCGCAGTTTCAGCACGCAGGCCGAGGCAATTGCCTTGGCCAACGACAGCCAGTTCGGCTTGGTCGCGAGTGTGGTGACGCGTGATGCCGCAACGGCAGATCGCGTGGCCAATGCGTTGCAGGCGGGGCTGGTGTGGATCAATGCGCCGCAGGTGATCTTCCCGCAGGCGGCATGGGGTGGTTACAAGCAGAGCAGTGTCGGTCGTGAGCTGGGGCCTTGGGGGTTGGCAGCTTTTCAAGAGATCAAGCATGTGATCCGGGCGGTCTGATCACAAAGATGTAGCGCCTGGACTGACTCCTTCGCGTTCAGGCTCGCTCCAACATTGGAATGCATTTCCCTGAGGGAGCGAGCCTGCTCGCGAAAGCGCCATAAGCCTCGCTTCAGATACCGGATCAGACCGACAGCCGCAGCCGCGCCAGATCTCGCAACGGTGGCGCGCCAAACAGCCGGCTGTACTCACGGCTGAACTGCGACGGACTTTCATAGCCCACCCGATACCCCGCCGCCGACGCTTCCAGCCCTTCGGTCAACATCAGGCGTCGCGCTTCCTGCAGGCGCAACTGCTTCTGATACTGCAACGGACTCATCGCGGTCATCGCCTTGAAGCGGTGATGCAGCGTCGACACGCTGAGGTTCACTTCCCGGGCCAGATCATCGATGCGCAGCGGCTGCTCGAAATTGCCGTTGAGCCATTTGATCGCCTGGCTGATGCGATGGCTCTGGCTGTTGGCGATCGCAATCTCGTACAAACGATGACCCTGCGGACTGCGCAGCAGGCGATAGAGAATCTCTCGGCGAATCAGCGGCGCGAGCATGGCAATGTCTTTCGGCGCGTCGAGCAGCCGCGCCAGACGCAGCACCGCGTCGAGCATGGCACTGTCGATTTTTTCCACGTACAGACCGCGTCCGGTCGGCCGCGTCGGAACGCCCATCGGGCCGGCGTCGGCGATCAGCGCGGTGATTTCGGTCGGGTCGATGTCCAGCCGCACGGCGAGGATCGGCTCCTCTGGCGAGACGTTGACCACGCGCCCGCTGAGCGGCATCGAAACGGACACAACCAGGTAATTCAGCGGGTCGTAGTTGAAGAACTCATCGGCCAGGCGGACCTCTTTGCGCCCCTGCGCCATGATGCACAGCGCCGGTTGCGCGAGCACCGGGGCGAAATCATGGGACTTGGTGTGGCGCGACATCACCAGCGAGCCGATAGCGGTCTGGTAGCTGCCATCTTCGCTGGTGTTGCGGCGGATGATCGCCGCCAGCTCCGCGCGCTGCTTTTCCATGTCGGCGCTGGCTTGAAAACGGTCGAATGACGTCATGCACGGCATCCTCGGCAAGAGAGGGGGAATGCAACAGAGCATATGTTTGTGCAAGCAGCAGCGGTAGACACATTCTGCCAAATGCTTGCCTGATTCTGCATCGCGCCGTTCGCGACCGTCGCCGACACGCCCGACCGTAGGAGCTGCCGAAGGCTGCGATCTTTGATTTTTGTTTTTCAGATCAAAAGATCGCAGCCTTCGGCAGCTCCTACAGGGCCGTGGTGGCGGCCGGGGTTTTGGCAAGTCTCGCAGGATTGTGCAACGCGAAGGCAGGAATCGACTAACGGCGCAGCCGCTACGGCCCTTAATCTTTGCTTCAGTCGCAGCCCGTCCCCCGGCTGCCACGCGATTTCATGGAGGGTTGATCATGTCCAAGCAGATGCCTGTCAGTCATATGGCCTTCGTTCGTGCCCAGGCCGGGCGTTCGGCGGAACTCGGTGTGCGCCTGAGCGCGTTGATCGAAGTCTCGCGCGCAGCCTCCGGCTGCCTGAGTTTTTCGTTGCAACAATCGCAGTGCGACACTGACCTGTGGCTGGTCAGCGGCTACTGGAGCAGTCAGCAGATGATGACTGCTTATTTCAACAGTGCGTCGATGGAAGTGTTCGCCGAGCTGGTCCAGGACCTGGTGGTCAACAGCCTCGACTTTCATACCTTCAGAGACGTCTCGGCCGCGCAGGCCCTCGGTCAATGCTCGGCACCGATACACAAACTCGCCGGTTGAGGGTTTAATGTCCGGCTTAATTATTGAGCCAGGATCCGCGACATGGCACGTAAAGAGTTTGAACGCTTCGAAGCAGTCTCCGCAGTCGTCCCCGTCGAGCTGGGCGGCAACAAGGGTTATTACGCGGCTATCGCAGTCAAGGCCTTGGTCGATGGCGGCGCACCACGCTTTCACAAATTGCTGAACGAGCAGGTGTTCCCCGGCGCCATTGCTGCCGATGACGCAGCCATCAACGAGCTGGACAAGCTCAAGGGCGTCACTGACGACGCCGAGCTGATCTGGTAATTACTTCTGCGCGCCCGGGCGCCACATCTTGAACAGGGCTTCAGGCCCCAGCTGGAAATAATCCGCCGGCCCGCCGCCGCGCAGAATCGGCTGTGCGGCGGCGGTGTCGTAGATGCCGTCCTTCAGCAGCCATTTGGCGATGTGCACCGCGACTACTTCGCCGAGGATCAGCCAGCTCGGCACGGTTTCGCCATCGGCGCGTTGCAGCTGGATGATCTGCGTGACCTTGCACTCGAAGGACACCGGGCTTTCGGCGACCCGTGGTACCGAAATCACCTTTGACGCCACGGTCGTCAGCCCCGCCAATTCAAACTCGTTGACCTCAGGCGCGACCATCGCGCAGCTCTGGTTCATCTGCTCGGCCAGCGGGCGGGTGGCGAGGTTCCAGACGAACTCACCGGTCTGCTCGATATTGTTCAGACTGTCTTTGCGCCCGACGCTGGAGAAACCAATGATCGGCGGAACGTAATTGAAGGCGTTGAAGAAACTGTACGGCGCGAGATTGAGTCGGCCTTCGGCATCCTGCGAGGAAATCCAGCCGATGGGGCGCGGGCCGACGATGGCGTTGAACGGATCGTGAGGCAGGCCGTGGCCGTTGGCGGGTTCGTAGAAGTGGATGTCATCGGGCATGGGGAGCGGATTCCTGAGCTGCATTCGGATGCAGCCATATTGCTAGGACACCGCGCAGACTTCCACCCGGACGCGAGATCCTGTAGGAGCTGCCGAAGGCTGCGATCTCTTGGGACGCAGAGCGTCCCCGGCTGCATTCCCACGCGGAGCGTGGGAACGATCAAGAGATGCTTACTGACCCACCGCTTTCGCGAGCAAGCCCGCTCCAACAGTTGCGATGTGTTGCTCTGTGGGAGCGAGTCGCAAAACCAGTGTTGCAGTGGCTGCAAGGCCCTGTCAGTCAGTCACGATCCGCGAATGCTTCTGGGTGTCTTTCATGGTGATGTACACCAGCAGCGACACGGCGATGCACGCTGTCACGTACCAGTAGTAACCGGTTTCCATGCCGATGCTCTTGAACCACAGCGCGATGTATTCGGCGGTGCCGCCGAAGATCGATACGGTCAGTGCGTACGGCAGGCCAACGCCCAGGGCGCGGATTTCGGTCGGGAACAATTCGGCTTTCACCACTGCGTTGATCGAGGTGTAGCCGCTGACGATGATCAGCGCGGCCATGATCAGGAAGAACGCGCCCCACCAGGTCTGGATCGTGTGCAGGGTCATCAGGATCGGCACGGTGAAGATCGTACCGAGCACGCCGAAGGCGATCAGGATCGGACGCCGGCCGATCTTGTCCGACAGGCCGCCGATGATCGGTTGCAGGCACATGAACAGGAACAGCGTGGCAGCGGAAATGGTGGTCGAGTCGGAGATGCTCATGCCGACCGTGTTCACCAGGTATTTCTGCATGTAGGTGGTGTAGGTGTAGAACGCCAGTGTGCCGCCCATGGTCAGGCCGACCACGGTCAACAGCTCTTTCGGGTGGCGCATCAAAGTGCGCATAGCGCTTTCTCTGGACTTTTCTTTCTTGGTGAACGACTCGGTTTCTTCCATGCCGCGACGCAGGTATAGCGCTACTACTGCGCAGAGCGCGCCAATGGCAAACGGAATGCGCCAGCCCCACGCGTACAGCTGTTCGGTGGTCAGGGTGTTCTGCAGCACGATCAACACGCCGAGGGCGATGAGCTGGCCGGAAATCAGCGTCACATACTGGAAGCTGGAGAAGAAGCCGCGACGTTCCTTGGTGGCCATCTCGGACAGGTAAGTCGCTGAAGTACCGTACTCGCCGCCGACCGACAGGCCCTGCAGCAGACGGGCGAACACCAGCAGGATCGGCGCGCCGATGCCGATGGTTTCATAGTTCGGACTCAGCGCGATCAGCAGCGAGCCGAAGCACATCAGGTAGACCGAAGCCATCAGCGCTTTCTTGCGCCCGACCTTGTCGGCGTACATGCCCATCAGCCAGCCACCGATCGGGCGCATCAGGAAGCCCACGGCGAAAATCGCGGCGGTGTTCATCAGCTGCGCGGTGGTGGAACCGGCGGGGAAAAAGGTTTTGGCGAAGTACAGGGAGAAGGCGGCATACACATACCAGTCGTACCACTCGACCATGTTGCCGACGGAGCCGCTGAAGATCGATTTGATCCGGCTCGCAGTGGTTCGCGGTTTGGCCGGCACGGCAGCCGACCCGAGGGGCAGGGCGTTGGAGTTATCCATTGAAGGATCCTTCGTTTAATTGTTTTTGTGGAGCGCGTCGG
>NZ_PJBC01000040.1 GCF_002836515.1 Pseudomonas sp. Choline-02u-1
GCGGATCCCCAACTACCGCAACCTGATGAACAGCTACTCGGCGTTGACGCAGCAGAAGTAAGCGTTTAATACACCGCAAAAGCCTGCCTCGAAAGCAGGCTTTTTGCGTTCTCTACAGAATGCCGTTCGTCCAGTGCCGGGCACTTGTCACGCTTGGGCATTTCACACGCTGAGGAACATCTCGCTGAATCACATCGGAGACCGACATGGACATTGATGAAAACGCACCGGGCAACCACGCGCAACAAGCCGTGACGCGCACCACCGACAACGAGACTGGCCACGATCCCAAGCGTGGAAATCCAGAAGTGCCTTTGCCGCCGGACGATGAGGCACCGGTTGAGGAAGACATGTCGGATGTCGATGCGACGAACTCGGTTTCGACGGAGCATCCGCCGTCACGCTGATTGAGCGCTGGCAAAGGAAAAACCTGCCTCTTCGTGGCAGGTTTTTTTTGCGCGGAATTTGCGCTGTCAGGACTCTTCATCGCTCGCGATAGCAGTGGGGCAGGCGCCATTGGTGTCGAGGCGGACGGCCTTTTCGCGAGCAAGCTCGCTCCCACAGGGGATCGCGGTTGACCTGACGGAGCACGT
>NZ_PJBC01000041.1 GCF_002836515.1 Pseudomonas sp. Choline-02u-1
CGAGCAAGCCCGCTCCCACACTGAAATACGTCGCGCCGCCGATGGCCGGCCAGCCGTCGCTCTTCTGTGGGAGCGGGCTTGCTCGCGAAGAGGCTGGGTCAGTCGATGCAGCGGCAACTGACAGGGCACATTCGCGAGCAAGCCCGCTCCCACACTCAAATTCATCGCGCCGCCGATGGCCGGCCAGCCGTCGCTCTTCTGTGAGAGCGGGCTTGCTCGCGAAGAGGTTGGGTCAGTCGATGCAGCGGCAACTGACAGGGCGCTTTCGCGAGCAAGCCCGCTCCCACACTCAAATACGCCGCCGCCGATGGCCGGCCAGCCGTCGCTCTTCTGTGAGAGCGGGCTTGCTCGCGAAGAGGCTGGGTCAGTCGATGCAGCGGCAACTGACAGGACGCTTTCGCGAGCAAGCCCGCTCCCACACTCAAATACGCCGCGCCGCCAATGGCCGGCCAGCCGTCGCTCTTCTGTGAGAGCGAGCTTGCTGGCGAAGAGGTTGGGTCAGTCAATGCAGCGGCAACTGCCAGGACGCT
>NZ_PJBC01000042.1 GCF_002836515.1 Pseudomonas sp. Choline-02u-1
TGGTGCCGGAACGGTTGCGGTGCCGGTGGTTTCGCCTGCTTTGATGGTGATTACGGCGCCGTTCGACAAGGTCACGGTCACTGGCGACCCAGCGGCGTTGGTCAGCGTCGCGGTGTAAGTGATCTGGCCGCCTTCGACGATGTTATTCGTCGCAGTCAGGGTCAGGCCGGTGTTGTCGACCGAGTCGGTAATGGTGGTAACGGCTGGTGTCGCGTTCGGCACCAGATTTTCAAAGTTACCGCCGGTAGCACCAGTAATCGTTGTGCTTACCGTGCTGCCATTGTTGTAAACGTCATTGGCCGCTGTCGGCACATTGACGGTGCCAACGGTTTCGCCGGCTGCAATGGTGATGGTCGAACCGTTCGACAGGGTGACGGTCACCGGGGTTTGTGCCGGATTGGTCAGTGTCGCGGTGTAAGTGATCTGACCGCCTTCGACAATGTTATTGGTCGCGGTCAGGGTCAGGCCGGTGTTATCA
>NZ_PJBC01000043.1 GCF_002836515.1 Pseudomonas sp. Choline-02u-1
TTGCGCCATCCAAAACCGCGCATCCTCGGCAGCCAGAGCGCCGTGGTCACCGGCCCGAAAGGCGAAGAAATCCACTGCGACGAGTACGGCCGGGTCAAAGTCCAGTTCCATTGGGACCGCGAAGGTCAGGCCGACGACAAGACCAGTTGCTGGCTGCGCGTCTCCAGCGCCTGGGCCGGCGCCCAGTACGGCGGAATCGCCATCCCGCGCATCGGCATGGAAGTGCTGGTCACCTTCCTTGAAGGCGACCCCGATCAACCGCTGATCAGCGGCTGCCTGTACCACAAGGAAAACACCGTCCCGTACGCCCTGCCGGCGAACAAGACCCGCAGCACCTTCAAGACCCTGAGTTCCATGGGCGGTGGCGGCTACAACGAACTGCGCATCGAAGACAAAAAAGGTCAGGAA
>NZ_PJBC01000044.1 GCF_002836515.1 Pseudomonas sp. Choline-02u-1
CTCCTGACCTTTCTTGTCTTCGATGCGCAGTTCGTTGTAACCGCCGCCGCCCATGGAACTCAGGGTCTTGAAGGTGCTGCGGGTCTTGTTCGCTGGTAGCTCGTACGGGACGGTGTTTTCCTTGTGGTACAGGCAGCCGCTGATCAATGGCTGATCGGGATCGCCTTCAAGGAAGGTGACCAGCACTTCCATGCCAATGCGCGGGATGGCGATGCCGCCGTACTGGGCGCCGGCCCAAGCGCTGGAGACGCGCAGCCAGCAACTGGTCTTGTCGTCGGCCTGACCTTCGCGGTCCCAATGGAACTGGACTTTGACCCGGCCGTATTCGTCGCAATGGATTTCTTCACCTTTTGGGCCGGTGACCACCGCGCTCTGGCTGCCGAGGATGCGCGGTTTCGGGTGGCGCAG
>NZ_PJBC01000045.1 GCF_002836515.1 Pseudomonas sp. Choline-02u-1
TGGAACGATCTGTGGCTGCTGCTGGAAGTCTTCCACGAAGGCAAACAACCGCAAGTGCTCGGCGAAAACGTCACCAGCGACGTCACCGACAACAAAAGCGATTTCCACCAGGGCTACCGCAACAGCTTCCTCGCCACCCCGTGGGACGCGCACTA
Organism: Pseudomonas sp. Choline-02u-1; assembly: GCF_002836515.1. GTDB lineage: Bacteria > Pseudomonadota > Gammaproteobacteria > Pseudomonadales > Pseudomonadaceae > Aquipseudomonas. The sequence continues at coordinate 156 of NZ_PJBC01000045.1, forward strand.
CCGCCCTGCCCTCGAACACCCGAAACCGAAAGTCCTCGGCAGCCAGACCGCCGTCGTCACCGGCCCCGCCGGTGAAGAAATCCACTGCGACCAGTACGGCCGTATCAAAGTCCAATTCCACTGGGACCGCGACGGCCAGTCCGACGACAAAACCACCTGCTGGATGCGCGTTGCCAGCGGCTGGGCAGGCAGCGCCTACGGCGGCATCGCCATCCCGCGCATCGGCATGGAAGTCCTCGTCACCTTCCTCG
>NZ_PJBC01000046.1 GCF_002836515.1 Pseudomonas sp. Choline-02u-1
CAGATCTTCCTCCACGCCCAGCGCGACTGGGACGAGAACATCGAGCACGACCAGAAAATCCGCGTCGGCAACGAACGCCACGACACCGTCGAGCAAAACAGCTACAGCGAATTCAAGGCCGAAGAACACCACACCGTCTACGCCGACCGCAAAGTCGAAACCCGCGCCAACGACCACCTCACCGTGGGCGTCAACCAGCACATCAAGATCGGCACCGGCCAGTTCATCGACGCCGGTCAGGAAATCCACCTGAGCAGCGGCATGAAAGTGGTCATGGAGGCCGGCGCCGAGCTGACCCTGGTCGGCGGCGGCAGCTTCATCAAGATTGATGCTGGCGGCGTGACCATGAGCGGGCCGGTGATCAATATGAACTCCGGTGGTAGTCC
>NZ_PJBC01000047.1 GCF_002836515.1 Pseudomonas sp. Choline-02u-1
CCAGAGTTGAAAGAGATGTTCCCGGACGCGCCGTACATCGCTCGCCCTGGCCAGATCAACGCCTGGGACAACGAAGATTTCGTCAAGGCGATCAAGGCTACCGGCCGCAAGCAGATCATCATTGCCGGTGTGGTGACGGATGTGTGTGTCGCGTTCCCGACCCTGTCGGCACTGGCAGAAGGGTTTGACGTGTTTGTGGTGACCGATGCCTCCGGCACGTTCAATACCACCGTGCAGCAAGCCGCGTGGAGCCGCATGACTCAGGCCGGCGCGCAGATGATGAACTGGTTCTCGGTGGCCTGTGAGCTGCACCGCGACTGGCGCAACGACATCGAAGGCCTGGGCAACCTGCTGTCGCA
>NZ_PJBC01000048.1 GCF_002836515.1 Pseudomonas sp. Choline-02u-1
CGAGGTGGAGCTGGTCAGTGAGCAGCCGTCGCTGGACCTCGAAACCCTGCTGCACAAACCGGCCTTTTTGCAGCTGTCGCCTGACGGCGGCGGCATCCATGGCCAGATCTACCGCGCCGCGCAAGGCGATTCCGGCAAGCGTCTGACCCGTTATTCGGTGACGCTGCGCCCACAACTGGCGTATCTGGCGCACCGCATCAACCAGCGCATCTTCCAGAACCTCAGCGTGCCGAAGATCATCGGCATGGTGCTGGAAGAGCATGGCATTCAAGGCAACGCCTACGAATTCAAGACCGGCTCGATCTATCCCGAA
>NZ_PJBC01000049.1 GCF_002836515.1 Pseudomonas sp. Choline-02u-1
CTCGGGATAGATCGAACCGGTTTTGAATTCGTAGGCGTTGCTTTGAATGCCGTGCTCTTCGAGAACCATGCCGATGATTTTCGGCACGCTGAGGTTCTGAAAGATGCGCTGGTTGATGCGGTGCGCGAGGTAGGCCAATTGCGGGCGCAGGGTCACCGAGTAACGGGTCAGGCGCTTGCCGGAATCGCCTTGCGCGGCGCGGTAGATCTGGCCATGGATGCCGCTGCCGTCAGGCGACAGCTGCAGAAAAGCCGGTTTGTGCAGCAGGGTTTCGAGGTCCAGCGACGGCTGCTCACTGACCAGCTCCACCTCA